>NZ_WXZL01000019.1 GCF_009982895.1 Deinococcus alpinitundrae | reverse complement strand
CAACTCACCGCTTTTCGCCGTCCTTGTCGAGGGACAAGAGGGAATTGACAGTTTCCCCGTCTAGGACAGCCTCAAACCAAAGTTGTCAGGTACTGAGGGCAGCAAACTCCTGGATGGCTTTGAGCGCCTGAGTACCGTGGGACAGTGGGCGCAGAGTTTCTTCAAGCTGAACAAGCAATGGGGGATCAGAACCTTCGGACATGACCTACCTCCTTACAGCGGACGTTTCACATTCTCAAAATCGAAAGCATCGTCCGCTTCAGTTACCTCATCAGCAGGAATGTCTCTGATGTTGAACTCTTTGGACGCGAGCCGAGTAGGCAACACAGGGCTTCTGCCAAGTGCAATGGCGGCTTTCGCAAGGACGGTAATGGACGCGTCATCACGGTTTTGTTTGACGCAAAAAGCAGCGGCGATAATGACTTCAATGCCGTCGCGTAAGCGATCTACTTCACGGGCGAGACCGTAGAGCTCTTGGAAGTCATCATCGGTCAACATCCGGATCGTTTCATCTTTGGTATGCAGGGTTCCGACGACCCCCCTTTCTATTTTTCTGACGTTATCGCCAAGATTTTTACGGAATTGCTCTGGTGAGTGCCATGCGGGCAGCGGGCGTAGCCTCATCGTTGGTTTTTCGTCTGGTGCAATTGATGTAATTAATGTCATGCGCTTCCCCTGTGCCCCTTTGGGCGATACCGGCTATGTAGACCAGCCAGTAGTAGGTTTTGAGTATAGACGCAACCCCAACGGAATTACAACGATTCCGTTGGGGTTTCAGTGGGTGTACACCTTAATCAATCGCGTATCGCTAGGCCGCCCACCCCCCGACCATCAGCCCGAGCTGCCCATAGGCGTACTCGCGCACCAGATCGCGCTCAGCGGCAGTCAAGGCAGCGAGGCTGGGAACCAACCGGTTCAGAGTAGAAAGCCGATCAGCGCACGTTTACGTTTATAGGGATGACGAAGCGATGACCTGCTGTCCGGTTTGTGTCTGCCGGGTACACGTTCTTCCTGACATACGACAGATACAGGAACCTTATTCTGATGTATGGCGACCAAACTGCGGATTATTCAAATTGACCGGGAAGAAATCGTGATCAAAGCGGCGACCGACAAGATCATCAATGAAGCGAAAAAAGCGATGACGGCAGGAGGCGTGTTCACCGTCGAGAAAAAGGGCTGGGTCTATCACTTGGCCGGTCAGCACATTATCCGTCTAGAAATCGAACTGGACGAAGAAAAGGAAGACGACCAGTCCTGAGCAGGATCGGACTTGGCTAAGTGAAAAAACTCAGGAAGATATCTCGCCTTGGCCCGCCAAACAGGGGATATTGGAGCGTTCCAGCTATTTTCCATCGAAGACGTTGGGGAAGAGGGTGCGCGCCGGTGTCAACGCTTTGGTAATCACCCAGTACGGCAGACTCTCTGCGGCATTGCGCACGAGGAATCTGCTGGGTTCGCTGACCGTCATCACCGCATTCCACCCCACATGTAAGGTCAGGTCATAGTAGGTATTTAACCCTGTGCAGCGTCCTTTGACGGTGGCCGCTCGGTCGCTGTACATCCACTGGGCACGCCGTGTCGGGTCTATCGGATCGTCCGCCTGTGTAAGCAGTGCCACAGCATTCTGTGTGGGATAAAACAACATCAGCTGCTCAGCGATGTAGGTTTTCGGTTCGCTGGGACTCGACTTGACTCCGGGGCAGGCTTGGAGCGGCTCAAGGGCAGGCTTGAAGGTCACAGGAATCGTGAGATGAAACTCCCGGCCTTCCAAAGTCCCCAAACCAATGATCTTGCCCTGGGTGAGGTTCGTCAGCAACACCAGCGTCTTGCCCGTTGCTCCTGTCACCGTCCAAGCAGCGCTGTTCTGAATTTCGCCCTGGATGCCCACGGCGTTTGCGGTACACGAGGCGACAAAAAGAAGAGTGGCAAGGCGATGGGAGAGGAAGACCATGAGAGCGATCTTAGAAGGTCACCATCAGCCTGTGATCAGCCAGCGTGAAATGGGCCTGATGAAAAGAAGATGCGAGCGTTTCTGACGGACATCATGGACATGGCTGGGATCTTCTCCAGTTCTCCAGACGCCGCACTCGCGCGTGACGCTCAGGACGTTGAAGGTGCGGCGGTGGGCGCGAGGGTGGGGGTTGGGGGTATTTGGTATCCACACGTACAAGCGGGTAAGAACCCAGTGATTAGGTTGACATCGACCGAGTTATCCACCACCGGATCGACTCACAGGAGCCTAATACATGCACGACACTATGATGCTTCACACCTCTTGGAACACCTCGTACATCCTGCTCTCGGTCATCATTGCCGTGATCACCTCCGGCCTCGCCCTGGAACTCGCCCGCCGTTATAGCCGCGTCGGCGGAACCATCGCTCCGGTCATCCTCGGCGCAGTCCTCGGATACGGCATCTGGGCCATGCACTTCGTCGGCATGCTTGCCATGCAAATCCCTGTCGGCGTTGCGTACGGCCTGCCGCTCACGCTCATCTCTGGGGTCAGTGCCATCGGCTTTCTCGTCGCCGCGAGCGTCCTGCTGTTCAAAGGAACACCGACCATCCCGCGCATTCTTACCAGTGGGGCCATCGCCGGAACCGGCATCGTCCTGATGCACTACGTCGGCATGGCCGCGCTGCAACTCAACGCCACCCCGCAGTACAATCCTCTCCTGGTTGGTGTGAGCGTGCTGATTGCCGTGGGAGCCGCGAGTGTTGCGTTCTACCTGTTCTCCCGCGTGATCGTCGTGAACCTCACCCGTACCGCCCGAACCACTGTTCAGCTCGGTGCGTCCCTGGTTATGGGCGCTGCGATCGCCGGAATGCACTACACCGGCATGGCCGCGATCTCGTACCTGCCGCAGCCGCTGAGCACGACGCTCGTGAGTGGCGTCGACATTCAGGGCCTGTTTTACCTGGTGCTCGGCCTGACCCTGACGGTGTTCGTGTCGATCGCGACGTTTCTCTTCATAGAAGCAAGCGCCAAGACTTCCACCCCCCTCGCCGGAGACTGATCCCGCACCCTTCTGACGACAGACCACCTCCCTGTCCCTTTGGCCGCGCCCATGCATCCGCACTTGGCGCGGCCTTCTTTGATGCTTTGTGGCGCAAATTGGAATGAATCCATCAAGCGAAGTTTGGGGCAGGTGGATCAATTCTATACAGGAACAGCGGCCATCCAACCTAAACATAATCCACAGGCTTAAGTACTCGCCTGTGGATAACCCTGTGGATCATTTCACTCGCTCAGGTAGTCTTCCGGCTCGATCCCTTCCATCACCTGGCTGATCTCCGCACCGATCTCGGCCCGCAGTTCCTCGGCCTGCTGCTTGTCCGGCTTCCAGTTCTCGAAGCGGATCTCCGCCTGACGTGACACGGCCACGCGCATCTCGAAGTCTGGGTACTTGTCGCCTGCCCAGATCTTGAGGCCCGCTTGCAAGACGTTCAGTGCCAGCCAAGACGCCTCAGGCGTTGGTGAAGTAAAGCTCCGAACTCTGACAAGCGGCGCACTCGGCGAAGAACTGCTTGCCACTCTTGCGGGTGCGCTGTTGCCCTTTGCACTTCGGGCAGCTCAGCTGAATCGGCGTGTTGCCGTCGCAGCTCTTGCACTTGAAGTAGTAGCTGCGACCGAAGGTGATTTCCAGCGACGTACTCTTGCAGGCACGGCAAGAAAACGCTGGCAGCTTCGAAGAGGATGCTGCACTCTGGGGACGGCTAGAAGTTGCGGCAGCCTGAGCCTGAGCCTCGCGTTTCGCCGCTGGCAAGCTTTCCTTCTTGGAGGCCTCTGTCTGCACAGGCCGCCGCTCACAGTGCTTGGCTCGCAGAAAAGCACTCGTGCGCGTGAACTCCTCAGCGGGCAGATTGACGCCCCAGTCCTTGGAACGTTTGTCTCGGCTGAACGGGTGAGCCAGCTGCACATGGTCCGCGATCAGTTCTTTGATGCGGTCCGGCACCTGATCCGCTTTGCGAACGTCCGGCAAAGCCCCTTGATGCTGCACGACGCCCTGGTCGCTGATGGCCACCACCACATCAATCATGAACGCCGCGAAGGTTGCCTGCTTCAGTCCCAGCAGGACCTTGCCCCTCAACTCTTCTTTATGTGCTTGCAAGAAGCTCCGTAGAAGATCTGCCTGCCGCCGGGCCTGGAGAATGGGGGAGGGCATGCCCCTCCACTCGCCATTCCACTGTCGGCTCCACTCTTCGCGCTCATTGATCCGCACGGTGCTGGTCACGCTCTTACTCTCGATGATGATGAAGCCTGAACGGTGGAAGACCAAGTGATCGATCTGGGCCACATCCCCGCCATGCTCGAAGCGCAGGTTGTGGAAGACATGGACGTCCGGGTTCTCACCAAACGCCCGCTTCAGGTAAAAGGCCATCTGCTTCTCAGCCTCATCGCCCGCGCGTTGGAACTTGTCCTGGGTAGGCTGTGCGTCGTGGGTCTTGACGATCATAAGTGTGCTCAGGATAGAAGGCAGGCTGTCACAGGACTCTTTGACTGGGAAGGGTTTAGGGGCTGAAGCACGGGCCTGTGGATGATTTTTCGTTCTAGGTTACGCGCTGTTTATGCTGATCGACGGCGGCGGCACGCCCAGAGGCGACTACGATGTGGGCGCGCGAACGGTGCTGCCCGCGCTGAGGGCCATGAACGTGCGTTCTCTCGATGTGATGGTCGCTACCCACGCCGACGCCGATCATATCGAGGGGTTGACCAGCGTGATGCTGGGTTTACCGGTGGGCAAGTTGTGGATCGGCGAGCGCAAGGATGACCCCAACCTCAACATGTTGCTGCGGGCTGCCGAGCAGCGCCACGTGCCGGTGCGCGAGGTGCGCCGGGGCGACCGGGTACAAGCTGGGGAAGCCCGCTTCACGGTGCTGTGGCCGGTGGGCCAGCCGTTCTCGAAGGCCGACAACGACAACAGCGTGGTCGTCAGGCTCGACACTCCCAGGTTCCACACCGTCTTCCTGGGTGACCTCCCCGATCCCATCGAGGGCGAACTGGGCGTGGGCCAGCTTGACGTGCTCAAGACCGCCCATCACGGCAGCCATTTTTCGACTGGGGCAGCCTTCTTGCAGGAAACTCGTCCAAAAAACGCTGTCATCAGTGTCGGGCGCAACACCTACGGCCACCCCAATTCGCAGGTGCTCGACCGGCTGGCAGCGATAGGAACGCGTATCTGGCGCACCGATCAGGTTGGGACGGTGCGCTGGCCGCTGCCGTAGCGCCGTGCGGCAAGGCTGACGTTCGGTTTATGTTCCCTCCTCTAGACTGACGGCATGACTCCGACTGCCCGCCGCGTCACCGATCCTTCCGACCCGGCCCTCAGCGCCTTCGGACGCATTCAGGAAGCCAGCTACTATGCCCCTGACATGCTGATTCCTGCCGAATACTTCGGCCAGATGATCGCCCAAACTGGCCGCGATCAGGCCAGTGACGGGCGCGAGAACGTCATTCTGGTGGCCGAAAATGGGGGAGAGGTCATCGGCGGCACGCTGTTTCACCTGTTGCCGAGTGGCGCAGGCTTCAGCTCGTTCATGGGCGTGGCCCAGTCGGCACGCGGCACCGGGGCGGCCAGCGCGCTGCACGTCGCCCGCATGCAGATCATCCGCGAGGCCGGATTGGCAGGCGTGTTCGCCGACGCTGTTCACGTGGAGACCCTCAGCGCCGCCGACCTTGCCGCCGAGGTGCGGGTGGGCAGCGATCCGCAGCTCAGGCGCGTCAAGCTGGGTGCCCTGGGCTTTCGCACGGTGGACATCCCCTACTGGCAGCCTGTTGGCGGTCCAGACGGTGGACCGCTGATGGACCTTGATTTGCTCTACTGCCCGCTGACTCCGGCTGACCGTGTACCGCTGCAGCTCGTCAGCGAAACGATGCGCGCTTACTGGCAAAGCTGGCTCGGCACGGAGCGTGCCCGCCGCGAAGCCGAGGCGCTGGCCGGGCGCAGTGGAGCTGACCCAGTGGCCCTGCTCCCGGCGCCTCAGCGGCCCACAGCCTTCACTGGAAATGGCCCACAAAAAAGCTGACCCCTACTTACGGGCCAGCTTTTCGTAGTTCCTATCGTTCAGTCGTCGGCGCTGACCGCTTCCTGCGCTCGCTGGGCAGGCTGCGCCGCTTGAATGAACTCGGCGGCCTTCTCGGCGATCATGATGGTGGGTGCGTTGGTGTTACCGCGCACGATCGTGGGCATCACGCTGGCGTCGGCGACCCACAGCCCTTCAAGGCCGTGCACCTGCAACTTGTCGTCCACCACCGCCAGATCGTCGTGGCCCATCTTGCAGGTGCCCACCGGGTGGTAGATGGTCATGGCCTGCGCCCGGATGTACTCGCGCAGCTCGTCGTCACTCTGCACCGCTTCGCCCGGCATCGCCTCGCGGGTGCGGTAGGCCGAAAGCGCGTCCGACTCGCCCACCTGCCGCGCCAGCCGCATGCCGCGCAGCAGCACCTCCATGTCCCGCTCGTCCGAGAGATAGTCCGGCTCGATCAGCGGGTACGCCTGCGGGTCGCTGCTTGCCAGCCGAATCTGGCCTTTGCTGTGCGGAGCCACCAGCGACGGCAGCAGGGTGAAGTGATGGCCGTCGAGTTCCAGAAAACCGTGATCCACGAACAGCGCCGCGCCGTTGTGAAATTGCAGATCGGGCGCGTCCAGACTGGGGTCGGACTTCATGAAGCCGCCGCTCTCGGCGATGTTGCTGCACAACATGCCCTGCTGCTCACCCAGGTACAACGCGAAGTTGGCCTCGCTTGTGGCGTCCTTGAGGCTGACGGTTTCGGTCTCGTAGACCAGCGGCACGAACAGGTGGTCTTGCAGGTTCTGGCCCACGCCCGGCAACTCGTGCACCACCGTCACGCCTGCGGCCTCCAGCATGGCCCGCTCGCCCACGCCCGAGAGCATCAGCAGGTGCGGGCTGGTGATGGCTCCGGCTGCCAGGATGACGCCACGCTCGGCACGAACGGTGCGTGGGCCGTCTCCGGATTGGTACGCCACCCCCACCGCCCGCCCGGCCTCGATCAGGATGCGGGTGACGTGCGCTCCGGTGCGGGCTTCCAGGTTGGGCCGCGCCAGAGCGGGCTTGAGATAAGCGCTGGCCGCCGAGTGACGCACGCCGCCCTTCTGCGTCACCTGATAGCGCCCCACGCCCTCCTGAGACACACCGTTGAAGTCGTCGTTGGCCGCAAAGCCCACTTCCTGAAAGCCCGCCGTGATGGCGTCGCAAATCTCGTGGGTATAGCGGCGGTTCTCGACGTGCAGCGGCCCGCCCGCGCCGTGAAAGGGACCCGGGCCGTTCTCGTTGTCCTCGGCCTTGATGAAGTAGGGCAGCACCTCGTCGTAGCTCCAACCCTGATTGCCCGCTGCGTCCCAGGCGTCGTAGTCGGCCTTATTGCCCCGGATGTAGACCATGGCGTTGATACTGCTCGACCCGCCCAACATCTTGCCGCGCGGCCAGTACAGCCGTCTTCCGGCCAGGTGGGGCTGGGCCTCGGTCTCGTAATTCCAGTCGAGCGGCGATTTGAAGAGCTTGGAGAAAGCCGCCGGAATGCCGATCTCCGGCGCTTCGTCCGGCACGCCCGCTTCGAGCAGCAGCACCCGCACGTTTGGGTCCTCGGTCAGCCGAGCCGCCACCACGCAGCCGCCCGACCCCGCGCCCACCACGACGTAATCCACCGTTTCCGAGTTCGCCTCCGTGCGTTCTGCCTGTGTCTGGTCTGCCTGGGTCATGCATCCTCCCCGCGAAAGGAAGCTGAACGGGGCCGCCTTCCGGCCGTTTCCGAGGAAAGGCGGCGGCAAAGCTGGGTTTCGCGTGAGGGCAGCATACGCCTCCGGATTTCCCGGCGGGCTAAAGTAAGGTCAAAAAGTAGCCCCGCTTCCCGAGATGCTGGGAGCGGGGCTGAGTGGGGTGATCGTTTAAGCGGCGGGTGCTTCGCTGCTTACTTCTTCCGCGCTGCGCCGGGTGCGGCTGGGGCGCTCGGCAGGCGCTTCGGCAGCGGCGCTCGGAGCACTCTGAGCCGCAGGCATGGCCGTGATGCGGGTCAGGGTTTCGCCGAAAGCGCGCATGGCGTCGCTGGCTTCCAGCTCACTCACGGCGCGGGCGTTGAGCGCCTTGAGTTCCTCGCGGGTCACGGCGTATTCAGGCGCGTCGTGTCCCTTCAGGCCGCGCAGCACGCTGTAGGCGCTCTGCGAGCCGATGTCGGCTCCCTTGCTGGTCGTGATGGTGCTCGCGCTGTCCATGCCCGCGCCGATCAGGGTGATGTTGTCGGCAGAAACCATCGTCACCCGGTCGCCGCGCTCCTCCATGTGGGCGGCGAGTTGCAGCAGGCCGCGCAGATGGAGCATGTGTTGAAACAGATCCAGGTGTGCGGTCATCGCGCCCGCTTTCTTCAAGAGGTTATCCATACTCGTATTATTACGGTACAGACGTAATTGTCAAGTGGGCTTTAAGGAATCATGAAGCCCTGCCGAGGTCAAAGCGTCTGCGCTCGGTGTAGGGCTGTCCTGCTGTGTCTTTGCCGAACAGCACCAGTTGGCGGGCCTCGAAGGTCAGCGGCGCGGCATCTAGCCCAGCGAACGTCGCCTCAGCGTGGCGGATCGCCTCGGCCCAGCCCACGTTCAGGCTGCGCCAGTTCAGCGCCAGCGTCAGGTGCGGGTGGAAGTTCTCCAGCGCGAATTCGCCAGGCGCTTCGCCGAGTGTCTGCACGAGGTCGGCGTGAATGGGTCTCAACTCCGGCGCATCTACCCGCAGGAAGATGACCCGCGACCCGAAGAAGTCCGAGCCACCCAGCTTGACCCGGGCGGGTGTGTGGCGGGCGGCGACCTGCTCGGCCACGCTTTGCCAGTGCTCCAGCGGCAACTCGGCGGGGGCCAGCAGCGTTATATGCGGCGCGGTGACGACGTGTTCCAGTTCAGCCTGCCAGGCCAGCACGTGGGCGGCGAAGTCGGGCGGCGGAGTGATGCCGATAAAAAAGGTGGGCGACATGCTCTAGCCTAGAGCCATGAATCTCCTCGTGCTGGGCGGTACCCGCTTCGTGGGTCGGCAACTGGTTCTGACGGCGCTGGAACGTGGCCACACCGTCACCGTCTTCACGCGCGGGCAGTCGGGAGACGACCTGCCGCCGAACGTGGAGCGCCTGCGCGGTGACCGTGAGGCGAGCGACCTGAGAGCGCTGACTGGGCGCACCTGGGACGCCTGCCTGGACGTGAGCGGCTACCTGCCGCGCGTGGTCGAGCAGAGCGCCGAACTCCTCAAGAATGTCGTGAAGCGCTACCTGTTCATCTCGACGGTCAGCGTGTACGCCGATGGTAAGCTGGGACCGATCACCGAGGACTCGGCGCTGGCGACCCTGAGTACGCCTGAGAGCGAGGACATCCGTGCTGATTACGGAGCGCTCAAGGTGATCTGCGAAGACAAAGTGCACCAGATTTACGGCCAGCGGGCCACCATCGTCCGGCCCGGACTGGTGGCGGGGCCGTTCGACCACACCGGGCGCTTCACCTACTGGGCGCTGCGGGCGGCGCGCGGTGGGGCAGCGCTGGCTCCTGGTGACGGGCAGGACATCACCCAGGTCATTGATGCCCGCGATCTGGCTGCCTTCGCGGTGCAGCTGCTGGAAGATAACACGGCGGGCACATTCAACGCGGTAGGGGAGCCGCTGGCGTTTGCCGCCTTCCTGGATCAGGTCGCGGCGGGCGTCGGTGCCCAACCTGAGTGGCGGTGGCTGCCGAAAGCCGAGCTGGACCGCCTGGGGGGAGAGGAGAGCTGGCCGATCTACGCTCACCGCGAACCGGTCCTGAACATTCAGCCCACACGTGCCAGAACAGTGGGGCTGAAGCTGCGCTCCCTGGCCGATACGGCGCGCGACACCCTGGCGTGGGCGCAGGCCAGCGGTGCCGAGGGCGCGGGACCGGGTACCGAGCGCGAAGCCGAGCTGCTGGCCCAGCTTCAATGAACCGTCGGAGCTGACCCGCCAAATTGCGACATCCTACTCTTGCGCTGCCCGGCTCCAGCGCGCTAGGATACTCCGGTTGGAAACTCTCTGGCCGGGTTTCGCGAGACCGTGTAACTGGAGCCAGAAGTTCCTGCGGAAGTCCGCGCGCGTGAATGCTGACCACGCTCAACTCCCAAGACGCCCAGGCGGATCGCCGCCGGGTCAACTCTCAAGCTTTCAGAAGTTCCACCGAGGAGTGATTTACCCTGCCCACCACCCAACAACTGCTCCGCAAGGGGCGCACGTCCTTGCAGAAAAAGAGCAAAGTTCCGGCCCTCAAGGGCAGCCCGTTTCGTCGCGGCGTCTGCACTGTGGTCAAGACCACCACCCCCAAGAAGCCCAACTCGGCCTTGCGCAAAATCGCCCGTGTGCGCTTGTCGAGCGGTTTTGAAGTCACCGCCTACATCCCCGGCGAGGGCCACAATCTCCAGGAACACAGCGTCGTGCTGATTCGTGGCGGACGTGTCAAGGACCTGCCCGGCGTGCGTTACCACATCGTGCGCGGCTCCTTGGACACCCAGGGCGTCAAGGACCGCAACAAGAGCCGCTCCAAGTACGGCACCAAGAAGCCCAAGGCTGGGGCTGCCGCTGCGGGCGCGAAAAAGAAATAAGTTCTGCTGACCTGGGACGTTCGGGCGGCAACCGCTCGGAGGTCAGGCCAATGAAGCAGTGAATTTGAATCAGCAAGTTGATCTTCCAGACCACAATCTCCGGTCATGACCAACGCCGCCGCACCTTAATACCGTGCTCAATCAGTAAGCGCTGCCGAGCACCACACCCGGCGCTGAAGCTGACCCCGCCGCAACAGCGGTTTGAGGGGTTCAGAGGGAGTCAAGATGGCACGTCGCCGTAGAGCAGAAGTCCGTGAATTGTTGCCCGACCTGGTGTATCAGGATGTGCTGGTCAGCGCGACCATCAACCGCATCATGGAAGACGGCAAGAAGAACCTCGCCAGCCGCATCTTCTACGGTGCCATGAGCGTCGTGCAGGACCGCACCGGCCAGGAGCCGCTCAAGGTCTACAAGCAGGCCTTCGAGAACATCAAGCCGCGCGTGGAAGTCCGCAGCCGCCGCGTGGGCGGAAGCACCTATCAGGTGCCGGTGGAAGTCAGCGTCCGCCGCGCCCAGAGCTTGACCCTCAGATGGATGAAGTCCGCCGTGGACAACCGCCCCGAGCGCACTGCTGTCGAAAGACTGGCCGCCGAGATTTTGGACGCGGCCCAGGGACGCGGCGGGGCCATCAAGAAGAAAGACGACGTGGAGCGCATGGCGGAAGCTAACCGCGCCTACGCGCACTACCGCTGGTAAATAAGACGAAAGGCAGACGGCGGCTGTAGCGTTTTTCGCTGGGTCGCCGCTTTGTCCGCCTGCGGGCCGCTGGGTTCCGGCTCTCTGTTCACCTTCGCAAGGCAACCCATTCAGGGAGTTTCAAAATGACGATCAAAGCAAGCACCGCCTATCTGGAGCATTTCCGCAATATTGGTATTGCCGCGCACATCGACGCCGGCAAGACCACCACCACCGAGCGTATCCTGTACTACACCGGGCGCACCCACAACATCGGCGAGGTCCACGACGGAGCCGCGACGATGGACTGGATGGAGCAGGAGCGCGAGCGCGGTATCACCATCACGGCGGCCGCCACCACCGCCAAGTGGAAGCACTCCGGCACCGACCAGGAATACGTCATCAACATCATCGATACGCCCGGCCACGTCGACTTCACCATCGAAGTCGAGCGCTCCATGCGCGTGCTCGACGGTGCTGTCGCGGTGTTCGACAGCTCGCAGGGCGTCGAGCCGCAGTCGGAAACCGTCTGGCGTCAGGCTGACCGTTACGGCGTGCCGCGCATCGCCTTTTCCAACAAGATGGACAAGACCGGTGCGAGCTTCGAGCTGGTGCTGAGCGACATCCGCGAGCGCCTGGGAGCCATTCCTGCCCCTATCCAGTACCCGATGGGCGAGGAGAGCGAGTTCAAGGGCATCATCGACGTCGTGCGGATGCAGGCCCACACCTATACCAACGACTTGGGCACCGATATCGAGGTCGGGCCGATTCCTGAGAAGTTCAATGACAAAGTGGCCGAGATGCGCGCTCAATTGATCGAAGCGGCGGCGGAAGTCGACGAAGTCGTGATGGAGAAGTACCTCGGCGGTGAAGAGCCTACCGTCGAAGAACTGATGAAGGCGCTGCGCTACGGCACCATTCAGAAGAAGATCTTCCCGGTGCTGTGCGGCTCTGCCCTCAAGAACAAGGGCGTGCAGTTGCTGCTCGACGCCGTGATTGACTACCTCCCCAGCCCGCTGGAAGTTCCGGCGATTCGCGGCATCTTGGAAGACAGCGACGAGACCCACGACTTCCCCGCTGACCCCGAAGGCCAACTCGCCGCGCTGGCGTTCAAGATCATGGCCGATCCCTACGTGGGCCGCCTGACCTTCGTGCGCATCTACTCGGGCACCATGAACAGCGGCTCGTACATCTACAACGCCTCCAAGAACAAGCGCGAGCGGGTGGGCCGCCTGCTCAAGATGCACGCCAACAGCCGTGAGGAAGTCACCGAGCTGCGTGCGGGCGAACTCGGGGCCGTCATCGGCCTCAAGGACTCGGGTACCGGCAACACCCTGATCGGCGACGGCGACGACCACGTGCTGCTGGAGAGCATCGACGTGCCGGAACCCGTCATCAAGCTGGCCATCGAACCCAAGACCAAGGCCGACCAGGAAAAGATGGGCGTGGGCCTTCAGCGTCTGGCCGAGGAAGACCCTACCTTCCGCGTCGAGACCGATCAGGAAAGCGGTCAGACCACCATCGCGGGCATGGGCGAGTTGCACCTGGAAATCCTGGTGGACCGGCTCAAGCGCGAGTACAAGGTCGAGGCCAATGTGGGCGCGCCGCAGGTGGCGTTCCGCGAGACCATCACCCGTGCTGTGGACGTCGAGGGGAAGTTCGTGCGCCAGTCGGGTGGACGCGGCCAGTTCGGTCACGTCAAGATCAAGGCCGAGCCGCTGGAACCTGGCGCGGGCTTTATCTTCGAGAACGCCATCGTCGGCGGCACCGTGCCGCGCGAGTATGTCGGCCCGGCCCAGAAGGGTATCGAGGAAGCCATGCAGAGCGGCCCGATGCTGGGCTTCCCGGTCGTCGACATGAAAGTCACCATCTATGACGGCTCGTACCACGAAGTCGATTCCTCGGAAATGGCTTTCAAGATCGCCGGTTCGATGGCCCTCAAGGAAGCCGTCCAGAAAGGCGCTCCGGCGCTGCTCGAGCCGATCATGCGCGTCGAGGTCACTGTGCCCGACGACTTCATGGGCGACATCATCGGCGACCTCAACTCGCGCCGTGGTCAGATCCAGGGCATGGAAGCGCGCGGCAACGCCCAGATCGTCAAGGCGATGGTGCCGCTCTCCGAGATGTTCGGCTACGCCACCGACATGCGCAGCATGACCCAGGGCCGGGCCAGCTACTCGATGTTCTTCGATCACTACAGCCAGGTGCCGAACAACATCGCCCAGCAACTGATGAAGAAGTAAAGCCAAATGAAAAGCTGGGCCGTCTCTTCGGAGGCGGCCCGCTTTTTTGACGACTATTTGACATTATGGCTGCTAAGCTGGTCAGATGAAGCCTGATAAGCTCGCCTGGGTGACGATCCCGCTGCTGGTGAACGTGGTGCTGAGCATTCTGGGCATGCTGAGTCTGCCTTTCATTGGCGTGTTCCTCAACATTGTCTTCGGCGCGGCCATCAACGATTCCTCGACTTCAGCATCGGATGCCCAGGCGCTTGGCCTGGTCAAGTTTTTTACCGGCTCGACGTTGTGGGTCATCTTCTTTGTCAGCCTGGCCTGGACCGTCTTTCAATTCTTCACCTCCCGCGCCATGCAACAGGGCAAGGGCTGGGCGCGCGTCGCGGCCATCGTGATCGCCATTCTGGGGCTGCTGAACTTTCCCATTGGCACGGCGCTGGGCGTCTTTATACTGGTCGGCGCGTTCGACCCGGCAGTTCAGCAGTACACCAGCCGCTGAGCCAGACGTTCGGGCAGATGGCAGGGCAAACTGGCGTCGGGGCAAGGGCCTGGCCCCTTGTCATTTCCACGCCGATCCACTACTCTATGAAGTCGGTGCGCTGAAAAGCGTTGGCGCAACGTGCCGTGCGGCTGGGCTGGAGTCAAAGACTTCCGTGCTGCGGCCCCGGCGGGAATCAACCCAATGTGGACTTCATGTTCCACGGCAACCCGATCAAAGGGCTGCTTATGCATGTGGCCCACCACTTGGAGGAGTAAGAACATGGCAAAAGGAACGTTCGAGCGCACCAAGCCCCACGTCAACATCGGCACCATCGGTCACGTCGATCACGGTAAAACCACCCTGACCGCCGCCATCACCTACACCGCCGCCTCGATCGACGCCAGCATCGAGACCATGCGTTACGACCAGATCGACAAGGCCCCCGAGGAAAAGGCGCGCGGTATCACCATCAACACCGCCCACGTCGAGTACTCCACCGCCGCCCGGCACTACTCGCACGTCGATTGCCCCGGCCACGCCGACTACGTCAAGAACATGATCACCGGTGCGGCCCAGATGGACGGCGCGATTCTGGTCGTGTCGAGTGCGGACGGCCCGATGCCCCAGACCCGCGAGCACATCCTGCTCGCCAAGCAGGTCGGCGTCCCGCACATCGTCGTGTTCATGAACAAGGTCGACATGGTCGACGACGAAGAGCTCCTCGAGCTCGTCGAGATGGAAGTCCGCGAACTCCTTTCAAAGTATGACTTCCCTGGCGACGACGCTCCGGTGGTCAAGGGGAGCGCCTTGCGTGCGCTGGAGGCCCTGACCACCACGCCCAAGATGGCGCGCGGCACCGACAAGTGGGTCGACAATGTCTGGGAGCTGCTCGACGCCGTCGATGCCTACATCCCCACCCCTGAGCGCGACACCGACAAGGCCTTCCTGATGCCCGTCGAGGACGTCTTCACCATCACCGGACGCGGCACCGTCGCCACTGGGCGTGTCGAGCGCGGCATCGTCAAGGTCCAAGATGACGTCGAGATCATCGGTCTGCGCGACCTGCGTAAGACCACCGTCACCGGCATCGAAATGCACCGCAAGCTGCTCGACTCCGGCATGGCCGGTGACAACGTGGGCGTGCTGCTGCGCGGCGTCGCTCGCGACGACGTGGAGCGTGGCCAGGTGCTGGCCAAGCCCGGCAGCATCAAGCCGCACACCAAGTTCGAGGCCAGCGTCTACGTGCTGTCCAAGGACGAGGGTGGCCGTCACAGCGCGTTCTTCGGTGGCTACCGTCCCCAGTTCTACTTCCGCACGACGGACGTGACCGGCGTGGTGGAGTTGTCCGAGGGCGTGGAAATGGTGATGCCCGGCGACAACGTGACCTTTACCGTCGACCTGATCAAGCCCATCGCCATGGAAGAGGGTCTGCGCTTCGCCATCCGCGAGGGTGGCCGCACTGTCGGCGCGGGCGTCGTCACCAAGATCGTGGAGTGAGTGAAATGGTAGCCCCCAAAATCCGTATCAAACTGCGTGGCTTCGACCACAAGGCGCTCGACCAGTCGGCCAGCAAGATCGTCGACACCGTGCGCCGCACCGGCGCGGACGTGACCGGCCCCGTGCCGCTCCCGACCCGCATCCGCCGCTTTTGCGTTCTGCGCTCGCCTTTCATTGACAAAGACAGCCAGGAGCACTTCGAGATCCGTACCCACAACCGCTTGGTGGACATCATGAACCCCACCAAGAAGACCATCGACTCGCTGATGACCCTCGATCTGCCCACGGGCGTGGACATCGAGATCAAGACGGTGGGTGGGCGCGCATGAGGAAAGGGATTCTCGGCACCAAAATCGGCATGACCCAGATCTGGAAGGGCGACCGCGCCGTTCCGGTGACGGTTATCATGGCCGGACCCTGCCCCGTCGTGCAGCGCAAGACGCTGTCCAACGACGGCTACGAGGCCGTGCAGGTGGGCTTCTCGCCCAAATCCGAAAAGCGTCTGACCCGTCCCCAGATCGGCCACCTCAAGAAGGCGGGCCTGGGCGGCATGCGTTACCTGCGTGAGTTCCGCGACTTCACCCCCGAGGGCGACACCATCACGGTCGATATCTTCGGTGAGGGCGAGAAGATCGACGCCACCGGCATCAGCAAGGGGCGCGGTACCCAGGGCGTCATGCGCCGCTGGAACTTCTCCGGCGGCCCGGCCAGCCACGGTTCCAAGAAATGGCACCGCCGTCCCGGCTCCATCGGCCAGCGCAAGACGCCCGGCCGCGTGTACAAGGGCAAGCGCATGGCGGGACACTGGGGCGTCGAGCGCGTCACCATCCAGAACCTGGAAGTCGTGGAAATCCGCGCCAGTGAGAACCTGATTCTCATCAAGGGCGCGATCCCCGGCATGACCGGCAGTCTCGTCGAGCTGCGTCAGGCCGTGAAGGGAGCGAAGTAATGGCTCAGATCAACGTGGTGGGCAACAATGCTCGCACCATCCAGTTGGAGTTGCCCAAAGCCAACCCCAATTTGCTGCACGAGGTCGTGACCTGGCAGCTCGCCAAACGCCGCGCCGGAACGGCCAGCACCAAGACCCGTACCCAGGTCAGTGCGACCAGCAAGAAGATGTACAGCCAGAAAGGCACCGGCAACGCCCGTCACGGCGACCGCGCGGCCCCCAACTTCGTCGGCGGCGGCGTGGCCTTCGGCCCCAAGCCGCGCAGCTACGCCTACAGCCTGCCCAAGAAGGTCCGTCAGCTCGGTCTGGCGATGGCCCTCTCTGACCGCAGCGAGCAGGGCAAACTGCTGGCCGTGGACGGCTTCGGCCTCAGCGACCATAAGACCAAGGGTTTTGTCAGCTGGGCCAAGGACAACGGCATGGACGGCTCCGAGCGCGTCTTCCTGGTGACCGACGACGCCGTCGTGCGCCGCGCTGCGCGCAACCTGCCCTGGGTCACGGCGCTGCCGGTGGCGGGCCTCAACGTCTATGACATCCTGCGCCACGAGCGTCTGGTCATTGACGCCGCCGTGCTGGAACCCGCCAAGACCGACGTTCAGGAAGGTGAGCAGCAGTGAGCAGCATCTACGACACCCTGCAAGTTCCCGTGATGAGCGAGAAGGCCTACGCAGGTATGGAAAAAGGCGTCTACACCTTCTGGGTCAAGCCCAGCGCCACCAAAACGGATGTCCGTAACGCGGTGCAGCAGGCGTTCGGCGTCAAAGTGGTCAAGGTCACGACATTCAATGTCGAAGGCAAGGTCAAGCGGGTTGGCAAATACACCGGCAACCGCAACGACCGCAAGAAAGCCATGGTCAAACTCGCCGAAGGCCAGAAGATCGAGGCCCTCGAGGGTCTGGTTTAAGGAAGGTTGAAGCATGGCCGTTAAGAAGTACCGTCCCTATACCCCGTCGCGCCGTCAGATGACGACCGCCGACTTTTCGGGGTTGACCAAAAAGAAGCCTGAGAAAAACCTCACCGAAGCGCTGCCCAAAACCGGCGGGCGCAACAACCACGGCCGCATCACCAGCCGCTTTATCGGTGGCGGGCACAAGCGTGTCTACCGCATCATCGATTTCAAGCGCCGGGGCAAAGCGGGCGTCAATGCCAAGGTCGCTTCCATTGAGTACGATCCCAACCGCAGCGCCCGCATTGCCCTCTTGCATTACCTCGACGGCGAGAAGCGCTACATCCTGGCGCCCGAGGGTTTGAGCGTCGGCATGATGGTGCAGACCGGCCCCGAGGCCGAACCCAAAGTCGGCAACGCCCTGCCGCTGCGCTTTATCCCGGTGGGTGCAGTCGTTCACGGTGTGGAGCTGACCCCCGGTAGAGGCGCGCAGCTCGCCCGTTCGGCAGGCACCAGCATCCAGCTTCAAGGCAAGGAAAGCGACTACGTGATTCTGCGTCTGCCCAGCGGTGAGTTGCGCCGCGTGCATACCGAGTGCTACGCCACCATCGGAGCCGTTGGCAACGCCGAGCACAAGAACATCAACCTCGGCAAGGCCGGACGCAGCCGCTGGCTGGGCAACAAACCCCACCAGCGAGGCAGCGCCATGAACCCGGTGGATCACCCACACGGCGGCGGCGAGGGCCGCACCGGAGCGGGCCGCGTGCCGGTCAGCCCCTGGGGCCAGCCTGCCAAGGGCCTTAAAACCCGGCGCAAGCGCAAGGTGTCGGACCGTTTCATCATCACCCGCCGCGGCGGGAAGTAAGGAGGGTCATCTATGCCCCGTAGCCTGAAGAAAGGGCCGTTCGTGGATGACCACCTGCTGAACAAGGTGGACGCCCAGAACGCCAAAAAAGAAAAGCGCCTCATCAAAACCTGGAGCCGGCGCTCGACCGTGGTGCCCGAGATGATCGGTCACACCATCGCCGTTTACAACGGCAAGCAGCATTTGCCGGTGTTTGTCAACGAGCAAATGATCGGACACAAACTTGGCGAATTCAGCCCGACCCGCAGCTACCGGGGTCACGGATCTGAAAAGTCCGCCAAAGGGAGCAAGAAGAAGTAATGCAGGCCAAAGCGATTGCACGCTACATCCGCATCAGCCCTCGCAAGGTTCGCCTTGTTGTGGACGTGATTCGCGGCAAGAACGTCCGTGACGCCGAAGACCTGCTGCGCTTCGTGCCCCGTGCCGCCAGCACCCCCGTGGACAAGGTGCTCAAGAGCGCCAAGGCCAATGCGGTCAACAACCACGACATGATCGAAGACCGCTTGTATGTCTCGCAGATCTTCGTGGACGCTGGCCCGACCCTTAAGCGCCTCATTCCGCGTGCGCGTGGCAGTGCCAACATCATCAAGAAGCGCACCAGCCACATCACCGTCATTCTGGAGGAGCGCGCCTAATGGGAAATAAAGTCAACCCGAACGGGTTTCGCCTGGGCATTACCAAGGGCTGGAACAGCCGCTGGTACGCCGGGAAGAAAACCTACAGCAGCCTGGTTCGCGAAGACGAGATGATTCGTCAGCTCGTCAACAAAGAACTCAAGGCCGCTGGAATTGCCCGCATCGAGATCGAGCGGGCCGGTCAGCAGGTCAACGTGATTATCAGCGCGGCCAAACCCGGCATCGTGATCGGCAAGGGCGGCGAGAGCATCAAGCGCTTGCGCGGCCAGATCGAGCGTATGGTCACTGCGGGCACGGTGGCAGTCAACGTCGCCGAGATCCCCAACCCCAACACCAGTGCGCCCTTGGTGGCCCTGCGGATCGCCGAGCAGATCGAGCGCCGCTTCGCCTTTCGCCGTGCCATGAAGCAGGCAGCCCAGCGCGTGATGGAGTCCGGCGCGCGCGGCGTCAAGGTGGTCATGAGTGGCCGTCTGGGCGGAGCCGAGCAGGCCCGCACCGAGAAGGTTCTGGAAGGCCGCGTGCCGCTGCACACCCTGCGCGCCGACATTGACTACGGCACGGCCCTGGCCAAGACCTCCTACGGCATCATCGGCATCAAGGTGCTGGTGTTCAACGGCGAGGTCATCGGCGGCAAGACCGAGACCGTGGCCAAGCCCCCGCGCCAGGAGCGCGGCGAGCGCCGTCCCGAAGGTGGCGACCGCAACAACCGCCGTCGCCCCACCGCCCGTCGGCGGACCGGAGGTGAATGATGCTGCTTCCCAAGCGCACCAAATACCGTAAGCAGATGCGTGGCCGCATGCGCGGTGACGCCAAGGGCGGCGACTACGTGGCCTTCGGCGACTTCGGTCTGATCGCCATGGAACCGGCCTGGATCAAGAGCAACCAGATCGAAGCCTGCCGCATCGTGATGAGCCGTCACTTCCGGCGCGGTGGCAAAATCTACATCCGCATCTTCCCCGACAAGCCCGTGACCAAGAAGCCCGCCGAAACCCGAATGGGTAAAGGTAAGGGTGCTGTGGAGTTCTGGGTCAGCGTAGTCAAGCCGGGCCGCGTGATGTTCGAGGTGTCGGGCGTCACCGAGGAGCAGGCCAAGGAAGCCTTCCGGCTTGCGGGCCACAAGCTCCCGATTCAGACCAAGATGGTCAAGCGCGAGGTCTACGATGAAGCTCAGTGAGTTGCGCGCCGTTGACGCGGACAGCGTGGCCAAGGAAATTGCCTCGCGCAAGGAAGAACTGATGAAGCTGCGCTTCCAGGGCGCGGTGGGCAACTTGGCCCAGCCGCACCGGGTCCGCCAGCTCCGCAAAGAAGTGGCGCAACTGCTCACCCTTCAGGGCGAGCGTCAGCGTCAGGCAGGTGACAAGTAAGATGGCCAGAAAGACCCTTCAGGGCACCGTCGTGAGCGACAAAGCTGACAAGACCGTCAGCGTCAAGGTCGAGCGGCGTTTTGCCCACCCCCTTTACGGCAAAGTCGTGACCCGCAGCCACAAGTACGCGGCCCACGACGAGAACAACGAATACAAGACCGGCGACCGCGTGGAGATCCTGGCGGTGCGTCCCATCAGCAAGTCCAAGACCTGGAAGGTCACGCAGCTTCTCGAGCGCCCGCGCGGCATCGAGACCACCGCCGTTGAGACTGAAGGCGGTCAAGCATGATCATGCCCCAGTCCCGCCTCGACGTGGCGGACAACAGCGGCGCGCGCGAGATCATGTGCATCCGCGTGCTCAACTCCGGCATCGGTGGCAAGGGTTTGACGACCGGCGGCGGCGGTAACAAGCGCTACGCCCACGTCGGCGACATCATCGTCGCCTCGGTCAAAGATGCTGCCCCACGCGGCACCGTCAAGAGCGGCGACGTGGTCAAGGCCGTGATCGTGCGCACGACGTTTGCCATCAAGCGTGCCGACGGCTCCGTCATTCGCTTTGACAAGAACGCCGCCGTGATCATCAACAATCAGGGCGAGCCGCGCGGCACCCGCGTCTTCGGGCCGGTGGCCCGGGAACTGCGCGACCGCCGTTTCATGAAGATCATCTCGCTGGCTCCGGAGGTGCTGTGATGCCGCAGGGTAAATTCAGCGCGCCCAAGCCCGGCAAGCACCACAACAACAAATTGCATGTCAAGAAGGGCGACACCGTGATCGTCAACCGTGGCAAGCACAAAGGTGCAACCGGTACAGTGCTGTTTGCCAGCCCGGAAGACCAGAAGGTCGTCGTCGAGGGTGTCAACATCGTCAAGAAGCACGTCAAGCCCACCCCCGGTAACACGGCGGGCGGTATTGACGAGCGCGAAGGAGCCATGCACGCGTCCAAGGTGCAGCTCGTCGACCCCGAAACCGGCAAGGCCACCCGCATTCGCAAGACCATCGTGGACGGCAAGAAAGTCCGCGTGGGTGTGCAGAGCGGCAAGGTCATCGACTGAGTTCTGGGGCGCGCCACGTGCGCGTCCTGGGCGACCCGTCCGCCCGAAGAAGGAACAGATATGCAGCAGCTCAAGCAAAAGTACAACGATGAAGTGCGCCCGGCGCTGGTGCAGCAGTTCGGCTACAGCTCGGTCATGGCCGCGCCACGCATCGAGAAGATCGTGGTAAATGAGGGCCTGGGTTCGGCCAAGGAAGACAGCAAGGCGATCGACAAGGCCGCCAAAGAGCTGGGCCTGATCACCCTGCAAAAGCCGATCATCACCAAGGCCAAGAAGAGTATCTCCAACTTCAAGCTGCGCGCCGGCATGCCGGTAGGCATCAAGGTGACGCTGCGCGGCGAGCGCATGTACGTCTTCCTGGAGAAGCTGATCAATATCGGTCTGCCACGTATCCGTGATTTTCGTGGGGTCAATCCGAACGCTTTCGATGGTCGCGGCAACTACAACCTCGGCATCAAAGAGCAGTTGATCTTCCCGGAAATTACCTACGACATGGTCGACAAGACGCGCGGCATGGACATCACCATCGTGACCACGGCCAAGAATGACGAAGAAGGCCGGGCGCTGCTCTCCGGCATGGGCCTTCCCTTCCGCAAGTAATTCCAGTACAATTTCTAGTTGCGCGCTGGGGCTGTAAGCGCCCGCGCGCATGCTTGCTGAAGCCGAGTCGCTCAGTGGGCAAGGAGAAAAGAGCATGGCGAAGACGAGTAAAATTGTCAAGCAAAAGCAGCGCGAAGCGGTGGTCGCCAAGTACGCCGAACAGCGTCAGGCGATGAAAGACGCGGGCGACTACTACGGCCTCTCGCAACTTCCCCGCGACGCCAGCCCCACCCGGCTGCACAACCGCTGCGAATTCACGGGCCGCCCGCGCGGCTACATCCGCTTTTTCGGCGTCAGCCGCATCGTGCTGCGCGAAATGGCCAGCCGGGGCGAGTTGCCGGGCGTACGCAAAGCCAGCTGGTAAACACCTCACCGGATACGAACCGCAACATTTTTGCGGTGATCGTCTGGTCTGATGGTCTCTTCCCAAGACGAGAATGCCGCCGTGCCCAACTGGGCTGATGTTTTTTGGCGGCGCTCAGTGGGTTTCATCGTGTGGTGCTCGTAGAGAGTATCGACACCAAGTCCGGGGAACTTCCCCAGTTCCCGGAGGAATAATGCTGAGTGATCCCATCGCCGATATGCTCACGCGCATTCGCAACGCGACGCGCACCTTCAAAGAGACCGTGGACATCCCGGCCTCCAAGTTCAAAGAGCAACTCGCTCACCTCCTCGTCAAAGAGGGCTTCGTCACCGCTGTCGAGCGCGTACGCGACGACGGCATGAAGTTCGACGTGCTGCGCGTGACCCTGCGTTACGGCGTCAAGCGCGAGCAGGTCATCAAGCACATCGAGCGCATCAGCCGTCCGGGCCGCCGCGCTTATGTGAGCCACGAGAACCTGCCGCGCATCCAGCGCGGTCTGGGTCTGGCCGTCGTGTCTACCAGCAAAGGTTTGTTGGCTGACCGCGACGCGCGCAAGGAAGGCGTGGGCGGCGAAGTCGTCTGCGTCCTCTGGTAAGGAGAGCTGCATGTCCCGTATCGGTAGACAACCCATTGCTGTGCCGAGTGGCGTGAGTGCCACAATCGAAGCCGGTCTGTTCAAGGTCAAAGGCCCCAGAGGCGAACTGACGGTTCCCTTTAACCGCGATCTGAGCGTGACGCAGGAAGGCGACCAGATTCTGGTCACCCGCCCGGATGACCGCCAGGACCACCGCTCGCTGCACGGCCTGACCCGCACCCTGGTCGCCAACGCCGTCAAGGGCGTATCCGACGGCTTCACCATCAACCTGGAATTGCGCGGCGTCGGTTACCGCGCCAAGCTGACCGGCAAGAATCTGGAAATGACCATCGGCTACAGCCACCCGGTCATCATCGAGCCGCCCGCTGGCGTGACCTTCGTCGTCCCGGAACCCACCAAAATCGACGTGTCGGGCATTGACAAGCAGCTCGTCGGTCAAGTCGCCGCCAACGTCCGCCGGGTCCGCAAGCCTGATGCCTACCACGGCAAGGGTGTGCGCTTCCTCGGTCAGAAAATCGCCCTCAAGGCCGGTAAAGCCGGAGCCACGGGCGCAAAGGGTAAGAAATGAGCACCGCCAACGAAACCAACACCCGCCGCAAGCTGCGCAACCGCCGCAAAGTGCGCGCCGCCGCTGCGCCCGAGCGCCCACGCTTGAGCGTGTACCGCTCCAGCAAGTACATCTACGCCCAATTAATTGACGATGCCACCGGCACTACCATCGCGCAGGCCGGCGGCAAGGCGCTCAAGGAAGGAAACAAGACCGAGTCTGCCGCTGCTGTGGGCAAGGCACTGGCTGCCGCCGCCACCGAGAAAGGCGTCAAGGCGGTTGTGTTCGACCGTGGGCAGTACCGCTACCACGGACGCGTGAAGGCGCTCGCAGACGCGGCGCGGGAGGGTGGCCTTGACTTTTAATCGCAGAAACGACCGCAACAACAGCGAGAACAGCGAATTCGAAGAAAAGCTGATCAACGTCAACCGCACCGCCAAGACCTACCAGGGTGGACGGCGCTTCCGCTTCGCCGCACTGGTGATCCTGGGTGACCGTAACGGTCGCGTGGGCATGGGCATCGGCAAGGCCAAGGAAGTACCGGTGGCGATTGAGAAGGCCAAATCGGTGGCCCGCAAGAACATGATCACCGTGCCGGTTGAGAACGGTACGATTCCCCACGAGATCGTGGGCGTCAGCACCTCCAGCCGGGTCCTGCTCAAGCCTGCTAGCGCGGGTACCGGCGTCATCGCGGGCACTGTGCCGCGCAGCATCGCCGAACTGGCGGGCATCACCAACCTGCTGAGCAAGGAAATCGGCAGCCGCAACCAGATCAACGTGGCTTACGCCGTGTTTGACGGGTTCAAGAACCTGCGGACGGTCAAGCAGGTCCGCGCTCTGCGCGGCGCACCTGCGGCGGCCCCGGCTGCCGTGACTCCGGCGGATACCCAAGGAGCGCCTCAATGAAAATTACCCTCAAGCGCAGCGTGATCGGGCGTCCCCAGTATCAGGTGGACACTGTGAAAGCGTTGGGCCTCAAGAAAATCGGCGACAGCCGTGAAGTCTCCGAGAGTGCGGCGGTTCGCGGCATGGTCAAGACCGTACAGCATCTGCTGGAGGTGGAAGCGTGAAACTGAGCGATCTGTTTCCATCCCCCGGTTCGCGCAAGACTCGCAAGCGGGTCGGGCGCGGTCCCGGCGGCACCGACAAGACCGCCGGACGCGGTCACAAAGGTCAGAAGTCGCGCTCCGGCGCGGGCAAAGGCCAATTCTTCGAGGGTGGCCGCTCGACCCTGATTTCGCGCTTGCCCAAGCGCGGCTTCAACAACGTCGGCATCACATACGAGATCGTCAACCTCGCCCAGCTCGACGCGTTGGAGGGTGACAGCTTCGACCGCGCCGGGCTGGAAGCCGCTGGACTGGTGCGCCGCAAGGGTAGCCCCGTCAAGCTGCTGGCACGCGGCACCGTCAGCCGGGCCGTGACCCTGCATGTGGACGCCGCCAGTGAGAGCGCCGTCAAGGCCATCGAGGCAGCGGGTGGCAAGGTTGTGCTGGCCGAGCCGAAGCCCGCCCACTCCGCCGAGTACAAGCCCCGCTGATGCTGCGCGCCTTCCGCGACGCCTTCCGTATTCCGGACTTGCAGCGGAAGATCGTTTTCACGCTGCTGCTGCTGGCGGTGTACCGTCTGGGCAACGTCATTCCCACGCCCGGCGTGAACGTCGCCAGCCTCTCGCAGAACTCAAACCCGCTGCTGGGTCTCATCGGCATGATCTCGGGCGGCAACCTCTCCCAGTTCTCGATCTTCGCGCTGGGCGTGCTGCCCTATATCACCGCCAGTATCGTCATTCAGCTGCTGACGACCACCTTGCCTGCCTTGGAGAAACTCTCCAAAGAGGGCGAGGAAGGCCGCAAAAAGATCAACCAGTACACCCGCTACGCCGCGATTGCGCTGGGTACAGTGCAGGCCACCGTCTTCTCGCTGTTCGTCAGTAGCAATCCGGCTAACATCGCGGTGGGCTGGACGCCGGGCCTGTTCACCTTGCTGGTGATGGTCCTGACCCAGGTGGCGGGCATCGCCTTTACCATGTGGATCGGCGAGCGCATCACCGAGGTCGGGCTGGGCAACGGCATCAGTTTGATCATCACGGCAGGGATCATCGCCCGCTACCCCACTGAAATCGGGGCGACGGCGACCCTGTTTCGGCAGGGCAACCTCAGTGTGCTGAGCATCCTGGCGTTCGTGGCCATCACCATCCTGGTGATTGTCGCCATCGTCTACGTATATCAGGCCGAGCGCCGGGTCCCGGTGCAGTATGCCCGCGCGCGCGGCGGCACCCCCCAGGGTGGATCGGGCCGCAATTACAGCGGTCAGGCCACATATCTGCCGATCAAGCTCAACCAGGCGGGGGTCATTCCGGTGATTTTCGCCTCGGCCATGCTGATCTTGCCCAACCTGCTTCAGCAGGCCACGGCCAAGCGTACGCCGGGCGTCTCGGCCTTTATCCAGCAGTACCTGGCGGCAGGTGGCGTGTGGTACACCGCGCTGGAAGTGGTGCTGATCATCGGCTTTACCTTCCTCTACAACAGCGTGCAGTTTGATCCCAAGCGGATTGCCGAGCAACTGCGTGAGGCGGGCGGCTTCATTCCGGGGGTACGCCCCGGCACACCGACGGCGGGCTTCCTCGGCACCATCAGCACCCGCATTTCGCTGTGGGGCGCGCTGTTTCTGGCACTGTTGGTGATCATTCCGCAACTGATTCAGCGTTGGACCGGCGTGACCACCTTTCAGTTCTCCGGCACTGGCCTGCTGATCATCGTAGGCGTGGCCCTCGAAACACTCAAGCAACTCGAAGCGCAGCTGACTGTGCGGCGCTACGACGGTTTCATCAGCAAGGGCCGCATTCGCGGACGCCTCTGATTGCCGGGGAGAGTTGCTGAACGAAAGGCACATCTCTATCAGGGCGCACCTCACCGTGCGCCTTGTTCCGTATCCGAAGGCTGGCGCTGGTGGCCAGCAGCCCACCACTCAGCGGGCTTTACCCTGAAGCCGGGAAAGGACAGGCATGACCCACAACAAAGCGCTTCACCGTGAATCCAACCAAGTGGTGATCTTCCTCGGCCCGCCCGGCGCGGGCAAGGGCACCCAGGCCGAGCGGCTGGCCGCCGAATATAACCTGATCAAAATCAGCACCGGCGACATTCTGCGCGACCATGTGACGCGCGGCACTGAACTCGGCCAGCAGGTCGCGCCGATTCTGGAGTCGGGCAAGCTGGTGCCGGACGATCTGCTCATCGCCCTGATTCGTGACCAGCTCTCGAAGCGCGAAACGGTGCGGGTAATTTTCGACGGCTTTCCGCGCACGACTGCCCAGGCGCAGGAACTCGAAATGCTGCTCGAACAGCTCGGCGCACCGATCAGCGCCGTGCCGCTGCTGGAAGTTCCGGACGACATCCTGATTACCCGCATCGTGGAGCGCGGCAAGTCCTCGGGCCGAAATGACGACAACGAGGCGGTGGCGCGCCACCGTCAGGACATCTACCGTCAGCAGACACAGCCCCTGATCGACTACTACGCCGCGCGTGGCCACCTGAAGCCCATCAACGGGGTCGGCAGCATGGACGAAGTTTATGGCCGCCTGCAGCAGGTGATGTCCTGAGTCTTCAGCTCTCCTTGTCGGCAAGCGGTGCGAGTGTAACGCCGCGCCTCTTGCCGGATGCCCGGCGGCGTGCTAGCTTTACGTTTGGCTTGTTCCAAGCCGGGAGGGTTCGTGGCGAGAAGAAGAGCACCAGACGGGCGTGAATCCAAACGCAAGAAGGAGGACGCCGATACCGTCCGCGCCGAGGGCGTGGTCGAAGAGGCGTTGCCCAACACCACCTTCCGTGTGAAGCTGGATACCGGGCATGACCTCCTGGCGTACATCAGCGGCAAGATGCGAATTCACTACATTCGCATTCTGCCCGGAGACCGCGTGGTTCTGGAGATCTCGCCCTACGACACTTCGCGCGGACGCATCGTCTACCGCCGCTGAGCGGCTGGGCGCTGCAAGAGTACCGCGTGGGGCTGACCTGAACACTTGAGTTCGGGTGCGGCCCAACCCAGATTCCCCACACCACCGAGGGTGCGTTGGGGGGTCGAGCGTCGGCCACGTCGCTGAGCGCCTTTAAGGCGCAAGGCAGCACGGCGGCGCGAGGAGGAAGGACATGAAGGTTCGCAGCAGTGTCAAGAAAATGTGCGACAAATGCAAAGTCATTCGTCGCCACGGGCGCGTTGTCGTGATTTGCGAGAACGTGAAACACAAGCAGAGGCAAGGTTAATGGCCCGCATCGCTGGCGTGGATTTGCCGCGCGAGAAGCGGATCCAGATCGGTCTGCGTTACATCTACGGTATCGGGCCGACCCGCGCCGATCAGGTGCTGGCGACCACCGGCATCAGCCCGGATACCCGCGTCAAGAACCTGACTGAGGTCGAAACCACCAAACTGCGTGACGCCATCGAAAAGGTCTACAAGGTCGAGGGCGATCTGCGCAGCGAAGTCGGGCAGAACATCAAGCGCCTGATGGACATCGGCGCGTACCGTGGTCTGCGTCACCGCCGGGGTTTGCCGGTGCGGGGCCAGCGCACCAAGACGAACGCCCGCACCCGCAAGGGACCGCGCAAGACCGTGGCGGGCAAGAAAAAGGCCGCGAGGAAATAAATCATGGCCAAAACCACCAAGAGAGCGCCCCGCGCCAAGCGCCGCAATATCAGCGCCGGACGGGCCTACATCCACGCCAGCTACAACAACACCATCGTCACCATCACCGACGTGGAGGGCAACAGTGTTGCCTGGTCGTCGGGCGGCACCATCGGCTATAAAGGCAGCAAGAAGGGCACGCCCTACGCGGCCCAGCTCGCCGCCGCCGACGCCGTGAAAAAAGCCCAGGGCTTCGGCATGAACATCGTCGACGTCGTGGTGCGTGGCTCCGGCTCTGGCCGCGAGCAGGCCATCCGCGCCATCCAGGCGTCGGGCATTGAGGTCAAGTCCATCATGGACGACACCCCCGTGCCGCACAACGGCTGCCGCCCCAAGAAAAAGCACCGCGCCTAGTTCATTCAATTCACCGCTGCGTTCTGGCCCGTCAAGCCCTGTATTTTTTTGAGACGCGCCTTATTTGACAGAAACCGGCATTCGCGCCACGCGGAGACGGTGTCCAGAGCGCCGCTTTTTGGGTCGCCCGGCAAGAGCCTGGCTTGACTTTCACCCTGAGGAGAAAAATGGGTCGTTTCCGTGGTTCCATCACCAAACAAAGCCGCCGCGAGGGCATCAACCTGGCGGAAACCGAGAAGGTCCAGAAGTATCTGGACAAGCGCCCCTACGCGCCTGGCCAGCACGGCCAGCGCCGCAAGGGCCGCCCCAGCGACTACAGCGTGCGTCTGCGCGAAAAGCAAAAGCTCTCGCGCTTATACGGCATGGGCGAAAAGCAGTTTCGTAACCTCTTTGAAGAAGCGTCCAACGTACCCGGTGTGACCGGCACGGTGTTCTTGCAACTGCTCGAGCGCCGCCTGGACAATGTGGTCTTCCGCATGGGCTTTGCCAGCACCCGCCGTCAGGCCCGGCAGTTCGTGGGCCACGGTCACATTTTTGTTAACGGCAAGAAGGTGGATATCGCCTCGTACCGGGTCAAGATCGGCGACCAGATCAGCATCGGCGAGAAGAGCCGTCAGATGGGCTTCATCCTGGAAAACATGGAAGCGCTCAAGCGCCGCCGTGTCAGCCCCTGGATCGAGATGAATCCGGAGACGTTTACTGGCACGTTCACGCGCCTTCCGGCCCGCGAGGATCTGGCACTGCCGATCAACGAAAACTTCATCATCGAATACTACTCGCGGTAACGGAGGTTCTGCGTGGATCAAAAGCGTCCCCAGCTCAAGGCCCGCGTCGACGGCGACTACGGCGAATTTACCCTGGAACCGCTGCGGCGGGGCTACGGCGTCACGGTGGGTAACCCCCTGCGCCGCATCCTCTTGTCAAGCATTCCTGGCAGTGCCGTCACCAGCGTCTACATCGAGGATGTGCTGCACGAATTCAGCACCATTCCCGGCGTCAAAGAAGACGTCATTCGTATCATTCTCAACCTCAAGGAACTGGTGGTGCGTTTTCACGCCCCCGGTCCTAAGACGCTCACCCTGCGCGCCCAGGGCGAGGGCGAGGTCAAGGCCAGCGCCTTTGAAGTGCCTTCCGATGCCGAGATCGTCAACCCTGATCTGGTGATCGCCACCCTGGCCGAGGACGGCAAACTGGTGATGGAAGTGCGTGTCGAGGAGGGCGAGGGCTATGTGCCCGCCGACAAGCACTCTACTAAGGACCGCATCAACTCGATTCCGGTGGACGCCATGTTCACCCCGGTGCGCCGGGTGGCCTACCATGTTGAGAACACCCGCGTGGGTCAGCAGACCGATCTGGACCGGTTGATTCTGCGGGTCTGGACCGACGGCTCGACCAGTCCCCAGGACGCCCTCGACAAGGCCGTGGATATTCTGCGCGACGAGTTGATGGTGTTCGGCAACGTGGAGACGGTGCAGGCCGAGGCCGCGCCTATGCCGGTGCTGGTGCCCGCCCAGACAATCAGCAGCCCGGTGTACGACCCGGCCCCCACCCAGGTGGCTTCGATTGGCCTGGGCGACTACGCGCTGGGCAGCGAGGTCAGCAGCCCCCGTGTGACCCTGGAGGGCCTGGGCCTGACCACCCGTGTGCTGCACTCGCTCAAGGAAGAAGGGATCGACTCGGTGGACGCCCTGTGCGCACTGTCGGACCGCGACCTGAAGAAAGTACCGGGCATTGGTGAGCGCAGCCTCGACGAGATCAAGCAGCAGCTGGCCCAGTTCGGGCTGGCCCTCAAAGACTGAACCTGTCTGGCCTGCCCGTCAACCGGGGTGGGCCATGTTTCATGCCAAAGGAGAACCAATATGCGTCACGGACGTAGTGGGCGCAAGCTCAACCGCAACAGTTCCGCCCGCACCGCGCTGGCCCGCGCCCAGGCCACCGCCTTGCTGCGCGAGGGCCGCATTCAGACCACCGTCGCCAAGGCCAAAGAGCTGCGGCCTTACGTGGAGAAGATCATCACCACCGCCAAGGGCGGCGACCTCCACGCCCGTCGTCTGTGCGCCCAGGACATTCAGGACAACGCTGTGCTGCGCAAACTGATGGACGAAGTGGCTCCCAAGTACGCCACCCGCCCCGGCGGTTACACCCGCATCCTGAAAGTCGGCGTGCGGCGCGGCGACGCGGCTCCGCTGGCCCTGATCGAACTGGTGTAAGCGAACAAGCGCGAAGGCCCCTGCCCGGTTGGGTGGGGGCTTTCTCTTTGCAGTGATTGGGGCTTACTTCAGGCTTTCATCTCCCTGCAGCCCCGCACCCTGTAGCCTACCCGTATGCGCTTTCTCGTCATTGAAGATGAACTCGACATCCGCCGCCCCTTATCGGCCAGTCTGCGCGAGGCCGGCTATGCGGTGGACGAGGCGGGCAGCGCCCAGGAAGCCCAGGCGCTGGCCCGCAGCTTTCCCTACGACGCCTTGATGGTGGACGTGGGCCTGCCGGAAGGGCCGGTCAGCGGGTTCGATCTGGTGCGCGGCCTGCGCGCCGAGGGCATCAAGGCTCCGGTGCTGTATCTGACCGCCCGCGACGCTGTGGAAGACCGCATCGAGGGACTGGACGCGGGCGGCGACGATTATCTGGTCAAGCCGTTTCACCTGGGCGAGGTGCAGGCACGGCTGCGTGCCCTGGCCCGCCGCAGCCGCGCCGAGGTGCAGAGCACCCTGACCTGGCGCAACCTCAAATTCGACTGGACCGCCAGAGCGGTATACCGGGACGGCGAGCGGGTGGCGCTGACCGCCAAGGAGTTCGCGCTGATTGAGGTGCTGTCCTCGCATCCTGGCCGGGTGTATACCCGTGAGGAGCTGATCGACCGGGTCTGGGACGGCAGATTCGATGCCGAATCGAACGTTGTGGAAACCTACGTGCGCAATTTGCGGCGCAAGCTCGGCGACGACGTGGTCAAAACCCTGCGCGGTCTGGGCTACAGCTTCCCTGAAGGCGAGTAACGCCTACGCGGGCGCGGCAGCTTCTAGACTCAGGCATGACGCTGCGCCTGCGCCTGACCCTGCTGACGTCGGGCGTGATTTTTCTGGCGCTGGCGGCCTTCGGCGGGCTGGCCGGGGTACTGCTGTGGCGCATCGAGCTGAGCAGCATCGCCCGCCAGATCACGGCGCAGGCCGACGCCCTGAGCGCCGTGGCCCGCCGCTCGCCGGGTGCGCTGCAGGGCACCGCCGACGACCTGCTGGAGCGTGACGGAATCACGGCGGTGGGCCGGGTCTACGAGGACGGAGTGCTGATCTGGGCCGGGGGCGCGGTGGCCTCGGGCATTCTCGACCCCGACTTCCTGCGTGATGTTCAACCTGAGCGCCTCAGCCGCATCCAGGGGTACATGGTCGCCAGTCGGCGCTTCGGCAGCGGGCCGGATCAGGTGGTGGTGCAGGTGGGGCGCAACCTGTTGCCCCAGGAAGAGCTGATTGCCCGCTACCTGATTATCGCGGCGCTGGTGCTGGTGCTGCTTTCGGCCTTGGCCGGTGCGACGGCAGCACTGGCGGTGCGCCGGGCGCTTAGGCCGCTGGACCGGCTGGTGCGGCGGGTGCAGCACCTCGGCACGCCCGAGCCGGTGCCGGGCGTCGATGAGCGCAGCGAGGTCGGCGCGCTGGCCCGCGCCCTCGATGCTAGCCTGGCCGAGCTGCGTGCCGAGCGCCGCCGCGAAACACTCTTTCTGGCCAGCGCCTCGCACGAATTGCGCACCCCCGTGACCGCCATGCTGGCCGATTTGCAACATACCCTGGCCCGTGAGCGCTCGTTGCAAGACGTGCTGGCGGCCCTGCACCGCACCGAGAGGACGGCGGGGCGGCTGCGCCAGCTCACCGGCAACCTGATGAGCCTCACCAGGGCGCAGCACGTCGGGGAACGCCAGACTGCCGATCTGCTCGATCTGGCGGGCGAGGCGGTGGATCTGCTGCAACCGCTGGCTCTCAAGCGCGACATCGATCTGTGGCTCGACGGGGCCTCGACTCCCGCCCAGATCGACAGCTCGCTGTTTGCTGGGGTGCTGGAAAATCTGATCGGCAACGCGCTCAAGTTTTCTCCGGTCGGCGGACGGGTCAACGTGCGAGTGTCTCCGCAGCCCAGCGGGCCACTGTCTGACGGCATGCGAACAGGTGGAGCGCTGCTCACGGTGGAAGACAGCGGCCCCGGCTTTCCGTCCGGTCCGCTGACCGAGGCGTTCGTGCGTGGTGTGCCGGGCAGCGGCGGCAGCGGCCCCGAAGGCTTCGGGCTGGGGCTGGCTGTGGTACGGCAGGTGGTCGAGGCGCACGGCGGTACCTTGAACCTCGGTGAGCGCCCCGGCGGCGGCGCACGGGTGCAGGTGAGTCTGCCGCCCACGCCTGCTGCGCCGCCCGCCCGTGAAACCGAGGGCACCCAGCCCCATCGAACCGACTGACCGCCTGCCTCCATCTTGGGGAGCGGAGGGTTTATTCATGGAAAAACCTGTCCTGGCCGTTCTGGACGTTGCTTTGCTTCTCACTCCGGTTTCCGCCTGTGCCAAGAAAGGAGTCATGCCTGCCACCATCCCAACGATCAATGCCGCCACGATGGCCAAAGTCAACATCAATGCGGCCATTGCCGCCAAACTGTTGAAAATCCCCGGTGTGAACACCAAGATCGCCGCCGAAATCATCAAGAATCGGCCCTACAAGAACAGCACCGAACTGGTCAGGAAAGTCAAGGGCATCAGGCTGAAGAACGTCATGAAAATGATGCCGCTGCTGAGCTTCTAAGACAGCCCGCTTCATTCTCGGCGCTGGCCTTGCCCATCTTGGGGTGAGACCAGCGCTCTTGCTCGAACAGACTGAGGCCGGGCTGACCTGGCGTCTTTGGTGTCATCTTCCAATCTGAATACGGTGTGCGACTTATGCTCCGCCCATGACCGCTCCCACCCCCGCGCCAGACCGCGCCCGCACGCTCGCCGTCGCGGGCCTTCTTCTGGGCATTACCCTGGCCGCCCTGGAGAGCAGCGTGATCGCCACCGCCATGCCCACAGTGATCCGCGAACTTGGCGGCCAGCACCTCTACGCCCTGCCGTTCGCCGTATACCTGCTGACCAGCACCATCACCAGCCCGCTGTGGGGAAGGGCGAGCGACCTGCTGGGACGCAAGCGCCTGTATCTGGCAGGGGTGATCATTTTTCTGCTCGGCAGCATGCTCTGCGGCGTGGCAGGCAGCATGGCGGTACTGATCGCGGCCCGCGCCCTGCAAGGCATCGGCGCGGGATCGGTGCAGACCCTGACCTTTACCCTGGTCGGCGAGATGTTCACTCTGGAGCAGCGTGCCCGCGTGCAGGGCTTTTTTAGCGGCGTGTGGGGCATCGCCGGGCTGGTGGGGCCGCTGATCGGTGGACTGATCGTGGACCACGCTTCGTGGCGCTGGGTCTTTTACCTGAACCTGCCGTTCGGCATTCCGGCGTTGCTGCTGGCGCTGCGCTACCTACCCAACATCCGCCCGGCCAGGCAGAACCGCGCCCAGATCGACTGGCTGGGCACGCTGCTGTTCACGCTCGGCAGCGGGCTGCTGATCTGGGGACTGGAGTTCAAGCTGTGGGCGCTGGCGGCGCTGAGCTTGGGCGTGCTGGCCGGAGCGCTGTGGGTCGAGTCCCGCCATGCTGCGCCCCTTTTGCCAATGCGCAACCTGAGAGCCACCCTGCCGCGCGTGGGCGTGCTGGGCAACTTGCTGGCAGGCGCGGCGTATTTCGGCACCATCGCTTATCTGCCGCTCTTTGCGCAGGGGGTCAGCGGTCAGGGGGCCACCGCTGCCGGAGTCATCCTGACGCCGATGCTGCTGGGCTGGACCGGTACCAGCATTCTGGCTGCCCGGTTGATTAGCCGCGTGGGCACCACCCGGCTTACCCTGTGGGGCTTCAACATTCTGGTGGTGGCCTTCGTGCTGTTTGCCGCGCTGGCACACGCGCCGCTGTGGGCCATCAGCGCGTCGGGCTTTGTGGCGGGCAGCGGCATGGGTTTTGCCATGTTCACCCTGCTCATCGCCGTGCAGCAGGCCACCGCCAAGGCTGACCTAGGAGCGGTCACCAGCGCCATTCTGTTCTCGCGCCAGATGGGTGGGGCCATCGGCACGGCCCTGATGGGTGCCTTGATCGGCGAGGCGGCCATCTCGGCGGGCGGCCCGGCGCTGGCCAGTGGTCTTCAGCGGGCCTTCGTGTTGGCGCTGGTGCTGGTGGCGCTGGCCTGGACATTGGCTCAAGCGCTGCGCCGTGAGCCGATAGTGTCGCAGCCGATGGGGACTGATTAAACAGCGGCCCCTAGGCAGTGACGCCACTGTGATTTTCAATGCTGCTTAGAGTTTAAAGTGCTGAGGGGCGGAAAGGATAAACAGTTGTTTATCTAATATTCGCCCCGCTATATATAAACATAAAGGTTTGGTAACTAAAGAATACCCCTCCCAAAATTAAAGATATTCTTTTGGCTCGGCACAGCTTTTCCGTGTGCAATGTTGCATCCTGATCCCAGAGATCCGTTTGCTAGCGTTTTAAGCGCTGTGAACCTTCAAGGAGACGAAGATGCACAAAACCACCAGAAAGCTGTTGCTCACCCTGTCACTTGCCCTCCTGCCGGTTCCCGTTTTGGCCCAGACCGACACCACGGCACCGAGCACGACAGATACGACTACGCCTGATGCAACAGACACGACGACACCGGCCACCACCGACACCACTTCGACGACCACGACTGACACGACCAATAACGACAAAGGCTTTGATTATGGCTGGCTCGGTCTACTCGGCCTGGCCGGTTTGGCGGGACTGACACGCCGTCAACCCCCAGTCGTTCATGTCGATCCCCGCGACACGGCGCGTCGTCCCTGAACCTACTCTGAGCTGGGTGGGCCGGGCTTCTTTCAGAGCCTTCTCTGAGGCATATCGGCTCGCTAGCAAGCCGAGTGGGGCGCTGGCCGATCGTTAACTAACAAAACTAGAACGGTGAGCGGGTTGCGGAAAGCTGCCCACTCACCGATTTTCTGTGTTGTACTCATTTGTGCAGCGCCTCGGCAATGGCAACCGCATTCAATGCGGCGTGAATAGCCTTGCGGATTCACTCAAACGCCTCTATGCCGATTGGGCCTTATGTGTAGGCTGCACAGGACACTTGAATTTCCAGACTTGGAAAGCTATTCCGAACAGGCCCGGTGTGTTCCGCTACAAGACTTCTGGAGACGGTTCGAGAAGCCAGCCTTAGCCCTCCCAGCTGTTCTTAATCTTCACCCAACCTGCCACACTTGGACGCTACTTACAGTGGAGGTATGGCCCCTTTACGCACCATCATGACCCGCGATCTCGTGACCGCCAGCAAAGACGCCAGCCTCAAGGAAGTCGCCGCCTTGATGGCCGACAACGACATTGGCAACGTGCTCTTCATGGATGCCGACAAGCTCGTCGGCATCCTGACCGACCGCGACATCGTGGTACGCGCGGTTGCCTTTGGACGCGACCCAGGCGCGCTGGCAGTCGACCACGCCACGGCGGACCCGTTTACCCTGGACGCCGATACCGAGGTCAGCGAGGCTGCCGCGCTGATGGGTGAGCGCCAGGTGCGCCGTCTGCCGGTGACCGAGAACGGCAAGGTGGTGGGCATCGTTAGCCTCAGTGACCTCAGCAACCGCACCAATGGAGACGCCGATCAACAGGCGCTCGAAGGCATCAGCACGCCGACGCTATAAGCCGCATATCTACCGCCGCAGCGGGGAGGGAACCGATCTGGTCTTCCTCCCCGCTGCTTTGGCTGCCCTCTATCGTAACTCCGGCACATCTGATATCATTATGATTGGAGGAAGATATGAGTGAATTGGAGAAAGTGCCGCCGACGGCGGGTCAGGGCATCTCGCCGCAGAGCGGGATAGCGAGTGTGGAGCGCCGGGCTTTCGGGCTGCCGGGTGTGCCCGCCGTGCTGTTGTGGTTGCTTGTGGTCATTGTGGCGGCGGGCGTGCTGATTTTCGGCGGCGGCGCGCTGTCGCTGCTGGGCTTTTTGCTGGGTGTCCTGGCCTTCTTCGGCCTGATCGGGTTTTTTATCGTGCAGCCCAACCAGGCCAGCGTGCTGACCCTGTTCGGGCGCTACGTCGGCACCGAGCGGCGCAACGGCTTTTACTGGACCAATCCGTTCACGGTGCGCAAGCGGGTGTCGCTCCGAATCCGCAATTTCAATTCCGAGCGCCTCAAGGTCAACGATTTGATGGGCAACCCCATCGAGATCGCTGCCGTGATTGTCTGGCGGGTGGTCGATACAGCCCGCGCCCTGTTCGACGTGGAAGACTACGGAGGCTTCGTCGAGATTCAGGCCGAAACCGCGCTGCGCCACCTCGCCTCGCAGTACCCTTACGACAACTACGAGGAAAGTGGTCTGAGCCTGCGCGGCAACGCCGATCTGGTGGCCGAGGCGCTGGGCCATGAACTGACCACCCGGCTGCGCCACGCCGGCGTGGAGGTGCTCGAAGCCCGGCTCTCGCACCTGGCCTATGCGCCGGAGATCGCCGGGGCCATGCTTCAGCGCCAGCAGGCCAGCGCCATCATCGCCGCCCGCAGCCAGATCGTGGCCGGAGCGGTGGGCATGGTCGAGATGGCCCTCAAGCAGCTTTCCGAGCAAAACATCGTGCAACTCGACGAGGAGCGCAAGGCCCAGATGGTCAGCAATTTGCTGGTCGTCCTGACCAGTGAGCGCGGTACCCAGCCGGTGGTCAATGCCGGAAGCCTGTACTGAGCCGGGATCGCCGTGGTCCGTAAGCATTTTGCCCTGAGAATCAGCCCCGAACTCTACGCCGCCCTGGAGCGCTGGGCTGCCGACGATTTGCGCAGCGTCAACGCCCAGATCGAGTATCTGCTCTCGCAGAGCGTGAGGAAAGCAGGACGCTGGAAGGAAGCGGCTCCGGCCACGCCGGACGTTCCCGACACCGACGCGCAGGAGTGAATTCCAACATCAAAGTTGCACGCGGCCAGCCGCCCAGGTGTTTCGGGCGGCTGGCCGCGTGTGGTTGTTTCCCGCTTCCGGTCGGTATGCTCTACATATGACCTCAACCCAGCCGAGCACCGATCCGTTGCGCCGGATTCAACAGGCCCTGACCGCCGCCCCCGACCTTGACGGCTGGCTGATCTACGACTTTCGCGGCCTCAATCCGCACGCGGCCACGCTGCTGGGCCTGGGCGAGGCCTTCCTGACCCGGCGCTACTTCGTGTGGGTGCCGCGCACGGGCCGCCCGGCGCTGCTGCACCACCGCATCGAGGGCGGCAACTGGCGGCGGCTGCTCTACGGCGCGGACGTGGACTTCGTGCCCTACAGCGCCCACACCGAACTCGACGCCCGGCTGGTTGAGCTGGTCGGCGGCAAGACGGTGGCCATGGAATACAGCCCCCAGGCCGCCGTGCCCTACGTCAGCTATGTGGACGCCGGAACGATGGAGCGGGTGCGCGGCGTGGGCGCGAGTGTGGTCACCAGTGCCGATTTGCTGCAAGGCTTTCTGGCCTGGAGCGAGGACGATCTGGCCGCCCATCTGCGGGCTGTGGATGTGCTGATGCGGGCCAAGGACCTGGCCTACGAATTCATCCACCAGGGTTTGCAGGCGGGCACGCCCGTCACCGAGTTGGACGTGCAGGCCGTCATCGGGCGTGAGATTGAGGCGGCAGGGATGGTTAGCGGGCATCCGGTCAATGTCAGCTTCGGGGTCAATGCCGCCGACTCGCACTACGAACCCGGCGGCGAGCTGAACGCTACCTTGCAGCCGGGCCAGTGCGTGCTGATCGACCTCTGGGCGCAGGAGCCGGGCCGCCCTTTCGGTGACGTGACCTGGGTGGGCCACGCCGGTGAGCCGGGCGAGGAGTACCAGCGGGCCTGGACGGCGGTGGCTGCCGCCCGTGATGCGGCGCTGGCGCTGCTTCAGGAGCGCCGCTCAGCCAGCGGCGAGCTGGAAGGCTGGGAAGTGGACCGGGCTGCCCGCCAGATCATCGAGGACGCGGGCCTGGGCGAGCACTTCACCCACCGCCTGGGCCACAGCCTCGGCGTGCAGATTCACGGTGCGGGCGCGAATCTAGACGATCTGGAAACCCACGACACCCGCAAGCTGCTGCCGGGCCTGTCGGTCACCATCGAGCCGGGGGTGTATCCGGCCGAGCGCGGCTACGGCATTCGCAGTGAGGTGAATGTGTTGCTCACGGCGGCTGGCCCGCGCCTCACCACCCCAGTGCAGGCCGCGCCGTTCGTGCTGGGCCGGGCGGGGGAGCCCTGGGCCGCCGTGCGGGCGCGGGGTCTGGGCGAGGCGCAGTAAGCGGCAGCCCTGGGTTGCCGGGCCAGTGAACAGTGCCGTTCTCCAAAGCAACTAAGATGAGCTTTTCTCTAAGACTGTCTCCTGTTCTTCAAAGGCAATGATCGCCTCCAAATTGATGACCCGTCGTCAGACCATGAAATGGCCTTGATTTGTAAGAGTTGTGTCATAAAAACCGCTGTTTTTGTATCATTCTTGACACGACTACCACCATTGGGGGCAGGCGACCGCGTGGGGTTGGGGGTACACTCCCATTATGTGGTTCGTACTCATTATCATCGTCGTCGTGCTGGGCGTCTTGGCCTTCCTGCGCTATCCGGTGTACCAGCGGCGTCGTGCAGCGCGTACGGGTGGAGAGCAGCCCCGCACGGAGCAGCCCCGTCCAACGCCGTACAAACCGACCCGGCCACCCGGCACCGCCGACCTCGATGATGTGGACGCCATTCGCCCGGACATTGACGCCTCGGCACTGGCCGAAGCGCGCACCGGCGTCAGCGCCGAGGTGCCTGACGGGGTGCTGGCCGACGCCCTGCTCGACGCCACGCCCGAGCAGCTTCAGCACCTGTTTGCCACTGTGCCGGACGAAGTGATGGCCGCCGCCATGGGCAAGGACAATGTGCAGCGCCGCCCCCACAAGGCCGAGGATCTGGCGCAGTTGCGCAGCGTGGGCGACTCGCTCGACGAGCTGGAAATCTGGAGCTTCGGCGACAAGAACTGATGGACGGACCAGCAAAACCGGGCCAGGCCTCATCCGTATCGGTACCTGATAGCCAATACTGGAGGGCGTGGAACCCAACCTCTTCAAAGGCAATCTCGATCTGATCGTGCTGAGCGTCCTCTCAGGCGGTGAGCGCTACGGCCTGGAGATCGGCAAGGAAGTGGATGCCCGCAGCGGCGGTTACCTGACACTGAATGCCGGGAGCCTTTACCCGGCGCTGCACCGCCTGGAAAAGCAGGGCTGGGTGGTGGCCGAGGAAAAGCAGCCACCCCGGGGCGGCCCGTCGGTGCGCTACTACACCCTGACCCCAGCGGGGCGCAGCGAACTCCAGCGCCGCCGCGAGGCCTACCGGACCTTCGACGAGGCGCTGAGGACCCTGTGGTGACGCCCGACCCACTGCCCGAGAAGGCGCTGCCGAACGAGGTGCAGGTCTACTTGCAAGCCGTGACGCGCCGTCTGCCGGGGCGGGTGCGAAGCGCCGTCGCTGCCGAGCTGCATGCCAATTTACACCAGCGGATGCTCGACCACTCGCTTGGCCTGAGTGTGGCCGACGCCTGGGCAGCGGCACTGCGCGATTTCGGGCCGCCCCAGCAAGCGGCGCAGGCCTTCGGGCAGGTGTACCGCTGGCCCCAGCTGCTCCGCACCGCACTGGCAGCCCTCCTGCTGGGCACGGCAGGCTACGCGGCGGCCCGCACCCTCAACTGGGAAGCGTTGGGCTGGCGCTCGGCCGGGCCGGTTCAGGAAACCCGGCAGCTGAACCGCGTTCCTTGACAGCGAAGCGGGAAGCGAATTCAACTTCGGATTCGCTCCCCGCGTTTCGCCGCGCTTACTTCAAGCCTGCCAGCTTGGCCTTGCTCGCTTCCAGATCGCGCTTTTCCCAGAAGGTGCTGGCGGGCAGCGCGATCATCTGCTGCAACTGAGCAGCGGCGGCGGCTTTGTTGTTTTGCAGCAGCAGGGCATTGGCATATTCCATCTTGTGGCTCGGCACAGTGGGTTCGAGCGCGATGGCCTTGTCGAAGTTGGGCGCGATCTGGTCGCGCCTGGCGCCGGTGGCCTGGGTGGCGATAAAGCCCTTGGCGGTCAGTTCGGCGTTCCACAAGCCCAGGGCCACATACGCTCCGGCCAAGTTGGGATTGAGCTTGATGGCGCTTTCCAGCTCGCGTTTGACCTCACCGGCCAGCCCCAGGCTCTGCAAGATGCCGCTGTACTGGGCCAGCCGCCCGTCGGCGCGGGCCAGCTCGAAGTGGGCGTTGGCACTGTTGGGATCGGCCTTGATGGCCTGCTTGGCGAGGTCCTGGGCTTTTTGAAACTGGGCCTTTTTCTGGCTGTCGGGCAGCAGGGCCGCGCCGAGGGTATACGACTGGGCGGCCAGCGCGCTGCCTTCGGCGGTTTTCAGGCTCAGCGCCAGGCTGGCGGCGTCTTGCCATTTGCCCTGGTCGAGCAGTGCCTGGGCGTCGGTCAGGCCAGCAGCGGCGGCGTGACCCAGCCCGGCAGCGCCGAGCAGCGCGGCGGTGAGGACAAGGCGGAAAAGCGGACGGTGTTGATTGGTCATGAATCCTCCAGAGGTCGGGCGGCCAGAAGGTGAAGCGGCCGCGCGAAGTTGAATTGAAGTCTGAAAACTGAACCGAGTATAGCCAAACCGGTTGATGACTGCCTGACGCCGACGTGAGCCCCCAGGAGTTCTGCCGGTTTGCCCCCCTGGCAGGGACACCCCTGCAGCGAGCAGCGATCCGTCAGGCACGCCTTTTTCTGATACAACACAATCACTGTGAACGCGAGCACCATGGACTGGCGCGGGCTGCTGGCGACCCTGCGGGCCCACCTGCCCGCCCAGCGTGAAGCCGGGAGCGTGCGCGGCTCGCTGCGCTGGCTCGAAGAGGCGATGCGGGCACGCGGCGCGGGGGCAGCGGCCGTGCGCAACATCGTCTATCGCGACGTGGGCACACCCGCCGACAAGCAGGCGCTTCACGCCATTCTGGGCGGCCTGTGCGCCGAGGTGGGTCTGAACGTGCCGCCGCTGCACCTGCCGCCCGGTTCGCCCGCCGACCTAGAATTGCTGGGCCGCCGCAAGAAGCGCGCCTTTCGCACCTTCATGGCGGCCTTGCGTGCTGGACGCACTCCCCGGCTGATCGTTGCGGGCCAGCCGGGCGTCGGCAAGACCCTGCTGATTGAGCATCTGGAGCGCGAGATCGCGGCGCAGCACCCGCCCCTGCGGGTGACCCGGCTGCTGCTGGGCGCGGATCTGGGCACGGCGCTGACCCAGCTGCCGGTTCCAGGTCAGTCCGGGCCGGTGGAGCTGCATCCGGGGTTACCGTTCGCGGTGCAGGCCGAGCAGCAACAGCAACTTGCCCGGCAGTTTCTGCGCGGTTGCCTGCCGATCACTCCACAAGGAGAGGGCGCAGAGGGTGTGGGCGGCGTGCTGCTGATCCGGGTGCAGCAGGGCGGGCAGTTTTCCGGTGCGCCGCCCCGAGGCGACGAGGCCGCGCCGATCAGTGCCGCCGCCTGGGCCGCCGAATACCTGCTGCGCCGTGCTCCGGCGGGCCTGGCGGTGCTGCTGGCGCTGGAAGACGACCGCACCCTGGCCCCGGCGGACCGGGCCGGGGTGATCCGCTTGCTGCCGCCCACGCCTGGCGAGGCCCGCGCCTACCTGATGAGCCGCTTGACGGTGGACGCGGCGCAGGCTGACGCCCTGGTGCGCCGGACCGGGCGACATCTCGACCGGCTGACGCTGCTGGCCAGTGCCCGCAGCGGACAGGGGTTCGACGTGCCCCGGCTGCTGGCCGACCCGGAAGCCGCCCGCCTGCTGGCCGCCTTGCAGGTAGCGCTGGGCGATGATTCGAGCGCGCCCCGCAGCGTGCTGGAAGCCGCGCTGGGGCAAGCGCTGGACAGCCTGCCGACGCATCTGCGCGCCCTGATCGACGAAATCAACCCCGCCGAGCCGCGTCCGGTCTCGCTGGCCCTGGTGCGGGAGGCGGCGGCACTACAGGAGGCCGACCTGCTGCGCCGGACCCGTCGGCGGCTGGTCGCCGCCCTGGGAAGCGCGCCGCAGTGGGCCACCTGGTCGCTGCGGGTGCTGGCCGACCTTGGCGAGTGGCGGGCACTGGCCGACTGGTTTGGTGCTCATCCCGGCTCGGCGGTGCTGGCGGGGGGGCTGTGGAGCGCGGCCCGGCGCTTCGCCCCACCCACCGAACGGGCGGCGCTGGCCCGCTGGGTGGTGGTGTCGCACGCGACGCTGGGGCGCTACGACCACCCGCAGGCCAGAGACGCCCTGTTCGCCCTGTTGGCAGCCGGGGAGTTGGGCGCACGGGTGTGGGCCAGGGTCAAGCTGGCCGAGAGCAGCGTGGACGCGGGCAATTTCGAGGCCGCCGCTGCCCAGCTCGCTCAGCCGGACGTGCAGGCGGCCCTGAGCACGGCTGGGCCTTCAGGTTCCTGGTTCAGCGAGGCGCAGGCTGACGCCCTCCTGGTCGAGGCTGCCCTGCGGCGCTGGCAGGGCGATCTGGGTGCGGCCACCGTGCTGGTCGAGGATCCCCGCACGGCTCCTGGCGGCGCGCGGGCCACTTTGTGGCGCGGGTTGATCGCCAAGGACGCCGGGCGATGGGATGAGGCCCTCAAACACCTGACCAGCGTGCCACCCACAGCGGCGCTCCTGCACGCCCGTGCCCGCGCCCAGGAAGGCGATCTGCGGCTTCGGCTTGGGCAGACGGGCGCGGCCCTCGCGGCGCTGGACGACGCCTGCACCCGGCTGCGGCTGGGCGGCGCGGCGGCGCAAGAGCGCGCTCGGGTGGAGGCCCGCGCGGCCACGGCCCTGCGGCGATTGGGCCAGCTCAACGCCGCGCTGGCCCGCAGTCAGCTGGCCCAATCGATGGCCGCCGACGCCGACTTGGTGCTGCGCTCCCGGCTGGAGAGCGAGAGCATTCCGCTGCTGCTGGCATTGGGCCGGTGGCCCGAGGCGCGCTCGGCGGCGGCCCAGGCGCTCGCCTGGCTTGCCCGGCCGGGGCCGCGCCGGGCCGAGGCCGCGTACCGGGCGCGGCGCACCCACTACCGCGCGGCGCTGATCTCGCTCTCGCGGGGGCTAGGGCTGCCGTACCTGCACCCCTTGGGCGGCCCCGAGAGCGACAACGCCGATCTGCGGCAGGCGCGCCAGTTGCTCGACAAATTGCTGGACGCGCCGCCCAGGCAGGCCGACCGCGAACAGGTGCTGGTCTTCGATATGCGGCTCTCGCGTGCGCTGTGCGAGCCGGAAGCGGGCGCGGCCCTGTGGCACGCCGATTTGGCCCTGGCCCTGACCGATCACCCCTACGCCGAGGCCCAGGCGCGGGCCATCCGGGCCGAGGCGCTGCTGCGCGGCCATCAGCCCGGCGCGGCCCTGGGCGAGATCAACCGCGCCCACGCTCTGCTGCGCCGGGTCTCGCCGCTTGGCCTGACTGATGCCGATCCGGGCCTGCAGGCCCTGCTGCTGACCCTCGAAGTCCGGGCCAGTCTGCCGGGCGATGTGCCAGGTCGCCTTTCCGGGAGTGCCGACGCGACCCTGGGATGGCTGGAACGTGCCCTGGGCGAACCTCACCTCGCGCCGTTCCGGGCAGGCGTCTGGCGGGAAGTGGGACGGCTACTCGAACAGCTCGGCGGCGGTGAGGCGCTGGCATTGGTCCGCTGGCCCACCCTCGACTTGGCGCTGTGGCGCTTGGCTGATGCCCTGCCGCTGCTCCAGACCGGACCTGGTACTGGGGTCACTGCTGAGTCTGCTGCGCCCCGCCAGCCGCGCTGACAGCGATCCGCTAGACTGGGCCGCATGAACCTGCTGCGCCCCGTTCTCGGCATGCTGGGGCTGGCGGTGGGCTTCGGCCTCTATGCGGCGGCCAACCGCTACGGCGATCCTGTCGCCAGCCTTTTGATCGGCATGATGTTCGTCGTGCTCGGCGCGCTGGCAATCTGGTACGCCAAGGGCGAGCGCTGGATTCAGGTACTGGGCGCGGTGCTGGCGCTGTACGGGCTGCTGCGGATGACTGTGCTTCACTGATCCGGGGCACGGGGCGTCGTTGAGACACAGACAGCCCTGGACCCCGCCTGACAGGCCAGGCGTAGACTTGCAGGCATGATTGACACCATCCGTGAACTCTCCAAGAAAACCGACGAAAAGATTCTGATGGTCGTTCTCGACGGCGTGGGTGGGCTGCCGATGGACCTCGGCGGCGACACCGAACTGGCGACGGCCAAGACGCCCAACCTCGACGCACTGGCCCAGCAGTCGCAACTCGGTGCAGTCGAACTCGTCGGCGCGGGCATCACCCCCGGTTCCGGCCCCGGCCACCTGAGTTTGTTCGGCTACGACCCGATCAAATTCGTGGTGGGGCGCGGAGCGCTGAGCGCTGTGGGAATCGGCGTCAAGCTGAATGCTGGGGACGTGGCCGTGCGCGGCAACTTCGCCACCCTGGAAGGCGACCGGATGGTCAAGGACCGCCGCGCTGGACGCCCCAGCGACGAGAAGAACGCCGAGATCGTGACCAGGCTCAAGGCCGGAATCGCGGAGATTGACGGCATCCCGGTGGAAATCTACACCGAGAGCGAGCACCGCTTCGTGGTGGTGTTCCGCGCTCAGGGCACCCCGCTGGGCGCGAATCTCAGCGACGTGGACCCGCAGGAGACCGGCGTGCAGCCGATGACGGCAGTGGCCCACGACGAGGTCAGCCAGACGACTGCCAAGCTCGTCAACAGCTTTGTGCAGCAGGCCGAGGCCATCCTCAAGGATGAGGCCCAGGTCAACGGGGTGCTGTTCCGGGGCTACTCCGATGTGCCGCACTTTCCCAACTTCGACGAGATCTACAAGCTGAAGGCCGCCTGCATCGCCTCGTACCCGATGTACAAGGGCCTGGCCTCGCTGGTCGGCATGGACGTGCTGGACGTCGAGGGCGACGAAGACGCCCTGAGAGGCAAGGTCGAGGCCCTCAAGAAGAGCTGGGGCGAGTACGATTTCTTCTACTTCCATATCAAGAAGACCGACTCGACCGGCGAGGACGGCGATTTCAAGGCCAAGGTCAAGAAGATCGAACTGTTCGACGCGCTGCTGCCCGAACTGCTGGCGCTGGAGCCGGACGTGCTCTGCATCGTAGGCGACCACAGCACGCCGAGCAAGCTGGCGACCCACTCGTGGCATCCAGTGCCGCTGCTGATTCGCAGCAAGTACGGGCGCAAGGACCCGGCGACCCGCTACACCGAGGACGAGGCGCTGAAAGGTAGCCTGGGCCTGCGCAAGGGAACCGATCTGATGCCGCTCTTGATGGCCAACGCTCTGAAGTTGCAGAAGTACGGCGCGTAAAGCGCCACCAGCAGAGGAGTACGGGGAAGTCGGTCGCCCGTGCTCCTCTGCTCTTTTGAGACCAAGGTGACGACTGGAGCCGTCAGGCCGCCGGGTCAGGTGACCTGACGGAGGTGCATCCTCAAGGGCCAGTAACCCTTTGACAATCCTTTTACGCGGGCTGCCTAGACTGGGTGTCCAGGCGGCCTCTCGCATTTCTGGGCGTTGCTGCGGGCTGCTGGGGGAGAACCTTGTATGGCCGACGATTCGTCTTCCGCCCTGCCGCACCCGACGCTGCTTAGCGACCGCAGCCTGCCCCGCACTCCTGAATGCCAACCTGGCGGTTCTTCCAGGCGGCGCGGACCGTCCGCTGGGTTTCTTCAATCCGCTGCTCTATCTCCACAGCCCGGTGCGCGACATCGTGGAGAGCAGCAACGGCGCCTACTCGGCCCGAGCTGGCTGGGACGCCTGGACTGGCCAGTCCAGACGGGGCGAAGCTGGCAGCACTGGGCGGCACTGTGCGCTGAACTGCCCGACGCGACTTTGATTAGACTCAGCAGCATGCCTGAAGTCACCGTGCAGATGTTCGGTCTCAAGAAGTCGGCGGCCACCCGCGCCGCCGAGCGCTTTTTCAAGGAACGGCGCGTCAAGGTGCATTTCGTCGATCTGGCGACCAAGCCGATCAGCAAGGGCGAACTGGCCCGCTTTCAGCAAAAGTTCGGCGCGGACGGCGTGCTCGACAAGACCAGCAAAGCCTACGAGGACTCGGGCCTGCCGTATCTGCGCCTCTCGGAAGAGGGCTTTCTCGCCAAGCTGGCCGACTTTCCCGCCGCCCTGAAGTTGCCGCTGGTGCGCGGCGGCAAGGTGCTGGCGGTGGGCGAGGACCAGGCGAGCTGGGCGAAGATGCTGGAGTGAGGCGGGCCTAGAGCTGCGGCCTGCCCTCGATGTCGGCGCGGTTCAGCGGCAGTCCAGCCTCGCCGCCGGGAAACGGCTTGACCATCAAGGTCTGCACGATGCCGATGCGCGCTGCCGAAAACGACTGGGCGCTGCCCGACATGTACAAGCGCCAGATGCGGTAGGTCACCTCGTCGGCCAGCCCGCGTGCCAGCGCTTCGGCGTGGTGGTCTTCGAGCCGCCGCACCCACTCGCGCAGGGTCAGGGCATAGTGCTCGCGCATGTTTTCGGCGTCGCGAATCTCGAAGCCCGCTTGCTCGGCCCTCAGGTTGACCTCGCTCAGCCGCCGCAACTCGCCGTCGGGGAAGACGTAGTTTTGCAGAAACGACTTGCTGTTGAGGTAGCGCTCGACCAGCCCGAAGCCCCAGTGGATGAAGGCGGGCGCGATCTCCTTGACGATGCCGTGGTTGAGCAGTAACCCTCCGGGCTTGAGCAATCGGTAGATCTGGGCGAAATACTGCGGCATTCTGGCGCGGCCCACGTGCTCGAACATGCCCACGCTGGCGACCTTGTCGTAGCGGATGCCGCTGGGCAGATCGCGGTAATCGCGGATCTCGATGATCACCTTGTCGCCCACGCCCGCCGCCTCGGCGCGCTCACGGGCGATGGCGGCCTGCGAGGGGCTGAGCGTGATGCCGGTGACGGTGACGCCGTAGTGCTGCGCGGCGTAAATCGCCAGCCCACCCCAGCCGCAGCCGATGTCGAGCAGCCGCTCGCCCGGCTGGAGCCTCAGCTTGCGGCAGATGCGGTCGAGCTTGGTGGCCTGCGCTTCTTCCAGGCTCTCCTGGCCGGTGTTGAAGTAGGCGCACGAATAGACCATGCGCTCATCGAGCCACAGCTTGTAGAAGTCGTTGCCGATGTCGTAGTGGTAGCGGATGGCGTGGGCGTCACGCTCCTTGGTGTGGGCCTTGCTGGTGTCACCGAAGGCCGGGCGCGGCGTGGGGCGGGCCTCACCGGGCAGCGCCAGCAGCAGCGCCAGCACCCGCGCCGCCACCAAAGGCTTCAGCAGCCGGTCACCCAGCGTGACGGCCTGGGCCAGGATAAATTCGAGGTTGCCCTCCACGTCGAAGTCGCCGAAAATATACGCCTCGCCCAGTGCCAGGTCCGAGGGCGGCAGCAGCATGCGCCTCAGTGCGGCGGGCGAGTTGAAGACCAGGGTGGCAGGGCTGGGCTGGGGCGGGCCTTCCAGCGTGCCGTCCCAGTAGCGGACATGAAAGGCGCGCTGGTTCGGTGCGCCGAACAGCAGGCTCAACAGTTGGCGGGCGCTGGCCAGGGGTGGCCGGACGGTGCGGCCCATGGAAGAAAGTTGAAGTTGCAAAGGAAGTCCTCCCCTTCTTGAAAGCGCGGCGAAGTCGCCAAGCACAAGCTGGGCAGGTCCTCTCCATCCGCTTGTGCGGACGACGTTTTGAAAAAAGCCGCCGCGTTCAGAGCATACGGGTCAGCTTAAACCTTCAATGAAATTCGGTCCCCATCGTGAAGATTCGCACAATAGGGACTACAGCCAGGCCGAACCGCTTTCAGTGGCGCGAGAAGTCCAGTTCGCCTTCCGGCAGACTCATCACCCAGGCGGCGATGATATCAATGCACGCCTGCACGTCGCTGAGCTGCACCATCTCCGAGGGACTGTGCATGTAGCGGTTGGGAATGCTGACCACTCCGGTGGGCACGCCGCCGCGCACCAGGGCCAGGGCGTCACCGTCGGTGCCGGAGTAGCGCGGGGTGGCACTGAGGGTAAAGGGAATGCCTGCCGCCTTGCCCGCCGCCTGAAGGCCGTCGGTGACCTTGGGGTTGAACAGCGCGCCCACGCTGAGGTTCGCGCCGGAGCCGAACGGCGCTTTGCCGTACTTCTTCTCATTGACGCCCGGCTGTTTGGTTTCGTGCGTTACGTCCACGGCGATGCCCGCCAGCGGATCGAGATGGTAGGCGCTGACCTGCGCGCCGAGTACCCCGATTTCTTCCTGGGCGGTGCCCACGGCCACGATCCGGCGCGTGACCCGCTGGGTGCTCAGCTTGCGCAGCGCTTCGAGCACGATGTACGCGCCCACGCGGTTGTCGAGCGCCTTGCTCACCAGCTTGTCGCCCAGCAGCAACGGCGACTGCTCGATGACGCCCACCGTGCCCACCGGCACCTTCTGGTTGACTTCCTCGGCGCTCAGGCCAGTGTCGATCCACAGTTCTTCGAGCTTGCTGGCCTTGGTGCGTTCTTCCTGTTCCATCACGTGAATGGCCTTCTTGCCCACCACGCCCAGCAGGTCGCCGTCGGGAGCCAGCAACCGGATGCGCTGGCCCACCAGCACCTGCGGGTCCCAGCCGCCGATGTTGAGCACCGCCAGGAATCCGTTGTCGTCGATGTGCGACACCATCAGCCCGATCTCGTCGAGGTGGCCCTGCAAAATGATCGGCTGGCCGGTTTCGGGGCCGATCTCGGCGTAGGCGTTGCCGTAGGAATCGCTGCGGGTGCGCGCAAAGCTTCCCGCTTCCTTCAGCCAGATGCGGGCAGGCCGGGCCTCGTAGCCGCTGGGACCGGCCTCGCGCAGCAGGGCCAGCAGGAAGTCGGTGTTGAGGGCGGTGCCGGGTGTGGCCGCAGGGTCGGGGGTTGCTTGGGTCATAGGCATGAGCATAAGCGCCCTGCTCGGGGCCGGGTGCTTTATGCTTTCTTGCATGTCCGAAATGCCCGCATCCTTGCCACAACTGGCCACGCCCGACGTGTGGGTCAGTGTCACGGTGTCACATCTGGCCGCCCACTCGCGTCCGGAACGGCAGGTGTTCAGTTACGTGATCCGCATCGAGAACCACGCCGCCGATTCCTGGCAGGTGCTGGGCCGCGAGTGGCACATCACCGACGGCGGCGGGCGCGAGACACGGGTGCAGGGCGAGGGCGTCGTCGGTGAGCAGCCGGTGATCGCGCCGGGCGGCGTCTACGTCTACGACAGCTTCGTGACTCTCGAGGACGCGCCGGGCCAGATGACCGGCCACTTCGAACTGCGCGACGCCTGGGGCCAGCCGGGCCGGGCACAGATTCCGATGTTCGTGCTGGCGGTGCCGGAAACCCGGACGCTGAACTAGGAGCGGCTCAGATTTTCACTTCGCTTTGTCCAGAAACTGGTGGTAGGCGTCCAGATCGCCGTAGAAGTCCTTGACCCAGGCGACGAAATTGGCGCTGGTAAAGCCGCCCACGAAGCTGTAGGTGCTGATCAGGTGCGGCTTATTCTCGTCGTCGAGGTAGGCCTGGGTGGAGTAGTCCTGGTTCCAGGCGTTGACTGAAGCGAGGGTCGGGGCCTGCTTGAAGTCTTTGGGGTCGTAGAGGACGTTGGCGAACACGGCGTCACAACTGCTGGCGTTGCAGCTTAGAAAATCGAGGTAGAAGTCGGTGCCGTCGTCGATGTTTTCGAGCTTGAGAAACGGCTGCTCGCCGCTGCGGTCGAGCGTGACGGTGTAGCCTGCCGCCTTCAGGAAGCGGGTCAGTCTCTCGGGTGTAGTGGTGAGGAAGAAGCTGCCCGTCTGCGCACCTGCACCTGACAGATTCAGGCCCGACAGGCTCGCTCCGAACAGCGCCGCCGCCAGTGTTGTTCTCTTCATGAGAGCAGCATAGCGTAGCGCCCCTAGCCCACTCCACTCCACCGCTAGCCCTGCGGCAACCGGGCCTCAATGCGGGTGCCGCGCCCGGCCTCGCTCTCGACCCGGTAAGAACCGCCGCGCGACTCGACGCGCTCTCGCATCTGCACCAGTCCCAGCCCGCCCGCGCTGCTAACCCGCCCGCTGACCTGGGCCGGATCGAAGCCCTGGCCGTCGTCCTCGATGCTCAGCCGCACGCTGTGGTTGCCGCTCAGGCGCACCACCACGCTGGCGGCGCGGGCGTGCTTGGCGACGTTGTTGAGGCTTTCCTGCACGATTCGGAACACCACCGCCTCGTCACCCGGCGCGAGGTGAATGTCGCCCTGCACGTCGAGCTGCACCTTGATGCCGTGCTGCTCGCCGAAATCGAGGACGTAGCGCCGCACGGTTTCCAGCAGGCCGTAGCGCTCCAGATCAATCGGGCGCAGGGCGAAGATGCTGCGGCGCACCTCGCGGATCTGTTCGCGCAGTAGCGCCCCGGCTTCCTGCACGTCCATCACGGCCTGGGCCGGGTTGCTGGGAATCTGGCGGGCCACCACGTCGAGCTTGATGGCGCAAAATGCCAGCGACTGTGCCACGCCGTCGTGAATCTCGCGGGCGATGCGGTTGCGCTCCTCGCCGATGGCCAGCTCCTCGGAATACAGGTAGGCGCGGGCGTTGCGCACCGCCAGCGTCGCCTGCGAGGCCAGCAGGGCCAGCAGCGGCGTGCGTTCCTTTTCGAAGGTGCCCTCTCCGCCCAGCACGATCACGCCCACCAACCCGTCCTCGCTGTGCATCGGCAGGGCAAGTGCAGCCTGCACGCCGGGAAAGACCTCGGCGGCTTCCTGGGGAGTGGCGACCCCCGGCTGCCCGCCCTCGGCGATGCGCCGCACGAAGTCGGGGAGCGCGCCGCCGCTGCGGATTTCGCCGCCGGGATCGCGGGCATACTCTAGGCGCAGCATTCCGTCCTGGTCGGTCAGGAAGGCGGCGCGGGCGCTGGCCTGTACCCGCCCGGCAATGTTGCCGGTAACGCGGGCCAGCAGACGCTGCATATTGCGCTCGGCGCGGATCGATTGATCGACTTCAAACAGGGTAATCAGGTCGCGGGTGCGCCGCTGGGTGCTCAGCACCGCGCTGCCGAGTTCGGAGCCGATGGCGGCAATCAGTTCGCGGGTATCGCTGCTGGGCGGCTCGGCGAAACTCAGCCGCAACTCGCCCAGCAGTTCGCCGTCAGGGCGTAGCACCACATTGACCTGATAGCGCCCCGGGTCGCCCAGCTGACGGCTCAGCCCGCCGCTGCGAACGCTCAGCCCCGCTTCAGTCAGTCCAGCCACCGTCGGCCCGACCATGCCCTGCATGTTGCCGCGCAACTCGGCTTGTACCGACGCGGCCCCGGTGGCCGCCTGCGCGCCGCGCACCGCCACGTCCAGCAGCGTTTCCAGGTCGGCGGGTTCCGAGACTTCCCGCATCAGGTGCTGCAAAGCACTCATGCGCTCGTGCGAGGCGCTCAGCTCGGCGTACAAGCCGCGCAGCTCGGCTTCGGCCTGTTCGCGGGCCTGCACGCCCTCGGCGATCCACTGGATAGTGAAGAAGGTGACCAGCGGCCCGGCCAGGCCGTAAAAGGCCAAGTGGGCCAGGCGACCAAAGCTGGCGTCACCTAGCGGAATGAACATTTCCTCGTAGGCCACCACCACCAGCACGATCAGCAGCGGCAGCAAATTGCGGGTCAGCAGCACCGTGCGCGACAGCAACCTGCCGCCGTGCGGCTGAAAGTTGTTCAAGCTGACAGCGGGCCGCTCGGCAGGGGTGCTGGGGGGAAGGCTCACCCCCCGACTGTAGAGCAGCGCGCTCTAGCAGACCGTAGTGGGGAAAGACTACTCGTCTATCGGAAGGGTCTCGGGTTGGCCGGATGGTTCCTGTCCTGCGGCCTGCTGCACGCGCCCCACCTTCCACTGCACCTGCCGCAGCAACCCGCGCACCAGCCGCACTTCCGCCGAGCTGAAGGCCCCCCGGTCGAGTGCCACCCGCCACAGCCGCAGGGTATGCCGGGCGCGCACCGCGTCGGTGTAGCCGGTGAGCATCATCACGTCCCTCAGGTGCCCGTACAGCCCCTCCATCTCGCTGCTGAGGGCCAGTTTGCGCGCCGGGAAGCTCGATATATGCCCGGCTTCGGGCGCATGGTCCGGTGAGGGCGGCCCGCTTTCGGACTGCAAAAACTCGTAACAACTCAGCAAGACCGCCTGGGCCAGATTGAGGCTGGCGTAAGCGGCGGTGGGCACCTGCATAATCACCCGGCACAGTTCCAGATCGGCGTTGTTGAGGCCCGACTCCTCGGGCCCGAACACCAGCGCCGTAAGATCAGCTCCGCGCACCAGGGGCCGCACCTGGGCGGGGTGCTGCGGCGGCGCGAGGTCGGCGCGCACGCGGGCACTGGTGCCCACCACCAGGTCACAGTCCTGAATGGCGTCTTTGAGTTCGGTGTAGACCTGGGCACGTTCCAGCAGGAGAGCGGCGTGGACGGCCATCGCCCGGCTGGCCGAGTCCTTGTAATCACACCTGGGCGCGACGATGCGCAGGTCGTCTGCGCCCATGTTGAGCATGGCCCGCGCCGCCGCGCCGACGTTGCCGGAGGTTTTGGGGGAGACGAGGACGACGGCGAGTTTCACGCCGGGTATGGTAGCGCGTGGGGGTTGGGGTGGAAGGGGAGTTGGACTTGTGGCGTCTCTCCCCTTGAGAGCGGCCTGGGGAGAGGGGATCAGGTTGCTACGCTCGGCATGGTTCCGCTGCCTGCGCCGACTTTCCAGACTGGGGTGTAGAGGGTCACGGTGTGGGCGCTGCGCCGAAGACTTGCCGGGCCAGTCGAAGATGGAAGGCGGGATTCGTCTCAGGAATTCGGCCTATGCCCATTGAGGGGAATGGGTCGCGGGAGGGGTGCATGAACGAAGCGATTTGCCTTCCCGCTCACTTGCCTTACTCGGCCATCACCTCTCCGTAAATCTCCAGGTAGCGTTTGGCCGGGCCTTCCCACGAGAAGTCGAGTGGTAGACCGAGTTTGGCCCTGGCGTTCCAGGTTCTCGGCCTGGTCACCAGGGCGGCGGCGCGGCCGAGCGCTTCCAGAAACGCTTCGGGGGTCGGATCGTCGAACAGAAAGCCGATTTCCTCCGGTACAGTGTCGGCGAGTCCCCCGGTGCGGCGGGCCACCGGCGGCGTGCCGTAGCGCAGGGCGATCATCTGCGACAACCCGCACGGCTCGAAGCGGCTGGGCATAGCAAAGGCGTGTGCCCCGGCGTACAGGCGGTGCGACAGGGCCTCGTTCATGCCAGTGACGTGGCGCACCCTGGGCGAGCGGCGTGCCCAGCCGGCGAAGGCGGCTTCGAGCTGCACGTCGCCGCTGCCGAGCAGCACCACGTTCCAGGTCTTGACGATCTCCGGCAGGGCCGCCAGCAGGATATCCAGGCCTTTCTGTACCGCCAGGCGCGATACGCAGCTCAGAATCGGGGCGTCATCAAGCTGGAAGTCGGCCCGCAGCGCCGCCACGTTGGCCGCCTTGGCCGTCATGCTGGCGTAGGGCAACACGTGGCCATCGGTGCGCGGGTTCCAGCGCTCCTGGTCCAGCCCGTTGATGACGCCCGAGAGTCGGCCCTCGGCGAGCCGATCTTGCAGCACCCCTTCCAGCCCCTCGCCGAATTCGGGCGTGGTGATTTCCTGGGCGTAGGTCGGGCTGACGGTGGTGACGTGCCCGGCGTAGACCAGGCCGGCTTTCATCAAATTGAGGTCGTCGTAGAACTCCACGCCCTGTGCGCTGTTGAACCACTGCGGCAGGCCGGTCCAGGCAAAGCCGTCGTGAATGTTCCATCTGCCCTGGTACTGCAAATTGTGAATGGTGAAAACGCTGGGGATGTGGCGCAGCCGGGCGTGGGCGACCACCAGCCCGGCGGCCCAGTCGTGGCCGTGCAGCACGTCGAAGCGCACGCCGCAGGCCGCGAGCACCGGCAAGATCAGTTGCCCCCAGGCCGAGAAGCGCTGCACGTCGTCGGGATGGTAGATGCCCCTTCTCTTGAAGGCGGGCGTTTCCAGAAACAAAAAGCGCACGCCGCCTTCGGTCAATTCGCCCAGCCGCACGTCGCCGCCGCGCCAGATCTCGTGGGGGGTGCCGACCAGATCGGCGTACCAGGGCGAGAGGACGGTGGCCTGGTGGCCCAGCCGGGCGAGTTCGGCGGGCAAGGCGGCCATCACGTCGGCCAGTCCGCCGGTACGGGAAAACGGGTACGCCTCGGAGGCCACGTGCAGGATTCGCATGCGGCCATGCTACCCCGCTGAAATGGTGAGCGCAGCACATTGGCGGCGGGGTTTTGACAGCCCTCAAAGGCCATGCTACTATTCATGCCGCTGGGAGAAACGGGTCATCCGGCCTGCCCCACACGGCGGCGCTGTAGCCAAGTGGTAAGGCAGAGGTCTGCAAAACCTCCACCACCGGTTCAAATCCGGTCAGCGCCTCCAAACTTTTTTGCCCCAACCATAGATCCGTAGCTCAGGGGTAGAGCACTACATTGACACTGTAGGGGTCAGCAGTTCAAATCTGCTCGGGTCTACCAATATAACTCCCTCCCAGAGGGAGTTTTTCGTTTTCTACGCTACCCTGAAAAACCTCAATTTTTACGCTTGCCGCAACGACTACAGCAACCAGCTTTTTCAACCCCGCTTTTGCAACAGAAGATCGTCGTGGTCACTTCGTTTCATTAGGTCGTTCAGCGTCAGCGCCGCCCGCTCCCTCTGCTCCTCGAACATGTGGCCGTAAATGTCCAGCGTCAAGCTCACTCGGCTGTGGCTCAAGGTCACTCATCATTGACATGATCAGCGATGAACTTGAGAAAATCCTCCCGAAGAAGGAGCTTGGGGCACCGCCGCTGATCAGGTGAGCGGTCTGCCGCCGTCCACCGGAATCACGCAGCCGGTGCTGAAGGTCAGCAGGGTGGCGGCGGCCAGCACCGCGTGGGCGACTTCCTGCGGCTGGGCGATGCGGCCTAGCGGCGTGCGGGCGGCCTGCTCGGCAATCAGTTCAGGGGGCATCCGCTGGGCGTAATCGCCGTCGACCCAGCCGGGCGAGATGCTCAGCACCCGAATCCCAGGAGCCAGCGCCCGGCCCAGGCTGCGGGTCATGGAGTCCAGCGCCGCTTTGCTGGCGCAGTAGGCAACGTTGCTGCCCGCGCCCGTGCGCCCGGCGACCGAGCTGATGTTGACCACCAGGCCGTTGCCGCTCGCCCTGAGCAGCGGCGCAAATGCCCGTGTGCAGGCGAACGCGCCGCGCACGTTGACCCGCAAGATGGTGTCAATCCACTCGTCAGTCAAGCCTTCCAGATCCTCGTGGGGCACCGGCGTGGTGAGGCCCGCGTTGTTGACCAAGATGTCCATTCGGCCTTCCGTTTTCCCGACGCTCTCGGCGGCGGCGCTGAGCGTGGTGCTGTCGTCTACACGGGTGAGCAGCGCGCGGTGGCCCTCACCAGGCAGCGCTCTGGCCAGCGCCTGTGCCCGCGCCTCGTTGCCCGAGAACCCCACGACCACCGCCGCGCCCGCCCCTGCGAGCGCCTGACAGATGGCCGCGCCGATACCGCCCGCTCCGCCCGTGACCAGGGCAACTTGTCCACTCAGCTCCGCTTGACTCACAGCGTGCGCCTCACGGTCTCGCGCCAGATCAGTTCGCCGGGGTGGAGGCGCGGGCCGCTGGCGGGCTGGGGATCACTGATCACCTGCAAGGCGTCGGCAATCATCTGCTCCAGCGGCTGCCGGATGGTGGTCAGGCGGTAGGACAGCCGGGCCGATTCCTGAATGTCGTCAAACCCGATCACACTGACCTCCTCGGGCACCCGGCGGCCCAGGTGCCGCAGGGCATCCAGCACCCCTATCGCCACAATGTCATTGGCTCCGAAAATAGCGTCGGGCCATTCGCCAGCGGCGTGCATATCCAGGGTCGCCTGCACGCCCCAGTCGTACTGAAAGTTTCCGGCGGGTGCGGCAATAGGCGAGAGGCCCGCTTCCGAGAGCCGCTCGGTAAAGCCCGCTAGTCGGTCTTGGTGGGTCGAGGTCTGTGGATCGCCGCCGATAAACGCCAGCCGCTTGGCCCCGCTGTCCAGCAGCACCTGCGCTGCCAGACGCCCGCCCGCGAAGTTGTCGCACGCCACCGAGAGCAGGTTGTGGCCCGGCAGGTGGCGATTAAACAACAGCACCGGCACGCCGCCGCGTGACACGTCTCCCAGACTCGGCGGCGCGGCGTTGAGGCGGGTGGGAAACACGATGGCCGCCTCGATCTGGTACGAGCGCGCGGCGTTCAGCGTTTCCTGCACGTCTTGCCGGGCATCGTGGATGATCAGGAGCGCCCGTTTGCCCTGCTCCTCGAGTTCCTGTGCGAACTGTGAGAGCGCCTGCGGATAAAAGGGATTATGCAAATCACCCACAATCAGCGCCACAATGCCGCTGCGCTGTGTGACCAGGCTGCGGGCGATCGCGTTCGGCTGATAGCCCAGGCGCTGGGCAGCTTCCAGCACTCGGCGGCGCGTCGGGGCGCTGATGTGGGCTCCCGGCGTGAAGGCCCGCGACACCGCCGACTGCGACACACCCGCTTCACGCGCCACGTCGGTGGACGTGACCCGGCGGGAGGGCAGGGCGAGTTGCGGGAAAGTGGGCATGAATCTCCCTTCAGCATAAACGCTCACAGCGCTGGGCATCCGGGCCCGCGCCTCTGCGCGCTCAATCGGTGGCAGGCGCGGGTTCAGCCTTGCCGTAGCGCTCAACCCGCAGATCGGCTTGCCGCTGGTGCCCGGCGAAGCCCTCCACCGCGCAGATGACCGAGCAGTGTCGCCCGACGATGACGCTGGCGGCCTGGGTGGCCCGCTGATAGGTCACGGTCTTGAGATACTTGCCGACCCACAGCCCACCGGTGTAGCGTGCTGCCCGTCCCGTCGGCAAAATGTGGTTGGTGCCGATCACCTTGTCGCCGTAGGCCACGTTGGTTTCCGGCCCCAGGAAGAGTGAGCCGTAGTTGGTCATTCGTTCAAGAAAATAATCCGGGTCGCGCGTCAGAATCTGCACGTGTTCGCTGGCGATCTCGTCGGCCATTCGCACCATCTCGGCCTCGTCTTCGGCCAGGAGAATCTGCCCGTAGTCCTGCCAGGCTTGCCGCGCCACCTCAGCCGTTTTGAGTTGTCCGAGCTGCCGTTCTATCTCGCTGGCGACTTCACCGGCCAGCTTCTCGGAGGTGGTCAGCAGCACCGCCGGGCTGTTGGGGCCGTGCTCGGCCTGGCCCAACAAATCGGTGGCGACCATCTCGGCGTCCACCGAGTCGTCGGCGATCACCAGCGTCTCGGTGGGGCCAGCCAGGAGGTCGATGCCCACCTGTCCGAAGAGCTGGCGCTTGGCCTCGGCCACGTAGGCGTTGCCAGGGCCGACCAGCATGTCCACCGGCGCAATCGTCTCGGTGCCCAGCGCCACGGCGGCCAGTGCCTGCACCCCACCCATGATGTAGATTTCGTCGGCCCCGGCGAGATGCATGGTCGCCACCGTCGCCGGATACGGCTGCCCGTCTTTGGGCGGGGTCACTGCCAGCACCCGCCCTACCCCCGCGATTTTGGCCGTCGCCACGCTCATGATGGCGCTGGCGACCATCGGGTAGCGCCCGCCCGGGACGTAGCAGGCCGCCGAGTTCAACGGAATGACTTTGTGCCCCAGGGTCACGCCGGGAATCGTCTCGATCTCGACGTCGTGAATCGAGCTGCGCTGCGCTCGGGCAAAGGTTCGCACCTGTTCCAGGCTGAAGCGGATGGACTCGAGTTGCGTACTGGGCACCTGATTGATGGCCGCCTCGATCTGCTCGTCACTCAGCCGAAACGAGGCTGGATTCCAGCCGTCGAACTTCTGAGACAACTCACGCAGGGCCACGTCGCCGCGCACCCGGATGTCGGCGATGATGCCGCGCACCGTGTGCTGCACGCCCTCGCTGATGTTCAGTTGGGTCTCGGGATTCATGCCGGATTTCAGAATGCGGACCATGTCGGTTGCTCCTTGAGGACTGCTGAGGCTAAGGCTAGTAAGACGGGGTGTCGGTCAGCGGATTGATCGGTGGAGCCGCCACGCCGCGCAGGTCGTTCAGTACGGTACGGGCGGCTGTGGAGAGCAGCGCGAAATCCGATCCGGCAGTCACGAAGCGGTAGCCGAGTGCCAGGGCGGCGCGGGCGAGGTCGCCGCCCTGGGTGAAGATGCCGGGAATGAGCTGGCGGGCGCGGGCTTGGTCGGCAATCCGGGCCACCGCCGCTGCCACCTCGCCGGTTCGGAAATCCAGCGAGGCGTGGCCCGTCAAACTCAGGCTGAGGTCGGCGGGGCCGACGTACACGCCGCTGAGGCCGGGGGTGTCCAGGATGGCCTCCAGGTTGCCGAGGGCCGCTTTCGTCTCGATCATGGCAAACACCAATGTCCGGGCATCGGCAGTGTCGGTGTAATCGTCCCCGTGAGCCAGCTTGGCGCGGGTGGGGCCGAAGCTGCGGCTGCCCATCGGCGCGTACCGGCAAGCGCTCACCAGGGCTGCCGCTTGCTGGGGAGTGTCGATCATTGGGCAGATCACGCCTGCGGCCCCGGCGTCCAGCGCCCGCATCAGATCCGGCGGATGCAGCCACGGCACCCGCACCAGCGCGGCGGCGGGCGTGGCGGCGATGGCCTGCAAGCTGGAAACCAACCCGCCGTCCCCGATCAGGCCATGCTGCAAATCCACTGTCAGGGCGTCGTACCCGGCATGCCCCATCACTTCGGCGCTGACCCCGCCGGGCAGATGTAGCCAGCCGTTAAACACGGCTTCGCCCGCGTCCAGGCGGGCCAGCAAGCGCGCGAGTGAGGCGGCGCTGGCCCGTTCAGGTCCAAGTTCAGACATAGGTCGCCTCCCTCAGTGCATCCGCTACGGCTCCCGGTGCATCCAGCGGGAGGTAATGACCCGCCTGCGGAATGCGGCGCAGTTCGGCCTGCGGCGCGAGCCGGACCATCGCCTCAGCCAGCGCGGGTGGGGTGGTGGTGTCATTTTCGCCCACCAGCAGTGTTAGCGGCCCCTGCCAGCGGGTCAGATCGGCGCGACTGTCAGGCCGGGTCCTGAGCAGGGCAAGCTGCTCCAGCATCACCTCCGGCCCCAAGTCCAGGGCCATGTCCAGGACCGTTGCCTGGTGCGCCCCGGCACCCAGCGCGGTCCGCTCGGCCACCTGCTCGAAATGACCGTGCCTGATTTGCTGCTCCTGGGCGTCCCAGACCCTGAGCTGCCCGGCCACCGGCGCGTGCAGATTGGCGCTGATCAGGGTAAGGTGCTCCAGGCGCTCGGGAAATCGGCGCAGCACTTCCAGCGCGACGATGGCTCCCAGCGAGAAGCCCACCAGATGCACCCGGCGCGGTGCGTGGGCGAGAACGCGCTCAGCGGCGTCAACCAGACTCGTTCCGCGAATGACCGGGATGATCTGCGTCTCATCGCTGGTCAGTACGCCAGCCCACAACGCCGCACTGCACAGCGTTCCAGGCAGCAGCAGGGCGGGCGTCACGGCGCTACTCGTCTCCGAACTGCCCGAGCATCTGCTGCTCGAGTTCGGCGAAATTGCCGGGCTTGATCATCTTGCCGTCGTCACTGGCCTCGAAGCCGTACTCACGGGCCTTCTCGATGACCGACGGTGCCCAGTAGGGGTCCTTGCCCTTGAACGCCTGATGCTTTTCCAGCACCGCAAAAATCCAGCCCTCATCCTCGCCGACATACTCGAAGCCGCGCCACAGCTTGGCGGGCAGGGTCACGTAATCGAACTCGTCCAGGATGGTCTCGCCGTCCACCTTGTCGGCGCTCTCACCCCAGTAAAAGCGCCAGCGGCCCTTTAGGGGCAGAAACGACTCGATGTAATCATGGGTGTGGTAGGCCGGGCCGTTGCCGGGTCGCGCGCGCACCATCCCGATCTGAAAGCCGTGCGGCGCGGTGATGAACGGTTTGTAGGCGTCGTTCTCGCTGGCGGTGTCGCCGATCACGGCGTAGTTGTGGCGCTGGTGGCCGGGGATGATGCTGTCGATGAACATCAAAGGAATCGGGCGCGACTTGAGGTCTCCGAAGCGCACGACGTTGCCGGTCATTGCGCCGAGATCTTCTTTGGAAGTGGACGGGGGCGGCGTGACGGTCATGGGTTCTCCTCTGCATTGAACTGGGTGTAGCGAATCGGGGCCGAATGGGGGTGAGACCAGGTCGGGTTTTGGTCCAAGTGAGCTGAGGTGATTCGGTTGTGCGGTGGGCCGGAGCGGAGCTGGACTCGGCGGAGGGTATCCCGGCAACGGCACCCCACCCAGTTCAGCCAGTTCCGATTTGGGCGGCAAAATCTCGGCGAGAGGCGGAGGAGCGGACGCTCACGGCGTCACGAATTTGCATACGTATGCATACCGTACTCTCCGCTCTCGGCTTTCGTCAAGACTTCGGTTGAGCAGCGTTTTTGACTGACTTGACAAGACCTTAACCGGCCAACTATGGTATCTGCATACGTATGCAGATACGGCAAAGGAGGAGCTGGTGCCTTGCCAGAATAGACCACAGCGTGAGATGAGTCCGTTGTTCCTGCGCCGCCTGTGAGGTCGGCGACGCCGCGAATCTTCTGAAGCAAGACCACGGGGCTGTTCCCGCAACTGACGAAGCACTTCAAGGATTTGGCTTCTCCGGCAGTAGGCAGGCCTTCTTCCTCAGGCCAGCCCGCTCTGTTCAGATCTCCTGGGTTCATCTTCCGGCGTGTTTCCCATTTGCCCCCGCCCCCCGCTCTCGTTTGAGGAGGATCACATCATGATTGAAACGACGACCCGCAGTGTCACGGACCGGAGCGCCGCTGTTCGGCGACCCACTTTGCAGCGCAGCTTGATGCTCAGCTTGCTGGGCGTCCTGGCAGGCAGCTTTGCTCCCATCAGCGCCCAGAGCGCCGCCACCTATCACCTCAAAGCCGGCAAACCCTACGCGGGCACCACCGTCAAGTTCCTGATCTGCTGCGCCACCGCCGGACAGTTTGCCCAGATGATCAAGCTGACCGCGCCCGGCAGCGAGTTCGAGAAGCTCACCGGCATCAACGTGCAGTGGGAAAATACACCGTACGAGTCGTTGCAGCAAAAAGAACTGATCGAGGCGACCACCGGCAACACCTACGACGCGGTGGCCTGGGTGGATTCCTGGGGCGAGGCGATCAAGCCGTATCTGACCTCACTCAACAGCCGCATCGCCGCCGACAAGATCAATATGAAGGACTACCCCAACGCCTATATCGAGGCCGCCAGCGACAAGGACGGCAACGTCATCGGAATTCCTTTCCGGGGCCATCCGTTGGTGCTTTTTTACCGTAAGGACGTGTTTAGCGCCCTCAAGCTGCCGGTGCCCAAAACCTGGCAGGCGCTGATCAAAACTTCCCAGACCATCGAACAGAAAATGCCGAGCATGACCGGCGTCTCGATGATCTACAAGGTGAGCGCCGGGCAAAACCTGTTCAACTGGGTGAGCATGCTGTGGGGGAACGGCGGCGACATCCTCGACAAGAACGGGCACGCCATCTTCAACAGCTCCAAGGGTGTCGAGGCGACCCAGACGTACATCGACATCCTGCGCAAGTATAAAATCACCAACCCTGCTGCCACCACCTTCGCCGAGCCGGAAGCCTCCACCGAACTCAAGCAGGGCCGCGCGGCCATGTGGGTGGGCTGGTGGTGGTACTGGGCGCAGTTCTCCGATCCCAAGGCCGTATCCAAAGACGTGCTGAACAACATCGGTTTTGCCACCGCTCCCGGCTGGGCCGGCGGCACCACCGCCAACTACGCGCTGGTGTGGCCGCTGGGCATCTTCAAGAACGCCAAGAATCCCGACGCTGCCTGGGAGTTCATCAAGTACGTCACCAACACCAAAATTCAGCAGCAGGTGGCCGCCAACCGCAGCATTCCGGCAGAAGCCGACAATACCATCGTGACCTTCACCGGCATGCGCGACGCCAAGGTCAACGCGGCCAACGGCGGCATTCCCAAAGTCGGCGCGTCGGCGCTCAAGACCGCCCGTACCCTGCCGCAAGTCAAGACCTGGGCCGAACTCCAGAGTGTTCTGGAAATCGGTATCAACAAGATGGCGACCGGCGCGGAGGTCAAGCCAACCATGGACCAGATGGCCGCCGACGTGGACGCCATTCAAAAGCGGGCGGGCCTTTACAAGTAAAGGCTGAGGACGAAAGGCCGCAGTCGAGTGTGATGAAGCGGGCGGCGCAGAGAAGACAGGTGAAGACGCCTTGCTGACTGCGCCTCTGCGTTTTCCTATTGGCGGTTTTATTCGGTTCCTTTGAGGTGAGTGCTATGGCTTTGCCCCAACCGTCGGTTTCGTCCGTGCTGGTCGCGCGTCCCGTCAAGAAGCCGCGCCAGTACCGCAGCGGTTCGCTCAGATGGATGCTGCTTGGCCCCGGCTTGATCGTCATCGCCCTGACGGTGATCTATCCGCTGGCCGCCTCGTTCATCACGTCGTTTCGGGATTGGCGCTTGATCGATTCGCCCACCCCTGGTCCCTTTGTCGGTGCGGCGAATTACACCCGCGCCCTGACCGACGCCGGATTTCTCAACAGCCTGGGTGTCAGCGCCATCTATATGGTGATTTCGGTCTGTTTGACGTTGCTGCTCGGGCTGGGGATCGCGTTGCTGCTACAAAAACCCACGCCGCTCAATGTCTTTGCCCGCACCCTGCTGATCTTCCCCTTCGCCGTCGCACCGGTTCTCAAGGGCTTCAGCTGGCGCTTCATGCTCAACAACGAGTACGGCGTCTACGCCAAACTGATCGGGGCCATCATTCCGCCGCTAAACGATTACGTCTGGCTGGGCCACCAGCTCAGCGCCCTGTTCGTGATCGCCTTCTCGGAAATCTGGGGCTGGGCACCGCTGTTTGCCCTGATGTTCATCGGGGCCATCGGCTCGATTCCCGCCGAAGCCACCGAAGCGGCCAAAGTGGACGGAGCCACCAGCATCCAGATCTTCTTCAAGATCACCCTGCCGCTGCTGGCCCCGGTCATCTACATCGTGGCGCTGCTCAAGATCATCTCGGCCTTCAAGATGTTCGACCAGATTGCCATCATGACCGGCGGCGGCCCAGGCGACTCTACCCAGACCTTGTACTACTACGTCTACCAGGTGGCGTTTCGCAACCTCGACATGGGCTACGCCTCGGCGCTGTCGTACATTCTGGTGGCGATCATGGCGGTCATCTCGACGTTTTACGTGCGCACCTTGCTGAAGGGAGACTGATGCACAGCAGCCTGAGTTCTGGCAAACGCCGGGTGCCGCTGGCCAGCCGCTTGGCGCAACTGGCCGAGACGCTGGGGGTGCTGCTCATCATCGCCTTCGTGCTGTTTCCGCTGATCTGGATGCTGCTGGGCGCGTTCAAAAACCAGATCGACATCTACTCGGTCAAATTGTTCTTCAAGCCGACGCTCGACAATTTCCGCGCCATCTTCTCAAATCCGATTTTGCTCGGCAACAACATCTGGATCAGCGCCCTGGTGTCGTTCCTGACGGTGGCGATCACCATTCCGCTGGGCGCAGCCGCCGCTTACGTGCTCTCGCGGCACCGCTTCAAGGGCCGCAACACGCTGTTCCTGCTGATTCTGGTTACCCAGTTCGTTCCGGCGGTGGTGGTGGCGATTCCCTTCTTCAATCTGTTTAGGGCGCTCAACCTGATCGACACGCCCTGGGCGCTGGTCATCGTTTACCTCTCGTTTACCCTGCCGTATGCCATCTGGCTGCTGCGTGGATTCTTCGACGCCCTGCCGGTGGAGGTGGAGGAAGCCTCCTACATTGACGGCTGCAACGAATTCCAGACCCTGCGCTTTGTCACGGTGCCACTGGTCCTGCCGGGCATCCTGGTGGCGGCGGTCTTTACCTTCATCTCTGCCTGGAACGAGTTCTTCTTCGCCCTGATCCTGACCCGCAGCCATGCCCTGACCCTGCCGGTGGGCATTCTCACCATCAGCGGGCCGCGCGGCCCGATGTGGGAGCAGCTCTCGGCGGCGGGCATGGTCGTGATGGTGCCGATTCTGGTGATGTCGTTTTTCATTCGCAAGTACTTCGTGGAAGGCATCACGGTGGGGGCCGTCAAGTAGATGACGGAGCACAGCGAAGACCAGGTTGCTCCTGAGCGTCCCGCCAACGCCAAACCCGGCAAGAAACCAGCCCAGACCAAATCAGTGCAAGCCAAACCAAGCCACCCCGAACGAACGAGGAACTTCATGGAAGACGCTCTTGCCACTCCGCTCTCTGTCTTTGATTTTGCCGACCATCCTGATTATTCCGATTTCACGCTGGCGGCGAGCACCGGACGGCGGCAACCGCTCAGCGGCTTCGATGCCGATTACACCGACATCGTGGACTACATCGTGCGCTGCACCCACAAGATCTGGGAAGAAAAGGCGGTGGGGCTGATCTACACCCACTACTCGCACAACGTCACCGTTCACAACTCGGCAGGCACCATGTACGGGCGCGAGGCGATGGTCGTCAATACCCTTCAGCGCATCGCCATGTACGCCGAGCGCCGCGCTTTTGCTGACGACGTGATCTGGAGCGGCAACGAGCGTGACGGATTCTACTCGTCACACCGTGTCTCCAGCGTCGGTACCAACACCGGCTACAGCGAGTTTGGCCCACCCACAGGGCGCAAAGTCTGGCGCTGGGGCATTGCCGACTGCTTCGTGGTGAAAAACAAGATCGTGGAGGAGTGGCTGACCCATGACGGCATTACCGAGGTGCGGCAGATGGGCTACGACCCGCTGGCCCTCGCCAAGCAGATGGTCTTGCCCACCACGCCGCACACCCACGGCGAGATCGACCGGTTGCCCACCGGCCAGCAAGCCCCAGTCTTTCTGGAGGTGCCGAGCGCGAGTGACGACCCGCAAGCCTTCGTCGCGGCAATTCTGAACAACATGTGGAACGCCCGCCTGATCAACATGGTGCGCGACCACTACGCCCCCGGCCACATTGCCTTTCTGCCGGATTCACGCAAGACCTACGGGCACGGCGACTACGAGAACTTCGTGATTACTTTGATGGCGTGCTTTCCCGATCTGGCGCTGACCATCGGCCACCAATGTGTGCAGGGCAGTGCCGAACGCGGTTACCGGGTGGCGACCCGCTTCATCTTGCAAGGCACCCACGAAGGCTACGGGCCTTACGGCGCACCCACCGGGCGGCGCATGTTCCTGATGGGCATGAGTCACCACGTCATCAGGAGCGGCAAAGTGGTGCAGGAGTGGACCATCTTCGATGAGTTCGCGCTCCTCAAACAGCTTCATGCCCGTCTGGAGGCGTGAGGGTGGCCCCGAGAAAAAGCCCCGCCGTTTTTGATTTCGCTGACCATCCCGACTATTCCGAGTTCACTCTGGCCGCTTCCACGGGTCAGCGCCACGCCATGACCGGCTTCGATGCCGATTACACCGATATCGTGGACTACATCGTGCGCTGCACCCACAAGATCTGGGAAGAAAAAGCCATCGGCCTGATCTATACCCACTACTCGCACAATGCCACCGTCCATCATTCGCTCGGGACGATTTACGGGCGCGAAACGGTGGTCAGAAATACCCTCCAGAATCAGGCGATCTGGGGCGATCTGCGGGCCTACGCCGACGACGTGATCTGGAGCGGCGACGATCAGGTGGGCTTCTACACCTCACACCGGCACCACAACACTGCCACGCACAGTGGCTACACCGAGTTTGGCCCACCCACCGGGCGCAAGATTCAGTACTGGGGCATCGCTGACTGTCTCATCAAGAGAAATCTGATCGTGGAGGAGTGGCTGACCCATGACGGCATTACCGAGGTGCGGCAGATGGGCTACGACCCGCTGGCCCTCGCCAAGCAGATGGTCTTGCCCACCACGCCGCACACCCACGGCGAGATCGACCGGTTGCCCACCGGCCAGCAAGCCCCAGTCTTTCTGGAGGTGCCGAGCGCGAGTGACGACCCGCAAGCCTTCGTCGCGGCAATTCTGAACAACATGTGGAACGCCCGCCTGATCAACATGGTGCGCGACCACTACGCCCCCGGCCACATTGCCTTTCTGCCGGATTCACGCAAGACCTACGGGCACGGCGACTACGAGAACTTCGTGATTACTTTGATGGCGTGCTTTCCCGATCTGGCGCTGACCATCGGCCACCAATGTGTGCAGGGCAGTGCCGAACGCGGTTACCGGGTGGCGACCCGCTTCATCTTGCAAGGCACCCACGAAGGCTACGGGCCTTACGGCGCACCCACCGGGCGGCGCATGTTCCTGATGGGCATGAGTCACCACGTCATCAGGAGCGGCAAAGTGGTGCAGGAGTGGACCATCTTCGATGAGTTCGCGCTCCTCAAGCAACTCTACGGGCAGCTCGGAGACGGCGGGCATGGCTGACGCTGACTTGCAGCTCAGCATGGCCGGTTTTGACCCCGATTACAGCGACATCGTGGATTACATCATCCGCTGCACCCACAAGATCTGGGAAGACAAGGCCATCGGCCTGATCTATACCCACTACGCCCACAACACCCCCGTTCACCTGACCGACGCCGAGCTCTACGGGCGCGATCAGATGGTGGAGGGCACCGTGCGAACATTGGCGGCGTTTCCCGATCTGCGGCTCTACGGCGACGAGGTGATCTGGAAGGGCGACGACGTTGCGGGCTTTCACACCTCGCACCGGGTGACTTGGAGCGGCCACAACACCGGCCACAGTGTCTACGGCCCGCCTACTGGCGCGCGGATTCAGCGCCGCGAAATCGCCCACTGCATCGTCATCCGCAACCGCATCGTCGAGGAATGGAGTGTGCAAGACGAGCTGGCCCTGGTCGAGCAGCTCGGTCTGGACCCGGCAGCGCTGGCAAAAGCCTTGGCCCAGGCTGAAGGCGACAGCGGTTTAAAATTACCTGTCAGCACCCACGGTGAAGTGCCGCGCCTGAGCGGGCAGCAGCACCCGCCGATTGAGCCCGGCGGCGACCCAGGCGACCCAGGCGCCCTGCCGGGGCTGATCTATAACCTGATCTGGAACGCCAGGATGCTCAATTATCTGGCGGCATACTATTCTCCGAGCGCGGTGGTGTGGGTGCCGGGCAACCGCCGCCTGACCGGACATGGTGACCTGACTGCTTACGTATTGCACCTGCTGGCTGCCTTTCCCGACGGTGCCATGCAGCTCGACCACACCATGTGGAACGGCAGCGAGGCGGCGGGCTACAGCGTTGCTGCCCGCTGGACCTTTCAGGGCACCCACACCGGGCCGGGCGTCTACGGGCCGCCCACCGGCAAGCGGGTTCGTGTGCTGGGCATCAGCCATTTTGAAGTGCGCGGCGGCGTGATTGTGCGCGAGTACATGGTCTGGAACGAGTTCGCCCTGCTCAAACAGTTGCACGCTGCGCAGTAGAGGGCACCCGCCTGCCTGGCTTACCTGACCCAAAAGGAACTCCAAATGGAATACTTCAAGAAAGCCCCCCCGCAACCCACCGCCGTCTCGCAGGAAATCCGCGACACCGTTTCGCAGATCATTTCCGACGTGGAAAGAGAGGGCCTGGTGGCCGTGCGCCGCTACAGCGAGAAGTTCGACGGCTCGGCCCCCGCGTCGTTTCGGCTCTCGGATTCGGACATCAGCGGTCTTCTGGGCGAGGTGGAAGAGAACGTCGCCCGCGCCATTGATTTCAGCATCTCACAGGTCAAACATTTCGCCGAGTTGCAGCGGCGCACTCTGACTGACTTCGAGGAGGAAACGCTGCCGGGCGTCACCATCGGGCAAAAGCAGATTCCGGTCAACGCGGTGGGCGCGTACATTCCCGGCGGGCGCTACCCGATTCTGGCGTCCGCTGTGATGACGGTGGGCGTGCCGAAGGTGGCGGGCGTGCGTCGCATCGTGGCCTGCGCGCCGATTCAGCGCCGCACCGGCAAGGTCAATCCGCTGCAACTCTACGGCATGGTGAAAAGCGGGGCCGATGAGATCTACGCGATCGGTGGCGCGCAGGCCATGGCGGCGATGGCCTTCGGCTTGGACGGCAGCCCGCCGCTGGACGCCGTGGACATGATCGTGGGCGCGGGGAACGCCTACGTGGCCGAGGCCAAGCGCCAGCTCTTCGGCGTGGTGGGCATTGACTTGCTGGCTGGCCCCACTGAGATTCTCATTCTGGCTGACGAGACGGCGGACCCCGAATTCGTGGCCGCTGATCTGCTGGCCCAGGCCGAACACGGCACCAACTCGCAGTCGGTGCTGATCACTACGTCCCGCAGCCTGGCCGAAGAGGTGACCGGACAAATCGAGCGTCAGCTCGCCAGCTTACCCACGGCGGACGCGGCGGGGCAGTCATGGCGTGACTACGGCGAGATCATCCTGGTGGAGGACGACGAGGAGATGGTGAAGGTCTCGGACCAGGTGGCTTCTGAGCATCTGGAAGTCATGACCCGCGACCCGGAGTGGTATTTGCAGCGGCTGACTAACTACGGCTCGCTGTTTTTAGGTCACAATGCCACTGTCGCTTACGGCGACAAGGGCATCGGCACCAACCATGTGTTGCCGACCAGCCGTGCAGCGCGCTATACCGGCGGGCTGTGGGTGGGCAAGTTCATCAAGACCGTGACCTGGCAGCGGGTCAGTGATCAGGCGAACAAGACGGTGGCCCCGCCGTTCGTGCTGATGGCTGACACCGAGGGTATGATCGGACACGCCGACTCGATGCGGCTGCGACTGACTGGTCAATTGAGCGAGTCGCGCGAACGCGCCAAAGAAGTCAGTCTGAAATGAGGAAGTGTCCTTGAGCACCCCACCCACAGATCAAGTGCTGACCGCCGAACGGGTGCAACACTTCGCCCGCCTGTCCGGGCTAGAGCTGAATTCGGAACGGGCCGCTCAGGTGGCGCTGGCCCTCGTGCCGATGCTGGCGGGCGACGCCAGACTTGCCGCGCTGAATCTGGGCACGCTCAGCCCGCTGGGACCAACCTGGCCGGAGACGGCGCGTGAGTGACACTTCCCTGCTGTTTTCCAGTATCGCCGAGATCGGGGCACTGTACCGCTCCGGGCAACTCTCCCCGCTGGAGCTGACCCGGCAGTGCCTGGCGCGTGTTGAGCAGCTCAATCCTACCCTCAATGCCTTCATCACCGTGACGGCGGAGCCAGCGCTCGCGGAGGCCGCTCAGGCGGAGCGGGAGCTGCGCGCCGGACACGATAGAGGCCCGCTGCACGGCATTCCGATCGCTCTCAAGGATTTGATCGACACGGCGGGCGTCCTTACCACCTGCGCCTCACGGATCCTGAAAGACCATATTCCGGCGCAGGACGCGCTGCTGGTCACCCGTTTGCGCCAGGCGGGTGCGGTTAGCCTGGGCAAGACCAATCTGGCCGAGTTCGCCATGGGGATCGCCCACCCCGATTACAAGCAGGTCAACAATCCCTGGGACCCCTCACGCACGGCGGGGGCGTCCAGCGGCGGCTCGGCGGCGGCGGTGGCGGCGGGCATGTGCTTTGCGGCCGTGGGCACCGACACTGGCGGCTCCATCCGCATTCCAGCGAGTTACTGCGGTGTGGCTGGGCTGAAACCCACTTCTGGCCTGGTCAGCGCCGAGGGCGTCTTTCCACTGTCGTGGTCGCTCGATCACGTCGGTCCGCTGGCCCGCAGCAGCGCTGACGCGGCCTGGCTGCTGGGCGGCCTGACGGGCCGGGTGTTCCAGACCCCGGCGAGCCTGAAGGGGCGGCGGTTCGGCGTCATTCAGCGCGGCGCGGCTGAGCCGGAGGTGGCGGCGGTCTTCGAGGCGGCCTGCCGGACCCTGGAAGACGCCGGGGCCAAGCTCGAAGAAATTGAAATTCCCGAACTCGAACTGGCTGACGCGGCGCTGTTCAATGTGCTGCTCCCCGAAGCGGCCACCATCCATGCCCGCTGGATGGCAACGCAGCCAGAAGACTACGCGCCGATGACCCGCACCCAGCTCGAACTCGGCTTCGCGCTGCCCGGCGTACTGTACCTGCGGGCACAGCAGTTTCGCCGCCGCCTGACCGGACATTTTCTGGCTGCACTGAAGAGGGTGGACGCGCTGATCTCTCCCAGTGTGCCGTTCGTTGCGCCTGCCGAGGACCCTATGTTTACCGGCGAGGAAGGTGGACAGGAAGGTCACTTCAGCGTGCCGCACAACCTGACCGGACTCCCCGCACTGTCTGTGAATGTCGGGCTGAGCAGCGGCGGCCTCCCCGTTGGCCTTCAACTCATAACCCGGCCTTACAGTGACGCTTTCTGCCTGAGCCTGGGATCAGCGCTGGAAGCAGAACTGACGGTCTAGATGACCAGGGCGGTGCGCGCCCACTGCCGGATACGCAGGCTGTCCTCGCGCGGCGGTGTCATTGGCCAGCTTCGCCGCTCACTCGGCCTCGCCTACCTCTTTGCGCCGGCCGTTGAGTTCGCTGACCCGCAGGGCCGTCACGATGTCAAAGAGCTTATCTCAGGAGGTGTTCGCCGCATCCACCTCGTCCCGCAGCGCCGCCGGCTTGACGCGGGCGATCAACGCCAGGCGCTGGGCCACTTTGACGGTCTAGCAGGACTGCTGGTCGGCTACACCGTCGCGTGCTGTGGCGTCGATGCCCAGCGGCATCAGCGCAAGCGTCCGCGCTGAGGTGCGGCGGCACGGGTTGGCCCGCTCAGGGGACAAGCTCTCCGGAGCCTCCCTGGTGAGTAGGATATGCCAGTCGGGACAGCCAGCTCCTCGCTCTGGGCAGCGTGATCAGCTCCACCGGCGCGGTTTCGAGCAGCGCCTGTGTTTCGGCTTGCAGGCGTAGGATCTTCCGCGGTGAGCAGCAGCGGCGTTACCCCGCCCTGGGCGAGCTGTTCATCGACGATGGCGAGCAACTCACAGGCTTCGTTGCGTTGGCCTGCTGGGCGGCTTCGAGGGCTTCGGTGGCAGCGGTGATGGCGGTGGCCAGGGCAGTATTCAAAGTGTCATTCATACCCGTGTTCCAGCTTCCGCACCCGCTTGGAGGTGTGCAGACAGGGTGCATCGCGAGTCCTTGCCAGACAGCAAAAACGCCCTTGCCCAAGACAGTTACGCAATGCTCAAGCCAGCTTGATGTTTCCCTGGCCAGCATCAGACCCCAAGCTCTGCTTGCTTACGGTAGCGCTCAACCGTCTCTCTGGCTCGCCCACTGGTTTCACGGGCGAGCGCAGCGCTCAGCCCGGTGTGTGCGGCAGGATCGAGCAACTGGGCGAGTTCGTCGCGACTGAGTTGATCTCGGACACGCGGATCAGCGGCGAGCAGTTCCAGAAAAGTTGGCCCAGCGCCGAGGGTCACCTCGCGGGCCGCGTGATGCACCACCTCATGGGCGTTCTGCCGACCCAACTTGCTCCCCAGCGCCATCATCACCGCCTCGGCGCTGATCAGCCCCCCGGAGAGCCGCAGGTTCGCCGCCATCCTCTCCGGATGCAGCTCCAAGTTCTGGACGACCTCGGTCAGCGTCCTCAAGAGGTCGTCGCTCAGCACGCAGCCCTGCTCCAGGGCCGCGTCCAGCATGGCCGTCCTAGCTCCCTCCACCTCATGCGACTGGATCACCGCTTCCAGCGCCAGGGGCACGAGTGAGCGGATCTGGGCGGAGAGCGTGATGACCGCTGCGCTCCGCTTCGGGTTGCGCTTCTGCGGCATGGTCGAGCTGCCGATGTCGCCCTCGCCCAGCGCCTCACTGACCTCCCCGAACTCGGTCGCCATCAACCGGGCGATCTCGCTGGCGATGGTCGCGCCGGTGGCGGCCAGCAGGCCCAGCACACAGACCAGCTCGGCGAACGGATCGGCAAGACTCCGGGCAGGCAGCGGCATCGGGGTCAGTGCCAATCGCTGGGCCACCTCGCGCTGCACCGCCGGGCCGATCTCGCCCAGCGAGGCGAAGTTGCCGACCGCGCCGCCCATCATGGCCGTCAACAGGCGGACACGGAGCTGAGTGACGCGTTCCAGGTGCCGCAACAGCGCGTCGGTCCAAACGACGACCTTGAAGCCGAAGGTGATGGGCACCGCCTGCTGACCGTGGGTGCGCCCCGCCATGACCATCTCCGCGCTGCGCTCGGTGAGGTCGGTCAGCACCCCCAGCAGGCCGCAGAGCTGGCCGGTGAGCTGGTCCAGGGCACGGCGCAGGCCCAGCACGTCGGCGGTTTGTTGAATGTTCTGGGTGGTAGCTCCCCAGTGAACCCAGCCTCCGGCAGGCTCACCGACCACGCGGGCGAGTTCGGAGATGAGCGGCATCAGCGGGTGGGCAGTGCGAAGTTCATCGGCGTCGATGCGGGCGGTGTCGAGCAGGTGAAGGTGGGCGGTGCTGGCGATCTGCTCAGCAGCCTCTTGTGGGATGACGCCGAGATCCGACTGGGCGAGAGCGAGGGCGGCCTCGATGTCCAGGTACCGTTGTCGCCGGGCTGAAGTGGAGAAGAGCAGCGACATGGACGTGGCAGAGGAGGTGTGCATAGCTTCAGTGTAGGTCGGCTGCCGGTGAAGAACCCTGTCAGGGAGCGGCTGAGCAGGCGACATTTGCTGCACAGCTTGAAGCCTCATGGCTGAACATCGCTTATCCAAATTGGCCGAACTTCGTTGTTTCGCTAAGTGAAACGTTCAGAGAGCGTCTTCAGGATCAAAATTCAGCGCAATTTGGGCGCGGTTGGCGATACTGGCGACCGCCTCCAGTACCTTCAGGGCCACCGACTCGTTGTCTTGAGCCAAGCTCTGGACGCGAGCACACAGGAAAATCCGGGGCAAACGGCGGGCCTGACTCGTCGTTGCTGGGCGTGTTCATTTGCGGACGGCTCGGATCAGCAGGTCCGGCGTGAAGTGCGCCTGCCCTCGACTTCTCCAGGAATCTCGTGGGTGGCGTTGTCCTCGGCCTTGAGGTGTCGGTAAAAGCGCTTGGGGTAGCCGCTGCCCTTGCGCTCCAGAGGGGCAGATCATAGCGCGCGGAGACGGTCGGACAGGGGGCGTTGGGTTCGGCTAGTACAGTAGAAATGCCCCCGAAGGGGCATCAGAATCCAAGCTGCTCAATTCTCCCAGTAGACGCTGACGATATGCAGGCCGGATGAGTCCGCGTTGTGGCCTCAGTCGCCCGCCATGGGGACGCCTTGCGGCAAATCGTCCGAGAGCTTGATGGCCAACTCGACCTCCCAGACGGACCTCTTGGGCTCAAGGCGGTAATCGGTCAAGTACGCTTCATAACGGCAGCAGAACCTATCGCCCGCAGGCGCATCCAAGCGATGCTAGGTCAGGCCTTCCTGCTTCGCCCAGTTCAGCAGCGCCCTGTTCGCCCTTAGCTAGACTTTGGCCATTGACAGGGGGAGCAGCATGCTGCTCCCCCTGTCAAACTTGAGCATGACACTGCTTCCGAAATGGTTCACTGGGGTCCTGGACAACTTCGCCCCTCTCTTCTCGGCACGACTCTGGCCGCAGGTGCAACGCCTGGTGGTCGGGGCGCTGCTCTCTCCTGGGAAACGGACGGTGACAGCAGCGTTGCGGGGACTCGGACTGGCAGACGACTCAAGGTTCGGTACAGACCACCGCCTGTTGAGTCGGGCCCGCTGGTCCAGTCTTCAAGCCAGCCAAGTGCTGCTCAGCCTGCTCTTGGCCGCCTTTGGCCCTTCTGGCCCAGTGGTCCTCGGCCTGGACGATACGACTGAATGACGTACTGGCGCGAAGATCAGCACCAAAGGCATTGACCGAGATCCAGTCCGGTCCAGCCACGGGCACTTCGTCAAAGCCAGTGGGCTCCGCTGGCTGAGCCTGATGCTGCTGACCCCCATCCCCTGGGCGAATCGTGTCTGGGCGTGTCCGTTCCTGACGGCACTCGTGCCGTCACAGTGGTACAACGAAGTCCGTGGTCATCGGCACAAGACCCTGACGGATTGGGCGCGGCAGATGCTGCGCGTCGTGCAGCGCTGGTCTCTAGGACGGCAACTGATTGTGGTGGCGGACGGCGCGTACGCAGTCATTCATTGGCTCTCCGACCTGCAACAGGGCCAGCGGATCACCGTCATCACCCGGCTTCGCCTGGATGCTGCGCTCTACAATCCAGCACCAGAACGAGTGGCCGGCCAGATGGGCCGGCCCCGGCTGAAAGGCGAGCGTTTCCCGACCCTAACCGCCCTGGTCCACGATCCGCAGACGCGCTGGGAGCGCGTCCGCTGACATCGCTGGTAGGGGGAGACCAACCGGGAGCTGGAGGTCGTTTCTCAGACCGCGATCTGGTATCACAACGGCCTCCCGCCTCTCCCGATTCGATGGGTTTTGGTCGGTGATCCCAAGGGCAAGTTCTTCACCTGAGATGTTGCGGTTTACGAAAAAGCTGTCCAGCACGGCTTTGCACCTCAGAATGAGGGTGTGAACGCAAAGGAAACTCGTGCTGGACAGCTTTACACTGACATTCTTGCGACATTGACGCGCAAGCAGCATCTGGACAACGTCCAGGTGCTACTCAATCTTT
>NZ_WXZL01000198.1 GCF_009982895.1 Deinococcus alpinitundrae | reverse complement strand
ATGGCCCTTCAGCATGTTGCACAACATAAAAATATCGCCTTTCAATCTTTTTATAATCTCATTGATACTGTATATAAAGATCAACATTTTACAATGTTTGAAACGGACGCTGAATTATTCGGATATTGTTATGGTGTTGCTGGTACAGTAGGTGAAGTATTGACGCCGATTTTAAGTGATCATGAAACACATCAGACATACGATGTCGCAAGAAGACTTGGTGAATCGTTGCAATTGATTAATATATTAAGAGATGTCGGTGAAGATTTTGACAATGAAC
>NZ_WXZL01000197.1 GCF_009982895.1 Deinococcus alpinitundrae | reverse complement strand
ATGAGAATGATTTTACCTAGTAAATGAGAAAAGCAATGTCCTATATTAAAGTACATTGCTTTTTCTATTAACGAATACCTATGACTAAACTATCTCTAGCTGTTTCTACAACTTCTGTACTTATTTTATCTAAGCCATTTATATCCATAATTCTGTCTATCTGCGCAAATAAACGATGAATCAGCCTAAAATTCCCTTTTGTAATTTTAATAATCGTCGTTATTGCCTCATAATCAGTAAAGTCTTCGAGTTTTAAATCAAATCCTAAATCTTGCCACTTA
>NZ_WXZL01000196.1 GCF_009982895.1 Deinococcus alpinitundrae | reverse complement strand
CACGACGATAGTCACCGATAATACGTCCACGCCCGTATGCATCAGGTAAACCAGTGATTACACCTGCTTTACGGCAGTTCAACATTTCTCTAGAATATGCATCGAATACACCTTGGTTATGTGTTTTACGATAATCTGTAAAGATTTTTTCAGTTTCTTCGTCTAATTCGTAACCGTAAGCTTCACAAGCTGCTTTCGCCATACGAATAACACCGAATGGTTGCATTTAACGTTTGAATGGATTTTCAGTTTGTACACCTACAATTGTTTCTAAATCTTTG
>NZ_WXZL01000195.1 GCF_009982895.1 Deinococcus alpinitundrae | reverse complement strand
GTATTGAGGCCGTACCGCATCACCGAAACGGCTAGACGTCCGTGAGCAAGTACCCATTCGGGTACTTGCTCGTGCTCTTGTTCACCGGTGTGCCAGGCCTACACGGAGGCGATGGTGACGACGCTCAGCAGGGTGGTGAGCCGCTGTGGATGGCTCAGGTGGGTGGATTCCAGTTCAAGGCTTGAGCCCTTCCAGTGTTTGAAGAGCACTTCGATAGACCAGCGTCGAGCGTAGGCGGGCACCCTTATGGCGACCGTGTTCCAGGGTGGCCACATACAACA
>NZ_WXZL01000194.1 GCF_009982895.1 Deinococcus alpinitundrae | reverse complement strand
CAACTGGATATGGCGAAGTTAACCCTAAAGGTGTTGAGTATTACCATAAGTTATTTGCAGAGTGTCATAAACGTCATGTCGAACCATTTGTAACATTGCATCATTTTGATACACCAGAAGTGTTACACAAAGATGGCGATTTTCTAAATCGTAAAACGATTGACTACTTTGTAGATTATGCTGAATATTGTTTTAAAGAATTCCCAGAAGTAAAATATTGGACTACATTCAATGAAATTGGACCAATTGGTGATGGCCAATATTTAGTAGGTAAATTCCCTC
>NZ_WXZL01000193.1 GCF_009982895.1 Deinococcus alpinitundrae | reverse complement strand
CCACTATTGATCTCGGCTGAAGTGAACGACGGTAGAATGGCTGGATGACTGACCGTTGGCTCCCATTGCACCTCACCCGAGCTCAACTCGAAGAACGTCGACTGCGCTTTCTCCAGCTGCTCGAGACTCAAACGCACAACACCCAGGAACTCAGCGAGTTCCTGGGTGTTTCGGTGAGTACCATCCGCGACTGGAAATATCGCCTCCGTCACCGTGGCCCAGATGCGCTCCAGGCCACCGTCACGACGGGCCGACCGCCTGCGCTGTCCGGGGAGCAGCGTG
>NZ_WXZL01000192.1 GCF_009982895.1 Deinococcus alpinitundrae | reverse complement strand
CGGAAGTTCGTTCGACTTGCATGTATTAGGCACGCCGCCAGCGTTCATCCTGAGCCAAGATCAAACTCTCATATTAAAATGATGAGTCTTTTTCAAGCTCATTAATTGTTTGTTTTTGCGAATTGACTTCGCATGTTTGTTCTCACTAAATCAATTTGATTTGCGAGTCCTCACACGATCGTTTGTCAAAATTTTGTTCAGTTTTCAAAGGTCTACCAGCGTTGTCGTATCAACGTTTATAACGTTTTTGACAACTATTTAAATATATCATCATGAGAATCAATTGTC
>NZ_WXZL01000191.1 GCF_009982895.1 Deinococcus alpinitundrae | reverse complement strand
AATTGTGGGTCGGGTGACCGCGGTCGGCAACGCCGTCTCGCGCTACGCCGTCGGCGATCTGGTGGGCGTCGGCTGTATGGTCGATAGCTGTCAACAGTGCGAAGAGTGCGCTGAGGGGCTGGAAAACTACTGCGACCACATGGTGCTGACCTATAACGGGCCGACCCAGGACGCGCCGGGACACACGCTTGGCGGTTATTCACAGCAGATCGTGGTAAATGAACGCTACGTGCTGCGGATAACCCATCCCGAAGCGCAGCTGGCCGCCGTCGCGCCGCTGCTGTGCGC
>NZ_WXZL01000190.1 GCF_009982895.1 Deinococcus alpinitundrae | reverse complement strand
CAAGCTGCTCCTAGCGCTGGAAAAGGGCTCATGAGGATGGACAGCAGTGATTCCAGCCCGTCCAAGCGCCACCTGAGCGCATTTGTCAGCGACTCGGCCCCCTACCGAACGAGACTGACCGCTTTTCTGCCGTGCTTCTTGACGTTGATCGGCCGCTGCTCCGCCAACCAGACGCCTATCCGGAAGCAGGCCACCCAGGCCAGCATCACGAATCCGAACAGACGTTCCAGGCGTGCTGGCTGCGTCATTCCAGTGCGCTCGAGATCGAACCCTCTGCTTTTAAGACTTG
>NZ_WXZL01000189.1 GCF_009982895.1 Deinococcus alpinitundrae | reverse complement strand
AGCTGGGTGATGAGCACGGAAGACATGGTGGATGCCGCGCTGGTCGGCCTTGATGCCGGGGAGAAAGTCACCATTCCTGCGTTACAGGAAGGCAGCGAATGGGATAACTGGGAGGCTGAACGCCGGGTGCTCAGCTCGCATCTGAGCGCATCTCAGCCAGCGCCGCGTTACGCCCGCTGACCGTTCACGCTATTTTGAACCATATATGCCGCCAGCAGGCGGCTTTTTTTGCTGCTATTCAAGCTATTTACCGCTCAAATAACCTGCTAACAAAAACTTTTAAATGATAA
>NZ_WXZL01000018.1 GCF_009982895.1 Deinococcus alpinitundrae | reverse complement strand
TTGATGGTCTATGGCGTGCCACTGCGGGTCTGCGCTGTCCGAGATGCGCACGGTCATCTGTTGTATGTGGCCACCCTGGAACACGGTCGCCATAAGGGTACTTGCTCACGGACGTCTAGCCGTTTCGGTGATGCGGTACGGCCTCAATACCCTCAAGACTGCCCCCGTCAATATGCTCTGGAGCAGCACTGAACGCGCGTCTATCCGCGCCTTCCACACGTGCGCCCAGAAACTGTCACCTATTTAGGGTCACCCCATCACGCTCAAGACGCCCGTGCGTTAGCCGGTCTGTGACGCTCGTTGCTCTCTCGTCTACGAGCAGGTCGCACAGCGGGACGTGCTTCCATTCAGCGGCGTCCAATCCAAAGAGATAGCTTCTCGCCTTTCAAATGACACGCAGCCGTTTCTCTTCTTCGTAAACTCGTTCCAGCACGAACTCCTTGAGCAGGGTCTGGTAACTCGTTTGCTTGAGCAGCGCTAAGTGCCGCAGGCGGCTTTCTAAATCGGCGCTTAGGCGCAGGCTGGTGGGGTTGGACTTGCGGGGACGGACCGGGGGAAGTAGATCATCGGCCACGGCGTTCTCTGCGTTCAGGAGGTCCGGTGCAAAGGCATGGGCGGCCCAGAACGTCGCCTCCTCGACCTTGCTCTCAAAATCGGGAACTTGGCTCAGGTCAGTGATTATTGTCATCTCGCTCATAGGTTCTCTTTTCGGTAAGCGCTGCGTTCCGCTTTACTCGCCTCGTGGGCCGTCACGATGCGGGCTAGGTCGCCGCGCCGAGTCAGGATGACCGTGAGACATCTGCCTTCCATCTTGCCGACTACACCCTGCTCCATACCGGTACGCTGGAGGAATTGCCCAACGGCTTTGCATTCGCATTTCCGGTGACGGCCATAGCTGTCAGGGAAGACACTGAAGCCAGGCGTTGACGCTGATTTGACGCCTAAAGTGGTACGACGTGATGAAGGCAAGCCGTAGAGAGGCAATGCCAAAAGGGGTACACTGACAGCCAGCCCGGTAACAAGTCCTGGTATCTGATTACCGGATAGCTGGGTAGCAGTGGGGCGGTCGGCGGGTTAAGGTACAGCGTGGCTGGAGCAAGCGACCCGAAGATAGTGGAGCTGCTGGAAATGATCGGCAAGCTCACCGCTCGGCTCGAGGCGCTCGAAGCAGAGAACGAAGCGCTCCGGTCGGAGAATGGTCGGCTCAAGAAGCGGATTGAGGAACTGGAACGCAAGAGCAAGAAGTACGTCGCTCCCTACAGCTGTGAGCAGCCCAAGGCGGAGCCCAAACCGCCGGGCCGTCATGCTGGGCAGGGGCCATTTGTCTCCAAGCAGCGTCCCAGCCGTGAACAGGTCACCCGGATCGTGGACGTCAAGCTCCAGAATCGCTGTCCGTGTGGCGGTGAGCTGCAGCCGTTCAAGACGGACTTCGCCTTCATCACGGCGCTGCCCGCAGCGCCGCCTCAGGTGACGGCGTACCACCTGGAGGTGGGTCGTTGCGACGTGTGCGGTCGGGCTGTCCGGGCCACGCACCCAGCGGTGGCAGCGGACCAACGCGGTGCCAGTGCCCACCGGCTGAGTCCTGAGGTGTACTGCCTGGCGCACAGCTTGCATTACGACCTGGGGATCCCGGTTCGGAAGGTGCCTGAGGTGCTGCGGTTGACCACCGGATTGAGCGTCAGTTAGAGTGCGCTGACCAGAGATGCGTTGCGCGTGACGCGCAACGCGAGCGTGTTGCAGCGCCAGTACCAACAGTTGCGCGACGATGTGCAGCAGCAGCCCTACGTCCATCAGGATGACACGGGGTGGCGCATTCACGGTCAGCCCGCGTGGTTGCAGGGGTTCAAGACCACGCAGAGCGTGGTCTATCAGATCCGCACGCGTCACACCCACGCTCAGCTGCAGGAACTCGTTCCCAACACGTACCAGGGCACCCTATGCTGTGACCGGTTCAGCACCTATGACCCCGTGAGTCTATCGGAGGTCAAGCAGCAGAAATGCCTGCATCATGTCATCGGTTCGTGCAAACAGGCGCTGAATGTGCAACTTCAGCAGGCCGGACGAGGACGCGCCTACCCGCAGAAGCTGCTCACCGACTTCCACGTTGCCCTTGGGTTGCATCAGCGCTTCCATCTGGGATACTGCACGCTCCTCGAGTACCAACGCCAGGGACGCGAACTCACCGCTCAGATTGAGACGCGTCTCGATCAACCTTGTCGTTCGAAGGAAAATCTGCGCCTACAAAAGGGTCTGGTCAAGCATCACCAGCGCGGCAACCTGCTGCGCTTCCTGGATGATCCGCTCATTAAGCCGACCAATAATGCTGCTGAACGGGCCCTGCGTCCAGCCGTCATCGCCCGCAAGGTCTCGCACTGCAGCAAGACCACCGCCGGCAGTGAGGCCTTTGCCATCTTCAAGTCCCTGACGCAAACCGCCCGCTTGCGTGGACTCGACCCCTTCCAGACCCTGCTCGATCACCGCAGAGATCAGAACACCCGGTAATTACATACGATTCATCTTTTGGCGGATGGAGGGTTCAGCAGTAAGGCGTTTATCCAGGGCGTCATCGCGCTGGGATTTGCTGTGTTCATTGGGATGCGTGCAGACCGGAAAACCTCGACCGGACAACATTTGCGCGATATCACCACCCCAGGCCGCAAAATTGAGCTGCACGATCTTCCAGGAGTTCCGCTCTGGCTGAGCTGGGTATGGCTGCCGGCCAAAACAGGCGACAAACGGGAACAGCGATTTATCGTCTCAACCGTGCCACGCACCGCTCAGGTCATCAAACACACTGGGAAACGCCGCTGGAAAATTGAAGCCCTGTTCAAGACTCTCAAAAGTCGTTTTGGGTTCGGAAACTTCGGCCAGCACAGTAAAAAAGGCGTACTGCGGTTCCTCTGTCTGAGTCTCCTCAGTTTCTTGCTCTGCCACTTCGAGTTCCTGGATCGCCTGGATCCAGGCGATCCAGCCTGGCCCAATCGGCGTGATCTGGCCTGCCGATTCAGACAAAAATTTCTCGCTGGCGTGCGCCTTACGGAGCTTTATCTAGAGATTGATCGGGTCAATGCTGTCCAGGACGCACTTCTTCATCACGAATTCTAAACTGCAAGATATCAGGAAACTAAATTTTGGGACTACGAAACGACAAGTTGGGGTGTAAAACGACAAGTAGAGATCTGCTCGTTGTGGACGAACTATTCGGAGGCAGCGGACTCAATCTGATGCGCTGAACATGTCGTTTCACTGTGTCATGTGAAGTATCCGTTCACTTGCATTTTAGAGAAAAGGTGTGGGAGGGCTTCGAAGCCCTCCCACACCTCAGTCGACATATACATCGCAAAAACGACACACCCACTACATTTTGACAAGAGCTACTGGCTGAGTTTGTTGATGATGCTGAACATCGGCAGAAACATGCCCGCCACAATCAGACCGACGATGGTACCCAGGAAAACGATCATGATCGGCTCAATGGCAGCAGTCAGACCTTCAACCGCTTCTTCCACCTCACGGTCGTAGAAGTCGGCGACCTTACCGAGCATGGTATCGAGGGCGCCGGTTTCCTCGCCGATCGCGACCATGCTGACCACCATCGGTGGAAACACCGAACTGGCCGCCAGGCTGCCGCTCATCTGTTCGCCGACCATCACCACGTTCTTGGCATTCTCGATGGTGTCTTCCACGATGGCATTGTTGGCCGTGCCCTTGGTGATTTCCAGGCTCTCGATGATATTCACGCCGCTGCTGATCAGCAGGCCGAAGGTGCGTGCAAAACCGGCGATGGCGGTCCTCTTCAGGAGGGTCCCAAAGACGGGTATCTTCAACTTGAAGTCGTCGATGACGCGCCGCCCTTTATTGGTCTTGTAGTACTGCCGGTAGGCGACGACTATCACGGCCACGATCAAGGCGATAAAGATCGTTTTCGTCTTCAGAAAGTCGGAAGCGGCCATCAGCCCACGGGTGAGCGGTGGCAGGTCTCCGCCGAGTTGGGTGAGAATGCCGCCGAACTGGGGCACAATGGTGGTGAGCAGAAAGTAGGTGATCAGCAGCGCGAAAACCAGCACGATCACCGGGTAGGTCATGGCGCTTTTGATCTTGCCGCGCAGGGCCAGATCCTTTTCCTGAAAGTCAGCGATCCGCTCCAGCACGCTGTCGAGGGTGCCGCTGGTCTCACCCGCGCGCACCAGGTTGATATAGAGGCGATTGAAGACCTTGGGGAATTTGGCGATCGCCTCGGACAGCGGCGTTCCGGCTTCCACATCGTTGCGGACCTTGCGGACCACCCCTTGCAGTCCCTTGTGCTCGATCTGGCGCTGCATGATGGTCAGCGCCTGCACCAGCGGCACCCCGGCGTTGATCAGGGTGGCGAGCTGCTTGGAGAAGATGGCCACCGGCTTGAGGCCCGGCGGGCGGTCACTCAGAAAAGGAATCTTGAGATCGTTGAGATCGGTCTGCATGCCCCCTTTGGGGGCTTTGATGTCGACGATCATTAGGCCCTTGGAGCGCAGCGAATCGCGCACCTGGGCTATCGAGTCGGCTTCGGTTTGGGATTTGAGCACCTTGCCGCTGCGATCACGCACGCGGTATTCAAAGACCGGCATGAGATCAGTATAGTCGGCGCAGTCTTGCGCTGGACTTACACGCTCCGAACGACACGTCACAAACAGGGCGCGGCGCAGCCCCAGGAGAAGTGCATTGAAGCAGCCCCAAACACAGCCGCCTTCACCGTGGACTGCCACCCTCGCCGCCTTGGCTGGTGGCGGGATCGTCGGCTTCCCTACCGAGACCGTCTGGGGGCTGGGGGTGGACGCCGCCTCACAGCCAGCGGTCACGGCGCTGTCAGCCATCAAGGGCCGCCCGGCAGGCAAGGCCCTGCAAGTCTCATGTGGTGGCGTGGCGCAGGCGCGTGCCCTCGCCGCGCCGCAGCAGCCGATCTTCGAGGCGCTCGTGTCCCTGCTGCCCGGTCCGCTGACCCTGGTCGTCCGCGCCGCGCCGATCTGCCCAGCCTGGCTGGTATTCGGCGGCAAGGTGGGCCTGCGGGTGCCGGACCACCCGCTGACCCAGGCGCTGCTGGCGCGCTGGGGCGGCCCGCTGGCGACCACCAGTCTCAATCCGGCGGGCCAGCCCAGCGCCCGCACGCTGGCCGAGGCACGCACCTACAATCTGGCCGCCGTGCTGCTTGAGGGGCCGTCCGCCTCGCCCGAGACTGGCCTGCTGCCCAGCACCGTCGTGGACTGTGAGAGCGGGGAGATCCTGCGCCAGGGCGCCCTGCCCGTGTCCGTCGTCCACGCGGTGCTGGCCGGAGTCCCGGGCAGACAACCGTGAAGGCGCTGATCGGTGCGGCGCTGCTGGCGGCAGGCAGGCCGCTGCGGGCGGCGGAACTGGGCAAGCTGCTAAATCTGGACGAAGCGCAGGCGCGCGCCCAGCTCGAAGCCTACGCCACTGAGTTGGCGCGCGCCGGGCTGGGGTTTCTGGTCGAGGAGGTGGCGGGCGGCTTCCGGCTGGTGGTGCCGCCCGCTCTGGCGCAGCAACTTGCGCCGCTGCTCTCACCCCCGCCGCTGCCGGGCCTATCGGGCGCGGCGCTGGAGGTGCTGGCCGTCATCGCCTACCGCCAGCCGGTGACCCGCGCCGAGATCGAGGCGATGCGCGGCGGCAGTGCCAGCACCGTCATCACCTTGCAGGAGCGCGAACTGATCAAGGTGGTGGGCCGCGCCGACGCCGTGGGCCAGCCGCTGCTCTACGCCACCACAGAGCGCTTCCTGCTCGAGTTCGGGCTGCGCGACGTGGGCGACCTGCCGCCGCTGCAAGCCGAGGGTGCAGAGTTCAGTCAACTGCTGCGCGGCTAGGTGAGATGACTCACGGCCCTAGTGTCTTAAGGTCGGCTTTAGACAAAGATCAGCTGGCCTAGAAATTGGATCGATAGTTACTTATGCGCAGGGGGCCGCGCAGCTCATGATGGGGGTGTTCTTTTCACCTGCACTGGCTTTGGCGAGCGCGACCGGTCAGTGCCCGCAGCGAAACCAAGTCGCTTTCTCCAAAAGAGGTCACTATGAAAAACGTCATGATGTTCGGTATGGGTGTCGTCCTTCTCAGTTCCTGCTCGATGATGGGCGGCGGCATGAAGAGCGGCACGATGTCCAATGGCACCATGTCCGACGGCGCGATGGCCGTCAAGCAGGGCACGGCGTCGTACAGCCTGGGTCGTCAGCCTGCCGCCACCGATATCACCCCGATGGGCAATGTGGCCGTCGCAGTCAACGGCGCGACAGTGGCGACCAATGCCAAGTTGACCGGTGTGGCTGCCAACACCTACTATGTAGCCCACTACCACAACCAGGGCAGCACCCAGACCACCGATCCTTGCTCCAGCAACGGCCCGGCCCTGCTCGACAGCATGATGGTCGGCAAGTCCGACGCGGGTGGCAACCTGACCCTGACCGGCAGCGTCGCCAAGACCGTGGTGCAGGCCGCCACTTACTACAACGTTCATACTGCCAAGGATGAGAGCGGCGCACCTGCCGACGCGGGCGTGGCGTGCAGCGCCGTCAAGATTCCCTGAACCTGAACCCCGCCGTTGCGCGGAGCCGTTGAAGAAAGTGGGAACCTCCCGACGCACTCGGAGAGGTTCCCACTTTCTTCATCTCGACCGTGGGCGCTCAGGCTTCCCGCGTCACGTAACTGCGGACCAGGGACAGCATCTTGGCCGCCGCTGCCGGATTCGCCGCGCCGCTGAGGGTTTCTTGCAGCAGGGCAAGGCCCGCTTCGCCCCGCTGTGCCGCCGCCCGCTGGGCGTAGTCCAGGCTGCCGCTACGGCGCAGCCAGCCCAGCACCTCGGCGATCCTGGCCGGGTCCTTGTCGGCCCTGGGCAGCGCCATCTGCTCGGTGAAGGCGGCGCGCTGATCGGCGGGCGCGTCACCAAGCCAGTGCAGCACGATCAAAGTGCGTTTGCCCTCCAGCAAGTCGCCGCCAATTTCCTTGCCGTATTTCCCGGCGTCTTCGAGCAGATTGAGCACGTCGTCCCTGATCTGAAAGGCCGCGCCCAGGGCTTCTCCGGCGCGGGTGAACGCCTCGCTGGGCGGCTGCTCCGCGGCCAGCGCACCCAGCCGCAACGGAATGACAACCGTGTAGTAGGCGGTCTTGAGCCGCACCATCTCCAGATAATCGGCCTCGCTGAGCTGCCACTCGCGCCGCGCCACCCAGTCCAGGTCGAGGTGCTGGCCCTCGGCGGTGCGGTGAATCATGGTCAGCACTTCCTGGTAGGCTCCCGGCACGCCCGCTTCGGCCACGGCGGCCCACATGTAGGCGTGCAGGGCGTCTCCGGCGTTCAGTGCCAGCGGCAGGCCGTGCAGACGGTGCAGCGCAGGCTTTCCCCGGCGCTCCTCGCTGTCGTCCTCGATATCGTCATGAATCAGCACCCAGTTCTGAAAGAGTTCGATGACCGCGCCGAGCCACAACGCGCTGCGCCACTGTGGGCTGCCCTCGCGCACGCCGTGTGCCTCGGCGCTCAGCAGCAGCAGTTCGCTGCGAAGACCTTTGCCACCGCGCTGCGGGTAGTCGCGCAACATAGTGTAAAAGGCCCGCAGCTCCGGGCGCGAATGGGTGTCGGGCAGCAGGCCGAGAATCAGGTCGAGCAGTTCGGAGCGCATCAAGGCGCAGTTTAACCTGGGACGCCCGGCCCGGGCCGGGGCAGTATCCTGTCTACACCCCTGCCCTTCAAGGAGACGCTCTGCCGGAACTTCAGCCGCCCGCCCCGACCGCCGCTCCCGCTGCCCGCCTGAAGCGTTCTGGCCGCGCGCCGGGAGGCTGGCTGCTGCTGGTCGCCGCGATGCTGATCGCCGGACTGCTGCTCATTCCCGGCGTGCGCGGCGGGCTGTGGACAGTCGGCGGCGTGCTGCTCGGCCCCGACCCCGCGCCGAGACAGGCCCTGGTCGGGCGGCTGGGGTTCTGGGGACCGCTGGCGTTGATTGCTGGAATGCTGGTGCAGGCCGTCGTGCCACTGCTGCCCGCCGCTGCCGACGTGGTGCTGGCGGCCCTGCTCTACGGCTTCTGGGGCGGCTTTGCCATCGTCTATACCGGCACGCTGCTGGGCGCGGCACTGGGCTACCGGGTGGGGCAGCGCTTCGGCGGCTGGGCGGTGCGGCGGCTGGCGGGCGAGCGCATGACCCACCGCCTGGAGGTGTTCGCCGAGACGCGCGGGGTGCGGGCGGTGCTGCTGGTGCGCTTGATGCCTGCCCTCAAGGCCGAGGTTATGAACCTGGTGGCGGGGGCTGTGGGGATCGCCTTCTGGCCGTTCATGGCCGCCTCGGCAGCCGGGGCGCTCCCGGCCACCACGCTGGTGGTGTGGCTCTCGGCCAGTCCGGCGCGGCTGCTGTGGGGCGTGACGGGCCTGTCGCTGGCGGTGGGGCTGGGTGTGCTAGGCCGCTGGTGGTGGCGGCGCTCCCGGTCACCGGCGGCGTCTTCCTCGTCGGCTTCCTTGATGCCGCCCGGCGACCCCCCGGTGTGAGCGAAGCGCTCAGACCACAGCAGCCCAGTCCAGGTGGCCCGGTCGGGTAGACTGCTTTCACGCTGGCGACGGCGGCCCCGGTTTCCGGCAGCCCTTCGACGAAAGGGGCGCGAGCAGGGCCGCACAACGTCGCTGGACTGTCAGGAGACGTTGCCCATGACCCAGGATGCTTTTCCCCCCGATTCTTCCGTGAGTGAATCCTCTGTGAGCGAACCCGCCACACCGGAGGCCACCCCGGTTCCGCTTTCCGCCTACGCCCGCGCAGGGGTAGATATCGACGCAGGCCACCGCGCCGTGGCGCTGATGAAAGGTGCGGTGGCGCGGACCCACGGCCCGCAGGTGCTGGGCGCCCTGGGCGGCTTCGGCGGGCTGTTCCGAGCTGATTTTGGGGCCATGCGTGACCCGGTGCTGGTGGCCTCCACCGACGGGGTCGGCACCAAGACCAAGGTCGCCAGCCGTGCCGGGCAGTACGGTGGGCTGGGCGCGGACATCGTCAACCACTGCGTCAACGATATTCTGGTGCAGGGCGCGCGCCCGCTGTTCTTTCTCGATTACGTGGCGATGGGCAAGCTGATTCCCGAACAGGTGGCCGCCTTCGTGACGGGTGCGGCGCAGGCCTGCGAAAAGGTAAGCGTGGCGTTGCTGGGCGGCGAGACCGCCGAGATGCCGGGTGTGTACGTGGAAGGCGAACTCGATATCGTGGGCACCGTCGTGGGCGTTGTGGACCGGGCCGAGCTGATCACTGGCGAGCGGCTGGAGGCGGGCGATGTGGTGATCGCCCTGCCCAGCAGTGGCCTGCATACCAACGGCTACAGCCTGGCCCGCGCCGCGCTCGACGGCCTTGATTGGCAGGCTCCCGACGCCGAACTGGGCGGCAGCTTGCAAGACGCCCTGCTCATACCGCACCGCTGCTATCTGGCGGCGTACCGAGCGCTTGCCGAAGGGGGCGTTGACGTGCGGGCCATGAGCCACATCACCGGGGGCGGCCTGATCGACAATCCGCCGCGCGTGCTGCCCGGCGAACTGGGCCTGCGCTTCGATCTGGGAAGCTACGCCCTGCCACCGCTGTTTGAGCGGATTGTCCAGAGGTCCGGCATCCTTGGGCGCGAGGCGTACCGGGCGCTCAACATGGGCGTGGGCTTTCTGTTCATGCTGCCGCCGGATCAGGCCGCGCAGGCGCTGGATGTGCTGCGCGGCGCGGGCGAGTCGCCCTGGGTCATCGGTGAGGTGGTGTCCCACGAGAACTCAGCACACGAACGGGTCGAATTGCTCAACCTGCCCACTGCACTTTCAGCTCCCCAGCCGGGTGGAGCGCTTCTGTGACGACCCTGCCCAAACCGCCCACCGGGCTGAGCCTGCCTGAGCGGCACGCCTCGGCGGAGCTGTGGGTGGTGCGCCACGGCGAGAGCACCTGGAATGCCGATGGGCGCTATCAGGGCCAGACGGACGTGCCGCTGAGCGTGGTGGGGGTGCTGCAAGCCTCCAGCCTGGCCGAGCGCCTGACCAGCCAGCGCTTTGCCGCCGTGTATTCCAGCGATCTGGTGCGGGCGCAGCGCACCGCCGAGATCGTCACCGAGCGCCTCAGCGGTGAGCCGCAGGTGCAGACCGTGCCGGGCCTGCGCGAGATCGACGTGGGCCAGCTCAGCGGGCTGGGCTTACCGGAGATCCGCAGCCGTTACCCCGAGTACCTGGCGGCGCTGCGGGCCGATCCCTGGGCGACCCGGCGGCCCGGCGGCGAGAGCATGGCCGATCTGTACGCCCGCGCGGCGGCGGCGCTCAGCGAGCTGGCGGCCCGGCACCAAGGCGAGCGGGTGATGGTCTTCACGCACGGCGGGGTGGTGCGGGTGGCCGTGGGGCTGGCACTGGGCGGCGTGCCCGCGAACGCCTGGGCCAGATTGTCGGTGGCCAACACCAGCGTCACCCGGGTGCTGCTCTCGGATCAGGGCGGCACGCTGCTGGGCTTCAACGACGCTGCCCACCTCGAAGACCTGGAAGCGGCGGGCGAGGCCGACGACTTGGGGCTGGGAGCCACGCCGTAAGTTATGCCCGCACACACCCACACGGAAACACGAAAAAGCGCCCGGTAATTTGCACCGGGCGCTTTTTCGACCAAACGAGAATGTTCAGGAAGTGTGGGCCGGTCCTTGCCCCCACACCGTCCAGGGATTACTTGATCGCGCCGTTGAGGCCCTGCGGGTAGAAGCCGCCCTTGTGGGCATCGGGAGCCAGGTAGACGATGTTGAGAATCTCGCGGGTGGTGCGGGCGTAAGCGCCGCCCGAGGCGTCGTCCGGTACCAGCACAGCCTTGCCGTTCATGGTCAGGCCCGCGTCCTTGCCGCCGCCGACCTTGGCGCGCAGGGCACTGATGGCCCCCACGATCTGCTCGACGGTCAGGCCCGCAGCGGCCACGACGTCTTTACTCTGGTACAGGAAGGTGCGGATGCTGCCCGCGTGGTAGGCCTCGGACGCCAGGATGCCCGCCGCCGCCTGAAGGTAGGCGGGGTTGGTCAGCAGGGTGGCCGCGCCGTTGTAGGCGGTGACGCCCACGTCCTCGAAGATGAACGCGCCGTGCAGGAAGAACAGCTCGTTGGTGTAGGGGTTAAAGCCCTTGATGGCTCCACCCGAAGCCGCCTGGCCCGCTGCGTCGAAGGCGGAGGACAGGTCGAGCAGGGGACGCGCAACGGCTCCCTTGCCCAGCGCGCCATACAGGAACTTGACGTGGGTCAGCTCATCGTCTGCGATCGAGTTGACGAACGCCTGGATGTTGCTGTCCTTGAACTGCATGCCGGTTGCCGGAAGGTTGGCAGGCAGCGCAATCGGAGCCGAGCCGCCAATGGCGCGCAGTTCGCTGAGGCGGCCCACGGCGGCGCAGTAAAACGCCGCTTCCAGGTACTCCAGGTTCAGGGCGAAGTTCAGCACGTCGCCGTCAATGTTCTTGGCCGGCACGGCCAGGGCGCTGCCGCCTAGACCCAGCGCCGCTGCGCCCAAACCGAGTTTACCCAAGGTGCCCAGCGCTTCCCGACGATTCATTTCGCTCATGTCCTTCCTCCTGTGAAAGTCCCCACCGCCGCTCACATGCCGTAGTAAACGCGTGTCGGGGTGGCTTCTTTGAGAGGTTGTATGCGGACGTGAGCAGACTTGGATGTTCACGAGAACTTAATAAAACTGGCGCAGCTTCGCCTCTACCATTTCGCTCAGCGGTTCTGGCGCGGCAGGTTCTGGTCGGCCCCGGTCACGTCGGCGGGCAGGTCGTCCACCTGACGGGCTTTTTCCTGCATGCCGGTCTTCTGCACGTCCTTGATGTCATGCAGATCGTTGGTGTCCTTATCGCCGCCGTGTGGGTGACGTGGGTCCGGGGTCGGCTTGCTGCTGGTCTTGTCGTCCATGATGCTGGCCTCCTTGAACATCGAACTCAAACATTGAAGTGGTCCGCTCAGTCTAAGCGTGGTCGCGGCCCGGCCCAGCCTGGCTCAAGGCCTGCTCAAGACTGCATCCGTACCAGGTCACTTCAGTCAGTGGGTTTTTGAGCAGCGGATGGGTCAAGTCCCAAGCCCTAGGGCGTATGGGAACGTTTGCCCCGCCGCTTTCCGGATCGCCACCCGCCTTTAGCCTGAACAGATGAAGCTCAAAGCAATGAATCCGGCGCGGACAACCTGGGCGCTGCCGCTGCTCGCCCTGCTGACCCTTCAGGTCGCCTCGTCTCAGGCCGGGGCACAGTCGGATGCGGCCTTCGCCGCCGCCGTTGCCAAAGCCGACATTGCCGATATGAACATCGCCGCCGCGCGCAAGAAGACGTATCCCGGCAGTGCCTTGAAGGTGCTGCAAACGCTCCGGGCGGGTGTCAACTATTCGCGCCAGGTGGTCTCGTACCAGTCCGACGGCCTGAGCATTCACGCGCTGCTGACGGTGCCCGCAGGCACGCCGCCGAAAGGAGGCTGGCCCGCCGTCGTGTTCAACCACGGCTACATTCCGCCGAACGTGTACCGCACCACCGAGCGCTACGTGGCGTATCAGGACGCCTTCGCCCGCGCCGGATTCGTGACCCTCAAGAGTGACTACCGGGGGCACGGCAGCTCTGAAGGCGTGGCGCTGTGCGGTTACTACGCGCCGGGCTACACCGATGACGTGATGAACGCGCTCGGCAGCTTCAAGCGCGACAAGCGGGTCAACGCCGGGCGCATCGGGATGTGGGGCCACAGTATGGGCGGCTTTCTGACGCTGCGGGCGATGGTTATCGACCCTGGCATCAAGGCCGGGGTCATCTGGGGCGGGGTGGTCGCCAACTACGACGACCTGATGAACCGTTGGCCCCACAAAGCGCCCGCCAGCATTCCCCAGCGGGTGCTCAACCTGCGCAAAACGGCAGTGGACAAATACGGCACGCCCGCCAGTAACCCCACCTTCTGGCAGGCGCTGAGCGCCAACACTTACCTCAAGGACCTCAGCGGCCCGCTGGAACTGCACATCGGTTCAGCCGACGAGGAAGTGCCGCCCGCCTTTCACTCGATTCTGGTGGGGCAGCTCAAGGCGGTGGGCAAGACTGCCGCGAGCTACGTCTACCCCGGCGACAACCACAACCTCAGCGGCAATCTCGGCACGGCGCTCAGCCGCAGCGTGGCCTTTTTCAAGAAGAATCTGTGAGGCACAACCTATGAGCAGGGCGTAGCCATGAGGCCGAAACAGTGAGACGCCTGCTCAATCTGGCCCTGCTGCTCATCGGCGGCGCGGGTTACGTTGCCTACAGCCAGCCCGAGCGCTTGCCGTTTGCCACGCCCTGGCGAGAGGAGCAGGTCAGCGCGCCTGAACCCTCAACTGCCCCCGCTGCTGCGCCCCCGAACGTCGTCGAGACGACGCCCCTCGGCACCATCACCGACGCGGCGATTCGGGCGGTGGTGGACCGGCAGCCGATCAGCCTGGCGGCTCTGCGGGCGCGCACGTATCCCGGCAGCGCCCTGACGGTGGTGCGGACGCTGGGTGCGGGCGTCAATTATTCCCGGCAGGTGGTGAGCTACCAATCGGACGGCCTGAAGATTTTCGCGCTGCTGACGGTGCCCAATGGAACGCCGCCGACACGAGGCTGGCCCGCCATCGTGTTCAACCACGGCTATATTCCTCCGGAAAAGTACCGCACCACTGAGCGCTACGTGGCCTACCAGGACGCTTTTGCCAGGGCCGGATTCGTGACCCTGAAGAGCGATTACCGGGGGCACGGCAGCAGCGAGGGTGAGGCCACGGGCGGCTACAACGACCCCGGCTACACCGTGGACGTGCTCAACGCTGCCGCCAGTCTCAAAAAGGACAGGCGGGTCAATGCTGGGCGGCTGGGCCTCTGGGGCCACAGCATGGGCGGGCAACTCAGTTTGCGGGCCATGCTGGTCGAGAGTGACTTCAAAGCCGCCTCGCTATGGGCCGGGGTCGTCGCCAGCTACGACATCCTGGCGACGCAGTGGCACCCGCCCTCCGGTCAGCCGACCCCGACCCTCGACGGCCTGAACCAGCGCTTTCTGCGGGCGCTCAGCCCGAACGCTTCGCTGCAAGGCCTCAGGGGGCGGCCCATCGAATTGCAGCAGGGCACGGCGGACGAGGACGTGCCGTACAGCTTCCAGGTGGATTTCGCCAATGATTTGCGGGCCGCCCAGCAAAACTTCACCGCGTACAAGTATCCCGGCGACAACCACAACCTCAGCGGCAACCTGAGAGTGGCGCTTAGTCGCAGCGTGACGTTCTTCAAGAAGAACCTGTGAGCGTCCAGTGCGGGCCGCTATCCTGAGCGGCATGTCCGCACGTCTCCTGCCGCTGGGGCTGGCCTTGCTCTTGGTGGCCTGCTCCCCTCCCGCCAAGTCGGGAACGGCCACCCAAGCCCAGACCACCCAATCCACCTCAACCACCTCCCCGAAATCTTCAGCCCGACCCCGCGCCAGCACCCCGGCGGGCGGCCTGCCCACCATCGCTCGCGCCGATCTGCCGCCGGAGGGCCAGCGCACCCTCAGGCTGATCGTGAGCGGCGGTCCCTCTTCGTCCAGCCGCGACGGCGTGGTGTTCGGCAACCGCGAGAGACTGCTGCCGATCAAACCGAGTGGCACTTACCACGAGTACACCGTGCCCACGCCCGGCGCATCCGACCGGGGCGCGCGGCGGATCGTCTGCGGCCCGCCGCTTCGCAGCGCCGCCGGGTGCTACTACACCGCCGACCACTACGCCAGCTTCAAGAAGATCGCCCCGTGAGCGTGTTCGACGATCTCCCGCAGGGCATCCAGCCCGCGCCCGCCGAGCCGCGTCTGGTGGCGGCAGGCGCGCAGGTGCGGCTGCGCGAGGTGACGCTCAGCGCCGTGCAGGACAAGAACGACCTGATGCTGGCCTTCGCCAACGACCTGGCCCTGAGTGCGACCTTCGGGCGCAACTGGGACGCCCTCTACGACGTGCTGAGCGACCCCGACACGGCCCCGCAGCGTCTGGCGCTGGTGCTGTGCGACTACCCCGACTTCGAGCGCCGCCATGCCCGGCTGGCTGCCGAACTCCAGCAAGTGTTGCTCGACGCCCAGAAGGCTCTGGCGGGTGCGGGCAAGGCGCTGTGGCTACTCTCGGATTTGCCAGAGAGCGAGAGCTAAGGAGAAGAACGGATGTCCAGCCCTGACCCAGCTGCCACCCTCCGCCTGGAGCAATTTGACCCTGCTGCCGCCCCAGACGCCACCCTGCGCGCCGCCGCGAGGTTCCACGAAACCATGCGCGCCGAGCGGATGCCCGAAGACCCGCCGCTTGACGAGGCGGCCCTGATCGCGGGCTGGCGGCATCCGGATGCTGCAGCTGAGCGCTGTACTTTTGTTTTGTGGGACGGCGATACGGTGGCGGCCAGTGCCAGCCTGAGTCTGCCGCGGGACCATCACACCCACACGGTGTCGGTCAACCTGGGGGTGATTGCTCCCTACCGCAGACGCGGCCTGGGCAAACGACTGATGCGCGCCGCCGCCGAGTACGCCGCTCACTCGGGCCGCCGCACTGTCCTGACCACCGCCGATAGCCGCCTGCCTGCCGGTGAAGTGGTGCTGCGCCGCCTGGGAGCCAGGTTGATGATGGAGCAGCAGTTCTTGCAGCTCGATCTTGCCGCACTGCAACCACAGCAGCTCACGAACTGGCTGGCCGAGGCGGAGGTCAGCGCCGAGTACCGGGTGTGGCAGAACCTGGGCGCGTACCCGGCGGAACGCCTGGCCGAGATCGCCCGTCTGCACAGCGTGATGAACACTGCGCCGAGCGGTGAGCGCGACCCCGAGGATATACAGACGACGCCCGAGCAGCTCCGCACCGAGGAGACGGCCATGTTTGCCCGCGCCGCCCAGCGCCTGACCAGCTTTGCCGAGCACCGCCCGAGTGGGCGGCTGGTGGCCTTCAGCGAACTGTTCTGGGACGCTGGACGCCCCACGCTTGCCTTTCAGCACGCCACCGCCGTGCACCCTGAGCACCGCCGTCACTCGCTGGGCCGCTGGATCAAGGCGGCCAATCTGCGCGCCCTGCCCAGCGCCAATCCGCAGGCCCGCTTCGTCCGCGCCGGAAACACCCCGGACAACTTGGGCATGCTCAGCATCAACCATGCCCTGGGCTTCCAGCCCTACACGACCCACACCGACTGGCAACTGGAGGTGGATGCCCTGCGCGCTTCCCTGCTCGGCTGAGCGCTGGCTTCAGCTTGCCGAAGTGTGGCCGGACTGACGGGCCGCTCCCTCCCCAGGCCTCAAGCTGAGCAGATGACTCCACTCAAGACCGTGCTGTTGACGGCGGCCGTTTCCGGCCTGACGGCGGCCTCGCCCGCCTTCGTGCTCAGCGACGCGGCGGGCAAAAGCTGGTCGCTGCAAGCCCACCTGGGCCGCGAGCGCCTGCTGATCGTGTCCAGCCCCTCGGCGGCGTATCTGGCTGAGGTGCGGCGGCAGGATGCGGCGCTTCAGGTGCGTGATCTGCGGGTGGTGGCGCTGCTGCCGCCCGGCGACGCCCGCTTCGACGGACCACGGACGCTGATGCTGACCCTGCTGGCCGACCCCGGCGGCAGCGTGGCCGCCCAGTATGGTCCCGCCGCTCTGATCGGCAAGGACACGGGCGTCAAGGCCCGCTACGCCGCGCCGCCAGCGCTCGGCGCAGTGCTGGGCACGATTGACAGCATGCCGATGCGCCAGCAGGAGCGCCGGGAGCGCGGGCGCTGAGCGCATCGCCAGGGCAACGGCCCAACCATCTTCCCACCCATCTGGCCGGGGGGGGCTTGCACCTGACGTAACGTGAGGTTCTAAGCTCAGTTTGGGAGGCAACACAGGTGAAACTCAAGATCGGTGAACTCGCACGGGCCACCGGGCTGACCATCCGGACGCTGCGCCATTACGACGCGGTGGGTCTGCTCCGGCCCAGCCAGCGCACCGAGGCCGAGCACCGGCTGTACTCCCAGACGGACCTGGCCCGGTTGCTCCAGATTCAGAGCCTCAAGGCGCTGGGCCTGAACCTCAGCGACATTCGCGGTCTGCTCGACGACCCGCAGCAGTCGCCGGAGCGGATTATCGAGCGCCACATCCAGTTGATCGAGCGTCAGCTCTCCGAACACACCCGCTTGCTGGGCAGGTTGCGCCAGCTCAAGGACTTGCAGCAGATGAGCGGGGCCGAACTTCTAGAGGTGATCAGAATGACCGAAGACATCAAGCAGAAAGTGGATCAGATGATGGACGTGGCCCGCAGCGTGGGCGACCGGAGCGACGACCCCCTCGACGCCGAGCAGACGGCTTATCTCAAGGAGCGCGCCGAGACCGTCGGGCGGGAGCGCATCGGAGAAGTCGAAAACGCCTGGCCCGAACTGATGGCGGCGGTGCTCGTCGAAATGGAGCGCGGCACCGATCCGCAGGACCCCAAAGTCAAGGCGCTGGCCGAGCGCTGGCAGGGCCTGGTGGCGGAATTTACCGGGGGCCGCCAGGACATCAAGGCCAATCTCAACACCGCTTACCAGCGCCGCATGCCGCCGGAGATGCAGGCGATGTGGGACTACATCTCGCAGGCGATGAAGTCCTAGAGATTCCGCCACTGCGCCCGCGAAGGACAAACGCGGTGAACACCGAAGGGCCGGGGAAGCCAGGGAGAGAAGATTTCTCCCTGGCTTCCCCGGCCCTGTGACGTTTTGCGTCAGTCTTTGGTCGCCGCGCAGGCTGGGCACTGGCCGTAGAGCGTGACCTCGTGGGCCTCCACGACAAAGCCGCCGGGGTAGACGGTGCCGGGCGGCAATGCTAGCGGGCAGGTGCTCAGGGTAAAGACCCGCCCGCACGTTCGGCACGAAAAGTGATGGTGGTGGCCGCGCCCGCTGGCCTCGTACAGGTTTTCGCCGTCGAGCGTGACGATGTGGGCCGCACCCTGCTCCTGCAACAGCTTGAGCGTGCGGTAGACGGTGGCGACGCCCAGGCTGGGCAGCTCGCTCAGCGCCCGGCCGTGCAGTTCCGGCACGCTCAACGGTCCCTCGGCGGCGCTGAGCAGGCGACTGATCACCTCGCGCTGGCGGGTGTCCTTGGGACGCGGCACAGGGAGGGAAGCAGGGGGGACGGCAGTGCTCATACAGTTCAGGGTAGCAAATGGGCCGCGCCGGATTGCGAGCCAGGGCGCAGGCGGCGGGCTGGACCGCTGGGCCGGAATGCCGGGCTAGACTGCCAGCCATGCAGCGGTTCTGGAGGTCGGTGTTCTGGGTCCTGGTGTTCGGGCTGGGTCTCGGCGCAGTCCAGGCAGGCGGAGCCGGTGCGCGGCCGCCAGTGCCGGGGCCGCGCAGTGTGCCAGTCATGGTCATGAACTTCTCTGCGGGCGATCCGGACGGCGTGTTCGTCTGCCAGGACGGCTCAACTGTGGCGACTGAGCAGGTGGGCAGCGCCCTGCGGCTCACCCGGCGTGGGGAAGTGTCTTCAAATGGGCAGGTCCTCTGGAAGGCGGGTGCACATCAGAGTTACAGGCTGACGCTGGGCCAGGCCGTGCTGCTGATCTGCCGCAGGGCCACTTCACAAGACGCGGCGCTGGTTCCTGGGAGCGTTCAGAATTACCACTGCTCGAACGCTGTCAGCCTGGCCGTCGTGCCGTTTCCGGAAGCGGTGGCTGTAACCTCGTTTCAGCCTGGGCAGCGCCCCGACATCGCTGGCTGGCTGCCCCGAACCCGCTCGGTCAGCGGGGACCAATACCAGAACAGCGAGTGGACCTGGTCGACCGGGGGCCAGCTGGGGACGCTGATCTTTCACGGCAAAACAGTGGCCCAGGGGTGCCGTCTGCAATAGACGGGCCTGGGCTGGAGCGGGTTGCCTGTGCTTGGCTGACCGGGGTTCAGCGTCCGTAGGTTGCGGAAATACTCGTCTTGGCGAGCGTCGCGCCGTTGAGATTAAAGCCGACGTAGGCCGCCGACGCGCCGGCGGGCAGGTCGAGCGTCTTGTTGAGGGCGTAGAGGGTGAAGATGTAATGGTGCGGCGGGCCAGCAGGCGGGCAGGGGCCGGTGTAGCCGGGTGTGCCACCGTCGTTGTTGCCCTGCATCGTTCCGGCGGGCAGGTTGAAGGTGCCGGACCCCGCGCCCTTGTCGAGACTGGTCGCGCTGGCAGGGATGTTGTAGACCACCCAGTGCCAGAAGCCGCTGCCGGTGGGCGCGTCGGGGTCGTAGGTGGTCAGCACGTAGCTGAGGGTCCCGGCAGGCGCGCCGCTCCAGCTCAGGGCTGGGGAGATGTTCATGCCGGTGCACCCGCCGCTGCCGACCTGCTCCATCGGTACGGTGCCGCCGTCGCGAAACTGGGCGCTGCTGAGTGTCAGCGTGCCCGCGCCGACGCCGGGTGCGGGCTGGGCCACGCTCAGGCGGCCCTGAGCCTCGCGCATCATGCCCGCGCTGCCCATCGTCTGGGTGGGCGCACAACTCGCCAGTGCCAGGCCGCCGAGCAGCAGTGTTCCTTGCATCAACCTGTTCATAGTGGACCTCCGTTCCGTCTCACTTTGGGCCTTCCGAAGCTTCGATGTGGAGCTGTTCTCTTCACGCAATATTTAGAAGTTCGCTTTTCAGGTCCGGTGGCTTACCGAAGTCGCTTGGGGCGGGCCGCTATCATGCTCGTAAACAAGGAGAACCCATGACCGACGCGCTCAAGCCCGCTTCCCGGCTCAACGAATGGGAAGCGCTCGCCCGCAAAGACCTGCGCGGCGCTGATCCCGAGACGCTCAACCGCTCGACCCCCGAAGGCCTGACGCTCAAGGCCCTCTATACCGCCGCCGACACCGCCGATCTCGATGCGGGTTTGCCAGGCCTGCCGCCCTACACGCGCGGCCCTCGCGCCACCATGTACGCGGCCCGCCCCTGGACCATTCGCCAGTACGCGGGCTTCTCGACCGCCGAGGAGAGCAACGCCTTTTACCGCCGCAACCTGGCCGCCGGGCAAAAGGGCCTCAGCGTGGCCTTCGATCTGGCGACCCACCGGGGCTACGACTCTGACCACCCGCGCGTGACCGGGGACGTGGGCAAGGCGGGCGTGGCCATCGACTCGGTCGAGGACATGAAGATTCTCTTCGACGGCATTCCGCTCTCCGAGATGTCGGTGTCGATGACCATGAACGGGGCGGTGCTGCCGATTCTGGCGGCCTTCATCGTGGCCGGGGAGGAGCAGGGCGCGTCGCTGGCCGAGCTGTCCGGCACCATCCAGAACGACATCCTCAAAGAATTCATGGTCCGCAACACCTATATTTACCCACCCGAGCCGAGCATGAAAATCGTGGCCGACATCATCGAGTTCACGGCCCGCCAGATGCCGCGCTTTAACTCCATCTCGATTTCCGGCTACCACCTTCAGGAAGCTGGAGCCAACGCCGCGCTGGAGCTGGCCTACACCCTGGCTGACGGTCTGGAATACGTGCGGGCCGCGCTCGGCAAGGGCCTGGGTATCGACGAGTTTGCGCCCCGGCTGTCGTTCTTCTTCGCCATCGGCATGGACTTCTACACCGAGATCGCCAAGTTGCGGGCCGCCCGGCTGCTGTGGGCCGAGCTGTTGGCTCCCTTCGAGCCGCAAAATCCGCTCAGCAGTGCCCTGCGCACCCACTGTCAGACCTCCGGCTGGTCGCTGACTGAGCAAGACCCCTACAACAACGTCGTTCGCACCGCCGTCGAGGCGCTGGCGGCGGTGTTCGGCGGCACCCAGAGCCTGCACACCAACTCGTTCGATGAGGCCATCGGGCTGCCCACCGACTTCTCAGCGCGCATCGCCCGCAATACCCAGCTGATCATTCAGGAGGAAAGCGGGATTCCCAAGGTCGTCGATCCCTGGGGCGGTAGCTACCTGATGGAGCGCCTGACCGCCGATCTGGCGGCTGAAGTGCGCAAGCTGATCGCCGAGGTCGAGGAACTCGGCGGCATGACCAAGGCGGTGGCCTCGGGCCTGCCCAAACTCCGAATCGAGGAATCGGCGGCCCGCAAGCAGGGGCGCATCGATAGGGGCGAGGACGTGATCGTGGGTGTCAACAAGTACCAGCCGAGCCAGCCGACGGTGGTCGACGTGCTGCAAATCGACAACGACAGTGTGCGGGAGGCCCAGTTGCGCCGTCTGGAACAGGTCAAGGCTGGGCGCGATCTGGCGGCGGTGGAGCGGACGCTGAATGCGCTGGCTGAGGGCGCCCGCAGCGGTGAGGGCAATCTGCTGGCCCTCAGTGTGGAGGCGATGCGGGCGCGGGCCACGGTGGGTGAACTGTCGGTGGTGCTGGAAGGGGTCTGGGGCCGCCACAGCGCCGAGGTGCGCACCCTCAGCGGCGTCTACGCCCAGGGGTTCGAGCACGACGAGGGCTTCGCGGCCTTGCAGGGCGAGATCGAGGCTTTTGCCGAGGCCGAGGGCCGCCGCCCCCGGATGCTGGTGGTCAAGCTGGGGCAAGACGGCCATGACCGGGGCGCGAAGGTGATCGCCACCGGCTTCGCCGATCTGGGCTTCGATGTGGACGTGGGGCCGCTGTTTCAGACGCCCCAGGAGGCCGCCCGCCAGGCCATCGAGAACGACGTGCACGTGGTCGGCGTTTCCAGCCAGGCGGCGGGCCACCAGACCCTGATCCCGGGCCTGATCGCCGCACTCCGGGCCGAGGGCGCGGATGACATCCTGGTGATCGCGGGCGGCGTGATTCCGCAGCAGGACTACGCGGCTTTGCGCTCAGCCGGGGTGGCGGGCATCTTCGGCCCCGGCACGCCGATCTTGCAGTCGGCGCGAGAAGTACTGGGGCTGCTGCGTGGGCGCAATACTCCTCCGTTGACCTAAGGGTGTCTGGTGTCTTGACCACTTTATCCAGCGCCGAGGAGGAAAGGAAAGCTGTCACCATGCTCTTTCACTGAAGTCAATCACAGCCCTCCATCTCCGAAGTTATCGGCAGGTCTTTTGCACAGTGCCCAATTCGTGACTGCCCAACAGTCTGAAAGCTGTTGTGGGTATCCGCCCGGAATGCGGGAGGCTCCATGCTGAGCGCAGCGACCTGCTATCCAGCCCACTGGGTTGGGGGACTTCTTGGGCGGAACGGACGCTCATGAGGCCGCCTGCTGGGGGTGGAGCAGCAACCGCAAAAGCTGAAAGCCAGCGCCACACGAAAACCGCCTGAACGATCTTCAGGCGGCTCCTTTTCCTTCAACCCACGTTTGCTCTCAGCCCAGTTCCACGCTGCTCAGTCCCCAGGTCAGCAGGGTCAGGCCCAGCAGCGACAGCGGCATCACGCCCAGCAGGGCAGGCGGCAGCACGGCCCATAGACCCGCCGTCAAAATGGCCACCCCGGCGGCGCTGCCGATGCGGACCTCCACGGACGTGCTGCCGGTCCAGCGCGTCAGCAGGGCGGTGAGGCTGAGTGCTGAAATCGGGAGCAGCAGCGCGACCAGCACCAGCGAAGTGCCGGTCAGCACCGATGCGTGCAGCACCACCATCCCGATCAGCACTGCCAGGGCCGCCAACCCGCCGCCGAGGATGCCCCCCGGCAGCACCTGCCCCAGCCAGGCTGCTCCCCGCGACACCGGCCAGGTGACGTTAGCCGGGCTGCCCAGCGAGCGGGTCAGCGGCTCGGCCCCCAGGGTCAGCGCTCCAGCCAGCACCAGCGCGGGCAGGTGAAGCGGCAGCGAGAAACCGATCAGCACGCCTGCCAGAGCAGCCGCGCCCAGCAGCACCACTTCGGGTGAGGTACGAATCTGCAAGCTGGTGCGCCACAGCATCGCCCCTGCCGCACCCCAGGTGGCCGGAAACGGACGCAGGGGGCGACGGGCGGGCCGGGCCTGCTCCATGCGCAGCGGAGTTTTCGGCAGTTTGTACTTGCGGCGCAGTCGCCACAGCCACAGGGTCTGGGCGTGCTGGGCCAGCCGGGCGGGTGGGTGCCTCAGCGGCGGCCAGCCCAGCGCTGCGCCAAGGACCAGCACCGCTAACACGCTCAGGCCCAGCGCTGTCCAGCCGAAAGAGCCCAGCGCGGGCAGCAGCGACAGCGCCCACACTGGAGCCGCCGAGCGCGGGGTCTGGCGGGCCAGGTAAGTCAGCCAGCCGAGCAGCGGGCGGGCCAGCATCAGGGCTGGCAGCAGCAGCAGCGGTTGCCAGCCCTGCGAGAAAATCAGCAAAAAAACGCCCAGCAGCAGCGCGACGCCCACGCCGGGAGCCACCGCCCGCAGCAGTGGCCACACCAGCGTCTGACGGGTGGGCAGCGGCGTCAGCAGCAGCGCGACCTCGCGGCGGTCGAGCCAGAACGGCGGCCAGCGGCCCAGGCTGCCGCTCAGCAGCGCGGCCACAGCGACGCCCGCCAGCACCCAGACCGGCAGGTGCGGCGGCGGTAGCGACTGGCGAATGCTGATCAGCACCAGTACTGCGAAGGTGCCGCCGTAGAGGGCCAGCACCACCGTGCCGGAGCGGCGCATCCAGCCCCACCAGTTGAGCCAGCCGCGCCCCAGCGAGATCAGGTAGAGGTACTGCAACGTGCCGTTCAGCGGCTGGTTCCTTGCAGCGCGCCCACCGCGACCTGACGCACACCCTTCATCTGCGCCAGCTCGCCGCCGTGGGTGGTCAGCACGGCGCTGCGGCCATCGGCGGCCAGGGCACTCAGGCTGTCACGCAGCACCTGGCGCGAATCGGTGTCGAGCGTGCCGAACGGTTCATCGAGCAGGGTCAGGGGCCGCTTGAGGCCCAGCGCCACCGCCAGACCCACTTTCTGACGGGTCCCGCGTGACAGCTCTGCCGGAAACTGATCGAGCCGGTGGCCCAGTCCGAAGGCGTTGAGGGCGGTGTGGAGGTCTTCGAGCGGCGCGGCGTAGGCCAGCGCGGCGAACTGGGCGTGCTCGGCGATGGTGAGGTCATCGTAGAGTTCGGCCTCGTCGGGCACGAAGGCCAGCGCGGCGCGGCCCGCCACGCTGCGCGGCGGATGGCCCTGCACCTTGACGCTGCCGGAACTGGCGATCAAGCCGCACAGCACCCGCAGCAAGGTGGTTTTGCCTGCGCCGTTGCCGCCGGTCAGGTGCAGGAGCTGCCCCGCCTTGACGTCGAGGTCAACGTCGTGCAGCACGCGGGCGGCCCCCAGGGTCACGGAAAGGTTGCGGGCAATCAGCACCCGGCAAGTATGGCAGAGTCGCCCGGAAAGAAACCGGGACAACGCGCCGCGCCGCAACTTCGCCGCTCTCCAGACCGTATTCCGCTTCATGAACCACCTGAGTCTCCTGTTCCTGGCCGCTCTCCTGCCGCACGCCGCCGCCACCGTGGTCAGGACGCCCATCAGCACCGCCCGGCCCGCCGCCTTCAGGTCCTGCACCGTGGGCGAGCTGCGCCTCACCACCGACGCTGCTGGCAAGGTGCGCTTCCTCGAATACGGCCAGAACATTCCCGACAATAGTTTGCGGGTGCGCCAGAGCTACGACCGCGCTGGACGGCTGACCGGCATCAGCGTTACCTGGAGCGGCTTCGCGGGGCAGATGCTCGACGCGCGGGCCGCCTACGACGCACGCGGGCAGTTGATCCGCGAAACTGGCTATCGCCGCAGCGGGTTCACCACGCCGCTCAAAAGTTACATCAGGGCCGCGCCGCCGGGAGCCCGGTGCTGAAGAGCAGGAAGGCCGAGCTGAGCCGTCTTCTCAGGCTGTGACCGCTTGGACGGACCACACCATCGGAACTCCCGATAGACTAAGCGTCAGCCGCACACAAACCCGATGGACGCCGTCCCGGCGCGGGTGCATTATGGCTGCATGACCTTCACCCTGCCCCGCTTTGGCCGCCGCTCGATCATCACCCACGCCACTTCCACCCCGTCTATTCAGCCTGCCGCCGCTTCGGTCGTGGCCGCGCCTTCAGCAATCACCGAAGATGTGCTGATGGAAGTCGTATTGCCCGAGGGCCGCGCCCTGCCCCAGGTGGACGGCTGGACGCTGCGCCTGTGGCCCCAGGCCCGGCTGGGCGACGCCACCTTGCAGGCCCACCCCCAGAGTGCTGCCGCCACGCTGGCCGAGTTGAGCGCCGCGCTGCACCAGCAGGGCGTCACGTCGCTGGGCGTGGTTCGCCGCCGCGCCGCGTGAATCCAGCTGCGTAAATACAGCCGCTGAAGTTCAGCAAACAGGATTTCAGCAAAGCGGGCAGGATAAGGCAGGGCGGGCGCATCCCAGATGGATGCGCCCGCCTTTTCGCTGTCTACAGAGTTTCGCGAGGTGCTCCGGCGCGCACGGCTGCTGCCGCCGCCTCCACCAGCGCTTCCAGGCTGGGCGAGGTCGCCAGCCAGATCCGCTCGAAGCCTGCGGCGCGTGCGGCGTCGGCGGTTTGTGGTCCCATTGCCGCCACGCTGAAATCGGTTCCGGCCAGGTCGGCCAGGTGCCGCGCCGCGCTGCCAGACGCCAGCGTCACCACGTCGGCGGCCTTGAGGCGCTCGAGTTCGTTCTCGCCCGGCCCGGCAGGCAGGGTGCGGTAGAGTTCGGCGCGCTGGTAGCGCAGGCCGCGTGCCTCCAGCGCTTCCTCCAGCTCGGTTTCGGCCAGCTGGCTGGTCAGGTGCAGCACCGTGTCGCCTGGCTGGGCAGGCAGTTCGGTGCCCAGGTGCCGCGCGCCGGGGGTGCTCGGCACGAAGTCGGCCCGCAGCCCGCGCTCCTGCAAGCTGCGGGCGGTGCTCGGCCCCACGGCCCCCAGCCGGATGCCGCCCAGTGCACGGGCGTCCAGCTTCAGGGTGTCCAACTCGGTAAACAGCGCCGTCACCGCCTGATTGCTGCTCAGCAGCAGCCAGTCCACGCCGCCGAGGTCGCGCAGCCGGGCGTGCAGGGCGTCCGGCTCCCCGGTGGCCTCGAAGCGGATCAGCGGCACTTCCAGCACGTTGGCTCCCCTGGCCCGCAGCAGGTCCGACAGACCGCTGGAGCCGTCACGGGTGCGGGTGACGGCCACCTGCTTGCCCAGCAAGGGATGGCCGAGTTCAGCAGGACTCTCGAACCACTTCAGCTGAGATCGGAGGCGGGCCACCTCGCCCACCACCGTCACGGCGGGCGCTTCCAGGCCCGCACGCTCGACCTCGGCGGCGATGGTGCCGAGCGTGCCGGACGCGACCCGCTGCTGCGGCGTGGTGCCCCACTGAATGGTGGCGGCGGGCGTGTCGACACTGCGGCCCGCCGCGATCAAGTCGGCGGCGATCTCGGCGAGGTTGCGCACCCCCATCAGCAAGACCAGCGTATCGACGCCGCTGAGGCGCTCATAGTGGGCGCTGCCCTCTTTGGTGTTGCCGGTCAGCACCGCGAAGCTGCGGGCGTCGCCCCGGTGCGTCACTGGAATGCCCGCGTAGGCCGGGGCGGCGATGGCGCTGCTGATGCCCGGCACGATCTCGAAGGGAATTCCCGCGTCCACGCAGGCCTGGGCTTCCTCGGAGCCGCGCCCAAACACGAACACGTCGCCGCCCTTGAGCCGCGCCACCCGCTGCCCGCCGTTCATCTGCGCCTGCTCGACGATCAAAGCGTTGATCTGTTCCTGGCTGATGTACTCGGAGAAGCCCTTCTTGCCCACGTAGATGGTGCGGGCCTGCGGTGCGTGCCGCAGCAGTTCGGGGTTGGCGAGGTAATCGAACAGCACCACGTCGGCACTCTGTAGGGCCGCCTGGCCGCGCAGGGTGAGCAGGCCCGGATCGCCAGGTCCAGCGCCGATCAGCGAGACGAAGGCACGCGAAGAATTCATGAACGCAGGGTAACGGGTCGGGCGGGGGACATGTGGGCCAGGCTTTAAGTACAGGGTTTACCCTCAGGCCATGAACTACAAGTTGATCGACTACCAGGGCCAGGGCTTCGTGGTGATGGGCGCACATGATTTCAGCCGCTGGCGCGACACGCTCAGCCGCCGCTTCGACGACAGTGCCATTGCAGGCAATCTGCACCTGCACGTGCGTGTGAACGGGGAAGACCGCACTTTTACCAGCGTGGACGATTACCTGGACGAGTTCACCGTGCGTGACATCACCGACGAGGATGCCCGCGTGCTGGCCCGGCTGTTTGCCATCGACCATGACGCCCACCACGCTTGGTACGGCCAGCACGACATGTTCCGGCCCTTCGCTGGGAAGTAGGACATTTTTCTGGGCGCGGCCAGCACCGCCAGGCGCGGATGCCAAGACAGAGCAGGCCACCCATTCCGGGGAAGGAGGGTGGCCTGCGCCGTGCTGCCGAACCTGCTGTCAGCGCCGTGGAAGTAAGAAGAAACGGTGCGCGGTACTGGTGTAAAGGTGCTGGGCAAAAAAGTAATGAGGGAGTTGAACCCTCCTACGCCGCCCCAGCGTACCCCGGTGCCTGCTTGACCCGCAGGCGGGTTGGCGCTCGCCCAGGCAGGGCCGCAGCAGGCCTACTCTAGCAAATCGTGCTGCCAGTTGGCCTGCTGAATCTCGGCTTCGAGTTCGCGGCGCTCGCGGGCCAGGCGGTCGGTTCGGGCCTGAAGCTCACGCACCGGCAGGTGCGACACCCAGCGCAACTCGCTGCGGGTCGAGCGAACCTGCGATGTGCTGGCCGCCTCGGTAGCGCTGCGCTGCGCGGCCAGCCGCAGGTCCAGCACCTCCCGGTGCGCCAGGGCGTCGGTGAGCGTGCGCGATTCATCCAGCCGGGCGGCGGCATTGCTGCGGTGCAGGCGGGGAATCAGATCGTCGAGCCGGTCAAAGATCCCATTCAGTTCGGCCAGCAGGGCCACAGGGTCCTCGCTGGGCGGCTCGCCCTCCTGGCTGCGGGCATTGAGCTGAATGCGCTGCTGAAGTTGCGCGGCGCGTTTTTGCAAGTCGGCGCGTTCGATCAGGGCCTCGGCCAGTTTCATTTCCGGAGTTTAGCGGCTCCCGCTCACCAGTTCTCGAAGCTCGCCCGCAAGATCGTTTCCAGATCCGCTTCGGTGGGCGGCTTGGGGGCCACCGCCAGCAAGCGCTGCTGCTTGACGGCTCCGGCCACCAGCGCGGGCAGGTCTTGCTCAGTGTAGCCGAGTTCGCTCAGGCCGCTGGGCGCGCCCACGCCCCGCATCAGGTCAATTAAAGCATTCGGCAGGCTGTCGGGGCCGGGGTTTTCCAGCTTGCCGCCGGTCAGCCATTCGGCCACCTGCAAGTGGCGCTCCGGCAGGGCGTCGAAGGTGAAGCGGAAGGCGGCGGGCGCGGTGACGATCACCGAGAAGCCGTGTGGAATAAAGGCGCTGGGGTAGCCCTCGGCCCGGTAGTCGTGCTTCAAGCCTGCGATGGGGTAGGCGCACGAGTGCGGAATATGCACCCCTGCCGAGCCGAAGCCCACGCCCGCCATCGTGGCCGCCAGCATCATCATCCCGCGCGCTTCCAGGTCGTCTGCGTCCGCGACGGCCCGGCGCAGGAACTCGCCGCCGAAGCGGATCGCCTGCGCCGACCACACGTCGGCCACCGGGTTGCTGCCCTGGTAGGGCGGGCGCTCGTCGGGCGTGGCGGGCTTCGGGCGGGTCCCGAACGGGCGGCTGAGGTAGCTCTCGGCGGCGTGGCACACCACGTCCAGCCCCGCCGAGGCGATGACGGCGCTCGGGGCGCTGCGGGTCAGTTCCGGATCGACGATGGCCTGAGCGGGCCGCAGGTAACGGTGCGAGATGCCCGTCTTGACCTTCAGCGCCGGCAAATCCAGCACCGCGACGGTGGTGGCTTCCGAGCCGCTGCCCGGCGTGGTCGGAATGGCCAGGTGGGGCAGCAGCGGACCGGCGGGCTTGCGCCCCGCGCCAATCGGCGGGTTCACGTAGTCCATCACCTCGCCGCCGTGACTCAGCAGCAGATTGGCGACCTTGGCGGTGTCGATGCTGCTGCCGCCGCCCAGCGACACGAATCCGTCGGGGCCGTACGCGCGGGCAAAGACGACCGCTTCCTGCAAGGACTCCAGAGTGGGTTCCACCCGGCTGCGGTCGAAGACGCTGACCTCTATGCCCGCCACCCTCAACTGCGCGGCCACGTTTTCTGAGAGGCCCAGGGCCGCCACCTGCGCGTCGGTGACGAGCAAGACCCGCCGCATGCCCAGCCGGGCAGCTTCCCAGCCCGCTTCATGCGCCGCGCCGCGCCCGAACTTGACCGGGGTGGCCTCCATCGTGAAGACCGTTTCCAAGGCTTGGGTTGTCATTAAGGAGCAGTCTAAGCTGAACTATAGGGCCGGGTGATGATTTCCAGGCCGTGCCCGGAGGGATCAAGAAAATAGACGCCCCGCCCGCCGTGGTTGGTGTTGAACTGACCCGGCAACTGCATTTGCGGGTCGGCCCAGTGAGGCAGGTCGCTCCCGAGAATGCGCCCGTAAATGGCGTCGAACGTGGCGTCGTCCACCAGAAAGGCCCAGTGCTGGGGCTGGATGTCTCCCCCCGCTTCGGCAAACTGCAAATGGACGCCCTCGCTGAGCGCCACCGAGACGAACTGTCCCCAGCTTGTCGGCTCCGGCAGGCCGAACAAATGAGCGAAGAACACGGCGGAAAGCTGACGGTCCTGCGCGGCGATGATCGCGTGGTTGAAGGTGATGCCCATGACTGACCCCGGCGCTGAACCCACCGTCTCAAGCTGCCTGACGGCGGAGCGCGTTGCGCTGAGTGTAGGCTAAGCAGCTGTGGACATCCACTTCACCGTTGCCGAATTGCCGGATCTCGCCGCGTACCGAGCCCTGGTCGCAGCGGCCTGGGGCGAGCCGGGGCCGGACAATCTCAAGCGGCTGGACCACAGCCTGCTCTTTGTCTGCGCCTACGACGCTGCCCGGCTCGTCGGCTTCGTCAATGTGGCCTGGGACGGCGGCGTTCACGCTTTTCTGCTCGATCCCACCGCGCATCCTGAGTACCAACGCCGGGGCCTGGGCCGCGAACTGGTGGGCCGCGCCGCCGAAGAAGCCCGTGAGCGCGGGATGCACTGGCTCCACGTGGACTTCGAAGCCCACCTGACGGGCTTTTACCGTGCCTGCGGTTTCCAGGCGACCGAGGCAGGCCTGATGCGGCTGGCTTGAGAGAAGTCCGCACGAACTGCTAAACTTGGACCCAGTCTAATTTGCGAGAATGAGCGAGAACACCAAGGAGGCACCATGAAAATTCTGACCCTGATCCGGCAGGTGCCGGACGCCGAGGCCCGCGTGCGGCTGAGCGGTAACGCCGTCGACCTGGACGGCACCACCGTCGTGATGGACGGAATGGACGAGTACGGCGTGGAGGAAGCCCTGCGGCTGCGCGAGAGCGGTGCGGGCGTCGAGGAGATCGTCGCGCTGGCGATTGGCCCCAAGCGCAACGAGGACGCCCTCAGAACTGCCCTGGCGATGGGTGCGGACCGGGCGGTGCACGTGGAAACCGACGAGCGGCTCGATGCCGTGTCGCTCAGCCAGGTGGTGGCCCAGCTGGCCCAGACCGAGCAGACCGATCTGATTCTGGTGGGCGGGCAGGAAGCCGACTGGGACTCGCAGGCGCTGGGAGCCGCCACTGCCGAGCGCCTCGGCTGGCCGCAGCTCACCTGGACCAATGAACTTAAGCTCGACGGCGACAAGCTTACTGGCCGCCACGACGTGGACGAGGGCAACGAGAGCTTCGAGGCCAGCTTGCCCGCCGTCGTGACTACCCAGCAGGGCCTCAACGAGCCGCGTTACCCGACGCTGCCCAACATCATGAAGGCCAAGAAAAAAGAACTCCGCAAGGACGATCTGGCGACCTACGGTGCGCAGTCCAGGGTCAAATTCGTCGGCGCGGAAATTCAGACCCGCGCCCGCCTGAACAAGATCATCGACGGCAAGGACCCCCAGGCGGCGGCGGCGCAACTCATCGACCTGCTCAGAAACGAAGCGAAGGTGATCAAGTGATTCTTATCGTTGCGGAATACTCGGGCGGCAAGCTCGCCAAGTCTACCCTGGAAATGGTCACGGCGGCGCGGCAAACGGGCCGCGAGGGGCCCGTCACGGTGCTGGTGCTGGGGCAGAACGTGGCGGGCGTGGCGACCGAGGCCGCCGCCGTCGCCGATCAGGTACTGGTGGCCGACAGCGCCGCACTCTCGACCTACAACGCCGAGACCTGGGCCGCTGCCGCCGCCCAGATCGCCCAGGAGGGTGAGGCGCATACCGTCATTGTCGGGGGGAGCCGCTCGGGGCGCGAGTACGCGCCGCGCGTGGCCGTCAAGCTCGACGCGCCGTACCTCGAAGACGTGATCTCGCTCAGCGGCAGCGGTGAGGGCCTCCAGGCGCAGCGCTACACCTACCTGGCCCGCGTCACCGAGACGGTGGAAGCCCAGGGGCCGGTTATCGTCGTGAGTGCCAAGCCCGGCTCGTTTGCCGCCGCTGCCCCCGCTGCTCAGCCCGGCGAGCAGTACGATGTGGACCTGGAACTGCCCGAAAGCCGCGTGAGCGTGACCGGCAGAAACGTCGAAAAGTCGAGCCGGGTGGCGCTGGCCGAGGCCGACATCATCGTGACCGGCGGGCGCGGGGTGGGCAACGCCGAGAACTTCGGCAAGTACGTGGAGCCGCTGGCCGACAACCTCGGCGCGGGTGTGGGTGCGACGCGGGCCGTGGTGGACGCGGGCTGGCGGCCCTACGCCGAGCAGGTGGGCCAGACCGGCAAGACCGTGCAGCCGGGGGCCTACATTGCCCTGGGCGTCTCGGGCGCGGTGCAGCACCTCTCGGGCATGGGCAAGAGCAAGTACATCGTGGCGATCAACAAGGATGCTGAAGCGCCGATCTTCAAGGTGGCCGACTACGGCATCGTGGGTGACGTGAACGAGATCGTGCCCGCATTGATCGAGGCCAGCAAGCGCTGAGGCACCGATTCCAGAGAAAGGGACGCCCGGATTTGTGCTGGGCGTCCCTTTCTCTGTGGTCTTATTTTCCTGGGTGGTCCACCGCGTAGCAGGCCAGAATGTTGCCTGAACCTTGCCAGGTGCGCGAGGACAGGAGCCTCAGGGACACGGGTGGCCTGCCCACGAACAGCGGCGTTCCCCCTGCGGCGATCAGCGGGAAAATGACCAGATGCAGTTCGTCCACCAGCCCATGCGCCAGCAGGTGATTCCAGAGTGTTCGGCCTGCGAACATGAAGATGTCCCGGCCGGGTTGCTCCTTAAGGGCACGTACTTCCTTCACTGCGTCCGCCGTCCTGACGATGCGGGTGTCGTCCCAGGGAGCCAATTCCTCGCGGGTGAGCTGATCCGAGACGGCGACCTTCTCGGCCCGCGTCTGAAGTTCGGCCATTTCACGCCGGATAGCCGTCGCCTCCGGGTCGTGCGGCAAGCTCGTCCAGTAGTGCATGTTGTCTAAGAAGTTGCTGCGCCCGCTGTAGAGCAGCGTGTCAGCCGCCCGCATTCGCTCGGCCATGTAGTGATCGAAGGTCTGGTCGCCCGCATAGTCCGGGTGAAAGTGCTTGAAGACGGCGTCAAGTTTCCGGTCTTTGCCCTCGTAATAACCGTCCAGCGTGACGAGGTTGCCGACGATGAGCTTGCGCATTTTGCCCCTTTGATTGCTGAATATGTCTATAACGTAAAGCCTAACCTTAATTTCGTCAACTCGCACCTGGCCCAGTTGGGCATGCCAGTGAGGTAAAGTGGAGGGTACAGCCACCCAAAACGCAGCCCCGAAGAAGACCGACCCCACCTTCCCCCTGACTCGATTCGAGCAGGCCGCCCAGGAGTAGTGTCATGCCCAAACACCTCCCGTTTCTTGCTCTCGGCCTCTTTCTGGCAGCCTGCGGTCAGCCCGTCGGGACACAGGTCAATCTGACCTCCGACTACGCCGCCCGCCCTGAACTGCAAGACCCGCAGAGCCGGGCTATCTTGCAGCGCTACGGCGACGATCCGGGCCTGCTTCAGGCGCTGCGGGAAGCCTACGACGAGGTGCCGCGCCCGCTCAGCCTGCCCGCCGCGCCGGCGCTCGGCGGCCTCGATCTGGCTTCGGATCGCCTGAGCTACATCAAGTCGGTGGGCTGGGGCAGCGTGCCCAACTATGACCGCCAGTACGCCGCCCAGGGCAGCGTCAATGCCGTTTATCCGGGCCTCGACTGGAGCCGCGACGGCTGCTCCGCGCCGACTGGACTGGGGCTGGGCTACACTGGAGATTTCCAGCCCGCCTGCAACGTTCACGATTTCGGCTACCGAAACCTCAAGGTCTACCAGCGCACCGATGCCAACCGCCGCACGACCGACGAGGCGTTTTATACCAACATGAAAACCATCTGCAACGCCAAGCCCTGGTACAAGGAACCGCCGTGCTACACCGCCGCCTACGCCTACTATCAGGCGGTGCGGATCGGCGGCAGCGACAGCTTCTAGCGTTAAGTCTTGCGGGCTTGCGCCGCTGCGGCCAGCGGCCCTAGCCTGGGCCATGACTGCCGACGAACTCAACCACGACTGGGCCGATCGACTCGCTACGCCGCACCGTCACGTCTGGGACAAGCTGCGGGCCGAGGGTGTGGCCGCTGCGTGGACCGATGGCGCCGCGCCGCGCTTCGTGGTGAGCAGGCGAGAAGAGGTGCTCGCCACCCACCTCAAGGGCACGCGTCCGGCGGGCGTGGTGGTGGCCGCCGCGCTGTTTGAGGCGGGCCACAAGCTGGAAGTCGGGCAGCCGGGCCTCAGGATTTTGCCGCCGATGGCCTCGCCTTAAGCGAATTCGATCAGTTCGGGGTGTTCCAGCCCGGCCTGCCGCGCTTCTTTCAGGGCCGCGCCCTTGTCGCCGCGCTCGATGGCGGCCATGAAGCCGGGCTGGGCGGCCAGCGTGGTCAGTACCCAGAAGTCGCCCCAGGCTTCCAGGTTCCACGCCCGGCGCATGGCGCGGCTGCAGCGCTCCCAGATCGGCTCGCTCATCTCTTCCAGCGGCGCGATGAAGTGCGTCTCGCCGTCGGTGCCGGGCGTGCGGCGCACCTCGCGCAGGTACTCACGGCGCTCGGGCCTGGTCATGGCGTCCCAGGTGCCTTCCTGGCAGTACACCGCAGGCATGGCGCTGAAGGTGTCGCGGCAGCGGGTGGGGCGCACGGCGTAGCGGGTACAGGCACCGTCCGCGCCCAGCAGCGGGCAGTAGCCCACCTGGGCGCGGTGGCGGCGCACGTACTCGTCCTCGTCCGGCGCGGTGCGGGCGTTGTGCAGCACCTTGCGGGCGTGTTTTTCCACCTTGCGGGCTTCTTCCGGGGTCAGCACGCTGGCGATCAGCGCGGCCTCGGCCAGCGAGAGGCGAATCGGCATGTTGCAGCAGCCAAAGCACCCGGCTCCGCAGTAGACCGGATGGCCCGCCGCCGTGTAGTCCTGTAAAAATTGACCTGCCTCCTGCTCGTAGCGGGCGTAGGCAGCTTTGACGGTTTCGAGCAGGGCGGCAGAGGCAGTCATCGCCCGGCAGCATAGAGCGGTTCGGGGCAGGCAAAAGTAAAGACCGGGCCCGGAAGCGGCCCGGAGAAGTGCCCCAAACTGCCCTGCTGAATCCAACGGGCCTCGCCGCGCGTATCCTTGAATGTAGGCCCTGATGACCGACGACCAGACCAGCCAGGAAAGAACGTTGATGCTGCGCCTCCAGCACCGTGATGAGGCGGCGCTGGCCGAGCTGTATGCCCGGCTGGGCCAGCATGTTCTGGCGCTGGCGTTCCGGCTGCTCTCGGACCGCGAGGAGGCGCAGGAAGTGCTGCAAGATACCTTCGCCCGCCTTGATGCGCGGGCACACCAGTACCGCCCCGAACTCGGTTCGCCGCGCGCCTTCATCTATACGGTGGCCCGCCACGAAGCGCTCAGCCGCCTGCGGGCGCGCGGCGCACGGCCCCTGCTCAGCGGCGGCGACGAGGACCTGCTGGGCGAGCTGTCGGTGCCGGATGCCAGCGGCGATCTCGACACCCGCATGGTGGTGCAGGGGGCGTTGAGTCACCTGCCGGAGCGTGACCGGTTGCTGCTCCACGACGCCTTCTTCGCGGGCTTGAGCCACGCCGAGATCGCTGAGGAGCGGGCGCTGCCGCTGGGTACTGTCAAAACCCGCCTGCGCCGGGCGCTTGAGACGATGCGCCGCTCGCTGGGGGAGACGTGAACCACCCGGCCCCGACGACCCTACAAGCCTACGCGCTGGGCGACCTGCCCGGTCCGGCGCAGCGGCTGACCGAGGCGCACGTCCTGAACTGTTCAGTATGCCGCGCGCAGGTGCTGGCCTGCCGATCCGAACTCGTACGGCAGGTGGAAGCGCTGCCCGCTGCCTTGCCAGTCGAGACGGTGTTGCCGCCGCTGCGCCGCCCGGAAGTCAGCCGCGCTCCGGTTTTGTGGCGGCCGCCTGCTGTGCTTCACTGGCCGTCTCTGGCGCGGGTGGGTGCGCTTTTGCTGGTGGCCGGACTGGACTGGGCTGGACTGAGCTGGGCCGGATTGGGCGGGAGTGGGCGGGAGCGGGCAGCGCAGCAACAGACAGCCGTGCTGGCCGCCGAGCAGCGCCAGGTGGCCCGCTGGCTGGCCCAGCCGGGTGTCAGGTTGCTTAGCCTGACCGACCGTCAGCGGCGGCCCAGTGGTCACCTGCTGCTACTGCCCAGCCGCGAGGTGCTGTTCGTGCTGCCGCCTGCGCCGAGCGGCCAGGTGTATCAGGTGTGGGTGGCGGCCCACTGGAAGCGGGGCGATCCGCTGACCCCGGCGACCCGCAGCGCGCGCGGTCTGCTCTCGGCCCCGGTGGGCGTCAACGATTACGTCTGTGTCAGCCTGGAAGACGCCCGGCGCGACATGACCGGCCAGACCAGACCGACCAAGCTGCTGGGCTGGACCATGCTGTGAGGCAGGCTCCCGAGGCCGGCGGCAGGTGGCCGCGCCAGCAATGAATCCAAAGCCGCCCGCCGTGCGTTTCTCAGAGTGGAGGTTCTTATGCTCAAAACCCACTCTGCCCGCCTGACCGCCCTCACCCTGCTCGCCTGCTCGGCTGTCGCCAGCGCTGCCGCACCGCCACTGGTGCTGCGCCAGGACGCCAAACTCGGCAGTATCCTGACCGCCACCGACGGTATGACCCTGTACCTGTTCACCAAAGACACGCCCGGGGTCAGCAACTGCTACGACAAGTGCGCTGTCGCCTGGCCGCCGCTACTCTCCGAGACGTTGCCCGCACTGCCCAGCGGCATGGAAGGCAAGCTCAGCTTGGTCAAACGCAAGGACGGCGGACAACAGGTGGCCTATAACGGCTGGCCGCTCTACTACTGGGTCAACGACAAGAAGGCGGGCGACACCACCGGGCAGGACGTGGGTAAGGTCTGGTACGCGGTCGACCCTGGCCCGGTCATCGGCACGTCCAAGGCGGGCGATCTGGGCGAGCATCTGGTGGACGCCAGCGGCATGACCCTGTACCTGTTTACCAAAGACGACAAGAACGTGAGCAACTGCTACGACAAGTGTGCCGTCGCCTGGCCGCCGCTGCTGAGCGCGTACCTGCCGGAGAGCAAGGACAGCAAACTCGGCACGACCAAGCGCAAGGACGGCGCGCTGCAGGTGACTTACGCCGGGCAGCCGCTCTACTACTGGGTCAACGACAAGAAACCCGGCGACATGACCGGGCAGAATGTTGGCAAGGTGTGGTTCGTCGTCAAGCCGTAAGACACCGGCAGTAAACGCAAACGCAAGCCAGTCGCTCCCACATTCCGGGTGACTGCCTTGCGTTTTTGTCCGGTGCCGATCAGTTCAGCTTGACTTCCCCGCTGTCCTCGCCGTCCCAGTAATGCACGCGGGTGGCGTCCACCTGGATCATCACCAGGCCCTCGGTGTCGAGACCGTCCTTGAACCACTGGTCCAGATCAGGCGTCCAGTGGTCTTGCATGGCCGCCTTGTCGCGGATAAGCGAGGCCTGACCCTCCACGGCGACCTGAAACGACTTCCTGCCCTGAAAGGCGAGGGCGACCTTGGCATTGGAATCGATATCGCTGACGGTGCGCGACTGCTCGTAGGTGAAGTAGTACGAGGTGCCGTCGTACTCGACCTGGCCGTTGTTGCTCATGGGCCGCCCAGCGATCTCGCCGCCCGCGCTATGGGTGGAGAGCATGGCGATGTCGATGGCCTTCATCGATTTGGCGAGGTCGGACAGACTTTTGCTGGGCATCTTCAAACTCCTTGAACGAATGAGTGGCTGTGGGGGAAAGCGTGGATGGGGCCGACCAGGGCAGTCTGCAAGGCGGGTGGCCGTGAAAGGCGTGCAGCGACATGAACACGGGTTTAGAGTTGCTCCAGACCGTAGCCGCAGACACTCAAAACGCGTCATGTTCCGAGCGGCTCCGGTGTTTTTCTCGGCGGTCGTTTTTCGCTAGACTACCCAGTATGAAAAAATTCTCTTTGATGGCGGCGTTGCCCCTGGCCTGGCTGGGCAGTGCGCTCGGTGTCGCGGTGGCCGCCGCGTTGCCCGTTCAGAATGCGCCGCTGGTCGGCTGCGTCGGTCAGCCCCTGGAGAACGGCGTGTGGCGCTTCATCGTCACCGGGCAGCAGGCGGGCGTCGGTGGCCGCGAGGGCTTCTGGTTGGTGAATCTGGAAGCCACCAACCTCACGCCGCAGGTGCAAGACAGCGTGAATATCATCGACGAGAGCCGCATCGCCGTGACGGATAGTGCAGGCCAGGTCGTCCGGGACGGCGCACTGGTGGCCATCGGCGGTGACGCCGCCCGCCTGCGGCTGTCTCCCGGCGAGACCGGTACGTTCACACTGATGTCGCGCGTGGGGGCTGCCAAGACGCCTTGGACGAAAATCATCGTGCCGATGAAGTCCGGCAATCCCAACCTGCCGTTCGTGGCCGCGCCGGACCTGACCATCGGCCTGAACTGTCCGTAAGCAAGGCAGCAAAGTGGGCCGCCTCCATCGCTGGAGTGCGGCCCACTTGAGTTCGGCTCAGGCTTGGTTTACTGCTCGACTTCCACCATCTCGCTGGCCTCGATGATGTCGCCCACGGCCACCTCATCCCAGTCGAGGTTGATCCCGCACTCGTAGCCGGTCTGCACCTCGCGAACGTCGTCCTTGAAGCGCTTGAGGCCCACGACGGTGCCCTCATAGACGACCTGCTTGCCGCGCGTGACCTTGGCTTTGGCGTTGCGCTTGAACGAGCCGTCGGTGATGTACGACCCGGCGATGTTGCCGCTGCGAGGGTGACTGATGACCATGCGGACCTCGGCGCGGCCCAGGTACTTCTCCTCGAAGACCGGCTCGACGTTGCCCTTGATCAGGCGGTCGACCTCGTCGATGAGCTCGTAGATGATCCTGAAGCTCTTGAGATCGACGTTCTTCTGATCGGCGACCTTCTTGACGCTGCCCGAAGGTGTGACGCTGAAGCACAAAATGGTCGCCTCGGCAGTGGAGGCCAGCAGCACGTCGCCCTCGGTGGGCGCGCCGATGCCCGAGAGCATCACGTTGAGTTTGACGTCGTCGCTTTCCTTGCGGGCCAGAATGCCCTGCAAGGCTTCCAGGCTGCCCTGGGTGTCGGCCCGCAGCACCAGATTGACAGTGCGGATCTCGCCGAGCGGCCCCATCATCTCTTCGAGGGTCATCTTGCGGCGCTTGCCCTGCTCCTCGTCGTCGCGGCGCTTTTGTACACGCGCGGCGATGATCTCGCGGGCGGCGTGCTCATTTCCGGCGCTCTGCACCTTGTCGCCGCTGCTGGGGTTGTCGGAGAAGCCCAGCACCTGCACCGGGGTGGACGGCCCGGCGGCCTTGATGCGCTCGCCGAGCGTATCGGTCATGGCCTTGATCTTGCCGTAGTTCTCGCCCACCACCAGAAAGTCGCTGACGTGCAGCGTGCCTTCCTGCACCATCACGGTGGCCAGCACCCCGGCCTGCTTGTCGACCTTGCTCTCGATGATCACGCCGGCAAACTCGCCTTTCGGATCGGCGCGCAGGTCTTCGAGTTCAGCTGTCAGGCTGATGTATTCGAGCAGGTCCTCGACGCCCTCGCCGGTCTTGGCGCTCACCGGCACGACCACCGTGTCGCCGCCGTATTCTTCCGGCACCAGGTTGAGCTGGGTCAGATCGGTCTTGACCCGCTCGATGTCGGCCTGCGGCAAGTCGATCTTGTTGATGGCGACGATCAAAGGAATCTTGGCGGCCTGGGCGTGCGCCACCGCCTCGCGGGTCTGCGGCATGATCGAGTCGTCGGCGGCCACTACGATGATGGCGATGTCGGCCACGTTCGCGCCGCGCGCCCGGATGGTGGTGAACGCCTCGTGACCCGGTGTGTCGATGAAGACGATCTTGCCCTTGCTGGTCTGGGCCTCGAAGGCCCCGACGTGCTGGGTGATGCCGCCGGCTTCCTTGGCCGCCACCTTGGTCTTGCGGATGTAGTCGAGCAGCGAGGTTTTGCCGTGATCGACGTGGCCCATGATGGTCACGACCGGGGCGCGGTGGGGTGGGCCGGAGTCGGCTTCATTGGAAGACTCCTCGCTTGCTGCGGGCCGCTCAGCTACCGCCACAGGTGCAGGCGACGCGTTGCTTTCCCGCTGGGACTGCTCCGTCTGGGGCCGGCCCGCCTCGGCCAGCTGGCTCTCGGAGCCGCCCCCCGTCTGGCCCTGCTCCTCGGCGACCAGGCCTTTGATGGTCTCGACAATGTCTTCTTCGAGGGTGCTGCTGACACTCTTGTACTGCACGCCCAGATCGTCGAGCATGGCCAGCATTCTGTGGTTGTCCACGTTGAGATCTTTGGCAAGGGTATAAATTCTGACTTTTGACATGGCCTCACCTCCGGGTGAGTCGGCGGCCTCTGCCTTGAGCGTTGAAAGCGGCTCAGGACAGGGCAGCGGAGATAGAAAGGGAAGAAGTTAATGCATAACGCTCTTGAAGTTGTGAAGAGAGTGAAGCGGCCTGTGAGCCGAAAGCCCGCCTGAGTTTTTTCTCGGTCCAGCAGCTTGGGCTCTCCAAGCAGAGATACGCGCCCCGGCCCCCCGCCTGCTGGCCCCGCCCCGCCAGCGTCCAGCCCGACGCGGTGCGAACGAGCCGCACGAACTGCGCCTGGGGACGCTTTGTACGGCAGGCCACGCAACTGCGCTCCGGCACATGCCGTGCTGAGGAAGCGGGAGAAGCACTCAGGTCAGGCACGCCTTACTCTCCGAGGTTGGCGTCGTCGGGCGAGGCAGTGGCCACCGATTTGCTGTCGCGAAACAGCGCGTCGAAGGCGGCCTGCTGGCTGCTCGAGACCTCGCGGCCCGCTTCGCCCTCCTGCATGGCCTGCTGCATGGCGGCGTCGAGGTCACTGACCGCCTGCGTTTCGCGCAGATCGATCTTGAAGCCGGTGAGCTTGGCGGCCAGCCGCACGTTCTGCCCGCCCTTGCCGATGGCCAGCGAGAGCTGATCCGGCGTCACGGTGACGGTGGCCTCACCCCGGTCGCTGCTGATCTCGATCAGGCCGACCTTGGCGGGCGACAGGGCGTTGCGGATAAATTCGCGCGGGGTCGCGTCCCACAAGATCACGTCCACCCGCTCGCGCCCGAGTTCGCCGGTCACGGCCTGAATCCGGTTGCCCCGGTGCCCGATGCACGCGCCGATGGGGTCGACGTTGGAATTGGTGCTGTAGACGGCCACCTTGCTGCGCTGCCCGGCCTCGCGGGCAATCGCCTTAACTTCCACGATGCCGTTGGAAACCTCGGGGATTTCCTGCCTGAGCAGGTAATCGAGCAGGCGCTCGTCGGCGCGGCTGGCCAGGATGGTCGGTCCCTTGGGCGTCTTGCGAACTTCCTTGAGGTAGACCTTGACGCGGTTGCCGTTGAGCAGCCGCTCGCCGGGAATCTGCTCGCGCGGCGGCATGATCGCCTCGCCCGAGCCGAGTTCGACGAAATAGTTTTGCTTGTTGTCCATCCGGACCACGGTGGCGTTGATGACCTGGCCTTCCTTGTCCTTGTACTCGTTGTACACGACGTTGCGCTCGGTTTCGCGCATCTTCTGGGTCAGGGTCTGCTTGGCGGCTTGCAGGGCAATGCGCGAGAACTGCTCACGGTCCACCGGGAACTCCATTTCCATGCCGAGTTCCACGTCGGGATCGAGCTCCAGGGCGTCGGCCAGCGAGATTTGCAGGTTCTCGTCCTCGACCTTTTCGACCACTTCGCGCACGATCAGCACTTCCAAGTCACCGGAATCCGGGTCGAGGTGCACCTCGATGCGCTTGTCGGGTTCGACGTTGCGGGTGTAGGCCTGAGCCAGCGACTGCTCGAAAGCCTCGATCAGTTGCAACTCGTTGATGTTGCGGGCCGCCGCCACATCGCGCAGCGCCTCGGCAAAATTGACTTCGGGTTGGGTCATCTTACTTCCTTTGTCTGGGTTGTCGGTGGTGGGTTCTGGGGTGCGGAAAGCACGAAGTCGGGAACCGCGCTCACCGGTGTTCCGGCGGAAACTCGGCCAGGTTGCCCTGGAACTGCCCGGCGGTCAGGGTGATGTCCTGGCCCAGCACATCGAAGGTCACCTGCTCGCCGTCGACGGCCTTGATCGGGGCGGTGAAGGCGTGACCCTCTCCGCGCACGCGGGCCAGCAGCCCCAGCATCCGCTCAAAGTGACGGGCGCGGGTCAGCGGTCGCTTGCTGCCGGGAGATTCCAGCTCCAAGCGGTACTCTTCCTTGATGGGGTCGAGCGCGTCGAGTTCTGCGCCGAAGGCGCGGCTGGCGGCTTCCAAGTCCTCGACGCCCACGGGCTGTTCGTCAAGTCGGTCGATGCGGACCAGCAGGGTGGGATGGCGGCCCGGATTCTGGAGTTGCACGTCCAGCACTTCGAGGCCCAGGGGAGTCAGCACGCGGCTGGCAATGGTGGTCAGGTTGTCGGTTTTGGTTGTCATAAGTTGTTCCCACCTCACGCGGCGGGCGATTCACCACCTCTCTCACAGGCAAGGGGTGGGTCACCTCACCCACCCCCGCCGACGAGGACTTTACAAAGAGCAGTATAGCCCACCGCCGCTCCCGGGGCATGGGGCAGCGTCACCTTCACGGCCTGTGGTGGACTAGTGACCCAGGTAAGGTCGCCTGCCATTTGCCCTGACGGTTGCGGCCTAAACTGGAAGGCATGACGCTCCTTGCTCCCGCCCGCCGCCGCACTGTGACCGCCAACGTGGGCGGCGTCCTGATCGGTTCCCAGCACCCGGTGGTGGTGCAGAGCATGACCAACACCGACACCGCCAACGCCGAGGCGACGGCCATTCAGGTGGCGCAACTCGCCCGCGCCGGGTCGGAACTGGTGCGCGTGACGGTCAACACCCGTGAGGCCGCCGCCGCCCTGCCGGAGATCGTGGCCCGCCTGGCAGAAGTGGGCCTGAGCGTGCCGATCGTAGGCGACTTTCACTACAACGGCCACATTCTGCTGCGCGAGTTTCCTGAGGCGGCCCGGTTGCTGGCCAAGTACCGCATCAACCCCGGCAACGTGGGGGCCGGGCAGCACCACGACGCCAACTTCGCCACCATGATCGAGGTCGCCAGGGAGTTCGGCAAGCCGGTGCGGATCGGGGTCAACTGGGGCAGCCTCGATCAGCAGGTGCTGGCCCGCCTGATGGACGCCAATGCCGCCAAGGGCAGCCCCAAGTCCGCCACCGACGTGATGATCGACGCGATGGTGGTCTCGGCCCTGGAGAGTGCCCGCTACGCCGAGGAACTGGGACTGGCCCACGACAAGATCCTGATCTCGGTGAAGGTGTCGAGCGCCCCGGAACTCTGGCAGGTCTACCGCCAGCTGGCCGCCGAGTGTGACTACCCGCTTCACCTGGGCCTCACCGAGGCGGGCATGGGCATGAAGGGCATGGTGGCGAGCAGCGTGGCCCTCGCGCCGCTGCTGACCGAGGGCATCGGCGACACCATCCGGGTCTCACTCACGCCGGAGCCGGGGGCCTCGCGCAAGCTGGAAGTCGAGGTGGCCCAGCAGATCCTCCAGAGTCTGGGCATCCGGCAGTTCTCGCCGCAGGTGACGAGTTGCCCCGGCTGCGGGCGCACCACCAGCGTCTTCTTTCAGGAACTGGCCCAGAAGATTCAGGACTACATCAGAGACAGCATGCCCGACTGGAAGGCCCGCTACCCCGGCGTGGAGGAGATGCAGGTGGCCGTCATGGGCTGCGTCGTCAACGGCCCTGGCGAGAGCAAACACGCCAACATCGGCATCTCGCTGCCCGGCACCGGCGAGGACCCCCGCGCCCCGGTCTACCAGGACGGCAAACTGCTCACCACCCTGCGCGGTCCCCGCATCGCCGAGGACTTTCAGGAGCTGATGGAAACCTACGTGGAGCGGCGCTACGGCACGAACGAGAAGGCGGGCGTTTAAAGCAAACAGACCGTTGACAGTGCTCGTCTGCTTGAGTTGGTCGTCATTATTCAAATCCCTGTACGTGTGTTGCGTGTCGCGATTTCATAAACAGGCGCAGGCACAAGCGCACCCCGTTCTCATGTTTTCTCTCTTAAGCTGAGCCTCACCTTATCGGCTCAAGGAGAACATCATGAATCGTTTGATACTGATCGCTGCCCTGACTGCTCTGGGGACCTCTGCCGCAAGCGCTCAATGCAACACCCGGCCCGCCTTCAGCTTCAATGGACAAGTGAAGGTGCCTTACCCAAAAGGGGGCGGCGGCGCTTCTGTCACTCAGTTTTGTGACGCTGGCGCGCAACGCTTCAAACAGGACTTCCTGATGCAGAGCAAGAAAGCCGGTTACAACGTGAAATGGGTCGAGTATTACCGGGTCGTCAACTGGGTTTCGGCGTTTCACGACACTATTTACCAGACCCGTGCCCTGGGCTTTCAGCAGCAGAACTTCAAGCAGTTCACGGTTCAGGACTGGCACGATATGGAAACCGTGGTCTACGGCAACCGCAGCGGCAAATATGTCGGGATGATTTCGAGAACCGTGCCGGGCACCAGAAACACCAGCGAATTCGTGCTGTACGGCAACTGAACACCCGGCGGCCACTTGGGTTACCCTGAAGCCATGAACACCTGGGGCACGGCCGCCTTCGACAACGACGCCGCCAAAATGTTTGTGCAGGAAGTGCTGGAAGACGGCGCATTCGCTCTGCAAGAAGCCTTTGAGGTCGTCTTGGACCCCGACATCGACTTCGTGGCCGAGGAGGAGGGCGCGCGGGCCGTGGCTGCCGCCGAGATTCTGGCCGCGCACCTCACCGGCGACACCGAAGCGATTTTCGACGCCGCCCTGCGCGACTGGCTGGAACAGCTGGAGGCGGGCGAGCTGGAGCCGATGCGCGAGCTGGCGGGTGAAGCGCTGGAACGGACAGCGGGGCCAGGTTCCGACTTGCCAGAGTTCTGGGCCGAGAGCGAGGACGGCGAAGTGTGGACGGGGAACGTGGCGCGGCTACGAGAAGTACTGGGCTGAAGAGGCTTCAAGAAAAAGAGAAGGCGGCGCAGGCGAATAGCCTCGCGCCGCCTGAACATTCTGGACGTCAGGGCGTGGCTGGTTTCCCCGCGCTCCTGACTTTCTTCTTGCTGCGGAAGTCCTTGAAAATGACCCGCAGCGCCAGCAGCAGGGCCGCGATCAGGCCGTAGATCAGCGGCTCGGTATGGTCCTTCTTGACCCCCCACCAGTAATGCACCACGCCCAGCGCCACGATCAGATAGACCAGCTTGTGCAGCAGCGTCCAGCGCTCGAAGCCGAGCTTCTTGACCGAGGACTTGAAACTGGTGAGCGCCAGTGGAATGAGCAGCAACCAGGCCACGAAGCCCACCGTGATGAAGGGCCGCTTGACCACGTCGTCCAGCACCGTCGCCAGCCCGAAGTCGCTGATGAGAATGCCCTTGTCGACCAGGTACACCAGGACATGCAGGGTGGCATACAGAAACCCCAGCAGCCCCAGGGCCTTGCGCACGCGGGCAGGCCAGGTCCAGCCGGTCACGAGCCGCAGTGGGGTGGCGGCCAGCGAGATGAGCAGCAGGGCCAGCGCGAGAATGCCGGTCTGGAGTTGCAGGCGCTGCACCGGGTTCGCGCCCAGCGCGCCGGTCTTGGCGTCCCACAGCATCACGGCCATCGGCACCAGGCCGCCCACCACGATGCCGGGGCCGAGACCACCGAACGTGTTGGCCCTACGTTTCGGCGCGCTTTTGGCCGCGCTGGCCGCCGGGGAGGGGGAGGCTTTGGACATGGGCCTAGAAGTTCTTCTTTAGGTCCATGCCCGAATACAGCGAGGCGACCTGATCGGCGTAGCCGTTGAACATCAAAGTGGGCCGCCGTCCCAGGTCACCGATGCGCCGCTCGGTGGCCTGGCTCCAGCGCGGGTGATCGACTTTGGGGTTCACGTTGGCATAAAAGCCGTACTCGTCGGGCGCGGCGATGCTCCAGGTGGTCTTGGGCTGCTTGTCCGTCAGGGTGATGCGCACGATCGACTTGATGCCCTTGAAGCCGTACTTCCACGGCACCACCAGCCGCAACGGCGCGCCGTTCTGGCCCGGCAGCACCCGGCCTGCCAGTCCCACCGCCATGAAGGCCAGCGGGTTGAGCGCCTCGTCGAGCCGCAGACCCTCCACATACGGCCAGGTCAGCACATTGGAGCGCTGGCCGGGAAACTGCTTGGGGTCGAGCAGCGACGTGAACTGCACGTATTTGGCCTTGCTGGTGGGGTTGAGGCGGCGAATCAGGCCCGCCAGCGGAAAGCCCAGCCATGGCATGACCATCGACCAGCCCTCCACGCAGCGCATCCGGTAGATGCGGTCTTCGAGCGGGAACCAGGACTGGAGGGTGTCGATGTCGACCGTCATCGGCTTTTTGACCTCGCCGTCGATCTTGATGGTCCAGGGGCGTGGCTTGAGGGTGGCGGCCATGCGGGCCGGGTCGGCCTTGTCGGTGCCGAACTCGTAGAAGTTGTTGTAGGTGGTGGCCTGCTGGTAGGGCGTGACCGGGTCGGACACGTCATACGGCCCCAGCGGGCGCTTGGCCTGACCCACCAGACCGGGCGTGACACTCTCGGCCACCGCGCCGGGTCTGCGGCTGAGCAACTCCAGGCCGCCGCCGAGGGCTGCCACCGTGCCGGTAAACAGCCCGGCGCTGCGCAGAAATTCGCGGCGAGGATTGACGATTCTGGAGGCTTCGGGCTTGGCGGCGCTCTGGTCGGGCTCGGGGGGTAACTTGGTCATGGACTCTCCTTGGATGGCCTCAATGGGGGAGGCGGGGTCGGGGCTGGTTCTTCTACCTTGATATACGCAGGTTACGCGGGTATGGATTTAATTTTGCCGCGAGCGAAGACTGGAGCCGCCGCAAGACTATTCAGCCTATGCCCATTGACCGGAGCGAACTTCACGGAGACTTACGGTTGGGCCGGGTCGGGTCTGCGCCGCGAAGGTGAAGACGCTCCCGCTCTGCTGACAGCCGCGTGCTAGCCTGACGCCGAGATGAGCAGAGCAACCCTGAAAAGCGCCCGCGAAATCGAACTCATGCGCCGTGCGGGGGCGCTGGTGGCCGAGACCTTCCGGCTGCTCGATCCTTACGTCGTGCCGGGAGTCAGCATCCAGGAACTCGACAAGATCGCCGAGGATTTTATCCGCTCGCGCGGCGCGGTCCCGGCCTACATCGGCTACGGCCCGCGCAACAATCCCTTCCCAGCGACCATCTGCGCCTCGGTCAACGAGGTGATCTGTCACGGCATTCCCAGTCCGCGCAAACTGCGCGAGGGCGACATCATCGGCGTCGATATCGGCGTCAAGCTCGGCGGCGTCTACGGTGACGCTTGCTACACCTACACGGTGGGCGCGGTGGCTCCCCAGGTGCAGAAACTGGTGGACGCCACGCGGGCCAGTCTGGAGGCGGCGCTGGAAACGGTTCGGCCCGGTGCGTACCTGGGCGACATCGGCGCGGCGATTCAGGCCACTGCCCAGCCGCGCGGCTTCTCGGTGGTGCGTGAGTACACGGGCCACGGCATCGGCCACAACCTCCACGAAGACCCCACCGTCTCGCATGTGGGCCGCGCCGGAACCGGCATGAAGCTCGCGGCAGGCCTGGTCTTTACCATCGAGCCGATGATCAATCTGGGCCGCGCCGAAACCAAGCTGCTGCCCGACGGCTGGACGGTGGTGACGGCGGACGGCAAGCCCAGCGCCCAGTTCGAGCACACCCTGGTCGTGACCGACAAGGGCTACGATTTGCTAACGCTCTGAGGCGTGCTTTTAAAGGCACCGACCTGAACCGAAAACGGCCCCATACCTTTGAGGATGGGGCCGTTTCCAGTGCTGAGGCTCAGCTGTCTTTAGTCAGCGAAACGGGTGCGGCTGGCGTGAGTGGCTCCAGCCTCGGCGTCCGTGCGGGCTGGTTCGCGCGCGCCCTGACCATCGCGGCCACCACCTGACGAATCAGGCTGATGAGCAGGCCGATGCCTGCGGCGATGAAGGCCAGCTTCTGAAACTGGGGATTGGCCGGAAACTTCATGCTGGCGTCGAGAAGGGGCGCCGCTTTGGCCGCCGCGAGGATCGGCACGGCAAACAGCACGGCGGCCAACGGCAGCACGAAGGGGCCGCCCGCGTGCTTCATGGCCAGGGCAGCGCTCAGCGCCCCGGCGATCAGCGGAAAGATAATCCACCACTGCTCCGGCACCGCGCTGACTGGCAAAAACGGCAGCGCCCCCAGCGTGATGATGCCGAGCGGCACGGCGCTGTAGCCGAACCAGTTGCCCGCCTCGTCGGCGATGAAGGTGAGCAAGATCCACACGACCAGCTTTTGCTGCCAGTCGAGCGGTAGGGTCATGGCATAGGCCAGCACGCCCAGCGCAGCCAGCCCCAGCACCCACATCGACGCCACGAAGGTGGCGTGCTTGCCCTGCGCGCCCATCCCGCGCGCCGCGCTCACGCCGTCCTCTTGCCGGGCGTGCCCACGGCCATCAGCTCGGCGTCCTCATTATCGAGCAGTTCGTCGTCCATCAAATCGTCCAGCGCCTCGATCTGCTTCTTGCCGCGCTTGGACGGTGCTTTGGGCTTGGCCTTCTTCACGGCTGTGGTGGCCTCCAGTTCGCCCGCGTTCGTCAAGCCGTCCGGATCCACGCCGGGGCGCTCGTCCTCGGTCAGCGGTTCCGGTGTCGCCTTGACCAGCGGCTGACTGCTCGGCACGATGCCCGGGACCCGCTTGAGAAACTCGCCGGTGTAGCTCGTCGGGTGGGCGGCGAGTTGTTCGGGCGTGCCGGTGGCGACGATGGTGCCGCCGCGCACGCCGCCTTCCGGCCCCAGGTCCACGATCCAGTCGGCGCACTTCATCACGTCCAGATTATGCTCGATGACGATGAGGGTGTTGCCGCCCTCAACCAGTCGCTCCAGCACTTCCATCAGCTTGCGGACGTCCTCGAAGTGCAGCCCGGTGGTGGGTTCGTCGAGGATGTAGATGGTCTTGCCGGTGGCGCGCTTGCTGAGTTCGGCCGCCAGCTTGATGCGCTGCGCCTCGCCGCCCGAGAGCGTGGTGCTGGGCTGCCCGATCTTCATGTAGCCGAGGCCCACGTCACGGAGAAGCTGCATCTTGCGCTCGATGGTCGGAATTGGCTCGAAGAAGGCGTGGGCGTCCTCCACCGTCATGTCCAGCACGTCGGCGATGGTCTTGCCGTTGTATTTGACTTCCAGCGTCTCGCGGTTGTAACGCGCCCCTTTGCAGACCTCGCACGGCACGTAGATGTCGGGCAGGAAGTTCATCTCGATCTTCATGACGCCGTCACCCTTGCAGTGCTCGCAGCGGCCGCCCTTGACGTTGAACGAGAAGCGCCCGGCCAGGTAGCCGCGCCGCCGCGCCTCGGGGGTGCGGGTAAACAGATCGCGCACCTCGGTAAAGACCCCGGTGTAGGTGGCCGGGTTGCTGCGCGGCGTGCGGCCAATCGGTGACTGATCGATCTCGATGACCTTGTCGAGATACTCGATGCCGGTGATCGCGTCGGCCTTGCCGGGGGTGGTTTTGGCTCCGTTGAGGTCGCGGGCCAGCGTGGCGTGCAGGATGTCGTGAATCAGGGTGCTCTTGCCCGAGCCGCTCGGCCCGGTGATGACCGTCATGGTGCCTAGCGGCACGTCGAGCGTCACGTTCTGGAGGTTGTGCTCGCGCGCGCCGATCACCTTGAGGCGCTTGCCGTTGCCGCGCCGCCGCTTGGTGGGCACCTCGATTTTCAGTTCGCCGCGCAGGTACTTGCCGGTGAGGCTCTCGGGGTTGGCCTTGATCTCGGCTGGCGTGCCGACGGCCACCACCTCGCCGCCGTGGACGCCCGCGCCCGGTCCCATGTCGACCACGTAGTCCGAGGCCATCATGGTGTCCTCGTCATGCTCGACGACCAGCAGGGTATTGCCCAAATCACGCAGACGCTTGAGGGTCTCGATCAGTCGCCCGTTATCCTTGGGGTGCAGCCCGATGCTGGGTTCGTCGAGCACATACAGCACCCCGGTCAGGCCGCTGCCCACCTGGGTCGCCAGCCGGATGCGCTGCGCCTCGCCGCCCGATAAGGTGTTGGCCGTTCTGTCCAAGCTCAGGTAATCGAGGCCCACGTCGACCAGAAAAGTCAGCCGGGTGCGGATGGCGCGCAGAATCGGAGCCGCCACCGCCGTGCCGAAGGTGTTTAAGCTGTACTCGTAGTGGCGGGGCCGGGCGACCTTCGCTGCCCCGCCGTCGTGCTGGCCCAGGTAGGGCGCGATGACCTCGTGGTTGACTGCGCCGCCTTGAAGCTCCGCGAAGAACTGATCGGCGTCGAGCACGCTCATGCCGCTGGCCTGCGAGATGTTGAGGCCGCCCACCCGCACCGCCAGGATCTCGGGCTTGTAACGGGTGCCGCCGCAGGTGGGGCAGGGCTGCAGCTCCATCATCTCTTCGAGTTTTTCGCGCATGTACTCGGATTCGGTCTCGGCGTATCGGCGCTCCAGATTGACCAGCACGCCCTCGAACTCGGTCATGAAGCGCATGGTTTCCTTGCCGCCGCGCCGGTAGACGACCTCGAAGGCCTCGCCGGGGCCTTGCAGAATGGCGTTCTGCGCCGCTTTGGAAAGGTCGCGCCAGGGCGTCTTGAGGTCGAAACTCAGGTGCTCGGAGAGGGCCTTGAGTTTGTCCCAGTAGTACACGCCGCCACCGGTGCCTTTCTTGCTCCAGGGCAAAATGGCTCCCTCGGCGATGCTCAGCGTGTCGTCGATAATCAGATCCGGCGAGAACTCGCGCTTGCTGCCCAGGCCCGCGCAGTCGGGGCAGGCACCGTAGGGGTTGTTGAAGCTGAACGACCTCGGTTCCAGCTCCTCCAGCACGCTGCCGTGCTCGGGGCAGGCGAACTTCTCGGAGTAGAGTTCCTCCTCGCTTTCCCCGTTGGGCCCGCCATCGGGAAACAGCACCCGGAGTAAGCCCTCGCCGCGCCGCAGCCCCAGTTCTACGCTCTCGGCCAAGCGGGAGCGGTCGGATTCGCGCACCGTCATCCGGTCGATGACCACGTCCACGTCGTGCTTCTCGAACTTTTCGAGCTTGAGCTTCTCGGCCTCGTCGAGTTCGTACAGCACGCCGTCGACCCGCACACGGGCGTAGCCCTCGCGGCGAATGTCGGCAAACAGCTTGCGGTACTCGCCCTTGCGTCCGCGCACCAGCGGGGCCAGCAAAATGGCCCGCTTGTCCCCGAACCCGGCCAGCAACTTGTCGGTGATCTCGGTGGGACTCTGGCGCTCGATCTTGCGTCCGCAGACGGGGCAGTAGGGCGTGCCGGTGCGGGCATAGAGCAGTCTCAGGTAATCGTGAATCTCGGTGACGGTGCCCACCGTGCTGCGCGGGTTGTGCGAGGTGGTCTTCTGGTCGATGGAGATGGCCGGAGACAGCCCCTCGATGCTCTCCACATCGGGCTTTTCCATCAGTCCCAGGAACTGGCGTGCGTAGGCCGAGAGCGACTCGACGTATCTTCGCTGGCCCTCGGCGTAGATGGTGTCGAAGGCCAGGGTGCTCTTGCCGCTGCCCGACACCCCGGTGATCACGATGAATTTGTCGCGCGGCAACTCGACCGTCACGTTCTTGAGGTTGTGTTCTCTGGCACCGCGCACAATCAGGTTTTGCAAACCGGGAACCTTCCTTTTGGGGCGGCTTTCCCGCACTCTGCCGGGTCGCCGCGTGTATGTTGGGGGCAGAAGCAGGGGGAGCGCTTCTGGGTAAACATCGTATTCTACACCGTCAGGCAGCCTGGGTGTCGGGGTGTTGTGACAGACAGGCGCACCGGTCAGGCATGAAGTGGCGGGGCGGCAGGGGAAAGCCTTTTACTGGGCTATCGACTGGTTTCTTGGGCATTCTGCCCCGCGCGTTTCAGCGGCTGATCGGGGTTCAGATCGGCCAGTTCGACTTCGTGTCCCGCCGTAACCGCAAGCAGTTTTCCTGCGCGGGCGTAAACCAGGCGGCCCTGCTGGTCGATGTCGGCCCATGACGCACCCTCCAGCCCCGGCGCAGGCTGCGGCTTATGCCACAGGTAGGTCTTGTGCACTTTGTACTCAAACTTCGACAGCCGAAGTTCCAAGGCACCTTTATGGAGGGTGAGCGGCAACGAGTCACCGACAGAGGAGGAGGCGCTGGGCTGGATGCCCTGCCAGCCGCTGCGCTGCATTGAGGCCAGCAGGATCGGTGGCTGGCTCTCGGCTTTTCCCAGCCTCACCGTGAAGCCGCCCGGCTGAATGGGTGTTTCGGCGCTGCTGTAGATGTTGTACAACCAGACTGTGCGGTTTTTGTCAAAGACGCCGCCCCCTGTGAACCCGCCGCTGACCCGCCAAAGACCAACCGCTTTGACCCAGGGCGGGCGACATAAAGCGGTCCAGGTGTCGAATCTGTCCACGCCAAATCTGACTTTTGCCGCACGCTGTCGCCCCAGCGATTCGTTGCGGGCGAAGTAGAGCAGGTGCTCGCCGTCGGGGGAGAGATCGCTCATGGCTTCGTACAGCTGACCCTCGAACCATGACCCCGGCGTGATCTCGTCGGTTCTGGTGTTCCAGAGATACAGCCGGGTCCATCTCGACGGCCCGCGCCGGAAGATCACGGCGGTGCTGGCCTCACTTGCCAGCAGCACCCAGATGCGGGCGGGCGGCAGCGGCGGAGGCGACTTGGGCGGCCTCACCGCTCGGTCCGTGAGCCTGCGCCGCTGACTGGCTTCACCCCACGCCGCCGCGCACCAGCATCAGGGCAAAGCTGTACTGGTCGGCCTCGGGCGAGTTCTGCTCTTCCAGCGCATCGATCACGGCGCTCAGACGGCGTTTGAGGTTCTCGGCGTCGGCGCGGGTCAGGCGGATATCGCCGATGTTGAGAATGAGCGGCTCCACGCCGGTAAAGAGATCGTGGGCCGCGCCTGCGGCGTCACCGATGCTGAGGCTGCTGCCGAGCGGCCCGAGTTCGAGCCAGGCTCCCCAGTCGGGCTGCTGGCGCTGCAAGACCTCCACGCCGAGGGCCACGAAGCGCTCCATGCGCGGCATGATCTGGTCGGCCAGAAAAGCGTGCAGGGTCTCCGAGCGCGTGACCTCGTAGGGAATGAACCAGCGTGGAGCCACGCGGTAGCGTTTGCGCCGGTGTTCGCTCACGACCTCGGCGATGTCTGCCCGCTCCAGCTTGCGCAGCAGGTAATAGGCCCGCTGGATATCCACATCCAGAGACTCTGCCAACTGCTGCGCCGAACTGGGGCCAGTCATCAGCAGCGAGAACACCGGACGCAGCGTGACGTCCAGTAGCAGCCGGGCCTGCTCGGCGTCGGCAAGGCGGGGGGCGGTGTTCAGCTTGCTCACAGCTCCAGCTTAAAGAACCGGGCCTTGAAAAAGGCCGTGTCCTTTCAAGAACCGGCGCTTGCAGACTAACGGACATGAACACCCGACTCTGGAACCGCAGTTTCACCCTCTGGCTGCTCGGCTCGGCGCAGTCGCGGCTGGGCGCGGCACTGGCCTCGATTGCCCTGAGCTTTCTGGTGCTGCACCAGACTGGCTCGGCGGGCCGCATGGCGCAGACGCTGGCGCTGAGCCTGCTGCCCAATCTGCCGCTGGCGGGCACGCTGGTCGACCGCTGGCCGCTCAAGCTGCCGCTGATCGCCGCGAGTCTGGTGCAGGGCTTCCTGCAGCTCACGGTGGGCGGGCTGGCGCTGGCCTGGGGCGAGGTGCCGCTGTGGGCCATCAACGTGGCGGCGCTGCTGGGCGGGCTGGCCGCCGCCTTCGAAGGGCCAGCCAGCGGCGCGGCGTTGCCTGCCCTGGTGCCGGAAACCGAACTCACCCGCGCCAATGGGTTGACCAGTGGGCTGAACCAGGCCATGACGCTGCTCGGCACCCTGGCCGGGGGCGTGCTGGTGGCACACTGGTCGCCGGCTGGAGCGATGGCGCTCGACGGCCTGAGCTTTCTGGTGTTCTCGGTCTTGCTGATCGGGGTCAGGCTGCCGCCCTTGCCCCCGGTCCAGGACCAGGCCAGCTTGTGGGCCGACTTCAGGTCGGGTGTGGCCCTGATGCGCCGCTCGCCGCTGCTGAGCATGATCCCGGTGCTGGCGCTGCTGCTCAACGGCAGCCTGGCCCCGGTCCTGGTGGTGCTGCCCAGATTGATGACCACGCTTGGCCCCGGCGCGCAGGGCTACAGTTTGTACCTGGCCCTGGAGAGCGGCGGCCTGCTGCTGGCCGGGGGGCTGTGCGCCTGGCTGGGCAACCGGCTGGCGCTGCGCCGGACCATGAGCGCCGGCTTCGTGCTGACGGCCCTGGCTTACCTGGGGATGTGGCTGGCCCCAGTGGTGCCGGTGCTGCTGGGCTGCGCGCTGGTACTGGGCCTCGGCTTCGGCCTGATCAACGTGCCGGCGGTGGCGCTGATCCAGCAGCTCGTTCCGGCAGGCTATCTGGGCCGGATCTTTGCGGTGCTGAACGCGGCGGGCGCGCTGGGCATGCCGCTGGTGCTCGCCGCCATCTCGCCGTTCGTGGACCGGCTGCCGCTGGGTATGTGGTTTCTCGTTTCCGGAACGGCGCAGGGCCTGGGGCTGCTGGGCTGGTGGTGGGTGCAGCGCCGGGAAGCGGGAAGTGCGGCGCACCAGCAACCCCGCGCCGTCTGACTTCATTTCTCGGTGTGCCGCTCAATCCGGCCTGACCGCGCCATAATGCCCCGGTGAGCCGTGAACCGATTCTTTCGCTGCAAAATACCCAGCTCAAGCGCCTGATCCGGCTGCGTGAGCGCCGCGAGCGCCTGCGAGACGGGGTGTATCTGATCGAGGGCGCGCGCGAACTCTCCCGCGCCCTCTCAGCGGGCGTACCGATTGAGACGGTCTACACCTGCCCCGAATTGTTCAGCAGCGGCGCCCACACCCTGCCCTGGGCCGATCTGCCCACCACTGAGCTGGGCCGCGCCGCCTTCGAGAAAGTCAGCCTCCGCGAAGGCCCCGACGGGGTGCTGGCGCTGGCCCGCTGGGAGGCCCGCCCGCTGCCCGAACCGCCCGAACAGGCCACGGTGCTCGTGCTCGACGGCCTGGAAAAGCCCGGCAACGTCGGCGCGCTGCTCAGAACCGCTGACGGTGCGGGCGCGCACGCCACCCTGCTGGTCGGCGACGGCCTCGACCTGGGCAACCCCAACCTGATCCGTGCCTCGCAGGGCAGCGTGTTTACCCAGCCCACCGCTGTGCTGCCGGGCCAAGACGCGCTCGACTGGCTGCGCGCACGCCAGTTCACCCTGCTGGCCTGCACCCCCCAGGCCACCCGCACCTACTGGGACGCGCCGCTCGCGGGCCGGGTGGCTTTGCTGCTGGGCACCGAGCACGCGGGCCTGGGTTCCTTCTGGCAGGCCGCCGCCGATGTTCAGGTGTCAATTCCCATGCGCGGCGCGGCCGACAGCCTGAACGTGGCGACGGCGGGCGCGCTGGTGCTGTATGAAGCCCTGCGCCAGCGCGCTTCTCTCGGCGGCCCCTAGAATGAGGCCCGCTGCTGAAGCTGCCTTTGCTTTACCATCACCGCCGCACTCCCGAGGACTTTGAATGAACGATCCCTACCGTGAATGGCTGAGAAGCCAGCTGGCCGCCGAGATGGGCGTTCGTGAAGCCGAGCAGGTCATCGAGAGCGCGGTGGTGCGCCGGGGCTGGCCCGCCATCCGCCCACTCGGGTCGCGTGACGTGGTGGCAGTCTTGCAAGACGTCTACACCATTTTCCGTAGCAATATGGGCGATGCCCGCGCCGACCGCTGGCTGGAGGGCGCGACCACCGCCCTGGCCTCGTTCGCCGAATCGACGCCCAGCCCCGCGCCGCCCAGCACCGGCACCATCGCGCCCGCGCCGGGGCCGGTGCGCTGGGGCAGACGTGCCCACGATCTGCCGCTGCTGCTGGCCCGCGCCCACACCGAGATCGCCGCGCGCAGCCTGGAAGGCATCCGGGCCAATCCGGACCTCAAGAATCTGGAACGTGCCGCCGAGTGGGATGTGCAGGCCACCCAGGCCGAGGTGCGGCGCTGGGAAACCGAGGAACTGCTCGGCAACCTGCGTGCCGAGCACGCCCGCATCGAGGTGGCCGATCAGGTTCGCAGCGCCCGTGCCCAGCGCGAGGTGCTGCGCCTGACCGTTGAAGAGGTCGAGGGCGAGGCGCGGGCCGGGCGGAAGGTGGGGCCGCAACTGGCCCACAACAAGCTGATGCTCTCGCAGACCGCCGCCTTTCTCGACGCCTTTTCACCCTTGATCGACGAGACGGTGGCCGAGGACGATCCCGAGACGCCCAGCGTCAGTCTGGAAACCTCGCGCTTCGCGCTGGCGGTGCCGATGCACCCCAACGTGCTGCGTGCCCGCCATCAGCTTAACTACGCCGAGTGGCAGGCGGGTGACGCCAACGACGCCCGGGTGCAGGGTGCCCGCACCGCGCTGGTTCAGGCCGAGCAAGAGGCCGCCGCCCAGATGGAAAACACCCTGGGAGCCGCCCGCGCCCACCAGGCGGCCTTTCAGCAGATGCTGCACCGCTACCGCGACGCCAAGCTGGGTGAGGAGCAGCTGCGCCGCTCGGGGGCCGACGCCCTGACCCTGTCGCGCCACGCCTTCGACGCCGAGCAGGCCCGGCTGGCCGCCCGCGTGCAGGCCCACCGCCTCACCGAAGCGCTGCGGCTGCTCAGCGCGCTGACCGGTGACGCCGATTGAGGAGCTGGGGGTGGCGTCAGGCGAGGACTGGAGCCCAAAAACCTCGTCCAGGACAAACACTTGATGCCTGGTTCCAACCTTACCCTGGGATGCTCGGCTTACAATTCGATGTCGAATACCGGCGGCGGCAGCGGCTCGCGGCGAATCCGGCTGGCATCGGGCTTGGGCGGCGTCGAAGCGGGCGTGACGGCCAGCGGGCCAGCGGGCTTGGGCATGGCGGCGCGCAAAATGGCGTCCACCTCGGCGGCACTGATCAGGCCCTTGTGCTGCAAGGTGCTGAGAATGCCCAGCGCCACCTTGCGGGTAAATTCGGCGTCCTGGGTTGGAGGGGAGGTCATGGCCTCACGTTAGAGCATTCGTCCGCTGCGCGGATGTGTCGCCAGACCACCAGCGTTTCTGCGCCGCGCTGCCCTAGGCACGCCGGGACCGGGCACGCCCGTGGTCTGCGGTCAGCAGGTCGGTCAGGGCGCTGGCGAGCAGATGCGGGTCGTGGTGGGCCTGACCGGCCAGCAGCATCGGCACGTGGCGCAGCCGCAGCTTGAGGGCAGCGTCGACGCTGTGCGGCGCAATTAGGGTGGCCCCGGCGGCGCGGTAGCGCGCCTGCACGGCGCTGGGCACCGCCGCACTGTTGACCAGCACCACGTCGGGCACCCGGCCCAGATGGCGGTCGATCATCCGCACGTGGTCGCTCAAGGTCAGGTCATCGGTTTCGCCAGGTTCGGTCATGATGCTGGCCACGTACACCAGCGGCGCGCCCGATGCCCGGATGGCCGCCTGAATGTCAGGCACCAGCAGCGCCGGAATGATCGAGGTAAACAAGCTGCCCGGCCCCAGTACGATCAGCTCGGCGTTGCTGATGGCGGCCACCACCGCCGGAAGGGTCGGCGGCTGCGGCGGGTCGAGCCGCACCTCCTGAATGCCGATGGCCCCTGCGCCCACGCCGCCCGCGCTGGCCAGGTGGCTCTCGCCGCGCACGTCCTGGCCGTTTCTGAGCCGCGCGATCAGTGTCACCGGCTGGGTGGTCGCCGGATACACTGCGCCGCAGACGTTGAGCACCTCGTGGATGTCCTGCATCGCGCCGCCCAACCCGCCCTGCTCCTCGGACAGGGTCGCCAGCAGCAGGTTGCCGAAGGTGTGGCCCTCGAGGCCCTCACCGCGCTCAAAGCGGTGCAGCAGCAGCCGGGCCAGCACCGGACTGTCCGACAGGGCCGCGTAGCAGTCAGTGAGGTCGCCGGGCGCGATCATGCCCAGCGCCTCGCGCAGCCGCCCGCTGCTGCCGCCGTCGTCGGCCACCGTCACGACAGCCGTGAGGTTCGACGAGTGGCGCTTGAGGCCCGACAAGACGTTTGATAAGCCGGTGCCGCCGCCCAGCGCCACGATCCTGGGGCCGCGTGCCAGGGTGGTGCGTGAATAGATCACGTTGACCGCCTCGCTGGGATCGGTGCCCACAGACCGGAGCACCGAGCGGTTGAGCATGGTCATGGCCGTCAGCGCGCCGATCAGGGCCAGCGCCATCACGACCACGCCGACCACCCACAGCGGCAGCACCTCGGGTTTGGTGAAGTTGTTGAGCCACAAGATCCAGGCGGTGGCGGTGAAGTGCAGCGGCCCAGTCCAGGTAAAGTGCAAAAACCCCACCGCGCCGACGAAGGTGCAGACGCCGAACAGCGCAAACCAGCGCTTGATGCCCATGCCGGGAGTCAGCCAGCGCTTGGCCCGGCGGCCATGGTTGGCCGATTTGAAATTGCTCAGTCGCCGCGACCAGCGTCCAGCCTGCGCGGCGGGGTTGGGAAAGGTGGGGGGCGAGGGCTTATGGGTCTTTTGCACCTTCACTCGCCTCCGGCACCCGGCAGATCGCGGTGGTCGATCACACGGGCACTGAGATCCTGCAAATCGCGCTCCAGACGCACGGCCACCGCCACGCTGCGGTGCTGGCCGCCGGTGCAGCCGATGGCCACGTTGTAGCTGTGGCGTCCGCTGTCGCGCGCGCGCGCGGCCACATCGCGCAGAAACTGGCGGGTGTGCTGATAAAACGCCTCGCTCTCGGGATTCTGAAAGACGTAGGCGGCCACGTCGTCGTCCAAGCCGGTGCGGGAGCGCAGTTCCGGATCGTAGTAGGGGTTGGGCAGGGTGCGCATGTCCAGCACCAGGTCCACGTCGCGCGGCGGGGTGTTCTTGAAGCCAAAGGTAAACAGCCGCAGATCGAAGCTGCTCAGCACACCCAGCCAGTCGAGCAGGCGCTTGCTGAGATCGGCGGCACTGAGGTGGGTGGTGTCGATGACCGTGTCGGCCAGCGCCCGCAGCGAGGCCAGCAGCTCGCGCTCGCGCCGGAAGTCGATCATCAAGCTGGGGTCGCCCAGCGGGTGCTCGCGGCGGGTCAGGTTGTAGCGTTTGAGCAGCACCTCGGCGTCGGCTTCCAGAAACAGCACCCGCACGTCGCTGCGCCGCGCCTTGAGCTGGGTCAGGCTGCTGCCCGCCGCCGCCAGGAAGTCGCGGGTGCGGGCGTCGGTGGTCACGGCGATCCGGTCCAGGCTGCGTGCCCGCGCCAGATCGCCCAGGGCGTTCCAGAGTTCCGGCGGCAGGTTGTCGGTGGTGAAGTAATCGGTGTCTTCCAGCGTTCTGAGAGCGGTGCTCTTGCCGCTGCCCGACAGTCCGGAGATCACGATAAACGTCATGGTTGTAGTGTAAAGGCTGGCGGCTCTGTACGCTGGAGTGTGCCCGCGTGCTTTGCTTCCAGGTGGTGCGGCGTGGCACGCTAGAGGGATGCTGATGACTGACCTGCTGACCCTGCCCGCTTCCTACCAGGGGCCGACCCGCGCCCTGGCCGCACCCTACGGCGTGCTGGGTGTGGGGGCCGGGGAGATGGCCGCCTCGCTGCTGGACACCCTCTCGGAGCGCCGCCTGACCCGTGAGGGCACCCAGCTCATCTTGGAGAGTGCCGATGCTGGCCGCGCCGCGCGCGACTACGCCGGACTGGCCGAGGTCAGCGGCGCGGCGGTAGTGCGCGCGGGCGTGCAGGCCGAGGGCATGTCGACCCGCGACCTCAATTTTCTGGCCCCGGCGGGTGTGGCGGCGACCTACCATCTGGCCCAGTTCGCCGCCTACGCCACCGGCCACGCCGAGCAAGCCCAGCAGGCCGAGGTGTTGCTGACCGCGCTGGCCGCCAAGTGCGCTCCCGAAATCGAGGAAGGCAACCCCGCGCGCGATCTGGCCTGGAGTTTGTGGCAGCGCACGCCGCTGCTGCTGGCCGCGCCCGAGGACACCGCCCTGGTCCATATCTGGCAGCACCTGCTGGCTCGTGTGGGCAAGGTGCTGAGCATCGCCTTCGAGCTGGAGCCGCTCTACGTGCTGACCGGGGCCTTCGAGGCCCAGCACGAGAAGGGAGACAGCAAGGTGGCGCTGATTCTCGGCGACGAGACGCCCGAGCTGACCCTGGCCCGCGAGGTGCTGGAGACCCGCATCGACGAGGTGGTGCACCTGCCGTTTCCGGACGGCGAGGGCGGCTACCCCGGCGCGCTGGCGCTGTGGTACTTCGGCGCGTGGGTGGCCGCCTACCTGGCCGAGCGCCACGGCGCGAGCACTGAGGACAGCCCGGCTCTGCGGGAAGTCCTCAAGGTGCTGAGTGAGGAAGAGGAAGCCCAGGAACGCGGGCTGGACGCCTGAACTTGCCGCTCTACTGACCCGCCGGCTGCTCGCCCGGAAAGATCGCCACCCGTCCGATCATGTATGCGCAGCCCCACAAGAACAGCGTCACCACCGGCAGAAAGTACAGTCCCTTGCGGCGGTCGATCAGCTTCCCGGCGATCAGCACCTCGATGAAATACAGGCTGGCCAGCGCGAAGATGGTGTACATCCAGTGCTCGAGGTTGCGCTTGGGGTCGGGCGAAAAGCCGTACTTGGTGACCTCTTTGCCTGCCTCGGCCACGGCGCTGGCGACCTTCAGGCCTGAGGCGGCCAGCAGCATGCCGCTGAGGCCGTAGAGAAAGAAGATGGCCCAGGTCAGGCGGGTCAGCAGTATAAATCCCCGGTCGACCACCCCGCGCAGGGCCACCGGGATGCTCCAGATGAGCAGCAGGAGGCAGGCCAGCGTGAACAGATTGGGAAAGAGCTTGGCCAGCGAGGTGTTGAACGAAAAATCGTGCAGGGCGCGCAGCAGGTCCATGTCCACAGCCTAGAGCGAAATCAGTGGGGCAGATGCCGCAGGAGACCCGCCAGACCGCGCCCAGACGGCCAAAACAGCGTTCTGAAACCATTGCCGGGCTTTTCGCTCACAACGTAATTTTCTTGACCCGGATGGGGCGAAGTGCTACACTGAGGAGCACACCAGAAGCGTGTCCAGTCGCGAGAAATTCGCCGCACGCGATGTCTACGAAAAGCTACGCCTGGAACAGAAAAAGGAGCTTCATGACCTCATCTGATTTACCCAAGACCAACACCACCCCGGAAGTTCAGGAATACGACGCCAGCCAGATCAGCGTCCTAAAAGGTCTGGAAGCGGTTCGCAAGCGCCCCGGCATGTACGTGCAGGGCGGCACCGGCATCGACGGCTACCACCAGCTTCTGACCGAAATCATCGATAACGCCATCGACGAGGGCCTGGCGGGTTTTGCCGACGAAGTGCATATCATCATGCACGAGAACGGCGCGGCCACCGTCACCGACAACGGGCGCGGCATCCCGGTCGACATCATGCAGTCCGAGGGCCGCAGCGCCATTGAAGTCATCTTCACCGAGTTGCACGCCGGGGGCAAGTTCGGCCAGGGAGCCTACAAGGTGTCCGGCGGCCTGCACGGCGTCGGCAGTAGCGTGGTCAACGCCCTGAGCACCTACCTCGACGTGACCGTCAACAAGCACGGTCAGCTCTACCACATCCGTTTCGAGCGCGGCGACGTCACCACCCCGCTGGAGGTGACGGGCGACACGCCCTCCGACGTGACGTGGGCCACCAAGGTCAGCTTTCAGCCGGACGCCGAGGTGTTCAGCGAGTTCGACAACAGCTTCAACTACGACCGCATCCGGGGCCGTCTGCGGGAACTGGCCTACCTGACCGGCCTCAAGATCGTGCTGCGTGACGAGCGTATCGCGCTGCACGGCGACCAGATCAAGGAAGAGACCTTCTTCGAGCAGGGCGGCATCGCCAACTTCGCCCGCGCGCTGGTCATCGACGACACCAAACTGCTCTACGACCAGCCGATCGTGATGCGCGGTACCCACAGCGGCGTGGAGGTCGAGGTGGCGTTCATTCACGCCAATACCTATTCCTCCGACAACATCCTGACCTACGCCAACATGATCCGCACCCGCGACGGCGGCACCCCGCTGACCGGCTTCAAAACCGCCTATACCCGCATTCTCAACAAGTACGCCCGCGACAAGAACATGATCAAGTCCGGGAACCCCATTCCCGGCGGCGACGACCTCCTGGAAGGCATCTACTGCGTGGTGTCGGTCAAGCTGGGCGAACCGCAGTTCGAGTCGCAGGCGAAAGTCAAGCTGCTCAACTCCGAGGCGCAGACCGCTGTGAACGCCGTGGTCGGTGACAAGTTCGCCGAGTTCCTGGAAGAGAATCCCAAGATCGGCAAGACCATCGTGGAGAAGGCCGCCGAGGCCGCCCGCGCCCGCGAAGCGGCTCGCAAGGCCCGCGACATCATCCGCCGCAGCAATCCGCTGGAGAACGACGATCTGCCCGGTAAGCTGGCCGACTGCTCCTCGCAGGACCCGGCCGAGAGCGAGCTGTTTATCGTGGAAGGCAACTCGGCAGGCGGTTCGGCCAAGGGCGGCCGCGAGCGCCGCTTCCAGGCGATTTTGCCGCTGCGCGGCAAGATCCTGAACGTGGAGAAGGCCGAACTCAACAAGATTCTCAAGAACGCCGAGATCCGCTCCTTGATTGGCGCGATCGGTGCGGGTGTGGAAGGTACCGGCGACAACGTGCACTTCGACCTCTCCAACCTGCGCTACCACAAGATCATCATCATGACCGACGCGGACATGGACGGCGGGCACATCACCACGCTGCTGCTGACCTTCTTCTTCCGGTACATGCGCCCGATCGTCGAGCAGGGTCACCTCTACATTGCCCAGCCGCCGCTCTACCGCATCATGGTGGGCCGCCAGACCAGCGCCAACAAGGGCACCTACCTCTACGCCGAGGACCAGCTGAAAAAGCACGTGGCGCAGGCCAACCGCGAGGGCAAGAAGTACGAGATTCAGCGCTTCAAGGGCCTGGGCGAGATGAACGCCGACCAGCTCTGGGACACCACCATGAACCCGGAAGGGCGGGTCTTGAAGCGCGTCAGCATCGAGGACCTGATCATCGCCAACGAAGTCTTCGAGGCCTTGATGGGCACCGATGTGGGGCCGCGCAAGGAGTTCATTCGCGAGAACGCGAGGTTCGCGGAGATCAGTATTTGAGTTGATGACAAAGAAAAGCGCCGCACCTGTCAGAAGGGTGCGGCGCTTTTCTTTGTCTGGGGTTTACCCGGTCCGGCCTGCCTCAGTTGGGCGGCATCAGTACGGTGTCGATTACGTGAATCACACCGTTGCTCGCCGCAATGTCGGTCGCGGTGACGGTGGCGTCATTGACCATCACGGTGCTGCCGTTGACCATGATGTTGAGCGGGGCACCTTGCAGGCTCGTGGCACTGGTCATGGTCACCACGTCCGCCGCCATGACTTTCCCTGACACGACGTGGTAGAGCAGTACGGCCTTGAGTTTGACCGGATCATTGAGCAAAGCTGTGAGCTGATCAGTCGGGATTTTGGCGAAGGCGGCGTTGGTCGGCGCAAACACCGTGAAGGGGCCGTAGCCGTTGAGTGTTTCCGTCAGACCGGCTGCCTGCACTGCTGCCAGCAGCGTGCTGAAATCGGGATTGCTGACCACGATTCCGGCGATGCTGTTGTTGGGCAGCGTAGAGGTCTGGGCGAACGCCGAGGGAGCGAGAACCATGGCTGTCGTCAAAAGCAAGGTCTTCTTGAACATAAGCGGCTCCTTTTAAGTGACAGGGCAGATTTAGGCTCTCGGATCAGCACTCTTTAGAAAGAGCGCAGACGCCGTTGCGAATTTGGGCTTTTTGAAAACCCATCTCCCCTGACTTGTTGCCAGCTTAAGGAACCTCTCGCCTCTGCTCGGTACGAGGCCATACAATGAGATTGGCGCGATATGAAGCCGGAGGCCCAATCGTCTGAATGGAAACGCAACGTGGCAGGTTGGGGTTGTCGCCCCGACCTGCCAGTTCAGGAGTTCGGTTGTCAGCGCTTTACTTCAGCTTCGCCTGAAGCCAGCCGCTCAAATCGCTGATCGCCACACGCTGCTGCTGCAAGGTGTCGCGGTCACGGATGGTCACGGTGCCTTTGAGGTCCGCATTCTCGCCTTCGTTTTGCCCGATGGTGTCGAAATCCACCGTGACGCAGTAGGGCGTGCCCACCTCGTCGTGGCGGCGGTAAGCCTTGCCGATGTTGCCGCTGTCTTCCAGCAGGATGCGGCCCAGGCCCAGCTGTTGCAGGTCGGACTTGATCTGCCGGGCCAGTTCGACGAGTTCGGGCTTGTTGCGCGCCAGCGGAATGACCGCCACTTTGATGGGTGCGAGGTGCGGCCTGAACTTGAGCACGATGCGCTCGTTGCCGTTTTCCAGTGTCTCCTTGGTAAACGCCTCACTCAGCACGGCCAGCAGTGCCCGGTCCACGCCCGCCGACGGCTCGATCACGAACGGCACGACCGGCTTGTTGGTGTCGGGGTGCGGAATGGTCAGCTTGGCAATCGAGTCGTTGTTCTCAGTCACGCTGGCCACCAGGTTCAGCTCCGACTGCGACTTGGTGTGCGAGCCGAGGTCGTAGTCGCTGCGGTTGGCGATGCCCTCGATCTCCTCGTGGCCGAGCGTGGGGTAGTCGTACATCAGATCGTAGGTGCGCTTGGAGTAGTGGGCCAAGTCCTCTTTCGGCACATCCAAAATCTCGATTTTGCTGCGCGGCACCCCCTGGGCCTCCCACCAACTCAGGCGCTTTTCTAACCAGTGCGCGTGCCAGTCTTCGTCGGTACCAGGGGTGCAGAAAAATTCGATTTCCATCTGTTCGAGTTCGCGCACCCGGAAGATGAAGTTGCGCGGCGTGATCTCGTTGCGAAAGGCCTTGCCGATCTGGGCGATGCCGAACGGCAACCTCCGCGAGGTGGAGTCCACCACATTCTTGAAGTTGGTAAAGATGCCCTGGGCAGTTTCCGGGCGCAGGTAGCCGTAGCTCTCCTCGTCGGCCACCGGGCCGATGGTCGTCTTGAACATCATGTTGAAGGGCTTCGGCTCGGTCCAGTCGCCCACCTCGCCGGAAAAGGCGTCGCGCACGCCCGAGGCGCGCAGGGCTTCGCTGGCCTTGGCGGGGTCGGCGTTCAGGGCGGCGACCAGCGCGGGGAAGTTCTCCGGGTCTGCGCCCATGTGCGCGGCGACCTTGGCGATCACATCCGCCTTCTGATCCTTCACCAAGTGGTCGAGGCGGTAGCGCTTGTTGTTCTTCTTGTTGTCGACCATCGGGTCGGAAAAGGTCGCCTCGTGGCCCGAGTGGCGCAGCACCAGCCGGTGCATGATGATGGAGGAATCCAGGCCCTCCATGTCGTCGCGCTCGTAAACGTTGGCACGCCACCAGGCGGCCTTGATGTTGTTTTTGAGTTCGACACCCAGTGGGCCGTAATCGTAGAAGCCTTGCAGGCCACCGTAGATCTCCGATCCCTGAAAAATAAAGCCCCGGCGTTTACACAGGCTGACGAGTTCTTCCATCGAGGTCGCGGGCATGTTTCTCTCCTTGTTGCCTGCCGCCCCAGCAAAGCAAAGCGCCCGGCGACAGGTCGCCTGGGGGCGCAAAAAACTCGCGCGGTTCCACCCCAGTTCCCCGGGACGCTGCCCGGAGCACTCTGGAAAAGTTGTCGGACTGACTGAGAAGCCGGTCCGCGCTCCCCGCTGCCTTTCGTGCCGCTCTGCCCGCCTGACTTCCACCGTCTCAGGCTCGCTCGTGGGCAGGGTCTTCGGCCTACTCCTGCGGATCGACGCTGCGCCCAGTCTGGCGCACCGCACCGCAGAGGGTCAAGTGGGCGGCAGGCCCGGCATCACGAACTCCCGCCGCGCGCCCTGCGAATTCAGCGCTTCCAGATCGTAAACCGCACCCAGAAAGCGTGCTCGCTGCTGCCAGTCGAGCAGATCGGCGTGCCGGGCAGCGAACACTTCCCAGGTCTGTCCTGGCTCGCGGCGCTCCAGCACCAGAAAGAAGAAGGCGGTGGTCAATGTGGCGTTGTATTTGTCGGTGAGGTCGAGCCGCGCCGCCAGCGCTTTCAACCCCGCGTCGAAGATCGCCAGGGCTTCCAGGGCCGGGTGCTCTTTCAGCAAGAGCCAGGCCAGATGCAGGTGGGCCGGATGGCCGAAGCGCCCGTGCTCGGTCACGCAGTGCTGAAAGAGGGTGTCGAAATGGGCCTGGGGAGATGACGGGGCCTGGACAGTCATCCGGTCAGTTTAGAGCAGCGGTCAGAAAAGCAGCGTTTTTTCGACCGGGCAGGCCCGGAAGGTGCCGTTGTGCCCAGGAACCCACGGGAGTAAAACAGGGTGCGCAGTTGGCTGGAGGAATGACTGTGCCAGCAGCACGCACAGTCATTCCTCCAGCCAACTGCGTCAGCCTGAAGAGAATTGGCCGATTGTTATCTCTCAGTTTGACGCTCGCTCAGCTTTGATCCGGCGGGACGAAATCCACGTGATGAACCCAGCCGTGTCCATTTGCTCATTCCAGCAGCTCAGCGCTCTCGCCTTTCAGTTCAACCCCGCTCAGACCGCGCCGCAAGCTCGCGCGCAGCAGGGAGGCCGTGCGCCGCGCCGCTTCCGGCAGCTCCAGGCCGCCGGGCCGGATGTTGGACACGCAGTTGCGCTCGCTGTCGAGCCTGCCGACGCGCGGCGCAAAGGTCAGGTACGCGCCCAGGCTATCGAAGCTGCTCAGGCCGGGGCGCTCGCCCAGCAGAATCAGGCTGACCCCGGCTCCCAGCAGTTCGCCCGCCTCATCGGCCAGCGCCACCCGGCACTGGTGGACCAGCAGCAGGCGGACAGACAGGCCGTCCAGCAGCGGCAACAGTTCGCACAGCAGGGCCGGGGCATGTCTCAGGGCGGCGGCGCTCAGGCCGTCACCGACGACGATCAGCACGTCTGGGGCGGAGGCAGCAAGCGGTTCCAGCACGGCTGCCGAGTCCGGATGCAACCGGCGGCCCAGGTCCGGGCGGCGCAGGTACTCGGCCCGGCCCTCTGCCCGTGAGCGAAGTTCCAGAGCGTCGGGCCATGCCTCCAGCAGCGGCCCGAAGTCGGCGGGCGTCCACACCGCGTCCTGGGCGGCGGCGTGGGCCTGGGCGAACTTCAGCACCTCACGGGTGGGCAGCGAGACTCCGGCCCGGCCCAGCGCGAGGCGGGCGTGAGTAAAGGCGCGCAGGCCTTGCCAGGGAGCCGTTTCGGTGAGGTCGTCGGTCATGCTCCGGCCCCCAATTGCTTCAGCGCTTCCCTGAGCGGCGTTCCGGCTCCCGGCAGGCTCAGCTCGCCCCGTGCCGTCAGGCCCACGCGCTCCAGCCAGGCGGCGAACTCCGGCGCGGGCGGGCGGTGCAGCAACTCACGCACATACCAGGCGTCATGAAAGCTGGTGCTCTGATAATTGAGCATGATGTCGTCCGCACCCGGCACGCCCATCACGAAATTGACGCCGGACGCCGCCAGCAAGGTCAGCAGCACGTCCATATCGTCCTGATCGGCCTCGGCGTGGTTGGTGTAGCACACGTCCACGCCCATTGGCAGCCCCATCAGCTTGCCCGCACAGTGGTCTTCCAGGCCCGCCCGGATGATCTGTTTGCCGTCATAGAGGTACTCGGGGCCGATAAAACCCACCACCGTATTGACCAGCAGCGGAGCGTAGCGCCGCGCCACCGCGTAGGCCCGCACCTCACAAGTCTGCTGGTCCACCCCGTGATGGGCGTCGGCGCTCAGGGCACTGCCTTGCCCGGTCTCGAAGTACATGACGTTATGCCCGAGACTGCCCCGGTTCAAGCTGAGTGCGGCGGCGTGCGCCTCGTCCAGCAGCGCCAGGTCGATGCCGAAGCCCCGGTTGGCGCGCTGCGTTCCGGCGATGCTCTGAAACACCAGGTCCACCGGAGCGCCGCCGTCGATGGCCTGCAAGGTGTTGGTCACGTGGGTCAGCACGCAGGTCTGGGTGGGAATATCAAGTGTCTGTCGCAGGTCGTCGAGCAGGTGCAGCAGCCCCGTGCACGAGTCCACGCTATCGAGCGCCGGGTTGAGGCCGATCACCGCGTCGCCCGCACCGAACATCAGGCCGTCCAGGCAGGATGCCAGCACGCCGCGCGGATCGTCGGTGGGGTGGTTGGGTTGCAGCCGGGTGGAAAAGTGCCCGCGCAGTCCCAGGGTGTTGCGAAAACGGGTCACGACCTCGCAGCGGCTGGCGACGAGCATCAGGTCCTGGCTACGCATCAGCTTGCACACCGCCGACACCATCTCGGGAGTCAGGCCGCCGCGCACCCCTGCCAGTTGTTCCGGCGCGCTCGAGAGCAGCCAGTCGCGCAGCTCGCCTACAGTCAGACTGCTGATCGGCGCAAAGGCGTGGGCGTCGTGGCCGTCCACGATCAGGCGGGTGATCTCGTCGGTTTCGTAGGGAATCAGCGGCTGGTCCAGCAGCGTTTGCAGCGGCACATCGGCCAGCAGGCTGCGGGCCGCCTCGCGCTCCCCAGCGCTTCTGGCGGCGAGTCCGGCCAGCTCGTCGCCGGACTTTCGCGCCGAGGCGCGGCCCAGGAGCTCGCGCAGGTCGGCGAAGGTGTAGGCGATGTGGCCGAGCCGGGTCTGGAACATCGTTGCTAGAGTCTAGTTCACCTTCATGCCCTTGAGGACAATCGCGGCCAGCGTCTTGGCGGTGTCGGTCATTTCGGCGTTGCCGGCTTCCGCACCGTTCTGGGCGATTCCGGCGATCAGTGCACCGGTCATCACCGAGGTCTCGTACATGGCCTGAAGGTCGCTGGCCCGGCCCTTCATCACGCCCGAGTCGACCAGTAAATCGTTCAGGCCGCGCACCAGGACGTCGGTTTCGGTCCCGCTCAATTCGGTGCCGGTCTGCACCTCAAGGCTGACGCTGAGCAAGAGGGCTAGGCCAGCAGCCAGATTGTTCCTGCGAAGGTCTGGAATCTGCTGAGCTGCCTTAAAGAGCTGGAGACACACTTCGGCCATCTGCTTTTGATCGGCAGGTTTTTGTACCATTACGGCGCAGTTTTTCTGCTGGCTGGGCTGGCCCTTGAAGGCGAAATCCGTTTTGGAGAGGTCGTACTTGTACTTGACCGGTGTGGCCGGAGGCTTGAGGGCCTGCTGCACCGCCTTGGCCGTGAAGTCGGGCTGGACGGTGGCCGCTACGAAGCCCACGGAAGCCTGAGCGAAGCTCTTGTAATTCTGAAACGAGGGCGTGAAAAACTGGGCCTGGGCGCTGCCCAGCAACAACACCGCCATAACCGTCAGCCTGCTCCCGCAATCGGCTCCAGCCTGAACCTTTTCCATGTCGTCTCCCCAACGCCGTGTTCCGCTGGAAGAGTGCCAGCGACGGTCCCTCTAAACGGTCTTGCCCAACGCCCGTTGAAATCCGAGCGTAACGGATTCTTCATTCCTTTTCAATGAACAAGGGTCAGTTCTGCTGGCGTGGGTCTGACGCCTGGGGATCACGTCCACGCTTCACAGCACCAGCACGCCGTGGTGCTTGGCCTTTTCCTGCGGCTCCACATGAATGGTCACGTTCGCGCCCTCTACCGCCAGCCGCAGGGCGTCTTCCAGCCGGTCGCAGATGGCGTGGGCCACTTCCACCGTCATATCGCCCGGCACCACCAGATGAAATTCCACGAAAGTCACGGCCCCGGCGTGGCGGGTGCGCAGGTCGTGGGCTTCCAGGGCACCCTCAGCCTCGGTGCTGATGGCCTGGCGAATCAGTTTCTCGGTATCGGGGTCCACGGCGGCGTCCATCAACCCGCCCACGCTGTCGCGCACCAGGCCGTAGCCGCTCCAGAGGATGTTGAGCGCCACCAGTGAGGCCAGCAGCGGGTCGAGGATGGACAGGCCGCTGTATTTGGCGATGAGCACGCCGCCCAGCACGCCCGCGCTGGTCACCACGTCCGACATCACGTGCCGCCCGTCGGCGATCAAGGCCGGGGAGCGCCTGGCCCGCCCGGTTCGCAGCAGCACGCCAGCCCAGACGAAATTGATGATGCTGGCTCCGGCGCTGATGCCCAGGCCAAGCAGCGGCGCGTCCACCTCGCGCGGGTGAAACAGCAGCGGGTAAGCGGTCCAGAGAATGCTCAGGGCCGCCAGCACAATCAATACGCCCTCGGCCACCGCCGAGAAATACTCGGCCTTGCTGTGGCCGTAGGGGTGGCCCGCATCGGCGGGGCGGGCGCTGACCCGCAGCGCCAGGTACGCGCCGCCCGCTGCCGCCACGTTGATGATGCTCTCCAACGCGTCGGAATACAGCGCCACGCTGCCAGTCAGTCCGTAAGCCAGGTATTTGAGGCCCAGCACCAGCAAGGCCACCAGAACGCTTTGCAGCGCGGTGCGAATGGCGGTGGCCGTGGGCGAAAGCATTGGCCCAGAGTACAAGATGGAGGCGCGTCGGCGTGCCGCAACTCAAGTCTGCCGGTGCCCAGCGCGCCGCTCACACAGCTCGGCATGCCGCTGCCACTTCCCGATGCTGCGCCGGGCAGCTTTATCCGGTGAGGTGCCTGGGCCCAGGCTGTCGGCGTTCGAGCGCTCTGAAGCTGCGCGTCTGGAAGGAAGGTCCAGCTGGCGTGGTGGGGGAGTGGTGGTCTGAGGAAACCCGTCTCTAGACCGGGGCCTGTCGGTTGATGCTGTGAACGTGTGTCTGCACAACAAAGCGGCGACCAAACTGGCCGGATGACAGATTCAAACGCCTCCTACGTTTCCATGACCGAATGGGCCGCCCTGGTGCCGGAACTGGATGTCGGCGACCTGCCGCGCAGGCTGGACGTGTACACCCACTTGTTCGGCTTTACTGTCAACGACACCCGTCCCGGCTTCGCCTCTCTCAGCCTGGGCCGGGTTCAGTGGATGCTCTCGCAGATTCGTCCTGGCGGCCCGTGGCAGACTGGAGCGCTGGAGTATCCGCTGGGGCGCGGCATCAACTTCCAGATCAGTGTGCCGGATGCTGTACGCACCGCTGGGAGCCGAGGCGTACCCCATCTTCGTGCCGCTGAAGACCTCAATGCATCTGGAAGACGGCACCGAGCACCACCAGCGCGAGTTTCTGGTGCTCGATCCCGACGGGGATCTGCTGCGCTTCACCGACTGAGCGCTTCTGCCCACAGCGTAATTACTGCGCCGCCGCGCTAGACTCTGCGGATGACTGTGCGCGATCTCCTCTCCGAACTCAACCCCAACCAGGCCGAGGCTGCCGCCCACTTCGAAGGCCCGGCGCTGGTCATTGCGGGTGCGGGCAGCGGCAAGACCCGCACCCTGATCTACCGCATCGCCCACCTGATTGAGGCTCAACGTGTCGATCCGGGACAGATTCTGGCCGTCACCTTTACCAACAAGGCCGCCGCCGAGATGCGCGAGCGGGCCTCGCACTTGATTGCCGGCGCGGACCGGCTGTGGATGAGCACCTTTCACTCGGCGGGCGTCAGGATTTTGCGGGCTTACGGCGAGTACATCGGCCTCAAGCGCGGTTTTGTCATTTACGACGACGACGATCAGCTCGACATCCTCAAAGAGATCATGGGCAGCATTCCCGGCATCGGCCCCGACACCCATCCGCGCGTGCTGAGAAGCATCATCGACAAGGCCAAGAGCAACCTGCGCTCACCCAGTGACCTCGACAAGTGGCCCGAGCCGTATATCAGCGGCCTGCCGCGTGACGCCGCCGCCGAGGCGTTCCGGCGCTACGAATCGCGCAAGAAAGCCCAGAACGCCATCGATTTCGGCGATTTGATTACCGAAACAGTGCGGCTCTTTCAGGAAGTGCCGGGCGTGCTGGCGAAAGTGCAGGACCGGGCCAGGTTCATTCACGTGGACGAGTATCAAGACACCAACAAAGCGCAGTATGAATTGACGCGCCTGCTGGCTTCAAGAGACCGGAATTTACTGGTGGTGGGTGACCCAGATCAGTCGATTTACAAGTTTCGCGGCGCAGACATTCAGAACATTCTCGATTTTCAGAAAGACTACCAGGACGCCAAAGTATATGTGCTGGAACATAACTACCGCTCCAGCGCCCGTGTGCTGGGCCTCGCCAACAAACTGATCGAGAACAATACCGAGCGTTTAGAGAAGACTCTGCTGGCGGTCAAGGGAGACGGTATGCCGGTGGTCTTTCACCGCGCCAACGACCACCGGGGCGAGGGCGACTTTGTGGCCGAGTGGGTGACCCGTCTGCATGCCGAGGGCCAACCGTTCGCCAAGATGGCGATTCTCTACCGCACCAACGCCCAGTCGCGCGTGATCGAGGAGTCACTGCGGCGCGTCAGCATTCCGGCCAAGATCGTCGGCGGGGTGGGCTTTTATGACCGGCGTGAGATCAGAGACATCCTGGCCTACGCCCGGCTGAGCATCAATCCAGTGGACGACGTGGCCCTGCGGCGCATCATCGGGCGGCCCAAGCGCGGCATCGGCGACACGGCCCTGGAAAAGATGCTGACCTGGGCGCAGATCAACGGCACGTCGCTGCTCACGGCCTGCGCCAATGCCGAGAGCATTCTCGACCGGGGAGCCAGCAAGCCCGTGGAGTTCGCCAAGCTGATGGAGGCCTTCTCTCAGGCCGCCGACAACTACTCGCCGGGCAGCTTCCTCAAGTACCTGATCGAATCGAGCGGCTACCTCGATCTGCTACGCCAGGAAGGGCAGGAAGGCCAGGTGCGGCTGGAGAACCTGGAAGAACTGGTCAGCGCTGCCGAGGAGTGGAACGAGGAGAACGAGGGCGGGATCGCCGAGTTTCTGGACGACGCCGCACTCCTGTCGAGCGTGGACGATATGCGGACCAAGATCGAGAACAAGGATCAGCCCGAGGACGCCGTCACGCTGATGACCATGCACAACGCCAAGGGCCTGGAGTTTCCCAGCGTGTTCATCGTGGGTGTGGAGGAAGGGCTGCTGCCCAGCCGCAACAGCCTGAACGAGGCGGGCGGCATCGAGGAGGAGCGGCGGCTGTTTTATGTGGGCATCACGCGGGCGATGGACCGGCTGTTTCTGAGCGCGGCACAAAACCGGATGCAGTACGGTCAGACCAAGAGCGCCGAGGACAGCCGATTTCTGGAAGAACTCGGCGGTGGCTTCGACAGCATCGACGGCTACGGGCGGGTCATCGACTACCGGCAGAAGACCTGGCGTGATTTCAATCCCACGGCTCAGCCCGCGCCGAGTGCGGTGAAAAATACCAGCCCATTGACCGCCGAGATGGCCTACCGGGGCGGCGAGAAGGTAAAGCACCCTAAGTTTGGTGAGGGACAGGTGCTGGCGGTGGCGGGCGTGGGTGAGAAGCAGGAAGTCACGGTGCATTTCGGCGCGGCAGGCACCAAGAAGCTGATCGTCAAGTTTGCCAATCTGAGCAAACTCTAGCGCCGCGACACCAGATGCCGCACGCCCTCGCCCGGCAGGTCCAGCACGGCTGAGCGTAGAAACGGCGGCACCAACCCGGCTTCGTCCAGCGCGTCCAGGCTGACCCACTCGAACCAGTGGCCCTCGGCGCTGCGATTGGCGAATGCCCCAGCGGGGAAGCTGGGCGACGACTCGGCGAGGTAGTAAAAGGCGATGCCCTGATAGGGTCCGCTGGCCGACCCGAAGAACTCCTCGCAGATCAGTGTCAGGCGCAGCGGTCCCACGTCCTGCCCGGTTTCCTCCAGCAGTTCGCGCCGCGCCGCCGCGAGGCTGTCCTCGCCCGCCTGAATGCGCCCGCCGGGGAGGTAAGCACACGTCCAGGCCGGGTTCGCGGCAGACCAGCAGCGCGCCGCCGCGAATGACGATCACGGCGGCGCGCAGGGAAAAGCGGAAGGTGGGGAGCTGAAAATCCAAATCGGGGGCCAGATCAGGAGCAGTCATGCGCTCAGTCTTCTTCGGGCGGCCTGAGCACTGCGTCCGCCGAATGGCTCACTTCACGCTGATGCGGACCGGCTGGGCGCTCACCTTGACCAGTTGCCCGGCTTTTCCAGCGAAGCCCTGAAACCAGCCCTCGATCATGTACTCGCCTGCGGGCAGCGTCAAGGTGCGGGTAAAGGTGGCGCTGCCACTGGCCGGGGCTGTCTTCATCTGCTGCTCCTGGGTACAGATGCGTTTGTCGCCGGTGGGGTAAACGACCACTCGCGTGCCGACTTGCAGCACCCGCACCAGCGGAGCCGCCGCACAGTTCTGCTCGCTGTCGCGCCCGGTACTGAACTCCAGCGCTGCCGCCTGGTTGTTGGTCAGGGCCAGGCTCAGTGTGAATTCGCCGCTGACGGTGCGCGATGCGCTGAGGGTCGCGCCCACCTTGTCGAGCAGGATGGGCGTGGGAACAGTCTGGGCCGGAACGGGGAGCGGCTGACTGGACGGTGACGGGTTGACGGGCGAAATCTCCGGCAGGGCCGTTTGCGCGTGTGCGGCAGGCAGCGACAGAACGCCCAGCAGCAGCAGGGACAGCACTTTGTTCATGCGCCCAGTCTAAATGCCCGGCGTGACGCGGCGCTGATCTGCTCTTTAAGGTTGGCCACCAGGGTCGTTTGGCAGGCCAGGCGGGCTTGCGGGCACGTCCGGCAGGCTGGGAACAGCGGGCACGGGCGTCGGCACCAGCGGCGCGTCAGGTTGCGGCGGGCGCGGCAGCGGCGTGAGTTCGGGCAAGGCGGGAGCGAGCGTCGGAGCGAGCCGAGCCTGGGCGGCGTAATCGTCGGCGATGCCCTGCGCGATGCCCTGGGCGATGGCCTCGCGGCCCGCCGGGTTCATCAGCAAACGCAAATCGTCCGGCTGGGTCAGGTAAGCGGTCTCGATCAGCACACTGCGCTGCGAGGTGGGCCGGGTCAGCGCCAGATTACCGATTCGCAGGCCCGGAAGCGTGAGCGGCGGTGCATTGACAACGGGCAGGTTCGTCGCCGCCGTGACACTTTTGATCAGCGCTCCGGCCAGCCCCCAGGTCATCGGGTGGAAGGTGTAGACCTCCAGGCCGCGCCGTGCTCTGGGATCTGCGCCGTCCGGCAGGGCGTTGGCGTGAATGCTGATCAGCAGGTCGGCGTGCAGCTTCTCGGCCAACAGTGGGCGGTCGTACAGCGGCACGCGCACGTCGCTCTCACGGGTCAATCGGGCATCGGCGCCCTGGGCGCGCAGCAGCTCGGCCACCCGCACGGCAATCGGCAGCGTGATGTTCTTTTCCGGCTGGCCCAGGCTGCCCGCGCCGCCGAGTTCCGGGCCGCCGTGACCGGGATCGAGCAGAATCACTCGGTTTTTCAGGGGCTGCGACGGGTCGAGCGCGGGCGCTTTGCGCAAATGCAGCAGCAGCGCCCCTGGCAGGTAGTTCACGAAGTAGCCCCAGTGCTGAGCCTGCGGCAGGCTCACGGCGAGGTTCAGCGTGAAACCAGCTGAGGCCCAGCTCAAACCCGGCGTGCTGGGGGTGGCGGCCAGCGAACCGGGAGCGCGGGCCGCGTCCGAGAGGTGCAGGATCAGCCCCGCCGAGCCCCCCGTCTGGCTTTCTTCAAGGCTGAACGGCGTGCGCTGGGTGATGGGCAGGCGCACCTGCCATTCGTCCGGCGTGCTGGAGAGTTGCGGCGTGCCCGCTCCGGCAGCGGGCGGTGGGGTGCCGACAGGCAGCAGCTTCAGGACCGATTTGAGGGCTGTCGCCAGGCCGCCGGGTCCTTGCACCAGATACGCCTCACCCAGATCGCCCAGCACGGCCAGCCGCTGCGCCTGTCTGGGAAACAGCAGATCGGTGGTGCCTAGTCCCGTCGTCAGGGCGCTGGGGCTGGGGTTGACGCCCTCGCCCACGTCCGCCGCGATGATCTCGCCCACCCGCGCCGCGCCCGCCGGGGTCGACGTGAGCCGACCCGGTGCCGTGGCGATGACCGTGGTGCCGTCCCTGCCGGTCAGGCTCACCTTGAGGGCGGCCCCGCTGAGCGGCAGATTGTCCGGCAAGGTCAAAGTTGTCTGATACCATCCGGCGGCCAGGGGCGGGCGGGCGCTGGCGGGCTGCTCCATCAGCGCGAAGCGGCCCAGCCCCGTCACGCTGACGCTGGCCCGTCCACCTGGAGATCCCTGAAATGCCACCGTGAGGGTGCGCCCCCCAGCAGGAACACGGGTATACAGGTTCAGCGCCCGGTTCGGCGTCAATGTTCCGGCCCGAATGGCGGTGGGCCGGGCAGCCAGGGCAAGCGGCGGGTTGAAACTCACGTTGAAGGTGACGGCGCGGCGCTGACTGCCCAGCACGCTCAGCAGTTTGAGCGCGTTCTTGCCCACCTTGAGCGGCAGCCATTCCATGAACAGCCCGTCCGTGCCCACGTTGAGCGCCCGCCCATTGAGACTTAGATTCGCGCCGGGGGTCACGTGACCCTCGAAGATGACATGGTCGTAGGGCACGCTGGTGTTGGCCGGTGGGTAGGCCACCACGATCTCCGGGGCGCGCGTGGCGGCCTGGGCGGTGGCGAGAAAAGCAGTGAGCAGTAACGTCAGGGCAGGGCCGCAGGAGCGCATGCGTCAACCTAGCGTCTGGATGTCTGGGTGGGGGTGAGCCGTGTGCCCGGCGGAGTGGTTCAGAAGCGGAACTCCAGCCCGGCCCCGGCGCTGATCCCCGACTTGGTATCGGTCTTGACACTCACGCGCCAGCCGAGCGGCCCGGCGAGTGGTCCGCGTGCGCCGCCTTCCAGGTACACGCCCACGCCGGAGTTGCCGGTGCCTGCGGTGTGGTAGGCCAGTCCGCCGCTGAGAAAGCCGTCGGTTCTGGTAAACGGCAAATTCAGATCGCGCAGGGTGCCGCCCACCCGCACCTCGCTCAGCCCGCCCGCGCCGCTGCTGGTGGTCGCGCCTGCCTCGACGCCCACCGTGCCGATCAGCGGCACCGGCAACAGGGCGCTCCCCGCGTGGCCGTCCAGACCGTTGGTTCGCAGGTCTGCGCCCACCCATAGGGCCGCAGCCTGCGCCGGAGCCAGGCTGGCCGCGCCGAGAGCCAGGGCGGGCACCAGGGCAAGTCGGGCCGTGAGTCGGGAGAAAGGGTGCCGGGAGAGCGGGGGCTTGGTGGGCTGTGTCATCTCTTCAAGGTAAGCGGCCAGCATGAAGGCTGTCTGACGCCGGAAGCGGCTTCAGCTCAGGGCCGCTTCCAGACTCAGCGCCAAGCCCAGCAGCTCGGCGTCCGTGTTCCAGGTCCCCACCAGTTGCAGGCCCACGCTGAGCGCTCCGGCGGGGCAGGGGAGGCTGACCACCGGCACGCCCAGCAAACTGAACGGCACGGTGAGGCGCAGCACCGCCACCCGCAGCGGCGTCCGTGTTGAATTCAGCTGGCCTTCCGGCAAGGCCAATTCCTCCTGCCCGCTCAGCGGCGCGACGCCCGGCACGGCGGGGGCCAGCAGCACGTCGAACTGGGTGAACAGGTCTTCCAGGCGGGCGCGGTAGCCGTCGCGCCTGGCTCTGGCCGCCCGCACCTCCTCGTGGGGCCGCGCCGCACCCAGCCGCAGCAAGGCCTCGGTGCCTGCGCTGAAGCCGGTGGGCGAGTCGCCGAGCGCCGCCGCGTGAAGGATCGCCGCCTCGCTCTGCACGATGGGACTGTAGGCGTCCAGCATGTCGGGCAGCAGCACTTCCTTGAAGGTCGCCCCCAGACCCTCGGCGGTTTCCCGCGCACCGTCGAGTGCTGCCAGCGCTTCCGGTTGCAGCCACGCCTCGGGCCGCCACAGGCCCACCCGCAGGCCGTTCCAGCTTCGTGCCACGACCGTCTCACCACCCAATGCGGCGTGGAGGCGGGCCGCCATTGCCACGCCCCTGGTCAGAGGTCCGGGGTGGTCGCAGGTCTGGCTCAGCGGCAGGAGGCCGGTCGTGGGCCAGGCGGGGTGGTCCTTGGTCGGCTTGAAGCCCACCACCCCGCACCAGGCTGCCGGAACCCGGATGCTGCCGCCGGTATCGGTGCCCAGCGCGAAGTCCACTTCAGCGCGCGCCACCGTGATGGCCGCGCCGCTGCTCGATCCGCCCGGTACCCGCGCCGGGTCGAGCGGATTGCGCCCCGGCGTGACGGGATTGGCCCCGGTGATGCCCAGAGCGATCTCGTGCAGGTGGGTCTTGCCCGTCAGGGTCGCGCCGAGTTCGAGCAGCCGCGTCACCAGCGGGCTGGGCACGACCGGCGGCAAGCTGGCCTGGGTGGAGGCGCGCAGCGGCCAGCCCTCTACACCGTAGAGGTCCTTGACGTTGAAGGTCAGGTCCGACAGGGGGCCGCCTGCTGCGCCGGGGAGAGGCTGCGGCGGCTGGTAGGCCCAGGCACCGAACGCGTTGGACGGGTCGGGCCGGGTCACGGTAAGATCGCGGGCTGCTGAAAGAGGCCCTGGGCCAGCGTGTACGGCCCGAAGCTTGGCTGGCCCAGCGCTCCGAAGTCGGCGGTGAATGTGCCGTCTACCCGGTAGGGCATCTCACGGCCCCGCGCCACCTGAAGCCAGATGGCGGTGGTCTGGAAGCTGACCGGAATCTCCAGCAGGGCGTCTTGCAGGGCGCTGCCTCGTGCCGGAACGTTGATGTTCGGCAAATTGACCGTGCCCACGTCCGCGCCGTTGAGGTAAAAGTGTCCGTTGATGTTGGCCAGCCGCGCCGCGACCGGATTAGGGTTGTCGATCCGCAGCTTGAGGGTCACGCGGGCGGTGGCCGGAGACCCCAGCGCCAGCCCGGTCAGGCGGGTTTGCTGCACGGTAAAGGTGGGCACCTTGATGACCCGGCTGAGCGCGGGCGCGCAACTGCTCAGGCCCAGGAGGCTGCCCAGCAGCGCGGCGGTGAGCAGAACCGGAAACGGCGGGCGGGGCAAGATCATGCTGCTGAGTCTAGCGGCTCGGCGTGCGCCTGTCTGAAAGGCTGAGCCACTGGGCCGCCGCGCTGGTTAGACTGCTGGCTATGACTGCCCCGACGCTCCGCCTTCGCCTGCCGGTGCTTCTCAAAGCACTGCTGCTCGGCCCGGCCCTGTTTGGCACCACCCTGTTCAGTCGTGCGCAGGCTGTGACCTACGACTTCTCCACTTCGGCGGTTTCGGGCGGCAGTCAGCCGTTCACGGTGCGCGCAGGTGTTTCGGACGTGCTGCTGGGCGGCAACCGCTTCTCGCTGGCCGTGTCCAACCGCGCCGCCGAGGTGGGGGCCGTCCGCAACCAGCCGCTCTTGACCATCGGCACCGTGAACCTGAACCTGAACGCTGCGTATGTATTCGCGCAGCCGGGGGTGCGCCTCGCCGCTGGGGCGGGCGGCACGCTGGGGCCGGTGGCGCTGAGTGCGTCGGGGGAGTTCTGGAGCACGCCGGCAGCGGACCAGGAACCGCTCTCGGTGTGGAATCTGGTGGCCCCCGCCGTGAGTCCGCTCGGGGCGCAGGCCAATCTGGAAGCCAGATACCGGGTGTCGCGCACCCTGATCGCTACCCTCAGCGGCGAACTGGGCGCGCAGAGCCGCGTCTCGCTCAGCGGCGAGTGGCGCTCGGGCGATCTCAGCTACCGCCTCGGCGCGGCGGGCGGCGTGAATGTGCTGGGCGCGCTGGCCGGGGTGACCTACCGGGCCGACGCCTTTACCTTCAGTGCCGACGCCCTGCTGGGCCGCACTTCCGGCGGCACCCTGAGTCTGGACGCTCCGGCGCTGATCGCCCTGAACGACGAGCAGGCCATCGACCTGAGCGCTTACCTGACCTACGAGCCGTGGCGCAGCGCTGCCCTGCCCCTGCGCTACGGTCTGGACGCGGATGTGCCGCTGGGTCAGGTGGTCGACGGCCACCTCAAGCTCGGTCTGCGCGGCGGCAGTGGCGGCCTGGGCGTCCGTGCCGGGTACACCTTCACGCCGGGGGCAGCAACACAGACGCCGGAGCCGGAACCCGTCGACCCGCCCGCTGAGCCGTCGCCCACCGACCAGCCGACGACCCCAGCGACGACCCAGCCGACAACTGAGCCACCCGCCCAGCCCTGAGGTTTTCCCAGTGCCCCGCAGACCGGCCAATTTCCATCACCCAACCATCCGTCAGCCAGCCTCGCGGCTTCTCATGAGAGCGGACGCGATACTTCGGGCATGCGTATTTTCCCCTCGCTCGCCGTGCTGGGCGTCCTCGGTGCCCTCTCCCTCTCGGTGGCACAGGCCCAGACCGCCGACGACATCCTCAACAACCTCGCCAGTGCCCAGAAGTCCGCCAAGGACATCAGCTTCCGTATCTCCGGCAGCGCCGATCAGGGCGGAGGTGTCCAGAAGCTCGACCTCAATGTGCAGACCATCCCGGCGTCCAATCTGGCCCGCCTGGTCTTCAACGCGCCCGACGCCCTGGCCGACAACGTGGTCATTCTCGACAACAAGGAAGTCCGCAACTACCTCTACCTCACCAACCAGGTCACGGTGACGAGCACCAGCAAGGCGGCGGGCGGTCAGGACCTCGGTGGCCTCGACCTCTCGCAGCTCAGCAATCTGGTGACGGCCCTCAAGACCCGTTACGACGTGAAGTTGATCGGCACCAGCGGCGCGGCCCCCAACCGGGTCTACCAGCTGGAAGCCAGCCCCAAGACCGGGGTGCAGGGCGGCAAGACCCGCGTGTTCGTCGGCGAGAACGGCTGGCGGCCCACCCGCTTTCAGCTGATCGACGGCGGCGGCAAGAACGTGGCCGATCTGAACGTCAGCGAGTACAAGGTCAACAGCGGCCTGAGTGTGGCCCGGCTGCGTCAGTTGCCCAAAGACGCCCAGATCATCCGGCAGTAAGCACTCAATTTCATGCGGGCCGCTCCGGTGACGGGTGCGGCCCGCTTTGCCGTACCCTGGAGCTATGCCCGATCTGCCCGCCGGTTTTCTCGACGTCACCCGCAGCTTGCCTAATTTTCACCCCAACTGGCCCGGCGACCCGCCCTTCACGGTGACGCCGGGCGCGCGCATGGCACAGGGCGACACGGTCAACACCGGGGTCATCCACACCAGCACCCACACCGGGACCCACGTGGACGCCCCCTGGCACTACGGCGACGATGCGCCCAAGCTCGGCCAGGTGCCGCTGGAGCGCTACCTCGGCGAGTGCCGGGTGGTGCATACGCCGCCCGGTGCGTTCGTGACGGCTGAGCTGCTCGATCAGTTGCCCGACCCGCTGCCGCCCAGGTTGCTGCTCTACACCGGCCAGCCCGCCCACTGGCTCACCTTTCCCGAGGACTTCACGGCGCTCAACCCGGCTTTCGTGTACGCGGCGGCGCGGCGCGGGGTGCGGCTGATCGGCACCGACAGCCCCAGCGTGGACCCGCTGACCAGCAAGACGCTCGACGCTCACCACGCTTTTCTGGACACCGGCATCCTCATTCTGGAAGGCTTGAACCTCGCAGGCGTCGAGCCGGGCGATTACACCCTGATCTGCCTGCCGCTGCCGCTGAGCGAGGCCGACGGCGCACCGGCCCGCGCCGTACTGCTGCCTGCTGGACTGCTGCCGTGACGGCGGCTCCGGGTACCCTCTGGCCGCGCCGCGAACTGTTCGCCATGCCGGGTGGCATTTACCTCGACGGCAACAGCCTCGGCCTGATGCCGCTGAGCGCCCACCAAGCGGTGCTGCGCCGCCTGGGTGAGTGGCAGACGCAGGCAGTCTCCGGCTGGGACGAGTGGTTCGGGCTGGCCGAGTCGCTCTCGCCCACCCTGGCGCGTCTGGTGGGTGCGGCGCCGCGTGAGGTGATCGCCACCGGCAGCATCACGGCCAATTTGCATGCGCTGCTGGCAACGTTGTACCGGCCCCAGGGTCAGCGCAAGCACCTGCTGGCCACCGCCCTCGACTTTCCCACCGATCTCTACGCCCTGCAGAGCTGGGCGGCCCTGCGCGGCGCGGAGCTGAAAATCATTCCGAGCCGTGACGCTCAGACCATCCACGAGGATGACGTGCGCGCCGCGCTGGGGCCCGACATCGCTCTGGTGCTGCTGCCCACGGTGCTCTACCGCAGTGGGCAACTGCTCGACGTGGCCGGGCTGACCCGGCTGGCCCACCGATCGGGCGCGCTGATCGGCTGGGACGCGGCCCACAGCATCGGGGCCATGCCGCACGACTTTCACGATGCGGGAGCCGACTTCGCGGTGTGGTGCAGCTATAAGTACCTCAACGCGGGCCCCGGCGCGCCCGGTGGGCTGTTTTTACATCAGCGTCACCACCAGCTCGCCCCGGCCTTGAGCGGCTGGTGGGGCAACGACAAGGCCAGTCAGTTCGAGATGACGTCCCAGTTTCGCCCGGCTCCTGGCGCGGCGGCCTACCAGCAGGGTACTCCCCCGGTGCTGGCGCTGGCGGCACTCGAAGGCGCGCTGGAGGTCTTCGAGCACGCCGATCTGCAGGCGGTGCGGGCGCGCAGCCTGATGCTCACCGATCTGCTGATCGAGCTGGCCGACCAGCACCTGCTGGAGATGCGGGTCATCACGCCGCGCGACCATGCCCGGCGCGGCGGCCACGTGTCGCTGCTGCATCCTGAAGCCCGCGCCCTCTCGGCGGCGCTGCGCGCGCGCGGCATCATTCCCGATTACCGCTCGCCTGACGTGCTGCGCCTTGCGCCGATTGCCTTTTACACCACCGAGGACGAACTGCGCGAGGTGGTGCGGGTGCTGCGCGATCTCCTCGACAGCGGTGCGCACAAGAGTATGGACGTGTCGGGCGCGGTGCCCTGAGCACACCAGTGTCACGAGTCAACCAGTCGGAGCCGTCAGAAGCCGAAGGCAGCCAGAATCTCTGCCGCCGGGCGCTTGGGGCGGCCCGAGACCGGATCGACCCACACCCAGTCGGTGACGCACTCGGCCAGGCGCTTGTGGTCCGACACGCGGGTCAGAGTGTACTCGCGCCGCGCCCGGATGCCCCGGCTGGAGACCAGGTTGGTGCAGACCTCCACCTCGTCGCCCAGCAGCGCCGGAATGTGATAGGTGATGTCGTGCCGCCGCGCCACCGCCACCGTGCCGAGTTCGAACAGCCTCGGCAGGGTCATGCCCACCCGGTCCGAATGGGCGCGGGCCACCAGTTCGCACCAGGTCAGATACACCACGTTGTTGACGTGACCCAGGTCGTCGATGTCTTCCGGCTGCACCCAGACGTGCAGGGTATGGGTGCGGGCAGCGATCTCGGCCTGGCTGGGTGCGGACTGGCCCGGCTCGGGTGCGGAAACCGACAGGCTCATGCGGGAACCGGTTGAATCACGGCACGAAAACGGTTTGGTTCGGTCAAGCGGGCAGGCCCTATACAGGTGCCGCTGTGCCCCAGAAGGGGGAGCAGAGAGAGACGAGGTGCGCGGGACGGCGACCGCCCCGCCGCGTTCTCGGAGGGTTGGGTATGAAGCGCACTCCGGTTCACCCCTCGCCCGACAACACTTCGCTGGGCAGCTCGAAAATGCTGTTGACCGCTTCCGCTCCGCGCAGATCGAGTTCGGTCACGCCGCCGACAATGCTGCCGGTCTCGTAGGTCACGTACTCGACGTGGACTTTTTTGTACTTTAGGGTGATGTCGGGGTGGTGGTCCTGGGCCTCGGCGAGTTCGGCCACCCGCACCGCGAAGTCCAAGCCCTGGCGGTAGCTGTCGAATTTGAAGAGCCGAAACAGCTTGCCGTCGTCGCCCCACCAACCCTGGGGTTTGCGGTCCTGTACGTCGCCGTCGGTGAGGCGCTCGCGTCCTGCCACGTTCTCGGTCATGCCTTCAGGGTAGCGTACCGTCCCCGGACGAAGATCTTACACGGGCCGTCCAGGCGTTATCCTGCGGTTTATGTCTGCGCCTCAAGTCGTGACCAGAATTGCCCCCAGCCCCACCGGTGACCCGCACGTCGGTACCGCCTACCAGGCCCTCTTCAATTCGGTGTTCGCCCGCCAGCACGACGGCAAGTTCGTGGTGCGGCTCGAAGATACCGACCGCAGCCGCTACAACGCCGCTTCCGAGGGCCGCATTCTGGATATGCTCGATTGGCTCGGCACGGTTTGGGACGGCCTGAAGCCCGACGCCAGCCCCCGGCGCGAGGACGAGTTCGGTCCCTACACCCAGTCTGAGCGCGCGGGCCTGCACCGCCAGTATGCCGAGCAGTTGCTGGAGAGCGGCGCGGCGTACCGGGCTTTCGACACGCCGGAAGAATTGGGCGAACGCCGCAAGGCCGCCGAGGACCGCAAAGACAGCTACCTGGGCTATGACCGCCGCGACCGCACGCTCAGCCGCGAGGAATCGGATGGGCGGGCGGCGGCGGGCGAGGCGTTCGTGATCCGGCTGGCCGCGCCCCTGGAAGGTCAGACCACCGTGCGTGACCGGCTGCGCGGCGACGTGGTGTTCAGCAATGCCGAACTCGACGACAAGGTGCTGCTCAAGCGCGACGGTTTTCCGACCTACCACCTCGCGGCGATGGTGGACGATCACCTGATGGGCGTCACCCACGTCATCCGTGCCGAGGAGTGGTTGACCAGCACCCCCATTCACCAGCTGATCTTGCAGGGCCTGGGCTGGGCTGAGCCGGAGTGGATTCACACGCCCTGGCTGCTCTCGAAAGGCGGCAAGAAGTACAGCAAGCGCCGGGGCGACCCCTCGGTGGAGGATTTCCGCAAGATGGGCATCTTGCCGGAAGCGCTGCTCAATTACCTCGGCATGATGGGCTGGAGCATGCCCAGTGGCGACGACGGTGCGGCGCAGGAAGTCTTCTCGCCGGCCGAGATGGTGGAGCACTTCACCTGGGAGCGCGTCAGCCTGGGCGGGTCCACCTTCGACGTGGAGAAACTCAGGTGGCTCAACGGCAAATACATCCGCGAGGTGCTGAGTCTGGACGATGTGGTGAACCGCGTTCACGCCTTCGGGGCCGAGCAGGGGTACGCCGAGGGCATCGGCAAGAATGAGTACTTCCGCGCCGTCGTTGCCATGATGCTGCCGCGCTTCGAGACGCTGGCCGAGTTCTGGGAGAAGACGACGTACTTCTTTAGCGAGGACTACAGCATCAACGACAAGGCCGCCAAGCTCATCGAAGGCGGGCGCGAGCTGTTGCCCAAGCTGCACACCACCCTGGCTGCCCTGCCTGATTTCGCCCATGACACCACTGAGGCCGCCCTGCGTCAGCTGGCCGAGGCTGAGGGTGTCAAACCCGGCAAGGTGATGCAGCCGCTGAGGGCCGCCATTGCAGGCACCAGCGAAAGCCCCGGCATGTTCGAGATGTTGGAAGCGATGGGGCAGGGAAGGGTGCTGGAGAGGGTAGCGCGAGTTCTGAATGCAGAGATGCCTCTGGGTGGGCAGGATTCCCCGGTTTATTGATCTCGGCTGAAGTTCACGATGGGAGGTAGCTGTACAGGAGGCAATCAGGGAGGCGCACATATCGGACGCGCTGCCACCCGACCTTCCGGCGTGCCTTGAGTTCCTTCAACGTCCGCGCGCAGAAATTCCCCAGCACATTCCGCTTGATGTAGGCCCACA
>NZ_WXZL01000188.1 GCF_009982895.1 Deinococcus alpinitundrae | reverse complement strand
GGCAATGTCTTCAAGGCCGCCGGCATCGCGCTGCCCCACAACATCAGCGAACAACCCGCAGACTGAAGCCGCGGCCACGCGCCGCCGACCCAACACTCCGAAAATGTAGTGGCAACACCCGCACGCGGGCAAATAAACTATTGATATCGGATGACTTTATAAAACCAACTGTCCAAGTGGGGTCAAACCACAAGAATATTTACGGCCGTCCAGATTTCAAACAACCAAATCATCCGGTATATTAAAATATTTCGCGACATTGATAATTTTTTGCTTTTGTTTTTCGGATAA
>NZ_WXZL01000187.1 GCF_009982895.1 Deinococcus alpinitundrae | reverse complement strand
GCCATCATGGCTGCTTCAACCCGTTCCACCGTGCGCTGCACGGTGGTTTCATGGATGCCCCAATCATCGCCCAGGTGGGCAGATGTCCGATATTCCCGCTAGAATTCCAGCGTCAGGAGACGCTGTTCAGCAGGATTGAGCGCTGCAGGGCGACCGCTTCTCTTCTTGGCACCTTCGCGTTCAAGCAACACAGCTTCCATGCCGATGAAGGTTTCGGGATAAACCCCAGTTCGGCGCTTAAATAGAGTGCGGTTCATCTTCAGGCCACGTTCCAGACGTTCATGGGGCACC
>NZ_WXZL01000186.1 GCF_009982895.1 Deinococcus alpinitundrae | reverse complement strand
AATTTACTTTTATCATTTCCAGGCAGTAAAACTTGAATCTTAATACCTCTAAACTTAAAACGTAAGTTGTTTTTACCATGTTTCAAAGCACTAATATTTTTCATTTCCATAGTCTTTCCAGTGTAGTATCGGTATAATGCTTCCTTGTCATGTTTATTTACTGACTTTTGATTTTGTTTTGCATGACCTGAATGAACTTCTGTTGTTAAAGTTCCTGTTGTTAAAATTCCTAAAGCTAATGTCGCTTTTGCTAATGCTGTAAATTTCATATTTATTTGCTCCAATCTTAATATAT
>NZ_WXZL01000185.1 GCF_009982895.1 Deinococcus alpinitundrae | reverse complement strand
AAAGCGAAGAGACCTGGACAACATTTTTTGAATACCTAAAAGAACGCGTTTTACAAGGTACGGAACTCGTTATTTCTGATGCGCACAAAGGATTAGTCTCTGCCATTAGAAAATCCTTCACCAACGTAAGTTGGCAAAGATGCCAAGTTCACTTCCTAAGAAATATCTTTACCACCATTCCTAAAAAAAATTCAAAATCTTTCAGAGAAGCTGTTAAAGGAATTTTTAAGTTCACAGATATTAACTTAGCGCGTGAGGCTAAAAATCGATTGATTCATGATTATATCGATCAACCA
>NZ_WXZL01000184.1 GCF_009982895.1 Deinococcus alpinitundrae | reverse complement strand
GAGCCGTTTCTAATCCAGACGAAATCACTGTCTTTTTACCACCAAAATAATCATAGATAGGTTTATATAGCAATGGATAGTGGGTACCTACTAAAATGACAGTATCAGACTAACTATTACGCCAACGTTTCAGTGTTTGATGAATGACAATGCTTGTAATTGTTGGATCACTATATCTCATTTGTTCTACAAGTGGCACAAAACCTGGACAGGCAACGCCATGTACCTCTACATGTGGATTGATACGTTTAATATGCGTACGATATGCTTCAGATTTAATTGTGCCTTCCGTTCCTA
>NZ_WXZL01000183.1 GCF_009982895.1 Deinococcus alpinitundrae | reverse complement strand
GAACTCGTAGTATTGTTCTATTTAAATATTGAATTAAATATAATAATAAGTGAAATCCCCTTCAATACTTAACAATAAACATTGTAAACTTAATTTATTACCATGCTTCGCTTCATTGAAAGGGATTTTAGTCATGATTAACTTTTACATATTGTTTTCATGATTATATTCAATTTTTATTAATATTTTGGTACAACGACTCTCCAACCATTTTTATCTTCTAAAGTACCATTTTGAATACCAGTATAGACGTCGTATAATTTTTGAGTAATTTCACCAGTCTCATTATTATTAATAAC
>NZ_WXZL01000182.1 GCF_009982895.1 Deinococcus alpinitundrae | reverse complement strand
GCCACCGCTTCCGGGTTCTGTTCCAGTGCGCGTTTGTCGGGCTTCTGACGGGAAAAGCCCAACTGATGCAGGATTCTGCGCACGTGATCGCGGTGATGCCAGAGGTTGAAGTGCCGACCGATGACCTCTCGTACACGGAGGGTCGTCCAGCTGTGATCGGGGAAGCCGTGAACTTGCGCACCCTCGATGAGCAGGTCTTTGAGGACGTCACGCTGCTCCCCGGACAGCGCAGGCGGTCGGCCCGTCGTGACGGTGGCCTGGAGCGCATCTGGGCCACGGTGACGGAGGCGATATTTCCAGTCGCGGA
>NZ_WXZL01000181.1 GCF_009982895.1 Deinococcus alpinitundrae | reverse complement strand
AATACAGCGATGGGTAACTTGAAAGATAGCTTGAATGATAAAGACACTACACTTGGCAGTCAAAACTTTGCAGATGCTGATCCAGAGAAGAAAAATGCGTACAATGAAGCGGTTCATAATGCTGAAAATATTTTAAATAAATCTACAGGTACAAACGTGACTAAAGATCAAGTTGAAGCAGCTATGAATCAAGTGAATACTACAAAAGCAGCGCTTAATGGTACTCAAAACCTTGAAAAAGCTAAACAACACGCAAATACAGCAATTGACGGTTTAAGCCATTTAACAAATGCACAAAAAGAGGCATT
>NZ_WXZL01000180.1 GCF_009982895.1 Deinococcus alpinitundrae | reverse complement strand
AGCATCGAGAATCCAAGAGAATTTATCAATCCATTACCACACATCAGTTATGTTAGAGGTAAAAACAATGTTAAATTCTTAAAAGATCGTTACGAAGCGATGAAAGCTTTCCCTATGTTCGATAATATCGAATATACTGAAGACATCGAAGTAATGAAAAAATGGATTCCATTGATGATGAAAGGCCGTGAAGATAACCCTGGTATCATGGCGGCAAGTAAAATTGACGAAGGTACAGATGTAAACTTCGGTGAATTAACACGTAAAATGGCTAAAAGCATTGAAGCACATCCAAATGCTACTGTGCA
>NZ_WXZL01000179.1 GCF_009982895.1 Deinococcus alpinitundrae | reverse complement strand
AATGTCAAATCTGATTTATCGCAAACATATGATCAGTATGAAATTAAAGTCGATCAAAATAAAGCGGCAGAAAATGGTATTTCTGCAAGTCAACTTGCAATGCACTTGAATGAAAACTTACCAGAAAAAACAGTTACGACTGTTAAAGAAAATGGTAAAACTGTTGATGTTAAAGTCAAACAAAATAAGCAAACAGACTGGTCAGAAGATAAGTTGAATAATATAACTTTGAAAAAGCCGACTGGTGGTACGATTAAATTGGGAAATATCGCTACGTTAGTTAAAACAACGACACCAAGTAAATTGACG
>NZ_WXZL01000017.1 GCF_009982895.1 Deinococcus alpinitundrae | reverse complement strand
TTCCAGTCTTGGCTATGTCCCCCCTGCCGAGTTCGCTGCCCGCTATCATCCAACCTAGAAGTGACTTGCCTGCTGGTCCTGCGTTTTGGGTTCACTCCAAGCCGTGGTGGCCGTCCAACACAGCGTTTCCGGTACGCCTTCAGTTGGGAGCGTGCATGATGTCGCATGACCCGAATCATGGCCGTCACGCTCCAGGGAGCATGATTCAGGAAGCGGCTCAGGGCCGTGGGCGATTTGACCGTTGCATATGCTGGCAGCGGCTTCCCCATCGCCGCCAGGAAAAGATTGAGCAGCACCTGGACGTTGTCCAGATGCTGCTTGCGGGTACACGTCGCAAGAATGTCAGTATAAAGCTGTCCAGCACGAGTTTCCTTTGCGTTCACACCCTCATTCTGAGGTGCAAAGCCGTGCTGGACAGCTTTTTCGCAAACCGCAATATCTCAGCTATCCAACGCCGACCGCGCAGAGAGCTCAGCTCCCCGACCCAGTCAATGGCCCATGAGCTGCGAGGATTGGGCCGCATGCTGAGTGCCTCATTTGAAGGCCCCGTGACGTTGAGCGCTCCTCAGGAAAACGGGCAGACAGTCTTGGACGGTTTGTACGACCGGGCATCTGCCAATCTCGACAGTGCGCTGGCATGCCCGCCACGGTTCGCCGCTAATCCCCAATGCGCTTACCTTGATGCTGTCCTGGGACGTAGTCTCATAGAACTGGCCAACATTACCGAAGAGAGATCTCTGGACTCAACTGACGTTCGAGTCGGGCCGCAAGGCGAGCAGCCTGAGCAGGCTTGACGCCAATGCCATCACCCTGAAGCTCGATCTCGCTGCCAACACAGCAGCAGGCAGCCGTGTTCTCGTTTTCCACCATCACGCTTGAGGTGGGATGGATTGTCGGTCTGTGCCCACCGCTTGAAGGTGACCGCGCATCAACTTGAGAAAGGTTGCGACGACCTCCGGGTCGAACTTCTTCCCGGCCTGCGCCTCAATCTCGCTCAACGCCACCGCCACTAGCCAGGCCGGTTTGTAGGGCCGCACACTGGTCAATGCCTCGTAGACGTCGCATACCGTGAAGATACGGGCGAGTAACGGAATCTGCACGCCCGACCGTCCAGAAGGGTAGCCGCCACCGTTCCAGTCTTCATGGTGATACAAAATGACGTCCAGAGATCCCTGCGGCAGATTCGGGAGTCTGGAGGCCAGCGCGAAGCCCTGCTGGGCATGCTGCTGCATCACCCTGAACTCTTCGGGGGTCAATTGTCCAGGTTTGCGCAGCAGCGCGTCGGGCACCATCAGTTTGCCAATGTCGTGCAGATACGCGCCCTGCTTGAGTTCGATCAAAGCGATTCGAGACAGCCCGAGCGCTGTGCCGAGCTTCTTGGCGTAAGTCACCACCCGCTGGGTGTGCCCGAACGATTCCATATCGCGCGCTTCCAGCGCCGCGCTCAACGCCATCAGGCCGCCTTCCAGTGTCAGTTCGACTTGTCTGATGACACGCTCGCGCTCCAGGATGTGGCCCAGCCGCAGCGCGACGGCTTCGAGCAGGCGGCGGGCATGTGGTGTGACGGGCCGCCAGTTGCGATAGCTCATCAGGACGAGCACGCCCACAATTGACCCGGCGTCGCGCACCGGCGTGACCAGCAGGCTGCGCAGACCAGCCGAGACCCATTCTGGCATCGCCCCGACTTCCGAGGCATAATCGGCGGTGCCAATGGTGCTGTTGGTGAGCATGGCCTGACCCAGCAGGCCGCTGGAGACGTCGCGTTTGAGATTGTAAAGTGCGGCGTCACGCTGTTGATCATTGCTGGAAACATACGACACCTGAAGTGACGTTCCCTTCACCGAATCATAGGCGCTGGCATCGAAGCTGAGCATCAGCCGTAGAGAATTCAGGCCGCGCTCGAGCAGCTCGTGGGGAGAATTGAGGCCCTCGATCAGCCGCATGAACTCCTCTGCGCTCGGCACCTGCTGGTCGGCGGTGTTCAGGTGGGTGCTTTTGGTGAGTTCCTTGTGCTCATACATTCGCTGATCTGCCACAGCAATCGCCCGCTGAACATCCTCGCAGGAGTGAACCTGCGCAGTGCCGAAAGCCAGCGCGGGTAAAGTCAGGCGAACCTTCGGGGCGGCCTCGATGACCGTTTGCGCGACGTGATCGGCCTGTGCCTCACTGGAGTGGAGCAGCAGCACCAGAAATTCATCGCCTCCCCACCGGCTGGCCACGGCGTCTTTCGGGAGGGCTTCCAGAATGGCCTGAGCAACCGCCTGGATATGCTGGTCGCCCGCATCGTGGCCGCTGAGATCGTTGATGGACTTGAGGTCGTTCAAATCCATCATCAACAGCACAGCCTGTTGCTGCGCGGTGAGATGGTGCAAGGCCCGCTGCATTCCCGCACGGTTGAGCAGGCCCGTCAGGTTGTCCTGGTTCGCCAGACGCTGCTGGAGCTTGAGGCGGTGGACGATCATCCGCAAATTGACGACCATGACCCACACGAATCCGGCCACCACCAGAAGTGGGACGACGTGAGGCCACAGGAGCGTGGAAGACGCAGTGGGCGGAAAAAAACCCTGCTGAATCATGGCCAGGACGAGACCGACCGTCATCAAAATGAGTGGGGGCACGATTTGACGCGGCAACCGGAAGGCACCCAGCACCCAGGAGATAAAGAAGATGAGGCCGGCAGCCACGAGCAGGAACGCGCTGTTTGGGAGGAGGGACCAGACAGGTTGCTCGGCTCTGCCGAAGAGCCAGAAGCCCAGCAACAGATGCATGGAAACCCAGAAGAGAATGGTCGGCCACCACCGGAAAACGGTCGGGGAGAGCTGATTAGAGTCACGCTCTCCACGTCGCATCAGAACTGAGCCTTCAACGTGAATGTGACCCTCACATCGTCAGTATGCGGACTCAATCTGAAAGACGCAGTTGATTTTCGGCATAGTATTAAATAGTACAGTCAACTCGGCGCCGTTCGTGAATCAGTTGGGGTTTTTGATGACTGACACCTCTCGATAACGCCTCCTTTAGAGTAGCCGTCGGGAGGTGATCGTGAAGTCGGGCCGCCAGGTGATTCCACCGTCGGACGAGGCTTCCCCCGTGCCCTGCAGAGCATCTGCACCCTCAAAGCGTGTCTCGAAGCGCTGAGAGAAGTCCTGATCCAGATGCACCATCGTCCAACCGGCATCATCGAGCCTGAGGTCGAACATCCGGACGATGCCCCGCACGTCGAAATAATGAGACTGCGTCTCCGAGAGCAGCGACAGGGCATCGGGAAAGTCGGGATGGTCGTCGCTCCAGTGCTGCATCACAAACGCCCCGCCAAGCACCCGTTCGTAGCGCAGCTGGCCGCTGATGGGTTCGGTGCGGGACGTGTGGTGCATGGTGAACGCCCAGCGCCCGAGCAATCGGTCGAGCGCGCTCAGGACCGCTCCTGAATGCGGATCAGGTTGCCGGCCGGATCACGCAAAGCGCAGTCGCGCACACCATACGGCTGGGCGGTCGGTTCCTGAACCACTTCGGCATCACTGGCCTGCACCCGCTCGAAGGTGGCATCGAGATCCGGGGTGGCCAGGATCAGGGTGGCGTAGCTGCCCTTGGCCATCATCTCGGCGATGGTCCGGCGCTCGTCGTCGGTGACGCCGGGCGTCGCCGTCGGCGGGTACAGGACGATGGACGTCCCAGGCTGGTCGGCGGAGCCGACCGTGATCCAGTGCAGGCCGCCGTACTCGACATCGCCCCGGACCTCGAAGCCGAGGGTGTCGCGGTAGAAGGCCAGGGAGGCGTCCGGGTCGGTGTGCGGTAAGAACGTCTGGTGAATGGTCAGGTTCATGCTGCTTATGTTACTGGCGTAACGACCTGGTTGCTTCTCGATTCCTGATGGGCCGGGTTACCTGCTTGGCGATGCACGGTGGAATGCCGGCCATTCCGCCCTTCGCCTGGTGGCGGTAGGTGCTGGGAGGCATGCCGACCAGCTCGGTGAAGCGGGTGCTGAAGGTGCCCAGCGACGAGCAACCGACCTCGAAGCAGACCTCGGTGACACTGAGCTGCCCCAGGCGCAGCAGGGCCATGGCACGCTCAATGCGCCGGGTCATCAGGTAGCTGTAGGGCGATTCGCCGTACGCCAGCCGAAACTGGCGGCTCAGATGCCCAGCGGACATATTCACACTGTGGGCGAGCGCCTCGACGTTCAGCGGCTGGGCGTAGTCCCGGTCGATCCGGTCACGCACGCGCCGCAGCCGCACGAGGTCACGGAGAGACGGCGGTACGGCGGGTGGCCTGGTCATGCTTGTGATTGTTCCACGCTTCTGGCAAGACGGAAGCCACTCGGTCCAGAAGCCGCTCGGTATTGCCGCTGGCGTCCAGCCAGGTCAGGAATCCCCACTGGGTGTAAAGCAGCAACATGAAACCGGCAGGCAGCTTCTCTGCCGTGATCTTGCTCCGATGATGTAGAAGAGTTCAGGGAAGAAGCTGTGCGCTTGGTGCTCAGAAGCAGGAAGAGCTGTACAGAGATCGCCTGAAATTCAGGGTTTTCTCCCCATCTCGTGGTGCGCTGAAGACGGCATTACGAGCAGCATGGAATGGCGGCCCGCCTTCAATTTACTGGACGAGGTTCGCAGCGCTCAGTGGACATGAAGCGCGGGTCAAGAAGCTCGAACGAGAACTCAAAATGACCCATCAGGAACACGGCATTTCGCGAAAAGCGTTGACCTGTCTCAGGCAGAAAGGCCCCCCGTCTTGGACGGACTCCTATCCTGCCGTATGGGGCTGCCTGCTTCTTCGCCTAAGAGAACTGATACCAATTCCGATCAATTCATTATTTTCGCCATCCATTGAAGCTGGTCAACGCTTCGGTCAGGTCGCGTTGTTTATTGAGCCAGTGGCACTATAGGGAGGGTGCCTCTTGAAGCCGCGCCAGCATCTCAAAGTAACGGTTCGTGAGCGCCGCGTCAGTCAGTTGCCACAGGCGATCAGCGGGTTGCAGCTCAGGTGAATAGAGCAATAATAAAGTAAGGGTGATTCAGTTTTGCGTAGGTGGAGATGAGCTTCGACAATGGGAGACCCATCATGACAACTCGCAGAACCCGCAGTGCTGACTTCAAGCAAGACCCCGTGTGACTTGCCCGAACAAATAGCAACGGCTCCAGTACCCCCCGCGACCTGAGCGTCAGTGTTGCGGCTCCATAAATGGATAAGACCTGAGCAAGAGAGTGGCTATGCCGCCTTCCTTAAGCCTATCAATTACTCTGAAAGGTCAGCAGGCAATTTTAAAACGCCACTGCTATCCTTCTTGATTCTCAGTAAAACGTTTCACCGCGCTACTTCCCGAATCATTTCTGCAATTCGCTTTGTGTGCATCTCCGGGCATTTGGCGGTCTGAAGAAGGTGACAATCATGCAGAGGTTGCGGCGGTTCAGCGTCGCGAACATCGTGTGCGCCGCCGCGTCGGCCCGCAGCGCGTCTAGGAAATCATCTGGGATGACCATAGTGGCCGAACCCGCGTACGCCTACAGCACCCATCCTGACGGGCCGCCTCGACCTGCGACAGGCCGGGCGGCTGCATCAGTCCTTCGACGATCAGGCGCTCAGCGTGTTCGTAGTTCCGGATCGACCAAGCTGATCTAGGACGGCGCGGCGTCGGGCGCTGCACGAACGAGACTTCATCGAGTGCCTTGAGCTGACCGTCGATTCAGCCCCAGGTGAGGGCGGCGACGCAATCGTTCCAGTCGACCGTCGGTATGCCCGACCCTTTCTTGAAGACCCGTGCCCAGAGTTCTGTGCGTGACGCGTGATTCGTGTTCAGCCAAGCGGTGAGCTGGTCAGCGATTTCAAATGAATGCGTCTCGGTTGCCTGCATGATCAACTTTCTGGGAACGAGTCTGGTAAATCAGGACGCCTGAGCGAATGAGGGCGCGATCAGAGAAGGCGTGGGCCACTGTTGATATTGCACTACACCGCTGGGTATGGGGTCACCGTTCCATTGGCTGGTAGGCACCGAGTTCAGTCTGAGGATGAGATTCAATTGGTCAGTAACTGACTTGGAGATCCAGCACCCAGGTCACGCCAAACTTGTCCTTGAGCATCCCGTACAGCGGCGCACCCCAGGCCGCCGGACCCAGATCCGCTATCACAGTCGAGCTTGCCTTGAGTCCATTCCAGTAGGTCGTGATTTCCTCCGCCGAATCGCCGCGCACAGAGACAAACACCGGCTTGTCACCTGCGTCGTAAGACAAGGCGGACGGCACATCGTAGGTCATCACGTGGAAGCCTTTGTCGCTCAGAACTTGGCCCCACATGATCTGGTTCGCCTCTTCTAAGGTGGCAAGGCCGCCCTCGCTCTGCACATTGTGGGCGTCGGCGAAGCTGATCGAGGCGATCTGGCCGCCGAAAACGGATTGATAGAACGCGAGGGCTGAGCGGGCGTCACCACGAAAGTTCAGGTGAGGGGTCACATTGATCATCATGTTCTCCTTTGAGGATTCAGGTGCTGAAGTGTCAATCGGCATCCGCCAGAGTGAGGGAGCCACGAGGCCACACAAGGACAACGGGTGAACACAGCCGGTGATTATCCAGGCGGTATTGGTTGTGCGCCCAGTTACCGCCGCAGTGCAGGCAAAAGAACACCGTCGACCATCGACAAGAGGAATTCCTGGTTGAATGGTTGGCGCTGGACGAGCGAGCGGTAAGCGGCCATCGCTGGCAGAATCTGGCAGAGTGTGCCGAGGTCGGCGTCGGCGGCGATTTCGCCGCGCCCGGCGGCACGCTGCATCAGGGTCAAGTGTGCCTCGGCCCACGGTTGAATTACGGCGGCGTTGACGGCGTCGGCGAAAGTCTGGCCCTGTGAAAGTAGTGAGGCGAGGCCCGCCATGCTCTTGAGCCGTTGCTCAGTTTCTTCAAGCGACAGGGGCTTGCCCAGACCAAGCAGATCACTGCGGAGCGTGCCTGTGTCAGGCAAATCCTCGAGATCCACCTGAATGCGTTTCAGGTGCTCGACGGCATCGATGACCAGGTCGTTCTTCGAGGTCCAGCGGCGATAGATCGTCGCCTTCCCAGCACCTGCCCGTGCCGCCACCAGATCCATGGTCAGGCCGGTCAGACCAACTTCGGCGAGGATCTCCAGGGTGGCATCCATGATCTTGGCGTCGAGTGAGTGGTCCCGCTTACGACCGAGTGCGGCAGGCTCAGCGGTAACGTTTGTAGCCATAACATGCAATTCCCCCTCGTAGATACGATACCAAACAGTATCGGAACTGTCAAGTTCCGATACTGCCTGATCCCACAGCTGCCTCGCTAATGCCAAGGGAGAAATTGTGAGGTCGCCAGTCAGGAGAGGTCCTACATAGGATAGGGAAGATGCCGTCCAGAACCTCCTGTAAAAACCATCTGCAGGGATGGCTGACTGGAGTTTCAAGAGCGAAGAGTGCTACGAGGACATTCCACTCAGCATTGGTGGGGCCGTTTGGATACGCGGACCGAATCATCGCCAGATCACCTCTCGACGGATCGTTCGCCATCTTTTACGCAGGGGAAATTTGCGTCAGCAGGTTTTCAGACGTACTCTAATCGCTTGACGTTGGATTGGATCCCATTGGCAAGATCTCCCTCCGGACGCCAGTCTCCAGCGGTGACGCAGTGGATCGGGGATGGCCTGCGTTGCGGTCTTGAAGCTGAAGCTGTACGGCTGGGCCAGTGCCACGCCCGCCATGTTCTGAGCCGTCGTGGCCACTGTCACGGTGTAGGTCAGGCCCGGTTGAAAGTCGCCGCTGCAACTCCAACTCACGTCCTTAAGCTCGGCATTGCTGTCGTTCACCGCACAGAAGAAATTCGGCACATTCGGCGAGATGCTGATGGCTTTGGCCGCGTCACTCTTCATGCCTTGCGAGAAGGTCACGCCCACACTCAACCCGGCGCTGTTGACGGCCTAGGCATTCGAGGCGGGGCTGGTGGCACTCACCGTCGGCGCAGTGGGCAGGCTCCCGGCGCTTTCCACCGTCAGCGGGATGTTCAGCGAGGTCTTGACCGCGTCCGAGCTGGCCTGCAGCTGAATGGTGCTACTGCCCGCCGGACTCTTGCTGCTCTGGGTCAGTGTCATCTGGGCGCTGTCCTGCCCGTCAGGAATCACCACGTCCGCTGCCGTGACGTTGATGGGCAGGTTGCCCAGGTGCAACGTCACCGGTCCGGTGACGTTGCTGCGCGTCACCTTGACCGTCAAGCTGGTGGGCTGTCCGGCCTTGAGCTTGAGGCTCTCAGGTGTGGCGACCAGCGTGAGGGCGGCCTGGCCCACCGGCACGGGGGCGGCGGCCACGTTGATCTTGACCTGCACGGTTTTGTGCAGCGTGCCGGCATCGGCGGCAAAGGTCAGGGTGTCGTCTCCGGCTATGCTGGCGCTGCTGGCCTTGAGGTCGAGCTTGGCCGTGGTGGCTCCAGCCGGAACCGTCACGGCGGCCGCGCTGATTCCCACCGGCGGATTGAGCAGTGTCAGGGTCACGGCCCCGGCGAAGCCGCCGCTGCCTTGAAGGGTGGCGCTCAGTTCCGCTGCGCCATTGACCTGGACATTGACCACAGCGGGCGTCAAGGTGAAATTGAAATCGGCCTGGGGAACCGGCACGGGATCGACGACGGGAACGGGCGTGACCACCGGGGGGGTGGAGGCGCTGCAAGCGGCGAGGCTCAGACTCAGGATCAGGGCGGCACCAATCAGGTTACGATTCATGTGTGACTCCTTGCGTTTTCGGGCTCGGCCCCGAAGCTGAAGGGAACTTAGAAATCAGCCCGTCACCGCTGCGTCACCGGGCGTTCGGAGCCGCCACAGGAGGCGGTGACGCTGGAGGCAGACAGCAGAAAACCCTGATCCCATATGAGTCAGGGTTTTCTGGGTGGGTGCTGGGGCGCTCAGTAGGTGGGCGGATTATGGAGGATGCGCTTGACTGCGCCCACCAGAGTGCTGCTGAGCTGAGCAGTGAAGCCCTGAGTGGGCATGAGACTGGAGCTGACGTCGGCTGAGGGAACGGGTGCCATCACGAGCACGGAATCAGGCAGAACCGCCGGAGCGGCGAGGGGCAAACTGCCAGCGGCGAAGCTGAGGCTTATGATCAAAACGGTATTCATCAGGGGACGGTTCATGGTGTTCTCCTTATCAGGCTTCAGGCTCGGCCCCGAAGCTGAACAGAGCTTAAAAATTAGACCGTCACCGCTGCGTAACTGGAGAGAATGGGAGGTTTGATCAACCTGGCCTGCTCAGCAGCGGCTTCCCGGCGAACTGGGGCCGAAGGACAGGCGGCAAACTGGCGGCCAATCGGAGGTGAAGACGCTGATACTCCTGCTGAAGCGCTTGGTGCTCGGGAGCTGCCTTGAGGAGCACCTGGATCAGGGCCAGCTTCTCAAGGGGCGCGAGCTGGTTTGAAGACAGCAGGACGCGGCTCTCAAGCTGGGTGTCCGGATTGGCATCGACGTGAAGCCGGATGCCGACGCCAAGCGCCCGCAGCGCAGGGCGCTGAAGAGAGGCGGGCAAGACCGCCAGCGCCAGGGCAGGCTGCCCAAGCGCCAGATACGCCGCGCCGCGCAGGAGGGTCAGCCAGTCCCACTCGTCGCCCTGCTTGTCGCCCTGCTGGGCCAGAACGGGCTCCAGGCGTGCCAGCACCGCTGCGGCTTGCTGCTGGCGCAACCCGAATTCGGCGTGGGCGACTTCCAGGAGGAGGTGCGGTTCCTGATCGTTTGCATAGAGCTGCTGGGCCTGTGCCAGCCAGCGCCCAGCGCCGTCCAGATCACCGAGGTGCAGCAAGAACCGCGTCAGATGCAGGCGGCGGGTGAGCTGCACCGCAACCGCGCCAATCTGATCGGCGAGTGCGATGGCCGACACGTCGTTGTCCAGCGCCTGACCCAGCTCGCCCCTGAGGCGCTGCACGTCAGCCGTGCGGCTACGCAGCATCCCTTCATGCACCGGATCACGCGGTTCGGGCAAGACGGCCAGCCCTTCGTGCAGGGCGCTGAGGGCCTGATCCAAGTGGCCTTGATCCACCTGGAGACGCACCATGTTGTTGAGAAACATCACTTGCAGGTGCAGGTCCCCGGTGGTGCGGGCCGCCCTGAGCGCGTCTTCCAGGCGGCCCAGGGCCAGCGCCTCGTCGCCGCTGGCGTGGGCGATGCGGGCGCTGGAATTGAGCGCGATGGCGCAGGCGCGGGTGTTGCCGTCGGCCCCGAAGCCGCTGAGGGCGGCCTCATTGTGCTGGCGGGCCAGGGCCAGATCACCGCGCTCCAAGGTGAAATTGCTCAGGTCGTTGTGAATCTGGGCCAGCAATAGGGCCGAGCGCTCACCGGGCAGGGCCAGGGCCTGCGTCAGGAGGGCCTCACCTTCCCGGGGCCGTCCGAGTCTGCCGAGGGTAAAGCCCGCCACCCGCAGGGCTGCGGCCCGCTGTTCGGGCGGCAGCGGAAGGCTGAGCAGTGCATGGGCCGCCGTGTGGGCCTGCGGGTACCGTCCGGCGTCCAGAAAAAAAACAACCCACTTCAGGCCGAGTTCGGCTTGCAAATCGGTGGTCTCCAGCTCAGCCGTCAGCACTTGCAGGGCGCTGAGTTCGGCTTCACGGGCAGGCAATTCGCCCAGCAGCCTGAACAGCTCGGCGCGGGCCAGCCGCACAACGAAGGTCTCCTGCGCCGTCAGGCCGTCGTGCAGCGCCAGCTGGTACTGACTGAGCGCCTCACGGTGGGCGTAGAGCCGCGCCGCATCCTGGGCGGCCCGCACGCGCCAGGGCGACGCCTGCGCCACCTGCCCGGCTTCTTCGAGGTGACGGGCCACCCGGTGGGCGGGGCCACCCGTGTGTTGCAGGCGCTCGGCCAGCTTGCGGTGAATCAGACGGCGGCGCTCGGGCATCAGGCTTTCTTGCAGCACCCGCCGCACCAGATCGTGCGAGAAGCCGTAAGCCTCCTGGGTGCGCTCAAGCAGTCCGGCGCTCAGCAGCCGCTCCAGCGCTTCCAGCGCTTCCCACTCGGACAGGGACAGGGCCGGAACCAGATCGTCGAGCTGAAAGCCGCCCTCCGACAAGCTGGCCGCTTCCAGCAGCCGCCGTGCGGCGGGACCGTGGTGATCGACCCGCTGCACGATGGCCCCACGGACGCTGTGCGGCAAGGGCAGCTCGGCGTAATCGCGCGTCGAGCCGTCGAACGGTGTGTTCCACTCGCCGCCTGCGCCCTGGTGCAGAATGCCGAGTTCAAACAGATGCCGCAGGCTTTCCAGCAAGTAGAGCGGGTGGCCACCGGTGGCCTCGAACAGCCGCGCCGAGAAGCGCTGGGCCGCGCTGCCGGACAGCACCTGCACCAGATTCAGCACCTCTGGCCCACTCAGCCCGGACAACGGCAAGCGGCGCAGCTGTCCTGCGCGCTCCAGGCTGCCGAGGGCCGCGCTGAGCGCCGGGTGGTCCTGGAGTTCTTGTGCCCGCACCGTGGCGATCAAGCGCGGGCGCTGCGCCGGGGGTCGCCGTACCAGATGCAGCAGCAGTTCCAGGGTCATCGGGTCGGCCCAGTGAAGGTCGTCGAAGACCAGCACGCCGTCCACGCTGGCGGCGCAGGTCAGCGCCCGCGCCACCCCGTCCAGAAAGCGTGCGCGTCCATCGGGCTGCATGGCCGCCGACACGGCAGAATCAAGTTCCGGCACCAGGCGGGCGGCTTCGCTGCGCCAGACGGCTTCCAGCGAGTCCAGCCGTTCGCGGTACCTCGCTTGACCCAGCGCCGCACGGAGCGCCTCCGCCGCCGGATAAAGCGGGGTGTGCAGCGACACTTCAAAGGCCCGCAGGTGCAGCGCGGCGCCGAAGGTGGCCGCGAACGCCTCTGCCAGCCGGGTTTTGCCGATGCCCGCTTCGCCCACCAGAATGGTCAGGGCGGCGGGGTCATCTTGCAGGGCGGCCCACTCGGCGCGGCGGCCCACCAGGGGCAGTTCCAGGCGCGGCACGGAGACCGGACCCGGGTCAGGGCTGGGGACCAGCGGCTGGGGCGTATTCAGGGCGGTGACCAGCGCCCGCGTTTCCGGCAGCGGCTCCAGACCCAGTTCGCTTTTGAGCAGGGTTGCGTAGCGCTCGTAGCGTCCCAGCGCGGCGGCGCGTTCGCCCAGCGCCAGTTGCAGCCGGATGACCTCGCGCTGGTGAACTTCCTGAAACTCGTCGTCTTGCAGTAGCTGAACTTGCAACCCCAGTGCGCCGCGCAGATCGCCCGCGCTTTCCAGCGCGGCGGCGTGGCGCTGCGCCGCGTCTTTCCACAGCGCCGTCAGGCTGTCCCGACGTTCGGAGAGCCACCCCTCGAACCCGCCTGCGCCTTGCAGCTCGAAACGGCTCAGCAGCGGCCCCCCGTACGCGGCAAGCGCGCGGCTGAGGTCGTGGGCGGCCAGTGCGTCGTGAAAGGCGGCGACGTCGGTGTGCACGCCAGCCGTGAGGCCCACGCTCTCGGATTTGATGTCCAGCCAGCCGGAGAGCGCTGAGCGCTGCAGCCGCCACAGTTCCTGACGCAAATTCCGCCGGGCGTCACTCTCGCTGAGTTCCGTCCACAGCAGATCGGCCAACTGGGAGCGGTCGGTGGGGCCTTCCAGTGCCAGGTAAGCCAGCAGGCCCAGGCCCTTGCGCACCGAGGGCGTCAACTCCAGCGGGCCCAGGTTGAGCGCCGCAACACCCAACAACTTGAACTCTAGGACATCCGAAGGAGGCATATAGATTGAGAGCAGTATGACACTTCGGCCCGGTGAAATCCTCCGGGTTGTGCGGCCGCGGCGGCCCGACGTCTCGACTGGACCCGTGCCGAGCTGCCCGGGGAGCGATTTTGCGTATGCTGTACTGACCCACAGGAGAAGCCATGCCCAATCGCCGTGCCCGCCATCTGACCGCCGCCCTGACCTTGAGCCTGCTGCTGCCCAGCGCCCTGGCCGCCGATCCCAAAACGGTCGCCATCCTCACGCCCTTTCAGCAGTCGGTGACGACCAACGCCATGATCGCTTCTCTGCAAGATCAGGCCAAGCAGCGCGGCTGGAAGACCAACGTCGTGGACACCAAGGGCGACATGGGTCAGCTCGCCAGCCGGATGGAGGACGTGATCTCGTCAAAGGTCAGCGCCATCGTCATTGTCAGTACCGACCCTAACCCGCTCAAAACCCAGATTCAGTCGGCCAATGCGGCCAAAATTCCGGTGTTCGGCTTGGATAGCGGCTACATCCCCGGCATGGCCATGAACGCCACCAGTGACAACGCCGCGATGGGCAAGAGCATCACCAATCTGCTGTTCAAGGCCATGAACGGCAAGGGCAATCTGGTGGTGCTGACCTACCGCCCCCACCCCGGCGTGCTCAAGCGCACCCAGGCGCTCGACGCGGCGCTGAAAAATTATCCGGGCATTCACGTCGTCACCGAGCAGCAGGTTCAGGTTCCCGGCCCCATCGAGAATTCACGTCAGCAGATGGAGAATATCCTGCTGGCCAACCCCGGCAAGGGAGCCATCACCGCCGTCTGGACCGGCTGGGACGAACCGGCCATCGGTGCGGCGCAGGCCATTCAGGCTGCGGGGCGCACCGGCATCAAAGTCACCGGCATCGACGGCACCAGTCAGGCCACCGACATGATCCAGAAAGGCTCGCCGATCATCGCGACCCTCAAGCAGAACTTTCCGCAGATGGCGGTGCTGGTCGCGCAGCAAATCGACCGGGTCTTCAAGGGCCAGCCGGTCATCGCCACCGAACTCTACGCCCCGGCGTCATTGGTCACCCGCAAACCTTGACCCCGCCCGACGGAGCGCCGCCGCTGCTGATGCTGAGGAGCCTCAGCAAGTCGCTCGGGGATCAGGCGGCGCTGCAAAGCGTGGACCTGAGCCTGCGGGCCGGTGAAATTCACGCGCTGGTGGGCGAGAACGGCGCGGGCAAGAGCACGCTCATCAAGGTGCTGACCGGCGTGACTGCGCCCAGCGGTGGCGAGCTGCGCTGGAACGGCCAGCCGGTGCGGTTTGCTGGTCCGGCGCAGGCGCAGGCCCTCGGCATCCGGGCGGTTCACCAGGAGCGGCAACTGGTGGCAGGCTTCAGCGCTCTGGAAAATCTGTACCTGGGGCGGCCTTATCCGCAGCGGGCCGGGCGAATCGACTGGCGGGCCATGCGCGCAGCGGCGCAGCGGCGGCAAGCGGAGCTGGGCCTGGATCTGCCGCTCTCGGTGCTGGTTCAGGACCTGACGCCGACCCAGCGCACCCTCACCGAGTTGCTGCGGGCGGTGATGCGGCCTGGCCGACTGCTGATTCTCGACGAGCCGACCGCCTCGCTCACCGACCATGACGCCCAGCTGCTGTTCGCGCTGATCCGCCGTCTGAGTGCCGAGGGCTGTGCCGCGCTGTATGTCTCTCACCGGCTGGACGAGGTCCTCGATCTGGCCGACCGGGTCACGGTGCTGCGCGGCGGTCAGGTGGCGGCGGCGTTTGGACGCCGGGAAGCCAGCGCCGAGCAGCTGGTGAGCGCCATGTCGGGTGTGGCCCCGGAGGGCGGCCCGCTGGCAGACCAGCCGACTCCGATCGGTCAACCGCCCCGGCCCCCCGGCGCAGCCTTGCTAAGCGCCCACCACCTCGCCAGCCGTGACGGGCGGGTGCAAGACGTCTCGTTTACCCTGCACAGCGGCGAGATTCTGGGCGTCTACGGGCTGGCCGGAGCGGGCCGCAGCGAACTGCTCGAAACCCTGGCGGGCCTGCGCAAGTCCTCGGCGGGCACGTTGCAGTGGGCCGCGCCCAGGCCGAGCGCCGTGCTGATTCCCGAAGACCGCCGCGCCCACGGGCTAGTGGGGCAGATGAGCCTGCGCGAGAATGTCACCCTGGCCACCCTCGCTCAGCACACCCGGCGCGGCGTGTTGAGCCGGGCCAGTGAGCACCAAGCCAGCCAGCAGGCGGTGGAGCACCTGCACATTCGCGCGGCGAGCGTCGAGCAGCGCGCCAGCGAACTCAGCGGCGGCAATCAGCAGAAGGTGGTGCTGGCCCGTGCCCTGGCACAGCAACCCGGCCTGTGGCTGTGCGACGAGCCGACCCAGGCGGTGGACGTGTTGACCCGCCGGGCCATTCACGCCCTGCTGCGCGACCAGGCGGCACGCGGCGCGGGCGTGATGTTGGTCAGTTCCGATCTGGGCGAACTGCTGGAGGTGGCGCAGCGGGTTCTGGTGCTCAGCGCCGGGCGCAGCGTGGCTTTGCTGGAAGGCGCGGCGCTGACCCAGGACGCTGTCTTGCGGGCCTGCTACGGCCCGGCGGTGGCGGAGTCCGGGGGATCTGGCGGTTCCGGGGCGGTGGCGAATGCTTCCTGAAACGTCTAGGAGCGTGATGTTCACGCGCTGGCTGCGCCGCTACGGCACGCTGGTGGCCGCCGCGTTGATCATCGCCGGCTTCAGCGCGCTCAGTCCCACGGCTTTTTTCAGCGTAGAAAACGCGCTCAACATCTCCCGCCAGATCGCCTTTCTGGTGATCGTGGCGACGGCGGCCACCGTCGTGATGGCGGCGGGCGAGTTCGATCTGTCGGTAGGGGCGCTGGCCAGCCTCGGTGGGGTGGTGGCGGCGCAACTGGCGGTGCGGGGCGTGCCGGTTGCGCTGTGTTTCGCCCTGGCCGGGCTGGCCGGGCTGGGCACCGGTCTGGTGAGCGGCCTGCTGATCACCTCGTTTCGGCTGCTCTCGTTTATCACGACGCTGGCGGTGGGCACGGTCCTGGGCGGCCTGACCTTCTGGTTGACCGGCGGCTCCACCGTTTTCGAGAACATTCCGCCTGCCTTTCCGGCGCTGGGCCGGGCAACGCTGCTGGGCATCCCGGCCCTGTCGCTGGTGACGCTGGCGGTCATCGTCGCCGTGTGGTTTTTGCTGACGCACACCCCGCCGGGCCGCCGCATCTACGCGGTGGGCGGCAACGAGAGCGCCGCCCGAATCGCCGGGATCAACACCGGGCGCTCCAAGACGCTGGCCTTTGCGCTGTCGGGCCTGCTGGCGGCCTTTACCGGAGCGCTGCTGGCCTCGCGGCTGGGATCGGCCCAGCCCACCGGCGGCAACGGCCTCTTTTTGCCCGCCTACGCGGCGGCCTTTCTGGGCATGACGGCCTTCAAGGACGGCATTCCCAACGTGTTCGGCACGCTGGTGGGAGCGGTGATCATCGGCGTGCTGGCCAACGGCCTGACCATCTTGCAGGTTCCGACCTACCTGCAAGACGTGATCACCGGCCTGATCGTCATTCTGGCCGTCACCGTGCAGCGGCTCGGCACGGGCGCGCGGCAGTGAGCAATCCCGCAGGGCGTGAGCAGGCAGTGGCGGCGCTCGACGTGGGCAGCAGCGCCGTCAAGGGCGTGGTCCTCAGCCGCAGCGGGGAGGTGCTGGCCGAGCATCAGGTGGCCCTCGTCACGCAGCGCCCCGCGCCGAGCCAGGTCGAGCAGGACCCACAGGCGTGGTGGCAGGCCTGCCGCGAAGTGGTGCGGGCCTGGCAGGACAGCGGCGTGCAGCTGGGCGCACTGTGCGCCCTGAGTCTCAGCGGCCAGATGCAGGACTTGGTGCTGACCCGCCGGGGCACGCAGACCGGCCCCGCCATCCTGTACTCGGATACCCGCGCCGAGCTGGAAGCCGATGAGTTGACGGCGCTGCTGGGCGCTGATCCGGCGCAGGTGACGGGCAATCCGCACGGCGGCGCGTCCATCCTGCCCAAACTGCTGTGGCTCAAACGCCACCGTCCGCAAGTGCTGCTGGAACGGCCCCGGCTGCACATCGGGGCCAAGGACGTTGTGATCGAGCGGCTGTGCGGCGCTCACGTTACCGACCACACGGCGGCGGCCACCACCGGGCTGTATCACCTGGAAAGCTCAAGCTGGATGGCGGCGTGGCTCCCCCAGCTGGGCCTTGATCTTCAGTTGCCTGCACTGTGCTGGCCTACCGCCCTGGCCGGACGGGTCCACGCGGCGGCGGCGGCTGAGCTGGGCTTGCCGCTGAACCTGCCGGTGCTGACCGGCATCGGTGACGCGGGGGCCACGGCGCTGGGCGCGGGCCAGGCCCAGCTCGGCGAGCGCCACGTCTACCTCGGCACCAGCGGCTTCATCGGGGTGGTGACGCGGCCTGAAGCGGCCCGCCCTGGGGTGTTCCGGCTGCCGCTGCTGAGCGCCTCGGCCGTTCTGGCGGTCGCCCCGCTCACCAATGCCGGGTCGGTCTGGCGCTGGGCGGCGCAGGTCTTTGCGGGCGGTGATGATGCGGCGCTCGAAGATCTGGTGGGCCGCGCTGCGCCCGCCCGCTTGCTGTGCTTGCCTTATCTGGCCGGTGAGCGCTCACCGGTCGACGACCCGCAAGCGCGCGGGGTCTACCTCGGCATCGGCAGCGAGACTGGCCCCGGCGATCTGGCGCGGGCGGCGCTGGAGGGCGTGGCTTACGCGCTGCGGGCCACCGCCGAGCCGCTGCGGGCCACCGCGCGACCCGGTGGCGGCGAGGCCCTCACGCTGCTGGGCGGCGGGAGCCGCAGCCCGGTGTGGTGCCAGATCGTCGCCGATGTACTGGGGACGGACGTGCTGGTGCCGCAGCAGGCCTCGCTGCTGCCGGTGCTGGGCAGCGCCTATCCGGCGTTTGCCTCCCTGGGCTGGAGCGACTCGCTGGCCGCCTACCGCCAGCAGGTCCTCGGTCGCCAACCTGCTCGGCGCTTCCACGTCGACGCCGCGCGTCGTGACCTCTACACAGCCGAGTTCGGGCGCTTCCAGCAGCTGTATCCCGTGACTCGGCCGCTGTTTCACCGCACGCTCTGAATCCATTCGGTTGTGCGCTTGGGAACCGCTGGCCGGGCCGCCTGGAGTCGGCCAACACCGGGCCGACTCACCTCGACAACTTCCCAGAAGTCGCCTGAACCACATCAAAGACAGACTTCCCAAAAAACGTGCTGCCCCCGCGTCCCTCAGCCGAGGTGTGCCTGACACAACTCGAAGGTCTGCCGCAGCGCCGTGGCCGGATCACCGCCGGGAATGAATTCGTGCGCGACGAAGCCGCCGAAGCCCGTGTCACGGATGGCCCGCAGCACCGGAGCGTACTGGATCTCCTGCTGATCGTCCAGGTCGCCACGCCCAGGATTTCCGGCGGTGTGGTAATGCGCGATGTGGTCCTGCTGACGCCCGATGGTCCGGATCAGATCGCCTTCCATGATCTGCATGTGGTAGACGTCGTAGAGCAGCTTGACGCGCGGCGAGGCCACCGCCTCTACGACGCCGACGCCCCAGTCGGTGCGGTCGGCCTGATAGCCGGGATGGTCGACGCGGCTGTTGAGCAGTTCGAGCACCAGCGTCACCCCCGCGTTCTCGGCGTGCGGTGCCAGGGTTTGCAGCGCCTCCACCGCAGCGTCGTGGCCGGACGATTCGTCTGTGCCGGAGCGGTTCGGGCTGTGGCGGTTGCCGCTGAAGACGATCAGGTTGGGAATGGCGTACTGCTCGGCGAGGCGCAGATTGGCGAGGAGTTCTCGCTCGATGCGGCGGTGCTGCGTGGGGTCGTTGAGGCCGTGGGTGATCGAGGCGTGGCCATTCACGGCGGCGATCTGAAGGCCGAACGACTGGGCCAGCGGCCAGAGGGCCTCGTCGATGAGATCGACACCCGCATAGCCGGTGTCGGCGGCGGCGCGCAGCAGGGCGGCGGGGTCTGTGTGGGGCCGGTGAAAGCTCCACCAGGCGAACGACTGCAAAATACTCACGGCTCCCACTCTAGCCCGGCACGGATCTCCGGCAGGTCGCCCGCCCCGAATTGACACGGTCACCGCCTTGACCTACTCTCTGAAAAATTATCCTCCCGCGCGTCTTGACCAGGAACGACAGGCTGCTGCACCTCCATCTCTCCCGTCGGTCAGCCCTGAAGGGTGACGGGTGACTGAGAGTTCACTTGCTGGATAAGGGCCTCATCTGCTTTGCAGTGCTGCAGGTTTCCCTGAGAACGCCTGACTGTTCCGCGCGGTCTGAAGACAAACGGTGCTGTAGCCATGAATCCTTCTTCAGGAGAATCCGATGACCAACCTGTTCAACCCCGACCAGCTCCTTTACGGCGGCGACTACAACCCTGAGCAGTGGCCCCCCGAGATCTGGCGCGAGGATGTGCGGCTGATGCAGGAAGCGGGCGTCAACTTCGTCTCGCTGGGTATCTTCTCGTGGGCCAAGCTGCAAGCCGGGCCTGAGGCCGCCTTCAATTTCGGCTGGCTTGACGAGGTCATGGCCCTGCTGCACGCGGGTGGCGTAGGCATCAACCTCGCCACCGCCACCGCCAGCCCACCGCCCTGGCTGTTCGTCCAATTCCCCGATGCCAGACCGGTCACCTGGGACGGGGTGCGCCTGGAAGTCGGTGGGCGGCAGCTCTACTGTCCCAGTCATCAGGGCTTCCGGACTGCGGTGCGAGCATTGGTGCGGGCGATGGCGCAGCGTTACGGCGACCACCCGGCGCTGCGGCTGTGGCATGTCAACAACGAGTACGGGTGCCATATCAGCGAGTGCTACTGCGACTTGTGCGCCGAACAGTTCAGAGGCTGGCTGCGCGGACGTTACGGCGACATCGACGCGCTCAATGCCGCCTGGGGCACCGCCTTCTGGAGCCAGCAGTACCATCGGTGGGCCGAGATCCAGCCGCCGCGCCAGGCTCCGACCTACGCCAACCCGGCCCAACAACTCGACTGGCGGCGTTTTTCCAGTGACAACCTGCTGAGCCTCTACGAACTGGAAGTGGCCGTGCTGCGCGAGCTGACGCCGCACGTGCCGGTCACGACCAACTTCCTGGGTTTTCTCAAGAATGTCAACTATGTCCAGTGGGCCAGCCGTGAGGACGTGGTCAGTCTGGACGCCTACCCCGATCCCGCCGACCCACACAGTCATGTGGAGGCCGCGCTGCAATACGATATGGTGCGCTCGCTGGGCGGTGGGCGGCGCTGGCTGCTGATGGAGCAGGCCACCAGCGCTGTCAACTGGCGAACCCGCAACGCGCCCAAGCGGCCTGGATTGATGCGGCTGGATTCCTTGCAGGCCGTGGCGCACGGAGCCAGCGCAGTGATGTATTTCCAGTGGCGGGCGTCCAGGGCCGGGGCCGAGAAGTACCACAGCGGCATGCTGCCGCATGTGGGCGAGCAGTCGCGGACCTGGCAGGAAGTCAAGGCCCTCGGCGCGGAGCTGCGCGACCTGAAAGGGCTGGCGCGGATGGGGGTTCCTACAAAGGTGGCCCTGCTGTTCGACTGGGAGAGCTGGTGGGCGCTGGAAATCGACAGCAAGCCCAGCGCCGATCTGCGCCAGATGCCGGTGGTCTTGAAGTACTACGCGGCGCTGCGGAGCCTGGGGCAGAGCGTCGATCTGGTCTGGCCTGGCAGCGATCTGAATGGGTACGCCGCCGTGATCGCGCCGAACGCCTACCTCCTGACGGCCCAGAGCGCCGGGAATCTGCGCTCGTTCGTGCAGCGCGGCGGCCACTTGGTGCTGGGACCGTTCAGCGGCATCGTGGACGAGCATGAGCAGATCGGGCTGGGCGGCTACCCGGCGCTGCTGCGCGATGTGCTGGGGGCCTGGGTGGAGGAATGGTTGCCGCTGGCCCCCGGTGAGACGCTGGGCCTGCGCCTGGAGGATGGCCGGGAAGCGCGGGCCAGCACCTGGGCCGAGAAGCTGCATCTCAGCGGTGGCCGGGCACTGGCGCAGTTCACCGAGGATTACCTGGCGGGCGGCGCGGCCATCTCCGAGCATGTTTTTAGAAAGGGGCGGTCGTATTATCTGGCCGCCGATCTGGCGCGGGAGGACATCGCCTGGCTGCTGCGCCGCGCTCTCGCGGCGGCGGGGGCGGCCGTCAGCGATCTGCCGCTGGAACTGGATGTGGGCGTGTCGAGCGGCGAGGATGGGTGGGTGCTGAGCCTGCTCAATTTTCACCGCACCGCCACACTGCACCTTCGACTTCCCGAGGGCGGGCGCGAGCTGAGCGGCGAAGGCAGCCTGGCCTCGGCGCTGGCGCTGGCGCCGCTGGCAGCGCGGTTCGTGCGCTATGACCGCCCGATTGTACCCAGCGACGTGCGCGTCGTGGCGAGCGACCCGGCCCACGACTGAGTCGCTCGCGCTGCCCTGCGCTGGAACCGACGCGGGTCAGGTACAGTCTGGGCATGTGGCAGGCCAACGCTGAAGTTTTAGTGACCGCTCTGGACGACGAACTGGTACTGATGCATCCCACCAGCAATCAGATGTTCAGCCTCAATCCCTCGGGTCGGCTCGTCTGGCAGGCCCTGCCCCGGACCGAGGCGGCGCTCGCTGGATTGCTGACCGCTCAATACGACCTTTCCCCAGAGCAGGCAGGCCAGGATGTCCACGCGCTCCTGCTGGACCTTCAGAATCGTCAGCTGGCGTTCCTGACTTGAGCACGGCGCGGCCTTTCCTGCGCTGGCAGAGCCTCGATCTGCAGGTCTCCTCGGCGCTGCCTCCTGAGCTGGACATTCAGCTCCGCGAGTTCTGGCAGACCCGGGCAGGCGCGACCGGCCGTGAAGTCTCCCTGACGTTGGGGCCGCTGCCGCCGCCCCGAGATGCCGTGACCCAGCGGGTCAGCTTGCTGGAGCGGCCACTGGAGATCCGGGTGGCCGCCGACGAACTCTGGCTCGGCGAGCAGCTCTGGGCGCGGACCGGGCCGCTCAACGCCGAGGTTCGCTGCCGTCCGGACGGCGCGTCGCCCGAAGTGTGGGCGCTGATGTTCACTGAGCTTCACCGCGCGGGCGGCTGGCTGCCGCTTCATGCGGCGGTGGTGGCTTCCGGGTCACGGGCCGTGGCGATCACTGGGGTCAGCGGCGCGGGCAAGAGCACGGCGGCGCTGCGGCTGTCCGCCGCCGGAATGCAGGTCATTGCCGAAGACCGCGCCTTCTGGCATCCGGCGAGCGGCGAGATCCGGGGACTCGACACCCACCTGCGGGTCTACGACGACAGCCTGGCAAGGTTCGCGCCCGAGCGGCTGCCCGGCGCTGTGGCCTGGGAGCGCGACGGGCACGGCAAGCTCCGCATACCGCTGCAAACCGGTTCGCCGCAGGCCACCCGATTGGTTCAGCTGCTATTGCTCCGGCCCGCTGAGCTGGACCTCCTCACGCCACCGGAGCGGGTGCGGGTGCTCTGGGAAACCACCGGGGTGCCGCTCACCTTCACGGCCCGCCAGCAGGTTCAGCGCGGCGTGGCTCAGTTGCTGAGGCTGCTCTCGCCGCACCCGCTGACGCGCGAGCAGGTGGAGCCTGCGGTGCGCGGCCTCCTCGCATTCACTTCGCCGGCGGAAAGCTGAACAGTTCACGGAAGCGGCGGCGGTTATCCGGTTCGTTGTAGGCTTCAATGTGGCCCCAGTCGTCCTCGATCCAGGCGTGGCCGTACACCCCGCTTGGTCCTGCCGCCACCCCACTCACGAAGCGCACCGGGTGACCGCTGCGGCGCAGGCTGCGGTAACTGGCGTAGGCACGCGGCACGCAGATGCCCCGGCGTTTCTGGCGGGGATAGAACAGCGTGGCCCACCAGCCGACGACCATGATCCGGTCCTGAAGCGTGCCCAGCGGCAAGTGGCGTGCCGGGCCGCCTGGGGTCCAGCGGCGCAGATGTGCTTGCGGATCAGCGCCCCGCGCCGTGGCCGCGCGCGCCGCCAGCGTGTCGAGCAATGAAATGGGCAGCAGGGGCCACCCCCGCTCCAGATCGGCCAGCCGCGCGCCAGCGGGCCAAGCGGGGGTGAAGGCCGTCGCCGCGCAGCCCGGCCAGAATGATGGGCCGGGTCCGGGTCGGGTCGAGGATCAGCCGCCCCGCCGAGGGATCGCACACCTGCCGGAACGCGGCCCAGGTCTGCGCCGCGCCCAGCTTCGCCGCGTGCCCGGCGAGGTCGGCCATGCTCAGCCCGTGTCGCCCGCACAGCACCTGAAGGTCAAGGTAGTCGGCAGGTTTGAGGCCGCCGCTGTCGCCGCCCCAGCTGCGCGCCAGCACCACGTTCAGCACGGCGTCGTCGAGCGGATGGGGCAGCCGGACGGGAAAGCCGTCCCAGTCCAGTCGCTGCGCCCGCCGCCACAGACCGGTGGTGAGTGCCCGCGCCTGCTGCAACGTCACGCCGGACCGCAAGCTCACCACGCAGCGGTGAACGTCCAACCGCACGTGCCCGCTGGGGCTGAAGAGGTGCATGGTCTCGTGGGTCCAGATCGAGGGATCGGCGTGCTGCCCATCGCTGCGCCAGCCGTGCGCCATCGCCAGGTGGGCGGCCCGCCAGACGACGCTGGGCTGCTCCGGCAGCAGGACGTCCACGTCACCGTAGATCCGCTCTCCAGTTGAAGCGTAATCGAATTCCGCCAGGGAAAACCCCTTGAAGAGCAGGGCGTCGATGCCCTCGCCCGCCCAGACGCGCAGCAATGCCCTCAGCTCGGCCCGGACCTGAGCGTGCCGCAGCCCCATATTCAGGGCGTCGGCGTGCAGCGCCGCGCGCAGCGGATGGTGGTGCGGCAGCCTCGAACGCAGCGCACCGCCCAGATTCGCCGCCCGAATGGCGAGCAGGTCCTGTGGACCGGCGGTTTCCGGCTGGACCAGCACCCGCTCCAGGATGCTCAGCTGTGAGGTCATGGTTATCCGCGCCGCCCGGGTGACACTGCACCCTGAGACGGCTTCAGACGCCCGCCTGGCACACCGGCAGACTGGACCGAACAGGCCACGTGGCGAGGGGTCTTGTCAGCGTCGGTCAGATCGTTCATCAAAGTTCTCCCTTCGAAACGTTCAGGACCGTTCTGACAAAGGTGCTGTCTTTTTCGCGCCGCCCGAATTCCGTCTGGCGCTCCGTAGCACGGCGTCACCCAGAAGCAGAGCGACCAAAGGTGAGGAGCACTGCGCCGGACCTGACCGCCCACTCATCATCTCCGTCTCTTAGTCAGCTCCGCTTCACCGAGGGCCAGCGCCAAGTAAGGCGCGGTCCGGCTGCCCTGCGTCCGTGCAACCTGCTGGGGCGTCCCCTGCGCCACGAGCTGGCCCCCCTCGTCGCCCGCGCCGGGGCCGATATCAATCACCCAGTCGCTGCCGACGACGAGTTGCATGTCGTGCTCCACGGCGATCACGGTGTGCCCGGCCTCGACCAGCCGGGCGAGCTGGCGGGCCAGGCGTTCCACGTCGGCGGGATGCAGGCCCGTGGTGGGTTCGTCCAGGATATAGAGCGTCTGTCCCCGTCCGGCGCGCTGCAGTTCGGTGGCCAGTTTGATGCGCTGCGCTTCCCCACCGGAAAGTTCAGTGGCGGGCTGTCCCAGCCGCAGGTACCCCAGGCCCACCTCGCGCAGGGTGTCCAGGCTGCGGAACACTGCCGGATCGTTCCGGAAAAAATTCCAGGCGTCGTCCACTGTCATGCCCAGCACCCCTGCGATGGTGCGGCCCTGATACTGCACTTCCAGGGTCTGGTCGTTGTAGCGCGTCCCGTGGCAGACCGGGCAGGGCGCGTACACACTGGGCAGGAACAGCAGTTCAACCATCACCCAGCCCTCGCCCTGGCAATGTTCGCAGCGCCCGCCCTTGACGTTGAAGGAAAAACGCCCCGCCCCGTACCCGCGCTCGCGGGCCAGCGGGGCCGCGGCGAACAGCTTGCGGACGTGATCGAACAGGCCGGTGTAGGTCGCCATGTTGCTGCGCGGCGTGCGCCCGATCGGCTTCTGGTCCACCTGCACCAGCCGCGTCAGTGAGGCCACGTCGCCGCCGAGATGTGCAGCGGCGGCGGGCGACTGGGTATCGCCAAGGTCTTCGTCATCCTGTGAATCACCGACCTGCCCGTTCTTCTCCTGACCGAGGTGGGCCGCCAGCGTCTCGGCCAGTACCTGACTGACCAGCGTGGACTTGCCTGAACCCGAGACACCGGTCACACAACTCAGCACGCCCAGCGGAAACCGGACACTGAGATTTTGCAGGTTGTGGCGAGTCACGCCGCCCAGTTCCAGCCAGCCGGTGGGCAGGCGTGGCGGCCGCGCTTCCTGGGTAGCGGTTCTGAACAGGTACTCGGCGGTTTTAGAATTCTCCACGTCCCGCAGCCCTTCCGGTGGCCCGCTGTAGAGAACCTCACCGCCCTGCTCCCCGGCTCCCGGTCCGACGTCCACCAGCCAGTCGGCGCGGCGCACCACGTCCAGATCGTGTTCCACCACGAACAGCGAGTTGCCCGCCGCCTTCAGGCCGCCCAGCGCCGAGAGCAGCGCCTCGGTGTCGGCGGGATGCAGCCCGGCGGAAGGCTCGTCAAGGACGTACACCACGCCGAACAAGTTGGAATACAGCTGGGTCGCCAGGCGCAGCCGCTGCAACTCGCCGGGCGAGAGGGTGGGCGTCGAGCGCTCCAGTTGCAGGTAGCCCAGCCCGAGGTCCAGCAGCACACTGAGCCGGGCGACGAGGTCCTCGGTCAGGCGCTGCCGGGCCAGGGCCTGCTCGGGGCGCTGCTGGACGAGCTGCGCGTGCCCCTCCTCCTGCCCGGCGGCGTAGGGGCGCATCAGCGTGGCCACCTGTTTGAGCGGCAGGCGCGAGAACTCCGTGATGTCGTAGCCTGCGAAGCGTACGGCCAGCGCTTCCGGGCGCAGCCGTTTGCCATGGCAGACCGGGCACTCCGCCGAGATCATGTACTGCTGCACCCGCCGCCGCATCGCCGCGCTCTCGGTGCTTGTGAAGGTGTGCAGGACGTGCCGCCGGGCACTGCTGAAGGTGCCCAGGTAACTGGGTTCGAGCTGGCGTTTCACCGCCTTCCGGGTTTCCTCGGGACTCAGGCCTGGATACACCGGCACCACCGGCTGCTCTTCGGTGAACAGGATCCACTCGCGGGTCTCCGGTGGCAACTCGCGCCACGGCACATCGACGTCGATGCCCAGCGACACCAGAATATCGCGCTGGTTTTGCCCGCCCCAGGCCAGCGGCCAGGCCGCGACCGCCCGCTCCCGGATGGTGAGCGACGGCTCGGGAACCATCGAGGCCTCGGTCACCTCGTAGACCCGGCCCTGGCCATGGCAATTCGGACAGGCCCCCTCGGGCGTGTTGGGCGAGAAGCCCTCTGCGTACACGATGTCCTGCCCCGGTGGGTACGTTCCGGCGCGCGAGTACAGCATCCGCACCAGGTTCGACAGGGTGGTTACGCTGCCCACCGAGGAACGGGCGGTGGGCGCGCCGCGCTGCTGTTGCAGGGCCACCGCCGGGGGCAGGCCCTCGATGGCGTCCACGTCGGGTGCGCCCACCTGATGGAACAGGCGGCGGGCGTACGGTGAGACCGATTCGAGGTACCGCCGCTGCGCCTCGGCGTACAGCGTCCCGAAAGCCAGCGAGGACTTGCCTGACCCGGATACACCCGTGAACACCACCAGCGCGTCACGCGGCACCCGCAGCGAGAGGTCTTTGAGGTTGTGTTCCCGCGCGCCGCGCACCTGCACGAAACCGGAAAACTCGGAGGGGATCGACATGGCCCAGGCAGTATGGCCGGGTCAGCTGGGCCGGTCACGCGAATCGCAAGAATCACTGAAGTTCTGGAACAGCGACACGGCGTCCGGAGTGGGTACGGCCCTGGGCGGCATCTCAACCCACCGGCCACATCAGTCGCCTGTTCGGGAGGAAAGGGGTATATGGCCTGCTCTGCCCACTCTGTTGCCTGGCCGCCTTCACCCCTCTTCGTTCATTGTAGAATATGTACCGGGTGTTCTGTTTGTACGAGAGCAGTGGTCCACTACCGTCAGCCTGCTTCTTCTGGTTCAAGCGGACCTGCACCTTGTTCACTGCAACGAGAACCCGCCTCTCACGCACGCCCCCTTCCGAGGAGAACGACAGTATGGCCCACTGGATCACCGGCTGGCCCAATGGGCACTGCGGAATCTGGCATCGTCGAGAACAGCCGCTCAGTCTTGGTCCGAGCGGCTTCCTCGGCGAGAACAGACGTTCCGCAAGACGCCTCCCTTCTCCTGTAGGGTCCGTGCGACTCAGGACGTCACCGCTCACCAGCATTGACATCTGCCGCGTTTGCGGCAGTCGAACTGGAATCAAACAGGATGTCGCTCGGCGTGCCAAGGCCCCGGTGCGCATCATTCGAGATACATCACCATGAAACTTCTGATTGTCGAGTCACCCGCCAAGGCCAGAAAGATCCAGAGCTATCTCGGTCAAGGCTGGCAAGTCCGTGCCTGCCTCGGCCACGTCCGCGACCTTCCCAACAGCAAAGACGTGCTGCCCGAGCGCTACAAGGACGCGACTTTCGCCAAGCTCGGTGTGGATGTCGAGAACAATTACGCGCCGATCTACGTGGCCCGCAAGGACAAAGCCCAGACCATCAAGGATTTGAAAGCACTCGCCAAGTCTGCTGAGGCCGTCTACCTCGCCGCTGACCCGGACCGCGAAGGCGAAAGTATCGCCTGGCACCTGAGCGTCCTCCTCGGCCTCGGCAAAGACGCCAAAAGAGTCACCTACCAGGAAATCACTGAACGGGCCATCCGGCAGGCCGTCGCCAATCCCAGAACCATCGATTTCCATCTCGTCGCCGCTCAGGAGACCCGACGCGTCCTGGACCGGCTGGCAGGATACGGCGTCTCACCGCTGCTCTGGAACGCCGTCGGCGGCCCGCAGTCGGCAGGCCGGGTGCAGTCGGCGGCCCTGATGCTCCTCTCGCAGCGTGAACAGTCCCGGCTCAGTTTCGTTGCCTCTGCCTTCTGGCGGGTAGGCGTGGTGGTGGCAAGTCAACCTGCCTTCAAAGCCCAGGTCACGGCGATCAGGGGCACGGCGTTGGCGACCGCCGCCAGTTTTGGCGCTTCAGGCCAACTCAAGTCCGGTCTGGATGTCATGCAACTCGATCAGGAAAAAGCCACGCAGCTCATCTCGTATCTGAACCGTCAGCAAGCCGTCGTCGGTGCCGTGACGCTGAGTCCAGTGGTGCGCCGTCCACCGCCGCCGCTGACGACTTCTGGACTGCAACAAGCGGCCAACGCCAAACTTAAGCTCGGTGCGGCCCAGGTCACCAGACTCGCCCAGAGTCTCTACGAGCAGGGGCGAATTACCTATATCCGGACCGACAGTCCGCACCTGTCGGACGAGGCCATCCATCTGGCCCGCGAGGCGGTCGCCACCCGTTTCGGGCCGTCCGCTTTACCGCAGGAGGGACGTCAGTACGCCACCAGAAACCAGAATGCCCAGGAAGCCCACGAGGCCATCCGCCCGGCTGGAACGTTTGCGGTCCCGGAACAGACGGGCCTCAGCGGAGACGAGCTTGCGCTCTACCGTCTGGTCTACGAGCGCACCCTGGCTTCGCAGATGCGGGACGCCGTGGGGGAGAAGACCGCAGTGATGCTTCAAGCGGGTGTGGTCACACTGCACGCTTCCGGAGTCGTGCTGACCGAGAAAGGCTTCACGGCGCTGTATGACGATCAGGACAGCAGCGATGAGGAACAGGCCTTGCCCAAGGTGCTGGTGGGTGAGCGTTTCTCTCTCAAAGACGCCAAGGCGGAGGAGAAGAAAAGCAGCCCCCCGGCGCGGTTTACGGAAGGCAAATTTGTGCAGGTCATGGAGAAAGCCGGGATCGGGCGGCCCAGCACCTACGGCGCAACCCTGGAGACACTGCAAAAGCGCAACTACGTCGCGTTGCGAAATCGGCAATTGCATGTCACGCCGCTCGGCTTGCTGGTGGCCAGTTACCTGATGAAGCAGGTGCCGCAACTGGTCAATGCTGAATTCACGGCCCAGATGGAGGGTGATCTGGACAGGATTGCCAGTGGAACGCTCAGCCGCGTGGCGTATCTGGACAGCATCTGGAAAGCCACGCTTTCACCGGCTATTCGCGCCGCTCAGCTTTTTTCGCCGCGGTATCCCTTGCCGCATCTGGAAGCGGTCCTGGAAGTGCGCGGCGGCGTGGCGGGACTGGTCGTCAGTGGCAAAGGCGTCGCCTTACCCGACAACGTACTGCCGGAAGATCTGACCCCGCAGACCGTAGCGGCGCTGATGGACGGCACGTTCAAGGCGTCCAAACCCAAAACATCCGACGCGAGCGAGCGCGCTGTAAGTCAGCCTGCCAAACGCACGAACGGAGCGGCTAGCAGGAAAAAACCAATCACCGCGTCCACCACCAAGCGCCGCAGGAGCACGGGGACGAAGTGAATTCATTGCGCTATCGGCTCTGTTCAGTGCCAGCAGTCGCTCTGTCCGGGACTGGCCGTCCAACCGTTTCGAACTGACGGTTGGTCCACGGTCGACCTGAACTTGCGCTAGCGTCTACGGACCGTGAACACCGGCGCAGTGGTGTGAAACGGCAGGCGGGCATTCCTGGGCAGCAACCAGGCATGCGGACGGCCGGACTTGACCTCCACTTTTTCCCAGAAAAGGCCATCGGTCAAGATCAACAGCGGTGTCGAGAGCGGCACCGATGGGAAACGCAGATCTGAGGACGGCTTTGAAAGAGAATCGAGCAATTCCACGCCGTCCTGCAATTCAGTGCCGCCCCCGCCGCTGAGCCTCACCGCCTGCCTCAGAAGCCAGGGACTCATTACCCCGTGGTCCGTGGCCAGCGTGTCGCAGGAGATGAGCCTGAGCGCCCCGATCTCCAGCACTGCGCAGGTCTGCACGATGGTCCCCAGGCCTTCCTGAAGCGTTTCGTCGTCCATGCTGGCCGAGGTGTCGGCGATCACCACCAGTTGCACCCCGCTGCGCTCCTCATTACGGAAGCTCGGCAGCGCCATCTGACTATCAGAGGAGGTGCGCCGAGAGAGCCGGTCCCAGCGTGCCTTGCGCTGGGGTCTGGGGTAATGCGTCGAGGTCCATTCCAACAGCTTGGGCCGCCAGGCCACTGGGTCGGCGGCCACCGCCCGCAGTTCACGCACCAGCCCGCCGTGACCTTCCCCGGCGTTCCGCAAAAAGGTGGCCTCCTCCAAGCCACGCCCAATGGCCTTTCTCAGCGCTTCTTCCTCGTCTTCGGTGAGTGCCGAGGCGTTCTCGTCATCGGCGAGAAAGTCGCTCAGCCCCGCGCCACGCGAACCGGTCAGGGAACGTTCCCGCACTTGCCTTTTCAGGAGTTCGGCGTAGATGGCCTCCGCACTCCCCAGGCGCTCGAGTTCAGCGTCGCGGTTGGGCTGGGGATCAAGCCGGGAGCTGAGCGGCGGCAGACCGAGTTCGTCAAACCACGCCTCGTTGATCATGGTGCAGGCGGCTGACCACAGCACGGCGTGGCGGTGCTGGCCACGTTCCGGTTGCCGCAGCGCCGCCGACACCACCAGTCGGCACAGCACGCGCGCGAGGTCGCCACCCTGGCCGCGCTCGGCGTTCATGACATTGACCACGATCTCACCCCAGGGTCGACCTGGATGGGGCCGGGGATCGTAGGCCGCCAGCCGGATGCTCAGCCGCTCAGCCGTGCGAGGATCGAGGTCAAGCCGCAGCATAGAGCGCAGGTGACGCAGTTCGGGCAGCAGCGTGTCCAGATGGCCCCAGGCCGAGAGCCATTTTTGGACACTGGATTCCACCGACGTCTTCTTGGGATGCCCGTGGCCCAACACGGCGGCCTGGATGGCAGCAGCGGTGTCTTGGAGGCTGAGTTGCAGGGCGTTGGTGCGGGCGTTGGGCCTGATAATGGCCGGGTTGTCTGCCGCTCTCAGCAGGCCAGCGGCCAGTCGAGTGTCTTGCAGGCGCTGTTCGGCGCGGTACTTGAGTAGCTCCAGGGTCTGCTGCTGACGGGCCTGCGCCGCTTTGTCTACCAACGCTTTCATCTCCGGGTGGTGCCATACCGCGCCGCCCAGGCCTTGAAGTGCCCGCAGGCGGGCAGCGTCCTCGTCGTGCCCAAGGGTGCTCAAGACGGGATGCCAGGCGAACGGCCACAGGGCTGGCCCCCAGGGTTCGACCTCTTGCACCATGACTTCGCTCGCTTCGAGCCGTTTGAGGTTGTCGGTCAGCTTGAGGCGAGCAGGCAGCGCCTGAATGGCTGCCTTGTCTGGAAAACTGGCGGACACGCTGAGACTGAGCGCTGCCGACACCAGCCGCAGCGGCTCAAGAAGTCGCCCTGCTTTCAAGGCCTGTTCCTGCGTCTGGAAGCCCTGTGCCTCCAGCCTCATCATCAAGAGGTCGCTGGCCTGCACGATCAGCGCTGGGTTCCGGCGCACCACCGTCAGATAAGCCTCACGCAGCCAATCACCCCAGGCGGCCAGCTCGGTGATATCCAAGCCGACTACCTTCGGCAGCACTTGTGTGCCCGCAGTAGGAACCACACTCCAACCGCAAGGTGAGACGAGGACGGGACCGCTGATGGGCAAGAGTCCCATGAGTTCACGGTCTGCGGCGTTGAGTTGCTTGAGGGCCTGCTGACCGAAGCGGCGGGTGGCGTTGCGTTGACGCGGCCACTGGGAACTCAGGAGCTGGATGATGACCTGAAATTGGCCGTCGCCCAGTGCAGTGGCTCCGTCTGGGCGCTGGCGAATGTAGGGCCTGGGCGAGTTAAATTTCGGCCGGGTCATCTGGGCCTCAGTTTCCGCTGCTGGCGGTGGTCTGAAGCAGATCGTCCAGAAACCAACCCGGCAGCAGCGCCTCACTTTCCTTGCCGACCAAAAAGGCCTGCAAGGCTTCCGGTGCCCGCAGTTCGGTTTCCCGCAGGACGCGCGTAGCCTGCTCGGCCAGCAAGCGGCTGCCCGCATTGAGCTGGGTTTCCAGAGCAGGTAACTCGCTCACCAATTTGCCCCGCAGCTGACTGAGTACCGTCAGCAGGGTCAGGCGGTCAGCGGCATCGAAGGGTGCGGTCAACTCGCCGCGCAAGATTGGCTCCAGCCGGATACTGCGGGCCTGAGTCATCCACCAGTTGGCCAGCAGCACGGCGTCATTCTCGGAAACGGCCCCGCTGGCGATGGTTCGCAGGGTATCGCTGGCCTGTCTCAAACCGGCGGCGTCGCCGAGAGCCGCCTGCTCCAGCGCGGCGGGCCAGCCAAGACTCTGAGCCGACAGGGCGCGGGCCAGCATCACCCAGGCACGCGGCGAGGTGCTGATCTCGCCGTCGTCGCCGGGCCGCCCAACGAGTCTGTTCAGGCCGCTCTGCTGAATGTAGCGGGCGATCAGCGGCTCCAAACGCTCGCGCTCCTGACGCTCAGTAAACCAGCCCAGCCAGCTGCGGGTGTTCTTCAGCCGGAACTGCACGTGCAGCAGCCGGTTCATGATCGGCGCGAGCAGCGGTCTGGCTCCCGAGTTGGTTTCGGGCGGATTGCCGATGCACACCACGATGGAATGTTTGGGCAGCACCACGTTGCCGAGTCGGCGCTCGTTGATCAGTGAGAACAGTGCCTTGATGGTACTGACCTCGGCGGCGTTGAGTTCATCGAGCAGCACGAAGCTGGGCTGTTGCGCCTCGCCCGCAAGTGGGTGATGGAGCAGTTCGTGTGGCGGGCAGCGCACCGTGGTGTTGGTACCGGGCAGAAAGCGGGGCACCAGCAGGTCGGTGGCGTCCATCATCGGCGCGACCAAATTAAAGAAATGGTAGCCGTAGTCCTGGGCGAAGCGGGTGGCCACTTCAGTCTTGCCCAGGCCGGGCGGCCCCCACAGCATCACCGACTGGCGATCCCCCAGGTCGAGCATCAAGTCGCCAAAGCTGTCATGGTCGACGGCAGGAAGTTTATTGAGATCAATCATGCGGCTCCAAGCGGGACAAAGACGGTGACGGCAGTGCCCAATTCCCCTTATTCTGCGGCCGAAGCAGCGTTGACGCATCCGCCATTGCCCTTACTGCCGTAGAGCCTCTGCCCGTTGCTCGACCAGTGGGGTCAAACGGGCAGGCCGAATGCGGACCTGAGGCTCGGACGGAAATTGTGTGAGCGGTTGAGTTTGAGCATTTGCTACCAACGGCTGAAGTACGGCACGTTTGCAGCAGCTGGATAAGGGATACGGGAATCAGCTCGGCATCGGTGATTTTTTGTGTGGGCGCAGCAATTTTGTAGGGACACGCGGTGTTGCGTGCCCTTCAGCGAGGGGGGTGACAGTCTCAGGCAGCGGCAGCAACGTCAGATCGGGACGGTGCGTATGTGCCGTCCCGATCTCATTTTTTAGACTCCGAGTCAACCTCTATTTGCACTGATAAGAGGGGGCCATTGTTCCCATTACCCCTCCGAGGGGGCTGGTCAGGCGGCGCTAAAGCTGCTTTCCTCAACTGCGTCGTGTTCCCTGCTGGCGCAGCGCCAGAGCATTTTTCCATTACGTTGCCTGAAACACCCCCCGGTCAACGCACTGTCTTGGGCAGTAATGGAAGCTCGTGGGAACGCCTGCTCGTACGCTGTCATCCCCAATGCAGTGACCAGCCCTAACGTGAGGGCCGTCTTCTGAGAGGGAGCTTGCGACCTGATACTGGTCCTCACGGCCAGCGGCTCATAAGACGAAAGATATGCTGCATGGGTGCTCCTTTGGTCCGAGCAGAAGAACGTGGACGCCTGAGGGACGCTGATCCTCAGCTTGCACTGCCGGGCGTTACCGCACCGTTAATCCTGCCGGACGACTGACGCCGGGGGGAGTGCGGGAAGTTGTGGAAGCACAATTCCGGCGGATGCACATCGGACAAAGGCGCTGAGCAGCGTCCAGATCGGCGGCCAATGGCCACACTGCCCACCTCACCCACCGGCTCACCCCCTTTTATCCGAGGTGAACTCCCGTGATGGCCGCCACTGCACCCACCACCGCCGCATTCCTGCGCCACCAACTGGGCAAGTACAGCTCCATCGTCTGCTTCAGGGCCATGATCAGCAGCGTCGAGAACACCCTCAGCCCAGACGCGAGGCCAGCCAGGCGAAGGCCGTGCCCCGGCGAAACCCAGGACACGGTCTGCGTTGGGCAGTGAGCGCAAATGCGCCTTTACCCTGAGGGTGGTCTGGGACGTGCTGGAAGCCGTCACGGGGGCGACATCCTGGGCGAGCGGACGGGTAGCGTGTTGTGCGGCGGCACCAGCGATACGTTTGTTTTCAGCGCCTGCTGAACGTCCTACCCCTGCCGCTCACCTGCACGGTGGGGGCCTTTCCCAGTGCCCTCCACCCGCCTAGACAAGAAGACCTGCCGCTGCGCCAGGACCGTAAGCTGGGTTCACACCCTATTGGTCCAACCACCGGACCTAAAATTTGAGCCTAAGGAGGCGAGATGACCGCGCAGCCGATCAGACAGCAGAAACTCACCGCCAGTGCGGCTGAAGAACTCCTGGCCCTGATTTTGCGCGGAGCATTTGAAGCAGGTCAGCGGCTTCCCCCGGAGCGGGTGCTGGCCGACCAGATGAATATTTCCCGCACCAGTCTGCGCGACGCCATCGCCCGTCTCGAAGCGCTCGGGCATCTGGAGGCGCGTCAGGGCACCGGCGTTTTCGTTCGCGAACCGTCTGCCGCCCACCTGACCCAGCCGTTTCAGGGCATGCTGATCCGGTCGCCGCAAAAACTGGTGCACTTGCTCGAATTTCGCCAGATGCTCGAGCCGGAAGTGGCGGCGCAGGCCGCTGCCCGCGCCACACCGGGCCAGATTGCCCAGCTCCGGGCCGCCCTCGAACGTCAGGAACTCGCCCGCGTGCGCCGCATCAAACTGAGTGACGAGGACCTGCTCTTTCACAGTCTGGTCGCCCAGATCGCCGGAAACGAGGTGGTGATGCTGGTGCTCGAAACCCTGCGCTCGCTGATGACCCAGTTGCGAAACCAAGTGGCGGGCGATCAACCGGAATTGACCATCTCGGAGCACCGCGCGGTGGTCGACGCGATTGCCAGCGCCTTGCCGCAGGCGGCCCGTCAGGCCATGCACACGCACATGCAGTCCGTTCGCCGTCACGCCGCCCCCCTGATCGAGCAAGGAGAAGACGATGCGTAGAGTTCACTTTCCGGTGGTTTTTCTGAGCGCTGCCCTGCTGACCAGTCTGGCCTCGGCGCAGACCCTGACGGTGGGCCTGGACGCCGACCCGCCCAAACTCGACCCGGCGCTGTCGACCGCACTGGTCGACCGCCAGGTCATGAACCAGATTTTCGACAAACTGGTGGATCTGGACGTGAACCTCAAGGTGATACCGGCGCTGGCCACGTCGTGGAAAGTGACCAACGGCGGCCTGACCTACACCTTCAAGTTGAAAAGTGGCGTGAAGTTCAGCGACGGCACCCCGCTGGACGCTGCCGCCGTCAAATACGGCCTGGACCGCAACCGCACGCTGGAAGGCAGCGCCCGCAAGAACGAGCTGAGCAGCGTCAAGGAGGTCAAGGTCATCGACGCGCAGACGGTGCAGCTCAGCTTGTCGCAGCCGTATGGGCCGCTGCTGGCGGTGCTGACCGACCGGGCGGGCATGATCGTCTCGCCCACGGCGGCCAAGAAAGCCGGGAGCGATTTTCAGAACAATCCGGTGGGCAGCGGCCCGTTTACCTTCGTCAGCCGGGTGCGCCAGGACAACATCACCCTGACGGCCAACAAGAACTACTGGGGCGGCGCGCCCAAGATCGACAAGCTGGTGTACCGGCCTTTCCCGGACGGCGACGTGCGCTACGCCAACTTGCTGTCGGGCGCGGTGCAGGCCATCACGCCGGTTGATCCCAAAGATGTCAGCAAACTCGCGGAGAACGCCAAATTCAGTGTGCTCAACTATCCCGGCATCGGCTTTCAGGGCGTCTGGTTCAACGTGACCCGCGCGCCGTTTAACAACAAGAATTTCCGCCAGGCGGTGGCGGCCACCATCGACCGCGAGGCGATTGCCAAGAGCATCTTCTACGACACCGTGACGCCCGCCGCCGGGCCGTTTCCGCCGGGCACCGCCGCCGCGTCCTCATCGATCAAGGTGCAAAAGCCCGACATTGCCCTCGCCAAGCAAAAACTCGGCGGCAAACCGCTGACTTTCACCCTGCTGACCTCGCCCGGCAGCGTCACCATCCAGCTCGCGCAGGTGTATCAGGCGATGTTCGCGCAGGCTGGCATCACCGCCAAGATCGAACAGGTGGAATTCGGCACGTTGCTCGACCGCGCCGACAAACAGGACTATGACGCCCTGATGCTCGGCTGGAGCGGGCGGCCTGATCCCGACGGCAACATCTACGACTTCTTCGTGACTGACGGCACCAACAACCAGGCCGGGTACAGCAACAAGACGGTAGACAGCCTGCTCGCCAAGGCCCGTGCCCAGAACGCCATGTCGGCGCGTGTCGCCACCTACAACGTCGCGCTGGGCACCATCATCAACGACACGCCCTACACCTGGGTCTATTTCCAGCGCAATCTGGTGGCGAGCGTCAAGGGAATGGTCGGTCTCAAGCCCATTCCAGATGGGATTTTGCGCTTCAAAGACGTGGATCTGAAATAAGGCAACAGCTTGGAAGCGGGGAGATCCCGAAAGGGCGGGGCAGACGAATTCCCGCCCTTGTCGCCGTTCTGAAAAAGCATGTGCAGAGCATTGACTGGGTGCGCTTCTGGCACAGTCATCCAAATGCGCTCTTTCGCTCCCGTTGGTTTCTGGGCACAACGCCACCGCCCGGGCCTGCCCGCTCAGTCAAGAAAGCGCTTCTTCTTCGACACATGTTCCAGGAGGTCAAGTGGCTGTTTTCGCGCTGCGCCGGTTGCTGTCGGCCATTCCCACCTTGCTGATCGTCACCCTCATCGTGTTCGCGATGGTCAAGCTGCTGCCCGGCGATCCGGCCCGGCTGATCCTGGGTCAGGAGGCCACGCCGCAGGCGCTGAGCGAATTGCGGCACTCGCTGGGCCTCAACCGCTCAATGCCGCAGCAGTACCTGCGCTGGCTCACCAGCGCCGTGCGGTTGGATTTCGGCACCAGTCTGACCGATCACAGCAGCGTGAGCGGCTTGATTGCCCAGAAATTGCCGGTCACGCTGGAGCTCTCGCTGTTTGCCATGCTGATCTCGCTGCTGATCTCGCTGCCTGCCGGGATGATCAGCGCAGTGCGGCGCAGCACCTGGATCGACCGCCTGCTGACGCTGCTGGCACTGTCGGGCATCAGCTTGCCGAACTTCTTTCTGGGCATCTTGCTGATTTACCTCTTCAGCATCCGCCTGGCCTGGATTCCAGCCAGCGGCTACACCAGCCTGGCAGAGGATCCGGGGCGCAATCTGCTGCTCCTGCTGTTGCCCGCCGTCACGCTTGGTGTCGGCTCGGCAGCGGTGCTGACACGCTACCTGCGCTCCAGCCTGAGCGAGACACTGAACCAGGATTACGTGCGAACTGCCCACGCCAAGGGTCTGGCGGCGCGGCAGGTCATCTCCAAACACGCCCTCAAGAACGCGCTGATTCCTTTCCTGACTGCTTTCGGCCTGCAACTCGGCGGCCTGCTGGGCGGGGCCGTCATCACCGAGCAGATCTTCAGTATTCCCGGCTTCGGACGGCTGCTGGTCGACGCCGTGTTCACCCGCGACCTGCCGGTGATTCAGGGCGTGGTGCTGGTCTCGGCGGTGGCGGTGTTTCTGGTCAGCTTTCTGGTGGATCTGGGCTACGCAGCTGTCGACCCACGCATCCGCTACCACTGATGGAGTGTAGATAATGACCACGACGCTTTCCAAGCCCCCATCTCCGGCCAAGCGCCGCCTGCCTGCTCCCGTGAGGCGTTTTCTGGGCAACAAACTGGCCGTCATCGGCATCGTCGTTCTCGTGATTTTCGCGGGCGCGGCGCTGCTGGCCCGGCAAGTGGCTCCTTTCGACCCGGCGCAGATCTTCTTTGCCGACCTGCGGGCCGCGCCCAGCGCCGCGCACCTGTTCGGGGCCGACGAACTGGGGCGCGACATCTTCTCGCGGGTGGTGTATGGCGCGCGGGTGTCGCTGAGCGCCGGGCTGATCTCGGTGACGCTGGCGCTGGTCTTCGGCGGCAGCATTGGCCTGATCGCTGGATACATCGGCGGCTGGCTCGACGACCTGCTGATGCGCTTTGTCGACGCGCTGCTCTCGCTGCCGTTTCTGGTGCTGGCGATTGCACTGGCGGCCATCCTCGGTCCCAGTCTGCAAAACACCATGATCGCCATTGCCATCGTGACCGCGCCCGCTTTTGCCCGGATCACGCGCGGCGAGGTGCTGTCGCAGCGCGAACGCGATTATGTTCAGGCCGCACAGGCACTGGGCGCGGGCGACGGCCGCCTGATCGTTCGCCACCTGCTGCCCAACATCAGCGGCGCACTGATCGTCCAGACCTCGCTGGCGATTGCCAATGCCATTCTGGCGGAGGCCAGCTTGTCGTTTCTGGGCCTGGGGATTCAGCCGCCCACCCCCAGCTGGGGGTCAATGCTCAACGCCGCACGCGGCTACCTCACCGACGCGCCTTGGATGGCGTTGTTTCCCGGCCTCGCCATTTTCCTGGCGGTGCTGGCCTTCAACCTGATCGGCGACGGCCTGCGGGAAGCGCTCGATCCACGTGGCCATAAGTCCTGAGGCGCGGGGGCGTGACTTAAGAGGTCATGCCTGGAGCAAGCTGACCCGGCAGACACCGCGCCAGACCAAAACCCTGTACTGCGGATCAGATGCGTTGCCGATGCAGAAACTGACCGCTGCCCCGCTCCGCCGCCAAGCGGCCTTGATCGACCACCCGGCGACCCCGTAGCAGCACCGTCACCGGCATGCCCCGGACGGCCATGCCCTCGTACAAGCTGTAATCGACGGCGCTGTGGTTGGTCTGCGCCGTGATGGTATGCGGGCGCTCCAGATCCCAGAGTGCCAGATCGGCGTCGTAGCCCGGCGCGACGCTGCCCTTCACACCGCTCAGGCCGAAGCGGCGGGCCGGATTGGTGGCGGTCAGGGCCACGAAGCGCTCCAAGCTGAAATGGCCGCCGCGTACCCCGGCCTGATGCAGCACCATCAGGCGTTCCTCGATGCCCGGCACGCCGTTGGGAATCAGGGTGAAGTTGTCTTTGCCCAGCGATTTCTGGGTGTCGAAACGAAAGGGGCAATGATCGGTGCTGATCACGCTGAGCGTGCCGTCGCCCACCGCTGCCCACAGCGCCGCCTGATCCTCCTTCTCGCGGGGCGGCGGACTGCACACCCACTTGGCGCCCTCGAAGTCGGGCCGGTCCAGATCGTCTTTGGTAAAAAAGAAGTACTGGGTGCAGGTCTCGGCGCTGACCCGCGCGCCCCGGGCCTGGGCTTCGCGCACCTGTGCCAGGGCCGGGCGGCAGCTCAGGTGAACGATGTAGAGCGGTGCGCCCAGCACCTCGGCCAGCGCGATGGCCCGCCCGGTGGCCTCGGCTTCCAGTTCGGGCGGGCGGGTCAGGGCGTGGTACTTGGGCGCCGTCTCGCCCCGCGCTATCGCCTCGGCCATCAGCACCTCGATGGCGTCGCCGTTCTCGGCATGCACCAGCGTCAGCACCCCGGCGTCGCGTGCCCGCTCCAGGCAGCGGAACATCGCCATGTCGTCCACCTGAAGGGTGTCCTTGTAAGCCAGAAACAGCTTGATCGAGGTCACGCCCTGATCCGGAAGTGTGGCAATCTCGTCCAGCACGGCCGGCTGCGGATCGGTCACGGCCACATGGAAGCCGTAGTCGATGACCGCCTGATCCTGTGCCCTGGCGTGCCAAGTGTCCAGCGCCGCCCTCAAGCTGCTCCCCTTGGGCTGGATGCAAAAGTCGAGGTGTGTGGTGGTGCCGCCCATCGCCGCCGCGACCTGCCCACTGTAATAGTCGTCGCACGTGACGGTCCCCATTGAGGGCATCGACAGGTGGGTGTGAACGTCGATGCCGCCGGGCAAAACGTGCTGGCCGCTGGCGTCGATGATCTCGTCGCCGGACTGTGCCAAATCGCGTCCCAGCGCCGTGATCTTGCCACCGTCCACGCGCACGTCGGCCTGAAAACGGCCCTCTGCCGTGACCACGGTGCCGTTGCTGATGATCAGGCTCATTCGGTTCTCCTCATCTTGGCTCCTGGGGCTTGAGTTCTTGTGCTTGCAGACTGCTTCACTCAAGTCACAATTGACGACGGGCTGCGTGGAGCTGCTGCCTGGGACCACCTCGCGTGAATCGGCAGCATGGATGAAGTGGACTGCCGCCTGCACGCCTGACCCGACACGGGCTGCCCAGCAGGGACTCGCTGAGCAGCCGGGACCGTCAGCTCCATCCTCAGCGGCTGGACCGCTGTCTGGCCTGGGCCTCGAAGCGGCTGACCAGACGCACCAGCGGAAAGAGCAGCAGCACATAGATCAGCGCCGCGCCGACCAGCGGCGTGGGATTGGCCGACAACGCCTGCTGAGAGGTGGCCTGCTGAAGCAGTTCGGGCAAGGCCACCACCGAGGCGATGGCGGTGTCTTTCATGATCGAGACGGCGTTGCCGGTCAGCGGCGGCACCACGATCCTCAGGGCCTGCGGCAAAATGACGGTGCTCATGACGTCCCAACCGCGCAGCCCCAGCGAGCGGGCGGCCTCGAACTGCCCCACCGGAATCGCCTCGATGCCCGAGCGGATGATCTCGGCCACATACGCCGAGGCGATCAGCGAAATGGCCAGAACAGCGCAGGTGAAGGCGGGCAGCAAGATCTTGACGAACGGCAGGGCGTAGTAGATCAGCACCATAAAGACCAGGAGCGGCATGGCACGCAGCACGTCGATGTAAAAGCGCACCAGTGCACGCAGCCAGCGCGGTCCGTACAGCCCCATCAGCGCCACTACCAGCCCCAGCAGGGTGCCCACAACGGCACTGACCACCCCCAGCTCGAGGGTGATCAGCAGACCGCGCAGCAGGGCCGGCAGCGCCGCACCGAATACGCCGGTGTTGAAGAAAGTGTCGAGGAGTTTCATTGGCCCCGCCTGGAATCAGTGGCGCTCAATTATTTGGGCATCGGCAAAACGGTGGCCGTTGAGGTGCTCTTCTCGGGCAGAACGCCGAACCACTTCTGGTGCAGCTTGGAGACGTAGCCGCTCTTTTTCAGAGCGTCGAGCTGGGTGTTGAACTGCGCGGCCAGCGGACTGCTCTTGTCAAACATCATGCTGTACTGCTCGCCGGTCTTGAGCCGCTGCGCCACCTTGACCCCACCCGTGATCTTGGCGTAGTACTGGAGCGCCGGAATATCGGAGATGTAGCCCTCGATGCGACCGGCCTTGAGATCGAGCATGGCCGGGTTCAGACCGGTGTACTCGCGGATCTTGTAGCCGTACTGGGCCTGGTGGGTGGTGGCCCACATCGCCCCGGTCGAGCCGGTATCGACGCCCACCGTCTTGCCCTTGAAGGCGCTGACGTTGCCCAGGGTGCTGCCGCTGGTGACCGTCAGGGACTGGTCGGAGTCGTAGTAGGGCTGTGCGAACGCCACGGTTTCCAGGCGCTTTTTCGTGATGGTGATGCTTGAAATCGCCACATCAATGCGCCCCGACTGCACCGCCGAGAACAGTCCGTTGAAGGGGGTGTTGACGATGTTGACCTTCTTGCCCAGGTTCTCGGCGATTTTCGTCACCAATTCGATCTCAAAGCCCACGTTGGCCCCGCTGGCATCCTGAAATTCCCAGGGCACGTTGCCGATGTTGGCCCCGACATTGAGCGTGTCCTGTGCCTGAGCGCGAGCTCCGAGAACCAGGGAAACCAACAACAACCCGCCGAGTACGGTCTTCGTTCGCTTCATTTGAGGTCCTTTCGAGCATATTCAAGATGGGATTTGGAGTGCCGCTGAATGCGGAGACGCTCCCTCGCCGTAAAGAAACACCTTCACATAAATGGAAGATGGCTTTAATGTGCTACAGCTTAAGGCGGCCCAGGGTCCCTGTCTACCGCGAAGCTTGGTCCGGCTGCTCAATTCTGCTGCCCCCGTTACCTTCGTCCGGTAGCCCAGCTTGGACCAGATGCGCCCTTCGCACCGCCTGCATCTGCGCTTCCACGTCGGTGGCCTCGGCGGGGCGCGGGTACTGCCCGCCGACCGGGCGGAACTGGTAGCTCCACTCGCTGATCTGGAGCAGAATCGGCAGCAGCGCCACACCCTTCTCGGTCAGGCTGTAGATCACTTTCTGCGCGTGGCTGGGGTCTTCGGCCTTGCTGACGATGCCCTCGGCCAGCAGCATCTTCAGGCGGTCCGCCAGGATATTGGACGAGATGCCCTCGTCTGAGGCCAGCAACTCGCGGAAGTGGCGCTTGCCGCCGAACATCAGATCGCGCACGATCAGCAGCGTCCATTTGTCGCCGAAGATGTCCAGGCCGAGGCTGACCGGGCAGCCGGAGCGAACGGCTTTGTCTGTGGTGTGCTCGCGCATGGGTGCCCTCTCCTTACTGGTTGCATGATCGCACCAGTTCGGATAAGGTGCAACTGGTTGTAAAACGCAACTGCTTTGGTGGCTGGAGAGTGTTCACCGTTCACCTGGAGGCTTCATCATGCAAACCTTACTCATTAACCCAGAACTGCTCGCTTCTCTCCCGACGGATTCCCGTCTGGCAGGCCAGAGAGCCGTCGTCACCGGCTCGACCAGCGGCATCGGCGAAGCGATTGCCCGCGTGCTGGCCGCGTCGGGCGCTGAAGTCGTCGTCAGTGGCCGTGACGCCGACCGTGCCCAAGGGGTCGTGGACGCCATTATCCAAGCGGGAGGCAAAGCGCACGCCATTTCCACGGATCTGGCAGGCTCCTACGACACTGTCCGTACCTTTGCGCGGGAAGTCACGGCTGCACTCGGCGGTCAGGTCGACATTCTGGTCAACAACGCGGGCGTCTATCCGGTGACGTCCACCGAGGCGCTTTCCGATGCCGATCTGGATGCCATTCTCAACACCAACATCCGCGCTCCACACGTACTGGTGGGCGTGATTGCGCCGGACATGGCGCAGCGCGGGTCGGGCCATATCGTCAATATCGGTTCGTGGATGGGCCGCGTCGGCACCGCCAACGGCGCGATGTACACCGCCTCCAAAGCGGCCCTCGAGCAGATGACCCGCAACTGGGCGGCGGAATATGGCCCGCGCGGCGTGCGGGTCAACACCGTGGCTCCCGGCGCGACGCTCACCCCCGGTAACGCCGACTTCAGCGCGGCCCTTGACGCCATGACCGCCGGAACCGTCGCGGGCCGCCCGGTGAGGCCAATCGATATCGCCTACGCGGTTCGCTTTCTGCTCAGCGACGAGGCTGCCTTCGTTCACGGCAGCATCGTGGACGTGGACGGCGGCATGAACAGCACCCGGCTCAACTTCTGATCCGTTCGTTTCGCACCAAGGGAGCAATCATGAACCTGACCAACTACCGCACGCTGGGCCGCAGTGGCCTGGTCGTCAGCCCACTGGCCCTGGGCACCATGACGTTTGGCAACGCCAGCTGGGGATCGGACGACGGCGTGTCCCAGCAGATCTTCGACGCTTATCTGGACGCAGGCGGCAACTTCATCGACACGGCCGACGTCTATTCCGGCGGGCGCAGCGAGGAACTCGTCGGTCGGTTCATCGCGGAGCGGGGCGCACGCGACCGGGTGGTACTGGCGACCAAATTCGGCTTCAATGCCGAGCGCGGGAACCCCCACGCGGGCGGCAACGGACGCAAGCAGATCTACCGGGCGCTGGAAGGCTCGCTCAAGCGGCTCGGCACCGATTACGTCGATCTCTACTGGTTGCACGTCTACGACATGGTGACGCCGGTGGAGGAGGTATTGCAGACCCTCGGCGATCTGGTGCGCGCCGGGCACATCCGGTATTTCGGCTTCTCGGACATGCCTGCTTGGTACGCCATGAAGGCGGCGACGCTGGCCCAGGTTCAGGGCGTCCCCGGCCCGGTGGCCATGCAGATGGAATACTCGCTGGTGGCCCGCCAGATCGAGGCCGAGCACATTCCCGCCGCCCGCGAGGGCAAGCTGGGCGTAGTGCCGTGGAGTCCCTTGGCAGGCGGCTTCCTGGCCGGGAAATACCAGCGGGACGCGGACAATAGCGGTCAAGGCCGCCTGAGCGGCAGCAATCCTTTCTCCGGGCCGTTTACCAAGTTCACCGAGCGCAACTGGAATATTCTGGATGTCCTGCGCGCCGTCGCTGCAGAAGTCGGGCGGCCCCCAGCGCAGGTGGCGCTGGCCTGGGCGGCGGCGCAGCCGGGCGTCACGTCTTCCCTAATCGGGGCCAGCAAACTCGCACAGCTCGAAGATAGCCTGGCCGCGCTGGAAATCAACCTGACGCTCCCGCAGCTCGAAGCGCTGGGCAGCGTCAGCTCACCAGGCCTGAACTTCTTTTCGGCGGATTTACGGCGCGTGGTCTTCGGCGGCGCCGAGGTCGAGGGCTGGCCGAACTGATCCCGTTTTCTCAGCCCGGCTGTTTAGCAGGCCGGGAAGATGCTGGACGAGGGCGGAGCCTAAATTTCGAGACGCCAAAAGCCGGAGGCCGCGAGCAAACTTGCATTCTCGCGGCCTCCTTGAAGCAGCAGTTCAGCCCGCCGCTCGGTTCAATAAAGTCAGAACAGGCCCGACTCCGCTCTGAGGGCCGCCTCATTGGTCAGGGTCAGGCAGCGGTAGGCCGGGGTGAGCAGGCCGTCGTCGCGCATCTCGCCGATCAGTTTACTCACCGATTCGCGGGTGGCCCCGGTGCCCTCGGCGATCAGTTCGTGGGTGGCGCGCACGTAGCGGTGGCCGTCGGCATGGACCCCGCCCAGGCTGCTGCCCGCCAGATTGAGCAGATACCGGGCGATGCGCTCACGCAGTTCGCCGTCCTGAATATGCACGCCGTCGGTCATAACCCGCTGGAGCTGGGCACTGAGACTGCGCGTGACTTCCCACAACTCATTACCGCCCAGGTGCTCCAGATGTAGGGGCGTGAGCACCGCATCGGTCAGGGCGATGATCTGGTGGCTGCGGGGCAGGCCGTGCAGCGCTTCCTCGCCGAAGATATCGCCGGGGCGAATGTGGCGAACCGTCAGGTTGCGGCCCTGTGAGGTCAGGCGCACCGCCCGCAGCAGCCCGCTTTCCAACCGGTACAGGCTCGGCGCGGCGTCACCGGCGTAGTAGAGGGTGTCGCCCCGGTGAAGTGGGCGGCCCTGGGGTGCGGGAGTCTGCGGGAGGGTGGTGTGCAGGGTCATGAGAGCTCCTGTGTGCGCCGGGGCGCGGTGGGGGAAGGGAGAGCGCCGGGAGGGTCTTCACCGTCGTCGTCAACGTGGGCCACCGGGGCAACAGGCTGATCGTGGCCTGACTGTACAAGGTTTGTCTAAGGTTCAAACGTGAAGTGGCCACACTCTGAAGAAGGTATGGAGGTTTCCTGAGCCGGAACCGGTCGGCGCTTCAGTTCGGTGAGGGATGAGGACGGAGCGCTTTGTGGGAAATCCCGAAACCTCGGCCTGATCGCACTTCTGTACCCCCTCTCGTCTCCAACGGCATTCCAGGTTCCTGATCCGGTTCGTCGGAAGATAGACCTTGTCTTCTTTACAACACGTCCAGCCCGTCGAGCACGACGCTGGCGTGGGCTTCGATAGTCAGGGCGTGGTCGGCGTTGTAGCCTCCGGCCAGCATGGTCACCACCGGCACGCCCGCGTTTTTGGCCCAGCCGAGGATCAGGCGGTTGCGCTCCCGTACGCCGTCCAGGCTCAGGGCAAAGCGTCCGAAGCGGTCTCCGGCCAGCACATCCACCCCCGCCAGATACAACAGCAGGTCGGGCCGGTAGGCGTCTATCGCCGGAAGCACCTGCGCGCGCAGCACCGTCAGGTATTCGGCGTCCTGCACGCCGTCGCCCAGGCCGATGTCGAGGCTGCTCACCTCCTTGCGAAACGGGTAATTGCGCTCGCCGTGCACGCTGAGGGTAAACGCGCCGCCCACGCCCCTGAGCAGCGCCGCCGTGCCGTTGCCCTGATGCACGTCGAGATCCACAGTCATGACCCGCCGCGCCAGCCCGCTTCGCAGCGCCGCCCGCGTCAGGATGGCAGCGTCGTTGACCAGGCAAAAGCCCTCGGCGCGGTCGGCGAAGGCGTGGTGGGTGCCGCCCGCCAGATTGGCCCCCCAGCCCACTTCGAAGGCGTCGTGCAAGGCCGCCAGCGAACCGCCCGCCGCCCGGCGTGCCCGTTCCACCACTGCCGCGCTCCAGGGCAGCCCGAACTCGCGGGTCTCCCTGGCGCTGACCTCGCCGCGTCGCCAGCGCCGCAACCACAGCGGATCGTGCACCATGCCCGCCGCCGCCCACGACAGATTGGGCGTGTCGAGCACCGGCAACAGTCCACTGAGGCGCTCGGCCACGCCCCGGTATTTGTAATAGGGAAAGCGGTGGCCCTCCGGCAGCGGAAACTCGTGGGCGGCGGGCGTGTAGGCCCGGAAGGCGGTCATGCCCGCAGTCTGCCGCGCCGCTGAGGACAGGGCGGTGTCAGGGCTGACAGACGGCGGCGCCTGTAGAAGGTTTGATGAACGCTCCCTTAAGTGGGATTCAGGGCCTGGCGGCAGCCCCAGAAAAGTAGATAAAGCCGCCTTCATAAAAGGAGAGGGCCAGCGCGGTCAAGTGCGCTGGCCCCGGTGGACTCGGGGTGTTCAGACGTTCATCTGCTGAGGCGGGTCAGCCCATCACATTTTACTGTCCGCCCTCCGCGCCGCCCTGCACCTTGCGCTTGAGGGCCTCGAACTCATCATCGAGCGCCTTGCCGCGCCCCATGTTGGCGAGCTGGGCGTCGATGTCGCCTTCCTCGCGTAGCTGGTGCATGGCGTTGGCCTTATCTTCCTGGGCGGTGACCTTGCGCTCCATGTCCTCGAAGGCGCTCATGGCGCTGCCGGACTTGTCGAAGCCCGACACCTTTTCGAGCGTCTCGCTGGCCTTGGCGGTCTGGTGGCGGGCCACCAGCAACTGCTGCTTACTCTCCATCTCGTCGATCTTGGCTTCCAGCGCGCGCAGCTGGGTCTTGAGCTGGTCGACCTGCGAGGTGCTGAGCTTGAGCTGGTCGTCGAAGCCCGCCGCCACGTCGGCGTGGTTTTGCTTGCGGCGCAGCGCTTCTCTGGCCAGGTCCTCGTTGCCGCCGCGCATGGCTTCCTCGGCCTTCATGCCGTATTCCTCGGAGAGTTTGCGGTTGGTGGTGGCTTCGCGCTCCAGCTTGGCTTGCTGGGCCATCGACCCGGCCACCTCCACGCGGGCCTGGTTGTAGGCGTCGCGCATATCGCGCAGGGTCTGCTCGATGATCTTGCTGGGATCTTCCGCTTTGGAGATCAGATCGTTGACGTTGGCACGGAGCAAACGGGACAGTCGGTCGAGAATAGACATGGTGGAGCCTCCTGATCTCACTGTACGAAGTGGGCCGCCCGCGAGTTGCCTGACTGAGCCTAGAATCAAGGGATGGTGAAGAAAGTCGGCACTTCAAACGGCCTGCCGTGAACTTCTGGCTGCTCAAAAGCGAACCGGAGACCTTCGGTTTCGCCGATCTGGTGCGGGTGGGGCGCGAACCCTGGAACGGCGTCCGAAATTACCAGGCCCGCAATTTCCTGCGCCAGATGCAGGTGGGTGATCTCTGCCTTTTCTACCACTCTGCGACCAGTCCGGCGGGAATCGCGGGCGTAGCGCGGGTGGTGCGGGCCGCCTACCCCGACAATCTGCAATTCGATCCGGCCAGCCTTTACCACGACGCGGCGAGTCCGCCGGAAGCGCCGCGCTGGAGCATGGTGGACGTGGCGGCGGTGGCAGCCCTGCCGCGCTTCCTGACACTGGCCGAACTCAGAACGCTGCCGGAACTCGGCAATCTGCGCTTGCTGCAAAGGGGCAACCGCCTGTCGGTGATGCCGGTTTCACAAGAAGAGTTTCAGGTGATCGTGGCGGCGGGCGGCCTGGAGCCGGAGTTCCTGAATGCCGATTCGTTTTGAGCCGCTGACATGCGCCCACCTCCCGCTGCTCACTGGGTGGCTACAGCAGCCGCATGTCCGCGCTTTCTGGGACGACGGTGAGCGCGACGGGGCGGCGGTGGAAGCCCACTACTTCGGCGCGGCACGGGATGTTCCCGGCTTCGTCTTCTTCATGGATGACCAGGCCGCCGGGTTCATTCAACGTGAGCGGGTGGGCGCGCAGCACGAATTCGCGTGCTGGGCGCTGGGCGAAACGTACGGCCTTGACCTGCTGATCGGTGAACCCGACCTAACCGGCTGCGGTCACGGTTCACAGGTGATTCGGGCCTTCATGGCGCTGACCCGCGCCGAGGTCCCGGTGAACCGGTTTCTGATCGACCCGGATACAGCCAACGGCCGAGCGCGGCGGGCCTACGTCAAGGCCGGGTTCAGCGTTCTGACTACAGTGGACTTGTTGACTTTGATGAAGCTCGACACGCCCGATCAACCGTCAGATTTGTAACGCTCCTGTAAGCTGGGGCCGCGCAGACTGAGTCATGCTGATTGCCCTGACTGTCGCTGCCGCCGCTCTCGGCCTGACACTCTCCCGACGTGCCGGACAGCGGCCCCAGCCCCGCCTGGTGCCGGTGCCGGTTCGGGTACGCCGCTGAGTTCAGGTCTGGTTTAAGCTGTGGCCGTGAATGACACTGCCCCCACTCCCGTCGCCGACCTGACCTCGCCCACGCTCTACCCACTCTCCGACGGTGTCGGCGCGGTGATGCTGGTGCAGCATGTGGGCGACGACAAGATGATCGTCAACGCGGCCAGGGTCAGCTTCGGCGGCGACTCGGACGCGCCGCTGACGGGCCGCGACGAAAAATTGATTGCCTACCTGCTCAAGAACAAACACGGCAGTCCCTTCGAACACAACCTGATCACCTTCAAGGTCGTTTGCCCGATTTTCGTGGACCGCCAATTTGTTCGTCACCGGGTTGGGGTCAGCAAGAACGAAATCTCGGGCCGCTATGTCGAGATGCAGGAACGCGACTACGCGCCCACCCAGTTTCGCAAGCAAGCGCCCAGCAACCGTCAGGCCAGCGTGGAGGACGATGGAACCCTCGACCAGCACGCCGCCCGTGAAGTCTGGGCGCACGCCTCCGAGACGGCCTTCAAGGCGTACCATCACCTGCTTGATCTCGGCGTGACCCGTGAGCAGGCGCGCGGCGTCTTGCCGCTCAGCCTCTATACCGAGAGCTACTACACCTTCAACGTCCGCAGCTTGCTTCACCTTCTCGAACTCCGTGACCACGAGGGCGCCCAGTACGAGACCCGGTTGTTTGCGCGGGCAATGGGTGAGCTGGCCCAGCCGCTCTTTCCGGTGACGTTCGCCGCCTGGCGGGCGCTGGGCTCACACTGAGCGACGCCGGGTTTCAGGTTCGCAGTAGGCCTTGCAGATACCGCTGGGTGGCGTCCAGCACCGGCCTGCTCCTGAGACAGGCCACCAGCGCCCGCGTCGCGGCGTGCTCGGAGCCGTGCAGCGCGCCGAGCAGTTCTTCCCGGATCTTGGGGTGCAGCCGCCCGCGCTCGAACAGCGCCGCCTCGATCAGATCGTCGGTGGGCAGGTCCCGGTGGCGCTCGCCGTCAAAGGTCACAGTCTGGACGACGGCCCGGCCCCGCAGGTCGCTGATGACGTGGGCCGAGAGCGGCTTCTCCATCCGCCAGGTGATCTGTTCGATGGTGGGGAGGAGCGCCTGCACCAGATTGAGCGCCAGCGAGCGCCCGTACAGCGTGATGCGGTCCTGGCACTCCAGCGGCGCGTGAAGCTGCTGCGCCAGTCGCCGCGAGAGCCGGTCACCCTCCTCGATCAGCAGGCTGCGGGCATCGTCCGACAGGGGAGAGGTCATGCGCGCTCCATCTCGTCCAGCAAAGCCGTCAGCCCCAGATCGAAGCCGCCTCTCGGCCCGCTGAGGCCGAACAGGCCGCTGCGGTCCAGCACCGCGTAGCCGTGCAGATAAGCCCACAGCGCCACCGTGCGGGTGGTGTCGTCCGGCTGTCCGCTCAGCGCACTGACCAGGTGCAGCACGATGTTCCAGAGGTTTTTGCTGGGGCTGGGCTGCGCGGCTGCCGGTGGACGCGGTGAGAGCAGCAGGCCGTAGCGGTGCGGGAAGCGCCGGGCCTGGTCCAGGTACGCCTCAGCCGCTGCCCACAGCGCTTCTCGCGGCGCTTTCCCGCTGCTGGCTGCCCGAAGAACCTGGTCAAATTCGCTGGCGGCCACGTCTTCCAGCGCCCTGAGCAGCGTTTCCCGGTCCGAGAAGTGGCGATACAGGCTGCTGGCCTGCACTCCCAGTGCGGCGGCCAGCGGGCGCATGTTGAGTGATGCCGGGCCGCCAGCGTCAAGGAGCGTCTGGGCGGCCTGAAGAATCGAGTCGGGCGTGAGTTTGGACGGATAGGGCATGGTGAACAGTGTATGTCTTGACGCCGGGCAAATGAAGGTGTACGCTGTTCGCAATAAAGACGAACGACGTTCACGTTCGTGTAAAGGAGTCCAGTATGTCTCTCACCCAGCACGGTTCACAGCTTTTCCAACTGGCCCGCTTCGGCGCATTCAACAGCTATTTCATGCGCGAGCCGCATGGACTGACCCTGATCGACGCCAACCTGCCCGGCAGTGCCCCGGCCATTCTCAAAGCGGCGCAGCAAATCGGTCTGCCGATCACCCGCATCGTGCTGACCCATGCCCACAGCGATCACGTGGGCAGTCTGGACGCGCTGCACGCCGCCTTGCCCGGCGCGGAGGTGAGCATCAGCGCCCGCGACGCCCGCATTCTGGCTGGCGATTTCAGCGTGGACGCGGGCGAGGGACCGGCCAAGCTCAGAGGCGGGCTGACGGCCACCCAGACCCGACCGGACCGACTTTTGCACGACGGAGACAGGGTCGGCCCAATGCGGGTCGTGGCCGCTCCCGGTCATACGCCCGGCCATCTGGCGTTCTACGATGAGCGCGACGGCAGCCTGATCGCCGGAGACGCCTTTCAGGTGGCGGGCGGGCTGGCGGTGGCCGGACAGTTGCGGCCTCTGTTTCCGTTTCCAGCGCTGGCGACCTGGGACGCCCGCCTCGCCGCCGAGGCCGCCGCCCGCCTGGCTGAGCTGAAGCCCTCACGGCTGGCCGTGGGTCACGGCAGGGTGCTGGAGCAGCCCACAGGGGCGATGTGGAAGGTGGTGCAGGCAGCCCAGCGCCATTCGCCGAAGCTGGCCCGGTGAACTTCAAGCCTACGATCTTCGCGGTGCAGGCCGTCAGCTTCGGCTGTGAGCTGGCCGCCCTGTTCTTTCTGGCCCGTTGGGGCTGGCGGCTGGACACGGCGCTGTGGCTGCGCGGGTTGGCGGCGGCAACGGCTCTCCTGCTGGCGGCCACAGCCTGGGGCATCTGGGCCGCTCCCCGTTCAGCGACCCGCCTGAGCGACCCGGCCCGGCTGGGTTTCGAGCTGCTGTTTTACGGGGCGGCGATGCTGGCCTTGCTGGGCCAGGGCCACACCCGCACGGCAGCAGTCTTCGGCGCGGTCGTGGCGGCCCAACTGGTGGCCTCGTTCGCGCTGCGCCTGCGCGGCTCCTGAGTGCGCGGCGGCTTCGCCTTTGCTAAGCTTGAACTCAGTCTAAACTCAACCCTGGACCCGTTCACTCTTCGCCCACCCAAGGAGCGCCCATCCATGATCGACTTTTCCCTGACCGACGAGCAAAAGCAGCTCCAGCAACTCGCCCGCGATTTCACCCGCCGCGAGATCACGCCGATTGCCTCCGAGTACGACCAGAAAGAGGAATTGCCCTGGCAGGTCGTGGAAAAGGCCCACGAGGTCGGGCTGCTCAACCTCAGCATTCCCGAACACGCGGGCGGTCTGGGCCTGGGCATGCTCGACGAATCCATCATCGGTGAGGAGATCGCTTACGGCTGCATGGGCATCTACACCGTGCTGATGGCCTCCGAGCTGGGTATCACGCCGATCGTGGTGGGCGGCACCGAGGAGCAGCAAAAACGCTTCCTGACGCCGCTGACCGAGAAGCCCAGCCTGGCGGCCTTCGCCTTATCTGAACCCAACAACGGCTCCGACGCTGCTGCCATGAGCACCACTGCCGTGCTCGACGGCGACGAGTGGGTTATCAACGGCACCAAGATGTGGATCTCCAACGGCGGGATCGCCGAGGTCACCGTGGTGTTCGCGACCACCGACAAGGCCGGGGGGCACCGCGCTACCGTCGCCCTGGTGGTGCCCAAGGGTGCGCCGGGGTTCTCGTCCAACAAGATCAAGCACAAGATGGGCCAGCGTGCCAGCCTGACCAGCGAACTGGTGTTCGAGAACGTGCGGGTGCCCAAGGAAAACCAGCTCGGCGGCCTCGGTGACGGCTTCAAGATCGCCATGAAGACGCTCGACAAGACCCGTGTGCCGGTGGCGGCGGGGTCGGTGGGTGTGGCGCGGCGCGCACTCGACGAGAGCCTCAAGTATGCCAAGGAGCGCGAGGCCTTCGGCAAACCGATCACCACCTACCAGGCCATTCAGTTCAAGCTGGCCGAGATGCAGATGGGCATCGAGACGGGCCGCCTGATGACCTGGAAGGCCGCCTGGCTGGTCGATACCGGCAAGCCGCACGCCACTGAGGCTGCCATTGCCAAGGCCTACTGCTCAGAAATGGCCTTCGACGCCGCCAACGAGGCCATTCAGGTGCACGGCGGTTACGGCTATGTGGGCGAGTACCCGGTGGAGAAGTTGCTGCGCGACGTAAAGCTCAACATGATCTACGAGGGCACCAACGAGATTCAGCGGGTCATCATCGCGCGTAATCTGCTGAAGTAGAGCAGTGTTGGGGGCGGGCGTGCATCAGCTCCGGCTGAAGAGTCTAGACGCCGGACCGCCGACACTTCACTTACCTTTTTTCTGGACCCAGTGGTTCGTCAAGAGCCTGAGTTACAGAGGCCATGCCGATTCACTGGGAAAACCATCCGTGGGACCAGTCGGAGTAGTTCGGTGTTCTGGAATTTACGTTCGAGCATACCTAGACGCTCACCGTCAGCGGTTCGTCAGATGCGTTTCCAGAACCTTCAGGGCAGTTCGCCAGTCGGGGCGCTCGTCCGGCGCGGCAGTGCTGGCCCGCACCACCAGTTCCGGCTGGGTCAGTGGCATGGTCTGCGGCTCCTGACCGTCCAGCAGCGCCTTGAGGTGGTGAAAGGCCCGTCTGCCGAGCGTCGGGAAATCCTGGCGCACGGTGCTGAGCGGCGGAATCAGCAGAGCACTTTCCGCTGTGTCGTCGTAGCCAATGACCGACACGTCGCCCGGCACCCGCAGCCCGCGCTCCCAGAGTGCCCGCAGCGCGCCCACCGCCATCTGGTCGTTGCCGACAAGCAGGCCGCTGAAGGCCACGCCCGAGGCCAGCAGAGCGACGGTGGCCCGGTAGCCGCTGGCCGGACTCCAGTCGCCTTCCTGCTGTCCCACCAGACTCAGACCCTGATTGCTGAGCACGTCCTGCCAGCCCTGCAAGCGGGAGTGCTCTGCCACCGCGTCCTGCGGCGCGTGAATGCAGGCGATGCGGGTGTGGCCCAGCCGGGTGAGGTGCTCGGCAGCCAGCACCGCGCCCCGGCGCTGATCGAGCAGCGCGGCGTGAACCGGGGTGCCGGGCGGCACATCCAGAAACACGCACGGCACGTCGGCAAAGCGCCTGCGAATCTCGGCGGCGTCGGCGCGGCTTAGCGACGCGTTGATCAGCAAGCCGTCGACCTGCCGCTCGCGCAGCACCCGCAGCGTCTGGGTCACACTACCCAGGCCGTAGTCCGGCACGATCGACACGATCAGGCTGTAGCCCACCTCGCGGGCGGCCCGCTCGATGCCGGAGGTGAGCTGCGAAGGCGCGTGCAGGGCGATGTCGTTGGTCGCAAAGCCGATGGAGTGGCTCCGCCGCCGCGCCAGCCCCTGCGCCAGCCGGTTCGGCACATAGTTGAGCTGTCCCACCGCCTCGCTGACACGGGCGCGGGTGCGCGTCGCCACCGGGCCGGTGTTGTTGACCACCCGCGAAACCGTCTGCTGCGAGACGCCCGCCAGCCGCGCCACGTCAGCCAGCGTCGCCGGTTTGTCTGCTGATTCGCTGCCCATTGCTGCACTCTACTGCCTGGTAGTGTTAACCCTAACATCCTGCTGCTTTCTCGATCGAAGTGGGAGGGATACCCTGGCCCCTGGTCGCACCACCTCATGGGCCAATCAAGCGTCGAAAATCAATTTTTGGCCTCCTGGCGTCTATTTTCACCGGGGAGCGAACTCGGTGTCATTTCGCTTTCAAAAGCGCTCCGCCAGGATCCTGAGCTGGCACACAACTGTTAGCCTTAACATTTTTTAGAGTTCGGCCCATCACTGCGCTCCACATCTGATCTCTCTGCGCGGCCTGACGGGCCGCACAGGAGCCTTCCGTCGTCTGCTTCGTCACGCAAAGGAGTTCATGACCCGGCCCACTGCCCTTCAAGCTGCTTTTCTCGCCCTTGGCGTCTGCGATTACCCGGAACAGGTGTCGCCGCAGCACTGGGACGCCTCCGCCCATCAGCAAAAAGCGCTGGGCCTGAGCTTCGTGCGGCTGGCTGAATTTGCCTGGAGCCGCATGGAGCCGAGCGCCCACGCCTACGACTGGGCCTGGCTCGACACGGCCATTGCGAGCGCCGTGTCGGCGGGCCTGCAACTGGTCTTGTGTACGCCTACCGCCGCGCCCCCGGCCTGGTTGGTGGACCAGCATCCCGAGATTTTGCCGCACGGACGCGGCGGCCAGATCAAGACTCCCGGTTCCCGGCGGCACATCGATTTTTCCAGCACTGTGTACCGTGAGCACTCCCGGCGCATCACGCGGGCGATGGCCGAGCGCTACGGCCAGCACCCGGCCCTGATCGGCTGGCAGACCGACAACGAATTCGGCTGGGGCGACACTGCCCAGAGTTTCAGCCCGGCGGCGCAGGCGGCCTTTCAGGGTTGGCTGGCCGGGCGCTACGGCACGCTCGACGCCCTCAACGCCGCCTGGGGCAACGTGTTCTGGAGCATGGAGTACGCCGAGTGGAACCAGGTGCCGCTGCCCAACGCGGCGGTGGCCGAGGTCAACCCGGCGCACACCCTCGACTTCATGCGCTTTTGCAGTGACGAGATCGCCGACTTTCAGGCCGAGCAGGTGGCCATCTTGCGCGAGTGCTCGCCGGGCCGGTTCGTCACCCATAACTACATGGGCTTTTTCAGCGCCTTCGACCACTACCGGGTCAGCCGCCCCCTTGATTTCGCCAGCTGGGACAGCTACCCCACCGGCACCCTGGAGGCCGTGCACGAGTGGAAGCTGGCCGACCCGGCCCTGACGCTGGCCTTCGCCCGCACCGGCCACCCCGACGTGACCGGCTTCAATCACGACCTCTACCGGGGAATGCTGAGGAAGGCAGTGGTGGGTGGGGAAAGAGAAACCACCCCTCCTGACCCACCCCCAACCCCCCCCCCGCCCGGCTTCTGGGTCATGGAGCAGCAGTGCGGACAGGTCAACTGGGCACCTTCCAACCCGCTGCCCGAAAAAGGCGCGGTGCAGCTTTGGACGGCCCAGGCCTGGGCGCACGGCGCGGACGCGGTGAGTTACTTTCGATGGCGGGCGGCCACAACGGGTCAGGAAGTGCTGCACTCGGGCCTGCTGCGCCACAACGGCAAGCCGGACCGGGGCCACGCCGAGGTGGGGGCCCTGAAACCGGAGCAGTTTCCGCTCGGCGAGGTTCCGGCCAGAGTCGCGCTGCTGCACGACTACGAGAGCTTGTGGCTCTACAACGCCCAGCCGCACACCGAGGCGCTGAACTACTGGGCGCAGACGTTCGCCTATTACCGCGCGCTGAGATCACTGGGCATCGACGTGGACATCCTACACCCGGACAGCGATCTGGGCCGCTACGCCCTGATCGTGGCCCCGGCGCTGACCCTGATGACGCCGCAGCGCGCCCGGCACCTGGAAGCCGCCGCCGAAGGCAGTCTGATGGTGTTCGGCCCGCGCACCGCCTTTCGCACCGCCGCAGGGGGCACGCCCGAAACCGGGCAGTTCGGCGACCTCAGCGCCCTGATCGGGGCCGAGTTGCTGAACTACGACGGCCTGCGTCCCGGTCTGGACCAGGCGGTCGCCGCGCCAGGGCAGGCCTTTCACTTTGCCCGCGCCTGGGCCGAGAGCTACGAACTCGGTGCGGCGCAGGCGCTCTACCGCTACCACGGCGGGCCGCTGGACGGCGAGGCCGCCGTGATTCAGCGCGGCAACGTGACCGTGATCGGCGCGCACAGCGAAACGCTGATCACCGAACTGCTCGAACAGCGGCTCAGTGAGGCCAAGCTCGGTCCGGTCCGACTGCCCGAGGGCGTGCGGCTCTCACGGCGCGGCGACCTAACGCTGCTTCAGAACTGGAACACGCGGGCGCTGAACTGGCAGGGGCAACTGCTGGCCCCGGTCAGCGCCCACCTGCGCGCGGCCTCGGAGGTGAAGGCGTGAGGAGCCGGCTGGCGACCCTCGGCCTGTTCGCAGCAGGCTTGAGTGCCTGCGCGGCGGGGGTCACCGATCCGGCCCCGGCGACCACCTCTGCGGCGCTGCGCGATCAGGCCACGGCGGTTCAGACCACTGCGCCCAGCGAGTGGGTCAGGGGCATCGACGTGTCGGAGGCCCGGGCTGCCGAGGCCGCTGGGGTGAAGTTCAGGGACCTGAACGGGACCATCAAACCTGCCCTGCAACTCGTCAAGGACCACCAGTACGGCTGGGTGCGGGTGCGGCTGATGATCGACTCCGACGGCACCTACGGGCTGTTTCAGGACCTCCCTTACGTCAAGGCAGTGATGAAGGACGCCAAGGCGCGCGGCCTCAAGGTGCTGCTCGACTTGCAGTATTCGCACTGGTGGACCGACCCCGGCAACCAGTGGACGCCCGCGCGCTGGAAGGGTCAGGACCTCAACACGCTGGCCGCTTCGGTCTACGCCTATACCCGGGACGTGATCGCCCAGTTGCGCGCCCAGAACACCGCCCCGGACATGGTGCAGATCGGCAACGAGGTCAACGGCGGCCTGCTGTGGGACGTGGGGCGCAGCAGCGACATGGGCAACTTCGTCAAGCTCAGTAACGCCGGGGCCGACGCCGTGCGCGACGCCAGCGGCGGGCGGGCCCGCATGCCGCCAATCATGGTGCATATCGCCAAGACCGGCGACGCGGCCGCCACGGTCGCCTGGTACCAGGCCTTCATCGCGGCGGGCGGCTGGGTGGACGTGATCGGGCTGTCGTACTACCCGATGTGGTACGGCGACTTTGCCAACCTCAGCGCCAGCGTCAAGGCCCTGCGCTCGGCCTTTCCCTGGGCCAGGGTCTACCTCGCCGAGACGGCTTTCTACTGGAGCGCCAACCAGAAGGAGTACGCCCACCTGCCGTATCCCCAGACGCCCCAGGGTCAGCTCGCTTATCTCCGTACGCTGTCGCCGGTGGTCCGCTCGGCGGGTGGCAGCGGCATTTTCTACTGGGGAGCCTTCTGGTCTCAGAGCGGCAGGTGGCTCAAGGCCCCCGACTGGACCGACGACGACGCGTCCCGCCGTGCCCTCTTCGACGACAGCGCCCGCGCCACGCCCGCCATTGACGGTCTGAACTGATGTTTTCCCATTTCGCTTCCCCCCTGCTCTTCAAGGAGATTCCCATGAAAAAAGCTGCGATGTTGCTGTCTCTCGCCCTGCTGGGTCAATCCAGCGCCGCCACCCTCACCGTCTGGAGTCACTTCACCGGCGCGGGTGAGATCTCCTGGCTGCGTGCCCAGGCCGACACCTACGCCAAGGCCAGCGGTAACACCGTCAACATCGTCAGTGTGCCGCTCGACCAGATTCCCGACAAGCTGATTCAGGCCGCTCCCAAAGGCCAGGGCCCCGACGTGATCGTGACCCTGCCGCAAGACCGCCTGGGTCAGCTGGCGGCGGCGGGCGTCATCGAGCCGATGGATAAGTATGTGCTCTCCAGAACTGACCTCGACAAGACGGCGCTGAGCGCCATGACCTACAAGGGCAAGCTGTTCGGGCTGCCGATGTTTGCCGAGTCGGTGGCGCTGCTCTACAACAAGGCCCTGGTGCCGACCCCGCCGACCACCTGGGACGCTTTTCTGGCAACGGCCCAGAAGAACACCGGCAACGGCAAGTTCGGCTTTCTGGTCGACCTGAGTAATGCCTACGCCAATTACGGCTTCTTCGGGGCTTACGGCAGCTACATCTTCAAGAATACGGCGGGCACCCTCAACGTGGGCGATGTGGGCATTGCCAACGCCGGGGCCGTCAAAGCCGTGTCGCTCATGAACGACCTGCGCTACAAGTACAAGCTGGTGCCGGAAGGCATCACCGCCGACGTTGCCAAGAGTGCTTTCGTGGACGGCAAGCTCGCCATGATCGTCACCGGGCCGTGGGACATCGGCGACATCAAGAAGGCGGGTATCAATTTCGGCATTGCCAACCTGCCGACGCCTCCTGGCGCGGCGGACAAGTGGTCACCCTTCGTGGGCGTGCAGGGCGTCATCCTGAATGCCTTCAGCAAGAACAAGGTGGCGGCGGCGCAGTTTGCCAAGTCGCTGGTGACCAACACCGCCCAGGTGTCGTTCAACCAAGCGGGCGGGCGCATTCCGGTGAGTCTGGCGGCGCGCACCAAGCTCAAGGCCGACCCGGTGGTATCGGGCTTTAGCCGGGCCATCTCGGCGGGCACACCGATGCCCAACGTGCCGCAGATGGGCGCGGTGTGGGGCCCCTGGGGCAACGCCGTGACCCAGAGCGTGCAGAAGGCCTCGCCGGACTACACCTCGATTCTGAGCAGCGCCCTCAAGGAGATTAACGGCAACATCAAGTGAGCCTGCCCTGAGCGGCAACCCGGGTCGGGCGGCGTTCCTCGCGGGGGCGCCGCCTTTCCGTGCCTTCGGGAGAAAGAGACCGGGAAGTGATACACAGAGGAGCGTGACGACCCAACGCTTTTTCGTCGGCAGCTACACCCATCCCCTGCCGCACGCGCCGCAGGCCCAGGGGCGCGGCGTCTACGGCCTGTCGCTCGATCCCGAAACCGGCCAGCTCAGCCCCGCACAGCTGCTGGCCGAGCTGCCGCAGCCGTCGTTCCTGGCGGCCCACCCCAGCTTGCCGGTGCTCTACGCCGTCAGTGAGGTGCAACAGGGTCAGCTCAGTGCCGCGCGGGCCGCTCCGGACGGAACGCTCGAACGGCTCGGTCAGCAGTCCACCCAGGGCGACTCGCCGGTGCATGTGCGGGTGGACGCCCTGGGCCGCTGGGCGCTGGCGGTCAACTACGTAAGCGGCGTGTCGGTGCTGGCTTACCCGCTGGAGGAGAACGGCCAGCCGGGACCCTGCGCGGCCCGCGCCCAGCACCACGGCCACGGCCCCAATCGGCAGCGCCAGGGCGAACCGCACCCGCACAGCGTGACGCCCGCGCCCGACGCCCGTCACGCCTACGTCGCCGACCTGGGCACCGATGAAGTGGTGACGTACGACCTGGCGGCCGGGTCGCTCCTCACCCGGCTCGGCACTCTTCACCTGCCGCCCGGCAGCGGCCCGCGTCACTTGGCCTTCGATGCGGCGGGCACGCTGGCGTTTCTCACACTCGAACTGTCTGGGAGCGTGGCCGCGATCCGCCGCGACCCGCCGCGCGGCAGCCTGGACCTGCTGGGTGTGTTCCCGGCCCGGCCCGCAGACGCGGCGGGGCGCTCAAGCCCGGCGGAGGTGCTGGTCAGCGGGCGGTTCGTCTACCTCTCTAACCGGGGCCAGGACAGCACGCCGAGCAGCCTGAGCGTGTTCGGCATCAATCCGGAGAGCGGCGTGCTGGAACCCGTTCAGCACCTGCTGCTACCGGACCGCACACCCAGAAGCTGCGCCTTCTCGCCGGACGGAGCCTGGCTGCTGGTCGCCAATCAGGACAGCTCGTCGATCACGGTGCTGGAGCGTGATTCGGCCAGCGGCGAGCTGGAGTTGCGAGACACTTTCGACTGCCCGACGCCCACCAGCGTCTGCTTTCTGCCCTGAGTCCTGTCTCAACCAGATACCCGCCCAGGAGAAGTCATGAATAATCCAGTTGCAAGCGATGTGACCCCCCTCGACGCCTCCGCCGTGCGGCGCGTGCAGCGCTGGCTGGCCGACCTCCGGCGAACCGAGGAACAACTTCGGGCCGTGCTGGAGGTGGGCAACCTGGCCGCCGCCCGGCGGGCTGCCGATCTGCTGTCACAACAGGCTACCGAACTGAGCGCCGCGCTCGGCAACTGGCCCACCGCCCTGAGCGTGTTCCGTGTTGGCGACTGCCCGGACTGCGGCGGCCCGCTTCACGAGTACAACAGCGCCGCGCTGGGTGGCCCGGCCTTCCGGCTGTGCTCGGCGTGCGGCCACGACTTTCCCGCTCCCAGAACCGGGTTTTATGCCAGTCTGGACCACCCTGACGCCGAGCAGATGGGAGCCTACGTCTTCGCGGACGAGGTGCTGCCCGCGCCGCAGGGTATGTTGGCCGTCGTCGCCGCCCGCAGCCCCGCCGACGCGGCCCGGCACTTCGAGCATCTCACGCAGCGCGCCCTGACCCTGACGCGCGAGCCGACCGAACCAAGTCCGCACTGGTATTTTCTGTGCTGGGACGGCCTGGCCGGATCGTCCGCGCCGCGACCCATCCAGGCACGCTGGCTACGGCCCTTGTCAAGTGGGGAAGAGGTCGGGCAGGTGCTGGACACAGCGGAGTGGGCCGAACCGGGAACCTGACGATTTGACTCTTCGGGGACCGTGAGGTTCAGGCCCCGTGATTGAAGGTGGCGGTGCAGCCTCCGTCCACCGTCACCACCGAGCCGGTCATGAACGAGGCCGCGCCCGAGGCCAGAAATACCACCACCCGCGCCACCTCCTCGGCCTGCGCCTGACGGCCCAGCGGCTGCCGGGCGGCGTTGGCCTCGCGCCGGGCCTGGGCCGCTGCCTGGCCTTCGGGGCTGAGCCGGGCACGCGCGCCGCCCATATCGGTGTCGATGTAGCCCGGACAGACCGCGTTGACCCGCACCTGCCGGGGACCGTAATCGACGGCGAGTTGCCGGGTCAGGTTGATCAGCCCGCCCTTCGAGGCACAGTAGGCCGCCGAGAGGGGTGCGCCGATCAGACCGTAGGTCGAGGCCACGTTGACGATGGACCCGCCAGCGGCCATCAGGTGCGGCAGGGCGGCGCGGGCACACAGAAAAGGCCCGCGCAGATTGACGGCCATCACCCGGTCCCAGGCGTCGATCTCGAGCTCGTGGGCCAGCCCAGCGCCGCCCGAGATGCCGGCGTTGTTGACCAGTACGTCGAGCTGGCCGAAGTGTTGCACGGCGGCCGCGACCAGCTGTTCAACCGCCTGTGCGTTGGCCACGTCGCACGGCACGAACACCGCCTCGCCGCCCGACGCGACGATGGCCTGCGCCGTCTGCTCACCTTCCGGCTGAATATCGGACACCACCACCCGCGCACCTGCCTGCGCCGCCGTGAGCGCAATTGCCCGCCCGATGCCGTTGGCCGCGCCGGTGACGAGCAGCACCCGTCCGGTCAGAGAATCGGAAGCCTGGGAGCCGTGGGCATTCATAGAAACTTGAGGCGACATACTGCACTGTAATACGGACGGTGCCGGAGTCCATACTGCGGCGGGCATTCATGGTTGTCCCCGCACGAACCCTCTCCGCTCGGCGAGGCAGGTGCGCCGATTGTTCTCAGCGCTCACGAGGTTCCCTATGACAACAGGTACTGTTCAGCCGGTGCTGGCCATTCACGGCGGCTGCGGCGCGATTCCCAAGGACGAACTCACCCCCGACTTCAACCGCGCGGCCCGCGACGCCCTGCACCGGGCGCTGCAAGCTGGGTTCGCCGTGCTGACGGCGGGCGGCCCGGCCAGCGACGCCGTGACCGAGGCCGTGGCGGTGATGGAGGATGACCCGGTGTTCAACGCCGGCTACGGCGCGGCGCTGAACCGGGCGGGCCACCATGAACTCGACTCGGCGCTGATGGACGGGCAATCGGGAATGGCCGGTGCGGTCGCCGGAGCGCGGCGCATCCGTCACCCGGTGCGGGCGGCCCGCGCCCTGGCCGAAGTGGCTGACCCGCTGCTGCTAGTCGGTGACGCCGCCGACGAATGGGCTGCCCGGCACGGTCTCGAAGTCGTCGACAACACCTTTTTCACCACCCCGTCGCGCCGCGAGGCCCTGGAGCGGATGCTGGAGCGTGAGCGCGAGGGCACCCTCAGCGCCGCCCCAGAGCGCGACAAGCACGGCACGGTGGGCGCAGCGGCGCTCGACAGACACGGCCATCTGGCCGCCGCCACCTCGACCGGCGGCTACACCGCCAAGCCCGCAGGCCGGGTGGGCGACTCGCCGATCATCGGGGCGGGTACCTGGGCCGACGACCGCACCTGTGCGCTGTCCGGCACCGGCAAGGGCGAGCTGTTTATTCGCCGCTCACTCGGCCACGAGATCCACGCCCGGATGCTCTACCAGGGCGCTTCACTAACGCAGGCCGCCGGGGCGATGATTCAGGAGATGACCGACCTGGGCGGCGGCGCGGGATTGTGCGCCGTGGACCGGCACGGCAACGTCGCCCTGCCCTACAACACCGAGGGGATGTACCGGGGCTGGATCACAGCGCAGGGCGTTCACGTGGCGATTCACGAGAACTAGCGCTTGCCCCGGCGGTAGGCGTCGAGTAGCGCCCGGAGCTGGGCCGCGCGCCCAGTGCTTGGCGCTTCCAGGGAACCATCCAAGATCAGCCGCAGCCAGTCGTGCCAGGGCGCGGGCGCGGCAGTTTCAAAAATCGCCGCTGCCCGGCTGAGATACAGCGCGCGCAACTGCCGGTGCAGTGCCCGCAGCTGCGCGGCGTCGCGGCCCAGGTGATCGTGCTGGGCCGGGTCGCGCTTGAGGGCCGCTTCCCAGTCTGTCAGGTGCAGTCGGCTGTCCAAGCCCAGCTGCTCGGCGTGACTGAGCCAGTGCAGCTCGGCCTCAAAGTCGCCGGGCCGCCGCAGCAGCCAGCCCTGCATCCGGCGAAGCGCTTCCCGGCGCTGGGCGAGTGAGGGCGTGGTCATGTCAGGCCAGTTTAAGGCAGGGCCATCGGCAACGTTCGACCGGGCCGGGGTCGGCAGTTGGTGCAACTGCTGACCCCGGCCCGGCATTCGGAATTCCTGGCTTATTTGCCGGGCAGGCTGACCGGCTTGCCGCCGTTGATGTCGAAGCCAGTGTTGGGATCGGTGGGCGTCTGCTGGAACTCGGCGCGCACCTGCCACTGGTACTTCTCGATGCCGTGCTCGACTTCCTGAAGCAGGTTGGCGCTGGTGGGGTCCACTTTCTCGACGTCGTCGATGCGCTTTTTCAGGCGCTCCCCCACCGTCTGGTACTGCGTGGTGAAGAAGGTAAGCACGCGGGCATCATCGATAAAGCCGCCGGGGATTTCAGGCAGTCCCGAGGTCTGCACGATGGTCGGGGCGCGTCCGTCGCTCGAACTCCCCACCGCCAGCAAGCGCTCGGCCACTTCATCGGCGTAGGTGGCGATGCCCTCATAGTGCTCCTGAAGCATCAGGTGAATTGGGTAGAACAGGGTGCCGGACACGTTCCAGTGGGCCTGCTTGGTCTGGAGCTGAAGGGCCTGTAACTCGGTCAGCGTGCTTTGCAGCGCCCGTGCCGATTTGGCGAGATCGTCGGTGCCGCTCTTGGGCAGCGTCGAAAACTGATTGACCGGCAACTTGGTGCTCTGGGCACCCGCGCCGCCTGCCAGGGCCGAGCCGATCAGGAAGGTGGAGAGAATCATCAGGGTGGTCTTTTTCATGGGTGGGCCTCCAGGGCGCTGTGAAATGCCGGGCAGTCCAGTCCCGAACAGCCCAGCAGCTTTGAGATCCACTGCTTGCGCCGGGTCGGTCTGGTGCGACCGTTCGACCTTAGAAAGCGGCGGTTAGACGACGGTAAGAAACCGCTCTGCGTCAAGGCGGCCTGAATACGACCTCATCAAAACAGTGTCCCAGACAACATTGGGCGTTTCTTGAGGTGGGCCGCCCTCTAACCCCCGGCCAACACGCCCGCGCTGTGATACCCGGCGGGACAGCGGCCACGCTCGCGTGCCGGTCCCAGGAGGCCCACCCATGCATGCACCCCTGACCTCTCCCTGGCGTTTTTGGCCCGCTCTCCTGCTGCTGGCGGGCATCGCCTTCATTCACTTCAAGGACATTCCCGACAAGCTCAGTGAAACGCCCTACCTCGGCTGGCTCTATATCCTGCTGGTGGTTGGTTGCGCGGCGGCCGGGGCCTGGTTGATGACCGAGCGCTGGCGGTGGGGCTATCTGCTGGGCAGCTTGATATCGGCGGGGGCCGTTATTTTTTACGTGCTGACCCGCAGCGTCGGGTTGCCGAATGCCAAAGACGACATCGGCAACTGGGCCGAACCCGCCGGGATCGTCTCGCTGCTGCTGGAAGCGGCCTTCATCGTGGTGGCCCTGAGCGCTGGCCGCCGCGCTCAGACACTGCCGCCGCAGCCGCTGCGCTCCTGAAGGGTTTACCCGGCCGGTCCTGAGTCCGCTGGTCTGACTTCACTGATCTGACCCTGCTTCTTACCTGCGTCCAACGCCCGCCCGCTAGGGTGAGGCCATGTCAAGGCCAGAAGCGAAGTTTGAACGGGGGGTGAGCGGTGCGGCTACTGCTGGTTGAGGACGATCTGCGGATCGCCCGGCCCACCCAGCGTGCCCTGGAAGAGGGTGGCCATCAGGTCCGGCTGGAAACCGACGGCGTGGCAGGTCTGGCCTCGGCGCACGCGGGCGACTTCGACGCGCTGCTGCTCGATGTGATGCTGCCGGGTCTGGGCGGCTTCGAGCTGGCCCGTCGACTGCGCGAGGCGGGTGGGCAGACGCCCATCGTGTTTCTGAGTGCCCGCAGCGCTCTAGAGGACCGGGTGGAGGGCCTCGACTTGGGCGGCGACGCTTACCTGGTCAAACCGTTCGAGCTGCCCGAACTGTTTGCCACCATCCGGGCGGTGGTGCGGCGCGGCGAGGCGGTCCGCAGCGCCCGGATGGTCTTTGGGGACGGGGCGGGCCTGCTCGACGCCAGCCAGCGCCAGGTCTGGTGGCAGGGCCAGGTGGTGGGCCTGACCGCCCGCGAGTACGCCCTGCTCGAAACGCTGGTGCTCTCCCGGGGCCGGTGGTTTACCCGTGAGGAACTGCTCTCGAAAGTCTGGGGACCGGATTTCGCGGGCGCGGCGCGGGTGGTGGACGTGTACGTGAGTTACCTGCGGCGCAAGCTCGACGCTGCGATGCTGCTGAGTTCGCGCGGCCTGGGCTACCGGGTCCCGTGAATATCCGCCTGCGGCTGGCGCTGGGTATGGCCTGCGTTACAGTGCTGGTGGTCGTGATGGTGGCCGCCGTCCAGTTTCTCGCGCTGCGGTCGTTTCTCTCATTGTCCGAGCATGAGCGCCTGGAAACGCTGGTGCCTGCCCTGGAAGCCAGCCTTGATGCCCAGCTTCGCCGTCCCGCGCCCGCCGTGCTGAGTCTGGCGGCGCTGCCACGCAACGTGGACATCCGGGTGCTGCGCGGTGCCCAGGTGCTGGTGCAGAGCAGCGAGTTTCCGGCGGTGCCTCCGCGCACACCGCCCGGCTACCAGCCGATCGCGGGCCACAACGTTCTGATTGCACCGATCATCGTCGGAGGGCAGGTGGCGACTGCCCAGCTCGCCAGCGACCTGCTCGGCGTGCTCAATCCGCTCAAAGCCTACCTACGGGCGCTGGCGATCACGGCCCCAGCGGCAGCGCTACTGGTCGCCCTGCTGGGGTTCGTCTTCGCCGGGCGGCTCTTGCGTCCACTCTCGCATCTGGAAAGTGCAGCGGCGTGGCTGGGTCAGGGCGGCGATCTGCGCACAATCTTGCCCGGTGCGGGCCGCAGCGACGAACTCGGGCGGCTGGCCAGTACCTTGCAGGCCACCTTCGCTCAACTCGCCGAACTGCGCGAGCGCGAGGCGGAGTTCACCCAGGCGGCGGCCCATGACCTGCGCTCGCCGCTGGCGGCCCTCAAGACCCGGCTCCAGGGCGCGCTGGTCGGGGCACGCACGCCGCAGGAGTTGCGCGAGGACATGCGCGAGGCACTCTCCGACGTGGAGCGCATGCGCCGCCTTACCGAGGACCTGCTGCTGCTGGCCGGGGGCGAGCGCGAGGTGCAGCGCCTGCCGCTCAATCTGGCGCACCTGACCGGCGAGGTCGTGGACCGCCTGCGCGAGCGCACCCCAGACGTGCGCCTCGATTTCGAGACCTGGGGCGATACCCGTGTGCTGGGCGACGAACTGCTGCTGATGCATCTGGTCGAGAACATCATCGAGAACGGCTTTCGCCACGGCCAGGGAGCCGATATGCAGGTGTGCGTGGGCGGCGAGCCGGGTCTGGTGCGCCTGGAGGTCCGCGACTCCGGGCCGGGCGTGCCGCCGGAAGCGCTGGAGCGCCTCACCGAGCCATTTTACCGGGCCGATCCAGCACGGGCCGGCGAGGGCAACGGGCTGGGGCTGGCCATCGCCCGGCGGGCAGCCCTGGCCCACAGCGCGGCCCTGCGCTTCGTCAACCGCCAGCCGAGCGGGTTGCAGGTGAGTGTGGACTTTGCGCGCCAGCCGGTAGCCCAGCCAGAACTTCAGGCCCAGGAACTTCAGATGAAGAAATCCCCAGGATGACGCGCGGCGGTCTGCGGGTGTAGCTTCACGGCGAGTCAAGAGGGAGGAATCTGTATGGAGTACCGTCAATTGGGCCGCACCGGCCTGAAGGTCAGCCCGTTGTGCCTGGGTACCATGAACTTCGGTCCCGAGACCACCGAGCAGGAGAGTCAGCGCATCATGGAGCAGGCACTCGACGCCGGGGTCAATTTCTTCGACACCGCCAACGTGTATGGCCGCCAGCCGGGCGAGGGTGTCACCGAGCAGATCGTGGGCCGCTGGCTGGAGCAGAATCCTGGCAAGCGCGATCAGATCGTCCTGGCGACCAAGGTATACGGCAAGATGAGCGACGGTCCCAACGACCAGAAGCTCTCGGCCTACCACATCCGCAAAGCCTGCGAGGACAGCCTGCGCCGCCTCAAAACCGACCACATCGACCTTTACCAGATGCACCACATCGACCGCTCGACGCCCTGGGAAGAAATCTGGCAGGCGATGGAGCAGCTGGTGCGCGAGGGCAAGGTGCTGTACGTGGGCAGCAGCAACTTCGCGGGCTGGAACATCGCCCAGGCCAACACCCTGGCGGCCCAGCGGCACTTCATGGGGCTGGTGTCGGAGCAGAGCCTGTATAACCTCAACGCCCGCATGATCGAGCTGGAAGTCATTCCGGCCTGCCGCGCCTTCGGATTGGGCCTGATTCCCTGGAGTCCACTCGGCGGCGGACTGCTCGGCGGCGTGCTGCAAAAAGCCGAGTCGGGCCGCCGCGCCAGCGAGGGGGTGCAAAAGCAGATCGAGCAGCACCGCCCGCAACTCGAGCGCTACGAGGCGCTGTGCCGTGATCTGAACCAGGACCCGGCAGACGTGGCGCTGGCCTGGCTGCTGCACAATCCGGTGGTCACCGCCCCGATCATCGGTCCGCGCACCGCGGATCAGCTCAGCGGCGCGCTGCGGGCCATAGAGATCAAATTGAGTGACGAAACCCTCAAGGCCCTCGACGAGATCTGGCCCGGCCCCGGCAACCAGGCTCCCGAAGCCTACGCCTGGTGAGTGCTCCGGCTGAGGCGACCCGGCCCCACATCGTCCTGACCGGTTCTGCCGGGCGGGCAGGCCGCGCCGTGCTGATTGACCTGCTGACGCACGGCTACACGGTCACCGCCGTGGACCGTGAGGTGACGCCCATCCCAGAGGGCGAGTTTCCCGGCAACGTGAAGGACCGCCTGCGCGCCGACCTGACCGATTTGGGCCAAACCTTGGAAGTCATGGCCGGAGCGCAGCAGGTGATTCACCTCGCCAACATCCCGGCCCCCGGTCTGTTCGCGCCCCACCGCACGCTCGTCGAGAACGTTTCGATGAACCACGCGGTGTTCACGGCGGCGCTGATTCACAACTACACGCGGGTGGTCTGGGCCTCAAGTGAGACGACCCTGGGTCTGCCCTTCGACACGCCGCCCGATTACGCCCCGGTGGACGAGGCGCACTACCCCCGTCCCGAGTCGTCCTACGCGCTCAGCAAGGTTCTGACCGAGACGATGGCCGCCGACTTCGCGCGCCGCAGCGGGATTCCCTTCGTGGCGCTGCGGCTGTCCAACATCCTCGGCCCCGCCGAGTACCGCGAGCTGCCTGAGCGGGCCTGGACGGACGTTCATGCCCGCAAGTGGAACCTGTGGGGCTATATCGACGAGCGTGACGTGGCCCTGGCCTGCCGTCTGGCCCTCACCGCTCCACTGGAGGGCGCACCGAGCTTCATCATTGCGGCGGCCGATACGACGATGCCGACGCCGTCGCGCGACCTGATGGCCCAGGTGTTTCCGGGTGTGCCGCTGGGTGACGCGTTGAGTGGCCACCAGACGTTGCTCAGCATCGACAAGGCCCGCCAGCAGCTCGGTTTCGAGCCGCGTCACCGCTGGCGCGACACGCTGCCGGAGCCAGGCCGGCAGTAGCGTCAGTTCGCCAGCCAGTTCCGCACTGCTGCCTTCAGGAAAGCCAGCTCGTCTGACAGGCCTGCCGGACTCCCGGCCCGGTGGCCCCAGATGCTGGGGATGGGATGCAGTTCGCCTGAATGTAAATAAGGCAACTCGGCAGCGTTGTCGGCCACCCGGAAATACAGATCGGTTTCGCTGGGCAGCAGCAGCACCCGCGCCTTGATGGCGGCCAGGGCACGCGGCAGGTCGCCATCGTAGTCCGGTGTGCTGATGTCGCCGTGCTGCCAGCTGAGGGCCTGGGCATACAGGTTGGCGGCCCGGCAGCGCGCGAAGCTGCCTGCCCAGTCGGTTTCCAGGTAGGTTTCCAGGTCAGGTGCGCCCAGGGCACTCTCAAACAGCCGCGCCCGGTAGAAGTCCTGGCTGAGTCCCCAGCCCGCATAGATGTGGCCGAAGGCCCGGAGGGCCGCCACCGGCTCCGCCGAGAACCGCCCGTTGCCGAGGTGTTCCGGGGCGGCCTCCAGCGTCCGGAGCAGGCCCGAGAGAAAGACCTGATTGTGCAAAGCAGTGCGGGCGCTGCCGCAGACCACGATGGCGCGCTCGACCTGCTCGGGGAAGAGGGCCGCCCAGTGATAGGCCTGCATCGCGCCCATCGAGAAACCATAAACGGCGGCGATCTGGGTGATGCCGAACTGTTCGCGCAGTAGCCGGGCCTGGCACTGCACGTTGTCGCGCACCGTGACGAGGGCCGGGTAATCGGGGGTGGTGGCTGCGCCCGACGACAGCCCATTGGAAAACATGTCGGGGACGACAATAAACCACTGCTCCGGGTCGAGCACGCCGTCCGGGCCGATGAGCCAGCTCTGGCTCTCGTGGGTGGCGGTGTAGCTGCACGGATAGACGATCACGTTGTCGCGGGCGGCGTTGAGGGTGCCGTGGGTCTGCCAGGCCAGCCGCGCCGAGCGGATTACGCCGCCGCGCTCGACCGGCACGTCGCCCAGCTCGAATACCCCCTCCTGAACGGGCCAGGCACTCAAGGCCGGACGCCTTGCTGGGCTGCGATGATGGTGTCCATCAAGTGGTTGAGTTGCTGATCGACGACCTGCCGAGCCGGATCGGCGTCGTACCAGGCCATGATCTCCTGTGCGCCGCGTGCGAAGGGAATCTTGGCCTCGAAGCCCGGCACGGCCCGCTTGATCTTGGTGTTGTCGAACACCATGCTGTGGGCCTTGTCACCCAGCAGTCCCGCGCCCCGGTCGGCGTCGAAAGCGGCGATCACCTCGGACGGCACATGGACCAGTTCGGCCTGCGTGCCCGCCGCGCGCGCCACCGTCTCGAAAATCTGATTCCAGCTCAGCCACTCGTCCGAGGTGATGTGAAACACATCGCCCACGGCCTGTGGATTGCCCAGCAGCCCGGTGAAGGCGGCGGCGAAATCCTGATGGTGGGTCAGGGTCCACAGCGAGGTGCCGTCGCCGTGAACGATGACCGGCTGGCCCCGGCGCATCCGGTCGACCACGGTGTAGCCGCCGTCCATCGGCAAGAGGGTCTGGTCGTAGGTGTGCGAGGGCCGCACGATGGTGGTGGGAAAGCCGTCCTCGCGGTAGGCCCGCGTCAAGCGTTCCTCGCAGGCAATCTTGTCTCTGGAGTAGCGCCAGTAGGGATTGCGCAGCGGCGTCGATTCGAGAACCGGTAAACGCTCTGGCGGTGTCTGGTAGGCTGAGGCTGAGCTGATAAAGATGTACTGGTCGGTTCGGTCTCTGAACAAGGCCAGATCGGTTTCGATGTGTTCCGGCGTGAAGGCGACCCAGTTCACCACGGCGTCAAATCGGCGGCTGCCCAGCGCGGCGGCAGCGGACGCCGGATCGCGGATGTCGCCGTGCAGCGGGGTCGCGCCATTCGGGACGGGCCGTGAGGTCGTCTGTCCCCGGTTGAGCAGAAAGAGTTGATGTCCAGCTTCCACAGCCACACGTGAGCAAGCCGAGCTGATGATGCCGGAGCCACCGATAAACAGGATGTCCATGTCCTGATGGTACGCCTACGAGGAAGCGGGAGCCGGGTATGGAACGATTGGATTTCGCTATTCCAAGATTTGATAAGGGTAGTTATCAAATCTTCAATTGAGTGACTGTGGATACTTTTTACCAGCAAGACCGCCAGCCGTGACGTCACCAAGATCTTTAGCGTCGTCACCACGTACCGCGAGTGCGGCGTGGTGACCAGCGTGGATCATGACGTGATCGAGCTGCACGCCGACGCCCAGAGGCGCATCCCGGTAGGCAATTAACGCGGCTTGCCGTGTAAACGCTTCGCCCGCGCGGGCCGTCATCCAGTAGCCCTCCAGCAGGACAGCATACCCGGCAGCACCTCTGGCGTCGATCACGGCCCGCTCAGCTTCAGGGAGAAACGCACACAGCGCCCGTGCCTGCTCGCCCAGGTCGTTCGCGCCCAGAAGTTCACCCTCTTGCAGCCACCCCAGAAGGCGTTGAGCCAGACTAGAAAGCACCTGATCACCCGCCAGATGACCCAGCGAGTCGTTGACGCTCTTGAAGTCATTGACATCGATAAACAGGAGGGCCATCGGACTTTCAGTCATCAGCGCCGCTTGAACGACTTCCTGAAGTTGCTCCCTGAAGAGCACCCGATTGCCCAACCCAGTCAGTGCATCGTGTTTGGACTGGGACACCATGTGCTGAGAGAGCAAATGATGCTCAATCGCTACAGCGGCGAGGTAACTGGCTTTTTTCAGATCCTGCAGCAACTTCTCTGGAAACGGGCCTGGAATTCTGGCGTACATCGCCATGGTCCCGAGGATGATCTCAATACCATCAATGATGGGAAGGGAAGCGCAGGCACGTAAAGCGTTGGTGAACAGCAGGTTGAGGTAGTCGGCGCAACTGGGAAGTTGCTGAGTCTCGGCGGAACGACGCCCCTGCCGCGCACCAACCACCGGTACGGTCACCCGACCCCCCAGCGCGGTGTGGAGGTCGAGCGCAAGTGGCGGCGCGCGGACTACACCTTTCCAGGCGACCTGCCGGACTTGCCGCAGATTGCCGATGAGATGATGGAGAACGCTGGTGCCGACTGATCCCACAGCAGCGGTGAGCGCTTGCCAACGCTGCGCCGACCCGAGCTTGATAGATTGAGAGGAGTGCCATGGTCAAATCGCTGACCTATGAGCCCAGGCTCCCGACCGCCGCCGAGCGCCTGGAAGAAGCAACGGCTCGGCACGTCGACGCCCTGCTTGAAGCGTTGGAACTGTTAGAAGTGCTGCGCGAGCACCGCCTCACCGAAGGGCTCACCAACGTCGTGCGCGGCGGCAGCGCCCTGACCGGGCACGCGTTGACGGCCCTGAACGAACCCGGGGCGGTGCGCAGCATCCGCAGCTTGCTGGAACTGCTGCGGGCGTTTGGTGGTGTCGAGCCTGTCGCTTTGCAGACAGTCCTCGGAGCGGTGAGTGACGGCGTCCAGGAGGGGGCGCGCCGGGTGCGGGAGAAAGAACGAGTCAGCACCCTGGAACTGCTTGGTCTGCTCCGAGACGACGACGTGAATCTGGCGCTCAGTGCCCTGATCGGCACGCTGCGCGGGCTCGGGCGCGGGTTACGGGAGCGTCAGGAGCACGGGACAACCCCGGAGGTTAATCTAGGCTGTGCAGGAGCCTCCTTCGGAGCTGGGATGGCGCAGCAAGGGTACCCGGGTGACGTGGACGACGAGACGTACCAGTTCCTGCTGCCGTACCTGGCGCTGAGCCCTGAAAACGCGCCTCAGCGCAGATATCCCCTACGCGACGTGCTCAACGTGCTGCTGTGGATGCGTCGAACGGGAGCATAGTGGGCGTACCTGCCGAACAACTTTCCCCGCCTGAGATCGTAGGATCTCAGGCATAGGGCTGGTTTGCCGCCCACTGTTTCGAGAACGCTGTTCACGAATTGCGACTGTCCAGCCGCATTCAGCAGCAACGTGGAGGGGAACCCTCCGCGATCATCGTGGATAGCCGGACCCTCCAAAGCACCCCCCGAGCGTGGTCACTGCGCTAGGTACGACGGGGTCAAGCGGCGTAAAGGCACCAAAGTCCATCTGATGGTTGGCACCTTGGCCATCTCATCACCCTGATGACCTCGCCTGCCAACGAACAGGACTGAGTGCAGGGAGAAGTCCTGTGTCGAGAGGCTCAGGAACTGACCGGCGGCATGTTGGGAGTGGCTTTCGTCGATCAGGGCGACACGGGGCAAGAGACCCTGAACGCCGCCAGAAAGAGCAATGTCGATCTGATTGCCGTGAAGCGTCCGGACGCTTCACGTGGGTTCGTCCTGCTCCCTCGGCGCTGGGTTGTGGAGCGCTCCGTGTCCTGGTTACCGCGCTTCCGTCGCCTAGGGCGAGATTCGGAATGCCTCTCTTCGACCCTCACTTCCTGTCTGCCTGTGTTCTGATGCTGGCAAAAAACAGACCCTTTCTTGAATAGCGTTCTACCCAGCCTCTAGGGTTGTTTTCACGGTAGATCGATACCACGTGGGCCAGGTCTGAGCCCCAAACCTGACACATCAGTAACCTACGCTGCTCTCACCGTCAGGTGCCGCAGAACGTGCGGTAGCAGGCCGTTACCTCCGCGCCGGCCGGTTCGGTGTATTCGGCCTGATCCTGCGTCTCGTCGTAAGGCCGCCGAATCGCATTCAGCAGGCGCCTGAAGGGAGCAAGATCTTCTCTTTCAGAAGCCGCTGACAATGCTTCCTCAACGCGGTGGTTGCGTGGGATGACCGCCGGGTTGACGCGGCGCATGCGCTCGGCCCATTCACTCTCTCCCAGGGCATGCCCGCGTTCGCTCTCGACACGCGATCGCCAGCGGGCGAGCCAGGCGTCGGGTGCCTGCAGGTGAGGAAAAAGGGAGCGTAGCGGCATCTCGTCGCCGCCCGCTGCATCGGCAAGCCGGCGCCAGCCCAGGGTGAAGTCCACTGCGTGTTCGTGTAAGAGCGTCAACCAGTCCGCCGCGAGCGCCCGGTCCAGCTTATCGTCACCACTTTGCAGGCCCAGCTTCTCTTTCTGCCCTCTTAAAAGTGCGGCGGCATACCACTCGGGGAAGGCGTCAATCACCTCTGTCGCTTGGTCAACCGCTTTCGCTACGGCGTACTCGCTCTCACCTTTGGCGATGAGGGGCAGTAAGGTTTCAGCCAGACGTGCAATGTTCCAACGCGCAATCAGCGGCTGGTTGCCGTAGGCGTAGCGCCCACCATGGTCAATCGAACTGAACACCGCCTCAGGGTCGTACGCCTCCATGAAGGCACATGGGCCGTAGTCGATCGTCTCACCAGAAATCGTCATATTGTCGGTGTTCATCACGCCATGAATGAATCCCACATTCATCCATTGTGCAATGAGAGCCGCTTGCCGCTGAGCCACGTGTCGGAGCAGGGTCAGGTACTGGTCCGTTGTCTCGACGAGGTCTGGGTCATGCCGGGCAAGAGCGTAGTCGGCGAGTTGTCGGACCCGGTTCGTGTCTTTGCGAGCGGCGAAGAACTCAAAGGTACCCACACGCAGATGGCTCGCCGCCACGCGGGTCAGCACGGCACCGGGCAGCGGCTGCTGGCGGTATACGGGCTCGCCCGTGCCCGCCACGGCGAGGGCACGCGTGGTTGGAATCCCGAGCGCATGCATGGCTTCGCCAATCAGAACCTCACGCAACATGGGGCCAACGGTCGCCTTGCCGTCGCCTCCTCTCGAGAAGGGGGTGCGGCCTGAGCCCTTGAGCATGAGGTCGCGGTGTTGTCCGAGCCGATCGATGACCTCACCCAACAGCAGGGCGCGCCCATCGCCCAATTGAGGTGAGAACCCGCCGAACTGGTGGCCCGCATAGGCCTGTGCGAGCGGTTCAGCCCCCTCAGGAACCTGGTTGCCGGCAAAGATCGCGGCACCCTCAGGCCCGTCCAGCACTTCGGAATCCAGCCCCAGTTCGAGGGCCAGTTCCTGATTGAAGAACAGCAAGCTCGGTGAAGGAACGGAAGCCGGCTCCCAAGGCGCGTAAAAGCCCTGGAGGTCCCGCGCATACGTGTTGTCAAATCGAAACGTGGAGGCAGACATGTCAAACAGTCTGACGCGTGCCCAACATCCCGTCGAACTCAGCTCACAGTTCAGATTCTTAAGAAATTTGCCCTCTCGAACCGCCGTAAGACTGTTTGCCGGTTGTGTTTCAGAGAGAAGCGACTTTCGGCTTCCGGTTGGTGAGCAAACGCTTGTTTATGCAACGTTCCCACCAGTGTCTCAGTGCAGGTCGCGCCGTTGCGTAAAGTGGTTGCCAAACTCGATGTAGAGGCGATGCCTTTGTGTCAGGGGAACCATCGTGTTTCTCGGTAGCAACGAAGCCTTCACTCCCTGGAACTGGGTGGTGCAGGCAGTCCAACCGCCTGCAGCTTATAAATTTCCTAGAAGCCAACGCCTTGCCAGCAACGCTACAGGCTGACGCTGCCCGAGGGCGGCGGCCCGTTTCAGCACTGGCCGCGCTTCCGGGGCGGGTCGATCAATCCCGAGCCTGGAAAACTGTTCAGCGCAGTCGGCCGGGCTACCGTAGCAAGCTCGACGGTGATGGAGACGGCATCGCCTGCAAGTAGGGGGAGTTCGAACCCGAGCGCTGTTCAAAGCAGCCATTTTTTGAACCCGGTGCATGAATTTGACAACCCGTGAATACTCCGGTATATTTAGGAAATCAGGCGGCCTTCGGGTCGCCTTCTTCCTTGTCTTGATCCGCTTCGCTTGACCGAACGGATCAAGTCTCGAGCAGAAACGCGCGGGCCCTCAAAAGACGTGATCTGCTGTCAGGGCGTCATGCACCCTGACCTCCAGGCTCCACTGAAAAGTTGTCCCGTCCGGGACAACCCATTGGCGGCCTGAGTTCGGCACCGGGTGTTCTGACCCCGCCTGAGACGCCGCTCTTCGCACGTGCCATGGGGGCCATCGCCGAGCCACTCTTCCCCGTGACCTTCGCGGCGTGGCGGGCGCTGCACACAGCATGACCCCGCCCGTGTTCCTGGCGGTGGACGTGTCGAACGTCGTGGCCCGCGCGTACCATGCCAGTGCGGCGGGCAAGGAAGGCCAGTCGGTCATCGGTCTGGCCCTCCACCTGACCACGTCAACTCTGCTGATCTGGCGCCTCGGGCTTACAGCACTGCTGCCCTTTTGAAAGAGCGTTCATCTTGTGAAAGGTGAACTTGACTGTTACTTCAAGTCTTCGGAGGAGAATACGGGGGCAGCAGCCATGTTGTGCCGATAGTCCTTCAGGCAAGCGAGAGACTGCCGCTGCGGATCAGGCGCGAGTGGGAGGGAGAGCCGTGCTGAGATCCCACCCAGCATCAGCCATTGACAATGTCGCCACCGTTGGGGTGTAACACCTGCCCACTGATATAGCTGCTGTCCTCTGAAGCCAGAAACACGAAGGAGGGCGCGACCTCGGCAGGATGACCCAGACGACCCAATGGCGTGTCCTGACCATGTTCGCTCACGCGCTGCTGGTCGAACGTGCTCGGAATCAGGGGGGTCCAGATCGGTCCCGGCGCGACGGCATTCACGCGGATGCCCTGCTCGGCCAGATTCTGCGAAAGGCTGCGAGTGAAGCTCACGATGGCTCCCTTGGTAGAGGAGTAGTCCAGCAGTTGCGGGCTGCCCTTGTACGCCGTGATGCTGGTGGTGTTCACGATACAGTCACCTTTTTTCAGATGGGGCATGGCGGCCTGCGTCAGGTAGAACATCCCGAAAATGTTCGTGCGAAAGGTTTTCTCCAGTTGCTCGGACCCGATATCTGTGATCCTGTCCTGCGGATGCTGCTCGGCGGCATTGTTCACCAGCACGTTCAGGCCACCGAGCGTATTTACGGTTTTCTCGACAGCGTCCTGGCTAATCTACACTCTCGACTTCTTGACTGGTAAATACACCGGTCGTCAATATTCAAAGGCCGAGATAATCGATATGATTTTTTTCATTGAAGGCTAGGCGGTTCCTCTGAAAAGTGTCAGCATCGGGACCGAACCCGGATCATGATCTCCTGTACGGGCTCAGGTTTGTGATCAGCGGCTGAGGCTAGAGATCATCCAGAAATTCCCTTGACTTTCCTTCAAGCCGCGCTGGGCGGAGGTTGAACCCTTGGTAGTCTTTGGGTTAAACGATTTGTCGATAACCCCCTCTGATACAGCATCGATGTCACCCTGTCCTGATTTTCTGGATGACTTCTAGGTACGGACGACGGCTGGCGCTCACGACAGCTCCCGCGCATCTGGTCGCTGACATCCTGCGTGACGTATGCGTCCCAGAAACTTTGGAGACATCTGGGCTAAACACACACTTCCGGTGTGATTCCTGCGTACCAGGCCGCACCTCGCTGAACGTTGACCGCTGCGGCAACACAGCCCTCCTGAAGTTCGGTTTTTGACTCCCCCGATAGCGCGACCCGAACACAGCTTGCCAGCTGCTGCACCGCCAGTTGGCTGCCAAGATGCTGGGCCGTCCCCTCTCATCCGGAGATATCGTGCACCACCGCGACGGCAACTGCCGCGGCAACTCCCAGGGCAACCTGCTGATGCTGCCCAGTCAACAGCCGCACGCCCATATTGAGCACCTGCTCCGGTGCGAGAAGCGGGGGCCAGACCTGCTGCTGACGATTCGGCAGAAACGCCCAGGGTCGCTTTTCGAGTACCTTCGGCCCCTGCCAGCCATTGCAGCCCGGTCAAACTGAAGACCAAGTCCGCTAAGGCACACCACTCCGTGCTCGTGGTGCCCGGTCTTGAAGAGCACCCTGAACCGGGGAAATTCCCACTCAGAACAACGGCTCGTAGCTGCCTGCGAGATAAAGCTGCAGGGCAGGCATGGTCACCATGAAGACGACCGACTCAAAGCGATCGGAGTTGGAGTCCTGAACCCTGAAGCTCATCAGAGTACTGAACAGCTTAAAGTGGCGGCTGGTTGTGGTCCGCGTGCTTTTGTCCTCTCCCATGACGTAGGTGACTTCGAGATATGCGTGGAACAGACGGCCAAGGGCCTCGATGAGCTGCGCGTCTGTGAGCTTCACTGCCGGAAATAGGACTGCCAACTGCTGGAAAAACGCGTCTACAGAGACTTCCAGCAAACCGTACGTCTGCTCGACTGGACGCTGGGCGTACAGGTAAACGGCGGTGCGCATGACCGCTGCGTCGTCCGCGTGGGGTACCACCTTCAGAGAGTGGCAGCTGACGGTGCGCTGCGAGCGTCCGTGGGTCCGCTGGTAACTCCAGCCGAGCACCGGAGCGGAGAGCGTGCGCTGGCTGCTGATCAGACCGAAGTAATCAAATTCTCCCTCCAGCAGGTGGTCGAGTGCTTGTTGTGCTTCAGGATTCAGCCGTGGTTTAGCCATGATGTCTTCCTCTGTACGCTGCCCTAGCCTGTCGAAGAATCGGTATTGGTCTGTCGATCGCCGCCTTCACACAAACTGCTCGATCCTAATTTTCTAAAATAGAACAATTCTAATGTAGAATATGTCATTCGGACCATCTCCCCTAGCGTGGGCGGGTGCCAGGACGCGCGCAGAAACCAGACCGGATCTACCCAGGCCGAAAAGCTCAAGCCCTCGGCCGACAAGGCCAGGGCTTGAATGTGATTGGCCCGCGCCTGCGAACGGCCCGCCTGGCGCAAACCCCGCCTTGGTCCCTCGAGGAACTCAGCGCGCTACTGGAGCAGCAGTCGGGACTCGAGCTCTCCGCCGCCACGCTGAGCAAGATCGAACGTGGCCTGCGAAGTGTCTACGACTTCGAAGTCATCGCCTTCTGTCGATTGCTGAAGATTGATCCCAGCGTGCTGTTGGGCTTCACAGCAGAGCGACCACCAACGGTTGAAGCAACGAACTGATTGACGTTTTCTCTGCGCAGCACGCTTCAAAGCGTGCCGTGAGAAGAAGGCCATGACGCTCAGTAGAGTACAACTTCACTTCGAGCCGCTCCTGGAGATGAAAAAGGGGTAACCAGTGTCTCAAACGGTGCTGTCAGGTTCATCCTGCGGCTGGCAGACGAACAGCAGGGGTGGCCTGAAGTTCAGGCCACCCCTGCGCCAACCTCCCGCCACATCTGAAATGCCTGAGGTTGGTTACTTCTTGGGCAGAACGGACGCCCATGAAGACGCCTGCCCGCTTCTTCTGATCTGGGCGGGAACCGTCGTTCGGGTGTAGCGGTGAAGGTTGGAGACCCAGGCGTGGAGATTCAGGAATTCCTGGGTTCGCTTGATCTTCCTGAAACCGAGTTGACCACGCTCTTGTTGTCGTGTGGGACGGTGGGATTGTCTTGGGCAGAACGGTACCCTCGTCGTGAACGGACGCCCATGAGGACGCCACTCCTCCCATATGGGGCTTGCCCGCTGCTCAATGATGTTGTTGCAGCGGGCCGCCCTGATGACCTGCTGATGGTCGACCGCCTGGAGTGCCGGAAGTTCTCGGATGGCGGCTCCATCACTGGCCAGCTTGTCGGTCCAGATCGTCTCCGGGACGTGGAATTCGCCGAGCAGGCGAGCGAAGAACGTTCTTGCCGCTTCGGTCTCTCGGTGGTATTGCAGCAAAACGTCGAGCACGACCCCGTGCTCGTCCACGCTCCTGAAGCGCCTCGCAGCATGGACCCTGCCTGAGCCGCCCCAACTCGCGTAAGTTCATTGTGAATGCCCAGCCGCATGCTCGGCCCGACCGACAAACTCGAATTTGGCCACCAGGTCTAGCGCTCCGACCAGGCTGCCGTCGCTAAGCACCCAGCAATCACTTCTCGCCGTCGCCGGACTTGAGCTTTTGAAGGCAGATCAGGGAAGAATAACTCTTCAACCACTATTCGATCTGCTCGGAAAGCATTTCGACATTTGATTTATCGTAATAAGTCATGGTCATTTTATCGGTGTCTACGGTCCACTCTTCAATCCCAGCTTCCGCCAGCCCCTTTGACATCTCAAGGTAAGTTGTCTTCCCTCTTGAATGAAGTTCTAAATGACTTAGAAAATCCTGTTTGCTAGATAGATCAGAGACGGGAAAACTTTCGTGAACAGGTGGGGAGGTGATTTTGTAACCGCCTTCCCCGAGGTACTCTGAGTGGCCATCTATCAAGTACGAGTTGTATCTCTTGACGCCGATAGCACGAAGGGAGCGAACGTACTCAGAGAATGTGGACGCTTTGCCGAGACGAGAATGAAGTTCATTGATCTGCTCGATGGTGAACACAATTCATGGTATGGATTCTCACTCTCTAGGGGTCAAAAGTAGGATGAGGGGATGAGAAGTCGGCTCCTGTACGGTGTTTTCTGTCATGAAGAACACCCAGAGCCGACCGCCTCAGTTTAGTCTCTGTGCCCTGCTCGCCCAGCATTTCCCTTTGGATCCTCGTCGGCTGACCGTCCTGAGCGCCCTGATCCTGGCCGTCATTCAAGCTCGCAGCGTCGTCCTGTACCAACTCGTCCAGATCATCGATCTGCCGGGTTCGGATGACACGGTCTACCCGCGTCTGAAACGCTTCGCGCAATTTACCCTTCCAGATCTCTTTGTTGCTCGGTTCGTCCTGGCCCATCTTCAAAATGAGCAGCAACTGCTGCTCATCCTCGACCGAACCAACTGGAAACTGGGCTCTGCGGACATCAACATCCTCCTGGTCAGTGTCCGCTGGCAGACCTTCAGCTTTCCGCTGGTCTGGACCGTGTTGCCGCAGAGCGGCAACAGCAACATGGCGACCCGCATTGCCCTGGTCGAGCGGGTCATGCCTTTCCTTCAAGGCCGGAAAGTGTTGCTGGCCGCCGACCGGGAATTTATCGGGAGGGATTGGTTTGTCGCCCTGCGCCGCCTGAACATCTCCCCAGTCATCCGTCTCCGGGCCGACAGTGTGGTGGAGGGTTCGCCCGTATGGGTGAGGTTCAAGAAACTCAGGTCGGGTGAGGTACGCGTCTGGTACAAGTCCGTCTACGTCTACGGCGTCACCCTGCGCTTTCTTGCCTGCAAGAATCTCCACGGTCAGACTCTCTTCCTGGCCGATCAGGGCCATGCGGGACCAGCGCTGAAACGCTACGCCTTGCGCTGGACTGCAGAGAATATGCACCAGGCTCTAAAGTCCAGAGGCTTTTTCCTGGAGCGCACCTACCTCACCCAGCCCGCCCGGGTCTCGACCCTCCTGGCCGTGATTGCTCTCGCCTTTGTGTGGTGTTGCCTGGTGGGCGAGTTCGAGGAGCAGCGTGACCCGTCACGCTGCCTCCGACACGGCGACCCACCCAAAAGCCTCTTTAGACGTGGCCTCGATGCCCTGCGTACCGTACTCAGCAAGCCGAAAAGTAGCTCTGGGAGAGAATTCCCTATCTTCCTTGCCACTTTTGACCCCTAGAGAGGGATTCTCAGTCGCTGGCTTGGGCCGGACGCCCCACGAACTCGAACTTCAGTACCAGGTCCAGCGCACCCACCAGGCTGCTGTCGCTGAGCACCCACTTCTCGCCGTCGCCAGACTTGTTCTTGACCCGCTCGGTCCGCAGCAGCTCGACGACCGCGCCGTCCGCTTTGCGCCCGTACTGCGCGCCCGGCTTGAGCTTGCCCTGTGGCCCCGTAGGGTATTGACGGCTTTCAGCCGGTTGAGGTCAATGACGGCCAGCACTTGAGGGAGGCCCAAACTTGGCTGGAGGCGTTTTAGGGCTTCCCGAGTCAGGCATCCCGTGAGGATGTCGCGGCTCAGATCAGTGTAGGTGGGGGTGGTGTTCAGTAAAGGACGAACATGGATGACCAGCCCGCCATGGTGGGGAGATAAGACAACGTGCAGGCGAACTGAAGAGCTTGCATTGAAGGTAATGAATTCCGTCCGTTCTTGAGCGCGTAACGCTTGATAAAACGCGTCTAAGACCTCTGGGGAGACATTGGACGGCCGGACTTCTTCGTATGTTTTTCCGAGGAAGTCCTCCTCTTTTATATTCAATCGAGTTTGAGCAAAGGTGTTTATGAAGGTAAAGCGTCCATCTGCGTCAACGAGACACAGAATGTCCTGAATGAGATCGAAAGGGTGGAATGCGCTGGTTGAGCGCCTGGAGAGCATATGGCAGCTTACCGGATGACTTCATATAGGAACATGATATTCACGTCGTTGGATTGAGCCGGGTGCCGATGTCGAAAAGTGGAACTGCGTTGATGGAACATCCCGACTGACATTTAGGACCTTGAGTCAAAACTAAAACAAAGCCCTTGCTTACGTGGAGGCTTTTCTATTGGGAGGAGTTGATGGAGCCAGCGGTGCCCAACCTCAACGCTGCGGCAGGCAACCCCGCGTCTGCCCGGCAGCGCCCGCACCCTCGGTCCTCACTTCAGCTGCGCCCGAAGCGGTCCACCACCGTCACGCCCGTGTCGAGGAAGCGGTCCATTTCCACCAGAGCATCTGGGGCGTCCTCCAAGCCTATTCGCCGCCCGATCAGCCGCTGCGGTTGGAGCGTCCCCCGCTCAATCATGGCTCCTGGCGCTGGCAAAGGGTTGATGACCACTCGGTAGAGCATCACCATAGGTGCTCCTTGAAGACTTCAGGATCTGTATGCCCTTTCCACCGTTATAGATGATACGCCTTATCTAAAATAGATTAGTCTGCTAATCTAAGAGATGTCAAGCGGACCGTCCTGCGAAGACGATTCGCGTCACCGATTTCTTGTAGGAGGAACGATGTCCAGAGTTTCCAGAGCCCAGGCCGCCCAGAACCGGGAACTCACCATTCAGGCCGCCGCCAAATTGTTCCGCGAGCGCGGCGTCGATCATGTCAGTGTGCAGGACATTATGGCCGCCGTTGGCCTCACCCACGGCGGCTTCTACCGCCAGTTCGAATCCAAGGAGGCCCTGCTGCCGGAAGCGGCCCGGTACGCCTACGACGGTATGACCGCCCGGCTCACGAACCTCGATGCCAGCGCCGCCGACCACGCTGCCGCACAGCGCCAGTTTGTCCAGAACTATCTCTCCGCATCCCACCGGGACCGACCTGGAAATGGGTGTCCAACCGCCGGGTTGATTCAGGACGTCGCCCGTACGGGCAATGCGGAAACCCGCGACCTGCTCACGGACGGCGTCACCGACCTCGGGGAATGGCTCGATCAGCCTGGACGTGACGGTCTGGTCACCGCCTGTACACTGATCGGTGCGCTGCTGGTTTCCCGCGCCGCCAGAGGATCGCCACTGTCCGATCAGGTCCTTGAACGGGTCGCTGTAGCATTCGCTGCCCCAGATTGAGTGCGCTGCTGAACCATGCACCTCCGCGCCGATTTCCCTCCTTGGCCCCAACGCATGACTTAAACTTTAACAAGAGCCCTCCTCATGACTGAACAAAGACAACCCGCTAGTGTTCTGCCTGAAAATGGGATCGCTCATGAGATCGTGGCCACACACCTGGATACTTCATCTGACAAGACTCAGGTCCACGAGAGATCAGGCGCTCAGCGGGGCAATTCATGACTGTGCTGACGTCCCCCCTGCATCCGGCGTGGGCGGCCGCTGGCCTGACCTTTCTGGTGCTCCTCACCACCGCACGCGTGCGTTCGACGCCAGGCGACTTGCTGCTGCTGCTCAGTCCGCCGCTGCCTGATGACCCTGCCGACCATACCGCCGAGGCGGGCGGCCCATCACCCGCTTGAAGGCCGTGCTGAAGGCCGCCTCGGACTCATATCCCACCGACAGGGCGATGTCAGCCACGCTTTCCTCGCCGCCGATGAGCCGGTCAGCCGCCAGCAGCATGCGCCACCTCGTCAGATACGCGAGTGGGGTCAGCCCTACGCCTGCGCTGAAGAGTGCTGCGAAGGTTGAACGGGGAAGCCCCGCCCGCTCCGCCAGTCCCTGAACCGTCCAGGGGTAAGCCGGGGCGGTGTGCATGGCTCCAAGGACACCGCTGAGCTGGGGATCGGTCAAAGCGAACAGCCAGCCGACCTGCCCTGTGCCCACGCGGTCCAAGTGTATGCGGAGGGCCTGGATCAGAAAGACCTGCGCGAGGTGCTCAGCCATGAGGCGAGCTCCGGGCTGCTCCTCACGCAGTTCCTGTTCCATGCGCTCCAGTGACCAGCGCAGTGATTCTTCTCCCGTCACCTGCTCCAGATGAATCAGTGGGGGCAGCGCTTCCAGCAGCAGCGCTGCCTGCGGGCCGGGCAGCGTGAAAGCGCTCCCGATGAAGGTAACCTCATTGGCGTCCGCGTCAGCCATGTCGCCTTTCCGCGCGTCCAGCACACGTGACGTCTTCTGCTGAAGGTAGACTTCCTGCGGGACGGCGGGCAGGGTCAGGTCGCTGCCAAGCCGGAAGCCACGCTGACCGGGGAGCAGCACGCAGTCGCCCGCCATGAGCGCAACCGGCTCCCCATCCTCCACAGCGATCCAGCAGGTCCCACTGAGCACGGCGTAGCACTTGATATAGCCGTGCGGCTGGAACTGCACACACCAGTTGCCATGGTCTGTCGCTAGCCGCGCCAGCGGGCTGCTGGGCCGCATTCTGCTGAGGACATCAGACAGTGGATCCATGAATTCTCCAGACGAAAGCGAACATGTACTAGATTTTAACGCATAGATTGTCTGAAGATCGGGCCGTATTCTCCCTCTGGTGGTTGAGCAACGAACCTCTCAACCTAAGGAGGCTTCCATGAAGATCTTTATTACTGGCGGTACTGGCACCATCGGTACCCCCGAATGCTCAGGAAATTCAAGAAAGTGCGACCTCTCACCCCATTTGGCTAAACAACAGGGCCTCATCTCGTGAAGCTCTGTGACGCATGTTGTATGCGCTCAATCGCCTTCCAGGGTTCCCGAACGCTCCTATCGTCATCAGGCATAGCGAGAGGGTCGGGAAATCGCTCGCCATCCAGCCAGAAGACGCTGTAGAGGCCGCCCTCAAGATCGAGCAGACTAGGCACGGGCACCGGCGCGTTCGAGCAAGGTGATCAGGTGCATGCGAAAGAGCTTCAGACTGGTGGAAGAGTTCGCTGATTGAGGACGATGCCGCGACCAGTCTCAGTTCAGCGAGGGGTTCCTCGAGCTTAGCTGTGGGGTATGCGTACACATACACGCAACCAACCCCGCTGCTGCTCATGCCGTCCCTGGTGCCGAATCAACACAAGAATATATATCTCTTTTTTGCTTTCCCTCATCTCTTAGCGGCTTTGCTGCCGGAGCATTTGCATTGGCGAGCAGGGAGGTTAGCAGGAAGAGTCTGCTTCACAGCCTTGCTAAGCACCTGGGTAAAATGATGTTCGCTGAGGATGTCTATTACTCACCGGAGGTCAGGTGCTGGTGACTCGGTGGTCATCTGACCTCGGCAGCAGAATCAATTTTGGTGTCCTCAGTCTTCAGCGGGCACCCATGGACCGGTAGGATGTCCTCCCTGAACTGTTCCTGCACTCAACTCCTGCCATGGCCCGTTCATCCAGGGATGTGCTGCGCCTGTGGTTATGTCGGTGCTAAAGCTAGTATGACCAGGCATTAAGTTGGTTGTGTTGTGCGTCAGCTGGCTGAGGGGGTGGCTTACGCGAATTACTCTAAATTATATATTCTGATGAAGTGCTTTAGCATCACCCAGATTTCTAAACTCACCATTCAACTCGTTTCACCCTCACCCACCGTGCCAATTCCACAGCTCCAGCTTCCCGCCGTATCGATCGCCCCTCTCTCACCCAATGTCCTGGCTTACCCCTGATCCACACGCTCTGGCTCCTGCAAGGGTCAAGAAGGGGCCTACCAGAGTAAGACCCCACCCTCCATCTCCGAAGCCACTGGACCCCAGAGCGGCCATTCTGAGCCGTTTACGGCCCAACCTCAACCGTGCCCCATCTCCAATAGGCCAGGAAGTCCCCGCAGATCTCAGCGCGGTAGGGATCGATGAACGTTGGGCTCAACCCAAACCGAGACTCGCGTCATTTTCTCAGTTCCGGTACCAGCTTCCCAGATCAATCTCACCCGCGTCACCACCTCGTCCGGAACCTGACCACGCACCCGCTCGCCGAGCATCGCATATGCCAGGCGATTTACACGTCGATCCAATTCGGTGAGCTGAGGTGCACGCCAAGCCGCTCAACGCCCTATTCCCACACGGCCCTGTCTGCGCTTCCCCGTGGGGTTGATCCTCCACGTGCGCCCGTTCCTACGTCGCGTCCAGCACAGCGAGTTGCGCGCCAGTCAGTCGCCGCCAGACCAGACCAGCCGCGCGACGCGTCATCGAACTTCGTTTGCCTGCACCGCCAGTACCGCCGCACCCGCCGATTTGCTCTACAGCCGTCCTCCTGCTTACCCGACCCGGTCAGGGGCGATGAGGTGCGGCAGGATCCCTGGTTGCCCTGCATGCCCTGGGGTTGCTCCATTCAGTAGTTTCGCATTGGGAGCGTGGCCGTGTCATCCCCGGACTTCGCCTCAACGAAGAGGCGGTCTGGTCCAGCCCCGGTTGTCCTCACCGCACATCCGCATGCCGAGCAGGGTGACGCCGCTCTCGAACAACCGAGACCGCGCTCTGCTTCTCGCCGAGAATCCAGCAGTACGGACGTCATCGATCCGCAAGGCCGCCGGGGTGTTCCCATGCCAGGCGCATACGCGGTTCACAGGTACTTAACCTCGTTCATGTGCGGTCTCTTGACGCGCACGTTGTCTGTCAGGGGACAGGGCTCTGACCTAGCCATGGGGGTGGTGCCTCTTCTTGGCCCTCAGGCCTGGTGGGTGAGGCGGACGAATTCACTCCACTCCTCGGGGCTCCGGACCGGCGTTGATCTCGCACCGGGCATTGGCGGCGTAAAACCGCACCACCTCTCCGATGGCCGAGACGGAGGTGAACAGGGCGGGCCCTGCATGATCACCTCGGCCAGTTGCACGGGGGACGTGCATCGCACGACTTCGGCGGCTGTGGGTGACGTGTCTGCCCGCCTACCCTCCGCCTTCTAGGCGGTGAGTGCCCCGGGTCTTCAAATCAACTTCCTGCCGGACGCAGCGTTGATGATCGCGCTCAGCAGTCGACTCCACAGTCCCAGCGCGGACAGGTGGGGCGACGCAGTTGCCCGATCATGTTCTCGCAGTCGTCCTGACCCATCCCCAGGCTCACGGCGATCTTCATGCGCCCCGGGCATCCGCCCGCACTTCCGAGCGGTGACAGTCATTTGCGGTTGGAGCTGCACAACACAAGGCGAAGCACGGCGAGTGAACAAGCCTCTCGGCGCTGCTGCGCTTCAGCCAGCTCAACTTGAAGTCGTTGGATGACGTTCGAATTCATCCGCAGGTTGTAGGCCATCTCCAATCGCCGGTCGCACGTCAACGGTGTCGCTTCTGCGGCCCGGTGAACCGCTGTGATGTTTGCCGATGGTCCGCATTGTGAGGGGCTGATCTGCCTGGTGTGCTGCGCTGCTGTCATCTCGTCCTCTTGGGGCGTGAATCATTGCTGAGCAGTGCGCTGGGAATCTCCTGGCGCACGCCGCCGCGCGAACCGCTCAGCCCCCCATCTTCAGTGCCCTCAGTTCATTACGCATCTGCGTGAACACCGCGCAGTCACTGCCGAGCACGCTGCATTCAAAGTCAAGCTGCTGCGCCTGTGCCGCCGCGTCCCACGCTTCCCCCGATCGGCACACGCCGCCCAGGAAGTACGCCTCGGCCCTCGCCATCATCCGCTCCACTCTCCGGATCTCTTCGGCCATGATCCCCACCGCTTCACCCACTGTCCTGACGCCACCAAGATTCCAAATCAGCCAGTCGCGCTGAATCTCCGGACGAAACGAAAACGCATCATGCCCCTGAGCGAAGCCCTGCGCCACCCACACGTGCGTCACTGCCGCCACCCGCTTCCGCTCCAACAACGTCTTCAAGAGAGTCATGTCTCCCTGTCGACCATCCGGCCCGGATGGTGAGGGTGGTGGGCACAAGCGAAGCGTGCTGTCGGGAACTGCCAGTGGCCGCACGCCGGGCCCACGAAAAAAGGGAGAACGGCTCAGCGGCCCTTCTCCCTGAAGATCATTTACAGCGCGCGGGTTTCGGTGACGTATTTGTAACTCAGCAGCGTCAGGTCATTGAAGCGCTGCGCCATACCGAGTCGGCCTTCACTGGACTCCAGACGCTCTCTCAGCGTCCGCGCCAGTTGGTTGGCGGCCGTCCAGACGTACTCACCGCCGACCACATCCTCGATGCCCAGCCGCAGCAACCGGCCCTTGAGCTGGTCCCCGATGCGGTGACCGCGGACCCGGCTGGGCTCGCGCGTCCAATCCGGATGCGCCACCGAGCCGATCCAGGGTTGGGTCTGGGCGATGAAGAACGGCGTCACCTGGTCCGTGAGCGACTCGAACTTCGCCTGCAGCTGCGCCGCTTCACCGACAAGCTCTTCCGACACGCCCAGGACGTCGCACCCACACATCAGCCAGTGCTGTTCCTTATGGGGATGCGGCACGGCATACAGGGCGACGAACGTGGCGGGGCAGACCCCGCGGGTGTACGTGAATCCAAGCATGCTTTCCCCGGCCCACCCCGCTATCTGGGTGGTGAGCAGTCTTGTGCAGCGCCACAAAAAAAGCGGAGACCGCATGCCCTCTCCCGTCCCCGCTTCGCCTGCTTCACCGCCGGCGCATGTGGCTGAAGATGCGCCGCGCCAACGCCCGCCCCCACGTCCGGGTACACCCCGCCTGGAAGGCCGCGTTCAACTCGAAGTACAACTCCGCTTCCGCCGCGCTCGCCAACCCCACCATCGCCCGCCCGAGTCGCCGCGCGACAAACGTCGCATCCGCCTCGCTGTTCAACTGCATGCTTCCCATTGCTTCTCCTCTTCCCGCCCGAGACGCACCACTTCACTTCTTCGCCCCCGCATCCGCCGCGTTCCACCCAGCGGTGATGATCCCTTCTTCGCTGGTGTTCTGCCCTCCGCATTGACAAGACGCCGGGTGGGGCTGGTCTGCTTTGTCCACGCGCCGCGTGCCACAACAAAAGCGGAGACGCCCGGTCGTGCTTCGTCTCCGCTCCAAGTCCCCAGCGCGTTACGCCACGTTCAGCGTCCAGTCCTCCGGCATCAGCAGACCGTCATCGTCAAGCTCCACTTGCACCTGCGCTTCAGGTACGGCCGGCACCGTCACCTTCACCACGTCCGGCAGTCCGCATGCCGCACCGGTCTGCGCAGCCCAGCGACGCCACGCCGTCTCCGCCAACGCCTGCATCCGGGCGGCCAGTTTCGTCGGCGCATTCCGCACCGCTCTCTCCACGCCCGACACTCGCGCCGGGCAGACATGCACGTCCGCACGCTTGACCTCCAGGGTCGCCGCCTCACCGCTCCACGTCACGCACCCACGCAACACCAGCACCTGCCGGTCCTCTCGCAGCTCCCGCGCCACCTGACGCGCGACGTTACTCGCCCAGGCCAGCTTGCCCTCGTCCAGGTCCGAGCGGCCCGGCCCCAGTAGCCTCACGTGATCGCCGTCCAGACTCAGACCCAGGATGAAACTTGTGGTCAGCGTTTCGCCCTTCTCGTCATTCCCGATTCTGGATCCGACGTAGAAGGAGGTGTCGCAGTCGATGGCCGGCTTGATGTGCGTAATCATGCCCCCCGGATGTCCCGCGTTCCCCCAGCGGGTGAAAGCTGTTCGCCGTTGCGCCTTCCACCGGTCAACCACCAGGCAAAGCAACGCCCCCGCCCGCTCTCATCAACCACCCCCAGGAGCCAGAGCCAAGGCGACGGAGGAAAAGGAAGGGGAACGGGGGAAGTCCTCACTGTAGACTAGCGGGTTCCGCTCTACAATCCGCCTGGGTGTCGGTGTGACGTCCCCGAGAAACCCGCTCAGATACAGCTACCAGGGCCGTAAACTCGTCTACTGTCGGTGTGGCGTTCCCGAGAAACCCGCCTAAATACAGTTTCCAGGACTCAAAACCCGCCTGGGTGTCGCTTCACTTCCTCTCACCTAAGCATCACAAAGACAGACGTATTGCTGACTTTCAGCCACTTTCTTGTTTGAGGGAACGTGATTCTTCGGTGTGTAAGTTGGCGTTTTTCCAGGTGGTTTGGCGTCGTTGAACCATACGATTTTGGTCGCAAGAACGATTTCAGAGCGCAGAATTCGATGCGCGCTGTTCACTCCCACCAGCTTGCCAACATCACTTCGCGCGTCAACCGTGTGCCGATCTTGCGACTGAGGTTACGCTGCCTCACTTTGGTTGTCACGGCCCAGATCGGCTTGGCAAATCCGCGGTCCTGAAAGGCATCGAGCTTGCGCCTGATGTCCTTCGCGCTGTAGTGACCCGTGTCAAATTCGATGGCAATCCGCTGGCCCTGTGGAGACAGGTACACAGCATCTGGATTTTCGTAACTCAGGCGTCCGCGCGTCTCGGCTTGCCACACCTCAGGATCACTGTCCACCCCCAGCATGTAACGCACCTGCGCTGCGCCGCAGCGGTGAGCGAGTGAAGCGTCATCGCCGTTGGCGATCTGGCGTGTTGAGGTCAGGAAAGTCGTCGTGATCTCGTTTGCCATGGTGTCTTTTACTGGTCGGATGATGGTGTTCACATAGGACGCGCCTTCAAGGTCACTGACACCCAAGCCGAAGTACCGTTTGAGCTGCGCGCTGCTCATCGCCGCGTCGCACCCCAGTGCCCGCCGCGCCTCACCGATTCGTTCCGTTCGGCTCAGCGATAAAATCGTTTTGGTGATGTCAGGGAGCGCTTGAAAGAGCGGGTCTTCAAGATGGGCCGTGCCCGCGTAATACGGGCGATCATCCGCTTCGAAATTGGGCCTCGCCGGCACGACTTTGACTCGTGTGGCCGCCTCCCCATTGACCAGGCTTTTCGGCAGGACCGTGGCAAGTTTCAAGAACGACTTTTGCGTTTCTGCGTATTTTCTCCTGCGCGTCGGACTGGGCGTCAGCACCACGATATAGAAATCACGGAACAAAGCCGTGCTCTTAAAACGGGTGGTTAGTGACTCCAGCGACTGTCTGGAGTACCCGCCGCCGCGCATGAGCCCGGTCAGCAAGCACTCGCCAAAGTCCGTTTTGACATGCAGCATCGGTCCGTCCTTGTCGTACTGTTTGAGCTGCCGGGAAGGCTCGGTGTCCGTCATAACCCGCCACCCCAATTGTGCCAGGCTGAGCCGGACATACGCCTTGGTGAGTTGAACTTGTAGGCTCTCGGCATCGCTGGCGGGTGGAACGTGGCGAGACGGCCATGCGCGAGGACGACGTACATAGTCCCCATCAGCGTGTCCATTGTGCCGAGGACACGCTGATCAAGGGCAAAGCCGGTCTCCGAAGGCAGCCACCGCCTCATCGTGCGTCCAGGCTTCCTGGATGTTGTAGAGGGCGCTGAGTGCTTTTGTTTCGGTGGGTGTGAGGACAACCCGCTGAGTGGAGCCCTGGTTGATTCGCGGTGGTGGTGAGATGGACATGTAACTCCTGTTCGGGCAGGTGCAACACCCGATCACCAGGTGTCACACCTGCCCGGGAATGTGCTTCAGATGGGGCGGCTGTCTTCAGCGTTCGTGGGTCGGTCCTGCGCGGTGAACAGCACTGGATTGGGCGCAGGCGGCAGGGCAGATTTCTCGGGCGTGCTGGTAGTCGGAGCTGCGGCTCCGGGTGTCGGTTTCTCAGCGGGCGCGACGGCCTTCTTCTGCGCGCCGTTTGTGCTCACCGGTTTGCTCTGCTTACGCCGGTTCCGGTTGGGTTTCGGTGGGTTTTTCTTCGGTTCTGGAGCGGCCCTGGCGTTCAGCGCTTCACGCCGAAGTCGCGCGAGTTCCTTGAGGTTGTCGAGGCTACTGTTCAGCCGTTCCTGGGTGGTGCCGAGCGTGTTGGTGTTGCTCATGATCAGGTACCGAGACGCGAGCTGCTGTGCACTGGTCCAGCGGGTGCAGGCGTCGGTGAGGAGCACGAAATTTTGGGGACTGGTCAGTCGAAATGACACCTGTACTAGCCGTCCAAAATCCCATGTGAACTCGAGTGAGGCGTTGTTCCAAGTCTACGCAACCGTTGAGTTTTCAGCCTCGAAACACTCCTTCGCCAGCCTGCTTCTTAGGTGTATATGTTGGCAGTTGCTCTCCTCATCAGAAGGCTGTATGGGGTGGGGAGTTGCTGTTATCGCCCTCTCGCTGCCTGATTTTTCAAGTCATTCTGCATCGAAAAATCGGACCTGTTTGACCGGGTTTGAAGCTGTTTTTCATGCATTTTTTCAGCTCAGCAGCGAGTTGAGTTCAGGCCAGTTCCTGATCTTGACGTCGGGCGAGACGTGTGTCTGTTGAGCATGTCTACAATGACGTGATCGAGACCAACCATGGACCAAGTATTTGCCCTTGCCGTGAGCTTCGATGGCGGTGTCGAAAGATGTACGAGAACGCTTGACGAGTGCAGCGGTTTCCTCGTTGATACTCAACCAGGAATGGCAGGCGGGGTGTAGAAAGCATCGTCAAGGATCAGGCCGTGTATGGTGGCAATGACGAGAGCCGCGGCGGCTCAATCACACCCATGATGGTCCGCACGAAGCGAACGGTGCTCTTGTTCACCAAGCTGTCTTCTTCGTCATCGCCATTGATGCTGCGCCGTTCACTTCCACGGAGACACCCGATGATATTGCCAGTGTATTTCGGGTCGAAATCCTGAATCATCCGCGACTCCAGGAACGGGCCGTCAATTTTAAACGTGAGATTCTGCCCCTCGTCCATCACGATTTCCTCGATTTTAGCCCTGATGTGCCGAGCGCAGCTCAGTGGTGCGGGCGAATGCTGGGGGCTCGGCAGGTGAAGCAGCAGGGGGGTCCGGGGACGCTGAGCTGTTCCGAACGACCTGAAACTGGCCCCAATCTGAGCGGTTCTGGAGGGCAGAGGCATCGGGATCAGGGGAGCGCTTGCCGGGGGCGTGACGAGGCTCCCAGGTGGTTTCACGACGGTCATGCTGGCGGGTGGGCGCGTCTGCACATTGGCGAGCGCACCGCTCACGCTGAGGTCCTGAGCGGTGCCTTGGGGCCGTTTGCCACTCCTGGTGTTGTGGGGTCGTAAGGCCGGTGGGCTAGGTCAATCTTGCCCGTCTGCCTGTTGCTGAGCCTCCGGTACTTCTTCCGCTTAGAAGCGGAGCGAAACCAGGGAAAATCCACGCCTAACATACAGGGTTCAAACAGCTTGTGCCTTCGTTCGGGGTCCTGGTTGCATTTTACGTTCCGAATCAACTTTTCCAAACTTCTCCTCATTCGCCAGGTTCACACAGGGAACCTGGAGTTTAGGTTTCCTGTACTTTTCAGTGCCTGAACACCAGTTCAGGCAACGCCGCCTCCCTCATTCTTGAGCCTCGCTGTACTGCTCGAGGAGTGCCAGCAGCGCGATATGGGTGCTCAGCGACTGCGCGCTGTCTGGCTGGCGCTGCAATCGGAAGATCGTCGTCAGGTGAGCGCGCACCTGCTCAGCCCAGCGGGCCTCCTGTCCGGCCAGACTAGCCCGCTGTTGATCCAGCAGCGGGCGGTGGTGCTGATGATTGCGTTGCGTTCCCCAAATCATCCGGGTCCACAGCATCTGACCCAGACCCAAAACATCGGGTCTGTCCTGGACTGCCAGACGCAAGTCTCCCTGCCGCTCCACCTGACCGGCCAGTCGCAGGAAGGTCAGCCAGTGGGTGTCACGCTGGTTCAGCGGCTTCGAATCCCGGATGCTGGACGGCAACATCGGCATCAAGGGCAGCCAACTGGTGCGCTTGAACTGGACGGTCAGCGACAGGAGATACCCATCAGCGTCTCCCAGCTCATCGGGAACGCAGGCCAGGGCCAGACTGATGTCCCGGAGCATCGCAGCCGTGCCGTCGCCCTCCTGATACTGCGCCAGTTGATTCGCAATCTGGGCGATTGGCATCTTCATGGGTTTGGCATCGGGGTCCAGCACCATCCGGAGCCTGAAGTGACAGAGCGTCGCCGCCATGATCATCAAGCTGCGGGCCGGATGACCGGTCCACACCGCCGGTTCGGCGCGTTGCGCCGTGAGCCGCGCCGCCGTCAGCAGCGCCCGCCCAAAGCCCGGCAGCAGGTCCGGTTCAGTGGGATTCACGCTTCACTCTCCGGAATCGGCCGGGCCTGGCCGAGATCATGGTCGTAGGCGTAGCAACGCGCAGTGAGCTGCCCTTCCACCCAGCCCAGCATCACCATGATGTGAAGATCATCCACCAGGCCCATCTCTTGCGCCCGCCCCACCCAGGCGAGATCGGTCATCAGGTCCGGGAGCTGACGGTCAGGGTACATCAGCCACTGCCCCACCCAGTCGCAGCTGCCTTCAGACTGCGCCGTCAGGGCATCGTTCCAACCCAGCAGATACGACCCATCGAAACTCAGCGGATCGCAGGCCGAGGGCTGAACCGGATACCCATTGCGGGCCACAAAGCGGATGTCGAGGGTCTCCTCCTGCCGGATCCCGAAGAGCGGTCCACCTTGCAAGTGACCAGGCACCAGGAGCCAGGCACGGAACGCCTGCAGGGCGTCCGGGCTGAGAGTCCAATGGGCAACGGGCAGCACCTCAGCATCGGACGGCGAGGGCGTACCGACCAGACCGAGGACGCGTTGCTGGGCACGATTGAGGGTCAGTTTCATTGCGCCCACCGACCAATCAGGCCTTTGCCTGCACTGTCCTCCAGCGTGGGCAGTTGCCCACCCGAGATGACGGCCAGTTCGGCCTGCCCAGTGAGTCGCCAGGCCTCAGCGTCCCAGAGCCCGCGGACAGGGCAACAGCTGGATCGGGCGAATTTGTGGAGAGGATCGTCACTGCTCTTGCTGGTCTGGCTCTCTTTATGCTTGGGTATGGTCATGGTGAACTCCTCAAAAATGGCGAGGCCACCCAGCTTGGGTGGCCTGAAGAGGGTGGCAATGCTGGGCGTAAGAATGGGGTTACAGGATGGCCAAGGGAATCCTTTCGGGCCGGCGAGCCAGGTATTGGAGTCAGTGCTTGCACTGCTGCGTCCCCGCCACCCGTGCAGCGGGTGAAATCTTTTGCTTTTGATGCCCTTTTTTTTGACGGCCGCGCGACTCAAGCGGGTCAGGCCGAGGGGTCCGGATCGGCAAGCGGTGTTGACCATGCCCAGGCGAATTGAGAACCTTGACACACGAAAGAAGTGCTTTGACTAGAATTGAGAGGAGGAGGACTGCTCCCTCAAATCCTTTGTCACACCTCTTGAACGGTCCTGGAGGCCCTGGAGCAGCCGGGCGGCGTACACGATGCCCTGCCCTGCCCAAGACGACCTTCCTGAAGCACCACCGCTTCCTCGATGTTGCGAATCACGTGCCGGATGCACTTCTGATGCTTACGCTCTGCGAAGATCGCGTGATCGTCGACCGAGGCGCGGGACCTGCCTGAGGTCATTCACACCGACCAGCGCCGCAGTTACGGGGCAGCGATCCGAGAGATCCCGAGCTTGGCTGACGTTGACCACCAGCAGGTAATCTCCACGGCCCGGTGCAATAACATCACCCTGCACAACCTCGCGGCCGCCCGCCGCTCCGGCGTACAGTGGCACGATGCACGCGCTCCGCGAACTCCTGTTGCCGCTGGCGGCGTTGCAAGATGCCAGCGAACGTGACCTGGGCTTGATTGCGACACTCGAGTTGGCGGTCCTGAGCGGACAGCCGGTGAAGCTGCCACCGAAATCCGGCCGGGTCAGTCTGCGGGTCAAGCGGGCCGTCATCCAAGCCAGCGAGCGCGCTCAGTTCTACCAGCGGTGTCGGTCGGAGCGGCCCGCCACACTCGATCAGGAAGGCTTGGCGACAAAGCTGGCGTGGCCGTTCTGGGAAGAACTGCCGCAACCGGGGGACATCTTGGAGAACGCTGGGCAGCATTACCGGTGTCTGGACATCTTCCAGGAGAGCGATCCGGACCGTTCCGAGGACCATTCGCTGCTCCCGGTGCGGCCCCTTCTTGAGGAAGAACCGGACGGAGGTTGAGGACCGAAGTTCCTTAAGCTGACTCAAACCGCTTCGGCCCGAAACGACGCAAATTGACCGTGCGGTGCGTCTCAGCGCTGCACGCCTTCCCCCACAGCACGGTGTCCCCGGCGGCTTGCCCGCCAGGCCGCCCATGCCCCGGTCGACCACAGCGCCCAAGCCACCAACAGCGGTTGAAAGAACAGACGAACCAACCGGGACGCATCGGTGTTGAGGCCAAAGGCATCCGTATGGGTCAAGTACTGCGAAATATTCCCTGGGAACACCGCGACAAAGAAGGCGGCAACCACCACGCCGACAGTGAGGCGGTACCGAGGCAGCGCGATCAGCGCCGCACCGAGAGCGAGTTCGACCACCCCCGAGACGACCACCACGACGTCTGGGTCAAGAGGAAGCCAGGTCGGTACCTGCGCCCGGAAGGCCTGACGCAGGGTGGTGAGGTGACCCGTGCCTGCCAGCAGCAACGCGCCGCCGAGCAAGAACCGGGCGGTGTGTTGAACCCAGCTCATAGGCGCGCAGCGAGGGGCAGTTGACATGAAAACGCCTTCCTGCTGGCGACACCCGGCGAGCGCCCTGCTTACAGGGGCCACCGGTTCGCCACGAACGCCAGCTTCTCCACAGCCTGCTGAGTGCCGCCGCCCTCGTGTCCGTTGAACGGGTAAACGCATATGGACTTCTCGCCGCCATACCGGTTATAAGCCGCGTA
>NZ_WXZL01000178.1 GCF_009982895.1 Deinococcus alpinitundrae | reverse complement strand
TCGACCACCCGACGACCTCGCGAGTGAAGCTGTCCAGTACGCACGCCAGGTAGACGAAACCCTGTTTGACTCGGACGTCCGTGAGGTCAGCCTGCCAGATCTGATCGGGTCCGGTCGGAATGACATGCGGCAGCAGGTTGGGAAACCGGGTCTCGCTGTGCTTGGAATCCGTGGTGGTCTGATATCGACGTTTGGGTCGGCACAGCAGCCTGTATTTGATTAGCGGTCTGTGTAGGATCCGTAATGGAGCGCGTTCAAGCTAGGTGCGTCACCTTCAAGATTGCTAACTTGGCATGCACCACAACGGCCT
>NZ_WXZL01000177.1 GCF_009982895.1 Deinococcus alpinitundrae | reverse complement strand
AAATGGCGCACAGCCATACCCTTGGGACCGGCTTCAGCCCCAGGATGTGATGAGCCGACATCGAGGTGCCAAACACCGCCGTCGATATGAACTCTTGGGGCTGAAGCCGGTCCTCTCGTACTAGGAGCAGCCCCTCTCAAATCTCAAACGTCCACGGCAGATAGGGACCGAACTGTCTCACGACGTTCTAAACCCAGCTCGCGTACCACTTTAAATGGCGAACAGCCATACCCTTGGGACCGGCTTCAGCCCCAGGATGTGATGAGCCGACATCGAGGTGCCAAACACCGCCGTCGATATGAACTCTTGGG
>NZ_WXZL01000176.1 GCF_009982895.1 Deinococcus alpinitundrae | reverse complement strand
TATTAAAATAAACGTATCGTATTGTGATAATAAATGACTCGCATTAATGACATTGCCCAAAAATGTGACATCATTTTCTAACCCAGCTTGTGCAACTTGTTGCTGACAATCATTTAATGTAGGTCCATCGCCTATAAATGTAAAATGCGCATGATTACTGTTATGTAATTTCAATATCTCTATTGCCGCGATTAGATTTTGTGGCAATTTTGGATAAGCAAATCTTGCAATCATAACAAATTGATGCTTTGTCGGGGCATTAATCTGTAAATCTTGTTTATTAGGCAACATTCCAACTACTTTGCCAATATT
>NZ_WXZL01000175.1 GCF_009982895.1 Deinococcus alpinitundrae | reverse complement strand
TTATGGTGTAGTTGAATGGAAAGGTCGTCAATATTCTATATCTAAAGAACAATAAATCGAGGTAATGGCATTTCAATATAGGAGGACTAGTATGACAATGATGGATATGAATTTTAAATATTGTCATAAAATCATGAAGAAACATTCAAAAAGCTTTTCTTACGCTTTTGACTTGTTACCAGAAGATCAAAGAAAAGCGGTTTGGGCAATTTATGCTGTGTGTCGTAAAATTGATGACAGTATAGATGTTTATGGCGATATTCAATTTTTAAATCAAATAAAAGAAGATATACAATCTATTGAAAAATACCCA
>NZ_WXZL01000174.1 GCF_009982895.1 Deinococcus alpinitundrae | reverse complement strand
ACAATAACGTCACCAACTACAGCTACTGTACCTTCTTCTACCATAACTTCTTCTACAGTACCAGATACTGGTGATGGGATTTCTACTACTGATTTATCGTTTTGTACCTCAGCTAAAACATCGTCTTCTTCAAGAGTATCTCCAGCTTTACCAAACCATTTTACAATTTCACCTTCGTGGATACCTTCCCCGATATCGGGTAATCTAAATTCAAATGCCACGTTTTTGCCCTCCTAAGATTTCGTAAATTAAACATTTCATTTTAATCAATGAGACTAAAATACGCTAACTTCGTTAACTTTTAAAATGTATTA
>NZ_WXZL01000173.1 GCF_009982895.1 Deinococcus alpinitundrae | reverse complement strand
ATGATGGCCAGTGGACAGTTCCGACTTCCTGGCAAAAAGGCGCTGAAGGAAGCCGAAAACGTCTTCCAGATGATTGCGGTCGACGCGACCGAGACCCCACGCGAACGGCCCAAAAAAAGCAGCGGCGCTGGTACAGCGGCAAAAAAAAGCGTCACCCTCTGAAGACCCAGGTGGTCATCAACGTGGCGACACACATGATCATGTGTGTCGCCACTGCTTTCGGCACTCAGGCGTGCGCGTGCATCGGGAGACGGCGTTGATCGGCGATGCTGGTGATCAGGGCATCTGGCGTGATCATGGCCACTCGATCACGC
>NZ_WXZL01000172.1 GCF_009982895.1 Deinococcus alpinitundrae | reverse complement strand
TAAATTAGATCAAGGTTATTAACGCACTTACTACATAATAGAATAAGTTTTAAGGGAGTGGGACAGAAATGATATTTTCGCAAAATTTATTTCGTCGTCCCACCCCGGCAAGGTTGACTAGAATTGAAAAAAGCTTGTTACAAGCGCATTTTCGTTCAGTCAACTACTGCCAATATAACTTCGTAGAGCATAGAACATTGATTTATGTCCCAGCCTGATCATCATCTTGTTATGTTAGTTATTTATAACCGATTTTCAAAATAAAAAACCAACCAAGATGTTGAAATCAATGGTTGGTTAATGTGTGTGTGTTGA
>NZ_WXZL01000171.1 GCF_009982895.1 Deinococcus alpinitundrae | reverse complement strand
AATTGAAAATAATACTATATTCCAAGGTGCGCCCTTAATGACTTGCTTAATATTTACAGCATTTGATTTACGAGCCAACATTAGAAAAATAAAAGCAATGATTCCAGTGAAAATTGATACCGGAATTTTAGTAAATTCACTGATTAGATAGCCGAAAAGTAATATAACTAGAACAATCCATGAAATTTTAAATAGCTTTAAATCATTAATGGCATCTTTAGGATGCTTTATATTATTATCATCAAACGTTTTAGGTATCGCCTTTCTAAAATATAACCACAATACTATAATACTTGCTAAAAGCGAGAATAAATT
>NZ_WXZL01000170.1 GCF_009982895.1 Deinococcus alpinitundrae | reverse complement strand
AATTGCTCTAAAGCATTACCTTCAATAATTCGAACCTGGTTTTCAAAATGATAAGTAGCTAAATTTTGTTTAGCATATTGAATCATCGTTTCATTACGCTCTATCGTTGTGACATGAATGTCATCAGATATAGAAGCGAATTGCATAGAACTATAGCCGATTGCTGTACCAATTTCTAAAATATTTTTAACATTATTCATACGAATTAATTGCTTAATTAAATATAATGTTAAACGATCTACAATTGGCACTTCATTGACCTCGGCAAATTCACGCAAAACTTCGATTGAACTATTTTGATGTTGATGTAAATCTAT
>NZ_WXZL01000169.1 GCF_009982895.1 Deinococcus alpinitundrae | reverse complement strand
TTATTTCACATATAAAATGTAACATGCATTAAGTACTGGGTCAATATTAAATTGTGATTTATTTCACATTTTATTTTAATTTTTACACCTTTTTAATTTGTATACGATTACATCTTAGATGTCTTTAGTCTTCGTACTTCGCCAGTGATTATTTACACTTTCACATTTTTATTATCATGTTTACTTTTTTCTAAGAAAACAACAATGTTTTTTGAATTAGTCAAATAAATGCGCGCAATCGTCGGTGTGCAAACAGACAATTGTACACAATGCTTATTGATAAGTATTTAAAAAATTAAAAATGTCATACAATTATCA
>NZ_WXZL01000016.1 GCF_009982895.1 Deinococcus alpinitundrae | reverse complement strand
AAGTTCCTGACCGAGGTGCGCCTCGCGGAGTTATTTCTAGAAATGAATCAGCTGAATGCCGTTCACGACGCACTTTTTTGCATGAAACTATAAACCGCAGCATCTCAGAAGACGTACTTTCCTGTACCAAGGCCGCTCTAGGCCACTTCATGGTGTTGAGCGGATAGTGGGAGCGCGGCGCACCTGGGACCGTCAGGAAGGCGTCGTCCGGCTTACCGCTGAGTTCGCCGCCCGCCTTCTCGATGGCCGCCTTTAACTGTTCAAAGTTCAGATAACTGGCCTGACCAATATTCGGGATGCTGCCGTAAATACCCTTCACCTGCGCCAGCCCCTGCGGCAAGGCGGTGAGCAGCGCCGTCGCGAGAAGCACACTCAGCGCTCCTGCCTTGCCCAGCGCCGGAAGCGTATGCACGCCCAGCATCCCGCCGCTGACCCGTTCGGGCGCTCCGAGTTCGCGCAGGGTCCGCTGCTCGGCTTCCTCCACGCTCAGGCCGCCCAGCCGGAACTCCGCCACCCGCTCGTTCAAGTGGCCCGCCAGCTCAGTGCGCAAGTCGCGCCGTGCCCGGCCTCACCGTCCCCGCGTGGCCGCCCTCAAGTACCGCTCGGTCTGGTTCATGCTGTGCCTCCCCGGTTCAAAGCCTCCAGTTGCCACAGCTTGCCGAGCTGCCGCGTGAACGTCTCGAACTCCCGCCGCCGCGCTTCGAGTTCCTTGCCACCGCTCTCCGTCAGGGCGTAGACCTTCACCGGGCTGCCGCTGCGCGGGGCACTCCGGAACTCGCCGCGCACGAATCCGACTTTTCCCAGTCAGTGCAGCGCCGGATACAGGCTGCCCACCTTGAGTTCGAAGTAGCCCTGCGTGCGCTCCTGGGCCTGCTTGCTGATCTCCAGACCGTATTTCGGCTCCCCCTGGATGATGCTCAGCAAAATCAGGTTGAGGTGGCCGCGCAGTAGGTTGGCGTCGGGTGAATCGGGGGCAGCGCTGAACATGGATGGGTCTCCTTGTATCGAAACACTTTATCGCGTTCCTATATATTGTGCCCGAACGAGCGGCATGTCAGGACAGCCCCTTCAGGGAAACTGGATAAACTCGGACGGCACACTGTCGGCCAGCCACACGCCGTTCTCGCTGCAATAAAAGAGATGCCCGGCCCGCGCCATGTGGCCGGCCCTCACCACCAGAATGACGGGCGGGCCGCGCCGCTCGCCCACCTTGCGGGCCGTGTCGGCGTCGGGTGAAAGGTGAACATGGTGGCGCTGCTGGCGGGTCAGTCCGCTGCGGCGGATACTGTCCAGGGCGCTCCCCACGGTGCCGTGATACAAAATCTCCGGTGGCAATTGCGCGGCGAGTTGCAGCTCGACCGCAACGCTGTGGCCCTGATTGGCCCGGATGCGCCCGCCGGAGAGCGAGAAGCGCTGCTTGTCCGAATCGGCCACCACCCGCTCAAGCTGCGCCAGCGGCACGCCGAGCGCGGCCAGCACATCGGCCACCGGCACCCAGCCGCCGACGTCCAGCGTCAGTCCAGCGCTCTGCGGCGCGTGCCGGAGCAGGTACGAGAGCCGATGAGAGAGGGCCTTGTCATTCACGGCTTTCATTGTGGAGGACCGGACGCCAGCGCACATCCGTCAGGTGGCGGAGGCGTGCCGGAAAGTTGCCTATAGTAGCGGCATGTCCTCACCGCTCACCCTGCGCCGCCTGGGCGCGGCCCTGCTGTTTTCCGGGCTGCTTTCTGGCTTGGCCACCGCCGCACCCGCCACCCTGACACTGGGCGCGGCCCCCGCCACACCGCTACCGCCCACCGTTATCGGCGGCTTCAATTACGGCAACTGGATGCCGGTGGTAGAGGCCGAGAAGGACCTGCGCAGCGTGGCCCCGACCCTGCTGCGCTTCCCCGGCGGCAATGTGGGTGACGAGAACGACCTGACCGCCGCGACGCTCGTGCCGCTCAAATCCAACCTGCAACTGCTGACCACCGGCAAGGCACCGCCCGCCCTGATGGTGCAGACCCGCGTGTTCGGCGGCAAGCCCGGAGCCAAGAACGCGCCGGAAGACGCCGCCCAGGCCGCCAGAGACGTTCAAGCGGCCAGCCTGAACGTGGTCTACTGGGAAATCGGCAACGAGCCGGATCTGTATTCGGTCAACCGGGGCGACGCGACCTGGACCCCTGAGCGCTACTGCGACACCTTCCGCGCGCAGCGGCAGGCTATCTTGAAGGTCGATCCGGCGGCCAGGTTCGCCGGGCCAGCGGTATCGAACACCGGCGACGGGGCCGTGGATTTTCTGAGCCGTTTCGTGAAAGGGTGCGGCGATATCGTGGACCTGCTGACCTGGCACGAGTACCCCACCGACGGCCTGAAAAGTGACGAAGAGGCGCTGGCGAGCGTGTCGGTCATCGACCGCGACGTGAAGCGTTTCCGGGCGCTGATGGACAGCGCCGAGGGCAACCCGAAAGGCTACAGTCGCCGCACGCCGCTGGGTGTTACCGAATACAGCCTGTCGTATTTCAGCAACCGCCCGCGCCACCTCAGCGATCAGGTGGGGGCGCTGTGGGCCGCCGAGGCCACCGTGCGGCTGGCCGAGAACGGCGCGTCAGTGGCCGCCTACTTCGCCCTGCAAGCCACCGGCGGGCACGGTCTGGTCGATCTGGCAGGCATTCCCAGACCCACCCTCTACGCCTTTCAGCAGCTTCGGGCGTTGACCGGAAGTGGGCTGCCCATGACCAGCGACGACGCGGCCCTGTGGACCCACGCGGCCCAGGACGGCGCACTGCTGACGGTGCTGGTGACCAATACCGCCGCCGAAGCGCATCAACTCAGCGCGGCGCTGCCCGGTTACCAGCTCGTCGGCGGCAAGACCTTTACCCAGAAAACGGTGGACGACGAGGGCCCCATGATTCGCCTGCCGCTGGCCGCCACACTGGAGCTGCCCGCCCGCTCGCTGACCCGGCTGGTGTATAAAAAGCAGTAAAGGTTTGGGCTTTTCGTCAGGTCGCCTTCAGGGTTCAGGGGCAGGCTGAGGGCATGAAACCGCTCTGGCTTTCCTTGCTGGCCGCCGCCTCGCTCGCCTCCGCGCAGGGCTACGAGATGAAGTCGTACCTCAATCTGAACGGCTGGCAACCTGCCGCCTACTGGTGCGACACGCCGGGGCGGGTGCTGGCGGTCACGCAGCCGCCGCAGACGACAGACAACCCCCAGCCGGTCAAGCTGGTGCAGTGGACCTCGGCCAATCACACCTGGCAGAACTACCAGCTCGGTCCCAGCGACCCTGGCGCGGGGCAGCTCTATACGGTGCTCACCCCGGCGGGCCAGCCGGTCAGCGACTCGCCCGGCGCTTTCATCCACTCCAGCAACATCGAGAATGTCAGCGACCCAGCGTACCGGATGACCAAGGTGGGCGAATTCAAGCTGCCTGCCGGAGTCTTTGAGTGCCGCTACCAGCCTCAGGCCGCCTTCATGGGAGCCACCGCCCGGCACAGCATCACCGTCTGGGAGAGCGGCGGCAAGCTGACCTACCGCAGCAGCAACCGTGACGGCACGGCGGGCGTCTACCTGACGGGTGGCACCCACAAGGGCGACGAATACCGCTGGACCAAGAGCGGCTACGCCTACGCCCTGAAGCTGGGCGACCCCGGCGCGACGCTGAGTGTGCTGCGCGGCGGCAAGGTGCTGAGCCGGGAAGCGTTTCAGGCCTACAGCGTGAGCATCCGGAAATAATTCGGCCTCCGTCTGAGCGCCGCAAAAAAGCCGCCAGCTCCTTCCCGGCGGCTGGCGGCGTCCATTTTTGGTGCTTACAGGTCCAGCAGCAACCGGGCCGGGTCTTCCAGCAGGTTCTTGATCAGCACCAGAAACTGCACCGCCTCCTTGCCGTCGATGATGCGGTGATCGTAACTCAGGGCCAGGTACATCATCGGGGCGATCACAACCTGACCATTGACGGCAATCGGACGCTCGATGATGTTGTGCATGCCCAGAATGGCGCTCTGAGGCTGGTTGATGATCGGGGTGCTCATCATGCTGCCGAAGGTGCCGCCGTTGGTGATGCTAAAGGTCCCGCCCGACATATCCTCCATGGTCAGCTTGCCCGCCTTGGCTTTCTGGGCAAATCCGGCAATGGCCTTTTCCACATCGGCCAGGTTCATGGCGTCGGTATCACGCAAAATCGGCACGACCAGCCCACGCTCGGACGCCACCGCGATGCCGATGTCGTAAAAGCCGTGGTAGATGATGTCCTTGCCGTCGATGCTGGCGTTGACGTTGGGGAAGGCCTTCAGCGCCTCGGTGGCCGCCCGCACGAAGAGGCTCATGAACCCGAGCTTGACGCCGTGCTTGGCGACGAACTGGTCCTGATACTTCTTGCGCAGGTCCATGCTCGGCTGCATGTTGACCTCGTTGAAGGTCGTCAGGATGGCGGCGGTGTTCTGCACTTCCTTGAGGCGCTCGGCGATGCGCTGGCGGATGCGGGTCATCGGCACGCGCTGCTCGGCGCGCGGACCGCTGGGAACGTTCTGGACCGGAGCCGAGGCGGGCGCTCTGGCCTCGCTGGCCCGCGCTGAGGCCGGTTCGGCGGCCGCCTGCGGTCCCTGATCGGTGCCGCCGCCCTGGGCCGCTAAAACGGCGTCCTGCTTGGTGATGTTGCCCTTGGGTCCAGTGCCCTGAATCTGCGAGGCGTCGAGGTTGTTTTCGGCCACGATCTTGCGGGCAGCGGGCGGCAGGGTACCGGTGCCGCCGAGCGTGCCCGACGCCTGAGCCGTGGGCTGGCTGTCGGGCTGGGTGGCCGTGCCGCCCGCGCTCTGCTCCCCGGCAATCGGGCCAGCTTCGCGGTCGGCGGCGGGTACCGGTGCTGAAGACACGGGAGCCGATCCCGCCTCGCCCAGCACACCCAGCACTTCCTCGCTGAGCACCGTGTCACCCTCCTGCTTGGCAATACTTTGTAGCACGCCGTCTTGCAGGGCGGTGACTTCCAGCACCACCTTGTCGGTCTCGATCTCGGCCAGAATATCGCCGCGCGTCACGGCGTCGCCGGGCTTCTTGTTCCAGGTGAGCAGGGTGCCCTCACTGACAGATTCGGAAAAAACAGGAACTTTGATCTCAGGCATAAAGACTCCTCGAAATAGATGCGGCGGCGCTGCGGCCCTCTCGTGCGGTTCAATGAAAGACAATACCGCGCTTCAGACGTGGATACGGCCCACCACCTCAGCGGGCGGGGGCCGCACCACTGAGCACCTTACGACTGCGGCGTGGCCTCGCGCTTGACGCGGGTCTGCTCGGGTTCGACGTCACTGCCCAGCGCCGACTGAATGAGCCTGGCCTGCTCGCGGTCGTGCAGTTGCTTGTAGCCCACCGCCGTGCTGGCGCTGCGCGGGCGTCCGGCGTAGTGCAGTCGCTGGTCGGGCTGCATGGCTGCTTGCAGATCATCCCTGATCATCAGCCACGCGCCCTGGTTCTGGGGTTCTTCCTGCGCCCAGATCACCTCCGCGCCGGGATACCTGGCGAGTTCCTCGGCGAGGTACTGGCTGGGAAAGGGGTAAAGCTGCTCCAGGCGGATCAATGCCACGTCGAGCGGCTGGCCCTCGTTCTCGGCCTTCTGGCGCGTCTCGGAGAGTTCCCAGTGCAGCTTGCCGCTGCTGACGACCACCCGGCGGGCGTGGGGCCGGGTGTCGTCGCCGATCACCTCGCAGAAGCGGCCCTCGGTAAAGTCGGACAGCGGCGACATGGCCGCCTTGTTGCGCAGCAAGCTCTTGGGCGACATGATGATCAGCGGCTTGCGGTAGCTGCGAATCACCTGGCGGCGCAGCAAGTGAAAGATCTGCGCGGCGCTCGACGGCACCACCACCTGCATGTTCTTCTGGGCGCAGAGTTGCAGGTAGCGCTCCAGCCGGGCCGAGCTGTGCTCCGGTCCCTGGCCCTCGTAGCCGTGCGGCAGCAGCAGCGTCAAGGCGCTCAGGCGCTGCCACTTGCTCTCGCCCGCGCTGATGAACTGGTCGATCACAGCCTGCGCGCCGTTGGCGAAGTCGCCGAACTGCGCTTCCCAGATGACCAGGGCCTCGGGCGCACTGGTCGAGTAGCCGTACTCGAAGGCCAGCACCGCCTCTTCCGACAGGGTGGAGTCGATGACCTCGACGCGGCTTCCGACCCCCGGCAGGTGCGCCAGCGACAGGTATTCCTCGTTCTGGGCGTCCTGAGCGGCCTGATCGTGCAGCACGGCGTGGCGGTGAACGAAGGTGCCGCGTCCGGCGTCCTGCCCGTCGAGGCGCACGTCGAAGCCGTCTTCGAGCAGGGTGGCGTAGGCCAGCGTCTCGCCCATGCCCCAGTCGACGGGTTGCAGGCCCTGGCTCATTTCCAGGCGGTTTTTCAGGACCCGCTCGACGGCCCGGTGCGGCGCGAAGCCTTCCGGCACACGGGTCAGCGCCTCGCCCAGCGCCGCGATGCGGTCGGCGCTGACTTTGGTCTCGGCGTCCTCGGTCCAGTGGGTACCGAGGTGGCGGCTCCAGTTGATCGCCAGCTTGCTCTGCTCCTCGTTGGCGACCTCGGTGACCACCGACGCGCCCGCATCAAGCTTGTCGCGAAACACCGTCACCAGTTCGGCCTCCTCACCGGCCCTCAGCACGCCTTCCTTCTCCAGCGTCTTGGCGTACAAGGCCCGCGTGCCGGGATGCACCTTGATCTCGCGGTACATGATCGGCTGGGTCATGGTGGGATCGTCACCCTCGTTGTGGCCGTGCCGCCGAAAGCAGATCAGGTCCACGAACACGTCCTTGCCGAATTCCTGGCGGTAGGCCAGGGCCAGCTCTCCGGCGAACACCACCGCCTCGGGGTCGTCGCCGTTGACGTGCATCACAGGCGCATTGGCGATCTTGGCGATATCGGTGCAGTAGCGGCTGCTGCGGGTGTCGCGCGGATCACTGATGGTGAAGCCGATCTGGTTGTTGATGACGATGCGCACCGCGCCGCCGGTCGAGAAGCCGCGCAGGCGCGAGAGGTTGAGTGTCTCCATGACCACGCCCTGTCCCGACACCGCCGCGTCGCCGTGAATGGTGATCGGCAAGACCTGCTTGCGCTCCGCGTCGTCGCGGTGGTCCTGGCGGGCACGCACACTGCCGTGCACCACCGGCGAGACGATTTCCAGGTGCGAGGGATTGAAGGCCAGCGCCAGGTGCATCGGGCCGCCGCCGGTGCGCACGTCGCTGGAATAGCCCATGTGGTACTTCACGTCACCCGCCACGTCGGGGTCGTCGGAGAGCACCTTCTTGCCCTCGAACTCGTCGAAGAGGTCAGCGGGCTTCTTGCCGAAGATGTTGACCAGCACATTGAGGCGGCCCCGGTGGGCCATGCCGATGACGGTTTCCTTGATGCCCACGCTGCCGCCGCCCTGAATGAGGGCGTCCATCAGCGGAATGAAGCTCTCGCCGCCTTCAAGAGAGAAGCGCTTCTGGCCCACGTAGCGCTGGTGGAGGTACTTCTCCAGTCCCTCGGCAGCGTTGAGCTTGGCGTAGATGCGCTTCTTCTGCTCGGCGCTGTAGCTGCCCCGGCCCTTGGAGGCCTCGATGCGCTGCTGAAACCACTCGCGCTCGCTCGACGGCAGGTACGAGAACTCGAAGCCGATCGCGCCGCAGTAACTCAGGTCGAGCTGATCGATGATCTGCCCCAGCGTGCCGCTGAAGTGGCCTTCCTGCACCGGAGTCTGCAAATCCTGAACGCTCAGGCCGTAATACTCGGGCGTGAGTTCCGGCACCACAGCGGGCGGGCGGATGGTCAGCGGGTTCTTGGCCGCGCTGATGTGGCCGTAGACCCGGTAAGCGCTGATAAGGGCGCCCGCCGCCTGCTGCGCGGCGCTGGTGCCCTGCACAGCGGCAGCGGCGGGCGCCGGGGCTGCCGCTTGCAGGCGACGTCGGCCCAGCTCGTAAAAGCGTTGCTGCACGGCGCTGTGGGCCGTTTCTGCCGCGCCGGAGCGCACCTCGTCGAAGTAGGAACGCCAGTCGCTGTCCACGCTGGCCGGATCGGTGAGGTAGGTTTCGTACAACGCTTCCACAAAGGCCGCGTTGCCGCCGTACATCACCGTCGCATGTTGGGAGTCGTCCATAAGCGCCCTCCAGCATACCCCCCCACGTGCCCGGCGGCTGCGGCTCAAACTCTCATTTGCCACCGCCCGACTGACGGCGTCTTCACCCAGCGGGTGACACGGGTGGCCCGCGCTCCTCCATACGCTTCGGTTCGGGTCAGTACCGCGCGCCTGCCGCTGCCCCCACCGGCGCGATCTCGGCCAGCTGCTGCAACTCGGCGGCGCTCAGCACCACATCCAGCGCCCCGATATTGTCTTGCAGGTACTTGACGCGCTTGGTGCCGGGAATCGGCGCGAGGTCCTGGCCCTGCGCCAGCACCCAGGCCAGCGCCAGTTGCGCGGTGCTGACGCCTTTTTGCTCGGCCAGCCGCTGCACGGCCTCCACCAGCTTGAGGTTCTTCTGGAAGTTCTCGCCTTGAAAGCGGGGATTGTTGCGGCGAAAATCGCCCTCGCCGAAGTCGGCGGGCGACTTGAGTTCCCCGGTCAGAAAACCGCGCCCCAGTGGGCTATACGGCACGAAGCCGATGCCGAGTTCTCGCACGGTGGGCAGAACTTCCTCTTCCGGTTCGCGGTTCCACAAGCTGTACTCGGATTGCAGCGCGGTGATCGGGTGAACCCGGTGCGCCCGGCGAATCTGCTCGGGGGTAGCCTCCGATAAGCCCAGGTAACGCACCTTGCCCGCCTGAACGAGTTCGGCCATCGCGCCCACGGTGTCCTCGATCGGCACGTTGGGGTCGACCCGGTGCTGGTAATAGAGGTCGATGTAGTCGGTGTTCAGGCGCTTGAGGCTGGCGTCCACCGCCGCATGCACATACTCGGGCCGCCCGTTGATGCCCACCCGCTCGCCATTCGGCCCGCGCATCAGGGCAAACTTGGTGGCGATGACGACCTGACTGCGCACCTTGCCCAGCGCCCGACCCACCAATTCCTCGTTCTTGCCGACGCCGTACATATCGGCGGTGTCGAAGAAGGTCAGGCCCGCGTCCAGCGCCGTCTCGAAAACCCGCAGATTCTCGGCGTCGTCGGCCTCGCCGTAGAACTCGCTCATGCCCATGCAGCCCAGCCCCAGGCGACTGACGCTGAGGCCCTGTGAACCGAGTTTGATCTGCTGCATGCTCGTCTTTTCCGTGGTCATTTCGTCTCCCTGTGCTTCTCGTCACACTTCTGGTCGTACAGCTCGATCTTGCGCTCGATTGCGCCCAGATCGGTGTTGAGTGCCTCAATGCGGGCCAGCACGTCCCCCCGGTGCTGCACCAGCAGGGCGCGGCGCTCGATTTCGCTGACCTCGCCCAGACGGGCCAGCCCGATGTAGCGCCGAATCAGGGCAATCGGCATGCCGGTGGCCCGCAGCGCCAGCAAAAAGCGCAGCAGTTCGATCTCACGCCCGCTGTAGCGCCGCACGCCGCTTTCCTGGCGCGGCACGTCGATGAGGCCCGCCCGCTCGTAGTAGCGCAGTGTATGAACACTGACGCCCAGCCGGGCCGCCACCTCCCCGATGCTGAGCAGGGCAAATGAAACGGGCACAGCGGGCGTGGCGGTGGGCACGGGTTCAGCCTAGTCCTTCGAGTGCACTCCAAGTCAAGAACCGCAGGAAGGCATAAGCCATTTATAAATCCCCCACCGTGCGGCGGGGGGAAAACGGTTGAAGGCGTAGGGTGTCAGGCCAGCGCGGGCCGCAGCCCCCGTGCCCGCAGCCGCAGCATACTGACCAGAAAGACGGCAGTGGCGAGCAGCGTCGTGACGAGCAGCGTCTGAAAGGCCGCGTGGCTGCCCAGGCTGGGCTTGAGGGCCGAGAAGATCAGCGGCAAAAAGAAGCCGCCCAGCCCGCCCAGCAGCCCCACCAACCCGCCGACCACGCCCATGTCGCGCGGAAACCACTGGGCGACCAGGGTGTAGGTGCTGGCCTTGCCCACGCCCATACCGATGCCCAGCACCAGCGTCAGTGTCAGCACGGCGCTGAGGCCGGGCGCGGCCAGCGTGATGAGCGGCGCGAGGGCCAGCAGCATCACGACGAAGGCCGCCAGGGTCACGCTTCTCGGCCCGAAGCGGTCGGAGAGGTAGCCGCCCAGGGGCCGCAGCAAGCTGGCCGGAAAGATGAACAGCGCGGTGAGTAGACCCGCTTCCGGCAAAGAGACTTTGTAAGTGTCCACATAGAACTTGGGCAAGTAGAGGCTCAAGGCGACGTAAGCCCCGAAAAAGACCACGTAATAAAGGCCGAATCGCCACACCTGGGCAAATTTCAGCGGAGCCAGCCAGTCGGCCAGGGTGCGCGGCGAGGCGCTGACCCGGTCGGCGGGCGCACCGAACTGAATCACGGCGGCGCAGGCGATCAGCAGCAACCCGATCAGAAACGGCACGAATCGCCAGCCGCCGATGAAGGGAATAGCAGCGGGCAGCGCCACAATCAGCAACGGAGCCAGCAACTTGGTCAGACTTGCGCCCGCGTTTCCAGCCCCGAAGGTCCCCAGCGAAAGGCCCCGGCGCTCCACCGGTACCCACTGGGCGATCCAGGAATTGCCCACCGCGAAGCTCGCGCCTGCCAGTCCCACGCCCAGCGCCAGCGCCAGCAGCGTGTTGTAGCTATGGGCAAAACACAGTGCCAGCGAAAACAGCGCCGTGAGCAGGGTGTTGATGACAAACAGCCGCTTGCCGCCGAAGCGGTCGGCCAGCAGTCCGGCAGGCAGGCGCAGCAGCGAACCGGTCAGCACCGGCAGGGCGGCCAGCAGCGTGAACTGCGCGTCACTGAGGCCCAGTTGCTTGCGAATCGGCAGCCCGACGATGGCGAACATCACCCAGGCGGCGAACATCAGCGTGAAGCCGAGCGTGGAGCTGAAGACCACACGGCGGGCGGCGGGCGTCAGGGCGGGCGGGGTGGCGTGGGTCATCTGGCTCCTTTCAGTCGGGTGGGCGGCACGTGGCCTGCGGAAGAAGAGAAAAAGCTCGCGGGTCCTCAGTGTTCACAGGCCATAGCTCACCACCTCGCTTCTCACCGGTTCAGGCACGCCCACCCGCAGCGGCCACAGCGTCACCGCCGCCGACTTGAAGGCGGGCATTTTGCTGTGGGGGTCCAAGGTGTCGGGGTCGGTCAGGGCGTTCGCGCCAGGCCAATGAAACGGGATGAACACGGTGTCAGGGCGCAGGCCGGACGCGAGCAGCACCGGCAGGGTCAGTTCGCCGTGTGCCGTTTTCAGGGTCACGAGGTCGCCTGCTTTGAGGCCGTACTCGCGGGCGGTGTCGGGGTGAAGCTGAACTTCGAAGCTGGCCTTGAGACCGGGGTTGCGCCGGGTCTGGGTCCCGGACTGGTACTGGTTGGCGTGCCTGCCGGTGGTGAGCGTCAGGCCGCCGGAGATCTGGGCAGGCACGCTGGGCACCCGCAACCGGGCCTGCCCGCCGACATGCCGGTAGGGTGGGGCGTAGGCGTACGGCGAGGCGATGCCCGAAGCGGGAACCGGCCACTGGGCGCTGCCCGCGTCGAGTTGCGCGGCGCTCAGGCCGCTGTAATCGGCCTTGCCCCCGGCGGTGGAGCGCAGAAACTCGGTCTGAAGCGCGGCAAAGTCGGCAAATTCGAAGCCCTGGGGGCGGCCCACCGCTGCGGCGATCAAGCACAGAATTTGCCAGTCCTCGCGGGCCAGACCCGGCACGGTCACGGCCTTGCGGCGGCGCTGCACCCGGCCTTCCAGGTTGGTGGTGGTGCCGTCCTCCTCGCACCACATGCTGCCGGGCAAGACCAGCGTGGCGAGCTGCGCGGTTTCCGAGGGCAGCACCTCGATGACGATCAGGTGCTTGAGTGCTTTCAGGCGCTCGGTGATCTGACCGGTGCCCGCCGCGCTCACCACCGGGTTGGACCCCAACACGATCAGCGCTTCCAGTTGCGTGCCGCAGGCGTTGAGCAGTTCCTGGGCGCTGTAGCCCGGCTGCGGCAGGTCAGCTTCCGCCATGTTCCAGAAGGCCGCCATGTGGGCGCGGTCCTGCGGGTCGCGCAGGCTGCGCGCGCCCGGCAACTGGTCGTTCTTCTGGCCGTGCTCGCGCCCGCCCTGGCCGTTGCCCTGGCCGGTCAGCGGCGCGTAGCCCGCGCCGGGCTTGCCGAAATGCCCGGCCAGAAATGCCAGGTTGATCAGCGCCTGCACGGTGTCGGTGCCATGCTGGTGCTGCTCGGCTCCCCGCCCAGTCAGAATCAGCGGGCGGCTCGCGGAGGCGTAGGCACGGGCCAGCGTCAGCAACTCGGCCTCGTCTATGCCGCACAGTTGCGCCACCCGCGCCGGGGTGTAATACCGGGCATCGTCGAGCACCGCTTTGACGTTCTCGGCGGGAGCGGTGGGCAAGATCTTGCCCCACACCGCCAGCAGGTGCAGAATGCCCAGCGCCAGCGCGGCGTCACTTCCCGCCCGCAGGCCCAGGTGCCGACCGGCGACTTTGGCGGTCACGGTGGCGCGCGGGTCGATGCTGTAGATGACGGCCCCCCGGTCCTTGGCGGCCTTGAGGTACTGCATCAGCGGCGGCAGGGTCTCGGCGATGTTCGCACCGAACAGCAAGATCAAATCCGAGTGGCTGATTTCCTCCAGCGGAAAGCCCAGGCCCCGGTCGATGCCGAAGGTCTTGTTGAGTGCCGCCGACGCGCTGCTCATGCAGTAGCGCCCGTTGTAGTCGATGTGCGGCGTGCGTAGGGCCACCCGCGCCAGCTTGCCGAGCAGGTAGGTCTTCTCGTTGGTCAGCGCTCCGCTGCCGAACACGCCGACGCGCTCGGGAGACGACTCGACCAGCGGGCGCAGGGCTGTGCGCAGGTAATCCAGCGCCGCCGCCCAGCCCACCGGCACCAGTTCGCCGTTCACACGCAGCAGCGGCGAGGTCAGACGCTCGGCGTGGCGCAGGTCGCTCAGCGCCGCCAGTCCCTTCTTGCAAACGGTGCCGTGCGCCACCGGGCAGTCCTTGACCGGCGACACCTTGATCGGCAGGTTGTTCTCCAGCGTCAGCTCGAAGTTGCACTGCACGGCGCAGTACGGACAGGTCGTGCGGACACGGCGCGGTGCTTGGAGCAGGGTGGGGACCGTCATGCCGCCCACCTTGCCTCAGGGACAGGAGGGTGTCAAGGCCAAATCTACAAAACGTGACCATATTTTTGAACAGATTGCAAATAAATGAACATTAAAGGCGGGTCTGTCTAGTTTTTTGGCCCGAAAGAGTGTTTGCTCTTGACATCCCGCACGAGACAGGCATGATGAGGCAGGACTGGGCCTCGGTTCCGCCATTCTCACCGCCCACCGAGAGGTCACGTATGCCACCGATCCCCCCGATTGCTTTGCCCGCCGATCCTACCTGCCCGCCCCGCCGCGTCGTCGTCATCGGCAACGGTATGGTCGGCCACCGCTTCGTGGAGAGCCTGACACCCAGCGCGTTCGCCGTCACGGTCATCAGCGAGGAACCCCGGCTGGCCTACGACCGCGTTCACCTGAGCGCCCACTTCGACGAGCCGCGCCCCGATCTGGCGCTGGCGACGGAGGCCGGGTATGCCGCACTCGGCGTGAAGGTCGTGTACGGCCGCGCCGAGCACGTGGACCGAGAAGCCAAAACCGTGACGGTGCGCGGGCAGACAGAAACCACCCTCGAATACGACGCGCTGGTGTTCGCCAGCGGCTCCTCGCCCTTCGTGCCGCCGGTGCCGGGCAAGAACGCACCTGGCTGCTTCGTCTACCGCACGCTTGAAGACTTGGAAGCCATCCGGGCCGGGGCCCTCAAGTCGAGGGTCGGCGTGGTCATCGGCGGCGGCCTGCTGGGGCTGGAAGCGGCGGGGGCACTGCGCAAACTGGGTCTGGAGACGCACGTGGTGGAGTTCGCTGCGCAACTGATGCCCGCCCAGCTCGACGAGGGCGGCGGCGCGGTGCTGCGCGGCATCATCGAGGAGTTGGGCATCGGCGTGCATACCGCCAAGGCGACGAGCGAAATCACCGTAGAGGGTGGGCAAGTGACCGGGCTGGCCTTCTCGGACGGCACGCACCTGGCCGCCGATCTGGTGGTGTTCTCGGCGGGCATCCGGCCCCGCGACGATCTGGCCCGCGCTTGCGGCCTTGCTACCGGCGAGCGCGGCGGCATCGTGATCGACGACGGCTGCGCCACCTCCGACCCCGCCGTGTACGCGGTGGGTGAGTGCGCCCTGCACGCGGGCAGGATTTACGGTTTGGTCGCTCCCGGCTACCAGATGGCCCGCGTGCTGGCTGCCCGGCTGTCCGGCGAGGACAGCAGCTTCACTGGGGCCGACCTCAGCACCAAGCTCAAGCTGCTGGGCGTGGAGGTCGCCAGCTTCGGGGACGCCAAGGGTGCGACGCCAGGGTCGCGGGCGCTGAGCCTCACCGACAACGTGCGCGGCACCTACAAGAAGCTGACCTTATCGGAAGACGGAACAACGGTGCTGGGCGGCCTGCTGGTGGGTGACAGCAGCGCCTACGGCGATCTGCTGGACTTGACTCTGAGCCAGACCGTCTTGACCGTGCCGCCGGAAACGTTGATCGTACCGCTGCTTCCGGGAGTCGCGGCTGCCCCCGCCAACGCACTGATCTGCTCGTGCGAGGGCGTGCGGGCCAGCACCCTGATTGACGCCGTTCAGGGCGGCGTCTGCGACGTGGCGGGATTGAAGAAATGTACCCTGGCCGGAACCGGCTGCGGCGGCTGCGTGCCGCAGCTCCACGATCTGCTCGGCGCGGAACTGCTGCGGCTGGGCAAGGCGGTGGACAGGAGCCTGTGTGAGCACTTCGTTCACAGCCGCCAGGAACTCTTCGACCTGATCCGAGTGCACGGGCACCAGACATGGAACGCGGTGCTGGCCGCGCACGGCACAGGCCAGGGCTGCGAAGTCTGCAAACCGGCGGTAGGCAGCATTCTGGCGAGCCTCTACAACGAGTACATTCTCAAACCCGCCCACGCGCCGCTGCAAGACACCAACGACGCCTACCTCGCCAACATCCAGAAAAACGGCACCTACAGCGTGATGCCGCGCGTGGCCGGGGGCGAGATCACGCCGGGCAAACTGATCGTGCTGGGCGAGGTCGCCCGGAAGTACGACCTCTACTGCAAGATCACCGGCGGGCAGCGCATCGATCTGCTGGGCGCACGGCTCGAGCAGCTTCCGGCCATCTGGCGCGAACTGGTGGAAGCAGGCTTCGAGAGCGGGCACGCCTACGGCAAGTCGCTGAGAACCGTCAAGAGCTGTGTGGGCGACACCTGGTGCCGCTACGGGGTGCAGGATTCCACCAGCCTCGCCATTCAGCTTGAACTCCGGTACCGGGGTCTGCGCAGCCCGCACAAGCTCAAGGGCGGGGTGTCGGGCTGCACCCGCGAGTGCGCCGAGACACGCGGCAAGGATTTCGGCGTCATCGCCACCGAGCAGGGCTGGAACCTGTACGTGTCGGGCAACGGCGGTGTGACGCCCAAGCACGCGGTGCTGCTGGCCGAGGGCTTAGACACCGCCACGCTGATCAAGTACCTCGACCGCTTCCTGATGTACTACGTCCGCACGGCGGGCCGCCTGGAGCGCACGAGCACCTGGCTGGAGAAGCTGCCCGGCGGCCTGGACTACCTGCGCGGGGTGATCATCGACGACGCCCTGGGCCTGTGCACCGAGCTGGAAGCCGCCATGCAGCGCCACATCGGCACCTACCAGGACGAGTGGGCCACCACCCTGGCCGACCCCGACAAACTCGCACGGTTCCGCAGTTTCGTCAACGCCGATACCCCCGACCCCGACATCGTGTTCGTGGAGGAGCGTGAACAGCGCCGCCCGGCCTACGAGCATGAATTGCCGCTGCTGGCGATGGCGGGAACGGACTGACCCGTTCGCCGCTCATTTTGAAAGGAGCCACCATGACCCAGCTTCAAAATACCTACGCCCGGCCCCGGCCCCAGCTCGCCTTCACCCGCGTCTGCGCCCTCACCGAGATTCCCGATCAGCTCGGCGTCTGCGCCCTGGTGGGTGGGCAGCAGGTGGCGGTCTTTCGCCTCGGCGCACAGGTGTATGCGCTGGGCAACCGCGATCCGTTTACCGGCGCGAATGTCATCTCGAGGGGGCTGACCGGCAGCTACGGCGAGCGCCTGAAAGTGGTCAGCCCACTTCTCAAGCACGGCTTTGATCTGGAAACGGGGTTGAGTCTGGATAAGCCCGAGGTGGCCCTGCCAACCTACCCGGTGCGCTTGGAAGGCGGTGACGTGTGGATTGGTTTGCCGGACTGAAGGTCCTGAGCCTGGAGTCGCGCCGGGCCGAGGAAATGGAAGTGCTCATCGGCAAGTACGGCGGGCAGGCGACCGTCGCGCCCAGCATGCGCCAGACCGAGGTGGACAACGCCCATCTGGTCAGCGCCTTTTACACGGCCCTGATGAACGGCGACGTGCATGCGCTGGCCTGCATGACCGGGGTGGGCACCAAGTTCTTTTTGCGCGATCTGGTGCGCGATTACCCCGAAGCCCTGCCGAGACTGATGCAGGTCCCCATCGTGGCGCGGGGCAACAAGCCGCAGGCGGCCCTCAAGCTCTACGGCCTCAAAGCCGTGCTGGTGCCGCGCCCGCATACCTGGCGCGAGGTGCAAGACCACCTTCAGGCGACCCTACGGCCCTTTCAGCACGCGGTGGTGCTGGAATACGGCGAGCCGTCGCCCCCGCCGTTCGTAGCGGCCCTGAGCGCCGAGCGCATTCGCGTGACCAGTCTGCCAGTCTACCGCTGCGCCCTGCCGGACGACACCGCGCCGCTCGAACAGGCCGTGCGCAGCTGCGTGGCCGGGCAACAGCAGGTCTTGCTGCTCTCCAGCGGGCGGCAGGTCCTGCACTTTCTACGCCTGGCCCGCATGCTGAATCTGGAAGACCCGCTGCGCGCCGCCCTGCGCGGTATGTTCGTGGCTTCCATCGGCCCGGCCTGCACCGAGGCCGCCGCCGAACTCGGCGTACAGACCGACTGGGAAGCCAATCCGCACAAGATGGGCATTCTGGTGCGCGGCGCGGCCGAACACGCGGCGGGGTGGCTGGGACGCAAGCAAGCGGCCGTCTGAATTCAGAGGGCCGAACGACTGACCCCTTCCCTCAGGCCTGCGCGCCGCCCACCACATTCTCCGGCGGGGTACCGAGGAGCGTCAGCGCGGCGGGCCACTTGTGCTCGTCGGAGGTGCGCCACAGCAGCGCGGCGAGGTCGGTGTCGGCGACCTCGCCCCACAGCCAGCTTCCGGCACGCGCCTCGCGCTCGAGCTGGCCCGGCGACCAGCCCGCGTAGCCGAGCAACAGGTAAAAGCGCTGCGTCCCGGTGAGCAGGCGGCTCAGCACGCCCTGATCGCGCGAGAGCCACAGCTCCGGCGCGAGCTGAAGTTCCTCGGCCTCCCCTACCGCCGCCGGGTACAGGCACCATCCGGCGCTGCGCTCCACCGGACCGCCGAAGTAGGCGGCCAGCCCGGAGACCGCCGTTCCTGCATCTGGCAGCAGCTCCCCCACTGTGGCCGCCGACGGGCGGTTGATCAGCAGGCCGAGCGCGCCGCCCTGGTCCTCGAGCATCAGCAGCACGCCGCGCTCGAAGACGCTGCCCGCCAGTTGCGGCGTGGCCACCAGAAGACTGAGCGTCATGGCTGCAGAATACCCGCCGACCCCCGGTCCCGGCGCGGAATGCCCTCACCTTCTGAACACTCTCTTCTGGATGGGGTCACCGGGCCACTTTGCTGTGGTTTTACTGTGGTTGGGTCGGCTGCTCCGGGTCGGGCGCAGGGACGAAGCCGCCCAGCCGGGCGTGCAGATCGGCCGCCAGCGCCAGCAGCCGGGCGTCACTCCAGGCCGGGCCACACAGTTGCAGGCCCACCGGCTTACCGTCCGAGAGGCCAAGCGGCACGTTGACGCTCGGCAGTCCCAGCTTGGCGGCGGGCGCGTAGCCACTGTAGCCAGGAAAGATAAGGGCCTCGCACTGCGAGAACAGCGGCGTCAGGCCGCGCTCTCCGGCCAGATGAAGGTCGCGCGCCCTGGCCTCTGCGTAAGCGCGCTCGGAGAGGTCGCCGCGCGTGGCCTGGGCCGCCTGGAGCAGCAGCATGCCGTGGCGCTGGAGCCGCTGCGGGTCGGCGTCGGACGCCTCGATCACCGCCGCCAGGCTGCCCGGCCCGTCGCTGACGCCCGCCAGGTAAGCGTCGAGCGCGGGCCTGAATTCGTAGAGCAGCACCTCGAATCCGGCGGAGCGCAGCTCCGGCTCGCTTTCCAGGGCCACATCTTCCAGCACCGCGCCAGCCGCACCCAGGGCCGCCAGGGCCGCGTCCAGCCGTTCACGCTGCTCGGGCGTGAGGCGCTCCCAGAAGCTGCTGCGCACCACGCCGATCCGCGCGCCGCGCAGGGCGTCGGGCGGCAACTGGAACCCCTGTCGCGGCGCTGAAAGGGTGACCGGGTCGCGTTCATCGGCTCCGGCCATCACGCCCGAGATCAGGGCGGCGTCGCGGGCGGTGCGGGTCAGCGGCCCGGCGGTGTCCTGGGTGGGCGAGATCGGCACCACGCCGACGCGCGGAATCAGGCCCACCGTCGGCTTGTGGCCGATGACGCCGTTCTGATGGGCAGGCGAGAGAATGCTGCCACTGGTTTCGGTGCCGATAGCGGCGGGCGCGAGCCGGGCCGCCACCGTCGCGCCGCTGCCGGAACTGCTGCCGCCGGTATCGGCCCCCACTTGCCAGGGATTGACAGTCTGTCCGCCGCGCGAGGAGTAGCCGTTGGGCATATCCACCGTCATGAAATTGGCCCACTCGGTCATGTTGGCCTTGCCCAGCACCACCGCGCCCGCCGCCCGCAACCGGGCCACCAGCGGGGCGTCGGCAGTGGGCAGGTGGCGGGCCATGAGCGCGCTGCCCGCCGTCGTGGGCAGGCCGGCCACGTCGATGTTGTCCTTGATCAGAATGGGCAGGCCGTGCAGCGGGCCGCGCTGCACGGCCGCCAGATGATCCAGCGCCTCAGCCGTCTCAAGTGCCTGCGGATTGACCGCGATGACGGCGTGCAGGGCTGGATTGAGCGCCTCGATCCGGGACAGATACAGCCGGGTGATGTCGGCAGCACTCACCGTTCCGGCGGCGACGGCGGCGATCAGGTCGGTGGCGTCCAGATCAAGCAGGGCAACAGGAGACAGGGCGGCTTCAGGCAGGAAATCAGACATGCCCAAGCCTAGCGCACCGCCCTCAGCGTCCCGGCTCTGCGCTACGCTTCAGGGCATGACCATGAGTTTGCCCGAAGACCGGCTGCCCCACCCGGAGAGTGCTATCAAGGTGGCCTACCAGGGCAACCCCGGCTCCTACAGCGAAATTGCTGCGCTGGGCAGTGCCGACTTGGCGGCCGTTCACGGCTACGCCACCTTCCACGAAGTGCTGGAAGCCGTCGGAAACGGCCACGCCGATCTGGCGGTGCTGCCGGTCGAAAACAGCTTGATGGGATCGATCCTGCAGTCGATCGATCTGCTGGCCGAGACCGATCTGCACGTCATCCGGGAAGTGGTGGTGCGGGTTTCGCACGCCATGATGGCCCTGCCCGGCGTCGCGCTCGGCGACATCAAGCGGGTCTACTCGCAGCAACCGGCCCTCGATCAATGCACCGAGTTCATGAAAGAGCACCACCTGACGCCGGTCGCCGCCTACGACACGGCGGGCAGCGCCAAGGACCTCGCCGAGCGCGGCGCACGCGATGAGGGCGTGATCGCCTCCAAGCGGGCCGCCGAACTCTACGGCCTGGAAGTCCTGCAAAGCGGCATCGAAGACGAGCCGTTCAATTTCACCCGCTTTCTGGTGCTCTCGCACCGCGAAGCCTTGCCCAGCAGCGGACCGCACAAGACCAGCGTCGTGTTTGCGGTGCGCCACACCCCCGGTTCGCTGCTCGACACCCTCAACCAGTTGCGCGGTCTGAACATGTCGAGCATCGTCTCGCGCCCGCGCAAGGACCGGGCCTGGAGCTACCTGATTCACGTCGATTTCGAGGGCAACGCCGACGATCCCGAGGTGGCCGCAGCGCTCGGCAGCGTGCTGCGCAAGGCCAGCTTTGCCAAGATCATCGGCAGCTACCCGATGTCCACCGCGCCGATCGAACCTTAAATGCCGCCGCTGGTGCAGATCGGGCGCGCGCCGATTCCCGGCTCTCAGGACGAACTGGTCTTGTCGCGGCGCGGGGACGAGTTCTCGATTCAGATTTCCGGGTATGTCAGCGAGCTGATGAACAGCCGCCTGCACTTTTCCGAGGATCTGCTGGCCGAGTGGGGCTGCCAGCACCTGCACGGCCAAGATGCCAGCGTGCTGATCGGCGGTCTGGGCATGGGCTTTACCCTGGCTGCCGCCCTGCGCGTGCTCGGCCCCGCCGCCTCAGTGACGGTGGCCGAACTGGTGCCGGGCGTCATCGAATGGAACCGGGGACCGCTGGGCGAGTGCGCCGGGCAACCGCTGACTGATACGCGCAGCCATCTGCATCTGGGCGACGTGGGCGCACTGATCCGCTCGCAGGTAAATGCTTACGACGCCGTGCTGCTCGACGTGGACAACGGCCCCGATGCCATGACCCACCCGGAAAATGAGCAGCTCTACTCGCTCTCCGGCCTGGCAGCCACCTGGCGGGCGCTGCGCCCCGGCGGCGTGCTGGCGATCTGGTCGGCAGAAAAGAACACCCGCTTTACCCGCAGGCTGCGCGAGGCGGGCTACCAGGTCGAGGAAAAAGTGGCCCGCGCCCGTCCCGGCAAGGGAGCCAGACACATGATCTGGCTGGCGCGGCGCAGCTGACGCCCGGCCACGGCGGCCTCACAGCTCCAGAATCAGTTTGGGCCTGAATTTCAGCACGTCCGCCGCCACCAGATGCGCCTGGATGCCGTGCCAGCTTTGTAAGCTGCGCTCGAGGGGCAGACCGTGCAGGTGACCGTAGAGCACCTGATCCGGGCGGTACTCGTCGATCAGGTCGGTAAAGGCGCTGGCGGCAAACTGCGGGCCGGTGGGCGGGTAGTGCAGCATCAGCAGGGTGCGGGTGGTGTCGTCTGCGAGTGTACGGGCCGCTTGCAGCGAGAGGCGCAGGCGCTCGGCCTCGCGGGCATAGATCCGGGCGTCGTCGGGGCCGAAGGCTTCCGAGGCGGGGGTCAGCCAGCCGCGCGTGCCGCAGACCACCACGTTCGGCTGGCCGGGTCCGCCGAAGCGCAGGGCATCGTTTTGCACCGCGAACATGCCGGGCGGCAGGGCGGCACGCAGACGGCTGATGGTGGGCCACCAGTAATCGTGGTTGCCGCGCAGCAGCACCTTGGTGCCGGGCAACTCGGCCACCGGCATGAGGTCTTGCACCGCTTCCGGCAAGCGCATGGCCCACGACAGATCGCCCGGCAGCAGCACCAGATCACCGGGGCGCACCACTTCGCGCCAGCGCTCGAAGATGGCCTGCGGATGCCCGGCCCACTGCGGCCCGAAGACCGTCATCGGTTTGGGCACCGAGAAGGCCAGGTGCAGATCGGCGATGGCGAATACGCGCATACAGACTCCAGAAAAAAACCTCAACTTCTGCCGGGCCAACCCCTGACAGGCCATATAAAAAAGCCTCCCCAGTGCCGAGAAGGCAGTGCCGGGAAGGCTGTTGATGTGGTCGGGGCGAGAGGATTCGAACCTCCGACCCCGTCGTCCCGAACGACGTGCGCTACCAGGCTGCGCTACGCCCCGAACCACGCGCCTACTCACAGAGACCAAAATTGACCCGGCCCGGCTTTCGTGCGGAAGGTAGTCTAACGGCGCGCCGAAAAGGTGTCAAGCTGAGAAAAGTCTATTCACCTGCACTATTCATCCTCGCCCGGCTCACCGTCGCCCAGCCAGGTTTCGTCCTCCCCGGCCCCGGCGGTCCAGTCCAGTTCTGCCAAGGCCCGGCGAATCACATCGCTGCCGTAGCCGCGCCGGGCCAGCAGACCGTAGGCCTTGGCCCTGGGGTTGCTGCCGCGCTGGAAGCTGCTCAGTCGCCGGGTCAGCAGGCTCAGCGCCTGCGCGACCTCCTCGTCGGGGTCGCGGGCCTGCAAGGTGTCCTGAATCAGTGCCTCGTCGACGCCGCGCTGCTTGAGCCGCTGGCGCACCCGGTAGGCGCCGACGCCCCGGCGCTGGTTTTCGGCACGGGCCACCTGGGCGTCGTCGAGATAGCGCAGCTCAATCAGGCGGTCAATGACCTGCTGAATCTGCTCCTCGTCCTCGCTGCGCCTGCCCAGCTTGCCGCGCAGTTCGGCGGCGCTGAGCGAGCGCTGCGAGAGGGCGCGCAGGGCGTACTCCATCAAAGCGGCGCGCTGCTCGTCGGGCGTCTTCTCACGCACAGGCCGTTGCTCGGTGTCCGGCGTGGAGTCGGCTGAAGCAGCATTTGTCGGAGGAACGTTTGTCGAACCAAACTTGCGGGGCCTACGCACCCGCTCATGCTAGCCCTTGCACGCTGAGGGGCAAGCGTGTAAACTTTCAAAGTTGCCTTTCAGGAGGCGGCAGCATGCTCCGGCATGTCAGCGCCAGCGGCAGAGACACTGCCCCCGACGCCCCGAGTTCCGAATCAAGCCGTACCGGAACCGCTTCGCAAGCCGCGAAGAAAGAGAGAAAGAACATGGCCTTACGTCACAAATCTGCCCAGAAGCGTCACCGCCAGAGCCTCAAGCGCCGCATGATCAACCGCAGCCGCAAGAGCACCATCAAGACCTTTACCAAAAAGGCCCTGGTCGCCGCCGCTGCGAGCGCTCCCGACGCCGCCGAGTTGCAGCGCAAGGCCGAGAGCCTGCTCGACAAGGCCGCCAAGGGCAGCACCCTGCACAAGAACACCGCCGCGCGCAGAAAGAGCCGTCTGGCCAAGGCCATCAACCGGGCCAACGCCGCGCAGAACGCTCAGTAAGATACACCCTTTCAACTTCCAGCTCACCTTTTGGGGTGGGCTTTTTTGTTGGCTGAGCACTGTATTGATTGAGGAACGCATTGACCGGGTGTCGCTCAGCCCACCAGCCCGATCCGCTCGAAGTAGCGCCGCCGATTGAGCACCGCGCCGCCCTCGCCAAGCGCCACCCGGCCCACATTCCAGTGCTCGAACAGAATCCGCAGCGTGCCGCCCAGCAAGTCGGCGGCGTACCAGGCGGGGGCCGACCCCATCAGGCGCAGGGTGTGGCCGTCCCAGGCAAAATGCCCACACGTCTCGTCGCGGGCGGCCCAGAACATCCCGCCGCTTCCGAGCCGCTGCGCCCGCACCCGCAGATGCTTTTCGCGCACCTCCAGGTCGTATTGGGGCGCACCGTAAACCTCGGCGTAGAGGTCGAGCAGGCCAGCGCGTAGGCGATGACGCTCCGAGCGCAGCCGCCCCTCCTCGCGCTGGGTCAGGGTGGTGTTGAGTTCCGTGTCAATCGCCAGCAATCTCAGCTCGCTCAGCCGCATCCGCTCGCGGGGACCGGGTGGCGGGGGCGGCGGCGGCGGATCGCCTTCCAGGCTGCGGGCCGGATCGAGCGTGACGCGGCTGCCCCAGCCCTCCACCTCTTTGAGCTGTGAGTCCTCAATAACCCACAGCCGGTTGCTGACCTCGCGGGCGAATCTGCGGTCGTGCGTCACGATGACCACCGCACCGCCGTAAGCATGGACGGCGGCCTCCAAGGCTTCAAGCGCTTCCACGTCGAGGTGATTGGTCGGCTCGTCGAGCAGCAGCAGATCCGCCCGCAAGGCACTCACCAGGGCCAGGCCTGCCCGCGCCCGCTCACCGCCCGACAGCTCGCGCGGCGACTTGGGCCAGTCGGTGCTGGAGAATCCGGCCCGGCCCAGCAAGGCCCCAGCGCGGTTGCCGAAGCGCTCCTCGAACTGGGCGTGCAGGGCCTCATCGGGGTTGAGGCCGTGCCAGGTCTGGTCCAGGCTCGCCAGCGTGACGCCGGGCGCGAGGCGCAACACGCCCTGGGCCTCGCCCGCCGGGGCCGCGTCCGGGTGGAGGTCGCCGGAGAGCAACTTGAGCAGGGTCGTCTTGCCGGTGCCGTTCGCGCCCATCAGGGCCACCCGGTCGCCCTGGCGCAGCTTGAGGGCCACATTTTCCAGAATCAGCCGCTCACCGTAATGGCGGTTGACATGCTCGGCCCACAGCAGCAGCCGGGCACGGGCCTGACCCGCCAGCAGCCGCATCTTGAGGGCGCGTTCGGGCTGCGGAGCGTCGATGAGTTCGACCCTCGAAGCGCGGCTCTTGACCGAGCGCGAGCGGCGGCCCCACACGTCGAGCCGCTCGGCACTACCCGAGAGACGCTGAGCCTCCCGGCGGCTGAGGCGGGCCGCCTTGCCCTGAACGCGGCGCTCCTGGTCGCGCAGCTCACGGGCGCGGGTGTAGCCGCCGGGGTAGGGCTGGGCCTCACCGGCCTCAATCCACACACTGCGGGTCGCCACCCTGTCCAGGAATTCGCGGTCATGGCTGGTCAGGATGAGTGCGCCGCGGTAACCGGTCAGCCAGCTTTCGAGCCACTCGCGCATGCGGATGTCGAGGTGGTTGGTCGGCTCGTCGAGCAGCAGCGCGTCCGGCCCTTTCAGCAGGGCCAGGGCCAGGCTCAGCCGGGTGGTCTCGCCGCCGCTGAGGGTGGCCGCCTCGCGGCCGAGCAAGCGGGTCAGGTCGAGCATGGCCATTACGCGGGCGGCGCGCGCGGGCCAAGCATAGGCATCGGCATCTTCCAAACGGTGCTGCAAGGCCGTCCAGCGCTCCAGCCGGGCCGGGTCGGAGAGGTCGTCTTCCAGCCCCCGCAACTCGGCCAGCACGGCGCGGTAAGGATTGACGGCGTCTTGCAGCGTGCGCACCGTCACGCCCGCGCGGTAGATCGGTTGCTGATCGAGGACCGCCAGCCGCAATCCGTCAGCGCGCCACACCGAGCCGTCGTCGGGGCGGCACTCGCCCGACAGCACGCGCAGCAAGGTGGTCTTGCCCGCACCGTTGCGGCCCAGCAGGGCCAGCCGCTCGCCGCCGGACACCTGCACCGAGACCGCGCCGAGCACCAGCTGAGCGCCGTACACGACCCGCACATCTTCGGCGGCAAGCAGGGTCTGATTGGAACGGGAAGTCACGGGCAGCAGGCTAGCGCGGGCAGCGGGGCCGGGCTGTGGTCCAGCTCGCCGAGCCGCCTGCTGCCGCGGCGGCACACCACAAAAAACCGCCCCCAGAATTTGAGGGCGGTTTCGGCGTTCGAACGGCTCAGGCGCTGGGGTTTTCGGTGTCGTTGCCAAGTTCGGCATTCACGGTCTTGCCGGACTTCACCGTAATGCTGCGCTTCTGGGCGGCCTCGCTGCGCGGCACCCTGATGGTCAGCGAGCCGTTCTCGAAGCTGGCCTCCACCTTGCTGAGGTCATACTTGGCCGGAACGCTGAAGGTGCGCGAGTAGGTGCCGTAGGCGCGCTCGACGCGGTGGGCGGTGCGGCCCTCGGTGCGGGTGTACTTGCGTTCGGCCTGCACACTCAGGGTCTGGTTCTCGGCGTCCACGCTGATGGTATCCGGCTGAACGCCGGGCAAGTCGAGCGCGAGTTCCAGACCCTGCTCGTCCTCGTGAACGTCTACTGGGGGCGCGAAGCGGGCGGGAGCCTGGGCCGCCTGACCGAAGGCCCGGTCCACACGCTGGCTGAGTTCTTCGATTTCTCGGAACGGATCAAATCGCATCATGGGGGTTCCTCCTTGGGTGAGATGGGAAGTGGTTCGGGAGAGCGCCGGAACGTCTTTCACCGATGTCCATATCCTATAACCTGAGCGTAGTTGTGTCAAGTTTAGTGCGTCTTAAACTTCGGGAGATTGGGCCTGCCACAACGCTCTGAAAACGCTGCCCCAAGACGCTCTCACCGCTCCGGCAGGCGCTCCCCCTAGCTTGAAGTCCACAGGAGGCGACATGACCACCACCCACCGCGATTCGACCATCAATGACCGTCTGGAAGACGCCCTCACCGATCATCCCGCTGTAGAGGCGCTTGCCGAGGCGCTTCAGGGCAAGGTCAACGAGCTGCTAGAGCACGTCCCCAAGCCAGTGATCGCCTTCTTGCACGGCCAGACCATCGGCCATCCGCTGCATCCGCTGCTGGTGCATCTGCCGCTGGGCGGCTGGCTGGTGGCGGGTGTGCTCGATCACCTTCCGGCCCGGGGCAGCGCGCGGGCCGCCGATCTGGCCCTCCTGACCGGTACGCTGGGAGCGCTGGGCACCATTGCCAGCGGCCTCGTGGACTGGAGCAACACCCGGGGCGCGGCCCGCCGCACGGCGACGGTTCACGCGCTGCTCAACGACGCCGCCGTGCTGCTCTACACCGCCTCATTGCTCAGCCGCTGGGGAGGCCGCCGACTCCTGGGCAAGGGGCTGGCCAACGGCGGACTGGCGCTGAGTATGGTGGGGGGCTTTCTGGGCGGCCAGCTGGTCTACCGTCACGGGCTGGGCGTTCACGAAACGCTGGCCACGCCCCAGGGCTGAAGGGTTGGCCTTCACAGCCGCAAACTGAGTCGCTGTATGCGCCTGGGCAGGCTTGGCCCCGGCCTCCTGCTGCGCTATGCTGCCGGGCGGCCCACGCGCTGCTGAGAGTACACAACCCAACCACGCACTTTTAACGCGGCCCCGTGAGGCCCAAAAGGAGCCAGATGACCACTGTTGCAACCACCCTGACCCGCCGCCATGTTGATATGGACGGCCACTTTTTTTGCCTGCTGGGCGAGCAGAGCGCATGAAGGCCTCGATTCTCAGCGCCGACGAGATGCGCCGCGCCCTGACGCGGATTGCCCACGAGATCCTGGAGCGCAACAAGGGTGCAGAAAACCTGGCCCTGATTGGCGTGCATACGCGCGGCATTCCGATTGCTGCGCGGCTGGCCGCCAAGTTGCAGGAACTCGAAGGGGTAGATGTGCCGCTGGGACGGCTGGACATCACGCTGTACCGCGATGATTTGAGCGAGATCGCCAAGCAGCCGATCATCCGTGAAACCGAGGTGCCGTTTGACCTCTCGCAGCGCCGCGTCATTCTGGTGGACGACGTGCTCTACACCGGGCGCACCGTGCGGGCCGCCCTGGACGCGTTGATTGACCTGGGCCGCCCGGAAGGAATTCAGCTCGCCGTGCTGGTGGACCGGGGACACCGTGAACTGCCGATTCGGGCCGACTACGTGGGCAAGAACCTGCCGACGGCCAAGAGCGAGGTCGTCAAGGTGAAGCTCACCGAGACCGACGGGACGGACGGCGTGGAGCTGTGGGATCTGGACGAAATTCAGAGTGTGCGAGAATGACTTCGCCCAAACCCAGACATCTGCTGGACTTTCAGGACTGGAATGTGGAGCGCCTCGCCGCTCTACTGGACAACGCCGACACCATGTTGCAGGTGTTAGACCGGCCCGTGAAGAAGGTTCCGGCCCTGCAAGGCCTGACGGTCTGCACCGTCTTCTTCGAGAACTCCACCCGCACCCGCATCAGCTTTGAATTGGCCGCCCGGCGAATGAGCGCCGACGTGGTGAGTTTCGCGGCGGGTGCCAGCAGCGTGAGCAAGGGCGAGAGCATCCGCGACACCATCGAAGTGCTGAGCGCCTACAAGGTGGACGCCTTCGTGGTGCGCCATCAGGCGGCGGGCGCGGCGCATCTGGTGGCCCGCTACAGCGGCAAGCCGGTCATCAATGCAGGCGACGGGCGGCGGGCGCACCCCACCCAGGCTTTGCTGGACGCCTACACCATCCGACGCGAGTTCGGTGGATTAGAAGGCAAAACGGTGGCGATCATCGGTGACGTGCGCCACTCGCGGGTGGCCCGCAGCAATGCAGAACTCTTGCCCAAGCTGGGCGCGAAGGTTATTCTGTGCGGCCCGGCCACCCTGCTGCCGCGTGAACTGGCCGCCGAAAGTGTGACGCTCACCACCGACCCCCGCGAGGCCGTCGGGAACGCCGACGCGGTGATGGCGTTGAGATTACAGCAGGAGCGGATGGACGCCGGGTACGTGGGCAGCTTGCAAGATTACGCACGGGTGTATCAGGTCAACGAGGACTTGCTGGCCTTCGCGCCGAATGAGGCGGTCGTGCTGCATCCGGGACCGATGAACCGGGACGTGGAAATCAGCAGCGAGACCGCCGACGGCCCGCGCAGCCGCATCCTGGCGCAGGTGGAAAATGGGCAGGCCGTGCGGATGAGCACGCTGTATCACTTGCTGGTGGGCAGAAATTAAAGTGACGTCTGATATCCGAAATTCTATAGAGAAAGTTATCGACATCTTCCGAGGGGCTGCGAAATCAAAAGCGCCTCTCGAGAGGGGAGTTATGCAACATAAATTCAGATTGACTGGTTTTAGTATTGTAAGCAAAAGATTTGAAATGATCAGGAATAATGTGTTTCATGCGGCAAACGTTTTGGAAAACACACTTACGTTTTGTCTATTCTTTCGAGAATTTAATTTAGAAAAGGATAGCAGAGGGGCTGAAGAGAATTATAAAAGCAACTTCAAATATTATGAATCTTGCGCCGCAGAGTTCGAAGAGACTCTAGGGATCCAGCAAGGCTCTGAATTGGAATGCTCCAATATGGATGGCGCTCCTTATCTCTGTAAAGCAACCATATGGAAGATAGGTGATTGCACACTTGACCTCTCTTATAAGGGCCTAGGGTTGGAATACGGCATTTCAATCACTGCTCATATTATCTACAACGACAAACTGACCGAGGTATAGCCATGAATTTGACCATCACCAATATCCGCCGCTCCAATTCCGACAAACCCGAAACCTTGACGATTGAGAATGGTCTGATCAAGGGCTGGAACCTCGAAGAAGAGGGTGACACCCTCGACGGCAACGGTGCGACCCTGGTGCCCGCCTTCATCGAGCCGCATGCCCACCTGCGCGAGCCGGGGCAGGAGCAGAAAGAAGACCTCGCCTCGGGCCTCGCGGCGGCAGCAGCGGGCGGCTACGGCACCGTCATTTCCATGCCCAACACCGCGCCCGTGGTGGACGACCCCGCCATCGTCCGTGCCCTGATCGAGAAGGCCGCCGCGCTGGGCTTGGCCCGCCTGCGTCCCGCCGCGGCCCTGACGCGCGGGCAAGAGGGCGAGCAACTGGCCGAACTGGCGCTGCTGGCCGAAGCCGGAGCCGCCGTGTTTACCGACGACGGGCGCACCAACGAGAACGCGCGCACGCTGCGGCTGGGTCTGGAATACGCGCACTCGCTGGGCATCGTGGTCAGCGTGCACGCCGAGGACGCGGGCCTGCGGGCCGGCGGCGTGATGAATGAGGGATTCGTCAGCGAGGCGCTGGGGCTGCCCGGTAATCCGGCGGCGGCGGAGGCAGCCCGCATCGCCCGCGACATCGAGATCTGCCGCATGACCGGCGGGCGGCTGCACATCCAGCACCTCTCCACTTCCCGCGCTCTGGAGCTGGTCAAGGCGGCCAAAGCGCAGGGAGTGAATATCACCTGCGAGGTCTGCCCCCACCACCTGCTGCTCACCGACGAGGCGCTGCGGAGCTTCGACGCCGTGTACAAGGTCGCCCCGCCGCTGCGCACCCAGAGTGACGCCCAGGCGCTGCTGGCGGGTCTCAAAGACGGCAGCGTGGACTGTCTCGCCACCGACCACGCCCCGCATACCCGCGCCGAAAAAGAGCTGGACATGTTGCAAGCGCCTTCAGGCATCGCCTACATCGAGATCGCCTTTCCACTGCTGTGGACCAACTTCGGGGCCGAACTGGGCCTGGCAAAAATCGTGGAACTGCTGACTACAGATGTGGCCCGCGTGCTGGGCTGGCCCGCGCCGAGTCTGGAGGCCGGGCAACCCGCCGACTTCACCCTGCTCGATCTGGAAACGGTGCGGAGTGTCGACCCCGCCACCTTCAAGAGCAAAGCCAAGTTCAATCCCTGGGTGGGCCAGGACCTGAAAGGCTGGCCGATGCTGACGGTGGTGGGCGGTCAGGTGGCGTTCGAGCGGAAGATCTAAAGCTCCGTTCGCACCTGCCACAGTTCGGGAAACAGCACGGTGTCGAGCGCCTTTCTCAAGTAGCCCGCGCCGCTGGTACCGCCGCTCCCAGTCTTGAACCCAATGGTGCGCTCCACGGTGGTCAGGTGGTTGAATCGCCAGCGCCGGAAGTTGTCTTCCACGTCAAGCAGCTTCTCGGCCAGCTCGTACACGTCCCAGTAGCGCTCGGGGGCGCGGTAGAGGGTGAGCCAGGCGGCCAGCACCGCTTCATTCTGGGTGTACGGCTGGGCGAAGTCGCGCTCCAGCACCTCTGCCGGAATATTCAGCCCACGCTCGGAGAGCAGGCGCAGGGCCAGATCATACAAGCTCGGGGCGTTCAGCGCGGCTTCCAGCGGGCCGAGCACATCGGGGCGGTGCTGGTGCGGGCGCAGCAAGGTCGCACTCCGGTTGCCCAGCAAAAATTCCATCATCCGGTACTGGGCCGACTGAAACCCCGAGGCCCGTCCGAAGGCGCTGCGAAACTGCAAATAATCGGCGGGCGTCATGGTCTTGAGCACTTCCCAGGCGTTGGTCATCTGCTCCTGCGCCCGCACCACCCGGCTGAGCATCTTCAGCGGCGCGTCGGTCACGCCCGCCGCGAGCAGCGTCATGGCCGCCCGCAATTCCTGCACGATCAGGTTGAGCCAGACTTCAGAAACGTGGTGCACCGCGATGAACAGATGCTCGTCGTGCGCCTGGGTCACCGGCTGGTGGGCGCTGGTCAGGGTGTCGATTCGCAGGTAGTCGCCATAACTCAGGCTGCGGGTAAAGTCGCTGTAAGCACGCTCGGGCGAGTCCGGGCTGGCGGATTCGAGATGGACCGGGTCCGTGCTGATTGGTGCTGTGTTGATCGGTTCTGGGCCGGACTCAGGCATGGGTAATCTCCAAAGGTGTTCGAGGTTCAGGCTGAGGTCAGTCTAAGCCCGCCCGGCGGCCCTTCGTGACCCGTCCCCCCACGCCGACTGCCTGAGCGTGCCATCTTGGGTGCAACGTGTGGATTCAGCCGATTCGTTTTGAACGCAGCCCCAAGTTGCACTCGATGCTCACCGAGGAAGCGCACGCGGTGGGCTGCCGGGTGGTGGTGCAGGGTAAGCGCGGCCCCGAAGTCGCCACTGTGCGCGGCGAAGCCGAACCGGAAGGCAACGGGCGCTACGGCATGATCCTGCGCGCCGCTGGCCCGGCAGACCTGGCCGACTGGCAACGCCTGGAGCGCGATGGCGAGGACCTCAAATGGCTGCTGCGCGCCCGCGCGCGTGACCGCAAGCTGGCGGTCAAAGTGGTGGCGGTCGAATTTACCCTCGACGGCGCGCTGGTGACGGTCAGTTACAGCGCCGAGGAGCGGCTGGAACTCGGCCCGCTGATTCAGGACATGCGCGAGCAGACCCGCGCGCGGGTCAACTTTGTCGCCATCGGCCCGCGCGAGCAGGCCCAGATCATTGGCGCGCTGGGAGCCTGCGGGCGCGAGAACTGCTCGTCAAACCACCTTCAGGAGTTTGCCCCGGTCAGCATCCGCATGGCCCGCGACCAGCAGTTGCCGCTCAACCCCGAGAAGCTCAGTGGGCCGTGTGGCCGGTTGCTGTGCTGCTTGCAGTACGAGCACACCCAGTACGTCGAGCTGCTCAAGGAGTTGCCGCGCAAGAACGCCCGCGTGTGTCACACCGAGTCAGGGGCCTGCGGCAAGGTCGTCAAGCTGCACCCGCTGAGTGCCAGCGTGGACGTGCTGGGCGAGGCAGGCGCGGGGTACATGCAGGGGGTGCCGGTGTCGGCGCTCAGGCCAGCCAAGGACACGGTGCAGAACGGCAAGCCGGGCAGCAACAACGACTGAACACCCGCCCCGGCAGAAGGTAGCGAGGACCCCTTGCTGAACGGTTTTCACGCGCCCAATCGCGCTGCAAGTCAGGCGCTATACTCCGCGCCATGACCCGCAACATGAATGAGCTTCACCGCATCGTGGCGTCCCTGAAGGGCAGCGGGCTGAGCGTGGAGATGATGGACGACGGCGCGCTGGTGCAAGACGGTGAATCGCGTGTGGCCCTCTACGCCGAGGCCGACGAGCAGGGCGGCGTGCTGGTACGGCTGCACCTCGACCTCGATCTGTACGTCGAGGAAGACGCGATTGCCGAGGTCTTGATGGGCATGAACCTGATGAACCAGGGTCTCGATTACGGCACCTTGATGCTCGACCCGGTCGAGGACGAGGATGACGAGGAGAAGGTGGCCTTCGCCGTGCTGGGCCGCAGCGTCTTGTGGCTGCCCGACCTCGACGGCGTGGAGCTTAGTCGCCTGCGCGAGCATCTGCGCCGCTTCGAGACTGAAGTCACCGAGACGGTGGAGCGCACCTTACAGGGCAGCAACGGCCTGAAAGCCTGAGCAAAACCAGCAGAGGAGCCAGGTATTACCCGGCGAGTTGATGCAGATTTTGATTGCACATTCGCCGGGTTTTTTCTGTATGCCTCGATACACCGAATCAGAAAATCTAGACACACCCCTCGGATGTTAAAGTGCCTGGGTTACACTGTGGCTGCAAGTTCAAAGCAATTCAAGAGAAAAGTTGGTTTCTTCTCTTCTGATGGTTGAGCTGTTAGAAAACTGTCAGAGGAATTTTAACTATCTCCCAAAATCAGCTTCTTCTGGGGTATTTTTCATGGCTTCAGTACTTTATATAAGCTTAACTGACGCATGTCGGTGAATGTTTTGAAACGGGTCGGTCTCCTTGCCAGCGCAGCACTGTTGCTGAACGCCTGCGGATCGCAGAATCTCACGCTGCCCAGTCCCAGCGCACTGCTGGGCAATCACGGCGCGGCCTCCCCCCCCGCCGCAACCCCAGCGCCTGCACCTGCGACACCCGCGCCCGACCCGGACCTCGACACCGCCACCCTGCCCGCAGCGCTGAGCCTGCGCGTGGGCGAAACCCTCCAGATGGTCCCGACGATGGGCGGCCAGGCTCCCGCAGCGGGGCGGCTGAGGTGGCAGAGCAGCGACGCAGGTATCGTCTCGGTTACCGACAGCGGGATGCTCAGTGCCCACCAGGCGGGACAGGCCCGTGTGCAGATCACCGAAACCGCCCACCCGGAGCGGGGGTTCGCGCTGAGTGTGCAGGTGCAGGCCGACCCACCGCCGCCAGCCCAGCCCAGCCCAGTTCAGCCCAGTCCGGTGCCGCCTGCTCCCCCACCCGCACAACCCGCTCCCATTCAGCCCGCGCCCGTGCCACCGCCAGCACCGGCACCGACACCGACTCCGGCACCCGCTCCTCCCCAGACGCCAGCGCCCACACCGGTTCCAGCTCCGGCCCCCACGCCTGCACCTACACCGGCTCCTGCCCCACCTGTCACACCAGCCCCTACGCCTGCGCCGGTTCCAGCACCAGTTCCAGCGCCTCCCCCCACCCCCGCTCCTGTGCCTGCCCCGACGCCAGCACCGGCCCCTGTACCCAACGGCGACTTCGTGGCGGAAGTGCTGCGGCTCACCAACCTGGCCCGCGCCCAGGGCGGCAGCTGCGGCGGCGTCGCCTACCCTGCGGCCCCGGCGCTGACCTGGAACGCGCTGCTGACGACCTCGGCCCAGGCCCACGCCGCCGACATGGCCGCCAAAAATTATTTCGAGCACACCAGCCCCGACGGACGCACCTTCTCCGACCGCATCACGGCGGCGGGCTACATCTGGCGCTCGGTGGCCGAGAACATCGCCGCCGGACAGCAGACGCCGACCGAGGTCGTCAACGGCTGGATCGCCAGCACCGGGCACTGCAAGAACATCTTCAACGCCTCGCTCAAGGAACTGGGTGTGGGCTACGTCCAGGGCGGCAGCTACGGCAAGTACTGGGTGCAGGACTTCGGCACCTCGCGCTAATCGTTCAAAGAGAGAAGGGCCGCCAGCGCAATTGAACTGGCGGCCCTTCTCTCCGGGTGCGGCGGGTTAGTTGCGGTCCTGCAGCTCCACATAGTGTTGATCGGTGGCCCCGCTGTACACGGCGTCGGGGCGCAGCAAGCGGTTGTCGCGGGTGTACTCGATGACCGAGGCGCACCAGCCACTGATGCGGGCCAGCGCGAAGATCGGGGTGAAGAATTCCTTCTCGATGCCCAGATCGGCATACACCGTACCGCTGTAGAAATCCACGTTGGGGTAGATGCCGCGCGCACCCATGCGGTCCACCACGATCTTCTCGATGGTTTCCAGAATCTGGTAGTAGTTGCTCTTGCCTTCCTTGCTGGCCACGTGCTCGGCGTAGTCGCGCAGCACCCGCGAGCGCGGATCGAAGTTCTTGTAGACGCGGTGGCCCACGCCCATGATCTTCTCGTGACGGTCGAGCTTGGCGGTAATGAAGTCGGCGGCCTTGTCGGGCGTGCCGATCTCGTCGAGCATGACCATCACGGCCTCGTTGGCTCCGCCGTGCAGCGGTCCCTTGAGGGCACCGATGGCCGACACCATGCACGAATACATGTCGCTCAGGGTGCTGGAGGTGGCAATCGCCGTGAAGGTACTGGCGTTCATGCCGTGGTCGACGTGCAGCACCAGGGCGATGTCGAAGAGGCGGGCCTGCTCCGAGGTCGGCTCCTTGCCGGTCAGCATGTAGAGGAAGTTGGCGGCGTGCGTCAGGTCGGCGCGGGGGGCCACGATGTCCTGGCGGCCACGGACGCGGGCAATCGCCGCGATAATCGTCGAGAACTGGGCGATCAGCCGGATGCTGATAGCCGAGCGGGCTTCCTCGCTGGTGTCTTCCGACTGCGGGTCGTAGAGGCCCAGAGCGCTGATGGCCGTGCGCAGCATCTGCATCGGGTTGGCGTGCGGCGGAAAGCTGCTGATCTCCTTGAGGAGGTCGGCGGGCACCTCGCGGTTGGCGCGCAGTGCGGCGTCGAATTTGGCGAGCTCGGCGGCCGTCGGCAGTTTGCCTGCCAGCAGCGCGCAGCTCAGCTCCTCGAAGGTGCTCTTCTCCGCCCACTCCTGAATGGGAATGCCCAAGTGGGTGAGAATGCCTTCCGATCCGTTGATGAAGGTGAGTTTACTCTCGGTAAACAGCACGCCCTCTAACCCTTTGGCGATGTCAGTCATGTTGGCGTGAGTCTATCACCCGCCCCACGCTTCCCCAGCCAGCGGCCTTGTTACAGCATTGGGAACGGCGGGCCGCTTCTCCCGGCGGAGACCTCACTCCAGAAAGGCAGCCTGACCCAGCGTGAGCAACTCCGGCAGCCCGTACTTCTGCACCAGCGAGAAGCTGCTGGGGTGATCGGCGGCGGCGGCCTCCACCTGATCGAACATCCGGTCGAACAGCTCCTGGGGCATGTTCATGGCCGGGGTCAGGCGCATGGTGCGCGCCGCGTTGAGTGAGAAGTTGAGCAGCACCCCGTGGCGGTAGAAAGCCGCCAGCGCCAGCATCCCAGTGGCTTCCGAGATGAGGCTTTCCTGCACCTTGAACGGCAACTTGGCAACAGGCCGGAAATTCATGGCAAACAGGGTGCCCGCGCCGCGCACGTCCTCGAGCAGGCCGGGGTGCTGGCGCTGCAAGGCCTTGAGGCGGATCAGCCCGCGCTCGCCCAGCATCCGGGAGCGGGCCGGGTAATCGTTCTCGATCAGGAGTTCCAGGCTCTTGAGGCCCACCGCCATCGCCAGCGAGTTGCCACCGAAGGTATTGGAGTGGCGCTTGACCGTCTCGATGCTGCCCAGCAGCGGCTTGTAGATCTCGTCGCGCACGATGGTGGCTCCCACCGGCAGCATCCCACCGCCCAGCGGCTTGGCCAGCGTCAGGATGTCGGGAATGAGGCCCTGCGCCACGCTCTCGAACCAGTGGCCGGTGCGGCCCAGCCCGGTCTGGATCTCGTCGGCGATGACGATAACGCCCGCCGCACGGCACACCTCGCCCACCCGCTTGAGAAAACCCGGCGGCGGAATCCGCACGCCCGCCTCGCCCAGAATCGGCTCCAGCACCACCGCGATGACCTGATCGCCGACCCGCTTGATGGCCCGCTCGACCGCCTCGGCGTCGCCGAACGGCAGGGTGATCACCGCCGGGTTGAGAATGTTGCGAAACGGGCCCTGGAGGTTGGGATTGGGCGTGATGGCCAGCGACCCCAGCGTCTTGCCGTGGTAAGCGCGGGTGAAGTTGATCAGGTACTTGGCCTGGGGCCGGGCCGCCTGGGCGAATTTGATGGCCGCCTCAATGGCCTCCGCGCCGCTGTTGGAAAAGAAGACGCGCGAGTCGTGATGGTCACCGCTCTCGCGGGCCAGCAGCCGCACCAAGTTGGTTTCCAGCGCCGCCCGCCAAGTCGTGATCGACTGCTGGCCAAACATCACCTGATCGGTCTGTTCGAGCACCTGGCGCAAAAAAGCATTGAGTTCCGGTGGGTTGTCGCCGAACGGCAGCGCCGCGTAGCCCGAGGCGTTGATGATGCGCTGCCCGCGCTGGTCATCCAGTTCCCAGGGCGAGGCCACCGTGAAGGGACCGCCCACGCCGACCACTTCCAGGAGCCGGATCAGCTTGCCGTGACCCGAGTGCTTTTCGAGCGCGGTGGCCTGAGCGCCGGAGAGTTTTCCCTCCAGCACGTCGTCGGCGCGAATAAAGCCGGAGGATGAGGGAGAAGTCATGCGGGCATTGTAGTGCTGGGGCCGCTGAGGACGCAGCAGAACTGGGGAGCTGACGCAGCGTTCTCCTCAAAGCGAAGCCGGACCCCGCTACACTCTTGGCTATGAAACTGATCCGGTTCAAGGACGAAGCGGGCGCGCGTTGGGGCCGCCTGGAAGGCGAGCAGATCGAGGTCACGTCCGGCATGGGCGGCGAGGTCAGCGGCGAGACGGTCGCACTCAGCAGGGTGCAAGTGCTGGCTCCCGCCGAACCCAGCAAGATCGTCTGCGTGGGGCGCAACTACATCGACCACATCAAGGAACTCGGCAACGACACCGGCGAGCTGCCGCGCGAGCCGGGCCTGTTTCTCAAGGCGGCCAATGCGCTGGCCGAGAACGGCGGCAATGTTCAGTACCCCGAATGGTCCGAGAACTTTCACTTCGAGGGCGAACTGGCGCTGGTCATCAGCCAGACGGCGAAGAACCTGACGCCAGTGGAGGTGCCCGCCGCCATTCTCGGCTACACCTGCGCCCTGGACCTCACCGCCCGCGACCTCCAGAAAACCGATTTGCAGTGGTTCCGGGCCAAGGCCGCCGACCGCTTCTGCCCGCTGGGGCCGACCCTGGAAACCCAATTCGACCCGACCGACGTGCAGATTCGCACGCTGATCAACGGCGAGACCAGACAAGACAGCCGCACCAGCTTCATGATCTTCGACGTGGTGCAGATTCTGACGTACGTGACCCGCTACGTGACCCTGGAGCGTGGCGACGTGGTGCTGACCGGCACGCCCTCGGGAGTGGGGCCGCTGGCGCGGGGCGATACCCTGAGCGTCGAGATCGAGGGCCTCGACCGGCTGACCACCCATATCGTATGACCGAGGCTGGCCCCGCCAAGCGCCCGCGCCTGCGATTGCGCCTCACCGCCGCCGCCGAGGGGCACATCCGGCGCGGGCATCCCTGGGTGTATGAAAGCAGCGTGCGCGAGCAAAACCGCGAGGGCGACAGCGGTGAGCTGGCCATCATCTATGACCGGCAGGACCGCTTCCTGGCAGTGGGCCTGTATGACCCCACATCGCCGCTGCGGGTGCGGGTGCTGCATGCCGGGTCGCCGCTCAATCTCGACCGGCTGTGGTGGAAGCGCCACCTGGAAAGCGCGGTGCAGCGCCGGGCCGCCCTCTTCGGGGAGGGCACCGACGGCTACCGCCTGATCAACGGTGAGAGTGACGGCTGGCCGGGACTGGTCCTCGACCGCTACGCCCACACGCTGGTCATGAAGCTGTATACGGCGGCCTGGCTGCCGCAACTGGAGCTGCTGCTGAACCTGCTGCAAGAGCGTTTCGGCACGGCTGCGGCGCTGGAGGGCGAGCCTGCCGAGGCGCGCGGCGGGTGGCCCGATCTGCGGGTGGTGCTGCGCCTGAGCCGCAACATGCAGGCCCAGGCCGCCGAGCAGAATTTCAGCGACGGCCAGGTGCTGCTGGGCGAGGCCATCAGCGGCCCGGTCATCTTTCAGGAGTACGGCCTGAAGTTCGAGGCCGACGTCGTGCGCGGCCAGAAAACCGGATTCTTCCTCGATCAGCGCGAGAACCGCCGGATCGTGGGCAGCATGGTCGAGAAACTGGTGCAGCAGGGCGACGGCCGGCGGGTGCTCAACGCCTTTTCCTTTTCCGGCGGCTTCTCGCTGGCCTCGGCGCGGGCGGGCACGGCGGAGGTGGTCAGCGTGGACATCAGCCGCCACGCCCTGGAGAGCAGCGAGCGCAACTTCGCGCTCAACCGCGACTTGCCCGGCGTGGCGCGCTGCTTTCACCGCCCGGTGCAGGCCGACGTGTTCGCCTGGCTGGGCGAGACCGGATCGCCAAAGCCAGGAGCCGCCGACACCAGCGCGAGCGAGCCGTTCGATCTGATCGTGCTCGACCCGCCCTCGCTGGCCCGGCGCGAAATCGAGCGCGAGGGGGCCATCCGCGCCTACAGCCGCCTCAGCGAGCAGGCCATTGACCGGCTGCGGCCCGGCGGCGTGCTGATGTCGGCGTCGTGCTCATCACACGTCAGCGCCGAGGAATTCTTCGAGGCGGTGCGCACCGTGGCGCGGCGCAGTGGCCGGGCCTGGAAGGAGCTGCGCACCACCCGCCACGCCCCCGACCACCACGCCACTTTTGCGGAGGCCGAGTACCTCAAGGCCATTTACCTGCGGGTGGAGTAGTCGCCTGCACGCAAGCTACGGTCATCACACTCGCGCCTGTGCCCGGCGCGCTAGGCTGGGGCGTGATCAAGTTCAATCAAACGGGTCGGGCGGCGCTGGGCGCACTGGTCCTGTGCGGCGCACTGCTGACCTGTGCCGAGGCCAGTCCCGCCAGCGAGCTGTTTGGCCGGGCGAGCGAGCTGTTTCAGAGCGAGTACTACGGCTGGTCGGACGAGGACCGCAGCGCTCTGGTCAGTCAGTACGCCGCCGAGTTGCAGACGCTCTGCGCGCCCGAGGGCGAGGCGTGCAGTTTCGAGACGGGCCGGGCGGTGCTGACCGAGATGTTCGATCACTTTCACGACGACCACACCAGCGTCCGTGACGCCGAAACCGCCCAGCGCCTGATGGAAGTCCAGAATGATCTGAGTGTGCCGCGCACCGGAGCCAGGGTTATCAAACAGCCCCAGGGCCTCTTGGTGGTGGGCGTGCAGCCGGGCAGCCCCGCTGAGCAGGCCGGGGTCAAGCTCTACGATCTGATCACGTCGGTCAACGGCGAGGTCGCGGGCAAGGATCAGGTGGTGGACTCGCTGGCCTTCGTGCGCCTGGAACGCGCCGCCGGGCCCTTGGCCCTGGTCGTCGAGCGGCCTGGCACCGCTTCTCTGACCCTGAGCGTCACCCCCACCGAGATGAAGGCCCGCGATGAGCCGAGCCTGAGTTATCCGTCACCGGGCGTGGCACTGATCAACTTCCCGACCTTCCTGTCGGGCGACAGCGCGCCGCTGTTTCTGGAGAAAGTCAAGGCGGCCCAAGCGGCGGGTGCCCACGACCTGATCATCGATTTGCGCTACAACGGCGGCGGACGGCTCGATCAGTGCGTGGCGGCCGCCAGCATCTTCAAGCCGGTGGTGTATCAGGCCCGCTTCCGCAGCGGCGGCTGGAGTTTCGGCGGTCTCAACGGCGAGCAGGCCCCGGCCCTGAGTGCGCGCATCGACCGCACCGCTCATATCTGGAACGGCCCAGCGGCGATTCTGGTGGGCGAGAACACCGCCTCGTGTGCCGAGGTCTTCAGCTTCTTCGCCCAGAAAACCGGCGTCAAGGTGATCGGTACAGCGACCAAGGGGGTGGGCAACAGTGGCGTGAACTTCTTTCCGCTGCCCGACCACGGGCTGCTGAGCCTCACCATGCTGCGGGCCTTTGACGAGAGTGGCGCAGCGCTGCCCGACCACATCACGCCGGACGTGAGCGCCCCCACCGACCTTCAGGCGCTGATCAAGAACGGCGACGACACCACCCTGGACGCTGCTTTCAAGGCGCTGGGAATCGGGGCTGTGATGGACCCGGCCAAGTGAGCCTAACCCGGACCAGCCGCCCTGATTGGAGCACCACTTGATTCTGGCGGTTGTGCTGATCGGCCTCTTCGCAGGGGTGCTGGGCGCGATTCTGGGCTTGGGCGGCGGGGTGGTGGTGGTGCCCGCCCTGCAATACGTGTTGCCGCTGTTCGGAAACAACATCAGCATTACCCAGGCCGTCGCGATCAGCCAGATCGGGGTGCTGGCGGTGGGGGTGGCGGGCACGGCGGGCTATTTGCAAAAAGGGCTGATCCGCGCCCGCACCGGCTACCTGCTCTCGCCCTACACCATCATCGGCGGCGCGGCGGGCAGCTACCTGGGCCTGATTCTTCCGGCCAGGGCGGTGGCGACCGTGTTTGCCGCCCTGCTGCTCTACAGCGCCTACAACCTGCTGCGCGGCCTGAAGCGCGTCGAGCAGGAGCGCGAGCCGAGCAAGCTGGTGCCGCCCGCCATGGGATTCGCGGGCATCATGAGCGGACTGCTCGGCATCGGCGGCGGCACGGTGCAGGTGCCGGTCATGAATTTGCTGGCGGGCATTCCCATTCGGGAAGCGATTGCCACCAGCACCTTCATCATGGGCCTGACGGCGGTGGCCAACGCCCTGATCTACAGCGCCGGGGGCTTCCTCGACTTTCACCTGGCGGCGGCGGTAGCGGCGGGCATTCTCATCGGCGCGCGGGCGGGCACCGGGCTGGCAACCCGCATCAGTGCCCAGAATCTGAAGCTGGCCTTCAGCTTGCTGCTGATCTTTACCGCCGGGCAGATGCTGTGGAAGTACTGGGCATGAAGTCGGCAGGCCTGAAGGGTGGTGAAGCGCAGTGACGAACGAGAAGAAAAGCGAACAGGCCGGGCTGCCGGATTGGCTCTTTCCAGCGGGCTTCGGCGTGGGCCTGGCCCTGCTGGTCGTCGGAGTGATCTGGCCCGCCTTCGCCCACTGGGCGGTCTACTGGTTGATGCTGGTGCCGGTGCTGGCTGCCCTGGCGGTGGTCATCGGCAACTGGCGCAGCGACCGCCGCCTGAGCATGGCGGCCCTGCTGGCACTGCTGGGCGTGGGTCTGGTGTTGCTCGGGCGGCAACTGCTCAAGTAGGGGGCGGTCGCCTCCCTCTACCGCTTGCTGCCGGCCACGAAGCCCATACGCGCCATTACCGGTTCGGCTGCTTCGTCCACCCGCCGGGTCTGGTTGGGGGTCGGCTCGGGAAACTGCGGGTTGGCCTTGCGCGGCGGCTGCGCCTCATGGGTACGCGAGTCGATGCCCTCCACCGGTCCCGAATCCCGGACCTTAAGCCGGGTGGTGCGGGCAGGCAGGCCCATGGCGATGCCGTGCGGCTCAATGTTGCCGCGCAGCAGGGCGTGGGTGGCCAGCATGGCGTCGTCGCTGACCACGCTTCCGGCCAGGATGGTGGAGTGGTAGGTCAGGCGTGCGCCGCGCCCAATCACGGTTTTGCGCAGGGTCACATCGGGGCCGTCGAGCACCGAGTGGGTGTGGCTGTAGATGTTGACGTAATCGCTCACCGACGCACTGTCGTGAAGCTCAATGCCGCCAATATCATCCAGTAACACGTTGCGGTGAACCACCACGTCGTCGCCGACTTCCATGTTGTAGCCCACCGAGAATTCCACGTTCTGCCAGCACTTGAAGTTACGGCCCACCCGTTTGAAGATGTGCCCTGCCAGCACCTGCCGCAGCGGAATGCCGAACAGCGGATTGTGGCCCAGCGGGGTCAGGTCCACATTCTTCCACAGCCACAGCAGCGGCTTGACCCGCTGAAACGCGGCGTCGTCGGTGGCCATGTAGTACTCGGCCTCGAAGGTCACGTTGCGCGAATCGAGGTTGAGGGCCAAGAGCGGCGCGTCGGCTTGCAGGGTCGCGTAACTGCGCCCGTAGACCAGCTCTGAGAGCAACTCACGCACCAGTTCCGGGCGGTTGGTCGCCGGGTCGCTAAGCCTGGCCTCCAGATCGGCGAAGTAGGCCGTGTAGGCGTGCTCGGCGGCGTCGGGCGTGGCGAGTGGTTTGAGCCAGGTCATGGCAGCGAGTGTAGCAGCGCCCTCCCGGCAAAGAGCGCGGTCTGTTTACAATTTTCATCAACTGCTTGAGAAAATGATCCGCTCCCCTTCGCCTCCGCCACTTCGCTGAGGCGGGAGGCACTGGGGCGCGGCAGGCCGAACGAATGAAAGTGACCGTCTACGGGCTGAACGGGGGCGGCACCCGGCGGCGACGTGGGAACAGGTCCAGCGCTTCGACCAGACGCGCCGCAGCCTCCCCGGCGTTCCTGAAATCGGCACCGCCACAGACGAGTGCCGACACACAACAGCTTCCGGCATTCGCCCTAAGCCGATTGGCCCATGCCCCGCGCCCCGGCCTCTGCCTATGCTGACGCCAGAACCGCACTCAGGAGACCAACCATGAAAACCCACGCAGCGCCTGCCCCGAATCAGATTGCCGCTTTCCCCGGAGGACGTTGCTCTTCATGCCTATTGCCAAATTCTCCTTGCTGCACGGGTGGAATCCCACCCCTGACTTAGTCTCAGTTCAACTCCCCGCCGCCCCTGTTTGCCTCAGGGCGTGCCGATGACCGGGCCAGTCGCGCTGCCGGTTCTGGCCCGGCTGAAACTCTTCGCCTCGTACTACCGCCCCTACCGCCGCATTCTGACGCTCGATCTGCTGTGCGCCTTTGTTGTGGCGGGCATCACGTTGATCTTCCCGCTGTGCGCCGGGTACGTGACCCGCACGGTACTGGGCGGCGCTGGACTGAACCCAATTGAATTCGGCGAGGTCGGCCCGCAGGCTCTGAGCGACCTGACCCGCGTGGGCCTGTTCATGCTGGGGCTGGTGGCGCTGCATCTGGTGTGCAACACCTTCGTGGATTACCAGGGCCACATCATGGGCACGCGCATGGAGGGCGACATGCGGCGTGATCTGTTCCGGCACCTGCAAGCGTTGCCCTACGGCTTTTACGACGCACAGCGCACCGGGCACCTGATGAGCCGCCTCACCAACGACCTGTACCACATCGGTGAACTGGCGCACCACGGCCCCGAAGATCTGCTGATCGCGCTGCTGAAATTCGTGGGTGTGTTCGTCATTCTGGCAAGCATCAATGTCAAGCTGACGCTGCTGCTGTTCGCCTTCTTGCCAGTGATGGCGCTCTATGCGGTCTTCTTCAATCTCCGCATGAACGCTGCCCTGATGCAAAGCCGGGCCAGAATCGCCGACGTGAATGCGCAGGCCGAAGACACCCTGGCAGGCATCCGCGTGGTGCAGTCCTTTACCGGTGAGGCCACCGAGCAGCGCCGGTTCGAGGCCGAGAACGCCCGCTTCGTGGACAGCCGCCGGGCCGAGTACCGCGCCGAGGCGTACTTCTACCAGGGCATGACCGCCTTCTCACAACTGATGCTGATCGCCGTGCTGGCCTTCGGCGGCCTCGCCATTCTGCGCGGAACGCTGCGGCTCGACGAACTGGTGACCTACCTGCTGTGCGTGGGGCTGCTGCTCGAACCCGTCTCACGGCTGGTGAACATCTCCCGGCTGCTTCAGGAAGGGGTCACGGGCTTCGAGCGCTTTCTGGAACTGATGGCGGTCGTGCCCAGCATCCAGGACGCGCCGCAGGCGTTGGAGCTTCAGGGCGTACGCGGCGAGATCGAATTTCAGCACGTGACTTTCCAGTATGGCCCGGATCTGCCGCCCGCCCTGCAAGGCATCAACCTGAGGATCCGGGCGGGCGAGTACGTCGCGCTGGTGGGCGCGTCGGGGGTGGGCAAGAGTACGCTCTGTGCCCTGATTCCGCGCTTTTATGAGGTCAGCGGGGGCCGGATTCTGCTCGACGGCACACCGATCACCGCTCTGACGCTGGCTTCTCTGCGACGGCAGATCGGCGTGGTGCAGCAGGACGTGTACCTGTTCGCTGGAACGGTGCTGGACAATATCCGTTACGGACGCCCGGACGCGGGCGAGGCCGAGATCGTGGAGGCCGCGCGGCAGGCCGGAGCACATGACTTTATCGAGGCGCTGCCGCACGGCTACCACACCGACATCGGGCAGCGCGGCGTCAAGCTGTCCGGCGGGCAAAAACAGCGCCTGAGCATCGCGCGGGTCTTTCTCAAAAACCCGCCGGTGCTGATTTTCGACGAGGCCACCAGCGCCCTGGACAACGAATCCGAAGCTCTGGTGCAGGCCTCGCTGGAAAACCTGGCCCGGCAGCGAACCACACTGGTCATCGCCCACCGCCTCTCCACCGTGCGCAATGCTGGGCGCATCGTCGTGCTGACCGAGGCCGGGCTGAGCGAGCAGGGCACCCACGCCGAACTGATGGCACTGGGCGGCGTCTACGCCCGCTTGCAGGCAACGGGACTGCGGCTGTAAGCAGCCCCACCTGACAAGAAGCCCCGCTATCATGCCTGCATGACCGACAGTGTCCTGATTCTGCGGCCCGCTGGCCGCGACGATCTGGGCTTCTTGCAATCTCTCCTGCCGAGATTCGTGGCGTTCGGCCTGCCGCCGGGCCAGGATGAGGGCGCGGTGCTGGCGGGCGCGGCGCAGCACTTGATGGCTGCGCTGGCCGCGCCGCAGGAGGACAGCGCCCTCCTGATCGCCTGGGTGGAGGAAGCCGGGCAGCCGGACCGCCGCGCCGGGTTTTTGCGGCTCGACACCGAGCGGCCCCTGTTCGGTCCGCCGTTCGCCTACCTGGCCGATCTGGCGCTGGCCGAGTGGGCCGAGGGCCTGGGCCTGGGCCAGTTGCTGCTCACCGAGGCCGAGCACTGGGCCAGGCGGCAGGGCCTCAAACACATCCAGTTGCATGTGTTTGCCACCAATGCCCGCGCCCGCAAACTCTATGAGCGGGCTGGGTACAGCGAGGCCACCCTGGGACTGGTCAAGGCCCTCAAACCCGTGAGGTGAGTGCTGCTCGCCCTGCCCCGCCGCGTTGTCCAGATGACAGCGCGGTGTAGCGCGCCTGCCCATCTCTCCCGCACTTTTTTGCCGCTGCCCGTGTGACATGCTCAGCAGCATGAGGAAGCGCGCCCGCCGATGAACCACGACATCCCGGTTGACCAACTCGGACCGCAGGGCGAGATCATGGCCCACGCCATCGACGCCTGCGTCCACTGCGGCTTTTGCCTGCCCGCCTGCCCCACCTACACTTTGCTCGGTGACGAGATGGACAGCCCGCGCGGGCGCATCTTTTTGATGAAAGAGGTGCTGGAAGGCGAATTGCCCCTGATGGACGCCGCGCCGCACCTCGACCGCTGCCTGGGGTGCATGGGCTGCGTCACCGCCTGCCCCAGTGGCGTGCCCTACGGCGAACTGATCACCAGTTTTCGCGGCTGGAGCGAGCCGCAGCGGCAGCGCACCCCCTTTGACAAGGCCAAGCGCACCGCCATCCTGAAAGCGCTTCCGGCCCCCAAACTGTTCAGCGTGGCCGCCCGAGTCGGCCAGTACGCCAAGCCGCTTGCGCCGCTGCTGCCCGACGCGCTCAAGTCGCCGCTCGATCTGCTGCCTGAGCATGTTCCGGCAATGGTCAATCTGCCGCGCTTCACACCCGCGCAGGGAACGAAGCGGGCCAGGGTCGCCTTTCTGGTCGGCTGCGCCCAGCAGGCCCTCGCGCCCAACTTCAACGCGGCCACCTTACGGGTGCTCGCCCGCAACGGCGTGGAAGTCGTGATTCCGGAAGGCCAGGGCTGCTGCGGCGCGGCGGCGTTGCACACCGGGGCGCGCGAGGAAGCCTTGAAACTGGCGCGGGCCAACCTGGCAGCCTTCAACCCCGATCAATACGACGCCGTACTCAGTAACGCGGCAGGCTGCGGGGCGGGCCTGAAAGAATACCCCGAAGTGCTGCACGGCCTCCCCGACGAGGCGGCAGCCAAAGCGCTGGCTGCCAAGGTCATGGACATCAGCACCTTTCTGGCGCGGCTTTCCGAAGACGGCGGGCTGGAGCCGTTCATGCCCGCGTCCAGGCCGCTCAGCATCGCCTACCACGACGCCTGTCACCTGGCCCACGCCCAGGGCATCCGCGCCGAGCCGAGGGCACTTCTCAAGATGATTCCCGGCGTGAGCGTGCTGGAGGTGCCGCAGGGCGATCTGTGCTGCGGCTCGGCGGGCACCTACAACCTGGAGCAGCCTGCGCTGGCCGCCGAACTGGGCGAGCGCAAGGCCAGAAACGTGCTGTCGGTGCAGCCCGACATGGTCGCCAGCGGCAACATCGGCTGCCACACCCAGATTCAGAGCCACTTGCGCCGTCAGGACAGCGGCGTGCCGATTCACCACACCATCGAGATTCTGGATCTGGCCTACCGGGGGCTGCTGTGAGCTTATTTAACCGCCGCAAGCCGGAGAAACTGGGCCTGAGCACCAACTCGTCGGTCAGCAAGCCGCGTTCCACCGACGCCCCACACGGCCCGCTGGCCGCCGAGCTGACCCGGCTGCTGGGACCGCAGAAGGTGCTCAGCGCGCCCGCCGAGCGCCTCAACTACGGCTACGACGCCATTCTGGTGGGCAAGACGCCGCTGTGTGTGGTGCTGGCCGAGAGCACCCAGGATGTCGTCACCGCCGTCAAATCGGCCAAGGCGGCGGGCGTGCCCATCGTCGGGCGGGGAGCGGCCAGCGGCCTCAGCGGCGGGGCGGCTCCCCTGCAAGAATCATTGGTGATTTCCTTTACCCGCATGACCCGGCTGGACATTTTTGCCGAGCGGCGGGAAGCGCGGGCGCAGGCGGGCGTCATTACCCTGGCGGTCAGCGAGGCGGCTCGGCCACACAGTCTGGTCTATCCGCCCGACCCGGCCAGCTTCCGGACCAGCACCATCGGCGGCAACCTCGGCGAGAACGCGGGCGGGCCGATGTGCTTCAAGTACGGCGTCAGCGGCGACTATGTGAGGGGCCTGCAATTCGTCGATGTCGACGGCGACGTGCATGAATTGACCCGCGACGCCTACGATCTGGCGGGCCTGCTGATCGGCTCGGAAGGCACGCTGGGCTTCATCACCGAGGCCACCCTGCGACTGGTGGCGCCGCCCCGGTTCACCCGCACCCTGATGAGCCACTTCGCCGAGGTCGGGCAGGCGGCTGAAGCAGTGTCGCAGGCGATTGCGGCAGGGGCAGTTCCGGCCAAGCTGGAATTCATGGACCGGGCCTGCACCAATGCCGTCGAGGACTACCTGGGGATCGGGCTGCCTCGGGAAGCCGAGGCGGTGCTGCTGGTCGACACCGACGGCGAGGATCTGGCGACGGTAGAGGAGGAACTGGCGCTGGTGGAGGCGGCCTGCCTGGCACACGGCGGCACGGTGCGCCGTGCCGAGGGCGAGCTGGAAAGTGCCGCGCTGTGGCGGGCGCGACGCAGCATCTCCCCCGCCCTGGGCCGCATCCGCCCGCAGCGCATGAACGAGGACATCGTCGTGCCGCGCAGCGCTCTGCCCGAGGTGGTGCGCGAGATCCGGGCGCTGGGTGAGGCGTCGGGCTTTCATCTGGTGCAGTTCGGGCACATCGGCGACGGCAACCTGCACCCCAACATCCTGTTCGACCCCAGAAAGGAGAGCAGCGAGAAGGTGCACGAGCTGGCCTACCAGGTGGCGCTGGTGGCCCTCAGGCACGGCGGGGTGCTCAGCGGCGAGCACGGCATCGGCGCGATGAAGCGGCCCTTCATGCGCGACGCGGTGGACCCGGTGACGCTGGGCGCCCTGTGGGCCGTGAAGCGGGCGCTCGATCCCCAGGAGCGGCTCAATCCCGGCAAGGTTCTGCCCGGCGACACCGATTTGCCCCACGGGAGCGCCCATGCCAGTTCTTGAACTCAGCGCCGCCGACCAGACCCTGATCGCCAGTGGGGACACGCCGCTGCTGGACATCTACGCCGCGCTGCCAGCGGGCCTCTATCCGCCGTTTCCGCCTGCCGAACTGCCGGGCGGGCTGAGCGGCTTACTCCAGCGCGGCGGCTTCGCCCAGAACTTCTTCTTCGCGGGCGAGATTCTGGGCGTCACCTTCCGCGCGCCCAGCGGGCGCGTCGTGCGGGCGGGCGGGCGGGTGGTCAAGAACGTGCAGGGCTACGACCTGACCCGGCTGTTCGTCGGCTCGTTCGGGCAGTTGGGTGAGGCGCTGGAGGTGACCCTGCGGCTGCGGCCCGGTCTGGCGGCGCGCCACCTCTCGCGGCCCGGCGTGCTGGGCGAGGTCGCTGGCAACCGTGCGCGCTTCGTCTGGGAAGCGGAGGGCGTCGTCAACCTGCTGCACTTCGGCCACGCCCGCGAGGTGGAAGCGGTGCTGCACACCTTCGGCGGCCAGGATGTGGACGCGCCCACCGATCTGCGCCCGCTCTTTGCCGCAGGCATGGCTCCCGGCGAGGGCACTCCGGCTGATCCTGTTCCGGTGCGCGATCTGCGGTTCGGCTGGGTCAGCGGCGCAGGCGTGCCCAGCATGCCGCCGCTGTTCGCGAAGGTGGCGGCGGCACTGTAGGGCGCAGTCTTCCCGCGCTTGCGGGCGCGGTAGATTGAAGCCGACTCAAACGCGGAGGCGCGAAACGTGGCAAAGCAGTCGGGGATGGGAGCAGGGCGCGGCAGAACGCGTCAGACCGGGATTTATCTGCGTGGGCTGGGCGGCGAGAAACCCGGCGTACCGGTGCAGGTCGCCGCGTTGCAAGACGCCGCCCGGCGCAAGCTGGCCGCTGCCGACTTTGCCTACATCGCGGGCGGATCCGGGGCCGAGCGCACCCTGCGGGCCAATCTGGCGGCCTTCGAGCGCCTTCAGCTCGTGCCCCGGATGCTGTCGGGCCAGCCGGAGCGCGACCTCAGCGTGGCGCTGCCCTGGCAAACCCTCGCCTCCCCGCTGCTGCTGGCTCCCATCGGGGTGCTGGAAGCGGCGCACCCGCAGGCGGACCTGGCGGTGGCCCGCGCCGCTGCCGCCGAGAATGTGCCGTTTGTCTTCAGCTCGCAGGCGTCGGTGCCGATGGAGGAGTGCGCGGCGGCGGTGGGCGACTCGGCGCGCTGGTTTCAGCTGTACTGGAGCACCGACGACGAGGTGACGCGGTCGTTCATCCGGCGGGCCGAGGCCTGCGGCGCGGCGGCACTGGTACTGACCCTCGATACCACCCTGCTCGGCTGGCGGCCCCGCGACCTCGATCTGGGCAGCCTGCCGTTTCTGCGCGGACAGGGGCTGGCGCAGTACCTCTCCGACCCGGTGTTTCGCTCACGGCTGGCGGAGTCCCAATCAGGTGGGTCGCGGTCGGGTGAGCCGCTCCCGGCCCTCCAGGACACGCCACCCGCCACCCCGGCGCTGCTGCGAACCGCCGCGCAGCTCCGGGCTGCGGGCAAGCGCTTTGGCCTCAGCTTCCGGGAGATGCAAAACGCCGCTGCCCGCTTTACCGCCACCTACACCCGCCCCGACCTGAGCTGGGACGACATCAGCCGCCTGCGCCAATGGACCGAGCTGCCGATTATCCTCAAGGGCATCCTGCACCCCGACGACGCCCGCGAGGCAATGCGGCGCGGCGCGAACGGGTTGATCGTCAGCAACCACGGCGGACGCCAGCTCGACGGCGCGGTGGCCTCACTCGACGCCCTGCCGGGGGTGGTGGCAGCCGTGCCGGGACTGCCGGTGCTGCTCGACAGCGGCGTTCGCACCGGCTCGGACATCGCCAAGGCACTGGCGCTGGGCGCGCGGGCGGTGCTGCTGGGCCGCCCCTACGTCTACGGGCTGGCCCTGGGCGGCGAGGCGGGCGTGCGCGAGGTCATTCAGAACGTGCTGGCCGAGTTCGACCTGACGCTGGGTTTGCTGGGCGTCGGCGCGGCGCGCGACCTGGGGCCGCAGCACCTCGCGCCCGCGTCGCTGCCGGGCTAGGGCGGACCTGGGCCGAGTCAGCCAAGCAGGCCGGGAACGTTCTCCCGACCTGCTTGGCTGACTCGGCCTCAACTGGGGCTCATTCTCACTTGCCAAACGTCTGGTTAAAGGTCTCGGGGCGCGTCAGCACCCGCCAGTTCAGGACGCTCTTGCCGCTGGTGGTCACGTAGTCGGCGGGGTTGGCACTTTGAATGGCGCAGTTGTACTTGGCGTTTTCCTGGCGCATGATCGGCCAGATCACGGCGGCGGCGCGGCCCGCGATGTCGCGCAGCGGAATGGGGCCGAACAGACGCGAATCTTCCGAGCCGTTCTCGGTGCGGTTGTCGCCCATCACGAAGTACTGCCCGGCAGGCACCGTCAGTTCGGCGGCATCCGGCACGATGCCCTTGAGGTTCGACTGAATCTGGTTGGCAATCGAGCTGTCGGTGTCCCAGCAGCCCTGCGCCTGCCAGTACGAGGCGGTGTAGTCGTTACTCAGGGCCAGATCGTTGACGAACACCACGCCCTTGCTGATCCGGATCTTGTCACCGGGCAGCCCGACCAAGCGCTTGATCAGGAAGGGACGGTAGGTCCACAAATTGAAGAAGGTGCGCGTCTCGGCGGCGGCGGCGGGCTTGAAAATCAAAATGTCGCCGCGCTTGAAGCTGCCGAGGCCCGCCTTATGCAGCCAGGTCTCGTATTTGGGCACGAAGACGCGCTCGTGGTGGCGCAGGTTGGGCATCATACTGACGCCGTCCACGCCGACCAGGGTGGCCAGAAACTGGGTAATCACCACGGCGAACACGATCGGTTCGAGCAGCTCTTTCCAGAGGCGCTGCAAGGCATTCGGCGGTTTCTTGAGTTTGGTCATCAACACTCCTGAACTTCAGCAGGGCGGCCCCACCCGCACCTTGATCAAGGCGGAAGCGGGGCTGCCGGAAGCAACATTGCAAAGAATACTTGAATCCAGGTGAAAGTGCGGGACTCTGGGCCGCATCCACCCCTGCAGCGCCGCTGCAGGGCACCCCGCCTGGATGCCAGCCGGGCGGGTGGACAACAGCGTTTCGGTCGAGCGGGCCGGGGTTGGCGTTTGGCCTCCAGCCCACAGGCCCTCTTCTCTCAGTCTGCCGCGCTCTCCTGGGCCGCTTCCAGGCCGCGCAGCGTCACCGGGACGCCGCTGGCCGCTGTATTGCCGGTGAGTTCATCGAGCAGGGCAGGGTCGGTCAGGTCGTTGGCACTGGCCCCAGCGTGGGCAGCGGCCACCCCCAGGCGCACGCCTGCCTTGCCGTGCCCGAAGCCGTGCGGCAAGCTGACCACGCCGGGCATCAAGGCGTCGGTGATTTCGGCTGGCACCGTCACTGTGCCGACCCGTGAGCGCACTTCCACCGACTGCCCGCCCCGGATGTTCAGCCGCGCCGCATCCACAGCGTTGAGCATCAAAGTGCATCTTTCGGGCCCGCGCATCAGCCTCGGCACGTTGTGCATCCAGGAATTGTTGCTGCGAAGCTGGCGTCGCCCGATCAGCACCAGGTCCGGCACCTCGGCGCTCAGCACGGCTTCCAGCCGGACCAGATCAGCCAGCATCGGCGCGGGGGCGGCATTGATCCGGCCCTCGGCGGTCAGCAGGCGCTCAGGCAGGCAGGGCATCATGGGGCCGTAGTCGGTGCCATGCGGCGCGGCCCGCAGCGCGGCCAGGCTGGTGCGGCGCGGGCCGTGCTGTAGGCCCAGTTCCAGGCGCTCGTCCGGCGTACTGCCCGTCTCACCCGACAGCCGCTGACGTAGGCCCTCGAAAATCTGAAAGTCGAAGCGCTGATGCTCGCCAATCGGGAAGATGGGGTCGCTGATGCGGGCGGTATTGCGCACAGCGAAATGGTGAAACACCACGTCGTAGTGCTGCGTTTCCAGGCCCACGGCGGGCGGCAAGATCACGTCGGCGCGGCGGGTGGTGGCGTTGAGGTAGGGGTCAATGCTGACCATGAATTCCGCGTCCGCCAGCGCAGCGTCCAGCTTGTCGCCGTCGGGGGTGCTGAGCACCGGGTTGCCCGCGACGGTCACGAAGGCCCTAAGCTGCCCCTCGCCGGGCGTCAGGAACTCCTCGGCGAGTGCGGCCACCGGCAACTCGCCGTCGAATTCGGGCAAGCCGCGCACCCGCGAGAAGAAGCGGTGATGGTAGGTCTGCCCCTTCTTGGCGCGGCCCAGCAGATCGAAGGCGGGCAGCGGCCACATCGCCCCGCCCTCCCGGTCGAGATTACCGGTGACCAGATTGAGCACGTTGAGCAGCCACTGACACAGCCCGCCGAACGCCTGGAGGCTCAGGCCGATGCGTCCGTAGGCCACGGCACGCGGCGCGGCGGCAAATTCGCGGGCCAGGCGCTGAAGGGTCGCGGCGTCCACGCCGGTCGCTCGGGCCACCTTTTCTGGGGTGAAGCCTGCGGCGACGCGGCGCAGCTCGGCCAGCCCATCGGTCAATTCCGCGAGGCGGCCCGGCTGATCGAGCTGCTCGGCAAAGATGACGTTCAGCAATGCCAGCAGCAGCAAGGCGTCGCTGCCGGGACGGATGAAGTGGTGCTCGTCGGCGACCTCGGCGCTCTCGGTGCGGCGCGGGTCAATCAAGACGACCTTGCCGCCCCGCTCGCGCACGGCCTTGAGGCGGCCCCGCATCCCCGGCGCGGTCATGATGCTGCCGTTGGAGGCCAGCGGGTTCGCGCCCAGCATCAGGAAATAATCGGTGCGGTCGATGTCGGGAATCGGCAGCATCAGCGGGTGGCCGAACATCTCGGCGGCGGCGAAGTGGTGCGGGAGCTGATCCATGCTGGTGGCCGAGTAGCGGCTGCGGCTGCCCAGGGCACGCACGAAGCCGCCCGCCGAGAGCAGCGTGCCGGAGTTGTGGACGCTGGGGTTGCCCTGATACACCGCCACGCTGTCCGGGCCGTATTTGGCCTGCACCTCGCGCAGCCGGGCCACCACATGGTCGAGCGCTTCGTCCCAGCCGAGTTCGGTCCAGGTCTCGCCGTCACGCCGCATCGGCACCTTCAATCGGTCCGGGTCGGTGTGAATGTCGGCAATCACCGCGCCCTTGGGGCAGATGTGGCCGTGGCTAAGCGGATCATTCACGTCGCCGCGCACGTCGGTCACCACGCCGCCCTTGACGGTCAGTTGCAGGCCGCAGATGGCCTCGCACAGGTTGCAGGCGCGGAAGTAGAGGCCGTCGGCAGGTTGGACAGCAGTGGCTTGGGAAAGGGTCATGAAACCTCCGGAGCAGGCGAAGCGGCAGGGCAATTTTGGACTGACTCCAGTGTAGCGGCATTCCAGCCCACCAAAGCGCCGGGGCAGCGGTCAGGGACGCAGCCACCAGACGAACAATCCGGCCACCAGCAGCAGCGAAGCCACCGGGCTGAGCAGCGCCAGGCCCGCACAGGCCAGACACCAGAAGATGCCCAGAAACGAGTCACGCCGACTGCGCCCGAGCAGCGCGAGACTGTCCGGGTGGGCATCAATGATGGTCTGTACCAGAAGAAAAAACGCCAGGCTGTTGAGCAGGTTGATCAGCGCGTAAAAGGCGGCGGCGGCACTGCCCGACGCCGAGCGCAGGTATTCAGCGACCACCGCTGTCGGAAACGGCAGAAATGACACGGTGAGCAGAAAAAACCCGTTGACGATCAGCATCCTCTGGGTGACCTGCCTGACCTGACCGACCAGGATGTGGTGCCCGATCCAGGCGATCAGGATGGTGGAGAAGGCCAGCAGGTAGGCCAGATAGGAGGGCCACAGGTGCAGCAGCGCCTGCCACAGCGCTCCTGGGCTGCCGCGCTCACCCACCTGCGGCACCTTGATTTCCAGAATCAGCAACGTGATGGCGATGGCGAACACACCGTCGCTGAACGCCTCCATTCGGTTCGGATTCCTGAAGAATGAAGTCACGCTGTTCTCCCCGGGCGGCCCGCTCGCTCTAGGCTAGCGCATGGCCCTTCTCTCTCCCAAGTCCGCCCCTGCTGCCCGCCGCAGCGACCACACCGACACCTATCACGGCACGGTCATCGCCGATCCCTACCGCTGGCTGGAAGATGCGGGCAGCGTCGAGACGCAGGCGTTCGTGGACGCCCAGAACGCGCTGACCCGCCGGGTGCTCGACGCCGTGCCGGTGCGCGCCGAGCTGATCACGCGCCTGACCGGGCTGTGGGACTATGCCCGCCGGGGCGCGGTGGGACATGAAGGCAGCCAGTACTTCCAGCTGCGCAACAGCGGCCTGCAAAACCAGTTCGTGCTGTACGTGATGGACTCGCCCACGGACGAGGGCCGGGTACTGCTCGACCCCAACACGCTCTCGGAGGACGGCACGGTGGCGCTGGGCGGCTTCTCGGTCAGCCGGGACGCTTCCAGGCTGGCCTACTCGGTCAGTCGGGGCGGCAGCGACTGGCAGGAGTGGCGGGTGCGCGACATCGGAAGCGGCGAGGACCTGCCTGACACCTTGCCCGACAGCAAATTCAGCGGCGCGAGCTGGCTGCCCGACGCCAGCGGCTTCTTCTACTCGCGCTATGACCGCCCGCCGGAAGCCGAGCAACTCAGCGGTGCGAACTTCAACCAGCGGCTGTACCTGCACCGCCTGGGCACCGACCAGTCCACCGACGAACTGATCGTGGAGCGCCCCGATCAGCCGGAGTGGGGCTTTTCCGGCACGGTCAGCGAGGACGGCGCGTATCTAATCGTCAGCGTCTGGAAAGGCACGGCCCGCGAGAACCTGATCTGGGTGCGGCCCCTTACCAGGCGCGGCGACTTCAAGGAGGTCGTGGCCGATTTCCGGGCCAGCTACGAATTCGTTGACAGCGACGGCCCGCTGCTGTACTTCCGTACCGATGACGGCGCGCCAAAGGGCCGGCTGGTTTCGCAGCATCTGGAGACGGGCGAGGTGCGGGAAGTCGTGCCGGAGGGCCAGAGCCGCTTGCTGGAAGTGCTGATGGTGGCGGGCGGTTTCGTGCTGCACACGCTGGAAGACGCTTCCAGCCGCCTGACCCTGGTCGACCGGCAGGGCCAGCATACCCGCCCGGTGACGTTGCCGGGCCTGGGCAGCGTGGGCGCACTGAACGGGCACGCCAGCAACCCGGAGGTGTTCCTGAGCTATACCAGTTTCCTGAGTCCGGCAGCCAGTTACCGGCTGGACACGGCGAGCGGTGAGCTGTCGGCCCTCTGGATCCCGGAGCTGGGGGTGGACCTGAGCGGCTACGAGGTCAGGCAGGAATTTGCCGAGAGCCAGGACGGCACCCGCGTGCCGATGTTCATCGTGACACGCGGGGATCTGACGCTGGACGGCTCACATCCCACCCTGCTCTACGGCTACGGCGGCTTCGACATTCCGCTGACGCCCAGCTTCGAGGTCTCAAGGCTGGCCTGGCTGGAGGCGGGCGGGGTGCTGGCTGTCGCCAACCTGCGCGGCGGCGGCGAGTATGGCGAGGCCTGGCACCAGGCCGGGATGAAGGAGAACAAACAAAATGTCTTCGACGATTTCGCCGCCTGCGCCCGGCACCTCGCAGCGCGCGGCTACACCTCACCGCAGCACCTGGGCATCGAGGGCGGCAGCAACGGCGGCCTGCTGGTTGGCGCGACCCTGACCCAGCACCCCGAACTCATCGGCGCGGCGGTGGCGCACGTGGGCGTCATGGACATGCTCAGGTTTCAGCACTTCACCATCGGCTGGGCCTGGGTCAGCGACTACGGCAGTAGCGACATGCCTGATGGGTTTGCCACCCTGCACGCCTACAGCCCGCTGCACAACCTCACCCAGCGCGCTTACCCGGCCACCCTGCTCACCACCGGCGACCACGACGACCGGGTGGTTCCGGCGCACAGCTACAAGTTCGCCGCCGAGCTGCAACATCTCCAGCAAGGCGGCGCACCGATTTTGCTGCGGATTCAGACCAGGGCCGGGCATGGCGCGGGCAAACCGACCCGGCTGATCATCGAGGAGAAGGCCGACGTGTATGCCTTCTTGCTGGCGGCGCTGGAATAAACGTGCGTGGGGCGCTGGAACCCGCTTATCCCGCCTGACCCGCCACCTTGTTCTGATCCACGTAGGCGTCGAGCACCTTGCCGCCGCCCCGGAAGGTGATCAGCGTGACGTACTGCACGCCGCCCTCCTCGCCTTCTTTGAGGTGAGGCAGATCGGTGGGCCGTGCGCCGCGCGAGTACTTGACGATCTTGGGCAGCTTGATCTTCTTGGTATCAACCTCGTCGAGTTCGCGGCGCTTGTAGCTCTGACCCCGGTACATCACCGCCTGCTCGCCCTCGGCGTTGGTGTAGGGCCGCGCGCCGATCAGGTTCCAGTCGAAGATGTCGGCCATGCCGAGCGGCAGCGACACGCCCCCGGCGGGCAGGTCTCCGCTGCTCCAGCCGGACTTGCCGTATTTGCGCAGGGTGGGAAAGATATCGCGCTCTTCTTGAACTTCAACCGTGATGCTGGTGCCCAGCGGGCCGACGAGGTGCAACTGAATGGACATGTTTGACTCCTTGAGGTAGAGGCGTAGCTGACAGGATTGGAAAGCAAAGAGTGAAACGCCTTACGCAAATAACATAACAGATTGGAGCAGCTCTGCCAATCCCCCGAGCGAGCCGCTGCGCTCAGCCGGAGCAGCCCACGCCCGGCGCGTCACCTGAAGTGGAGGCACTGCCCTCGCCGTCAGGGAATTGCCCACTGATGTTGTCCACCGCTGTCACCGTATTGAGGTCGAGGTTGTAGCGAATGATCATGGCGCAGATGATCTCCTGGCCGTTGACCGACTGGGCCAGCGCGCCGGGCGCGCCGCGCAAAACGGCGACGTTGGCCGCGTCGTCGTAGTCCACCCGCTCGGCGCTGCTAGTCCGCGTGCCGTTTTTCAGGGTGACCTTGCCCACCAGGGTCGTGGTTTCCTTGTCCACGTCCACCTCGATGCGCTCACTGTTACCGGTCAGGCGGTCGGTTTCCGGCTTGCCGGTTTCCGGCGCGCGCTCGAAGGTGATCGGGCCAGCGATGCGCGCCACCCCATCGGATTCGTCGTACACCAACGTCTGCCCCTTGAGGCTGGTGCGGCCCTGAGTCACGAACACCGTGTCGGGCGCGGGCCTGGGATCGGCCTGCACGGCGCAGCGGCTGAGGCGGTCGGTCTTGCCTTCCGGCGGGTTGTCGAGAAACTGGGCGGTTCCGGCGCTCACCTCAATGTGGCCGTCGCCACCTTCCTGCTGGGTGACGATGGCCAGCGGCGAGCGAATCAGGTTCTTGTCCACCGTGACCTGAATGCCGCCCGGCCCGGTTTCCGAAAACACCGAGACGGTCGGGCTGCCCGCCGGGTCGCTGTCCTGCGGCGTACAGGAGGCGAAGATGCCAGTGTCATCGGTCAGGCCGGTGCGGACAATCTTGATGATGCGCGATTTGCCGTCCTTGGCCTTGCGGGTCAGGGTGACATTCGCGCCTTCCTGATCTGCGCTGGACTGGGCTGGGCTGGGCGAATCTGCACCAGCGGGGGCCGAATCATCCTGCGGCACTGAGCTGTCCGGCGTGGGTGCATCGTCTGCCGGAGTCGGCTCGGTAGGTGAGGCAGCCTGATCTGGCTGGGCTGGGGCCGCAGGCTGCTGCACTGTCGCTGGGGGCTGCTGCGAGCTGGGTTGCTGAGAGCCGGATTGCTGAGCCAGCGCCAGGCCCAGCAGCAGCACACTGCCGAGCGCTACTTGCCGCAGCGCCCGCCCCTTCACCCTACCCCCCCTTTCCACTTACTGGCTGCTCTTTTCGCCGGTCAGCAAAAAGCGGTCGGTGGGAATGTTGAACGGCTTGCTCAACGCCCGCACCCGACCCAGATCTGTGCGCTGCTCCAGGTAGCCGTTCTTGAGGGCCGTGACCTTGGTGCCGGTCTTGCTGTCGCTGCTCACGGCGTTGCCGACCACGTAGGCCACGTTGTTCTTGTCGTCGTAGTACACCGCGTCGCCGGTGGTGGTGCTGGTCCCCTGAACCAGCTTGACCTTGCCCTTCACGTACAGCAGCTTGTTCTTCGACACGACCCTGGCCTCGGTGCCGGTGATGATCAGTTCCTTTTGCTTGGCGCTGGCGGCGCGGGTCAGGCTGGGGTTGCCGGTCAGCACGCCGACCGATTTGTCCTCGTCGAAGATCAGCTTGTCGCCCCGGCCCGTCTGGCTGCCGCTGACCAGCTCCACACTGCCGGTCGAGGTGCTCATATTGGTGTCCACGTCGAGGCTCATCTGGGTGGCCTTGATATTCACTGGGTCGCCGTCGTCCTTGGTTTCCGGCACGAACACGGCGCTGGGGCCGCTGGTCAGCACACCCTGACCCGTCGCCTCGCTGTAGGCGAGCTGCCCACCCCTGGCCGTCAGGCGGCCGCGCACCACGTTCACGTCGCCGCCGCCCCCACTGAAGACAGCGGTGCGCTTGCCCTCGGCCCCAGCCAGGGTGCTGCCCGCAGGCGCAGTGAGTACGGCGCTGGGCGCGGTGATATTGACATTGTTGACGCTGGCCTTGATGGGATTGCCGTCCTTGCCGGTGTAGTTGATGGGACCGTTCCGTAGGTTGCCCTGCACGTTGGCGGCGGTGTCGAAGCGCAGCACCCGGTCAACCTGGGCGGCGAGAGCGGTGGTGAGGGCCAGTATGGACAGTAGAACGAGGGGACGTTTCATGGTTCTCCTTGAAGTAGTGAGGGAAAGACAGGCTGGGAAGGCAAGACGGTGCCGGGAACCCGCACTCAGCGGGGTTGAATCTTGCCGTTCACGCAACGGGTGGGCGGCGCGGTGTGAAATTCAGCGCCGGGGTCGAGTTCGGCCTGGAAAGTACTGAAGTCGAAGTTGGCCTTGATGCTGCTGTAGACGCCGCTCTGAACGGGTGAACTGATCTCGCCGCGCGGGGCGCTATAGCCACCCTGCTGGTTGATGATGACTTCCTGCTGACCCTGCGATGACAGCGTGAAGGTGCTGCAGTCGGCCAGGGTGTAGAGCCTGGCCTGCTGGGCGTGTAGGTTGTCCTGGCTGTCGATCACCAGCTTGGTGGCGTTAATGGTCATGTCTTCTTGGAGCGTCCCGGTGCTGCTCTGCACCCAGCGGGCCCCCTGTCCGAGCTGATCGAGGGCCGTCTCGCCCTTTTCCGGGTCCACGCTGATCTGACCCGCCGCGAAACGCCACTCGGCTTTGGGGTCCTGAGCTGGGTAGAGCCGCAGCTTGACCCCGCTGAGCGTGACCCCGGAGCCGCGCACGCTGGGCGCAGCAGGCAGCAGCGCGAACACCAAGCCGAACAGCAGCAACGCCGTCAGCGCCAACACGCTCAGACGCAACATCAAGACTTCCACCGATGTTGCCCGGACAGTGCATCTGGGTTGGAGAGCGGCTTGAACACGCAGGCATGATAGCTGTCTGCCTTCATGAGAGTGCTTAGGGTTATCTGACCACTGGTCCGCAGATGAGACGCGCAGTCAGTTTGGCCCGGAAGGCACGGGCCGCTTTTCCTGCGCCCCCACGGCCCACTGGCCTAGCCAGTGCATTAGCCTGCACCCATGATCGACACCCACTGCCACCTCGATTACCTGGACGACCCGGCCTCGGCACGCGGGGAGCTGGGCCTGAGCGCCATGATCTGCGTGGGCGCAAACGTGCAGCACGCCCGCAACGCCCTGGCCCTGGCCGACCAGTATCCCGACGTGTACGCCAGCGTGGGCCTGCACCCCACCGACGTGGCCGCCGAGGACAGCCCACAGACCCGCGCCGAGCTGGAAGCCATCAGCTCGCGCCCACGCGTGGTGGCCATCGGCGAGACTGGCCTGGACGACTACTGGGCGCACGACCAGCTCGAAGCACAGCGCTCGGCCTTCGAGTGGCAGCTCAACCTCGGGCGGCGGCGCGACCTGCCGGTGATCGTGCATACCCGCGACGCGCCGGGCGGCGAGCGGGCCAGCCTAGGCTGCGCCGAGATGATCCGAGCAGCGGGCTGGCCACGCGGCATCCTGCACTGCTGCAACGGCCACGCCGGGCTGCTGCGTGCCGCGCTCGACACGGGCTGGTATGTGTCGTTCGCCGGAAACCTGACCTATAAGAGCGCCCAGGATATTCAGGAGGCCGCCCGATTCGTGCCGCCGGACCGATTGCTGGTCGAAACCGACGCGCCGTTTCTGGCCCCGGTCCCGAAGCGCGGCAAACCCAATCGGCCCGGCTACGTGCGCTACACCCTGCAGTTTCTGGCAGCCCTGCGCGGCCTGGGTGAGGCCGAGGCAGAAGCCCTGACCGACGCCAACGCCCACACCGTCTACCGTTTGCCGGATTGAGGCGAGATACTGCGGCAGAGGCATAGCCAACCACCCACGACCCACTGACCGTTAGCGTGAGCGTGTTCGGCTATGCGTCCAAAGCCGACGTGCAGACGAGGACCTGTGAAAGGCCGAAGGCGACAGCAAAAACCGGGTGAGGATACAGGAGAGCCGTGAATCAGGTGGGTGACAGGTGCTGTGCTGCTGCCGCGTCCAGAAACCACACCGGATCCGCGACCTGCCGTACGGGGTACTCGCCCTCGCCACGCCCGATTTCAGCCAGCACCGGGGCCTTGGCCGCGCCGGTAACGAGCAGCCAGCGTTCGCGGGCCGCGTTGACCTCGCCGAAGGTGAAGCTCAGCCGCCAGGTGTGCTGCTGCGGCACCTCGTTGGCGATAACCCGCCCACCCAGCTTCAGGCCCGCTGTGCCGGGAAAGAGGGAGGCGGTGTGACCGTCGTCGCCCATGCCCAGCAACACCAGATCGAGTTGCGGGGGCAGCAGCGCGGCATAGTCGCGGGCAGCGTCGTTGGGGTCACGCTCGCCTTCCATCCGGTGAACCTGCTCAGCCGGAACCGGCACAACGTCGAGCAGGCCCACTTTGGCGGTGTGGTAGTTGCTCTGAGGGTCGTCCGGTCCCACTGTGCGCTCGTCACTGAAATAGATGTAGACCTGTGCCCAGGGCACGTCCAGACCCTGCAGAGCAGCGTACATTAGCTTGGGCGTGCTGCCGCCCGACAGGGCCACGCGAAAGACCCCGCGCTCCGCCACGGCTTGCCGAGCGACTGCGGCAAAGGCTTCAGCGGCGGCCTCGGCGGTGGCCTGGGGGGTCTGGTAGACCTGAAGGTTCACTGGCTCTCCGGCGCGGCCTCGGCCAGGCTGGCGCGGGCCAGGGTCCAGGCTGCCTCAAACACGCTGCCGCGCTCCGGGCGGGCCATCACCCGGCCCAGGCCCTCGGCCAACGTCATGCTCGGCACCATCATTGAGGTCTGGCGGTTGGCGGTGCCGAACTTGACCGTCGAGCGCACTCCCTCCTTGCCGGTGGCCTTGAGCGTGAAGCGCACGCCCGGCCCGCTCAGCTCGACCCCACACAAATCGCCGTGCTGGCGCTCGCAGTCGCCGCGCACGAAGGTCACGGCGCTGAGATCCTTCCAGCCCAGGGTACAAGCGACCCAGGCGGCGTAGAGCCGGGCGGCGCGGTCGTTCTTGCCGCCCGACCAGACCTTGAGCCGGGTAACCTGTCCCAGCACGGAGGCGGCGTCCTTGCTGTCAAACAACTGCGCCAGCGCCTCACGCCAGGCCGCCGAGCGCGACCAGCCCAGATCGGCCAGGGCGTACTGGCGGGCCGGGGGAATGTCGAGCCTGAGGCTGTCGGCGATCACCTGGTCGGCAATCTCGGTCAGCTCGCGCAGCAGCGGTCCGCCGGGCGGATCGTCCGAGGCCCACCAGACGTGGTTGACGGTCGCCGGGCGCAGCAGCGGCAAGATCGCGCCGCGCAGCTGCCCGGGGTTGGCCAGCAGGGTCAACCGCTCGATGTAGAGGCCCTGCTGCGGCACCAGCTCGGCGTCGATGCTCATGCGCCCCGACGCCGAGGGCTGCATCACGGCGATGATCTGGCGGCCCGCATAGCGCCCTTCCAGACCGGTCAGGGCTTCCTGAATGCGGCCCTGGTAATGTGGTTCGGTCAGCGCGATGATGTTGCCGGTGTAGGCCCGCGTCTCGATGTCGGTCTGCGCCCACAGCTCGTCGAGCGTGCGCTGAGCGCCCCGGACATTGGTGGGCAGCGGGCCGAGCGGTTTCAAACGGCTGGTGGCAGCAGTCATGGTTCATCCCTCCAGCCCGCGCGAATCACAAGCGCCGCCAGCGCCGGTCCGGTCCCAGCAGTTTGTCGGCGGCGTCCGGTCCCCAGGTTCCAGCGTCGTAATTGGGAAACTCCGGGGCTGGCACGGCGTTGGGCGAGGCGGCGTCCCAGGCCTCCAGAATGCCCGAGACGATCTGCCAGGCCTGATCGACCTCGTCCTCGCGGGGAAACAAAGTGGCGTCGCCGACCATCGCGTCGAGCAGCAGGCGCGAGTACGGGCTTTCGAGCTGGGCACCAAAGGCGTCGTAGCGGAAATCCATCACGACCTCGCGCAACTGGTTTTCCTGGCCCGGCGTCTTGCTCGAAAACTTGAGGCTCACGCCTTCGTCCGGCTGGATGCGGAAGGCCAGCACGTTGCGCTCCAGCCCGCCGGGAAAGAGGCCCAGTGGCGGGCGCTTGAACACCACCGCGATCTCGGTGACCTTCTTGGGAAGCCGCTTACCGCTGCGGACATAAAACGGCACGCCCTGCCAGCGCCAGTTGTCGATCTCGTACTTGACCGCCACGTAGGTCGGCGTGACCGAACCCGGCTGCACGTTGGGTTCCTCGCGGTAGCCGGGCACGTGTTCGCCGTCGAGGGTACCGGGACCGTACTGTCCGCGCACCGCCACCTCAGCGACGCGCTCGATCGGAATGCGCTTGATGGCCCGGAGTGCCTTGACCTTCTCGTCGCGGATGGCGTCGGCGTCGAAGGCGGCGGGCGGCTCCATCGCCGTGAGCGCCACCACCTGCATCAGGTGATTTTGTAGCATGTCGCGCACCACGCCCGCTTCCTCATAGTACCCGGCGCGGCCCTCCAGCCCCAGGTCCTCGGCGTTGGTGATCTGGATATGGTCGACGTAAGCCCGGTTCCACAGCGGCTCGAAGATGGCGTTGCCGAAGCGGATCGCCATCAGGTTCTGCACCGTTTCCTTACCGAGGTAGTGGTCGATGCGGTAGACCTGCGACTCGTTCCAGACGGCGTGCAAGGTGTCGTTGAGGTGGCGCGCCGAGGCCAGATCGCGCCCGAAGGGCTTCTCGATGATGATTCTGCGCCAGCCTTCCGACTGGTCTTGCAGGCCCAGCCGTCCCAGTCCGTTGCTGATCGGCTCGAACAGGCTCGGCGGCGTCGAGAGGTAAAACAGGGCATTCTTGCGCCCGCCGTGCGCGTCCTCGGCCTCGTCGAGCTGGGTCTTGACCCGCTCGTACACGTCGTCGGCCCCGAAATCGCCGAACTCGTAGTACAGCAGCTCCCTGAACTTCTCCAGGCTGCCGGGGTGCGGCGTGTCGGTTTCCTTGCTGGTGTTCAGCGCCTCGATGGCATAGTCCTTGAATTGCTCGTCGGTCATTTCCTGGCGGCCCACGCCCACGATGTTGAAGGCGCTGCCCAGCAGGCCGTCTTGCCACAGCCCGAACACGGCGGGCAGCAGCTTGCGGCGGGCCAGATCGCCGGTGGCCCCGAAGATGACCAGGGTGGCCGGTTCCGGCGCGCGGCTGCGGCGCATGCCGGTGCGGAAGGGATTGTTGTCGCCGTCTGGCAGCAGGGTTTGGGCGCTGATCTGGTCGGCACCGGGCTGATCGGAAGTGGCCTGCTCGGCCGGGGTCAGCAGCGGGTCGGCAGCCTTGCCCCGGCGGCGGGTCTTGGCCGGAGCCGCTTCCGGAGCGGCCTTCTTCGATCTGGCCGCCTTTACTGGCGGCTGGTGTCCCGCCGCACCCGGCAGCACATCGTCACTCTCGATCAGGGTGCTGCTCACCGGCTGGGGTTTGGCGGCCGCCCGCTTGGCGGTGGTGCTGGGCTTGGGGGGCTTGGCCGCCGCTTCGGGGGCCGGGCGTTTGGTGGGCGTCTTCTTCGCCATTAGGCTTGCCCTTCACTCTGGTTGCCCGCGCCCTTGTTCTCGGTGTCTTCGGGATTGGGGTTGACCGGCATTTGGCCGCTCTCGCCGAGTTGCCGGGCCGCGTCGCCGTCCATCTTGGCTCCGGACGCCGGGATGTTCTGGGGCCGGGCCGCCTCGGGCGTGTGGGCCTCGGGCACGATGCTCTCCTCGGCTTCCGCCTCCACCTTCTTGACAGCATGGCCGCCGAAAGCGCGGCGCATGGCCGAGAGCATCTTGCCTGCGTAACTGCTCTTCTGCTGGCTACGCAGGCGCATCTGCACGCTGAGCGTGATGATGGGGGCGGGAATGCCCTCGTTCAGGGCGTCCACGACGGTCCAGCGACCCTCGCCCGAGTCGGCCACGTAGTCCGAGAGGTCGCTGAACTCCGGGTCGCCGGTCAACGCGTCGGCGGTCAGGTCGAGCAGCCACGAGCGGATCACGCTGCCGTGACGCCACAGCTCGGCGATCTGGGCCATGTCGAGCTGCATGTCGATCTTGGCGTGCATCAGCTCGAAGCCCTCGGCGTAGGCCTGCATCATGCCGTACTCGATGCCGTTGTGCACCATCTTGACGTAGTGCCCGCTGCCCGCCGGACCCATCCGGCCCCAGCCCTGGTCCTTGGCCGGAGCCAGCACTTCCAGAATCGGCGTGAGGCTCTTGACCGCCGCCTCCTCGCCGCCGACCATCATGGCGTAGCCTTCCTTGAGGCCCCACACCCCGCCGGACGTGCCCACATCAACGAAATTGATGCCGCGCTCGGCCAGGGTCTTGGCGCGGCGCTGGCTGTCTTTGTAGTTGCTGTTGCCGCCGTCGATGATGATGTCGCCCGGCTGCATCTTGTCCGCCAAGTCCATGACTGTGCTCTCGGTCGCCGCGCCCGACGGGACCATCACCCACACGGCGCGCGGCGCAAGGAGTTTGGCGATGAGTTCCTCGGTGGTGCGCGCGCCTTCGGCTCCCCGGCCCTCAGCCAGCTTGATGTTGTCCTCGCTCAGGTCGTAGGCCACCACGTCCTGCCCGCCTTGCAGCAGCCGCGCCACCATGTTGCCGCCCATCTTGCCCAGCCCGATCATGCCAATTTTCATGCTGTCTCCTTGCTCCGGTTCGTCGACCCGGTGGTGCCGGTGCCGGGAATGGGTGTCAGCGCCTCTGCCGACAAAAATGGAAGCGCTTCCGTCCTTCCTTTTTCACTGTGTTGCATGATACGCGCCCACGTCAGAAGCGGGCAGCCCAGCTTTTCTTAACGTCTCCGCGAACCCCCACCCAGGTGCCTCCTCGGCCCAGACGTCAGCGCCGCGCCGCGACCCACAACAGCCCCACACCAGCCAGCAGGTACAGGACATCGGGCGTCCAGGCAGCCAGCACGGCGGGCAGCGCGCCGTTTTCGCCCATCACCCGGAACACACTCCAGGTGGCGTAGTAAAAGAAGGTCAGCAGCAGCACCCACACCAGCCCAATGTTCAGGTTGCTTCTGAAGGAAAAGACGGCCAGCGCGGCGGCGAAAAAGGCCATGCACAGCGCCGCCCCCGGCTCGGCAAACTTGCGCTGGAGGGCCGTGAACTCCTGCGGGGCGTTGATGTTCTGGGCGCGGTAACTCTGCACCCGCGCCCACAAATCACGCAGCGGCAAGAACACCGGCTTGAGTTCGTCGCCGCCCTTGAAGCTGGCCTGCAAGTCCTGCACCGGCAGCGTCCCGCGCTCGAAGCTCAGCACGGTGGAGGGCTTCTCGTTCTGGTAGGTGATGCGCTGGCCGCCGTAGAGTTCCAGCACGTTGCTGCCCGGACTCAGCCGTCCACGCCGGGCGGTGATGATCTCGCGGGCCACCTCGCCGTCGCGCAGGCTGGCGATGCTCAGGCCGCGCAACTCACCGCCCGGCTCAATGGCCGCCACGCTGATGGCCCGCCCGAAGGCGTCGCGCAAGACCAGTGCCTGGCCCCCTGCCCCCGGCTGGCCCAACCCGGCCACGCGGGGATTGTCGAGCACGATCTCGCGCTGCACACTCAGCGCCTGCACCTTGGCGCGCGGGGTCAGCAGCTCGCCCACCGCGAAACTGAGCAGGGTGACGACCAGGCCCAGCGCCATGACCGGCCCGAACAGCACGGCAGGCGAGACGCCACTGGCCTGCATCGCCTTGATTTCCGAATCGGCAGAGAGGCGCGACAGCCCCAGCAGGGTGGCGAACAGCAGGGCGATCGGCAGGCCCTGCGACACGGCGTAGGGCAGTTGCAGGGCCACCAGTTTGGCGACCAGCAGGGGATTGGCTCCCTTGGCCAGCAGCGGCGCGATGACTGCCTGCAAGGCCGCCAGCAGCAGCAGCAGAATGGTCACGGCCAGCCCGGCAAACAAAAACGGCAGAATCTCTTCCAGCAGGTAGCGGTTCAGGCGGCCCGTGCCGGACCTAGCGCGCGGCGACTCCTTTAGCGCGGCCCGGCTCACCGCAGCCGCCAGGCCAGCATCAGCCCAAACACCGTGAACACCAGATTGGGTAGCCAGGCGGCCAGCAGCGGACTCAGCGCGCCCACGGCGGCCAGTTGCGGCGCGGTATTCCACAGGGCGTAGAAGATCGCCAGAAAGAGAATGACCGCGCCCACCGCCCAGGCCCGGTTACTCAGGCCCAGGCCCAGCGCTCCGGCGGCCAGCACGAACACGAGCGGCGTGAACGAATCGGCCAGGCGGCGGGCCAGTTCGTAGGCGGTGCGGCGGTAGGGTTCGGTGCCGCTCTGCTGCTGCGAGAGCTGGGCGCGCAGTTGCGGCGAGCTGCTCTGGTCGCTCGGCGGCGGCGGTTGGGCGATCACGTCGGTCTGAGCAAAGGTGGTCTCGCCCGGCAGCGCCGTGACCTGACCCGCCGGATCGACCCGGTAGCCGCCGCCGAGGACCCAGGTGTGGGCCGCCGAGTCCCAGCGCCCGGTGCCCGCGCTGTAGGTGCCCTGGGGCGTTTGCACGACTACGCCGGTCAGGGCCGAGAGGGTCTCGGGGCTGCCGTTGCCCAGGCTCTCGATGCGCCCCGCCGTGAAGAAATTGCCGTTCTCGGCGTGGGCGTAGTTTTCGGTGGTGGGTGTCTGCGCCACCATCTGGTAGATATCGGTGTAGAAGTAATTGAAGTATTTGGCGTTGCCGCTCGGCGTCAGGTAGCCCGCGTTGCCGTAAACAACGCCTCCCACAATCAGCGCCGGAAGCACGAACGGCCCCAGCACCCTGAGCGGCGATACCCCGCCTGCGTAGGCAGCCTTGAGTTCGCTGTCCTTGGCCAGCCGCCCGAGCGCCAGCAGCAGCGAAAACGGCACGGCCACCACCAGGCACTTGTTGAGGATGTTCGGCAGCACGTAGCTCAGCAGCGTCACCGCCTTGAGCAGCCCGGTGTGGTACGACGAAAAAATACCAGCGATGGTGCTGATGTAATCGGTCATCTGGAGCACGAAAAAGAGCAGCACACCCCCCGCGTAGAGCGGCCAGACTTCTCTGAGCACGTAGCGGGAAAGCTGGCCGCTCACCAGTGCGGGTGTTCGGCCCGTCGGCTTGGCTGGGGCGGCGATTCTGGACACAGGACGAAGTGTATCAAGTGCCCTTGGGCGTACGCGGCGGCCCGGATGAGAGCCGCCGGGGGGAAAGGAACGCCTCAGCGGTAGCGGGCGATATCGCGCTGGTGGGCGGCGTAGTCGTTGTTGACGTGAATAACGCCGTCGGTGCCGTGCAGGAAGTAGAGGGCCGCCTTGCCGTTGGCGGTGGTCAGCTTGGCGTTCAGGATGCTGGTCAGCGCCGCCTCGCCGGGGTTGTTGATGGGGCCTTTGGGCAGCCCCATGCGGGTGTAGGTGCTGTAAGGCGTGTCCTTGGTGAAGTCGCCCGCCGAGCGGTCGAGGTCCGGCAAGTCCTTGCCCAGACCGTAGGCGACGGTGGGGTCGCTGCCCAACGCAATGCCTTCTTTGAGGCGATTGAGAAACACGCCCGCCACCACCGGCATCTCGCCCGAGTTGGCGGCCTCGGCCTGCACCATGCTGGCCAGCGTGACCCACTGGTAGATGTTCAGGTCGAGTTTCTTGGCAGCGGCGACCCGTTCAGGCGTGAACTCCTGGGTCATCCGCTCGGCCAGCGCCCCGATGATGTCTGTGGCACTGGCCTTGGGCCGGAACGGGTAGGTCGCCGGAAACAAGAAGCCCTCCAGGTTGCTGGCCCCGCCCGCCTTGGCTGCCGGACTGAGGGCCACATCCTGCACGGCAGCATTGATGGCCGCCGCACTGCTCAACCCCGCCGCCGTGATGATGGCCGGGAGGTCCTTGAGGCGTTTGCCCTCGGGAATGGTGACGCTGACGGTGGGAATGCGCGGATTGCCCGCCAGATCGTCGGCCACTTCAAAGACTGTCTGATTGGCCGCCAGATCGTACAGGCCCTCCTTGAGCTTGCCCGCCGTGCCGCGCTGACGCATGACCAGCCGCAGCACGTCGGCGTTTTTAACGACGCCCTTTTGCTGGAGTTCACTGGCCTTGGCCGCCAGGGTGTCGCCGGGCGTGACTTCCAGGGTGTAGGCCTTGCCGCCGGGACTCTGGGTCAGGCTGTAGGCGTAGGCGGCGGCCGCGAGAACGGCCAGCAGCAGCAGCAGGAAAATCCAGAACAGGGCGCGTTGCCAGGCCGGACGGCGCGGGCGCAGGCGGGTCACCGGCTCACCGCGCCCAGGTCCATCAAACCGAACGGCTGGAGCCGCAGCCGCAGCGCTTCGTCCATCGCCGGGCGCGCGCCGAAGCGAGACACCACCCACCCACCCACCTGTGCGGCCACCTGCGCCGCTCTCACCGGATCACCATGAACCAGATAATGCGCCAGAAACGCGCCGCCGAAGGCGTCTCCGGCTCCAGTGGCGTCAACCAGGGTATCGGGGGTGGCGGGCACGTGGGTGCGCGGCGTCACCGGACCTTCGAGCAGCGCGCCGTCCTCGTCCATTTTCAGCACGATCAGCGCTTTCGGGTAATGGCCGCGCAACCACCGCAGGGCCGCCTCGGAAGTTTTCTTGCCGCTCATGGCGCGGGCCTCGTCAGCGTTGGGAAAGAAGATATCGAACGGCACGGCGCTGATCCAGTCGAGAAAATTCTCGCGGCCCACCTGCTGAATCATCTGGAAGCTGCCGGGATCGAGGCTCAGCGTCGCTCCAGCCTGCTCGGCCAGCTCGGCGGCCCGAAGTGCCGCGCCGCGCGGCGGATCGCGAAAAAGACTCCAGGCGGTCAGGTGAACGTGGCCCGCGCCGAGCAACACGTCCTGCGGCAGTTCACCAGGCAGCAGCTCCCAGTCGGCCCCCTGGCCGGTCAGCATGGCCCGCTGGCCCCGGTGGTCGATCAGCGCCAGGATGACCCCGGTGGGGTGGTCGGGGGTGCGGATCACCTCGGCCCGCACGCCCTCGTCTTGCAAGCCCGCCTGCGCCAGTTCGCCGAAGTGGCCGGTGCCGATCTTGCCGACGAAGGTGCTGGGATGGCCCAGCCGCCGGGCCCACACCGCCAGGTTGGCCGCGCTGCCGCCAGGCGAGAGTTCCATGCGTCCGGTGGTGTCGCCACCAGGCAGCAGCAGGGTGTCGGGTTTGGCCAGCACGTCCCAGGCGAGGTCGCCCACCGAGACGAGCGGCTGATCAGCGAGCAGATGAGCGGAAGGCATCGGCGCTTATGATAAGTCGGAAGACGCGGGTTGATGAAGACCCCGCAGCACCGCCGCGATCACGCCTGCCAGATCGAGCGTGCCGGTGTCGATGATCTGGGCGTCGGCAGCGGGGGCCGACTGGGCTTTGTCCTTGGCGTCGCGGGCGACCAGGGCCGCTTCCACCTCGGCCAGGTCACCAGGCCGCTCCTTGACCCGCCGCAGCGCCCGCACGCGCGGCGAGGCCATCAGGAAGAACTTGGCCTGGGCCTGTGGAAAGACCGCCGTGCCCATGTCACGCCCCTCGGCCACGAACGGCGGGGTCAGGGCGCGCAACTGGGCGTTGACCCATTCGCGCACTTCGGGCAGCTGGGCCACGGCACTGACCCCGGCGTCCACCGCGCTGGTGTGGGCATCTGCCGTCAGATCCCGCTCAGGGTGTAACGCAGCGGTTGAGGTCAGCACGACCCGGTTTCCTTCCGGCAAAGGCTCCAGGCGCAGCGGCGCAGCGCCCAGCAGGGCCAGCAGGGCCGGGGCGTCACTGAGGTCGGTCCCAGCCTCCAGCGCCAGCAGCGTGGCCGCCCGGTAAAGCAGGCCGCTGGACACGTAGGGAATGCCCAGGTGGCGCGCCACGCCGCTGGCCACGCTGGATTTGCCGCTGGCCGCCACGCCGTCAATCGTCACAATCACGCCCGCGAGTCTAGCTCAGCCTGGCCGGGTGCTGCCGCCGCTGCGTCTGCGTCTCATCTTCATGTCTCATCGGGGCATCCTCTAGACTGACTCCGTGAAGCGCTTAGCCCTCCTGACCCTGTTGACCCTGAGTCTGGCTGCCTGCCAGAAAAAAGACACGGCGACCACCGACACCACCAAAACCGACACTACGACGACGGACACGACCAAGACCGACACGGCCACCACTGACCCGGCCAAGACCGATACCCCGGCGGCTGACCCCACCAAAGCCGATGCGGCCGTGACCGCGCCCGCCGCGATTCCCAGCGGCTACAGCCTGGTGCCGGAGCTGAGCAAGACGCCGCTGCGGACCTTCAAGGCCGCGCCCGAGATGACGCTCGACGACACCAAGAACTACTACGCCGTCATCGACACCGACAAGGGCCAGATCGTGGCCGAGCTGCTGAATAAAGACGTGCCGGTGACGGTCAACAACTTCGTCTATCTGGCGCGCAACCACTTCTACGACGGCCAGCGCTTTCACCGCGTCATCGACAACTTCATGGCCCAGACCGGCGACCCGAACAGCGCCGACGAAAGCAAGAAGGCGACCTGGGGGCAGGGCGGCCCCGGCTACCAGTTTCCCGACGAGATTCGCAGCAAGCTGGTGTTCGACCAACCGGGCATGCTGGCGATGGCCAACAGCGGCCCCAACACCAACGGCTCGCAGTTTTTCATCACCTTCGCGCCGTCGACCTTCCTCAACGGCGGCTACAGCTTGTTCGGCAAGGTGGTGGGCGGCGACGACGTGCTGCCCAAGCTGACCCGCACTGCCGCTTCCGGCCAGGGCGGCGAGACCCCGATTCCCGACGCAGTGCCCGACAAACTCCTGAGCGTGCGGATCGTCACCAAGCCCTGAGCGCTCCCTAAAGAACGGCCCCAGCCTTGGCGCTTTTTCAAGCGTTCTCATGAGCCGGGGCCGCTACAATGCGGGCTATGTCAGACACCAGCAGTTACACCAAAGACGGCTACACCCGGATGAGCGCCCTGAGCAGTGAGCGCCAGATCAAGTTCAACCGCGCGCCCGAGATGGGCGAAGCCATCCAGCCCGGCAAGGCGTATCAGGCCGTGTTCGAGACCACCAAGGGCCGCATTGTCATGGAGCTGTACCCCGACGAAGCGCCGATGACGGTGGGCAGCTTCGTCTACCTGATTCGCCACCACTACTACGACAGCATCGTGTTTCACCGCGTCATTCAGGACTTCATGGCTCAGACCGGCGATCCCAGCGGCAACGGCTCGGGGGGCCCCGGCTACTCGTTCGAGGACGAGTTCAACGAGCACCGCCACGACAAGAAAGGCGTGCTGAGCATGGCCAACCGTGGCCCGGCCACCAACGGCTCGCAGTTTTTCATCACCTTCGGCCCCACCCCGCACCTCGACGGCAAGCACACCGTCTTCGGTCAGGTCGTGGAAGGCCAGGACGTGCTCGACAAACTGATGCGCATTCAGCCCGGCTACCCCGGCATTCCCGACAAGATTGAGAGCGCCTACGTGCTGGAGAAGTAACACCCGAATGAGCTGAGGCCCGCCGAACTGGCGGGCTTTTTTGCTGGCCCGGCTGAACGGGCGAATCTGGACGGGGCCAGGCAGAGTCCTGGTTGCAGCATCTAGCGGCCCTGACCTTTACCCCTGCCTCGCCAGCGCCTCCAGCAGAACCACCCCGAACCGGACACCCGAGGCGAAATCACGCCGCAGGATGTTCTCATTGGGCGCGTGGACCCGTCCGCCGAGGTTGCCGATGCCCATCATTGCCACCGGCACGCCGAGGTGATGGAGGAAAGCGTGCACCGGGCCGCTGCCGCCACTCGACGGAAAGACCTGAGGAGCATTGCCGTAGACCGCTTCCAACGTTTCCCGCACCGTGGCGACGAACGGCGCGTCAGCGGGGGTACGGCCCGGAAACTCGTGCGATTCCAACTCGACCACTTCAATGTCGCCGAAGCCCTGGGCCTCCAGATGGGCGCGCAGCAGGGCCACCACCTTTGCCGGGTCCTGATCCGGCACCAGCCGGAAATCGAGCTTGACAAAGCCTGAAGCGGGCAACACGGTCTTGCTGCCCGCCTCACCGTAGCCGCCGTGAAAGCCGTTGACGTTGACGATCGGCATGAAATTGGAGCGCGACTGGTGCTCGGCGGCCTCGCCCAGAAAGCGGCTGACCCGGTAAGTTTCCTCCAGCGGGGTGCGGGCATCGGGGAGCGCCGCCACCGCCTGCAGATCGGTGTCGCTGGGCGCGCGCACATCGTCGTGAAAGCCGGGAATCGTGACCCGGCCCGCCGCGTCGCGCAGGCTGGCCACCGCCGCCGCCAGCCGCCACAGCGGATTGTCGACGACCGCGCCGAGGCTGCTGTGCAGGTCAGAATCGGCCACCTGGCAGCGCAGCTCCAGGCAGACAATCCCCTTGAGGCCGAGAAAGAGTTGCGGCGTGCCGTCAGCCGTGATGCTGCCGAACTCCCACCAGCAGCCGTCGGCGCGCAACTCGGCGGCGTGCTGCGCCACGAAGTCGCCCAGGCTGGGGCTGCTGACCTCCTCCTCACCCTCGATGATCCAGCGCACCCGGAGCGGCAAGACGCCGCCGTTTCTGGCCTTCACCGCCCGGATGGCCGCCAGGCGCGAAACGAACTCGCCCTTGTCGTCGCTGATTCCCCGGCCGTAGAGCCGCTCGCCGCGCTCGGTCAGCACGAACGGCGGCGAGTCCCACAGCTCCAGCGGGCTTTCTGGCTGCACGTCGTAGTGGTTGTAGATTAGCAGCGTGCCCGGTCCCTCGCCCGCCTCGGCCACCAGAATGGGAGCCACCTCGCCGGGGTACTGGCGCACCGTGAAGCCTTCGACCTCCAGCAACCGGGTCACGGCGTCGGCGGTTTCCGGCAGCATCCGGCGCTGGGCGCTGACACTCTCGAAAGCGACCAGGGCGGCCAGGTCACGCAGACCCGCTTCCACGAAGGGTGAGAGGTCGGCGGTAGTCGGCAGGGACTTGGGCAGCGGCATGAACCGAGGCTAACACAGGGGGGGCGGCGGGCGATCCAGAAACGCAGATGAGGAGCTTTTTCGCGTGCCGGGGGCAACTTCTCACCTGCGCCCGCTATGCTTCCCTTCGCATGTTTTCCCGCCCGTTTCGCCGCCTCGCGCCTGCTCTGGGCTTGCTCTGTTTATGCGGCACTATTAGCTCGTGGAGCGCCTGGAGCCTGGCCGCAACGGCGCAGATCGGTCCCCAGATGAACGTGGCCCTGTCAGGCGACTGGCGCAGCCGCCTCGCGCCGCTGTTGCCAGTCAGCGGTCAGGTGGCGCAGGTCATGGAAACGCGCGCGCGCTTCTCGATGACCGAGGTGCGCCGCCGGGTGCTCGACGCGGGCGGCGATCCGAGATTGCTCGACCAGATGCAGGTCAGCGCCGAGCGCGGCGTGGCTCCGCTCTACGACAAACGGTTCAAGATCGGTGAGAACGATTTCCGGCGCTACTTGGTCATTCAGCAGGAGTTGCAGCCCAGCGGCAAATCGGTGCGCCTGAGTGTCGTGAAAAGCAGTACCCGCCTGACCTTTGGCGACGCAGGCGGTACGTCCCTGCTGCGCGGCATCAGCCTCGATCTGGTGAGCGGGGAGATGCGCTTTCCCGAGGGGTACTCGGCCCTGCCCGAGGCCTTCAACATCACGGCGGCGCAGGCGGCCGCTGCCGAAGACCCGCTCGGCAAGCGCAGCGGGTACGTCTGGAAGGTGCGCGGCAACACGCCCGTCACCTTCACGGCCCTCAACGGTCACTTCGCGCTGCTCTCGATGGGCGACGGCAGCGTGCTGATCAGCTACAACCGCAACGGCATCGTCAACGGTACGGTCAGCAGCGGCAATTTGATTCTGAACTTCACGTCGCCCGTGCCGAAATAGACTGCCCTAGTGACTGGGCCGAACCCAGCGGATGAGTGCCGTCTGGGCAGTTCCTAAAGGGCCAGCCGTCCCCCCAACCGCCACAATGACGCTATGTCTACCCCGCCCGCCACATCATCCATGCTGTCCTGGCGGAGTCTGGAAGCCAGCGTGCCGCTCGACGATCTGCCAGGCTTCCACCGAGCCTTTCTGAGTTGGCGCGGTGTGGAAGGCGCGGCTGAATTGCCGCTGCGCCGGGTACAGCAGCGGGTGGAGGCCGAACTCAACAAATGGGTGCAGTCGGGCCAGGCGGTGCGCAGCGCTGAAGACCTGCTCATCGAGCGCGCCACCCTAGATGGTTTTGCGGCGGCCCGGCCCTGGCTGAGCGCCGCCGACCTGCCGGAAACGGACGACTCAGCCGTCTAGCCAATGCGCCGTCTGCCGCTACCGCTACACCTGAAGCCCTGGCCCCGGCTGGGGAGGGTGGCGTGGAAGTCAGTCTGGCCGCCGCTCTCGCAGCGTGCGTTGCCGCCCGGTACGCTCAGTGGCGAGGCGGCCCTGGAAGCGCTGTGGGCCGGAGGCGAGGACGCGGCCCGGCAACTGCTGGCCGACTGCGCCGCCTCGCTGTGCCTGTACCCGGCCTGGGAGCGGCACGACTGGGGCATGCCCAGCGCCCCAGACACCCTATCTGCCTACGGCGGCGCGTTCTGGAGCTGGCCGGAACTGATTCCACTGGGAGCGCTGCGCCAGGAAGCCGGGCGGCCCAACGTGCTGCACGCTGCCAGCGGGCTGGTGTTCGCGCTGTACGTGCGCCCCGAGCAACTCGTGCTGGTGCTGGGCGGCACCAACACCAGCCACTCGGACTCGCAACTGCGCACCTTGCCGAGCGAGACGCGGCAGTTCGGGGCCGACGTGCTCAACGTGCTCGGAAGATTGCCGCGCCTGTTCGCGGTGGCCGCCGAGATCACGGCGCTGGTGCAGGCCGAGCGGGCGCGCAGCCTGCCCGACTTGCCGCTGACCCTGGCCGGGCACTCGCTGGGCGGCGGCCTGGTGCAGTACGCGGCAGGATTGCACGGGCTGCGGGGCCTGGCCTTCAGCCCGACGGCGCTGGGCCGGGCGGTGGCCGCGCCGCTGCCGGACACCTCGGAGGTCGTGGCCATCTCGCTCGACGGCGACCCGATTCCGCTGATCGGCACCCAGCACCTGCAAGCGCGGCTGGTAGGGCAACACTGGCGCCTTCCCCTGCACCCCGGCGTGCCGCCCGCCCGCCACGCCACCAGCCACGGACAGACCTACCTGCACCTGCTGGCCTGGCTGCGCGAGCAGTGGCCAGAGCTGCCGAGCGCGCTGGAAATCGAGCACGTCTGAAGTTGGGAAACGGTCAGCGGTGCGCGGAAAGCAGTGGAACGCTCCAGTTCAGACGTCACAACGGCTCATTGCCGTGCTTGCGGTAAGGCCGCTGCTCCTGCTTGCCCTCCAGCATCTTGAAGGTGGCGATCAAGCGGCGGCGGGTGTCTTCCATCGGAATCACGTCGTCGATGTAGCCCTTGGCGGCGGCCACGTAGGGGTTGTCGAAGGCTTCCTTGTACTCGGCGATCTTCTCAGCACGGGTGGCGTCGGGCGTGGCCGAGTTCTGAATCTCGCGGCGGTAGACGATGTTGGCCGCGCCCTCCGCACCCATCACGGCGACGGCGGCGGTGGGCCAGGCGTAGACCACGTCCGCGCCCATATCGCGGCTGTTCATGGCGAGGTAGGCCCCGCCGTAACTCTTGCGAGTGATCAGGGTAATTTTCGGCACGCTGGCCTCGGCGTAGGCGTAGAGCATCTTCGCGCCGTGCCGGATGATGCCCGCGTGTTCCTGCGCCACGCCCGGGAGGAAGCCGGTCACGTCCACCAAGGTCAGAATCGGAATGTTGTAGCAGTCGCAGGTGCGAATGAAGCGGGCGGCCTTATCGGAGGCGTCGATGTTGAGCGTTCCGGCCATCACCTTGGGATTATTCGCCACGATGCCCACCACCTCGCCGCCGAGGTGCGCGAATCCGCAGAGCATATTCTTGGCCCAGTCCGGCTGAATCTCGAAGAAGGTTCCCTCGTCAACAAGGCTATGAATCACGTCGTGCATGGCGTAGGGGCGGCGCTGGTCGGGCGTGACGCGCTCCAGCAGTTCGGGGGTGGAGCGTCCCACCGGGTCGCTGGTCGGGCGCGTCGGGGGCTTCTCGCGGGCGTTTTGCGGCAAATACTGCAGCAGGTGCCGGATTCCGGCCAGCACCGCCTCGTCACCATCGAATTCTAGGTGGGCCACGCCGGACTTGCGGGTGTGCACGTCCGCGCCGCCCAGCTCGTCGAAGGTAACTTCCTCGCGAGTCACGCTCTTGATGACTTCCGGCCCGGTGATGAACATGAAGCTGCTGCCCCGGCTCATCAGGATGAAGTCGGTGAGGGCAGGCGAGTAAACGGCACCGCCCGCGCACGGCCCCAGAATGGCGCTGATCTGCGGCACCACGCCGGAGTAGGTGGCGTTGCGGTAGAAAATCTCGCCGTAGCCGCTCAGGGAATCCACGCCTTCTTGAATCCTGGCTCCCGCCGAATCGTTGAGGCCGATGATGGGGCAGCCGGTCTTGGCCGCCAGGTCCATGATCTTGGCGACCTTCTGGGCGTTGCGCTTACCGAGCGAGCCGCCCAGCACGGTGAAGTCCTGCGAAAAGACGAACACCTGCCGCCCGCCGATGGTGCCGCTGCCGGTGACGACGCCTTCGCCGGGGGCAGAGACGCCGCGCATCAGTGCACCGCCGCCGTGCTCGGTGAAGGTGCCGTATTCCAGAAAACTGCCGGGGTCGAGCAGGGCGTCAATGCGCTCACGGGCCGTCAGCTTGCCCGCATCACGCTGCTTTTGCTGCCTAGCCACGCCGCCGCCCACTTCCACGGCGGCGCGGCGCTGCTCCATCTCGGCGATGAGTTCCTGAAGCTCCAGGTTGGTGTTGGACTGGGTGGGCTGGGACTGGGTCATGTGAACGGTAGTTTAGGGCCAAGCGGGGGGCCAGGCAGAATGACAGCTCAGTGCGGCATCTCCGCGAGCAGCGACTGGGCGTGTTCGGACACCTCGGCGTCACACAGCACGCTGTAATGATCGGCCCGCATGCCGCCGACACTGGTAAAGTCGCGCCGCCCACCGCTCAGCGCTTAACTCAGCAAGCCCCACACCGCACCGATCATCACGCCGATCAACAGGCCATCGAGCAGCAGTGGCAGGAAACCGCGCCCTGACCCATGCCAAGGCTCAGCGCCCGCGTCCAGTCGAGGCGGCCCGTGACCTGCTCCGCGATTTTGAGGCCCTCACCGACGATGGCAGTGCGCTCCACCAGGAATTTCTGGTCCGAGAGGAAATCCACCGCCCGCTGCGCCTGGAGGTACTCGGGAGAGGTGGCGATCACGACCCGGCTCTTGGTCGGGTCGCCGATCAGGCGACTAGGGCGCCCAGCTTAAGGCGGGGGGTCTGCACTGTCGCGGCTGACTCAAGGAACGACAAACAGGGCATGAACCGAGCCGATCAGCGGCCTTCTACCACCACCACGCCCTTTTCCTCGCTGAGTTCCAGAATATTCGCCAGCGTGTGAATCGGCACGTTCAGGTCGGCCAGATGCTCGCGGCCATGCTCGAAGGCCTTCTCGATGACGCAGCCCAGCCCCAGCAGCTCGGCCCCACTTGCTTCGATCATGCCCGACAGCGCCCGCAGGGTGCCGCCCGACGCCAGGAAGTCGTCAATGACGACCACCCGGTCCTCCGGCCCCAGAAACTCGCTCGACACGAACAGATCGACGACCCCGCCCTTGGTGCGGCTCACCGACTGGGCCGTGAACGACGGCTCCTTCATGGTGATGGGCTTTTTCTTGCGGGCGTACACCATCGGCACGCCGAGTTCGATGGCCGTCATCAGCGCCGGGGCGATGCCGCTCACCTCGATGGTCAGCACCTTGCTGGGCCTGAGTTCGCGGAAATAGTCGGCGAAGCGCACCCCCATCTCGCGGGTAAGGTCGGGCAAGAGCTGGTGGTTGACCAGCCCGTCGACCTTGAGAATACCGCCGGGCAAAATGACGCCGTGCTGCTGAATGGCCGAAACGAGAGCTTGCATGAAGCAGAGTCTAAAGGCTCGGCAGGCGCTAGGCTGCAGGCATGGCCCGCAAAACCCCCAACACCTGGCCCGAGCCGCTGCCCGCCGCCGAGGCACTGACCTGTGCTTTGTGCCAGCGCGAAACACCCACCCTCACCCAGCACCACCTCACGCCCATCTCGCGGGGCCGCCGCCAGGGCATCAAGGTGCAGGACCTGCCCAGCGTGGGCCTGTGCGCCGCTTGCCACAACTACGTGCACACCACCTTCTCGAATTCGGAGCTGGCCGGATTTTACGGCTCGCTCGAAGCCTTGCAGGAGCACGAGGGCGTGCAGAAATTCGTGGCCTGGGTCAAAAAGCAGCCGATTGGCAAAGCGGTGAAAGTGAAGTAGAACGAGTCTTCAGACAGCAAACCAAGAACGCTGGTACTTCCTGCTGCCTCTACACCCGGTTCAGCAGATATGCCTTCGGGTGGTGGCCGCCGCTGTACACCTGAAACAGTTCGTGGGCGTGCCAGCGGTCTTGCTCGGCGATCAGGCGCTCGAACAATCTGAGTTCGTGGGTCAGCACCACCATCCGGCCCTGGCGCGAGCACAGGCGATGCATTTCCTTGAGAAACCCGGTGTAGAGTGCCTCGTTGCCGCCCCTGACCGTGATGGCGTCGCCCCAGGGCAGATCGGCCACAATCAAATCGAAGCTGCGCGGCGGCAGCCCAGTGTTGAGGGCGTCCACCTGGGCCACCTCTATGGTGCGCTTGGCCGCCTCAATGTTCCGCTGGGCGCAGGCCACCGCGTCGGAGTCGGTGTCCACGCCGACCAGTGCCATGCTCGGCCCCATCAGATCGCGCTCGATCAGGAGGGTGCCGCTGCCGCTCATCGGATTGAAGATGCGGTCGGAGTCGCGCAGCCCGGCCAGCTTGAACACGGCGTAGGCGATGGTGGCGTTCATGCCGCCTGCCATGTTGCACACCCGCCAGGCACGGGCCGACAGCGGGCGCGGGGTCAGGCGGGCCAGCACGTCCCAGCCGGTCTCGAAGCGGGGTTCGGGCGCGGGCACTTCTTCCTCGGGGGCTTCCTCGCCTTCCCAGGTCTCCTGCACCTCACCCCGGCGCGGAAAGCGGCCCTGCGCAGTGCGGCGGCCCTTGCGGGCGTCGTCGGGGGCGGTCCGCCACTCCTCACGCTTTTCCTGCGCGGGGTCGGGCGGCTCGGGAATGCGGTTGGGGTTCTCGGTGGGCCGCAGCCGGATCAGCAGCTCGCCCTCCTCGGGGTGGTGCGGGATGCCCAGCGAGGTTTCGAGTTCCTCAGCCAGCCGCCGCATGGTGGCCGACTCGCGGCCCGCCGCCGACAGCCGGAAGCTCTGGTGACCGCCGTACGCGATGACCGGGCGCAAAAAGGCCGCCAGATCGCCGAGCTGCTGGTGGCCGAGCAGCGCTTTGGGGCGCGGCACGTCGAAGGTCTTGATGCGGTAGACCGCCACACTGCCCTTCAAGCGGGTCAGACGGCCAGGATCGCCGGGAAACCAGAAGCGCCCCGCCCGGATGTCGCGCGCGCCCGGCACCGTGCCGAGTTCTTCCTGCGCCACTGCCTCCAGGCCGCTGAGCGCCTCGATCTCGTACTCGGCGGCGGGGCCGGTCGGCCCGTTGGGGCGGCGCGACTTGCGGGCCGTACTCCGGATGGGGCGGGCATTTTTCTGGGCAGAGGTGCGGGGCATAGCTGGGAAGTATAGCTGAGAAGCCCTGCCGGGAAGGCGGGCGCGGCAGCCGGGGTGTAGAATCGCTCCCCTGCCATGCGACGTCCCCTCCTGAGCCGGTTCCGTTTCAAGCTGTTTAATTTCAGCAAATTCAGCCCCCCGCAGCTCATCGCCCTGACCTTTGCCGTGGCCATTCTGCTGGGCGCGCTGCTGCTGCACGCGCCGCTCGCTCACCAGCCGGGCCACAGCCTGAGCTGGGTGCAGGCGCTGTTCATGTCGACGAGTGCGCTGTGCGTCACCGGGCTGGCGGTGGTCGATGTGGGCAGCACCTTCAACGTGTTCGGGCAGCTCGTGGTGCTGGCGCTGGTGCAGATCGGCGGCCTGGGGATCATCACCTTCGGCACGCTGTTTGCCTTCCTGCTGGGGCGGCGCATCAATTTTTCCGAACGCGTGCGGCTGGCGCAGCAGGTCTCGGCCTTCGAGGTGGGCGGGGTGGTGCGCTTGATTCGCCAGATTTTCATCTTCACCTTCAGCGCCGAATTGATCGGTGCGCTGCTGCTGGCCCTGCGCTTCGTGCCCCAGGAAGGCTGGGAACGCGGGCTGTATCTGGCCGTGTTTCACGCCGTCAGCGCCTACAACAACGCTGGGTTCAGCTTGTACGCCGACAACCTGATCGGCTTTGCCCGCGACCCTCTGGTCAACCTGGTGATCGGTTTCCTGGTCATTCTGGGCGGCATGGGCTTTATCGTGCAGATCAATCTGCTCAGCCACTGGCGCAATCCCCGGCGCGACCGCATTCTGGTGCACAGCAAGATCGTGCTGACGGTCATGGGCGCGCTGCTGCTCGGCGGGCTGCTGCTGTTTCTGGTGTTGGAGTGGAACAACCCCGCCACCCTGGGACGGCTCCCCTTCGGCGATAAGTTGCTGGTCAGCTTCTTTCAGAGTGTGACGCCGCGCACCGCCGGGTTCAACACCGTGGACTACGCACTGGTCAGATCGCCGACGCTGTTTATCACCATCATCCTGATGTTCATCGGGGCCAACCCCGGCTCGACTGGCGGCGGCATCAAGACCTCCACCTTTTTCGTGATGATGATGGCCGCCCTGAGTTTGGTGCGCGGGCGCGGCGACCTGGTGGCCTTCGGGCGGCGGGTGGCGCGCGAGACCGTCGTGCGGGCCATGACCGTGGGCCTCCTGAGCATGGGGCTGGTCAATATCGGCGTGCTGCTGATGCTGATCGCCAACCACGACGACACCCTCTCGTTCGAGCGCCTGTTCTTCGAAACGGTCAGCGCCTTCGGCACGGTGGGCCTGAGCATGAACGCCACGCCCCTGATGAACGCCAACCAGCAACTGATTTTGCTGGTGCTGATGTATTTGGGCCGCATCGGGCCGCTGACCTTTGCCGTGGCCTTCGGCAACCGCACCAGAAGCGAACTGGTCAAATACCCACCGGAACGCGACATTCTGATCGGCTGAACCGCGCGGCTAATCCTGCCCTTCCCCAAATACCCTAGACTCTGGCCTCAGATGCCCCACTCTTCTTCCCCCTTCTTACTTGCCACTTCCCGCGCTCCGCACAGCGCATGAAAGCCAAACAATGCCTGGTCATCGGCCTGGGCCGCTTCGGTACGGCGGTGGCGACCACCCTCTACGAGATGGGCCACGAGGTCGTCGCCGTGGACCAGCAGGAAGAAAACGTCGAGCGGGTGCTCAATCTGGTGACGCACGCCGCCATTCTGGACGCCACCGAGGAGCGGGCGCTGCGCTCGATCGGCGTGGCCGACTTCGACGTGGTGATCGTGGGCATCGGCACCGATGTGCAGGCCAACATCCTGGCCACCATGAACGCCAAGAGCCTGGGCGCGCAGTACGTGGTGTGCAAGGCCATCGACGAAATGGCCCGGCGCGTTCTGGAACGGGTCGGTGCGGACCTAGTGATCCGGCCTGAGCACGACATGGGCGTGCGGCTGGCCCGCCAGATCGCCACCCCCAACATCGTGGACACGCTCGATTTGGGCAGCGACTACGCCATCGTGGAGGTCGAGACCAACGAGCGGCTGCGCGGCACCCTCAAGGACCTCAACCTGAGTAACCGCTTCGGGGTGCAGGTCATCGCCATCAACCGCAGCGGGCGCATCGAGATCACGCCGCGCGCCGAGGAAGACATCCGCCCGCACGACAAACTGGTCCTGATCGGCACCAGCCATTCGATTGACGAACTGCGGCGCTTTTTGGGCAGCTAGGGTTGGGCAACTGAGGTTCGGGCAGCGAACGGGCGGCCCATCCAGACTGGCCCGCGCCGGACCTAGAGCGGCTCGGCGGCCTTGGCCAGCCCGATCTGTTCGAGCCTCAATTCCTCCTGGCCCAGCAGGTTCAGGCGCTCGGCGGGCGACAGTTCGGTGAGCAGGCGACGCATTACCACGTCCACCGCCTGATCAGCGGACTCGTCGATCGACAGGCTGTCGAGCAGCGGCACGTCCAGCCGCCGGGCCAGGCTCTCCAGGTCATCTTGCATGGCGCGGATTTCCTCGAAGTAGCGCATGTAGCGGTGCAGCGGGCGGCTCTGGGTGGTCTGCTTGTCGCGGGCCTCGAAGTGGCGGCGGTGCTCGTTCTCGTCGGGCAAGGTCACCAGCATCGGAATGACGATGGCCCCGTGCCGGGCGCTGAGGTAGCCCGGCACCAGATGAACGCCTTCGAGGACCACACTCATGCCCTCCTCGATGCTGCGCCGCACCACCGCGTCCAGGCCCACGCTGACCTGCTGCACCTGTTCGCGAAACCCGGCCAGCAGCGCCTCGGTGCTGGGGTGCTCGGGCGGCTCGGCATTGGGACCGACCAGCGCCTGCCAGGCACTGAAGGTCGAGGCATGCAGGGTGGGCAGCAGCGCTGGAGACACCATCGAGCGCATCACTTCCCGGATGCTGTCGGTGCTGACCACGCGGGCGATGCCCAGCCGGTAAGCGATCTCGGCGGCCAGGTAGCTCTTGCCCGTGCCGCTCACGCCCCCCAGCAAGATGACCAGTGGGCGCGGCGGGTGGCGAATGACTTGCAAGAGGCGGTAGCGCGCCGCCACTTCCGGCCCCACTTCTGCTTCCAGGAGTTGCTCGACGCGCTCACGAATCACCCGGCGCTCGACCAGACGGTCCTCTGCGCCGCGCAACTGGCGCTGGGTGGTGCGGGCCACCTTGCGGGCCGAGTCGGGCGGCACTCCGGCAGCCAGCAGCGACTGGGTGAGAATCCCCTTGGAAAACGGCGTGGGCGCGTCGCCGCCGCTGCCCATGACCCCCAGTCGCCCCCGGTTCTCGCGCAAAAAGCGGTAGGTCAGCTTGAGCTGATCGCCGTAGAGGTCTTGCAGGGTGCGCTCGGTGAGGTCGTCGATTTCCGAGACGCTGAGCGACCGGACTCCCAGTTGGCGCAGCCGGATGTCGATCTGGCTGGCGACGGCGTAGGCTTCGCGCGGCGGCAACCCGGTGTCTTCCAGGCTACGCGAGAGCACCCCGCGCGAGAACGGCAGGGCACCCTTCTTGGCGACCACCAGAATGTCCTCGAAGGCGGCGGTCTGACGCTTGACGTCACCGGCCAGTTCCGGGCCACCGATGTCCTGGGTCACCTCGACCAGCAGGTCCTTGAGCTGCGCCGTGGAGACGCTGACGCGCCGCCCGGCCCGCAGTTGCGCCTCGACCCGCCGCGCCACCGCCGCCGCGACCTCCGGCGAAGCGCCCGCGTTGAGCAGCGACTCGGCCACCAGACCCCGGCTAAACGGCCACTGCCGACCAGCGCTGCCAATTTGAAGTTCCCGCGTCACTGCGCCGCATTCTAAACGCTCGCACCCAGAAATGCTGAACGGCACCCCGGCAAGCTGACATTCCCCTGACAAAACGCGGGCCGGTGCTCACGACAGCAGGCTGCTAACCGCACTAATCGCCAGCGCGATGATGACCACGCCGTAGACGTAGGAAATCAGCGCGTGGCCGGTCAGCAACCGCCGCATCGGACGCTGATCGAGGTCGGTGTCGGACACCTGGTAGGTCATGCCGATGGTGAAGGCCAGGTAAGCGAAATCGAGGTAATCGGGTTCGGGGGTGGCGGGAAACTGCACGCCGCCCTCGGGGGGTTCGTAGTACAGGTGGGCATAGCGGAAGGTGTAGATGGTCTGGATCAGCAGCCAAGAGAGGGCCACGCTCAGCAGGGCCGCACCGATCAGCAACCCCTCCAGCAGCGGCTGATTTTTGAGACCGTTGGCCCGCGAAAGTGCGAACATGACTCCCGCCAGGCTCACCAGCGAGGTCAGGATGGCGATGACCCCCGACGCCCGCCTGCCGTTGTCTTCCTGACGGGCCAGATCACGAATCCAGTCGCCGTCCACCGCGTAGATCAAGCGCCACGACATGATCAGGTAACTCGCCGCGAACACCAGCCAGCCAGTCAGAACGCGCAGTTCCCAGGGAAAAGCCCGCCAGCTCTCACGGTGCGGGAGGAAAGCCGACAGCAGCCAGCCCAGCACCCCCAGCCCGAAGGCGAACCCCAGCCGCAAGGGAGCGAGCGTGTGGGCCGAGGGCGGCGGCGCGGTGATCATGTGCTCAGCTTAGCGGGCCAGCCAGCGCCGCTTTATGAAGTCCGGTTCCACATCGCCAGGGCTGCCAGGTTTGCCCACTTCCCCAGTGGCCCGGTCCTTGAGGCTGAGGCTGCACCCCACCACCTGCAAGATCAGCGTGGACGGCGCGGCAGAGCGGTGGTCATCGGTGAACAGACCGAACACATGCCAGGAGAAGCGCTGGCGACGGGCGGTATCGCTGATATGGACGCTTGCCCGCCGTTCACTCAAGCCTGGGGCACTTCCGTGGGCTTAAATTGCTCTTTGGTCAGTACTGCCGCCCGAAGATTACCCGTTTGCCGTAGGCGGCGGGCTGACCGGTATGCACGCACACGCCCTCCTCACGCTCAGCGAAGAACTCGGCATCGTCGAGTGGGATGTTGCGCGCCGTCGCCTTGGTGTCTTCCTTGATCTGGCGCTCGCTCTCGGCGTCACCGCTGTGGAAGGCCCGCACCCATTTGCCGTCCTCGATGGCCGCCTTGAACTCGTCGTAGCTGTCCACCGTGACGGTGTTGCCGAGCATGAAGTCGGTGGCCCGCTTGAGTAAGAAGGACTGAATGGCGTCCAGTCGGGCCGTGATGCCGCTGACCGCGTCCTGGCGGCTGAGGGTCTCCTTGTCCTCGCTGGTGCGGTTCTTGACAATCACCACGCCCTGCTCCAGATCGCGGGGACCAAGTTCGATGCGCACCGGAATGCCTCTCAGTTCCCAGTCGTTGTACTTGAAGCCGTTGGTGACGCCATCGCGCTTGTCCACCTTGACGCGCATGCCCTGGCTCCGCAGCTCGGCAGCCAATTTCTCGCCTTCCACGACCATCTCGTCGAAGTTGTCCTTGCGGCCCACCGGAATGATGACCACCTGAATCGGGGCAATGTTGGGCGGCATCATCAGGCCCTTGTCGTCGCCGTGGGTCATGATCAGCGCGCCGATGATCCGGCTGGAGATGGCCCAGGAGGTCGTGTAGGCGAACTCTTCCTTCTGGTCGCGGGTCTGGAATTTGACGTCAAAGGCCTTGCTGAACTTCTGGCCCAGGTAGTGACTCGTTCCGGCCTGGAGCGCCTTGCCGTCGCGCATCATCCCCTCGATACTGTAGGTGGCGCTGGCCCCGGCAAAGCGCTCGGAAGCGGTTTTCTCGCCGCGCACCACCGGCAGCGCCAGAATGTCGCGGCAGAACTGGTGGTAGAGGTCCAGAATCATCCGCACCTCGGCTTGGGCTTCCTCGGCGCTGGCGTGGGCGGTGTGGCCCTCATGCCAGTAGAACTCGGAGGTTCTGAGAAACGCCTTGGTGCGCAGCTCGGCCCGGAAAACACTGCCCCACTGGTAGTGCAAGAAGGGCAAATCGCGGTAGGAGTTGAGCCAGCCGCTCCACATGTGCCCGATGATGGTTTCAGACGTGGGCCGCAGCACGTAGGGTTCGGCCAGCACCTCGGTGCCGATCTTGTTGACGGTGAACAGTTCCGGCGCGAAGCCCTCGACGTGGTCGGCTTCCTTCATGATGAAATTCATCGGAATCAGCGTCGGGAAGATCAGCGATTCGTGGTCGCGGTCCTTGAAAGCGTCGTCGAGCCAGCGCACGATGCGCTCCCACAGCGCCGAGCCGTAGGGCTTCATCACCATCGCGCCCGCCACCGGGCTGTTGTCGGCAAGGTCGGCCTTCTTGACGACCTCGTTGTACCAGTCGTTGAAATCCACGCTCTGGGGCGTCACGCCGTACTGCTGGGCTTTTTTATCCTGGTTGGGCTTGCCTTGCGTCATAAGCTGCATGGTAGCAAGGTCGGCGGGACCTTTGAGATCCGCCACCTGGCCGAGGCGTAGTGGCGACGGACTGGCTAGAGTTGAGCATGTCACCTGAGTTGATTCGCACCCTCGCCGCCCGCCTGGCCCAGATTCCCGGTGTACGGGCCGTCACCCTCGGCGGCTCACGCGCACGCGGCCCGGCCCAGCCGGACTCGGACATAGATCTGGGCTTGCACTACCGCGCCGAACCCAGCTTCGATCTGGCTGCGCTGAATGCCCTGTGCCGCGAGCTGGACGACGCCGGAACCGCTGAGGCCACTCCGCCGGGCGGCTGGGGACCCTGGGTGGACGGCGGCGCGTGGCTGACCGTGCGGGGGCAGCGCGTGGATTTCATTTACCGCGAGCTTGGCCGGGTCGAGCACAGCGTGAACGACGCGCTGGCGGGCCACATCAAGCTGCATGCCCAGCCGGGCCACCCACACGGCATCCACAGCCACCACTACGCGGCGGAGCTGGCACTGGGGCAGGTGCTGTCTGATCCGGGCGGCGAGCTGACGGCCATCAAAGCGCGGCTGGGCGGCTATCCGGCAGCGCTGCAAGCCGCCCTGATCACCCACTACGCCTGGCAGCCCGACTTCTGGCTTTACGGCGCGGCCAAGGGCCAGCAGCGCGGCGACGTCCACTACGCCCAGGGCTGCGCGTATCAGGCGGTCATGGCGATGGTGCAGGTTCTATGCGCCAGGGGCAGCGTGTGGCTCACCAACGAGAAGGGAGCGGTGGCACTGGCTGGGGCCGTGCCGGGTGCGCCCGACGACTTTGCGGCGCAGGTGAATGCGGCGCTGGCTGGTACCGATCTGGACGCCTTGGGGACACTCGCCTCGAACCTGAGCACGCCTGTCTCAAGGTGGCCTTGACACTGCCCACATGAAAGCACCGGCGCGCGAGGGGTAGCCTGCCTACATGACCAACAACGATATGAGCCAGGTGGACAACGCCCTCGATCAGGAACTGCGCGCCTCGATCACCGAGCACCTTCAGGTGAAAGACGTCAACGGCGAGCACGTTGGCACGGTCGACCATATGGACGGTGACCGCATCAAACTGACCCGTACCGACAGCAATGACGGCCAGCACCACTACATCAACCTCAGCGATGTCAAGAGCGCCGACGCGGTGGCCGTGTATCTGGAAAAGGCTCGCGCCGATCTGGATATGCAGAGCGAGTAACAAACCAACTGCGCGGGAGAGGGCCGCCGGGGAAACTCGGCGGCCCTCTCCCGTGGCGCTCCATTTGCAAATAACCTGAAAAAACCCCGGCGGCGTACTCCGGGGCCGGGTCACACCGAGCGTTCAGGCGCTGGTCAGCGTCAGCTCAGCTTGCAGATAATTCAGCAGCGCCCGCAGCGAGGTGTTCAGCTCCTTTTCGAAGTTGACCATCAAAGGTTTCAGCTCGGGGTGCAGCAGCAGTGTGCGGTGGGCCGGGGCTTCCTCGGTCAGGTGCTGCCAGCCCACGCACAGGGCGTCGGTATGCACCAGCACCCGCATCGCCACGTCGGGCGGGTAGGGCAATCGGGGAGCGGCGGCCTGCATCAGCGCCAGCACCTGCTGACGAAAGCTGACCGCCAGCTCGCTGCGCTCCAACACACTACCGAGCAGCAGTTGCAGCCGCCGCATCGCCTCGAAGCCGCGCAGACTCTCGGTGATCACGTCGGCCACATCGTTGGGCTGGCTGGGCCGCCGCTCCTCGAGCAGCGCGCCGAGCTTGGTGAACCAGGCCTGATAATGCTCGGAAAGCAGCGCCAGAAACAGTTCTTCCTTGGTTTCGAAATACAGGTACAGGGTACCCTTGGCGAGCTGCACTTCACGGGCCACCTGATTCATGCTCAAATCGGCGTAAGCGGTGGTGGTCCACAGACGCTCGGCAGCGCGAAGGATATCGCCCCGGCGGACGAGTTTTTCTTCGGGGCTGCGGGCGCGGGCGGGGCGGGGTGGGTGGGTGGCCATCTGGCTGACCCTACGGGATGCTTAGACGGCTGACTGTGAAGGCGTTCACTGGAGAGCAGCTTGCCCAATGAAGGCTAAACGCCGTGCCTCATGGAGGTTTGGTGAATTGCCCGCGCAGGAAAGTGATTGGGGATTCAGTCTATAAATCGCTCTCGCCCGTGACTCGGCCGTCGTTGGTCTGTGAATCGCCGTCACTGAAGAATTCGCGCTGGGCCTCGCGCAGCTCGCTGCGGGCCGTGCTGAGGTGCTCCAGCAGTGCCGGAAGGTCCTGCGGCTCCAGAGCGAAAGCATCGTCGGCCCCGATGCCGCTGTCAGGGTCGAGTCGGCGCAGCAGCACCGCATTGACGCCCTGATCATCCAGCCCCTCGATCCTCACGCCCCAGTTGGGCGCTTCTTCCGGATAGAGGAAGTCGTGGCGCTGCCCCTGCTGCGCGCCCAGCACCGCCCGGCGCAGCACCGAAGCATTGGGCACGAAGGTCTTGAGAATTTCGCGCTCGCGTTCGGGGTCCTCGGGCCACTGCACCACCCGCAGTTGCAGCACCGGCCCCAGCTCCGGGGTGCTGATGTCGGGATTGGGCGCGGCGGCGATGTCCACGCTATAGGGAACGGGATGGTCCTCGGTGCGCTCCAGGCTGCCCGTGACGAGCCGGGCGCGGATGCGGTGCTGGGCGGTGGTGTCCATGCCGCCAGAGTATCCGTTGGCGGCGCAGCGCGGATAAACCCCGGGTTGGGAGAAGGTTCAGGCCATCAGCGGCAGCGCGCCGCCAGAGCCGCCAACAACCCGGCGCGCGGCTCCAGATTCAAGGCGGCAGCCAGGTCACGGCACAGGTCCAGCGCCCCCCTCAGCTTCTCGCCCGCACCGCTTCTCGGCGCGCAGGTGAGGCCGACCCAGGGCAAAGCGGGCCAGCCGCAGCAGAGCGGCACGCACCCAGGTCAGCAGCTCGGCGGCCCGCAGATGCTCTCCCCTGGCGGCCACTGCCAAAGCAAAAGTCAACGTGTTGAGCGCTTGATCATAGATGAGCTGCGGCTCCTGGGGCGTCCAGACTGGCCCCGCTGCCCATTCGCCGAGGATGCGGGCAAGCTGGCCGTCCTCGTCTTTGATCCGCATGGCGGCGATGTCGGCGTGAAGAAAGGGCCAGGCGAGGATGTCGGCCAACTGTGCGGCGTCCATCACATGAAGTTCGATGCGGTGCAGCAGCGGCGTCAGCTGTTCCAGGAAAGGGCGGGAACTAAGCGACGCGCCGGGGCGCAGATACGCGTAGTACTCCAGGTCGCTGTAGAGGTCGTCTTGCCGCTCGCCGTTCAGGTACTGGATGCGGCTGCCGTAGGCCAGGGCGTGCGACACGCGGGCGTCGGTCCGCAGGGCCGTGCGAATCCGGGCGTCGAGGTCGTCCAGGCTGAGCATGCCCGCAGCTTAGCGCCGGGCTCGCGGACTGCGGGCCAGCATGACCGGCTGTTCCCGGCTCCCCGCCGTGCCCGCTAGACTGCGGCGTATGACTTCTCCAGAGCAGGACCTTCCCGCCCTCGAAGCCCGCGTGATCGCGCTGGTGGCCCAGATTCCGCCGGGCCGGGTCGTGACCTACGGGCAACTCGCCACCCTCGCCGGACAGCCGGGCGCAGCGCGGCAGGTTGGGTACGTGATGAACGGTCTGCTCGAAGGCCTTGATCTGCCGTGGCAGCGGGTCATCAACGCGCAGGGTAAGGTCAGCACCGACAAGCTGGGCTTCGGCGACATTCAGCGCGGGCTGCTGGCCGCCGAGGGCGTGGTGTTCGATGCAGCCGGGCGCTGCGATCTGGGCCAGTACCAGTGGTGGCCGGATGACGCGCCGGGACAGGAGCGGTTACTTTAATCACGGTGTCGTGAACGCCGCTTCAGGACCCGTCGCGATTGGCCTTCAGAAAACGCCCGCGCCCCGTCAAGTCCGGGTGAACCTCGGCAGTCCAGTTCGCCGCGCACGCTTCGGCGGCCAGCACCTCCACATTGCGCGGGTCGAGTTCGAGCCACAGTGTGCCCCCAGGAGCCAGCACGCGGGGCGCGTCATGAACCAGGCGGCGGGCCAGATCGAGGCCCTCGGGGCCGCTGTAGAGGGCCAGGGCCGGGTCGAAACGGACTTCCGGCTGCGCTCCAGCTCGGTCGGTTTCCGGCAGGTACGGCGGGTTGCTGAGCAGCAGATCATAGGGACCGCTCAGCCCGGTCAGCAGATCGGCCTGTACGAACGCCACGTCCAGGGTATTGAGCTGAGCATTCCGGCGAGCCAGCGCCAGCGCCTCCAGGCTGATGTCGCTGCCCGTCACATCGGCGTCGGAACGGACCTGCTTGACGCCCAGCGCCAGCGCTCCCGTGCCGGTCCCCACGTCGAGCACGCGCGGCGCGGCCCACCCTGGAAGGCTTCGCAGCGCCATGGTGAGCAGCAGTTCGGTTTCGGGGCGGGGAATCAGGGCGGCGGGCGAGACGTGCAGGTGCAGGTCAGCCCATTCAATGGGACTCAGTAAGTACTGGAGCGGCTCGCGGGCCTCGCGGCGACGGGTAAGGTCTTCGAGGTGTTGCCACTGCCGCACCTCGACCGGCTGATCGCCGCGCATCAGCAGGTCAAGGTGGCTGAGGCTGGCGACCCGCTGCACCATCTCGCGGGCGTCGTACTCGGGCGAGGGCACGCCCGCTTGCCGCAGCCGCTCGGTGGTCTCCCGCAGGGCCAGCTTGAGGGTGTAGACCTGAGTGCCGCTGAGATCCAGCCGCATGCCGTCGGCGCTCATCTGAGCGAACAGGTCATGAACTGGGCTTCATTCGGTCATCTCGGTGCGCGGTTTGATCACCAGGTGGCGGCCTGCACCCTCACCCACCGACTCGGTGGTGACCAGCGAATGATCCTTGAGGGCCACATGAATGACTCGGCGCTCGGCAGGCGACATCGGCTGGAGTTCGTGGGGTTCGCCGCTCTTGGCGACCTGCACCGCCATGCGCTCGGCCAGCTTGGCGAGGTTGTCGGCCTGGCGGCGCTTGAAGCCCCCGGCATCGACCCGCACCCGCACGTCGCTGCGCCCGGCATGCTTGGCGAGCACCGCGTAGGCTAGCACCTCGATTGCGCCCAGAATGCGACCGTCGCGCCCCGCCAGCTTGCTGGCCCGCTCGCCGCCGATCTCGGCTTCCAGCGCGTCGCCCACATCGCGCACGCTGAGGGTCAGGTCGCCGCCCAGATGCTCGACGACGCCGCTCATGAACTGCTCGAAGACGGCCAGCGGTGCTTGATGTTCGGCCACCAGCGCAGCGCTGCCCAGCGCCACCTCGACCACATTCGGCGCTTCGTCTCCCTCGCTGATGCCCAGATTGGCGAGGTAGTCGTCGAGGTTCGGTTTGTCCATACCCCCGAGTTTACCCTGAGTTGCTGACAGGCCTCTGTCATCCGGCGCTCAGGGCCAGGCACCCAATCCGCTCCAGCTACCAGCCCATCGTGCCCGGCGCGCCCTTGAACGGCCCCTTGATGTCCGCCGTGATCCAGCCGCCGTAAAACTCGCCCGGCTGCGGCGTGACCACTTCGCCGGCCACCCGGCACTCGTCCATCGCTCCGGCGTAGACCGCCACGCACCCGGCCATCTCACGGAAGGCCAGGGTGGGGCGTTCATAACTCCACCCTGCCGCTCGCACCACCCGCTCACCGCCGGTCAGGGTCCAGTAGGTCGCCGCGCCCTTGAATTCGCAGCTGCTGCTGCCGCTGGCCCGGCCGAGCACGCCCGCCTTGAAAGCGTCGGGCGGCAGGTAGTAGCCGGGCGGGTGCGAGGTTTCCAGCACCCGGAAGGCGGGCGCGGTGCTCCAGTCGGTATCGGCGATCAATTCGCCGCCCAGCCAGATCTGGAGACGTTTGCCGGTGTGTTCCAGCCGGGGCGGGCGCGGGTAGGCCCAGACCGATTCCTGGCCGGGCGCGGTGGGGTCGGGGGTAGGACGGGGTGTCATGCGGCGCTCTCCTTGGGGGCTTTCTCTCGGTGACTTTTTTCTGTGGGAAGCTTCTGTTTCTGACTGGAGCTCTCAGCTCGGCGGCCCCGGTGTAGCGAGCGCTCGCTCTCCAGCAGCCGCTTGAGCGCTGCCTCGCTGCGGGTCAGGCCCTCAAATGCGGGCGTCCTGGCGGCGCGGGCCTCGTAGTCGTCGAGCACCTTGCCCGTCAGGTGGCGGTCGAAAATGACCGGGCAGATGTAGCTGCCGCGTGTGACGGCGGGCGTGTTGCCGAGGTCGGTGGCCACATACCTGACGCACTCGATCAGCTGCTTGCGGGCCACCTTCTCGTCGTCCGCGACTCCAGCCTCGGCCAGAAATTCGGCGGCCAGCAGCGTGCCGCCCCAGGTCCGGAAATCCTTGGCGGTAAACGGACCAATGACCTCGTGCAGGTAAGCGTTGAGGTCCGCCGAACGAAGGCGGCGGCGCACGCCCCCGTCCACCGACTGAAACAGCCAGGGACCGGGCAGATCGAGCAGTTTCCGGAGATTGGCGGCCAGCGTTTTGTCCACCGTCTGCTTGTGCTGCCAGATCGAATGCTTGCCCTTGAAGTCAAAGGAAATGGTGTTGCCCTCCACCCGGACATGCTTCTGGCGCAGAGTCGAGAGGCCGTAGGTGTGGTGGGTGCGGGCGTAAATGTCGCTGCCCACCCGGAAGCGCGCCACATGCAGCAGCCTGGTCATCAGGGCCAGCACCTTGCGGCGCGGGAGGCCGCCGTCCCCATCAGCGGGCAGGCGCAGATCGGTGGCGGTCATAGTGCGCAAATCGGGCAGCGCTCCGGCAAAGCGGATCAGCCGCTGCCACTTCTTGGTGGCCCCAGCCTGCACGAAGTCGGCGTGGTAGCGGTACTGCAGGCGACCGGCGGCGTCACGGCCAAACGCCTGCACCTCGGCGTCAGGGTCGGGGCTGACGAACACGTCCTTGTACGCGGGCGGCACCGCCAGGGCCGCAATGCGCTTCAGGGCCGCCTCGTCGGTAAAGGGACTGCCGTCGGGCCAGATGTAAGTGAACTTGCCCGGTTCGCGGCCCTCGCGGCGCAGGTACTCGTCTTGCAACAGATCGGTGCGCGACGGCACGCCTACCCGCCTGCCTGCATCGGCAGTTGCCAGTCGATGGGCGTGCGCCCCGCGGCTGTGAGGGCCACGTTGACCTGGCTAAATGGCTTGGTCCCCATGAATCTGGTGACGCTCAGCGGGCTGGGGTGCGCCGACTCGATGATGACATGCTGCGGCCCGGTGATCAGTTTGGCCTTCTTGCGGGCGTAGGCTCCCCACAGCACGAAGACCACCCGCTCGGGCTTGGCGTTCACGGCCTTGATAACCGCGTCGGTAAACGGCTCCCAGCCTTTCCCGGCGTGGCTGTTGGCCTCGGCCTGGCGCACCGTCAGCACAGCATTGAGCAGCAGCACCCCCTGGGCAGCCCAGGGACGCAAATCGCCGTGCCGGGGAACCGAGAAGCCCACATCGTCGCGCAACTCCTTGTAAATATTTTGCAGACTCGGCGGCACCCGCACGCCGGGGCGCACGCTGAAGGCCAGCCCCTGCGCCTGACCCGCTCCGTGGTAGGGATCTTGCCCCAGGATCAGCACCTTCACCTCGTCCAGCGGGGTGAGGTTCAGGGCATTAAACACGTCTTCCGGCGCGGGAAACACCGGACCGGCGGCGCGCTCGGCGGCCACGAACCGCATCAGGGTCTGAAAGTACGGCTGGGCAAACTCGGCGGCCAGCGCTCGCTGCCACGACGCGGACAGGTCGGGCACCGAAGCCGGAGCCGTGTCGGCCTCGCTCCCGAACAGGCCAGGTTGGAAGTCGGTCATGGCGGAATTAAAGCGCAGGGCAAACCGGGCGATTGTCTGAAATGATGAAGGCGGGTTTGAGGGAAAGGCAAAGGAATGAGTGGTGAAGCTGGACCGCCTTGCTCCCAGCGCTTTTCCCGCGTTCCGCGAACACCTCCTTCCCCGGCAGCCTCACACGCTCAGCAGCCCCAATTGCACCCCGCGCGTCACGGCGGCGGCGCGACTGGAGACACCCAGCTTGGAGTAAATGGCCTGGGCGTGAAATTTGACGGTGTGCTCGCTGACGCCGAGCTGCTTGGCGGCGCGCTTGTTGCTCAGGCCCGCCGCCAGCAAGTCGAGCACCTCGTGTTCGCGCGGGGTGAGGTGCAGGTCGCCGGGCAGCGCGCTCAGGAGCTCGTCGTCGGGGGAATCCGGCTCCGCGTCGTCGGAATAGGGCTTGAGGCGTTCGGCCTGCGCCGCGCTCACCGCCGCCAGTCCAGTCGCCGCCGCCAGCACGCCCGCCACCAATTCGGTCGGCCCAGCGTCCGGCGGCAGGGCGGCCCAGCCGGACAGGCCCAGTTCGCAGAGCGCGTTGGCCCACACCGGCCCGCCGAGCGCCACCACACCGCCGGAAAAATCACTCAGGGCGTCCAGATCGTGCAGGGCCGCGTCGTCGAGCACCACCACGTCGGCCTCGCGGACGCTCGCCGCGAGACTCAGGCCCGCTTCCAGCACAAAGGCGCGCACCCCCGCCGCCGCAGCGGGAGAGCGCACGCCGATGTGAACGCGCAGATCAGCGAAAAGGGCACTCAGCACAGCGTCAAGCCTCGCACGTTTGAAGCCGGGCGAGGCCGGTTTAACGCTCTCCCAGCGTCACGGACACGTCCTGCTGGCTGCCGCCGCGCAGCAAACCCAGCGTCAGCGTTTCACCAGCCCGGTCACGCACAGCGTCGAGCAACTGCACCGGATGGTGAATCGGCAAGCCGCCCAACGTCAACACCACGTCGCCGAGCATGATTCCGGCAAGCTGGGCAGGGCTGGCCGGTTCGACCTGCACCACCGTCAGGCCGATCTTGCCCCGGCGCGGCCCACCGCCCGGACCCCCGCGCCCGTCCCAGCCCCGTTCGCTCCAACCGCGCCCATTCCAGCCGCCCCGGCCACCGCGTCCCCAGGCTTCACGGCCAGGTCCTTCGCGGCCTGCACCTTCCCGGCCCCAGGGACCGCCCCGGCCTTCCCGGTTCCGGCCGCGTTCGCCGCGCCCGGAAGCGGCACCTCCGGCTCCAGCCGTGGGCTGCCCCGCTTCCGGCGGTGTCTGCCCGGGCTGGACCTGTTCCGGCTGGGCTTGTTCCGGGAAGTGTACCGGCTGGGTACCGATGCCAAGGTAGCCCTGCGGTACCCGGCCATCGCGGGAGAGCAGACCCGCCACCCTGAGGGCGCGCTCGGCAGGCACGGCCAGCAGTTCGCCGCGCGACAGGCCCGCGTTGGCAAGACCGATCAGGCCGCCGCGCGCGTCGAAGACGCCGCCGCCCGACACACCCCGGAACGGCGTGGCCCCGGTGGGCATGAAACCGCGCTCCGGCAGTGCCGCGCCGAGAAAGCCCAGCGCCGCTTGCACCCCGCGCTCCGGGCGGGCCACCACGCTGAGCAGTTCGCCGACCTGCGCGCCCTGGCTGGCAGTCACGGGCGGCATGTTCAGGTCGGCCACGCGCAGCAGGGCCAGATCGCTGGCGTGCTGGCGGCCCACCACCTGCGCGGTCAGTTCACGGCCATCGGGGGTGCGGACCTGCACCTCGTCGCCGGGCAGCACATGGGCCACCGTCAGAATTTCGTTGTCGGCAGTGACGACGCCGCTGATGGGACGGCCCGAGAGCACCGTCACGACCGATTGGGAAGTTTGGGAAACAGCGCTGGCGAGCGCTTCGGACAGATCTGAAAAAGTATTCTTGGTCATGGCGCTATGGTGCGCTTTTGTGGACCGCACGACTTCCGCCGAATGGTGGGCTAGCCGTTCGGGGAGGGCACTCCTGACAGGGGGTTGTCACTTCCCGGCAGGACACTGGGTTATGCACCGCTCAACGCACCCTCTGCCCGCCGCACCGCCGTTTGATCTCCAACGCAGCCTCGCTTTCCTGAGGGGTTTTTCCCCGATGCAGGGGGAGCAGACGACCGACGCCGCTCTGCTCAAGGCCACCCGTTTGGGCCAACAAACAATCGCCTTCCGGATCACGCAGCACGGCCCGCCCGCCGACCCGAAACTGGCCGCCGAACTGTTCAGCCCAGGGTCACTTGGTAAGGCGCAGGCCGAGCGCTTGCTGGAACGCCTGCGCTTTTTTCTAAGTCTGGACGACGACCCGGCAGCGCTGCGGGCCAGGGCAGCCCACGATCCAACCTTCCTGAAGGTGCTGGACGCCGCAGACGGCTACCACCACGTCAAGTTCCTCACACCGTTCGAGAACGCGGCCTGGGCCGTGCTTTCGCAGCGCTCGCCGCTGAACGCGGCCCGCCGTGCCAAGCAAGACCTCACCGCACAGTTCGGCGGCAGCCTGGACGTGGACGGCCAGCACCTGAGCGCCTTCCCCGAGGCGGCGGATCTGCCCACAGACGCGGCAGCACTAGACGCCGTGCTGGGCAACCCCCGCAAGAGCAGGGCGCTGGCGGCAGTGGTGGCCGGGTTTCAGACGGTCAGCGAAACCTGGCTCAAAACCGCTCCTGACGCCGAGATCCGGGCCTGGCTGCTGGGGCTGTACGGCATCGGCGCGTGGTCGGCCTCGTTTATCCTGCTGCGCGGGCTGGGGCGCATGGGTGGGGCGCTAGACGTGCCAGGCGACAGCGTCTTCATGCGCGAGATGTTGCGGGCGGCTGAGCCGGTGTACGGTCCCCTGACGCCGGATGAGCTGCGCGGGAAGGGCGCAGCGTACGGCGAATTGGAAGGGCTGTGGGCGCATCTGTTGCGCGCTCACGGCGAGGAAGCGGCTCGCCTGAACGTCCTCTCTCCACCATGACTCGTGTTGACGCCTGCTCCCACACCTTCCCTGATGCCCGACAGCCCGGCGGACCCGAATCACCTGTCTCCAGCCTGACTTTTTACCTGGCCCGCCCAGCTGTTCGCCTCACCACGTACCGCGTCACCGCCACCACCGCACCCTGATACGGCTCCGGCTCCGCCTCGCCCTCCTCCACGAAGCCCAGCCGCCGCATGAGCGCGTGCGAGGGCAGATTCGGCGCGTGAACGGTGGCCGTAACTTCCTGGAGCTTCAACACCTCAAGGGCGTGCGAGAGCAGCAACCTCCCTGCCGTCAGTCCGAGGCCCTGCCGCCAGTATGGACGTCCGATGCCGATGCCGAACTCGCCCGAGTGGACGGTGAGGAAAGCCAGATCAACGTGGCCCGCCAGTACGCCGTTCAGTTCTATACCCAGGCGGAGAAAGTCCGGACCGGATTCAGCAATCATGCTGCGCCAGTGTTCACGTACCCTGTCTGGCGCGAGGTTCAGCGTCCAGTCAGCGGCGCGGCAGAACTCTTCGTCGGCAGCCCAGCGCACGGCGGCTTCCTCGTCACCGGGGCGCAGGCGACGGAGTGTGGGCTGATCCATGTCGGCCATTCTCCCGCAGGACCCGCTCGGCCACGCGCTCCCCAGAAGCCCGGTATCCGAATCAAAGCAAAAACCCCGTCTGAAACGGGATTCTATGTGGTGCACCCTAGAGCATTTGACATAATAGCTGCATGAATACGGTGGGGGTCCGTGGATAGAGCTTGGAGCTTCGGACTCGGATTGTCGCCCTGGTACTGGAGGGTGCTTCGCCGGACGAAGCGGCGAAATATTTCTCTGTGCATGTCGATACCGTCAAAAATTATCTGAAACGTCACCGCCAGAACACCCTGCACATTGTTACCAAGCCGACGGGCCGTCACCGCACGGTGACGGCCCGCCACGAGCAACAGCTGCTTGCGCAGCTCGAGACCCACCGAGACGCAACCCTGCAAGAGCATGCAGACCTGCTGGAAGCCGCCACAGGGTTGAAGATCAGTTCTAAAACGGTTGACCGCGTCTTTCGCCGCCACAAGATCACCCATAAAAAAACGCTGGTCGCCAGAGAACACCGTGAGGAACTGCAAACGCAGTTCCTCAACGCTCTCGCGCCCTCCCTTGAGCAACCCAACCGTCTGGTTTTTCTGGATGAGCGTGGCTTCCATCTCGCGATGACGCGTGGTGATGGGCGTGCTCCCAGTCATGAGCGGGCGCTTGACCGAGTGCCGAGGAATCATGGGAGAAATCAAACGTTGATCTGTTCACTGCGCTTGGCTGGTCCGCAGGCCGCCATGGTCATTGACGGCGCGTTGGATGGTGAGGTCTTTGAGTGGGATGTCAGAGACATGCTCTGTCCAACGCTTCACAAGGGACAAGTCGTTGTGCTGGACAACCTGTCCTCCCATCACCGAGCGTCCATTCGGACGCTCATCGAAGCTCAGGGCGGCGAGATGCTATTCACCTCACTGTACAGTCCGGATTTCAATCCCATTGCGTTGATGTTCTCCAAAATCAAAGCCCTGGTGCGCGGTGGTACCTGGCGGGTCGTTCCCGACTTGCTCAACGCTATTGGCAGCGCTTTAGACGCTGTGAAGCGCTTGGAGATCGAACACTGGTTCAAACACGCCCATCCCCAGGTTCTATTGTGACAAATGCTCTAGTGGATTCGAACCACTGAGCGACCGCTTAGAAGGTCATTTCTCTCGCTTGCCCTCCGAACGTTTTCCCACCCTGCGCTCGTTTCTACAGTTCGACTTTCCTATGTTCACCCTTGCCACGCTTATGCCTTGCTCCAAAGTCTGCTACATCAGACCGGCGATCATGGCGGCGGCCTCTTCCAGTTCATCATCGAATACCTGCCGGTCTCAGTACCGGACACCTTTGTCCAACCGCGCCCAGTGGGGACGACTGAAGAGGTCACTTTCTCACGGTCTGGCAGCAAGAGGGGCAGTGTTCTGAGTGTGTGACGACTCCAGAACCTACCCATTTCCAGCCTAGAGGCTGGTTGAGACGTGATTGAAATTTAGCTGAATGATTTTGCCGCTGGCAAACTGGGGTGATGGATCGCCGCACGTACCCGAGTGATGTCGATGACGAGACGGACCACTTTCTATTGCCGTACCTGGCGTTGACCCCTGAGGATGCCCCGCAGCGGAAATTTCCGCTGCGGGAGGTGATCTTGCTACGGTGTTGTGGAGGAGGAGTTCAGTCTGATCGACAATGGAGACTGACATGACTGCCAGCAAACACGAGTACACCGCCGAGTTCAAA
>NZ_WXZL01000168.1 GCF_009982895.1 Deinococcus alpinitundrae | reverse complement strand
CGACCACTCGCGATTAAAACTTTGAAAAAGGAGAAGAAATGAAAAAGATTATTGGTGTTATGTTCGCAATCGTCATGGTTGCCTTGGTGGGCTGCTCTAAGGTTCCAGCTGGTCACACAGGCGTAATCGTCAACATGATGGGCAGCGATAAGGGTGTTGCCCTGCAAGAGGCCACTACAGGCTACAAGTTTCTGACACCCAACGAGGAGTTGTTCCTGTTCCCTACATTTAACCAAAACTTCAATGTAGGTGTGGCCAGCTTTCAGGATCGTGACGGTATGACCATCAGTGCACCACTTGGTCTGACAATTCGAGCTAAGGAA
>NZ_WXZL01000167.1 GCF_009982895.1 Deinococcus alpinitundrae | reverse complement strand
ATCCACTGTGCTGGCGTTGCGATAATAATCTCATTAAATTCACTCACTAAAATGAACTTCTCAATTGTATGAATTAAAATCGGTTTATTATCAATATCTAAAAATTGTTTTGGTAATGGCACGTTCCCCATTCTCGAACCAATACCTCCTGCTAAAATACCTGCATAAATCATGTTGTCCTCCATTCTGTCATTACATCATTTCCATTTATACATTACTGACCTATGCCCGCACATAAGCCCAACCTATTGCTCACTTTCCTCTTTTATTAAGCCAAAGGCAGTTGTCACAATAGTGTGATAATTTTTTATAAAAATGTATTTT
>NZ_WXZL01000166.1 GCF_009982895.1 Deinococcus alpinitundrae | reverse complement strand
ACGCAGAGCGTCGCACGATAGTTGAAAAAACGCTTTTTTACCGCGTTGGTACTGACGACGCAGAGTGCGACGTAAGTGACGGCTGAGCTCTGACACTGATCCGGGGGATGCGAGGCAGGACGCCGAGCAAGCCGCACCGTGCCATGGATGGCACGTTGCGGCGACCGCCGGATCAGTGACAGGGCGAAGGAACCCGACGAAGTCGGGCCGGAAACGGAGCCGGGACTTTGCCTACTTTGGTCCCTCAAAGTAGGGCGCCGAGAGGCGAAAAGGTGACTTGAGTCGTAAACATATCCGACTGACATCGCAGAACCGCTGTGTGACG
>NZ_WXZL01000165.1 GCF_009982895.1 Deinococcus alpinitundrae | reverse complement strand
GTCGCGCCGTCCCAGCTGATCGCGCCGCGGAACGGGACGAGGCCGGAAATCGCGTTGAACAGCGAGGTCTTGCCGGCGCCGTTGAGGCCGACGATGGAGACGAAATCACACTCGTTAACGGTGAGGGATAAATTCTCCAGCTCCTGCGACTTGACGTAGAAGACGCTGAAATCATTGACAGGGAGCAGCACCTTGTGGGCGGCGATCTCGGCCTCGGGGCGTTCGTGGGTCTCGATGCCGCCGCCGAGATAGACGCGGCGGACGGTTTCATCCCGCATCACCTGCTCGGAGGAGCCCTCGGCGATCTTCTCGCCGAGATAGAGGGC
>NZ_WXZL01000164.1 GCF_009982895.1 Deinococcus alpinitundrae | reverse complement strand
ATATATGGTAGTTTTTGAAAAGAAGTAAGGATAGGATTAAAAATTGCATAATTGCATATTTGAATAACCGCATAAAGAAAAATGACGGGTAATCAACCATAAGAGCTAATTAAGAGCTTATGATAGATTACTCGTTTTTATTTTAATAAATAATAAAGACAGTATATGAATATAAAAGAATTTATGTTACAGAATTAAAACTTTATATGAGTTTTCCAGTGGTATGTTGAATAAGACGAATGACCAAACGCTAAGTTAATAATAAGAAATAAGATTACACTGTAGATTGAGAAATTTAAAGTAAATAAAAAATACATTATACAATAA
>NZ_WXZL01000163.1 GCF_009982895.1 Deinococcus alpinitundrae | reverse complement strand
GATGATAAAGCTGCTGCATTTGAATCGAATAGTAAAGTGATATTAAACGATATATTACAAATAAGTTCTGAAGTCGATGAAATGGTATTTGAATTACCGATTACTGCAACCGAACGTGCAAGTATTAAACACAGTGATATCGCTGATTTAGTTAACCATACGAATGGACAAGGTAAAGCGCTATTTGCGGCAAGTTTTGTAACACATTTTAGTGGTCAAACACCTCACATTCATTTCGATATTGCAGGTCCAGCAACGACTAATAAAGCTTCATATAATGGTCCAAAAGGGCCAACAGGATTTATGATTCCGACGATAGTACAATGGT
>NZ_WXZL01000162.1 GCF_009982895.1 Deinococcus alpinitundrae | reverse complement strand
ATGCATCACTAAATGTATGATAATAATAAAAGCGAATATAAAAACGTTGTTATTAAAGGTGTGAGATGATGACTGAAAAACAATTTAAATTAACTGTACAAGATAATACGAATATTGAAGTTAAAGTGAATTTTACAGATGTAGATTCAAAAGGAATTATTCATATATTTCATGGTATGGCTGAACATATGGAACGTTACGATAAATTAGCACATGCACTTTCAAAGCATGGCTTCGATGTGATACGTCATAATCATCGAGGACATGGTATTAATATTGATGAATCAACAAGAGGGCATTACGATGATATGAAACGAGTTATCGGTGATGC
>NZ_WXZL01000161.1 GCF_009982895.1 Deinococcus alpinitundrae | reverse complement strand
TTTGCGCTATAGCCTGCTTTTATGGCACTTTGTGTTACATTAAGTGTTCTTATATACTCATTCACAAAACGCGCTTGTTTTGCCGTTAACTCACTCATTCTATCACCTCCACAATTTTATCTAATAAGGTTTCATACCATAATCTTACAGATTGTTCTGAACACTCTAAGACATTACTAATATCTTTAAAACTACGTCCTTGTATTAAAGAATCGAAAATATAAAACTCTTTATCATTAGCTACTCGGTCAACAATCATTTCTAAGTGATTCTTTACAATATGATCATCAATGTTATCGTCTGCCATCCATTCATTAGAATTTTCATCACCTA
>NZ_WXZL01000160.1 GCF_009982895.1 Deinococcus alpinitundrae | reverse complement strand
AATCACCGAACGTCAGGCCCGCAACATGGACGACGTGCAGAGCCTCGGCGTTATCTATATCAATCACAATATGGCCACTGAGCACGAGGCCGAACAGGCCCTTAGCCAGATGAGCGATGCGCAGGGGGCGAAATACTTTCAGCCTATCCTGATGCACGAACCCGAAACCAACGGCCCGCTTCGCGCCAGCGCGGTGATATACCGCTAACGCCTGCCCGATTCTTCGCCTCTCCTCGCGAGGGGCGAAGCGAGGTCTGCGCCTAAACGCAATTGAGAATTATTTTACAAACCGACTTACCAGCGTCATCGCAACCTGATTTAATCAGCCACTCGC
>NZ_WXZL01000159.1 GCF_009982895.1 Deinococcus alpinitundrae | reverse complement strand
AGGTAGTAAACATTTTTGCCCATGCCAGCGTATTTATTTTGGCCATTCAGGTAACCGTTTAATCCTGGTAAATCAACGCCTGGCCATTTTGGTGGCAAATTGGAATAGTTCAGGTTCTGCTTGTTAGGATTTGAAGGTGACAGCCACAAAGATAGAATCGAAATGACCGCAATGATAATCAAGATCCAAAGTGAGATGAGCGCGGCTTTGTTCTTCTTCAATCGCCGCATCGCATCTTGTGAGAACGTCAGCGCAGGCTTGGCAATGCGTTCCTGTTCAGCCGTATTCACTTTGGCATGCTTGAATGCGTCTGGACTTAATTTTGTTGTTGCCAT
>NZ_WXZL01000015.1 GCF_009982895.1 Deinococcus alpinitundrae | reverse complement strand
TAATAGATGTTCTTTACTCGCGTCATCAGAAATTGTCATGCAGCCCGCCTCGTTTGAGGCTCAGAAACAATACATCCCCATCCCCCAGCTGTCAACCCCTGACCCTTCGAACAAGTTTGAAAGACTTAGCGGCAATCCAGAAAATGCCGTTCAGGACAGTAGGCAAGACGTATGTAGTGAACAGACGACCCACGTGTTAGCTTGGAAATATGAATGTCGAAGCCGTCTTTTTTGCCCGCCTCAAACGTGAGATCGGGCATGCCAGCCTGACCCTGACCCTGCCGGACAGGGCCACCGTGCGCGAGGCCGCCGCGCAAATCGAGTCGGACTATCCTGTTTCGCTGAAGGGGTGTATGGCAGCCGTCAATGAAACGTACGCCGACCCGGCGCACATCTTGCAGGAGGGCGACGAGCTGGCTTTTTTACCGCCGGTGGCTGGGGGAAGCGGTGAACAGGATCCCACTGATCTTTGCCAGGTGACGCCGGAAGTCCTGAAACTCTCGGACGCCGACAACCATCTGGTACAGCCGCAGTACGGCGCGCAGGCATACTTCGTGGGCACGGTGCGCTCGCCCAACCAGGGCAAGGTCGTGGAATTTATCGAGTACGAAGGTTACGCGCCAATGGCTGAGAAGGTCATGCGGGAAGCCGCCGAGCGGGCGCGGCAAAAGCACGGGCGGCTGAGCGCCTTCATTCAGCACCGCACCGGCAAACTGCGTCCCGGCGAGGCCAGCTTGATCATCGGGGTGGGCAGTCCGCACCGCCGGGTGGCGCTGGAAGCCTGCGACGATTTGATTGAGGAACTGAAGAGAGAGCTGCCGATCTGGAAGCACGAAGGCGACGAGGACGGCCAGCACTGGGTGGACGGCACGGCAGGGCACGAAACGCTCTGAGCTGACCCTGTTAAACCTGCTCTCTTTAGCGCCGCCCCGCCAGCGCCCGCTGCACGCCCTGGTGGGCCAGATGGGTCAGGGCCAGAGCCAGCGCATCGGCAGCATGGTTGTTGAAGACCTCGCGGATACCCAGACTGGCTTTGACCATGTAGATGACCTGCTCCTTGTCGGCGCGTCCAGTGCCCACCAGCGTCTGCTTGACCTGCATCGGACCGTAGCTGTGAACCGGCAGGCCGGCCTGGGCGCAGGCGAGCTGCACCACGCCGAACGCCTGGCCCACCTTGAAGGCCACATCGGCCTGCTTGCGCAGAATCTGGTCTTCGATGGCCACTGCTTCGGGTTGGTACTCGGCGATCAGGCGGGTCACTTCGGTGTGGATGTACTGCAAGCGCCGGGGCATGATCCAGGCCGATTCGGTCACGAGGCAGACGTGGTGGATATGGCTAGCCTTGCGGGCCGTACCGTCGACGAGGCCAATGCCGAGGTTGGCGAGGCCGGGGTCGATGCCGAGAACGATCATGGGGAGAGGATAGCGCTTTAGGTGCGGAGCAGAAAAAACCCCCGGCGCTCCGGCAACGGGGGGTAAGTTGAACAGGCGAAATTTACAGGCGGCTGCGCGGGTCGAAAGCGTCGCGCAGACCGTCGCCCAGAAAGTTGAACGACAGCACCGTGATCAGGATCATCAGGCCCGGATACAGCGGAATCCAGGGGTACTGCAACACCACCTCGTTGGCATTGCTGAGCATGTTGCCCCAGGTGGAGACCGGCGGCTGGATGCCGAAGCCCAGAAACGACAGGGCCGCCTCACTGAGAATGGCGGTGCCCACGTCGAGGGTCGCTTGCACGATCACGATGGCAAACAGGTTGGGCAGCAGGTGGCGCAGCATGATGCGGACGCTGCTGGCCCCCAGGGCGCGGGCGGCGTCGGTGTATTCGAGATTCTTGAGCTTGAGCACCTCGCCGCGCACCAGCCGAGCGGTGCCCATCCAGCCGAACAGCGAAAAGACCCCCACCACGATCAGGATGTTGGCGCTCGCGCCGAGTGAAGACCGCAGCGCCACGATCGGGGCCGCATCACTGGAGGCGAACAGCCCACTGAGGACGAGTTGCAGGGCCAGGGTGGGAAACGACAGCATAAACTCGATAAAGCGGCTGATGGCGATGTCGATCCAGCCGCCGAAAAAGCCCGCCAGCAGGCCCAGCAGGGTGCCGACCAGGATGCTGAGAAAGGCCACGCTGAAGCCCACCAGTAAGCTCACCCGGCTGCCGTAGATGACGCGTGAGAGCAGATCACGACCCAGTTCGTCCTGGCCCAGCCAGTACTTGGCACTCGGTGGCGCGTAGATTTCGAAAATGCTCTGGGCATTGGGATCGTGCGGCGCGATCCAACCGGCAAACAGGGCCATCAGGACCAGCAGCACGATCACGGTCAGGCTGAGCATTGCCAGCTTGTGACGGCGCAGGCGCTTGAGGGCGATTTGAAAGGTGGAGCGGCTCTTGAGAGGGGCCGGAGCCGAGGCGAGGGTGGTCATCTTGTGGCTCCTTAGTTGTAGCGAATGCGCGGATCGACGGCGGCGTAGGCGAGGTCGGTGAGCAGCTGGAACACCACCGTCAGCACCGAGATGAAGGTCAGGGCCACCATCACCACATTGAAGTCCTTGCTGGTCAGCGCTTCCACGATGACCCGGCCCATGCCCGGCCACGAGAAAACCGTTTCAGTCAGCACCGCGCCGCCGAACAGGCCCGGAATCGAGAGGCCCAACAAGGTCACGATGGGCAGCACCGCATTTCTGAGGGCGTGGCGGTACAGGACGTTGCGGTTGGACAGGCCCTTGGCCCGCGCCGTGCGGACGAAATCCTGGTTCAGCACTTCCAGCATGCTGGCCCGCAGAAAGCGCAGAATCACCGCAATCTCGCGCAGCATCAGGATGGAGAGCGGCAAGATCAGGTACCTGAGTTTGTCGGCGACCACCGCCCAGAACCCCGCGTCTGGAGCCAGGTCGGGGCTGCCGAGGCCGCCGGGCGGCAGCGAGATCAGCCCGCCCGTGAGTTGCGGAACATAGATGGCAAACAACCACAGCGCCATCGCCCCGATCCAGAAGATGGGCGCGCTGAACGACACGAAGCTGAAGAAGGTCAGCACATAATCGAGGATGCTGTACTGGCGCACCGCCGAGAAGATGCCCAGCGGCACGGCGATCAGGGTAGAGAGCACGAGCGCGGGCAGGGTCAGCAGCAGCGTGTTGGGCAGCCGCTCCTCGAAGACGTAGGCGGCGGCGGGCGCGCTGAAGGTCCGCGACCAACCGAAATCGCCCTGGAGGGCATGGGTGAGCCAGAACCAGTAGCGCAGACTGATCGGCTGGTCCAGGCCGTAGGCGGCCCGCAGGCGCGCGATGTCCTCGGGCGTGATCTGTGAGTTGCCCAGCACCAGCTGATCGACCGGGTCGCCGGGTTGCAGGGCGGTGAGCGTGAAGATGACCAAGCTGATGACCAGCAGCAGCGGAATCATTTGCAGGATGCGCCGAAGCGCGTAGTTGAACATGGCGTCTCCCGGTCAGGCAAGGGGCGGCGCGGGAACCTGAAAAGTGGGGGAGCGGCACACTCCGTCTCCCCCACTTTCCATTGGCTGGCTCCGCCGTTACTTTTGGGGGTAGGTTTCGGCAGCTCCGCGCGAGGCCCAGCCCATCTGGGCGGCGTTCCACGAGGGGTAGAGGCTGTAGGCGGTGTAGGTGTAGTTGACCAGTCCCGGCACCTTGGTGTAGGGGTTGGCACGGAAGTACAGCGGCAAGGAAGGCACCTCGTCGGTCCAGATGGCCTGCATCTTGTCGAACAGCTTGACGCGGGCGCTCAGATCGAACTCGGTCTTGGCGTCGTTCCAGAGCTTGTCGTAATCGGCATCTTTGAAGTTGGGGTAGTTCTGGCCCGCGTAGGCGTTGTCCTTGCTGGGCACGAACTGCGAGGCCCACAGATCGCCGCGCTCCACGCTGGGGTCGTTGCTCCAGGCATACATGAACAGGTCCCACTTGCCCTCGGCGCTGCGCGGCGCGAAGTCGTTGGAAAACACCACCGTGGACGGGAAGTTCTGGATGTTGACGTCCACCCCCACGGCCTTCCACTGCGCCTGCAAGATCTGCTGCACACGCTCGCGCAGTTTGTTTCCGGCGGTGGTGGCGAAGTTGAGCGACATCTTCTTGCCGTCTTTGGCCAGGATGCCGTCGGGGCCGGGCTTCCAACCGGCGGCGGCAAACAGTGCCTTGGCCTTGGCAGCGTCGAAGTTGTAGTCCTTGGCGTCTTTCTTGTAGAGCTTGCCGATGGGGCTGACCCAGGTGTTGGAGACCGGCTGCTTGCCCTGGAACAGCGCCTTGACCAGCGCGTCGCGGTCAATCGAGTACAGCAGCGCCTGGCGCACCCGCTTGTCGGTCAGGCCCAGGCTCTGGGCACGCGCTCCGGCGTTGGCGATGTCCACATGCTCCCAGGTGGCTCCAGGCACGAAATAGGTCTTGTACTTGCCGCGCTCGCTGCGCTGCGCCTCGATCGCCTGATCGAAGGTGAGACCCACATACGACAGTGCGTCGAGCTGGCCCGACAACATATTGACTTTCAGGGTGTTGGTATCGGCAATGAAGCGGTACTGCACCGTCTGGAGGTACTTGTCGGCCCCGCCCTTGGGGGTGATCCAGTAATTGGGGTTGCGGGTCAGCACGAGGCTGTTTCCGGCCCGCCAACTCGTCGGCTTGAACGGTCCCGACACTACCTTGGGCAAACCACGCGAGGTGGTGAACTGGGCGATGAACTTGTTCCACTCGTCGGTGATCTGCTTGGCCCCGGTCTTGGAATCGAGGTTCTTGGTGGCCGCGTCAAAAGCACTCCAGGCTTTTTCCATCGCCGCGCTGGGAGCCGGGTTGAGGCCGACCGCCGAGGTAATCTGATCGGCGAACAGGTAAGGCGGGTCGAAGGTGATGGTGAAGGTATCGGCGTCCTGCACCGTGATTTTGGCCTTGTCCCAGGGTTCGCGGGTCGGCACCGGCACCCGGTCGTCTTGCTCGACCTTGAGCCAGAACTGGAAATCCTTGGGCGTGATGGCCGTGCCGTCGCTCCACTTGGCGTCCTTGCGGATGCTGAAGGTCACGCTATTGCGAATCACATTGCCCTTGGCGTCCTTGACGATCTTGTAATCACCGTTGGCGAGGCTCGGCACGCGGGTGGCGATTTCCGGATACAGGTCGCCGTTGTCGTCCTTGCCGATCAGGTGGGCTTCCATAAACCAGGTGATCTCGGTGGCGATCACCAGATTGTTGGTGCGCCAGGGGTCATTGATGTTCGGCGGTTCCTGCGAGGTGCCGATCACCAGCGAGTTGTTGGCCTGCCCGGCCTGGGCCGTGTTCAGGAGGGTCGAGCCGACCAGCAGGGCGGACACAGCGAGCCAATTTTTCCTGTTCTTCATAAGCCTCCACAACGCTTTACGCGCCGACACACAGTTAATTCGGCAAGACTATGGAGAAATCTTTACTCCGTCAAGCCGATCACGATTCCGGCAGATGGCCTTGCCACAAAAAAAGAGGCCGAAGCCTCTGGGTGTCGTGTGGTGCGCGTGTCTCTTGTGGAGCGCTCAGTGACTGCCGCAGCCCGACGAACCCTCGCCGTCCTGGGCTGCCGAGCCGTCGGTGCGAAACGAGCTGCCACAACCGCAGGCCGAGGTGGCGTTGGGGTTGTTGACGGTGAAGCCGCCGCCCATCATGTTCTCGACGTAATCGATCTCCGCGCCCTGCACCAGCGGCAGGCTCATGCGGTCGACGATCAGCTTGACGCCCCGGTCGAACAGGATGGTGTCGCCTTCGAGTTCACGGTCGTCGATCGCCATGCCGTACTGGTAGCCGCTGCACCCGCCGCTCTTGATAAACAGGCGCACGCCCGCGTTCTCCTTGCCGCTGCTGCCGATGACCGACAGGGCGCGGGCCGCGCCGACCTCGCTGATGCCGATTGGTCCGCCGTTGATCGGCGGCGTCGTGGATTCAAGGGTCTGAGTCATACACACAGGATACGCTTCTGTGCTTTACAAAATAGTGCGGAGCGCACAGGCGGAGCGTTGCTCGTTTCCTTAGTTGGGCACATCGTCCTCCTCCAGTTGAAGCAGGGTCGTCTGAATCAGGTAGGGCTGGGTGCCCGGTTCGCGGGACGCCTTCAGCAGCAGCGTCCACACCTCGTCCAACTTGGTCCTGACGGCCTCGGCCTGCGCCGGGGTCAGCCACTGCACGCCCGTCAAATCGCTGCCGAGCCGAGTCAGCGCTTGCCGGTCCTGGGCACCGAGGACGTCGTACTCGAAATTGATCTCGCCGCGCGCGTCGCGGTAGATCAGCCGCCCACCCAGACCACGCCGTGTCAGCCTGCGGGCCAGCGCCCGCCGCCGCAACCGGTCGACAAACTGAAACTGGGCCGCGATTTCCGCCTCAGCATCCTTGAAGGGCGTCAGGTGAAACGGCACCCGGAAGCCGCCCGGCGCGCTGTAGAGCTTGATGGCGCGCCCGCCCCGCCGCTGCTCGCTCGCCAAGAATACAAGTCCCGCCGCCAGAAATTGCCGTATCCGGTAGAGTATTCGCTCGGTGCTGACCCCGGCCTCGCGGGCCGCCTGCGCCGCGCCCAGCGTACGGCCCACGAACGGCTCCAGATGCCGCAGCGCCGCCCGGTCACTCAGGAGCCGCGCTTGCTGGGGCGTGGCAGCAGTGAACCACTCGCCCGCATAGCTTCCCAAAATGGTGTGCGGCATTTTCGGTAGCCTAGCGCCAAAGCTGGGGCCATGCCCGATACTGTAATTGACCTCGCCGTGACCGACCCGGCTGCTCTTCGTTTGCCCCGCTCGTTCTGGACCTACTGGCTGGGGCTGCTGGCCTCGGCGCTGGGTGAGGCAGTGGTGTATGTGGCCCTTCCCTTCCTGGCGCTCGCCACCCTTCATCCCTCCAGCACCCGGAGCGCCGCCGCCGTCGGCTCGGTGGTGCTGGCCCTCAGCTTGCCGCGCTTCTTTGCGGTGCTGCTGGGCGGGCTGGCCGACCGCTGGCCGCCGCGCACCCTGCTGAGCCTCAGCGCCGTACTGAGAACGCTGGGCGTGGTCGGCACGGGACTGCTGGCCCTGCGCGGCACGCTCAACCTGAATGCGGTGGTGGGGCTGGCATTTGGGCTGGGCCTGCTCGCTACCCTCAGCGCCACGGCCCAGAGCGCGATGGTGCCGCGCCTGGTGCCGTCCCGGCAGTGGCAGCGCGCCAACAGCCTGACCAGCGTCGCCATGATGGGCGCGCCGCTCATCGGCTACGGACTGGGCGGTTTCGGGGTGGCCCACTGGGGCGTGGGGGCAACGCTGCTGAGCGGCGCGGCACTCAGCGCCCTGCTGCTGCTCGGCACCCTGGCCCTGCCGCCCATGCCCGGCGCGGCCAGCGGCGCGCTCAACGTGCTGAGTGATCTGCGGCTGAGTTTCGGCGTGCTGCGCAGCACGCCGCTGCTCGGCGCACTGTTCGCCATGAATTTCGCGCTCAGTTTCATTTCGAATGTCACCAATGTCCGCGCGCCGCTGCACATGCTGGCGGCCGGGCGAGGCGCAGCCGACTACGCCGTCTTCGAAATGCTGCTCTCCGGCGGAGTGTTACTGGGCATCGCGCTGGTCGGGCCGCTCTCGGCGCGGTTCTCGCCGGACCGCTTGATCGGCACTGGGCGCTTCATTCTGGTGCTCGGCACGGCGGGCTTCATTGCCGGCGGTGTGTGGCCCTGGTGGACGGCGGCGGGCGTCTTCGGGCTGGGGCTGGGCCTGCTGGAAGTGGTCGCCACCACCCGTATTCAGGGGCTGATTTCCGCCGAGATGCGTGGGCGGGTCATCGGCAGCGTGATGGCCTTCAACGCGCTGGGGCTGACCCTCGGCGCGGGACTGGCCGCCCGCAGCATTGCCACCCCGCTGCTGATGCTGGGCCTGACCGGGGGGCTGGCATTGCTGGCGGCCCTGTGGCCGCTGGCGGTGCAGCGGGCCGGGCGCTAGGCCGCGCCGCGAGAGAGCCGCACTTCCAGCCGCCGCTGCACCAGTTCCAGCAAACTGCTGACGGCCCAGTAGACCATTGCCGCTGCCAGATACGGCCCGAACGGCTCGAAGGTGCGGGCGATCACGAGCTGGGCGCTGCGCAGCAACTCGACCACGGTGATGACTGACACCAGCGAGGTGTCCTTGACCAGCCCGATGAGGCTGTTGCCCAAGGAAGGCAGCGCCACCCGCGCCGCCTGCGGCAAGACGATCAGCTGCATGGTTTCCAGGCGGCTGAGGCCCACGCTGTAGGCCGCTTCATGCTGACCTTTGGGAATACTGAGAATCGCGGCGCGGATCGTTTCCGAGAGGTAGGCGGCGGCGTTGAAGGTCAGCGCCAGCACCCCGCCCACCACCGGGCTGAGGGTGATGCCGAAACTCGGCAGGCCGTAATAGATCACGAAGATCTGCACCAGCAGCGGCGTGCCGCGAATGAACGAGACATACAGCGTCGCCAGCCAGCGCAGCCAGCCGAGCGCGTAGAGCCGCAGCAGCGCCACGATCAGGCCCAGCGGCAGGCCCAGCACCATGGCCGCCAGCGCGAAGCCGATGGTCAGCCGGGTGCCGACGAGCAGGGTGGGCAGTGAGGCCCAGGCACTTTGCAGGATCAAGGTCAGGTTTTCCATCGAAGACTCCAGGCCAAACCCGCCCAGCCTAGCAGCCGTCAGCGGCCAGCGTGAGCATGCCCCTAGACCCACACACCTTTTTCAGCGCCAAACCTCAAAGAGCGGGGCGGGCCGAATGGACCCTTTCCTGCCGACAGCGTGACGATCAGGGCTTGCTGACGTCTTGCCCGAACCACTGCTGACCAATTTTGGCCATCGTGCCGTCGCTCTTCATCCCCTTGAGGGCCGCGTTGACGGCGAGCTTGAGCAGCACATTGGTCTTCTTCATCGCCACACCCATGCTGTCCACCGACCCAGCTGCACCCACGCCCTTGATCGGCAGGCCTTGAGACTTGGCGAGGTAACCGATCAAGAGGCGGTCGTTGTAAATGGCGTCCAGGCGACCGCTGCCCAGATCGGCCAGGTATTCGGGGGTGCCGGGATAGGTCACGACGTTGATGCCCCCCGCGTCGCGCAGATCCTTTTCAAAGACGGTGCCGAGGCCGACGCCCACCCGCTTGCCCTTCAGGTCGGCCAGCGTGGCGTAGTCCTGGCCCTTGGTGCTGTGAACGGCGATCTGCGGACGGCTGTAGACATACGGATCGCTGAACCCGATGCTCTTTTGCCGCTCGGCGGTGATGCCCACCTGGTTGATGATCACGTCGTACTTGTTGGCCTGCAGACCCGCCAGAATGCCGCTCCACTCGGTCAGCACGAATTCGGGCTGAAGACCCAGCTTGGCCGCCAGTGCCCGCGCCACATCCACGTCAAAGCCGGTTAGGTTGCCCTGGGCGTCCTTGAAGGTAAACGGCGCGTAGGTGCCTTCCACCGCGATCTTGAGCACGCCCTTGCTGAGGGTCGGCGGCGGGCTGAGCGCCTGGGCAAACGAGAAGACGGTCATGCTGATGATCAAAGCGGTGGGAAGGACACGCATAACTTCTCCTTGAAGACGGTCAGCACAGTGCCGCCGTGGGTATACGGAGGGAGAGGGATGTGCTCTGCGGCGGCCACAGGTGGGCCGGAAGGGGAACGGCCTTACTGTACGCCGCTGGCCCGGCCCTGTCATCTTTGCGGTTGCCGCTCAGGTTGCCTGTGCGGGCAAGGCAAAACGTGGCAGTTGCCAGGGGTGGCGCTCGCCCAGCGCTTGGGCCGCCAGCAGTTCGCCCAATAGCGGCGTGAACTTGAAGCCGTGACCCGAACACGGCGAGGCCAGCGTGATCTGCTCGCAGGCCGGGTGCGCCGCGATCACGAAGTCGCCGCCGGGAGCGCGGGTAATCAGGCAGGTGCTGCGCGCCGTGGCCTCGCCGATCTGCGGCAGAAATCGGCGCATGAAGGTGTCGGAGGCCTGAGCCACCTGCTCGGGAACTTCAAAGGAGCGACCGTCGCCACTGGTCACGGGGCGCAGCACATCCACGCCGACTTTCACTTCGGGAACGCCGAACGCGGGAAAACCGTAGGCCTGAAACTCGTCATGGGTGATGAACACCGGGAAGTTCTGCGGCTGGAAGGGGGCCGAATCGGTTGGGCGGTAAAAACTCGAGGCGGCCAGCGTCACGCTGAGCAGCGACGCCAGTTCAGGCACCAGACGCGGCAGCCACGCGCCCGCCGCCACGATCAGGTGGTCGCAGGTGATGGTCCCGGCGCTGGTGTTCACGGCTGGCCGCTGTCCCGGCTCGATTTCCAGGGCGACCACGCCTTCCAGGATCTGTGCACCGTGGCTGCGGGCCAACTCGGCCAGCACCCTGAGGGTCAACTGAGGGCTGACGATGCCCGCTTCCGGTGAGTACACCGCTTCCCAGTCGGGCGGCAGCCGCCACTGGGGAAAGCGCCGCGAGAGTGCACGGTGGCCCAGCCGCTCGGGAGCTGCGCCGAGGGCACTGAGCGAGCTATAAACTTCCTCCAGGCTCGGCGTTCCGGCGGGGCCGAGGTCGAGGCCCCCGGTGCGCCAGTACAGCGGCTGGCCTGAGGCGCGTTCCAGCAGCTGCCACGACGCCAGCGCCGCTTGGGCCAGCCCGGCGTAGTCCGGTTCGGGGTAGGCCAGCCGGAAAATCCGCGACGGCCCGAAACTCGAGCCTTTGTCGTGGCCGAGGCTGAACTGTTCGATCAGCATGACCTCCTGACCGCGCCGCGCCAGCTGATAGGCCGCCGCGCTGCCTGCCGCGCCCGCGCCGATAACGAGATGCTGAACATGCTTCACAGTCCTGAGTCTAAAGGCTGACCTGACTGGCTTGAGTGAACCCAGGCGAAACGGCACCGCCCATCCATTCGGAGCAGTGCCGTTTTCCGCAAACTCAGGGCATCAGGGTTTGCTGACGTCCTGCCCGAACCACTGGCGGCTGATCTTGGCGTAGGTGCCGTCGGCCTTGAGCTGAATGAGCGCTTTGTCGATGGCGGCCTTGAGCGTCGTGTTGGTCTTTTGCAGCGCGATACCCACCGGCTCCGATTGCCCGATCACACCCGCGCCCTTCACAGGCAGGTTCTGCGACTTGATCAGGTAGCCCACCAGCAGGCGGTCGTTGAAGGCCGCGTCCAGGCGCCCACTCGCCAGGTCAGCCAGGTATTCGGGTGCGCCGGGGTAGGTCACCACGTCGATGCCGCCCGCGTCGCGCAGCTGCTTTTCAAAGTTGCTGCCCAGGCCCACGCCCACCCGCTTGCCTTTCAGGTCGGCCAACGTCTTGGGGGCAAAGCTGCCCACCTTCTTCACGATGATCTGCGGATTGCTGTAAGCGTAAGGCGCGCTGAACCCGATGCTTTTTTGGCGCTCGGCCGTGATGCCTACCTGATTGACGATCACGTCGTACTTGCCCGCCTGCAGGCCTGCCAGAATGCCGCTCCATTCGGTCAGCACAAACTGCGGCTTGAGGCCCAGCTTGGCCGCCAATGCCTTGGCAATATCCACATCGAAGCCGGTCAGATTGCCCTGGGCATCTTTGTAAGTAAAGGGCGCGTACGTGCCTTCCATACCGATGGAGAGGGTACCGGAGGTGATAGTTTTGGGCGCGGCAGCCTGGGCCGTGAAGCTGGCAGCCAGCAGTGCGGCGGCGAGAACAGTCAGTGAACGCATGTGAAGTCTCCTGGTGAGTGAACCCTGACAACCTGTCAGCGTTGAGATAGTGTTCACTCTACACCTGTTGACCTGTTTTGTAAACTGGTAGGCTTGGCAAAGCGTTTAGGCTGCACCTATTCGGCGATCAGATGCGCAAATCTTCCTCGTCAACCAGCAGGTCCACCGCGCCGGAGCCGATCTCGTAAAAGCCGCCGATCACCTGAATCTGGCCGCGTTTCTCGGCCTCGGCGATCACGGCCTGCTCGCGCAGGGCCGCCACCTGATAGCGCACGTTGTTGATGACCGCTTCCCGCATCCGGGCCTTCTTGTCGCGAATCGGCGGCAAACCCTGCAAGCTCGGCTGAATGCTGCGGATCAGGGCTTGCAAGGCGGGCGGCTCGGCCAGAATGTCTTCTTCCGGCAGCAGCGCGGCGGTGACGGCCCCGCAGCCCTCGTGGCCCATAACCACCAGCAGGTGAATGTCGAGGTGCAAAATGGCGTATTCCAGGGTGGCGAGGCCGGTTGCGCCCATCACGTTGCCCGCCACCCGCACCACGAACAAATTGCCGAAGCCCTGGTCGAACACCAGTTCCACCGGCACCCGGCTGTCGGAGCACGCCAGAATCGCGGCGAACGGCGTCTGGCCCATGATCTGGGCGCGACGTTCGTTGGCTCCCAGTTCCGGGCGCGAGGCCTGACCGGAAAAGAAGCGGGCGTTGCCGTCTTGCAGTGCTCGAATGGCGGCGCTGGGTGTCTGCACGTCGGCGTGCTTGAGTTTGGCGATCTCCTGCATGCTGGGGCCGCGCCGGATGGCGTCCAGCAGGCGGCGCTCGACTTCGCGGGGGTCTAGTTCAGTCACGGGGATCACTCACGCCCCGCAGTCTAGAGTGCGCCGCCGGGTGACCTGGGCGTTTAGGATAGTCAGCATGACTGACGGCCCCCTTGATCCCGAGACGCCGCCGACCCTCAGCGAATTGCTGGAGCGCTACGCCACCCTGCGCGACACTTTGCTGGGCCTGGAAGCCGAGAAAGCGGAGCTGGGTGAGGTCATCAAGGCCGCTCTCTTGCGCGGGGAAAAGGCCGAGACCGACCTCTACCGCTCCAGCGTCAAGGTGCAGCGGCGGCTGGAATACCCGCCCGAGCGCTTCCGCGAGGTGTTCGGCGACGCCGCCACGCTGGAAGTCGCCAGCATCGACAAGAAAAAAGCCGAGGCCCTGGCCCGCGCCGGAGACCTCGACGCCGAGAAACTCCGCGAGATCGCCACGGTCAAGGAAATTCAGGCGCTGGTGCTGACGGCCAAGGGCGGCTGACCGCTTTTCAGAGACTGATTTCGACTGTCACCACGTCCAGCCACTCGCCGCCGAGTTGGGCATGCCGAAGATGCACGCCGACTTCCCGAAACCCGGCCTTGCGGTGAACAGCACGGCTGGCCGCGTTGCGCACGAACACCCGGCTGGTCAGCTTATGAAATCCAGCCTGGCGGGCGGCGTCTGCGAGGGCCAGCAGCAGCGTCGCGCCGTATCCCCGGCCCTGCGCTTCGCGGGCCACGTACACGCCATGGTCGAGAATGCCCGCGTAGCATGCCCGGCTGCTGTACTGGCTGCCGCGTGCGAAGCCCATGACCGTGCCGCCCTCATCCAGCACCAGGCAGGGGCCGGGGCCGGTCAGCCAGTCGCGCAGATCGTCCGGCGTTCGCAGGCGCGTCTCGAAGGTGGCATTGCGGCCCAGGATTCCGGCGTTGTAGATGCGGGCCAGGGCAGGCAGGTCGGCGGCAACGGCAGGCCGAATCAAGAAACGGCCACCCCGGCCAGCCGCGCCGCCGCTTCCCGCAGCACTTCCGGCGGCTGCACCAGGGCGAATCTCAGGTAGCCCTCGCCCTGCTCTCCGAAGGCCCGGCCCGGAGCCAGCGCCACGCCGGTCTGCTCGGCGGCGCGCACGGCGTAGGAGACGCTCCCCGTCAGGCCGGGGGGCCGTGCCCAGACATACATGCTGGCCTGCGGCCACTCGGCCGCCCAGCCGAGCGCGTGCAGCGCCGGAACAAGGGCGTCTCGCCGGGCTTGAAAAACCTCCAGGCCGCTGGCGGGCGTGCCGAGCGCCGCCACCGCCGCCGCCTGAATACCCAGGTATGGGTGAAAGTCCACCGCGCCCTTGACCCGCGCGAGCGCCGAGAGCGCATCCGGATCGCCCGCCGCGAAGCCCACCCGGAAGCCGCCCATGTGGTGCGTTTTCGACAAGCTGTGCAGCTCCACCACACCTGCCGTGCCACCGGCCAGGGCGCTGGGAGCGCGGTAGCCGCCGAAGGTCAGCTCGGCGTAGGGATGGTCGTGAATGAGCAGCGTGCCGCGCTCGGCGCACCAGGCCCGCACCCGCTCGAAAAAGCCGTCCGGCACGGTGGCCGAGGTCGGGTTGTTGGGGTAGTTGAGTAGCAGGACGCGGGCCGAGACGCTCTGCGGCACGGCGTCCAGATCCGGCAAAAAGCCGCGCTCGGCGGTCAGCGGCAGTGGCCAGGTGCGCAGGCCCGCCACCGCCGCTGCGCCGTAGTAGGGCGGGTAGCAGGGGTCGGGCAGCAGCAGTGTGTCGCCAGGATCGGTCACACCCAGCAGCAGGTGGGCCAGCCCTTCCTGAGCGCCGATCAGCGGCAGAATCTCGGTGTCGGCATCGAGACTCAGGCCGTAGCGCCGCGCCAGGTAAGCCGCCGCCGCTCGCCGCAACGGAGCCGTGTGCGAGAACAGCGGGTACTGGTAGGTGTGCGGGTCGAAGGTGGCCTGCCGCAGCGCTTCCAGGGCGGCGTCCGGCGGCGCGAGGTCCGAGGAGCCGATGCTGAGGTCGATGATGCTCCGGCCACTGGCGCGGCCCCGCATCTTGGCGGCGTCCATCAAAGCGAAGACGCTCTCGGGCACCTTGCGGGCGCGCTCGGAAGTCCAGCGGGCGCGGGAAGCACTCACAGTCATGGCTCTGAGGCTAACACTTCGGGGGAAATTCAGAGCAGCGTTCCAAGCTCTGCCCAGCCGTAGGCCACCTCGCGCAGTTCGCCGCCCAGCACGACCTCGGTCTTCTCAGCGATCATCAGGCCGCCCAGGTGTTCGTAGAAGGCCCGCGTGGGGTTGGTGTCCAGCACCCACAGCATCATCGAACGGTGGCCGCGTGTGGCGAGAACCTGAGCCAACCCAGCCACCAATGCCCGCCCCAAGCCGACGCCCTGGGCTGATCTGAGCACGTAGAGGGTCAACAGTTCGGCGTCATATCCGGTGAAACTTGTCAGGCCGCCAGAGACGAACCCCACCACCTCGCCGCCCGCTAAAGCCACCAACACGTCTTGCTGCTGCGTTTCAAGGAGTTGCCGCCACATGATCTGGCGGCGTTCGCGCCGGGCCTTCCCTGTCATCGCCGCCAGAAACCCGTCAGGCATCAACCCCTGGTACGTTTCGCTCCAGCTTGTCACGTGGACGCGGGCCAGGGCGGGGGCGTCGTCTGGCACAGCGCGGCGAAGGTCAGATGTCGTCACGTTCGGCCAGCCACTGCTGATACGTCAGGCGCGGAATCTCGAAGGCGTCGCGGGTGGTCGCGTAGCCGCCGCGCCCGCCCATGCGCCCGATCAGGTCGAGCGAGGGGGTGTCCACGTAGTGCTTCTCGGCGTCCTGCATGTGCTCGGCAGCGATGCTGAGGGCCAGCACCTCGCCCAGCACGATGCGGGTGTGGCCCAGCGTGACGGTCTGGAACTCGCGGCATTCCAGGCTGGCCGGGCTGAGCGACACGCGCGGCACCTTCACCCGACTCGACGCCGAGAGCGCGATGCCCAAATGCTCGGGTTCGGCGTGATCCGGCGGAAAATCGGTGGCGCTGAGGTTCATCACCTGCGCCGCGCCGTAACTCACCAGATTGACCACGAACTCGCCACCCGCGCCGATGTTGCGGGCCGTGTCCTTGGGCACCCCCGCCGCGCGGTCACCCGGCGAGAAGGCCACGACCGCCGGATCCGACCCCATCAGCCCGAAAAAGCTGTACGGCGCGAGATTGACGCTGCCGTCAGGGTTAAGGGTACTCACCCAGGCAATCGGGCGCGGCACGACCACCCCGGTGACGAGCTTGTAGCGCTCAGCGGCGCTGAGCACCGAGAAATCAAAGGTCAGGCGCGAATCGGTCATGCCTTCAGCCTACCCCTGACAACCCAGGCCACTCTCTAGGAAGGCGCAACGATTCCTGAACGCCTCGTCAGGTGCAGCCGCCTAGAATGAAGGCAAGAACGCCTGTCATCAAATTTCTGTTACCGAACTTCAAGGAGACACCAACATGGACTGGAAAAACCTGCCGGGCAGCGGCAACATCGAAGATCGGCGCGGCGGTGGGGGCGGCGGCATTCCCGGCGGCGGGGTGGCCGCGGGCGGCATCGGGGCCGTCATCATTGCCCTGATCGCCATGTTCTTCGGCGTTGACCCCAGCAGCATCCTGGGCGGCGGCGATTCGGGCGGCTCGGTGACGCAGTCGCAGCCCCAGACACAGCCGCAATCATCCCAGAGCCAGGGTCAGACCGACAGCACACCCGCCGACACCACAGGGCAGTTCGTGGAAAAGATTCTGGGCAGCACCAACGATGTCTGGGGCAAGGTCTTTCAGGCGGCGGGCAAGCAGTACACCGAGCCGACACTGGTGCTCTACTCCGGTAGAACCTCGGGCGGCTGCGGCACGGCCAACAGCGCGGTTGGGCCGTTCTACTGCCCGCTCGACAGCAAGGTGTACCTCGATACCAATTTTTTCAACGAAATGAAAAGTCAGCTCGGCGGCGGCGGCGACTTCGCCTACGCCTACGTCATCGCCCACGAGATCGGCCACCATGTGCAAAACGAACTGGGCATCTCGGATCAGGCCGAGCGCGCCCAGCGCAGCGCCCAGAGCGAGGCGGCGGCCAATCAGGTCAGCGTGCGCCTGGAGCTGCAAGCCGACTGCTTTGCCGGGGTGTGGGGCAACAAGACCGCCCAGTACACCAAGATCACCCAGACGGACGTGCAGCAGGCCCTCAGCACTGCCAGCGCCATTGGCGACGACAACCTGCAAAAGCAGGGCCGGGGCTACGCCGTGCCGGATTCGTTCACGCACGGAACCGCCGCCCAGCGCACCAAGTGGTTTACCACCGGCCTCAAAGGCGGCGACCCCAACCAGTGTGACACCTTTAAGGGCGCGTACAGCAGCCTCTGAATCCAGGGTTTATGGGCGTCCGGGGTAACTCGGGCGCTTTTTGCTGGCCGGTCTGCGCTTCTAGACTACAGACATGGCCCCTCCCCTGCCCGTGCTGCCCGGTCTCTCGGTAGGTGGCCTGCCAGTCCAGCTGCGCCGCAGCAATCGCCGCACGGTGGGCCTGCGCGTCACGGCCCAGGGGCTGACCGTCTACGCGCCTGAGCGCACCGAGGAAGCCCGGTTGCGCCGATTCGTGGAAGACAAGCGGGCCTGGGCCGAGCGGCATCTGCAGCAGCTTCAGCAGCATCAGCCGGACGCTTTACCGCTCATCGATGGATTCGCCCTGCCGTATCTGGGCCAGGCGCTGACCCTGCGGGCCGTACCGGGCCTGCGGCGGGCCCAGCGGGTCGGCACAGAACTCTACGCACCGCCAGAAGCGCTCAGCACCGCCCTGGAGGCCTGGTACAGGGCCGAGGCGCTGAGGCTTTTTGCGCCCATCACCCAGCACTACGCCGTCCAGCTGAATCGGGGCCGCCCACTGACTGCCACCCGGATCACCAACGCCGCTGGCCGCTGGGGCAGTTGCACGGCGGCGGGGGTGGTGCGGCTGCACTGGAAGCTGCTGCTGGCCCCGCCAGAGATTCTGAATTATGTGGCGGCCCACGAGATCGCCCACTTGGCCGAACTCAACCACTCGCCGCGTTACTGGGCTGAGGTCGCGCGGCTCGTTCCCGAGTACCGGACCGCAGAGCGCTGGCTCAAGGAGCACGGCGCGGCCCTGATGCAGCCCTGGCGCTGAGCAGGTTTCAGTCGGCGTGCGCCACTGTGCCCGGCTGCTCGGCGTGCTGCTGAGCCTGCCGCAGCCGAGGCCACAGCACCATCGCCGTGCCCGCTGCCCAGAGGGTGCCCAGCGCCCAGCCGCCCAGCACGTCGGTGGGGTAATGCACCCCCACGTAGACCCGCGCCGCACCCATCAGCAGGGTGTAGAGGGTGCCGACCACGATCAGCGGCCAGCGCCAGCCGGTGCGCCACAGCAGGGCGACGAGCGTCACGGTCAGGGCAGCAGCCATCGTCGCGTGACCACTCGGGAAACTCTTGTCGCCCTCCTGCCACAGCCAGTCCACGATCTGCGGACGCACCCGGCCGATCAGCGCCTTGAGCAGGATGTTGAGCAGCATCACGCCGCCCAGCGAGAACAGGAAGTAGCGGCCCATCGCAGCGGACTTGCGCCAGAAGACCACCAGCAACACGGCACTCACCGGGGTCATCCAGGTGGCGCTGCCGAAAGCACTCAGGGCCAGCGCCACCTGCCGAAACCAGGCCGGGGCATTGGCGCGCAGCCACAATGTAACTGGCGCATCGAAGGAAAAGACCTCGCGCTCGCGGATGTCGTCGGCCAGATTGCCCAGCAAGAAGAGCGGCAGCACGATCAGCACGGCCAGGGTAAGGAGCGATCGCCAGTGCTGGCGGGTCCAGAGCAGCATGGAAGTCATCCTATCCGGCGACCTCGCCCGGAGTTCATAGGGGGGCACACGGCGTTCCTTAAGGCAGGGCTGTAAGAGCTTGGTGCCAGGTCCGGGAGTGTCATAGACCTATGACCCTGACTGCTCTTCCCCGCCGGGCCGGTTGGCGCTACGGCCTGCTGACCCCCGGCCTCCTCACCCTGGGCGTGCTGCTGGGCGCTTGCGGCAATCTGCCTGCACCCGGCCCGGCCCAGAGCAGCGCGGCGGCCAGTTCGTCAGGCAACACCGGCACCAGCGCCGTCAGCCGCCTGATCGTCACGGCGGCGCTCAGCGGCCCCGTGCCCATGCCCGGCAGTGTCTGGGTGGCGTCGGCGTCGCCCAGTCAGGTCAGCGTCACGGCCCAGAGCGTGCCGGGGCTGACCATCGAGGTCGGCGCGGCGGTGGCCGACGGCAGTGGGGTACGGGTGCCGATTACGGTCAGCGGTCAGGCAGGTCAGGGCCTGTCGGTGCGGCTCAGCGTCCGGGCAGGCGGCCCCACGCGCAGCGTTGATCTGCCGGTGCTAGCCCTTGAGCGGCGGCCACTGCCGGTTGCGGGATACCAGGCCAGCAGTCTGCGGGCCACTGGCGGAAAGGTGTATCTGCTGCCGCCGGTCAATGCCCCCGATCCGCAGCGCCACACCGTCATCACGGTGGACGCGGCCAGCGGCGCGGCCCAGGCCGAAGAACTGCCGCTCAGCGACACCGAGGGCCTGACATCGCAGGTGATCGCGCCCGACGGCACCCGCTACCTGCTGGTGCAAAACGTCGCGGGCAACTGGGTCGGGGCCGCCAAACCCGGCGCAGCGCTCAGGCACCTGCCGCTGGGCACCCCTGGCGACACCCTCAACAGCCTGACCCGCAGCAGCGATGGGCGGCTGTGGGCCTTGCAGTACCGTCAGGACGCCCTGCTCGAACTCGACCCACTCTCCGGCACGCAGCAGGCTCATCCTGTGCAGGACAACGCCGAAGACCTGATCGCCTCAGCCAGCGGGCCGCTGTACTTCTCGCGCTTCTACACCGCTCCGGCGATCATCCGTTTCGATCCTTCCACCCAGCAGACCCAGGCGTTCCCGGTGGGAGTAAGCGGCAAGAGCTATCCGCGCCTGCTGACCAGCAGCGGCAGCTTGGTTTGGTTCATGGACGCCTGGAGCCGCAAGGTGGGCCGCCTCGACACCGCTTCCGGCCAGGTCAGCGACGTGAATCTGCCTGCCGGGGCCAGCATCGCTGCCCTCAGCGCGGCCCCCGACGGCACACTGTGGGCCGCCGACCTCTCCCGCCACGCGCTCTACCGCTGGCTACCCGGTCAGCTCGACGCCCAGGCCGTCAACGTCCCCGGCGACGGCCCCCGCGCCCTAGGCCTGGACGCGGCCTCGCAAGTTTGGTTCGAGAGTAGCGGCGCGCTCTACCACCTCAGCCCCTGATCTCACTCCCCTCTGTCTCACGGCGGCGCGGCGCAGCGTCTGGAAGCCGGTTTTCTGCGGTCCAGCCGCGCTCCGGCACGGACGAAAAGCGGGTGCTATGATGCGCCCCACAGGTCGGCGAGACGCCCCACACCACAGCATCCGGGCCGTGGGAGGCGGCTTGCTCGGAGAGCAGGTTGGTCTCGGCCCGCTCAGGAGGTAGGCGTATCTCGCAGGAAATCTGGTCGGACGTGCAAGCATACGTCCGCAAAAACATCTCGGAAGTCGAATACCACACCTGGTTCGCCCCGGTGCGGGCCATCGGCGTGGAGCAGGGCGCGCTCATCCTGGGCGTGCGCAACAGCTTCGCGCAGGAGTGGTTTCGTAAGCACTACCTCGAACTGCTCGAAGACGCGCTGAGGTCACTGGGCGCGCAGAATCCGCAGGTCAGCTTTCAGGTGCTGCCGGCCGCACAGGACACCCTGATGTTGAGCGCACCACCGCCCGCCGCGCCGCGCCCGAGTCCACGGGCCGCGCCGGTGGCCCCGGTGCCCGCACCGAATCTCAATCCCAAATACATCTTCGAGAATTTTGTGGTGGGCCCCAACAACAACCTGGCCCACGCGGCGGCGCTGGCGGTGGCCGAGTCGCCCGGCAAGGCCTACAACCCGCTGTTTATCTACGGCGACGTGGGCCTGGGCAAGACCCACCTGATGCATGCGGTCGGCCATTACATGACCGAGAGATTCCCCGGCAAGCGGGTCGAATACGTCTCCACCGAGTCGTTTACCAACGACCTCATCAACGCCATCCGCGACGACAAGATGGCGCAGTTTCGCAACCGCTACCGCAGCGTGGATCTGCTCCTGGTCGACGACATTCAGTTTCTGGCCGGAAAGGAGCGCACCCAGGAGGAGTTCTTTCACACCTTCAACGCGCTCTACGAAAACCACAAGCAGATCATCCTGAGTTCCGACCGGCCGCCGCGCGAGATCCAGACGCTGGAAGGCCGACTGAGGAGCCGCTTCGAGTGGGGACTCATCACCGACATCCAGTCGCCTGAATTCGAGACACGCGTGGCGATTCTCAAGATGAACGCCGAGCACAATCGCATCGACATTCCCCAGGACGTGCTCGAACTCATCGCCCGGCAAGTCACGGCCAACATCCGTGAGCTGGAGGGCGCGATGATGCGGGTGGTGGCTTACGCCAGCCTCAACAACGTGCCGTTCTCGCGGGCGGTAGCAGCCAAGGCGCTCTCGCACGTCTTCACGCCCTTGGAGATCAAGGTGGAGATGAAAGACGTGCTGCGCACCGTGGCGGCGCGCTACGGTCTCGGGGCCGAACTGCTGCGCGGCTCGGGGCGCATGCGTGAGGTGGTGGTGCCGCGCCAGATTGCCATGTACCTCATTCGCGACCTCACCAGCCATTCGCTGCCTGAGATCGGCAGCTTCTTCGACCGCGATCATTCGACGGTCATGCATGCCATTTCGAAGGTCACCGACAACATCCAAAAAGACGCCGAACTGACTTTGGTCATTGACGACCTCAAACGGCAGCTCAGCGGCCTGGATGACCCTGAAAACGACGTACAGGACACCCGATTCTGAATTGTGAGAGATTGTCTAGTCTGGTGGTGCTGAGTTTCACTTTCTGTGGATAACCCTGTGGATAACCTGTGGATAAGTGCCTTTTTTCTGTGGATAACTTTGTGGATAACCCTGGGTCAGTTAGGCCTGTGGATAAGTGCCCGAGTTATCCACAGGTTATCCACAGGTTTTGGCACTTATCCACACCCCCCCTGTGGAAAACTTTTACGCGCCCAGCGCAGCTTGAGAGCACTTATCCACAGTATCCACAAGCCCTATTACTACTACTACTAGTTTTATTAGTTAAACAGATCGGTTAAAGATAGGGTTTTTAGGTTTTGCCTCTCGGCTCCGTTTCAGGGTGAGGCCAGTAGCCGAAAACCTCCATGAGTCAAAAGCTGTCAGAATGGGAGCCAGATGCAAGCACACGTCACCAAGAAAACCCTCAGCGAAGGTCTGGGTCTGCTCGAACGGGTCATTCCCAGCCGCAGCAGCAATCCCCTGCTCACGGCACTGAAAATCGAAGCCAGTGAGCGCGGGTTGACGCTCAGCGGCACCAACCTCGAAATCGATCTCAGTTGCGTGGTTCCGGCGGAAATTCAGCAGCCCGCTTCGTTGGTGGTGCCGGCGCACCTGCTGGCGCAGATCGTTCGCAACCTGGGCGGCGAACTCGTCGAACTCGAACTCAGCGGCTCGGAACTCTCGGTGCGGGCCAGTGGCTCGGAATTCAAGCTGCAAACCGGCGACCTCGACGCCTACCCCGAACTGGTGTTCTCCTCACGCGCCGACGCCACCCTCAGCGCGGCCGAACTGGCCCGCTCGCTCTCCAGCGTGCGCTACGCCGCCAGCAACGAGGCGTTTCAGGCGGTTTTCCGGGGCATCAAGGTTGAGCAAAACGGCCAGACGGCGCGCGTCGTGGCCTCCGACGGCTTCCGACTGGCCCTGCGCGAATTCAGCGCGCCAGGTGAGGCCAGAAACATGATCATCCCCGCCCGCAGCGCCGACGAACTGGTGCGGGTGCTGCGCGACGGCGAGGTGCAGCTGAGCTACGGCGAGGGTCTGCTCGGCATCCAGACCGACCGGGTCCGCATGAACGTCAAGCTGCTCGATGGCGACTTTCCCGACTATGAGCGGGTCATCCCGCGCGACATCAAGCTCACCGTGACGCTGAGTGCCGCCGCCCTCAAGGAGGCCGTCTCGCGGGTGGCCGTGCTGGCCGACAAGAATGCCAACAACCGGGTCGAGTTTCAGGTCAGCGAGGGCAAGCTGCGGCTGGCCGCCGAGGGCGACTACGGGCGCGGTCAGGACACCCTGGACGTGCAGCAGGAGGGTACAGAGCCGGCCATGAGCCTGGGGTTCAACGCCAAATATGTGCTCGACGCGCTCGGTCCCATCGAGGGCGACGCCGAGATGCGGTTCTCCGGCCCCACCAGCCCCGCCATGTTCAGGGCCAGCGGCGACGGCGGCTACCTGGCTGTGGTCGTGCCGTTGCGGGTCTGATGACGGGTCTGGGGCTGCGCTGCCGCGAGTGGCCCGGCACGCTAGACCGGGTGCCATGCTTCGCCCGGCAAAGCGCGGTATAGTGTCGGAAGTACGCTTTTCTGAGTCAGGCGGTTTTGTATTCCAAAACGCTGCTCTGACACAGGCGAGCGATCATCAAGACCGCAGCGCTGCCCGCCCCAGGAGTCACCCCACCGGAGGAATGTCATGAACATCGAAACCATCAAAGCGCGTGAAGTGCTGGACTCACGCGGAAACCCGACGGTCGAAGCCGAAGTGTACTTGGAGAGCGGGTACATGGGCCGTGCCATCGTGCCCTCGGGGGCCAGCACCGGCAGCCACGAGGCGCTGGAGCTGCGTGACGGCGGCGGACGCTACATGGGCAAGGGCGTGCAAAAGGCCGTCGCCAACGTCAACGACAAGATTGCCCCGGCGCTCGAAGGCATGGACGCCAGCCAGCAGGGCGTAATTGACGCGGCCATGCTGTCCCTCGACGGGACCCCCAACAAGAGCGCGCTGGGCGGCAACGCCATCCTGGCGGTCAGCCTGGCCACAGCCCGCGCTGCTGCCGCCGAACTCGACGTGCCGCTCTACCGCTACCTCGGCGGAGCCAACGCGCGCACCCTGCCACTGCCGATGATGAACCTGATCAACGGTGGGGCACACGCCGACAACTCGGTGGACTTTCAGGAGTTCATGGTGATGCCGGTGGGCGCGCCCAGCTTCCGCGAGGCGCTGCGCTACGGAGCCGAGATCTTCCATAACCTCAAGAAAGTGCTCTCTGGGCGCGGCTACAACACCAACGTCGGCGACGAGGGCGGCTTCGCTCCCGACCTCAAGAGCAACGAGGAAGCCCTGCAGGTGCTGCTCGAAGCCATCGAGAAGGCCGGGTACGAGCCGGGCAAGGATGTGGCCATCGCGCTCGACCCTGCCGTGACCGAACTGTTCAAGGACGGCCAGTACCACCTCGAATCCGAGGGGCGGGTGCTGAGCAGCGAGCAGATGGTGGACTTCTGGCAGGACTGGGCCAGCCGCTACCCGATTGTCAGCATCGAGGACGGCTTGGCCGAAGACGACTGGGACGGCTGGCAGCTGCTGACCCAGCGCATCGGCAGCAGTGTGCAGCTCGTCGGCGACGATCTGTTCGTGACCAACCCCGAGCGCCTTCAGCGCGGCATCGACACCAACGTCGGCAACGCCATTCTGGTGAAGGTCAACCAGATCGGCACCCTCACCGAGTCGCTCGACGCCATTGAGCTGGCCAAGCGCAACCGCTACGGCACCATCATCAGCCACCGCTCCGGCGAATCCGAGGACGCCTTCATCGCCGATCTGGCGGTGGCGACCAACGCCGGGCAGATCAAGACCGGCTCGGCCAGCCGCAGCGACCGCATCGCCAAGTACAACCAGTTGCTGAGAATCGAAGACGAACTCGGCGGCGCGGCGCAGTTTCTGGGCCGCAAGGCGTTACGCTAACGATCTCAACTGACCGCCAGTATTCAGCTGCTTCTTGGCTGAGTGCTGGCGGTTTACGCTTGAATCAGAGTCAATCTTCTCGTCACTGAATTTTCTTTCTGGAAGTGATTCCAAAACAATACTGGAGAGCCATGAAACATTTTGACCGTGCCACCAAGATCGTTGCCACCATCGGTCCCGCCAGCCGCAGCCCCGAAGTGCTGGAGAAGATGATCGACGCTGGACTGAACGTCGTTCGCATGAATTTCAGCCACGGTAGCAAGGAAGACCACCGCGAAACCTACAACATGGTGCGTGAACTCGCCAAGCGCAAGAACGTGGCCATCGGCATCTTGCAGGATCTGCAAGGTCCCAAGATCCGGGTGGCCCGCTTCAAGGAAGGTGCGGTGACGCTGCACGCAGGCGATCCGTTCATCATCAGCATGGACGACGTGGAGGGCGACGAGACCCGCGTGGGCACCACTTACAAGGGCCTGATCGGTGACGTGAAGCCGGGCATGAATCTGCTGCTTGACGACGGCAACATGGCCCTGCGCGTTGAGGGTGTGAGCGGCAACGACGTTCACACGACGGTGGTGGTCGGCGGTGTCCTCAAGAACAACAAGGGCATCAACGTGCCGGAGGCCGATCTGGCCGTGCCCGCGCTGTCGGACAAGGACGTGGAGGACATGGAGTTCGGCGCGGAACTCGGTGTGGACTGGGTGGCGCTGAGCTTCGTGCGCAGCCGCGACGATCTGCTGCTGGCCCGGCACTATCTGGCGCGCTTCGGCTCCAAGGCCAAGCTGATGGCCAAGATCGAGAAGCCCCAGGCGGTCGACCGCTTCGACGACATCCTCAAGGAAGTGGACGGCATCATGGTGGCGCGCGGCGATCTGGGCGTGGAAATGCGCCCCGAGCAGGTGCCGACCATCCAAAAGCGCCTCATCCGGCTATGCCGCGAAGCGGGCAAGCCGGTCATCACGGCCACCCAGATGTTAGAAAGCATGATCAGCCTGCCGCGCCCCACCCGCGCCGAGGCCAGCGACGTGGCCAACGCCATCTACGACGGCACCGACGCGGTGATGCTCTCGGCCGAGTCGGCGGCGGGCCTCTACCCGGTGGAGTCGGTGGCCATGATGGACCGTATCGCCCGCGAGGCCGAGAGCAGCGAGGCCTACAACGTGATGCGCGCCAACAGCATGGATACCAGCTTGCCGCAAGACGCCATTGCCCTGTCGGCCTGCAACATCGGTGAGCGCCTGGGCGCAGCGGCCATCGTCAGCTTCACTAAGACCGGCGGCGCGGCGATGCGGGTCGCCAAGAACCGCCCGCATCTGGCGGTGCTGGCCCTGACCCCCAACGAGCAGACCCGCTGCCAGCTGGCCCTCTCGTGGGGCGTGGTGCCGATGCTCAGCGAGGATCCCCGTGACACCGACGACATGGTGCGTATCGCCAACACGGAACTGCGCAAGAGCAAGCTGGCTGACGACGGCGACCGCTACGTGATCACGGCGGGCGTGCCGTTCGGCGTACAGGGCACCACCAACATGGTGCGCGTCGAAACCCTGCGGCGCTGAGCCGACAGCAAAAAGTGAGCGCTGGCACGAAGCGCAAAGTCTCTCACTCTAAAAAGGCCGTGTCAGCGCGGCGTCAGCACACAGATCAGCGGTTTTTATCCACAGGCACGGGGTTTTATCCACACCCTCCTGTGGATAACTTTTGGTTTTGACCGTAGTTTCAAGGAAAAGTTAAGGGAAACGGTGTTGAGGCCGTTTCCCTTTTGAGTGGGTCGAACGCGCCCGCTCAGCCTTCCGGCAGCATCCGGGCGAACTTGTCCTTGCCTTTCTGAATTACCAGGCCACCTTCAGGAAGCGTCAAGGCTCCTAGGGGCTCCAGGAAGGGCTGGCCGTCCACCTTGAGGCCCTTTCCCGTGATGGTGCGCCGCGCGGCCCCCAGGGAGGCTTCCAGGCCCGCGATGACCATCAAGCGGGCAGCAGGATAGCTGCCCTCGGCGCTGGCGTCGGTTCTGGGGACGCTGAAGCTGGGAATGTTCTCGGGGATGCCGCCCCTGGCGACAGACTGAAACCGCGCCTGGGCCGCGTCCAGATCGGCATCGGGATGAAAGTCGCGGGTGACGTGGCGGGCCAGTTCCCGGTGCGCTTCTACCGGATGCCCGGCCAGCAGCGACCGAATCCGCTCGGCGGGCAAGTCGGTCAGCAGCGTGAAGTAATTGTCCAGCAGATTGTCCGGCACCTTCATCAGCTTGGCGAACATCTCGTGCGGCGCGTCGGTCAGGCCAATGTAGTTGTCCAGACTCTTGGACATCTTCTCAGTGCCGTCCAGGCCGACCAGCAGCGGGAGGGTCATGACCACCTGCGGTTCCTGGTCGTAGTCGCGTTGCAGGGCACGGCCCACCAAATTGTTGAACAGCTGATCGGTGCCGCCCAGCTCCACGTCGGCGTGCAGGGCCACCGAGTCGTAACCCTGGGTCAGCGGGTAGAGCAGCTCGTGCAAGGCAATCGGCACGCCGCCAGCGAGGCGCTTGGTGAAGTCGTCACGTTCCAGAATGCGGGCCACGGTGTAGCGGCTGGCCAACCGGATCACGTCGGCGTAGCCCATCGGTTCGAGCCACTCGGCGTTGTAGCGCAGCTCCAGCACTCCCGGCTCCTGGCGCAAAATCAGCTTGCACTGCTCAAGGTAACTCTGGGCGTTGGCACGGGTCTCTTCCAGCGTCAGCGGCGGGCGGGTCTTGGACTTGCCAGTGGGGTCGCCGATGATGGCCGTGAAATCTCCGATCAGCATGATGACTTTGTGGCCCAGGTCCTGAAACTGCCGCATCTTGCGCAAAATCACCGCGTGGCCTAGGTGCAGATCGGGCCGGGTCGGGTCGGCCCCCAGCTTGACCCGCAGCGGCGTGCCGGTCTCGATGCTCCGCTCTAGTTTGCGCCGCAGGTCGTCTTCCGACACCAGGTCCACGACGCCGCGTTTGAGGAGGTTGATCTGTTCGTCGATGGGCAGATTGCGGCGAATTTCGTTCATATGTCTCCAGACAGCGGCGGCGCACTTCCAGGCTCAGGAAAGTGCGCCGCGTTGGGGGTATTCGGGCTGTGGTTGACCTGACCCTGACCTCAGCGGCAGGATGAATAGGAACGTCGGGTCAAACGCCTCATGCGCCGAGTCTAGCAGGCCCTAGCATGCGCGGATGCAAACCATGCAGGAACTGAGAAGCACCTTCCCGCGCCCCGGACGGGTGGAGTGGCTGGGCATCCGGCCCCAGCGCCGCGCCGAGCTGATCAGCGTGAGCGAACTGGAGGTGCTGGAGAATCTCGGCGTCGTGGGTGACCACGGCAAAAAGAGCGTGCCGCGCCTGCGGACGCTGGTGGGGCAGCCCGGCGAGAACAGTGTCCAGCCGCCCGCCCGGCCGGTTCCCGGCGGTCCCGGCAAGCGCCAGGTCACGCTGATTCAGGCCGAGCACTTCCTGGTGATGGCGGCCCTGGCGGGGCTGGATGAGGTCACCCCGCAGATGCTCCGGCGCAACATCGTCGTCTCGGGCATCTCGCTACTCTCACTCAAGGACCGGCGCTTTCAGGTGGGCGAGGTCGTTCTGGAAGCGACCGGCGAGTGCCACCCCTGCTCGCGGATGGAGGAAAATCTGGGCGCAGGCGGCTACAACGCGGTGCGCGGGCACGGCGGCCTGACAGCACGGGTGGTGCGCGGCGGCGTGATCCGGCTGGGCGACACCCTGGTGCCCACCGACCTGGCCCCGCTATCCTGAGCAGCCATGGCCGCGCCCAGAACTTCTCACCGCACGTCCGGTAACGCCCTCTTTGGCTTTACCCGCTTGATCGTGGAATTCGGGGTGCTGTCGAGCTTCCTGTTCTCGCTGGTGCTGTTTGTCAACGGCACGGTCCGGACCGTCACCGTCATCTGGGAAGCGCTGCCGAACTTTTCCGAGGCCGGGACCAGCAAGGACCTGCTGGTCGCCGCCATCGAGCAGACCGACAATCTGCTGGTCGCCACCGCCCTGCTGATCATCAGCTTAGGCTTGCAGTCGCTGTTCGTGGGGCGGGTCATGAACCTTCCGGCCTGGCTGCACATCCGCACCTTCGACGACCTCAAGCAGAAACTGCTGGGCATCGTGGTGGTCGCCCTCGCCGTCAAGTTTTTCAGCGTGGCGATCAAGTGGGAGAACGGGTCGAGCCAGGACATCCTGACTTTCGGGCTGGGTGTGGCCGCTGTGATGCTGGCCATCGGTGCGTACAGCTTCATCCTGGCCCGCCTTGGGGCGCACCCGCAGCAGGGTGAGGGCGACGCGTCGCCGGATGAGGCAGGGCACTGAACACAAAACTGGACGCCCGCCTGAGCGCCGTGCTGGCCCTCATCCGCGCCGAGACGCACGCCGACATCGGCACCGACCACGCCGCACTGCCGCTGGCACTGATCGAAGCGGGCAGGTGTGGCCGGGTCATCGCCGCCGAACTTCATCCCGGTCCGCTGAGACTCGCTCAAATGGCGGTGATGCGGGCGGGCCTGAGTCAGCAGATCGAGGTGCGCCAGGGCGACGGCTTCGTGCCGATTGCGCCGGATGAGGTTCAGAGTGCCAGCCTGACCGGCATGGGCGCGCGCACCATACGGGCTATTCTCACGCGGGCTTCCTGGCTGCCGCCCCAGATGGTATTGCAGCCCAACGCCGAGCCGGAAGTGCTGCGGGGCTGGGCGCAGTCTCACGGCTATCACCTCACTGCCGAGGCGCTGGTTGCCGGTTTCTGGCGCTACCCGGTGCTGAAATTCGAGCAATCTCCCGGCCCCGATCCGGCCTACGCAGGGCTGCCCCGGGCGGCAGCACTCCGCTACGGCCCGCACCTGCTGAAATCGGCTGATCCTCACCTGCACGCCGAGCTGAACGCCCAGGTACAGCGGCTCTCGAAGCTGGCGGCGCACGGGCGACCCCAGGTGCTGGCCGAGCTGCGGGTGGTGCAGGACGCGCTGGCGTTCCTACCAGAAGTTCCAGTCCCCTCTCGCTAACGTCGCCACAGATACGGGGTGGTCGTCGTGACCGGCGTCATCCCGCCGCGCTCTAGAATCGGCCGCGAATCTTCGGTGCAGTCGCTGTGCAGATACCGTACCCCCCGGCTGAGTGCCGACCGGGCGCGGGCTGCCGTCAGGGCGCGGTAGAGCCCCCGGCCCCGCCACTCCGGCAGGGTACCGCCGCCCCACAGCCCGGCGAACGCGGTGCCGGGAATGATCTCCAGGCGGCCTACGCAGAGCATCTCCCGCTCAGTTTCGGCCACCCAGACCTCGACCTGGCCCGCGCCCTTTTCGATGCGGCGCAGCAGATCGTCCGCGCTGGAGGGAGCGCCGAACGCCAGCACCTGTGCTGTGGCCGCCTGCAGCAGATCTGGATAGGGGTCGGCCTGGTTATCGATGCGCCGAAGTGTCACGCCGCCGGGCAGCTCCACGGGCCGGGCCAGCGCCAGCGCCTCTCCCAGCATGACCGTTTCGGGATCCTCGGCCTGAAAGCCCTGGGCGGTCAACCGCTGCGGCAAATCGGCGGGCGCGTCGTGACCGCGCGTCTTCCACTCGAATTCTTGGATGTGAGGATCAGTACCGAAGTGGGCGATGGTCTCGGCAATCAGACTGTCCAGGGCAGCGTCGGCGATCCCGTCCAGCGAACGGTACGACACGAAGCCTAAGTCCCCGAAGGTGCCCAGCCACAGCGGACCGAGCCGGTCAATGTGGTCGGCGGACAGCACCTCGGCCTCCTCGCGCAGCTGGGCGTCGTAAGCCTCAAGCAGTGCGCTGGCGGTGTCGGTCACCTTTCTCAGCGCTCCGCTTGGAGGGCTTGTAAAAACCAGCCGGTGACGACATCGGGCCGGGTGATGGCGCTGCCGACCACCACCGCGTGCGCGCCGAGCTGCCGGGCCAGTGCCGCCAGTTCCGGCGTGTTGAGCCGCCCCTCTGCGACAAATGCCAGGCCCGCCGCCCGCAGCTGCACCATCAGCTCGAAGTCTGGCGCGTCTTGACGGGGACTGTGAGGCGTGTAGCCGCTCATGGTCGTGCTGACGATATCGGCCCCGGCGGCGTAGGCGGCCTGCGCTTCCTCCAGCGTGCTGACGTCGGCCATTGCCAGTGCGCCTGCTCCGTGGATGGCCTGGGTGAGTTCGGCCACGCTGAAGGGGCGCGGCGAGTCGGTGGCATCGAAGGCCACCACGTCTGCGCCCGCTGCGGCGATGTCGCGGGCCTCGCCGGGCGTGGCGGTGATGTACACCGGGCTGCCGGGCTGCACCTGCTTGGTCAGCCCGATGATCGGCACGCCGGTAATGGCGCGCACGGCAGCGACATCGGAGGCTGAGCGCAGCCGCAATCCGCCCGCGCCGCCGAGCAGGGCCGCGCGGCACAGCGCCAGGATATGCGCCGTATCTCGCAGCGGACTACCCTCGTCGGCCTGCACGCTGACGATGAGCTGTCCGGCCAGACGTTCAAGGATGGAAGACATGTGCAGAGTATGGCCGGTTTCCGAGCTATTCAGCGCCGGGCGAGTCGTGGCATGCTGCGCGCATGACCACCGATTGGACCCCCAGGGTTCTCGTGACCGGCGCGGCGCAGGGCATTGGCCGGGCCATCGCCGAACTGTTCGCCTCTCGCGGCGCACGGACCCTGCTGCTCGACCTCAACTTGCCCGCGCCGCTGGAGAAGGCCCTGTGCCTGCAAGGCGACGTGACGAGTGCCGCCGATATCGGGCGAGCCGTGCAGACCGCCGGAGAGCAGTGGGGCGGGCTGGACGTGCTGGTCAACAACGCCGCCTACCAAGGGGCCAGCGGCTCGCTGATGGACGTGCCCGACGACGGCTGGCAGCGCGCGCTCGACGTGAACCTGACGGCTCCGCTGCGCCTCTCGCGGGCCTGCGTGCCGCTGATGCCGCCGGGCAGCGCCGTCGTCAATGTCGCCAGCGTGCAGGGCCTGTTCGCCGAGCAGAACAACGTCGCCTACACGTCGAGCAAGGCCGGGTTGATCAACCTGACCCGCTCGATGTGCCTCGACCTCGCGCCGAGGGGCATCCGCGTGAACGCCGTCGCGCCGGGAGCGATCGCCACCGAGGACCTGCTTAAATCGGTGGGCGAAAGCAGCAACCCCGAGCAGACCCGGCGCGACTACGAAGACCTCCACGCCCTGCGCCGCCTCGGCACGCCGCAGGAGGTGGCCGAACTGGTGTCCTTCCTGGCCTCGCCCGCCGCTGCCTTCATCACTGGGGTGACGGTGCCCATCGACGGCGGCATGACCGCCAGTTTCATGATGGCGGGGCGGCCCGTTTAAGGCGTCAGTGCATGCCGAAGTGGCCCAGCTGCGGCACGTTCGGCCTCCACTCGGGCCGGGCCACCACTTCTCCGAAGAGGTCGTACTCGTCACTCTCCTCGATGCGGGCCTCCACGATGTCGCCGATCTTGATGTGCCCGGCGAACTCGCCCGCAAACAGATACACCTGGCCGTCGATGCCCGGCGCGTCGCCCTGGGTGCGCCCGATCAAGCGGGTGCCCGGCGCATCGTCATCATCGTCGTTGAACTCGTCGATGATGATCGGCATGATGCGGCCCACCTTCTCGGCCAGCTTCTCGGCGCTGATGCGCTGGGCCACTTCCATGAAACGGGCCAACCGCTCGGCTTTCACATCCTCGGCCACCGAACCAGGCAGCGCGTTGGCGTCGGCCTCCTCCACGTCCGAGTACGGAAAGGCCCCCACCCGGTCGAGGCGGGCTTCTTCCAGAAAAGTCAGCAGCTCCTGAAAGTCGGCCTCTGTTTCGCCGGGAAAGCCCACGATGAAAGTGCTGCGGATGGTGAGGTCGGGGCAGATTTCGCGCCAGCGCTTGATGGTGTCGAGCTGCTTGCCCGCACCGGGGCGGCGCATCAGTTTGAGCATCCGGGGGCTGGCGTGCTGAAGCGGCACGTCGAGGTACGGCAAGATCTTGCCCGCCGCCATCAGTTCCACGACCTTTTCCACGTGCGGATATGGGTAGACGTAGTGCATCCGCACCCAGGCTCCCATTTCGCCGAGCTTGACGGCCAGATCGGTCAGGTGGGCGCGTACCTGGGTCTCCTGAAATTCGCTTTCCCTGTACCGGATGTCTACGCCGTAAGCGCTGGTGTCCTGCGAGATGACGACCAGTTCCTTGGTGCCGCCCGCAATGAGCCGGTAGGCCTCGTAGAGCACCGCTGCGGCGTCGCGGCTGACCTGCTTGCCGCGCAGCTTGGGAATGATGCAAAACGAGCAGGTGTGGTTGCAGCCCTCGGCGATCTTGAGGTAGGCAAAATGGCGCGGGGTGAGCTTCACACTCGGCGCGAACACGTCGCCGTGGCGGGTGTTCTCCTTGACCGGCAGGGCGTTCTGGCGTGCCCCGGGCGCGGCGGTGGGCAGCAGGTCCGTGAAGGGGTGCTGCTCCATCGGCAGCAGCTCACGCACGTGCCGCATCACGTCGTCCACCGCTTCCGAGCCGGTAATGGCGGCCACCTTGGGATGCCGCGCCAGGATCTTGTCGGGCCGCTCGCCCAGGCAGCCGGTCACAATGACCTTGCCAGTCGCGTCGAGCGCCTCGCCGATGGCCGATAAGCTCTCCTCCACGGCGGGCGTAATGAAACCGCAGGTGTTGACGATCACCGTGTCGGCGTCACCGTAATTGTCGGCGATCCGGTAACCCTCGGCGCGGAGCTGGGTCAGGATGCGCTCGGAATCGACCAGCGCTTTGGGACAGCCCAGGCTGATGAAGCCCACTTTATTTTTGGTGCTGGGCGCGGTCAATTCGGTGCCCGGTTCTAATAGTGCAGTCATGTGGCGTTCTCTCCTCAGGGCGGCTTGGCCCAGAGGTGGGATGCCGCACATCAACCGCTCAGTATAAGGGCGCGGCGCAGCGGGAAAGGTGATGACTGCTGACTTCCTGTCAAGTATCAGTCATAAAAATGACGGGCTGGGCGGCCTTCAGTCCTCGCCCAGCCGCATTTCCTCCCCGATCTCATTGGAGGTCGGTTGCAGCAGTTCGGGGTCGTGAATCATGTTGCGCTCGGCCCGCAGCGCCTTTATCACAGCGTCGAGTTTGGCGTGCAGTTCGCGGGTGTCCTCGTTCTCGGCATTCTGGATCAGAAACATTATCAGGAAGGTGACGATGGTGGTGCCGGTATTGATGACCAGGTGCCAGCCGTCGGAAAAGTGAAACAGCGGCCCGCTAACGGCCCAGACGAGAAGACTGGTGAGCGCCAGGGTAAAGGCGGTCGACTTGCTGGTGAAATCCGCGCTGCGGCGCGAGAAGGTCTGGAATCTGGCTTCCAGGCTGGGAGGGCGGCGTCCGGGCTGACCCGACCTGGGCTGAGGTGCGGCGGCCCTGATGAGTTTGGAAACGGCATTCCAGCGTGGCATATCCACGTTTCATCTCCCGGCGCGCAGGCCCACGCCAGCAGGCCCCAGGCAGAGTGCGCCCTGCGCCTAAGCCTCACTTGAAGCATCCCGCCGCCGGGCCCTCAGGTGGACGCTAGGCTGGGACACATGACTGCCCACACCGAGACTGCTGTTCACATTCCCGACCTGATCGCTCGTAAGCGTGACGGCCTAGAGCATTCCCGCGCTGAACTCGAGACGCTGATCATGGGCTACGTGCGCGGCGAGGTGCCGGACTACCAGATCAGCGCTTGGCTGATGGCGGTGTACCTGCGCGGCATGAGCGCCCGCGAGGTGGCCGATTTGACGCTGGTGATGGCTGCAAGCGGTGAGCAGTTCGATCTGAGCAGCCTGAGCAACACCGTGGACAAGCACTCGACCGGCGGTGTGGGCGACAAGACCAGCCTGATCCTGACGCCGATGCTGGCCGCGCTCGGCCTGACGGTCGCCAAGATGAGCGGGCGCGGCCTGGCGCACACCGGCGGCACCATCGACAAGCTGGAGAGCATTCCCGGCTGGAGCGGCGAACTCACGGACGCGGCCTTTCTCAAGCAGGCGCGCGAGACTGGGCTGGCGCTGGTGGGCCAAAGCAAAGACCTCGCGCCCGCCGACGGCCTCTTGTACGCCCTGCGCGACGTGACCGCCACCGTCGCCTGCCTGCCCCTGATCGCCAGCAGCATCATGTCCAAGAAGCTCGCCAGCGGCGCGCAGACCATCGTGCTGGACGTGAAGGTGGGTGCGGGCGCGTTCATGAAGACGCTCGTCGACGGGCGCGAACTGGCCCGCGCCATGGTGGACATCGGCACGCACGCGGGCCGCAAGGTGCGGGCGGTGCTGACCGACATGGAGGCCCCGCTGGGTCACCTGGCCGGAAACAGCCTGGAGGTGCAGGAGGCGATGGCCACCCTCAACGGTCACGGCCCCCACGACCTGACCGAGCTGTGCGTGGCGCTGGCCGTCGAAGCGCTGGGTGCGCACGGCGAGGCCCCGCAGGAGGCTGAGGCGCGTGCCCGCCAGACCCTCTCGGACGGCTCGGCGCTGGCCAGGTTCCGCGCCTTCGTGGCCGCCCAGGGCGGCGACCCCAGCTACGTCGACGATCCCGACAAGCTGGACGTGGCCTTTGGGCGCACCGAGGTGCTGGCTGAAACGGGCGGCTTCGTGGAGTCGGTGGACGCCTTCTCGGTAGGCCAGGCGGTGCTGGTGCTGGGCGGCGGGCGCGAGCGCAAGAACGAGGCCATCGATCACGGCGTCGGCGTGGAGCTGGTCAAGAAACCGGGCGAGGCTGTCCAGGCAGGCGAGGTGCTGGCCCGCCTCTTCCACCGTGACGGGCGCGGGCTGGACACGGCGCTCGGGCTGCTGCGCGGCGGTATTCGCGTGGGGGCAGCTCAGCCGGAAGTGCCCGCTTTGATTCTGGGGCGGGTGGAGTAGCTGCTGGGCGGCCACTCGGCAGGACAACCCTGTTTCCCCCAGCTCTGTTACCCTTGAGTCATGCGTCTCATCTTGCTGATCATCGTGTTGGTGCTGCACCTGGTGTTCGGCCTGCTCAATATCGCCTCGCTGCTGGCCGTCCACGACATCAATCTGGGATTTGCCGTCTACACCGGGCCGCTGGGCCTCATTCTGCTGATCACCAGCGCGCTGGTCGCGGTGCTGGCCTACGTGGCCGCCAGCTTCAGCACCCTCAGGCGTGAGGCCGACACTGCCAAGCTGCTGCGCGACCTCGACTCGGTGCGCCAGAGCTTGGACAGCCAGGAAGCCAGCCGCTTCGCGCAGTTGCAGGCCTCGCTCGACAAGCGCTTCATTGGCCTGGATGCCCAGCTCACCCAGGGCCGCGCCCTGCCCAGCAGCGCCGTGAATCTGGGCAAGGACGATGCGGTCACGTCGGCCCAGCTCAGCCAGGAAATGAGTGCGCTCAACGCCTACCTGCGCCGCAAACTGGGCGACTGAGGGTGCTCCGGGCCGCGCGGATCAGGAAATTGAACCGGGTTCATTCAGGCCACAGGTCATGTTGCGGCGCGCCGCACCGCTAGAATGACGACATAAAGGAGCATCGCCTTGGCCCTCGACAAGTTTTTTCGCAGGCGTCGCCCGCAGGTCAACCCGCCCAGCGAAGCCGACACCCCCGATCTGTGGGGCAAATGCCCCCAGTGCAAGGAAAACGTCTATCTGCGCGATCTGGCGCTGAACGCCTACGTGTGCCCCAACTGCGGCTTTCACCACCGCCTGGGTGCTACCAAACGAGCCGAGGTACTGCTCGACGGGCCGATCGAGATCTGGTCGGGGCGGGTGCATCCGGTGGACGCCCTGAATTTCCGCGACACCGAGAGTTATCCGGAGCGCCTGGCGCGCGCGCAGGCCAAGACGGGTCGTCCCGACGCCATTCTGACCGGACGCGGCCAGATTGAGAATCTCAGCGTGGCCGCCGCCATCATGGACTTCGAGTTCTCCGGCGGCAGCATGGGCAGCGTGGTGGGCGAGGAAATCGCCCGCGCTGCCGAGCGGGCCGGTGAGGAGGGCCTGCCGCTGATCCTGGTGGCGGCGTCCGGCGGCGCCAGGATGCAGGAAAGTGCGTTGTCGCTGATGCAGATGGCCAAGACGACGGTGGCGCTTGAAGCCCTCTCAAAGCGTGGCCTGCCGTATATCAGCATCCTGACCGACCCCACCACCGGCGGCGTCACCGCTTCCTTTGCCACCATCGCCGACGTGATCGTGGCCGAGCCGGGGGCCTTGATCGGCTTCGCCGGGCCGAGGGTCATTCAGCAGACCATTCGCCAGAGCTTGCCGGACGGCTTTCAGCGCGCCGAGTTTCTGCTCGAACACGGCATGGTGGACATGATCGTGGACCGTCGCCAGCAGCGTGGAGAACTCGCCAAGCTGCTGCGGTTGCTGCACCCTGCCTCAGTGGGCGTTGCTGCACCGGCTTCTGTTCAGTCGGAGCAGGCCCCGTGACTCGGCCCAACCAGACCCGCACCACCCAGACACCGACAGTCCAGACCCTGCGTGAACTCGAAGCCCGCATCCGCGATCTGGAAAGCACTGCCGTCAGCACCGGGCAAGATTTAGACAGCGCCCTGACCCCGCTGCGCGCCCAGCTCACCCGGCTGCGCCAGCAGGTCAGCATGACGCGCTGGGAGCGGGTGCAACTGGCCCGCATCGCCGGGCGGCCCACCGCACTGGAGTATGTCGAGCGCCTGACCGAGGATTTCGTGGAACTTCACGGCGACCGCGCTTTTGGCGACGACCAGGCCCTGATCGGCGGTCCGGCGCTCTGGCAGGGCCGCCGGGTGATGCTCCTGATGCAGCAAAAGGGCCGCGACACCAAGGACAAGATCAAGCGGCGCTTCGGCAGTGCCAACCCCGAGGGCTACCGCAAGGCCGTGCGCTTGATGGACCTGGCCGACAAGTTCGGTTTGCCGGTGGTGGCATTGATCGATACCCAGGGCGCGTATCCGGGCCTGGAAGCCGAGGAGCGCGGGCAGGGCTGGGCGATTGCCGAGAGCATCCAGCGCATGAGCCGCCTGCGCGTGCCTGCCGTCTGCGCCGTGATCGGCGAGGGTGGCAGCGGCGGCGCGCTGGCCATCGGCATCGGCAACCGGGTGCTGATCATGGAAAACGCCTGGTACTCGGTGATCTCGCCGGAGGGGGCGGCCAGCATCATCTGGAAGGACAGCGCCAAGGCCCCCGAGGCGGCCGAGGCCCTCAAGCTGACCGCCCCCGACCTGCTGGAACTCGGCATCGTGGAGGAAGTCATTGCCGAACCCACCGGCGGCGCACACCTCGACGTGGACGCTGCCGCCGCCGCACTCGGTGAGGCGGTCAGCCGCCACCTCGACGAGCTGGCCGGGCAATCACCGGAAGAGTGGGTCAGCGGGCGGGCCGAGCGCTTTCGCAAGCTGGGCGCGTACCGCGAGAGCTGAAGCAAGAGCGGTTCGACTCGTAATCTCTAGCTCCCTTCCCGCTGCACCCGGCCCGCTACATTCTGCCCTGACATCCGCGCCGTAGGGTCAGGGCTGTATGGTGGCAACGATGGACACCCTGAGCGCCGCGCCCATTCGGCCCGCGAACGAGCGGTCAACGAACCGGCACACCCCTCCCCGCTGTCGGAACATCCCTTGACCGCGCCGCCGCAGCGCCAAGTGCAGCAGTCCCCGGTTCAGCCGCGCCGCCGCGCCCGCCGCCAGGAAGCTTGGCTGGCCTACCTCTTTTTGCTTCCGGCGCTGCTGCTGATTGGCGTGTTCGGGCTGTTTCCCATTCTCTACTCGCTCTATATGAGTGTCTACAACTGGCGGGTGCGGCAGGGCGATTTCGTGGGCCTGGCCAACTACCACCAGCTTCTGGGGTCGTGGGGCGGCCCGGCGACCTTCGTGCTGGGCCTGGTGCTGATTCTGACGGCGCACTGGCTGTGGACCGGGGCCTTTGCGGAGCTGAGCGCCCGGCGCTGGTGGCGCTTGCCCGCCGCGCTGGCCCTGCTGGGCGCGGGCGTGGCGATTGCCCTGAGTTGGGGCGTGATTACCACCCACGGCGACGCGGCCTTTTTGCAATCGGTGATCGTGACCATGTACTACGCGGTGCTGAGTGTGCCGCTCCAGATCGTGCTGGCGCTCGTGCTGGCCGCGCTGCTCTACGGCAAGATCAAGGGACAGGGGTTTTTCCGGGCGGTGTATTTTCTGCCCTACGTGATCCCGGTGGTCGCCACCGCCGCCGTCTTCCGGATCATCTTCAGCCCGCGCGAGAGCAGCCTGGCCAACACCGTGCTCGGCTGGCTGCACTTCGCGCCGCAACAGTGGTTGTTCGATCCGCGCCCGCTCAGTCAGGTGCTGTTCGGCTTTCAGTGGCCGGGGGTGTGGGCCGGGCCGAGCATGGCGCTCGCCACCATCGTGCTGTTCGGGGTCTGGACTTATGTGGGCTACAACGTGGTTATTTTTCTGGCTGGCCTGACGGGCATCCCCAGAGACCTCTACGAGGCCGCCGAGATCGACGGCGCAGGCAGCATCGCCCAGTTTTTCTCCATCACCGTGCCACTGCTCTCGCCGGTTATTTTTTATGTGGCGCTGGTCGGGCTGATCGGCACTTTGCAGGCTTTCAATCACCTCTACGTGATGCGGGTGCCGTCGGCCCAGGGTACGGTAGACACCGCCAGCATCAACATCTTCGACACCTTTTATCAGGCCAACAATTACGGCCTGGCCGCCGCCGAGTCGTTCGTGCTGTTTTTCCTGATTCTGGTGCTGACCCTCTTTCAATTCCGCTTTTTCGGCAGGAAGGTGTTTTATGGCTGAGCAGACCCAGGGTAGGCAGATTCAGGGCGGCCCAGTTCAGACAGAGGAGCTGCAGGCACAACTGCGCCCCGCTGCCACGCCGCGTGAGAGCTACGTCTTTCACTGGTCGCACCTGCCGATCTATTTCTTTCTGATGATCGGGGCGATCTTCGCGTTGACGCCCTTTCTGTACATGCTTACCACCTCGCTGATGACGCTGGGCGAGACCATCAACAAGCAGTGGCTCCCGCACCAGCCACGACTCGGCAACTATGCCCAGGCCTGGGTGCAGGGCAATTTCGACCGCTACTTCGTCAACAGCATCCTGATCAGCGCGCTGACCATCCTGGGGCTGGTGACGACCTCGGCGCTGGCCGCCTACGCTTTTGCCCGCATGACCTTTCCGGGCCGCGACGCCCTCTTCGTGGTGCTGCTGGCCACCCTGATGATTCCCGAGACCGTCACCTTCATCCCCAATTTCCTGATGGTGCGCGGCGGAATCCTGCCGCTGCCGGGCGGCTCGTGGCTTGACAGCCTGGCAGCGCTGACGGTGCCGTTCATGGCCAACGCCTTCAGTATTTTTCTGCTGCGCCAGTTCTTCGCCCGCATTCCCAGCGAACTCTGGGACGCCGCGCAGCTCGATGGCGCTGGCCACCTGCGTTTTCTGGTGACCATCGTGGTGCCGCTGAGCCGGGCGGCGCTGCTGACCGTGACCCTCTTGACCTTCGTGGCGTCCTGGAATTCGTTTCTGTGGCCGCTGCTGGTGACGTTTACGCCCACATGGCGGCCCCTGACGGTGGGGCTGTGGACCTTCATCAGCGAGGCCGGACCTGAAACCCAGCTGTTGATGGCCGGATCGGTCATCGCCGTAGTGCCGGTGCTGATCATCTACCTGCTCACTCAGCGCCAGTTTACCGAGGGTGTGGCCACCAGCGGCCTGAAAGGTTGAGCTGCCAGTTGACCTGTGCCTGACACCGGCGCGTTGAATTGAGCTGCCTGGCCTGTCGATCAGGCCGCAGGTTGAAGCTGCAAGTCGAGTCAGGTTGCCCTCCCCCACCGTCCCTTGCTCCTCCAGGCACTTCACCCCATCCTTCAGATCATGTTCTACCGTTTGCAAAAGGAGATCCGATGTCAAACCCACTGCGCTCCCCCGCTCGCCTGCTGCCTGCCGCCCTGCTGATCGGCGCGGCCCTGTCCGGTGCCGCCCGTGCCCAGAGCGTCAACTGGGAAACAGTGAGTTCCAAGAACCAGACTGTCACCTTCTGGCACCAGCTCACCGGCAACAACGCGAAGGTCATGGACGGCATCATCGCCGACTTCAACAAATCCAACCCCTACAACATCACGGTGAAGGGCCAGTACCAGGGCAACTACGACCAGATTTACCAGAAGATGGTGCCGGTGCTCGGCACGCCCGCCATGCCGGATCTGACGGTGGCTTACCAGAACCAGGCCGCCACCTACCAGCTCGGCGACGCGCTGCTCAACCTCAATCCACTGGTCGCCAGCCGCAAGTGGGGCCTGAGTCCGGTGGACGCCAACGACTTTTTCAGCGGCATTTACAAGGCCGACGTGTTTCCGGTGTTCGGTAACCAGCGCCTCGGGTTTCCGGTGCAGCGTTCGGCAGAAGTGATGTTCTACAACAGCGACTGGCTCAAAGAACTCGGCTACAAGGGGCCGCCCACCACCCCCGACCAGTTCAAGACGATGGCCTGCAAGGCCTCCAAGACGCCCTTCAGCAAGGCCAAGGGCAGCAGTCTCGGCTACGAGCTGAGCGTGGACGCCTCGCGCTTCGCCTCATGGACCTACGCCTTCGGCGGCGACATCTACGACGCCAAGACCAACAAGTTCACCCTGAGCAGCGCGGCGGCGACCCAGGCCATGACTTTCTTGCAGGGCCTGTTCAAGGACGGCTGCGCCAAGCTGGTCACCGAGAACTTCGGCGATCAGACCGACTTCGGCACCGGCAAGCTGCTGTTCTCCATCGGTTCGTCGAGCGGCCTGACCTTTTTCAAGAGCGCGGTGGACAAGGGCGCGGCCTTCGCCTGGAGCATCAACCCGGTGCCGCACACCACCGCCCAGCCCACCGTCGATCTCTACGGCGCGAGCGTCAGCCTGCCCGCGACCGGCGACGCCAAGCGCGAGCTGGCCGCCTGGCTGTTCGTCAAGTACTGGGCCAGCCCCACGGTGCAGGCGACCTGGGCCAAGGGCAGTAACTACTTTCCCACCCGCAAGAGTGTGGCCGGTCAACTCGGCGACTACTTCGCGGCCAACCCCACGTACAAGAAAGGCTACGCCCTGCTGCGCAACGCCACCGCCGAGCCTGCCGTGCCCGGCTACGACGCCGTTCGCAGCGTGATGGAAAAGACCATGACCGCCATCGTCGGCGGTGCGGACGTCAAATCGTCGCTGGCCGACCTCAATGTGCAGGCCAACAAGATCCTGGCCGACCAGCTCTCGCAGATCAAGAAGCGCTGAGACGCAGACCATCGGGTGGGCCGCGCCGCTGGGGTGCGGCCCTCTCTCATTGCTGAGAAGACCGAATGGTTTCAATCTGGATCATTCCAGAAATTGATCTGGGTTCGCACTGATAAGCAATTATCAGGCTTACGGCTTGTGGGGTCGGTGATGCTGGGCAGGGCGGCCCTGCTCATCCATCCAGACCATCCAGCCATTTTTAGAAGCGCCAGAAATATCATCTGCCGCCGTGCTCGGCGACGTGTACTCCACATTTTTGAGGTAACGCAGCCGCCCATCTTCCAGCAAAGCAACTTCACCTGCGTCCAACATGGTTTGACGGCGTTTGCCCACAGATGCGGCGTACTCCTTGACCTCGGCGCTGGCGATACTTCCCGCTTGAACGACCCATTTGCCCAGGGCCGGAAAATAAACGGCGCGGGCATCCGCTTCTCCAGGCTGATAGTGGAAGGCAATTTCGCTGGGTGCGGATGGGGTCGGCCCATCTGGCGTGGGTACTGAGAACTCCAGCTTGTCCGCTTTGGTCGGTTGCGCTTTGAGCGGCCACTCGCTCTTTTTATGCTCCGGTCTCTTGAGTTCCCGTACAGCTGGACTGGGTGACTAACTTTGCACCGCGCCCAGCAGTACGTCGCGCTCGGCTTCGGTGATCAGACGCATTCTGACCGCCGCTGCCGCCGCCTTCTCGAAACTGGAGATGTCATACTCGCTTTGCACATCTTCGACAATCGGGCGCTTTTCCGAGTGAATCTGGGCTTCGTCACGCCGTTTTTGCTGAGCCTGCTGGACGTCCGAAAGTCGAGTCTCAAACATGCCGCTCGTCCAGCTTGCCGCGTCCAGTACGGCGGCGAGATCACTCGCAAACACCCCGGCAGCGTTCTGGACCAGTTCGAGCTTCAAGACAATGCGCTCCGAATACGGACCTTGCATGTGCTCATCAATGACCACCCAGACGCGGCCATCGGTCAGCAGCGCCCAGCGGATGCCCTTGCTGCCCGCATAAGCGGCGACTTGTTGATAGTCCTTGTCATGCAGGCCGACGTTCATGCCTTTAAGTTCGAGCACGAACTGATATCTCGCCCGCCACGACGCGCACATCTGGTCGAAAGCCGCCCTTGTCGGTTTCCTCGGGAATAACTTGCGCCGGATTCCAGATATCGAAGCCTGCCGCTTGCAGAATCGGCAACACGATGGCTTGCCGCACCACAGCCTCGCCCGGACTGGGCTGGCTGGAGAGCCATTGTTGGATGACTTTAACGACTTGAGTCACATGCTCACGTCTGAGAGGAGTTTGCTCGGCGGGCATGTTTCAAAAGTTTAGCGGAAGGGTCGGGCCTTCTTTCAATGTCCAGCGCCTTATCCTTTACACTCTCTGCAACCATGCAACGACTTGCGACGCTCCTCACGTTCGCTCTGGCGATTTCGGCGGCTGCCCAGACCACCCTCCCGGCCAACACCGCCCGCATTCACTACCAACGCCCCGACGCCCAGTACGCCGCCTGGGGCTTGCATGTCTGGGAAGACACCAGCGCCGCCGTGACCTGGGACAAGCCGCTGAAGGCTTCGGGCACAGATGACTACGGCGTCTACTGGGACGTGCCGCTCAAACCCAGTCCGGTCAAGTTGGGACTGATCGTCCATTCCGGTGACAAGAAAGACGCAGACAAGGACCTGTTCATGAACCTGGGCCTGGGCCATGAGTTGTGGCTCAAGTCGGGCACCACCAACGTGGCCTACGCCAAGGCTGGGCCGTTCAACGTGGACGCGACCCAGGCGGTGGTGGCGCAGGCCGCGCCCGCTCCTGCTGCGCCTGCCGCCGACAGCGGCCCGGCCATTCCGGCTGGCAATGCCCGCATCAACTACTACCGTCCCGACGGCAAGTACGACGGCTGGGGCCTTCACGTCTGGGACGGCGCGAAGACGCCCACCGAATGGACCAAGCCGCTGACGCAAACCGGCAAAAATGAGTTCGGAGTGTACTGGGATGTGCTCACCGTGGAAGGCTGGACCAAATTGAACTTCATCATTCACAAGGGTGACGACAAGGACCCCGGCCCCGACCAGAGCCTGCCCGCCGCTTCCGGCAATCAGGCCTGGATCATCAGCGGCAGCCCGGCGGTCAACACCACCCGCCCCGATACCAGCGTGCGGCCCATCGGCGATCTGGGGCAGCAGCAGGCGGTGTGGCTCACCCGCGACACCATCGCCGTCAAGCCCGCGCTGCTGGAGAACGGAGCACTGCTCAACCTGTATTACAGCGCGGCGGGCGACCTCAAGCTGACCTCAGCGGGCATCACCGGCGGCGCGAGCCTGCCGCTGGTGCGCTCGGACGACGGCGACCAGCTGAGCGCAGCGCTCAAGGCCAAATACCCCTATCTGGCGAAGTACGCGGTGGTCAAGCTCAGGCCCGAGGATGCGGGTCAGGTGGCGGCGGCCCTGCGCGGGCAACTGGCCCTCAGCAGCACCGGGCTGGACGACAAACTGATCGACGCGACGGGTGTGCAGCGCTGGGGCGCACTCGACGACCTCTACAGCTACAGCGGCCCGCTGGGCGTGACCTGGGCGGGCACCATTCCTACCCTGACCGTCTGGGCCCCCACCGCGCAGAGTGTTCAGGTGCTGGTGGCGGTGAATGGACAGACCAGGACCATGCCGATGAGGGCGGGCGAGAAGGGCAGCTGGAGCGTGACCGGTGACGCCACCTGGAAGAATGCGCCCTACCGCTACGAAGTCAAGGTCTACGCGCCCACGACGGGCAAGGTCGAAACCAACCTCGTGTCTGATCCTTACTCCACCGGCCTGACCCGCGACAGCCAGCAATCACTCGTCACCGACCTCAATGACGCCGCGCAGAAACCGGCGGGCTGGGACACCCTCAAGAAGCCCGCGCTCAGCTCGGTGGGCGACCTGAACTTCTACGAGCTGCACCCGCGCGACTTCAGCGTGGCCGATGCCACCGTTCCGGCTGCCGAGCGCGGCACCTACCTGGCCTTCACCGAGAAGAACAGCGACGGCATGAAGCACCTGAGGGCTTTGGCCGACGCGGGCCTCAAGGCCGTTCACCTGCTGCCGACCTTCGACATCGCCTCGCTGCCCAAAGATAAGGCGACCTGGAAGAGCACAGGAGACCTCTCTAAACTCCCACCTGCCAGCGAGGAGCAGCAGGCCGCCGTCAACGCCGTCAAGGATCAGGACGGCTTCAACTGGGGCTACGATCCCTACCACTACATGACGCCGGAAGGCACCTACGCGGTGAATCCCGACCAGCGCACCAAAGAGTACCGCTCGATGGTCATGGCGCTCAACGCGGCGGGCCTGCGGGTCGTGCAGGATGTGGTCTTCAACCACACGGCGGCCAGTGGCGAGGCCGACAACAGCGTGCTGGACAAGGTCGTTCCCGGGTACTACCACCGGCTCGACGTCAACGGCGTGGTCGCCAACTCGACCTGCTGCTCCAACACCGCCACCGAGCACACCATGATGCGCCGCCTGATGCTCGACACGCTGGTGCTGGAGGCCAAGCAGTACAAGGTGGACGGCTTCCGCTTCGATTTGATGGGTCACCATCTCGTCAGCGACATGCAGGCTGCCCGAGCCGCACTCGACGCGCTGACTCTTGCCAAAGACGGCGTGGACGGCAAGCAGATCTACCTCTACGGCGAGGGCTGGGACTTTGGCGAGGTGGCAGGGAACGCGCGCGGCGTCAACGCCACCCAGATCAACCTCTATGGACAGGGCATCGGCACCTTCAACGACCGCATCCGGGACGCGGTGCGCGGCGGCAATCCCTTCGGCGGCCTGCAAGACCAGGGCTTCGCCACCGGCCTGTTTACCCTGCCCAATGGCCAGCCGCAGAACACCGACAAGGCAAAACTGCTCAAGCTCACCGATCAGCTCAAGGTGGCGCTGAGCGGCAATCTGCGCGACTTCAGGTTCACCGACAGCACTGGCAAGACCGTGACCGGCGCTCAGGTGACCTATAACGGTGCGCCCACCGGCTACGCGGCCAGCCCCCGCGAGGCGATCAACTACGTCTCGGCGCACGACAACCAGACCCTCTGGGACGCGGTGCTGCTCAAGGCCCCGCTCAGCGCGACGACGGCCCAGCGGGTGCGGATGCAGAATCTGGCCTACAGCTTGGTGCTGCTGGGTCAGGGCATGCCGTTCATCCATGCGGGCGACGAGTTGCTGCGCTCCAAGAGCTTCGACACCGACAGCTACAACAGCGGCGACTGGTTCAATGCGGTGGCCTGGACCGGGGCCGACAACGGCTTCGGACGCGGGTTGCCGATGGCCGAGAAGAACAAGGACCAGTGGGATATTTACCGCCCCTTGCTCGCCAACGCGGCCCTCAAGGTGACGGCGGCGGACCGGACGCGGGCCTCGGACCATCTGCGCGAGCTGCTGAGCATCCGCAACTCCACGTCCCTCTTCCGGCTGCCCAGCGCCCAAGCTGTGCAAAGCCAGCTGACGTTCCTCAACGCTGGCCCCAATCAGACACCTGGCGTCATCGTGATGAAGCTCAGCGGCGGGGCGGCACCCTACAAGAACGTTTTGGTCGTCTTCAACGCCGCCAGCACCGCCTACACCCTCAAGGATGCCAGCCTCGTGTCGCTGAAGCTGAGTCTGCACCCGGCCCTCCAGGCCAGCTCGGACGCGGTGGTGAAGAGCAGCAAAGTCAGCGGCGATACGCTGAGCGTGCCGGGGCTGACGACGGCGGTATTCGTCGGCAAGTAGCGCGGCCAATCGCCCAGTGAGACCGGCGTACGGCTCCCACCTCGTTCAAGTGATGGCCGGGCCTTCTGGCCTCCACCTCAACCTGCCGAAAACGATTTCGCCCTCGTCCTTTTGTGTTACCCTCAGTCCATCGACAACGGACTTCAAACGCGGCCAAAGCGCCTGGCCTGGGCGTCAGGCTCCCAGCCAAAAATCAAGTTGCTTTTGCTCGTCTCCTTCACGGACAGGTGAACCCTTGAGCCAACCTCCAGCCGCCGAATTTATCAACGTCACCAAGGCCTTCGGGCCAGTGGAAGTTCTGCACGGCGTCAGTGTGGCCATCGCTGCCGGAGAAGTTCACGCCTTGATCGGTGAAAACGGCGCGGGCAAGAGCACCCTGATGAAAATTCTGGGCGGCTATCAACCGCCGACCACCGGTGAAGTGCAGGTGTCGGGGCAGCCGGTTCACTTTCGCAGCAGCCGCGACGCCGAGGCCAGAGGCGTGGTGCTGATTCACCAGGAATTCAATCTGGCCGACGATCTCAGCGTGGCGCAAAACGTCTTTCTGGGCCGCGAACTCGGCGGCCTGCTGCTCAACGACGCGGCCATGAACGCCGAGGCGCACGCGGCCCTCTCGCGCCTCAGCGTGCCGATCGATCCGCGCTCGAAAGTACGCGATTTGAGCGTGCCCCAAAAGCAGCTTGTCGAGATTGCCAAGGCGCTGGCCCGCGACGCCCGCGTGCTGATCATGGACGAACCCACGGCCAGCCTGACGGTGCGCGAAACCGAGGTGCTATTTGACCTGATCCGTAACCTCAGGGCGCAGGGCGTGACCATCCTCTACATCAGCCACAAACTGGAAGAGGTCAAGGCGCTGGCGGATACGGTGACGGTGCTGCGCGACGGTCTGGTGGTTTCCAGCGGCCCGGCCAGCGAACTGACCCCGCACGAGATGGCCAACCGGATGGTGGGGCGCGAACTGGAGGACATGTTTCCGCCGAAGGGCCAGCCGGGCGAGCGGGAACTGCTGCACGTAGAGCAACTCAGCGTGCCGGGCTGGGCGCAGGACATCCGTTTTACCCTGCATGCGGGCGAGGTGCTGGGCTTCGCGGGCCTAGTCGGCTCGGGGCGCACCGAGCTGTTCGAGGGCCTGCTGGGACTGCGCCCGCGCACGCTGGGGCAGGTGCGACTGGCCGGAAAAGCCGTGCGTCTGCGCAGTCCCGGCGACGCGGCCCGCGCCGGGCTGGTGTACCTTAGCGAGGACCGCAAGGGCAAGGGCCTGCTGGTCGATTTCAAGTTGCGCCCCAACCTGACCCTGACCACCCTGCAGCACTACGCCCGCCCGCTGCTCGATATCGGCGCGGAGCAGCGGGCACTGGAGCGGGCCGCCAAGGACTACGGCATTCGCAGCGGGCGCCTGGACGTGGAAGCGCGCCTGCTGTCGGGCGGTAACCAGCAAAAGCTCGCCCTGGCCCGCATTCTGGAAGCCGATCCGCAGGTGATCGTGCTCGACGAACCCACGCGCGGCGTGGATGTGGGGGCCAAGCGCGAGATTTATTTGCTGATTGACCGCCTGGCCCAGAGCGGCAAGGGCGTCATCGTCATCTCCAGCGAGCTCAATGAACTTCTCGGCCTGAGTCAGCGCCTGCTGGTGGTCCGCGAGGGCCGCATCGTGGGTGAGCTGTCGGGAGCCGAGATGAGCGAGCAGGAAGTCATTCAATACGCCACCGGCCTCAAGGCCGCCCCCAGCCACACCACACCGTCCATTCTGGAGAGCGCGTGACCACCCAACCCGGCGAAGCCCAAGTGACCCCCCGCCCTTCCGCCCTGGCCCGCCTCGGCAGTCTGGGTCCCTTGCTGGGCCTTGGCGCACTGATGATCGTGGCGACGTTGCTCAACCCCGATTTCCTGACCCTCTCCAACCTATCCAACGTGCTGACCCGCGCTGCCTTCATCGGCATCATCGCGGTGGGGGCCACTTTCGTGATCATCTCGGGCGGCATCGATCTGTCGGTAGGCTCCATGGCTGCCCTCATCGCCGGTTCGATGATCCTGATCATGAATGCGGTAAGTCCGGGCGTCGGCACCTTCGGCATCATCGCCCTTGGGATGCTGTGCGCCCTGCTGATCGGCGCGGGGGCGGGGCTGCTGCACGGCACGGTCATCACGCGGGGCCGCATCGAGCCGTTCATCGTCACCCTGGGCACGCTGGGCATCTTCCGCTCGGTGCTGACCTACCTCTCGCAGGGCGGCAGCATCTCGCTGGGCAACGACCTCAGCGACGCCTACAGCCCGGTGTTCTACGGCAAGTTGCTGGGCATCCCTATCCCGATTCTGGTGTTCGCTGCCGTCGCCCTGCTGGGCGGGCTGATTCTCAACCGCACCCGCTACGGGCGCTACGTGCAGGCCACCGGCAGCAACGAGCAGGTGGCCCGCTACGCTGCCGTCAACGTCACCCAGGTCAAGATCATCACCTACGTCATTCAGGGCCTGTGCGTGGCGCTGGCGACCCTTTTGTACGTGCCGCGCCTGGGAAGCGCCAGCCCCAGCACCGGCCTGCTGTGGGAGCTGGAGGCCATCGCCGCCGTCATCATCGGCGGCACGGCCCTCAAGGGCGGCTCGGGGCGCATCTGGGGCACGGTGGTGGGCGCGATCTTGCTGGTCACCATCGAGAACGTCCTCAACCTCACCTCCATCATCAGCGTGTACCTGAATGCCGCCGTGCAGGGCGTGGTCATCATCATCGTGGCGTTCATGCAGCGCGGCAAGAAGGTGGGATAGAGATGATCTTCAGACCCCGGCCCAGGAAACCGCCGTAGCAGGCCGCCCACCGTCAAGCACCTCGCCCCTTTTCCACCCCCTCTCTTCACCGCAAGGAGTCACCATGCAACAGCTCAAGAATCTGGCCCTGCTCTCCCTGACCCTGCTCGCTTCCGCCGCACTGGCGCAGACCAAGCAGGTTATGGGCGTGTCGATTCCTTCCGCCGATCACGGCTGGACGGCGGGCATCGTCTACTGGGCCAACCAGACCAAGGCCGAACTCGAAAAGCAGTACCCCGGCCTCACCGTCATCGTCAAGACCGCCAAGGATTCCAACGAGCAGGCCAATCAGATTCAGGATCTGTCGGCGGTCAACAAGATCAACGCGCTGGTGATCTTGCCGCAGGAGAGCGCCCCGCTGACCCGTCCGGTAGGCAACCTCCAGAAAAAGGGCGTCTTCACGGTGGTCGTGGACCGCGCCCTGACCGACCCCACCGCCCAGAACGCCTACGTCGCGGGCGACAATCCAGGCCTGGGCAAGGTCAGCGGCGAGTATGTGGGCAAGACGCTGGGCGGCAAGGGCAACGTCGTGGTGCTGCGCGGCATCGCCACCGTGATCGACAACCAGCGGGTCGACGGCTTCGAGAGCGTCCTCAAGGCCAAGTACCCCAACGTCAAGATTCTGGACAAGCAGTACGCCAACTGGAACCGCGACGACGGCTTCAAGGTGATGCAGGACTACCTGACCCGCTTTCCCAAGATTGACGCCGTGTGGGCACAGGACGACGACATCGCGGTGGGGGTCCTCAAGGCCATTCAGCAGGCCGGACGCAGCGATATCAAGTTCGTGCTGGGCGGCGCGGGCATGAAGGAAATGATCAAGAAGGTGCAGGACGGCGATCCGCTGATCACCGCCGATGTGACCTACCCGCCCACCATGATCCGCGACGCCATGCGTCTGACCGCCAAGTCGATCATGACCAAAACCGCCATGCCCAAGTCCACCATCATTCCCAGTACGCTGGTGACCAAAAGCAACGCCGCCAAGTTCTACTACCCGGATTCGCCGTTCTGAGCTGAGTGCTGAAGACCAGCACGCTCAAGCCTGTGCGCTGGCCGCTTGATTAAACTGTGGGGCGGGCCGATAGTGCTCGCCCCAACGACTTTTGCCGAGTTCACTTCTTCCGTTTCATCCCTTCCAAAAAGGATCATCCATGCCCAGACCTGTCACCCTGTTTACCGGCCAGTGGGCCGACCTTCCTCTCGCCGAACTCGCACCGCTGGCCAAGCAGATGGGCTTCGACGGCCTGGAGCTGGCCTGCTGGGGCGACCACTTCGACGTGCAGCGTGCCCTCAACGAGGACGGCTATGTGCACGGCGTCCTCGATCTGCTCGCCCAGCACGGCCTCAAGGTCCACGCCATCGGCAACCACCTCGTTGGTCAGGCCATCTGTGACCCCATCGACGAGCGCCACAAGTCGATCGTGCCCGCCCACGTCTGGGGCGACGGCGACCCGGAAGGGGTGCGCCAGCGGGCCGCCCAGGAGATGATGGACACCGCCCGCGCCGCCAAGAAGCTGGGCGTCGGCGTGGTCACCGGCTTTACCGGTTCGAGCGTCTGGCACAGCCTCTACGCCTTTCCGCCCACCGATCAGGCCTACTGGCAGCGTGGTTTCGACGATTTCGCCGAGCGCTTCAGTCCGATTCTGGACGTGTTCGAGGAAGTCGGCGTCAATTTTGCGCTGGAAGTGCACCCTACTGAGATCGCCTTCGACACGGCGACAGCGGAGCGGGCACTCGAAGCGGTGGGCCAGCACAAAAGATTCGGCTTCAATTACGACCCCAGTCACCTGGCCTATCAGGGCGTGGACTACGTCGGCTTTCTGCGGCGTTTCCCGGACCGGATTTATCACGCCCACATCAAGGACGTGTGGTGGAATCACGGCAGCGGCGAGGTGGGCGTCTTCGGCGGCCACACGACTTTCGGCGACGCCCGGCGCTTCTGGGACTTTCGCTCGGTGGGGCGCGGCGATGTGAATTTCGAGGCGATCATCGTGGCGCTGCACGACATCAAGTACGCGGGGCCGCTGAGCATCGAGTGGGAGGACGCCCGGATGGACCGGGTGTTCGGGGCGACCGAGAGTGCCGCCTACACCCGCAAGCTCGATTTTCCCGCCTCTGACGTGGTGTTCGACGCGGCCTTTGCCAAGGATGAGGCGTGAGCGGTTACGAGCGCCCACTTCGGCTGGCGATGGTCGGCGGCGGCAAGGACGCCTTCATCGGCGCGGTCCACCGGCACGCGGCGGCGCTGGATGGGCGCTACCAGCTGGTGGCCGGAGCGCTCTCCAGCACCCCGGAGCGCTCCAGGGCGTCGGGAGAAGCGCTCGGCCTGGCTCCCGAGCGCAGCTACGGCAGCTGGCAAGACTTGCTGGCAGGCGAGAAGGCGCGCGAGGACGGCGCGGAAGTCATCAGCATCGTGACGCCCAACCACCTGCACTTTCCGGTGGCGCTGGCCGCCGTGCAGGCCGGGTTTCACGTCATCTGCGACAAGCCGCTGGTGCATACGCTGGCGCAGGCCCAGGAACTCGAACAGGCCGTCCAGCAATCGGGCACCGTCTTTGCCGTCACCTACAACTACTCCGGCTACCCGCTGATCCGCCAGGCCCGCGAGATGGTGCGCGGCGGCGTGCTGGGCGAGGTCCGCAAGGTGATCGCCGAGTACCACCAGGGCTGGCTGGCCACCGGAAGCGAGGGCAAGCAAGCCGACTGGCGCACCGACCCCTCGCGCAGTGGCCCCGCTGGAGCGCTGGGCGACATCGGTACCCACGCCGAGCAGCTCGTCAGCTTCGTGACCGGCCTGGAGCTGAGCGCGGTGGCTGCCGAGCTGACCCACTTTGTGCCAGGCCGCGCCCTCGACGACGATGCCAGCATGCTGCTGCGCTTCGCGGGTGGTGCAAAAGGCCTGCTGACGGTGTCGCAGATCGAGATTGGCCGCGAGAACGATCTGCGGCTCTCGGTGTTCGGCAGCCGGGGCAGTCTAAGCTGGTGTCAGGAGAACCCCAACGTGCTGATCTACGACCAGCTCGCCGCGCCCCGGCAACTGCTGACGCGCGGCGGGCCGGGGCTGGGCGCGGCCGCTCAGCAGGCCACCCGCCTGCCCGCCGGACACCCCGAGGCGTTCATCGAGGCGTTCGCCAACATCTACACCGGGGTCGCCGACGACATCGCGGCGCGGCAGCGCGGCGAGCAGCTGGAGGCGCTCTATCCCACCGTTCAGGATGGTGTGCAGGGCGTGAAATTTATGGAGAGAGTGTTGGAGAGTGCCGCAGACGATGGTCGCTGGACGGCCTTCTGATGGGCACTCGGATTGAACCGGTTTTATCTGACCAACGAGAGTCGGCGCGGAATGGGTTCTGGTCGTAGAGAAGACAAACCGGATTTTGCCTGCCGCAGCGTTCCTGACGGTCTAGAGGCCCTCTGACTGTGCTCTGCTGTAAGACTCGAGTCAGGTCAGGGAGCCTAGGCTGTGTCACGATGGCCCTCTTCTCCATGCTGATTTTCTCTTCCTCATTATGCTGATGGCCGAAGTACTGGTGGTTGAAGCCCAGATTGGTGTGCGCAAGGCGCTCGAGCGCTTGCTCGAAGGGCTAGGACTGCGCTTTCGCAGCGTCGGCAGCGGCGCGCAGGCCGAGCGTGAAAGCCGCGACTGGCGGCCCGACCTGGTGATCGCCGGGCTGAGCCTGCCGGACCAGAGCGGCGTGGAGCTGTGCCGCAAGTTGCGCCAGGCTGCGCTGCCCGTGGTGCTGCTCGGCGAGATCGACGGCAACGATGCCCGTGCGGCGGGCGCAGCAGGCACCCTGCAACTGCCGCTGGAAGCCTTCGAACTCTCGACCTTGATTCACTCGCTGCTGGGTACCCAATCCCAGGCCGCGCCGACGGCGGGTCAGCTTTATGTCGAGAAGCTGCTGGAGCGTCCCGGCGTACTGGCGGTCACCTTCTACGACGCCCAGGGCTTGCTGCTTCACAGCGCGGGTATCCGGCTTCCCGAGGGTCTGGGCCGCCGCGCCAGAACGTCGCTCTCGGATGCCCACTGGCTGGCCCAGAGCCAGAGCAGCACGCCGCAAGATGCTCTGCCGACGCTGCGTGGTGCGGGACTGGCGACCCGGCCGCTGGGAGTCATTCAGGTGGAGTACGGCGAGCGCTGCCTGCTGCTGTTCGAGCACCCCGGTGGCATCGTCGCCTGCTTGCTGCGCGAGAGTGCCAGTGCCAGCTTGATGAAGTACTGGCTGCGTTCGTCCAACCCGGTCGAACGGTTGGTTTGATGCCCGGCGCAGGGTTTACACAAGCGCTTGCGTTTCACGACCACTGCTGTGATGTTCAGAATTCAGCCCCGCCCCGGAAGAAAAGGTGCGGGGCTGAATTTCAAAGTTCTGGCTCTGCTATTTGAACATCTGCTGCAAAGAGGCGCCGAAAGCCGGAAGCTGCAACTGCCAATTGATGACCTGCCGAACCACATGCCGAAGCGCGATTCAGCCTAAGTCGACAGTTTTATTTGCCGGTCTTGCGTTTGCCGCGTGCCCGCGATTTGCCGAGCGAGTGGCCCTTGTCGTAGCTGGCCTGCATCTTCTGACGGGTTTCGGCGGCCAGCGTCTTGAAATCGACCAGACCCGCTTCAATCGCCTCGATGCTGGGTTTGATGTTGCCGCCGCGCCGGGTGGCTGCCAGTTCGCGGTTGGTGCGCTCGAACCACTCTTCAAATTCGGGAGTGGTCTCAAAAATCATCTCGCGCATGCTCTTGTTGTATGTTTCATCGCTATTTCGGCGGCTAAATGCTTTGGGAAGCTGAAAACGCTCGGTGTTCATGTAAGCCGCTTCGAATTGTCCCTCTCTCACCGCCGCCTTAAAATCCCTGACGAAAGTATCGCTGCGCTGAGGGTTGGTAAGCATCTGCACCTGTTCACTTAGTTTTCGGTAAGCCATGTTGTGTTGTTCCTCCTGTCAGCGAGTATGGGTTTAAAAAAACTATAAGTCAACATCAGTGGGGACCCCACGTAAAAGAACGCCGCAGGCCCACTGCAAGACGGTGGGTTCCTTACGATCAGGAAACGAACGATTCGGGAACTGAGGAGGAAGTCCACGACGGTTTGTTGATGGAGCATTCATACGAGTGGATTGACCGGGTCAACGGGAGACCTTAGAAATGTGCTAGATGAGTCAAGCAAAATTCCTGTAAGGGGCTGTCTGCTCGAAAAAAGCCAAAAGAACGACGCTCTCTCAGTGGGAGTCGGGTGACTCGCTGGTCACAATCCTCTTACGTTCTGACAGCCGTCAATTCTTCAGACAATCGAGCGTTTTCAAACGTCGTGGGCCGCCGCCTGTCCAGCCACCCGCCCGCTGAAGAGGCAGCCGCCCAGAAAGGTGCCTTCCAGCGACCTGTAGCCGTGGACGCCGCCGCCGCCGAAGCCCGCCACCTCGCCTGCCGCGTACAGGCCCGGCATCACCGTGCCGCCGGGTACGAGGACGCGCGCGCTCAGATCGGTTTCCAGGCCGCCAAGCGACTTGCGGGTCAGGATATTCATCCTGACGGCGATCAGGGGACCGTCTGCCGAAGCAAGAATCGGGGCGGGTTTCGCCACCCGCGTCAGGCGCTCGCTGATCAAGGCGCGGGCCGAGCGAATCAGCGCCAGTTGGGTGTCCTTGCCGACCTCGTTGACGACTTGGGCATCGCGGGCCTCGATCTCTCGGCGCAGCGTCGACTCGTCCACAGCATCGTTGCCGATCAGTTCGTTCATACCGCGCACCAGATCGGTGAGGTTGTCGCGGACCACGAAGTCGGCTCCGTGATCCATGAACGCCTGCACCGGGGGCTGCACGGCGCGGCCCACCCGCTCCAGCGTCAGGCGCAGGTCGCGGTTCGTGAGGTCGGGATTTTGCTCGCTGCCCGACAGCGCGAATTCCTTCTTGATGATGGCGCGGTTGAGCACGAACCAAGTGTACGGGTAGCCGTGACGGGTGATGTGGCTGAGCGTGCCGAGCGTGTCGAAGCCGGGGTAGTGCGGAAACGGCAGCCGCCGCCCGCTAGGGTCGAGCCACAGACTGCTTGGTCCCGGCAGCACCCGGATACCGTGGTTGGCCCAGATGGGATTCCAGTTGCGCAGTCCCTCGGTGTAGTGCCACATCCGGTCCGGGTTGATCAAGCTGGCCCCGGCCCGCTGGGCGGCGAGTTGCATCTGCCCGTCCACATGGGCAGGCACGCCGCTGAGCATGAACGTGGGGGCCGGTCCGAGGCGCTCGGCGGGCCAGTACTGCCGCACCAGGTCGTGGTTGCCGCCGATGCCGCCGGACGTGAGAATCACCGCGCCTGCGCCGAACTCGAACTCGCCCGTGACCACCCGTGAGCTGCGCTCGCCACGCGCCACCGGCGACGGCTCCAGGACCTCGCCGTGAACGCCACCGATGTGCCCAGCCACGGCACTCAGGCCGCGCACCCGGTGGCGAAAGGCGAACTGAATGCGCCCGGCCTGGACGTGTCCGCGCACCCGGCGCTCGAACGGCTCGACGATGCCCGGTCCGCTGCCCCAGACAATGTGAAATCTCGGCACGCTGTTGCCGGGGCCGAGCGCGCCCTGCCCACCGCGCTCGGCCCAACCCACCGCCGGAAAGAACCGCACACCCTGCTCGGCCAGCCAGCGGCGCTTCTCGCCCGCCGCGAAGTCTAGGTAAGCCTGTGCCCACTGACGCGGCCAGTGGTCCTCTGGCCGGTCAAAACCTGCCGTCGTCATCCAGTCGCGGTGGGCCAGCTCAAGCGAGTCGCGGATGCCCAGTCGGCGCTGCTCCGGCGAGTCAATCAGAAACAGGCCGCCCAGCGACCAGAACGCCTGAGCCCCCAGGTTCTGCCCACCTTCCTGATCGAGCAGCAGCACCCGCTTGCCCGCATCAGCCACCTCGGCAGCGGCCACCAGTCCGGCCAGTCCAGCCCCCACCACGATCACGTCGGCGTGCGGTGAATTCATGCACCGAGTCTAGACGATCCGGCTTTCGGCCACCCTGGAGCAGGTGGCTGCGCTGTCAAGCCTGCGAGCTGTCGGTGGTGCCGTCGTCGGCGTCGGGGTTGTGTTCGCCTTCAGCCGACTGGCCCGACAGCTTGGCGACGAAACCGGTGACGATTCCCGGCACCTCGCCGCGCCGGGTGGCGGCGTCGTCAACCGGCTGGGGATCAATCAGGCGGCCCAGCAGGGTGCCCTGGTCGGTGGGGGCCGGGCGCGAGTCGTCCTCGGTGATGCCGATGAGCGGCGTGTTGTCGTCAAGGGGATCGGTCATGCCTCCAGCCTACTGCTGGCGGGCGTTGCGCAGATTTGCGCGGACTTGAGCAAGTATTGGTCCGGCAAGTGCCCAGACAAAAAAAGACCGGATTGCTCCGGCCTCCTTATAAGGCTCAACCAACGGCGACGTTACTTGTCGTCGCGGCGGCCCGAACCACCCCAGCCCATATCGCGGCGGGCGCGAGGGCGGAATTCGCCGCCCTCACTGTTGCCCGCTGGCCGGGCGCTGCGGTCGCCCTGATAGCTGCCGCCGCCCTGGGGAGCACTGCCGCCCCGGTCCTCGCGGGGCCGGAAGTTGCTGCCCTCACGGTTGCCCTGGTAGCCGCCGCCCTGGGGAGCACTGCCGCCCCGGTCCTCGCGGGGCCGGAAGTTGCCGCCCTCACGGTTGCCCTGGTAGCCGCCGCTCTGCGCGCCCCGGTCTTCGCGGGGCCGGAAGTTGCCACCCTCACGGTTGCCCTGGTAGCCGCCGCTCTGCGCGCCCCGGTCCTCGCGGGGCCGGAAGCTGCCGCCCTCACGGTTGCCCTGGTAGCCGCTGCTCTGCGCGCCCCGGTCCTCGCGGGGCCGGAAGCTGCCGCCCTCACGGTTGCCCTGATAGCCGCCGCTGCGCTCGCCCCGGTCCTCGCGGGGCCGGAAGCCGCCCCGATCATTGCCGCGCTCGCCCTGGTCACGGCTGCCCTGCTCTCTACTGCTCTGCTCCCTGCTGGGCGCTGCGCCCTGGCTCTCGCGCAATTCGCGCATCTCGCGCCGCAGTCCGCGAATTTCCTTGCTCTGCTCGTCGAGTGTGTCCTGCAATTTGCCCAGCATGGCAAACAACTGGCCCGCGTCGATAAATTCCTCGTCGTCCTCGCCCTCTTCGGCGTCGAGTTCGGCATCCTCGTCGATTTCCTCGCCCTCCAGGTGGCCCAGAATGCTTCTCACGGCTTCGGGAGCCTGCGGGGCGGCGCTGGCCTCGTGACCCTGGGGCGCTTCGTTCGGCGCTTCGGTGTGCTGTTCGGCGGCCATCTGCTCGGTCTGCGGCTCGCTCTCGGTCTGGTGCTGATCGGTCATGGTATCCTCTTTCCTTTGCCCGGCCAAGCGGGTCTACCTTCCAGCGTAGCACGCTCCCGGACTTCCGACTGACCCTTTAGACGGATTCGGTTTGTTTCGTATCCAAATCGGGAAAGAACCGATTTGCACACTCTACGTCTAGAACCCGTTCTGCTCTTGCTCCCGTTATTCGGATGAAACCATTTCTGGGAAACGGTTCAATACGAGGGCGTATTAGACTGCACGGCATGACACAGCCTCCCAGAACGTCGGCCGCCAGCAGTGCCGGAAAAACCATTGCCCCGGAAGACCGCACCCGACTTGATCAGGTGTTCATGCAGGTGATGCTCGACACCCAGGCGCAGGTTCAGCAAAGCCGCCCGGTGCAGGCCGGCAACCTGGCCGCCATGTTTCACAAGGAGCAGGTGTCGGAAGCCCTCCAGGGCTGCGCCATGCTGATCGCGGGCTGGAATCAGAACCGCATCGACGAGGCCGGAACCCTGCGGGCGCTGCGGGCGCTGCGGGCGCTGGAGTTGCCGGAGCTGGCTGGGCGCATCGAGAAGCTGGCGGACATCGACGAGGGTTGAATCAGGTCAGGACTGCCTGACGCAACGCCATCACAGCCCGGAACGGCGCCGTATCCGTGAACAGGTGCGCCTGCCAGCCCACTTCGGCAGCGTCGTCCCAGAAGATGCTCTGTTCTGGCAAGACTTTGAGACGGCGCGTCACCTCGGCAAAATAAGCAGCATCGGGTTTGCGTGCGCCGATGCTGGCGCTGGAGAATTCGCCGTTTACCACTTCACCCAGCTGCATGTCTTACAGCAGGGACTGGACGCGCCAGCGTTCCTAGTTGGTGGCGAGGAAGGCGGGCCAGCCCAGTGCCCGCAGTTCGCGTACGGCAGCCAGTAGCGGGAGGTTGGGATGGTTCTCCAGCTCAAAAATTTCCTGTTTGAAACTCTGGACGCTGCCGGAATATCCAGCAAGTTTCAGGTAACGCGGCAACACCTGATTCAGATCACGCTGACCCAGGATGCAGGCGCGGTAATGGAGTCTGAAAAAAAGGCCCAGTGCCAGCTTGAAACGCTGCCCTGGAGAGTGTCGCCCCATAGCCCGGCTCCACAGTTCCGGCGGCGTCACCAGCACGCCGTCCACGTCCAGCAGCAAGGCGCGCCCCTCCACTTCAGCTCTGGGCGCTTCAGTCATGGGCGGGGTCACTCGCCAGATCGCCCATTCCTGCCGCGCCGTGCCCGCGTAGCCGTCCAGCCAGCAGCACGGTCAGGAGGGCCAGCGAAATGGTCAGGCTGATCTGCCAGGGCACCCCTGCCGCCGTACCGAGGGCCGCCACCAGCGCGCCGCCCAGCCCCGCGCCCAGGGCGCTGCCGAGCATGTCGGAGAGTTGCAACGTGCCGCTGACCTGGCCCTGCTGCCCCGAAGGCGCGTGCTGCATGACGACCAGGGTGTGGGCCGGAAAGGCCAGCCCCATGCCCAGCGCCGCCAGGCCCCAGCAGCCTGCTGCCAGCGCCAGCGGCAGCGCCGCAACGAGCAGCGCGGTGAGCAGGCCCGCCATGCCGAGTCCGATGAACAGCGCTCCGAGACGCACGACCTGCGGGCGCTGACGGCCCCCGGTGCGCTCGTCGAAGCGTGACTGCACGAAACTGGTGGCCGACCAGGTGAGGGCGCCCCCGGTCAGAAACAGCCCGGCACTCAGCAGGCCCAGCCCGCGCAACTCGGAGAGGCCCAGTGGCAGCAGCGACTCGGTGCCGAAAAAGGCGAAGGCCAGCAGAAAGCGGGTGGCGTACCCGGCGCTCAGCGGCGTGCCGAGCCGCCAGGCCCGCGCCGGAAAGAGCCGCCCCAGCGCCGGGACCGCCAATCCCGCGCCCAGCACCAGGCCTAGCCCGCCCAGACCCAGGCCGCCCTGCCCCAGCTCTGTGAGGCCCGCCAGCCCCAGCGAGGTGCCGATGGCCGCCAGCACCACCGCGCCCAGGCGTGAGCGGTCCAGCGGCGTGCCCGCGCCGCGCAGCTTGACGAGTTGCGGCAGCATCAGTGCCCCGGCCACACCGACCAGCGGCAGCAGCCCCAGAAATACCCCGCGCCACGACCACTGCTGGGTGATGAAGCTCGATAGCGCCGGGCCGAGCAGCGCGGGCAGCACCCAGGCGCTGCTGAGAAGGGCCAGCATGCGGGCGCGCATGGCGTCGGGGTAGGCGGTGTTGATGACCAGGTAAGCCGCCGCGATCAGCCCGCCACCGCCCAGGCCCTGCACCACCCGTCCCACGATCAGCACCCCCATGCTGGGCGCGAGGCCCGCCACTACCAGCCCGGCGGCAAACAGAAGCAGCGCGATGAGGGCGGGCCGGGCCGGGCCGTCGCGGTCGGCCAGCGCGCCCAGCCCCACCGTGCCCACCATGAAGCCCATGAAAAAAGCGCTCAGCGGCCAGCCGTAGAGCTTCAGACCGTTCAGCTCGCGCGCCACTTCCGGCAGGGCGGTGGCCACCGCCAGCGACTCGAAGGCGATGATCAGCACGCCCAGCAGCAAGCCGGTGCTGAGCGGACGTCGCGCCGGAGAAAAGGGACTGAGCGACTCGGGCGCGCTGGCGGGCGGCGAAGGACTCAACGCTGCGCCGTCTGAAGATGAGCGGGTTCAGCTTCCAGCAGCGCCCGCAACGCTTCCTCGATGCCGCGCCCGCGCCAGCCGCTTTCCAGTTCCGCCGCTTCCAGCGCCTGCTCTTGTGGCCCACTTCCTTGCGGAAAGGCCAGACTCCCGGCAGGCCAGCGCAGCGCCGCGCCGATGATCTTGCCGCCCGCCACGGCCACCGCGCCCGCACTCAGGTCGGCGAGGTGGTGATTGACGAGCTGGGCGGCGAACAGCGCCCTGAGACGAGTCTCCACTGCTGGGGCAGGCGGCAGCGGCAGGCGCGAGACGCGCACGCGGGCGGGTAGGGTGGGCGCACGGGAAGCAGACATGCTTCCGAGTCTAGGCCAGGGACGGCTCGGCACGGTAAGGCAGCTCCCAAGTGCCCGTGAGCGGATTTCACTGCGCGGCGCACCGGCCCCGCTAGAATGCCCGCCATGATTGCCGAGAAGTCCACCGGCTGGCGGGTGCTTAGCGTCCTGGTGCGGACCTTACTGTGGTTGCTGGCCGCCGTGCTGGCCGCCCTGGCCCTGGGGGCCTTCGCCAGCCTCAATCCGGCTGCGCCCACCTGGATGCGGACCCTCGGTGCGCTGGAGGGTGTGCTGGAGGGTCGCCTGTTCGGCGGCGCGGATGTTGCCGGGGCGGGCGTACCGGGCGCTTATCCACGCGGCCTGACCGAAGCGCTGCTCTCGGCCCTGGCGGTCTTTCTGGCGGCGCGTCCAGCGGCGCGGGCCACGCCGACGCCCCGATGAGCCGACCGACCTCCCTGGCCCAGACCCGCAAGGCCCGGCCCGCCGACGAGTGGGCCGCCGAGCGGGTCTTCCGGCCCCTGGCGCAGCTGCTGGTCGCCCCGGCAGCACGGCTCAGGCTCAAACCCACCCAGATCGTGCTGGTTCACACTGGGCTGGTGCTGCTCTCGGCCTGGCAAGTGCGGCGCGGTCAGTGGCTGATGCCCGCCGTGCTGCTGCAACTCAAGACCGTGCTCGACAACCTCGACGGTCAGCTGGCCCGCGCCACCGATCAGACCACCCTGACCGGGCGCTACCTCGACAGCGAGCTGGACGTGTTGGGCAACCTGGCGCTGCTCGTTTCCGTTCACGGGCCGCTGGCAGGCACAGGCCTCAATCTGCTGCTGAGCCTGATTCTGAGTACCGATTACCTGTGGGAGCGCGATTACCGGGCGGCCAGAGGCGAGACATTCCGCGCTCCGGCCGCCCAGGGCGGCGACGATCCCCGGCTGCTGGCCGCGCTGGAAGCGGTTTACCAGGGCTATTTCGTGCCGCAGGAGCGTCTGCTCAGTCGAATCTTCGGGGCGCGGCTGCGGCAGGCGGTGGCCAGCGACCCCACGGCGCTCGACCACCAGCGCTACACGCCCCTGCCCGCGCTGACGCTCAGCGCCAACCTGGGCCTGAGCAGCCAGCTCAGCCTCTTCGGGGCGCTGCTGCTGCTCAGGCGTCCGCAGTGGTACGGGCCGTCACTGCTGCTGCAAGCCGCCGCGCTGGCGGCGGCTCAGCTCTGGCGTGAGGAGCGGGTGCGGGCCGGGCAGAGAGACGACGCCAGCGCGGCAATCACAGCTCCGGGTACACCTTCAGCTCGGTGAGGTGCGCCCTGGCCGGGCGGGTGATGGCGTGCGCCAGCGTCTGGGCCAGGGCCCGCGGGTCGATGGTGGCTTCCCAGGTCAGGCCCGCCTCGCGGTTGGCAGGCGTGTCGATGGCCCCCATCGGATAGAGGGTCATGGTGGTCACACCCTTGACCTGGAGTTCAGCGTGCAGGCTGAGCAGGTAAGCGGCCACGGCAGCCTTGCTGGCGGTATACAGGGCCGCTTTGGGGCCACTCATGTGGGCCGCCTGCCCCGCTGAGACGCCCAGGATCATGCCTTCCTTTTGCTTGAGCATATGCGGCAAGACGCCCTGCACCGCGTGAAAGAGGGTCTGCATGTTGGCCCCGAACAGCGCCTGATAGTCCTTCTCGCTGGCCTTCTGGGCGTCCTGGGTGCTGAAGCGGCCCGCCGTGTGAATCAGGACGTCGGCGCGCTGCTTTTTGAGGATGTCCACGCAGTCGGGGTCAGTCAGATCGAGGTCGAGAACCTTCTTGGCCGGAAAACGGTCCTCGGCGCGGGTGAGGGCCTCGCCGCGCCCCACCAGAATGAGTTCCGCGCCCGCGTCGATCAGTTCCTGGGCCACAGCGGTGGCGAGTGCGCCGCCCGCGCCGGTGAGCATCACTGTGGTGCCGCTGAGCTTAGCCATGTGTATAGCCTACCCTCAAACCCGTCGGTAGAGGGTGCGGCCGCGTTCAGAAAACAGATCGAGCGCCGCCAATCACCCCGCAGACCACACCCAGTCAATCACACAGCCGCCCGGCCAGTTTGCCGCTAAGCTCCGGAGCATGACTGACCTTCCCTCCCCTATCCAGCGTCCCCTGGTCTGCGTGGGCGCACTGTTGCGCGGCCCTGCCGGATACCTGATCGTCCAGACCACCAAATGGCGCGGGGCCTGGGGGGTGCCGGGCGGTAAGGTCGAGTATGGCGAGACGCTCACCGACGCCCTGCACCGCGAATTTCTGGAGGAAACCGGCCTGGACATCCGGGGAAGCCGCTGGGTGCAGACCCAGGAAGCGGTGCGCTCGCCCGAATTTTACAAGGACTCGCACATGCTGCTGTTCGATTATCTGGCCGAGACCGAGGGGCAGGAGGTGACCCCCAACGAGGAGATCGTGCAGTGGGCTTGGGTCAGCCTGGAAGACGCGCTGACCTATCCGCTCAACAGCTTTACCCGCACGCTGATTGAACTGGCACAGACCAGAGGTGAAGAGTGAAACCCCACGCCGCCCTCGTCACCGGCAGCGCGCGCGGCATCGGGCGCGGCGTGGCGCTGGCGCTGGCAGAGGCGGGCTACAGCGTGGCGGTCCATTACCGCTCCAGTGCCGATGACGCTGCCGAAACGGTGCGGTTGTGCCTTGAGGCGGGGGTGGAAGCCGACGCCTTCCAAGCCGACCTGACCTCGGCAGACGAGGCCGCCGCGCTGGTGGCGTGGGCACACACCCGCTTCGATCTGCCGCTGGGCGTGCTGGTCAACGTGGTCGGCAACTACGTGCACCGCCGCTGGGACGAAACCACGCTCGCAGAGTGGCACGACATGTTTGACAGCAACCTCAACGCCGCCTTCTATACCTGCCGAGCCGCCGTGCCGCTGATGCGCGGCGAGGGCGGCCATCCTGGCTTCGGGCGCATCGTCAACTTTGGTTACGCGGGCGCGCAGTCTCTGCTCTCCCGCCCCGGCGTGGTGCCCTACGCGGTGTCCAAGGCGGGCGTCATCGCGCTGACCAAGGCCATCGCCCGCACCGAGGCCAAATCCGGCATCAGCGCCAACGTGGTGTCGCCCGGCGTGATCGAGACCTCCGTCAGCCAGCCGCTCACCGAGATTCCGGCGGGGCGGCTGGGCACGGTGGCCGAGGTCGCCAGCGCGGTGATGGTGTTCGTGGAGGGCAGCGCCTACCTCACTGGGCAGGTGCTGGAAGTGGCGGGCGGCTGGAACCTGTAGCCGTCTGGCTGATCTCTCTCACGGGGTTGCCGTCACCCGCACGTCGGCCAGGATGCGTTTGGCTGCCGGGTTGATGCGCTGCTGGGCGGTGGAGGTGTAGATCAGCTTGCCGGAAGCGTTCTTGATGCTGACCCGCACCAAGTAGGTGCCAGTGCTGGTAAATCGGCGCGGGCTGGAGACGAGCTGGTAGCTGACCGGCAGCGAGGCGCTGGGAAAGGTCGTATCGACCAGGGTGGTGGCCGCCACGTTCATGCGGCTGGCGTCTTGCAAGCTGACGGTGACCCGGCTTCCGGCAGGCAGCGTGGTGCGCCCCGCCCCGCCCGCGCTGATGCGGCCCCGGATGTCGATCCAGTCGGCGGGCACGTCGCTGTCCACGAAGGCCGGAACTACGCGGCGCGGCGCATTCGGCGGGGTCTGGGCTTGCCCCGGTTTGGTGATGGTCACGCCGTTGATGACGGTCTGGGCCTGGGCAGCGGGTAGGCTGGCGAGCAGCATAGCAAAAAAGGCGAACTTCTTCATGCTCACAGGGTAACAAGCGCGAGGGAAACAAAGGTCCACCACGTTTCAATGCCGTCAGAAAATGGTCAGGGGTCAGGTTGGCTGGGTCGGTGACCCAAGCAGCGGCCCGGTCCTGGCCTGCCATACTGCGGTTATGACCTGGCCCGCCGACCTGGCAGACACCGCCCACCGCGACCTGGCCCGCGACCCGGTGCTGCGCTTGCTGCTGGCGGCGGGTCCGCTGCCCGAACTGCGGCCTGCTCCCGACCCCTTCGCCTCGCTGATTCGCAGCGTGACGGGCCAGCAGCTCTCGGTGAAGGCGGCGGCAGCCATCAACGAGCGGCTGTCGGCGGCCACCGGGGCGTTCGGTGTGGAGGCGCTTCTCACCGCCTCGCCGCAGAGCCTGCGCGACCTGGGCTTGTCGTGGGCCAAGGTCCGCACCGTGCAGGCCATCGCTGTCGCCGCGAGCACGGAGCAGATCAAGTTTACCGAGCTGGCTGCCCTCAGCGACGAGGCGGTCATCGAAGCGCTGCTGCCGCTGCCGGGCATCGGGCGCTGGACGGCGGAGATGTTTTTGATGTTCGGGCTGGGCCGCCCCGACGTGTTCAGTTTCGGCGACCTGGCCCTTCGTAAGGCGCTCGATCTGTATTACCCCGGCCAGGACCACGCCAGCCTCGTGCTGGGCTGGCAGCCGCACCGCAGCTTCGCCGCCCGGCTGCTGTGGCGCAGCTTTCACATCACGCCAGTCATCACTCCGGCAGACTGAGCGCGGCGCGGCGACGGCCACCGTTCTGGTCGTTTGCGGGCTGGGTGGGTTATCCTGGGCGCAATCATGAATTATCCCAGTCTGGTCTGGCACCTCAAACGCACGGAGCTGTTCGCCGATCTCGAACTGACCGAGCTGGAGCGCGTGGCCGCCTCGACACCCTACCGCTCCTACCAGGCGGGTGAAGTCATTTACCGTATGGACGATCCCTCGGACGCCCTGTATTTCGTTCGCTCGGGTCTGGTGAAGATCAGTAAGCTCTTTCCCAACGGCAAGGAAGCCATCCTGAGCGTGGTGGGCCAGCACGACACCTTCGGCGAACTGCTGCTGCAACCCGAGGAGCGCCGCCCCACCCAGGCCGAGGCGCTGGAGCGCACCACCCTGATCGTGCTGCCCAGAGGAGAACTGCAAAAGCTCCTCAACGCCAAGCCCGACCTCGCCATGAAGCTGATCCGTTTGATGGCCGCCCGGCTGTTCGAGGCCCAGGCCTGGAGCGCCGAGGTCAGCGCCTACAGCGCCCCCGAGCGGGTGGCGAGCTTACTCTACCGACTGGCCCGCGAGTTTGGTCGCCCGCACCCTCAGGGCGTGGAACTCAGCCTCAAGCTCAACCAGGAAGACATCGCCCGGATGGTCGGGGCCACCCGCGAAACGGTCAGCCACAGCCTGAGTAAGCTCAAGCACGAGGGAGCCATCGTGCGCCCTCGCACGCCGATCATCGTGCGGATGGACGCCCTCAAGCGCTACATCGAATCGGGCGAGTAAGGTCTGAGTGCAGGAGGAAACCGGTGAGTCAGCGCCGCTTTGTTCATTATGTGGAGGGCAGGGGCGAGGCCCTGGGAGAAATGCTCACGGCCTTTCTGGACGCCCTGAGCGAGCAGACCGGACTGGTGGACGCCTGCTTACTCGCCTCGCCCGAGCAGCCAGGGTTGTGGTTGGTCGAGAGCCGCTGGGCGAACACCTTGCCGACGCTCAGCGTGCCGCAGGGCTGCAAGAGCTGGAGCTTCGAGGTGCAGCGGCTGGTGCCGGGTCGCCGCTGAGCATATTGCCAAAAGTCTGACTCGAAAAAAGGCAACGAACCAGGCCGCCGAGAGAATCTTCTCGGCGGCCTGGTTTCTCTAGCGTTCTCGGCTCAGCGGCGACGACGGGCCGGTTGCGGGCCGACGCGCCCACCGCCGATGTCGTTTCCGGCGGGGCGGCTGGGGCGCTGGCCCTGGCTGCCGCTCTGTCCACCGCCCGCTTGCCCGCTGCTTCTCGGCTGGCTGGCGCGGGCCTGGCTCTGGCCGCTGCTCGACTGGCCACCCGATTGCCCGCCGCGCCCACCCTGCTGGCTGCGTCCGCCGCCGCGTCCGCCCTGAGCGGGGCGGGGCTGCTCGAGCTTGCCCTCCACCTTGGCGTGGTAGTCGAAGCCCTCCAGGGTGCGGCGGCTTAGCGTGCGCTTGGTGAAGCGCTCGATGCTGCGAATCTCGTCTTCTTCCTGGGGGCTGACCAGGGTAAAGGCGGTGCCGCTCTTGCCCGCGCGGGCGGTGCGTCCGGCGCGGTGAACATAGTCCTCGGCGGCCACCGGCACGTCGAAGTTGACGACGTGGCCCAGCGAGTCGATGTCGATGCCGCGTGCGGCGATGTCGGTGGCGACCAGCACCCGGTACTTGCCGCTCTTGAAGCCCGCGAGCGCCTCGGTGCGGGCATTCTGCGAACGGTTGCCGTGAATGCGCTCGGCGCTGATGCCCGCGTTGACCAGTTGCTCGGTAAGGCGGTTGGCGCGGTGCTTGGTGCGGGTAAACACCAGCACGCTGTCCATGTTGACCTCGGCGTCGGCCAGCAGCCCGATCAGGAGCTTGGCCTTGAGTTCGCCGTGAACCGGGAACAGCGCCTCGGCGATCTTGTCGTTGGTGCGCCCGCCGTGCTTGACGCCTACCCGCACTGGATTTTGCTGAAACTCCCCGGCCAGCTTGAGGATGCTATCGGGCATGGTGGCCGAGAACAAGAGTGTCTGGCGCTGGGCCGGAATGGCCCGCAGCACCCGGCGGATGTCGGGCAGGAAGCCCAGATCGAGCATCCTGTCTGCCTCGTCGAGCACCAGCACTTCCAGCGCCGAGAAGTTGATGTTGCCCTGGCCGATGTGGTCGAGGAGCCGTCCCGGCGTGGCGATCACGATGTCGATTCCGGCGCGCAGGGCTTTTTGCTGCGGTCCCTGCGAGACGCCGCCGAAAATGCTGACGACCTTGAGGTGGGTCTTGGCGATGAGCGCCTGGGCCACTTCCTCGATCTGGGCGGCCAGTTCGCGGGTGGGGGCCAGCACCAGAGCGCGGGTGCCGCGGGCGCGCTGGGTCAGCAGCCGCTCGATGACCGGCAGCAAAAAGGCCACGGTCTTGCCGGAGCCGGTGGCGGCGGTGCCCAGCACGTCCTTACCCTGGCGGGCGGGCGGCAGCGCCAGCCCCTGAATCTCGGTGGGGGTGGTGTAGTTCAGGGCGTCGATGGCGGTGCGCAGCGGAGCCGGAAGCTGCATTTCCTGAAAGGTGAAGCTGGTAGGGCTGTCGGTGGGGGTGGGGCGGGGTGCGTCGAGTACAGTCATCAAACAACCTCACGGACTTGTGCCACTCGGCAAGGTCCGGTCTTTTTATGAAAGCGGCAGAAATTCGCCAGCCCTGCGGCGAAGGGGAGTGTGCCAGGTGGTCAACACGATGAAGGTCTGAAGTTCATCTGGCCGCAGTGTTGTGTGGGTCCAGCTCGGGGAAGATCAGGGCAGCGGCCCGCTTGAGGCCAGTCTAGCGCATGAACAGCTCCAGATGGACCCGCCGCGACCCTGACGGCGCGTGCGGAGTGACACCGCCAGGGGAACACCCTGAGCGCCCTGCCTGAATCTCCTGCCGCCGCGCCGCAGGAGCCTGGGCAGCAGGTGTGGCCCGGCTTGCACGCCCACAACAGCGGTGCTACACTGCTGAAGCTTCCGAACCGGCCCGCTCAAAGCGGAGCACGATTTGGGCAAGGGTTCTTAGCTCAGTTGGTAGAGCATCGGTCTCCAAAACCGAGGGTCGTAGGTTCAAGTCCTGCAGGGCCCGCCAGAATAAACCTCGTCTCAGACGGGGTTTTTCTTTTTGGCCTGCCCGCAGCGCTGTGAGGCGTGGTCCTGACCGCTCCGGACTTACTGCTCCGTGCTGGACAAGCTCTCCCTGGTCAAGCTGCGGCCCAGACCCCAGACGGTCAGCAGGCCCACCGCGAGCAGCGTCAGCCAGGTCAGCGCAGGCCAGGTGAGCGATTTGCCCAGATCGACCAGCACGCCGCCGAGCACGCTGCCCAACGCGCCGCCCAGCCCCAGCGAGAGCGCGCCGAGGCCGAAGTAACTGCCGATCAGGTGCGGCGGGGCCATCCGGGCGGTGATGGTCTGCTGGGTGGGAAAGACCACCATGCCGCCGAGACTCAGCAAGGCGGTGCAGGCCAGCAAGGCCGCGAACGAGTGGGCCAGGGCCATGCTGCCCAGGCCGAGGGCGGCCAGCGTCACGCCGCCCATCAGAATCTGGCGACTGGTGAAGTGGCGTCCGGCCAGCAGCACCACCGGGTACTGGAGCAAGACCGCCAGTCCCGCTTGCATGGCGTAGAGCGGCCCGGTGGCCGTCGGCCCGGCCAGCTCCACGGCGCGTAGTGTGACCGCCACGTTGAGCTGGGTCGACAGAACGAAGTACCCGCTCAGCGTCAGGGTAAAGAACACGAAGCGCCGGTCGCGCACCACTGTGACGAGGCCGCCCAGCCCGCTGCCGGACTTCTGGGTTCCGGGAATTCTCGGCACCGCCAGCAGCAAGATGACCAGCGCCACCAGATACGCGCATGCCGAGGCCAGCGCCACCGTGCGGAATTCCAGACCCGAGAGCAGGGCACCGATCAGCGGGCCGGTGACCATGCCGAGGTTCCCGGCCATGCTCATCAGCGAAAAGACCCGCACCCGGGTGCCCGGCGTGCTCAGCGCGGTCACCGCCGCGTTCTTGGGCGCGTCGAACAGGCCGCCGCCCACCCCGGCCAGCACGCCCGAGGCCAGCAGCGCCGGAAAGCTGGTGCTCAGGCCCATTGCGGCAAAGCCCAGCGCCCGGGTCAGCAGGCCCAGGGCAATCAGCGGGCGCGGTCCGGTGCGGTCGGAGAGGGCGCCGCCGAACACAGTCAGGCCCTGCTGGGTCAGCTGACGGGTCCCCAGCACCGCGCCGACGCTCAAAGCGCTCCAGCCCAGATTCGAGCCGAAATGCACCGTGATGAGCGGAATCACCATGAAAAACCCGCTCCACATCAGGAAGTTGTTGACCATCAGGGCGATCAGGCCGCCTGGCAACTTGAGCCGGGGCGAAACAGAGTAGGCAGACACGGCTGGCAGTCTGCCACTCCAGCGCCGGGGGTGTGGCGACTTGCTGGCGCAGCTTAGTCCTGGCCCGCCGCCCCGGTAGCGTGCTCGCTTTCCTGCTGGCCTTCCAGTTCGGCCACCCGCGCTTCCAGGGCGATGACCCGGCGCAGCAGCGCGGCCAGCGGCAGGGCGTAGTGGTCGTAGAGCTTGGGGCGCTCCATCTTCAAAGTCCCGGCCATCCAACCCGAGAGCAGGCGCTCGGCCCCGCTCAGCACCTCGGCGTCGTTGACCTCGGCGGCGGAGCGGCCCTGAAGCAGTTCGCGGGCGAAATTGAGTTCGCGGTCTTCCATTCGCTCAGTCTGCCGCGTCCGGCGGGGTTTGGCACAGTCGACGGCAAAGATTCCTCTCTTCGACGTCCGAGCGGACTTGCCAAGCTGTTCTGGACAACGCGGCACCTCTACAGGGCCTATCCGCTGCGAAGTAGAGCCGGTGAACTTCCGTGCCAGAGCGGCTGGGCGTGTTTCCCGGGTAAGGGGATGCACGAACGCTCTAGACTGTTGCCATGACTTCAGGCAGCCCCCGTCCGACCGCCGCCGAACACGGCCCCCTGCGGGTCGCCAGCCTCGCCACCGGCCCCTTGCAGGAAAATGCCGTGCTGGTCTGGGACGCCGCCAGCGCCGAGGGCTTTTTGATTGATCCCGGCGACGAGGCCGGGCGCGTCCTGAGCTGGATCATGACGCTGGGCGTCAAGGTGCGGGCCATCTTGCTCACCCACGCCCACTTCGACCACATCGGCGCGGTGCAGCCGCTGCGGGAAGCCCTCAACGTGCCGGTCTGGCTCCACGAGCGCGATCTGCCGCTCTACCGCGCCGGGCAGCAGAGTGCCGAGCGCTGGAACCTGCCGTTCATGCAGCCCAAAGATCCCGAACATTTCATTGTCCAGGATCAGTTATTCACGGCGGGCCAGCTCAGGCTGACCGCCCGCGAACTGCCGGGGCACGCACCGGGGCATGTGGTGTTCGTGGGTGAGGGGCTGGCGGTGGTGGGCGACACGTTGTTTCAGGGCGGCATCGGGCGCACCGATCTGCCGGGCGGTAACCACCCCCAGTTGATGCAGGGCATTACCGCCGAGCTGCTGAGCTTGCCACCCCACACGGCCATCTATCCCGGCCACGGCGGCAGCAGCAGCATCGGGGCCGAGCGGGTCGGCAATCCGTTCTTGCTCTAGCGCTTGGCGTCCCGGCGCAGCTGACATCCCCCTGACCTGAACTGCCAGAATAAGCAGTGTGAGCCATGTGGTGGTCATCGAAGACGAGGGCACGGTGCAGAGCGTGCTGAAATTTCACCTGGAGCGTGCCGGAATGCAGGTGTCGGCTTACGGTGCGGTGGAGGACGCCCTGCCGGGCCTGGGCCGCGCCGACGCTTTGGTGCTCGACTGGATGCTGCCGGGCGAGAGCGGGCTGAGTTTCCTGCGGCGGCTGCGTGCTGACCCCGAACTGCGCAAACTACCGGTGCTGATGCTCACCGCCCGCGCTGCCGAGGCCGAGCGGGTCGAGGGCCTGGAATCGGGGGCGGACGACTACCTCACCAAGCCGTTTTCCGCCGCCGAACTGGTGGCGCGGGTGCGGGCACTCCTCAGGCGCACCCAGGCGAGTACTCCGCAAATCGTCACGCTGGGGCCGCTGAGCATCGACGTGCCCGCTGCCGAGGCCCGCAAGGACAATCTGAGCCTCAACCTGACCCGCCGCGAATTCGATCTGCTGACCTTTCTAGCACTCAACGCCGGGCGGGTCTACTCGCGCACCGAACTGCTCGACAAGGTCTGGGGCGCGGACTTTCTGGGCGGCGAGCGCACTGTCGATCAGCACGTCACCCAGCTGCGCGCCCACCTCGGCGACGATCCTTCCAGCCCGCAGTTTCTGGAAACGGTGCGCGGCAAAGGCTACCGGATGCGGACATGGACGCCCTGAGCGCCGGGCGCTTGCCGCCGCCCGAATCCCCGCACGCCTGGCAAGACGCCCTGTCGCAGGCGGTGGTGCTGTTTGACGAGGGCCGCATCACCCACCTCAACGCCGCCGCCGCCCGGCTGTGGGGCGTCAGCAGCGAGCGGGCCGCCGGGCGGCCCTTACTGGAAGTGCTGCGCCGACATACCCTGGAGGCCCTAGCCGAGCGCGGCGGCGAACTCGAACTCGACGTGTCGGGCCGCACCCTGCGCTGCTCGGCGGTGCCGGGGGCCTTGATCGTCGAGGACGTGACCGACCACCGCCGCCGCGAGGCCGAATTGCGCGAGGCCACCGCCATCTTGTCGCACGAGTTCCGCACGCCGGTCACTGGGCTGCGCGGCGTGCTGGAGGCGCTGGAATACGCCATGCCCAGCGAAATGCAGCAGGTGTTCGTCAAGCAGGGCCTCCAGGAAGTCGAGCGCCTGGCCCGGCTGGTGGAAGACCTGGCAGTGGGATTCCGGCCCACCCGCGCGCGCACCGTGCCGCTGAGCGAGGTGTTTGCCCGCGCCGAGCGGCTGCTGGCCAGTGAACTCGGCGCGCACGCCGCTCAGCTGCACTTCGGCGACGACCATCTGGTGCGTGCCGATCCCGACAAGCTGCTGCAAATTCTGCTCAACCTGATCGAGAACGCCCTCAAATACGGTCCGCGCGGCGCGGCGGTGGAGGTGCGGGCCTGCGCGCGCGGCGCGTGGATCGAGGTTTCGGTCAGTGACGAGGGTGAGGCGCTCAGCGGCACCGAGCACCTGTTTCAGGCCCACACGCGCGGCGAGGGTGCGCCAGGGCTGGGCAGCGGCATGGGCCTCTACATCGTTCGCAGCATCGTGCAGGGCTGGGGCGGTCAGGCCTGGGCCGAGCGGCAGGGTGGGCGCAACGTCTTTCTCTTCACCCTGCCGGGGGTCGCCGGGCTGACCTGAGCCGCTATGCTTCTCCCCCGAATCTGGCCCACCCCACGCCTGACCTGAGCTTGACCGCCGCTGCCTACCTTGAGGTTCGCCAGCGGGGAAGAATCCCCCCTTCAAGGAGCCGTGAATGCGAGAAGTCCTGGAACAAGATTTGCAAAAAGTCCTGAGCGACGCCCTGGAGATGCTCGGCACGGTGGAGCGGATGCTGCCGATGGCCGCCGACGTGCTGCTGCACCAGAACGTCAAGCGGTTGCCGGAAATCCGCGCGGTGGACCGTGAGGTGGATGCGCTGGAAAGCCGCATTGAGGCCGAGTGTCTGAGAATCATCGCCCTGCACCAGCCGGTGGCCCGCGATCTGCGGCTGGTGGCGCTGGTACTCAAGAGCTTGTCCGACATCGAGCGGATGGGCGACTACGCCGTGCATGTCGCCGCCGACGGCGCGGAACTGGCGCAGGCCGCGCCCTTGAAGCGCTACGTCAATCTGGGCCGGATGCTGGAGCGCCTTCAGGAAATGAGTGGGCATCTGCGGGCGGCCATCACCGAGCGCGACCTGACCAAGGCCGGCGAGGCACTCCAGATGGACGACGAGGTGGACGACCTCTACGAGCAGATTCAGCGCGAACTGGTCACCTACATGCTCGAAGACCCCCGCAACATCTCCAAGAGCCTGACGCTGATGCGGGTGGGCCGCAGTCTGGAGCGCATCGGCGACCACATGGAGAACGTGGCCGAGCGTCTCCCCTACTGGCTGACCGGCCAGCGCGAGGGCCAGATCCGGCACTGAGTTTCCGGCACAACCCAGGTCTGCCACCAAGCGCCGCCCCCGTTCTGAGCGGCGCTTGATGCTGCCGTGTGAAGGCCACGCCCAGCTGTCGCCGCCGCCTGACTTTGTACCCGGTCCAAACATTTGCTAGACTGAGTTCAAAATCTTCCCACACCCGCCACACCACCGGCCGCCGCACCCTCCTCCAGCGCAGGCCAAAGGAGTTTCACCCATGCAAAGGCCCTGGCTCGAGCACTACGAACAAGGCGTGCCCCGCGAATTCACGGGCGAGGCGCTGACGCTGCCGCAACTGCTGGAGCACGCCGCGCAGACGTTCGCCGCCCGGCCCGCGCTGGAATTTCTGGGCCACCGCCAGACCTACCGCCAGTTGTGGGCCAACGTGCAGCACTTCGCAGCGGCCTTGCAACACCTCGGCGTGCAGAAGGGCGAGCGCGTGGCCGTGATGCTCCCCAACACCCCGCAATTCGTGGTGGCCTTTTTCGGCGCGGCGCTCTCGGGTGCGGTGGTGGTCAACGTTTCGCCGCTCTCGACGGCCCAGGAACTTCAGCAGCAGCTCAGCGACTGCGGCGCGGGCGTGCTGGTGATGCTCGACAGCTTTTACCCGCGCTTCGAGGAAATCGAGCATGATCCGGCCATTCAGGTGCGCCGGGTCATCGTGACCGGCATCCAGGACGCCCTGCCGTTTCCCAAGAACCGGCTCTACCCGCTGCTCGAAAAACGCAAGGGCACCTGGGTGGACGTCAGGGAGAGCCGCAAGGTGGTGGGCTTCGGGCCGCTCTTCGAGCGCTCCTTGTGGGCTCCCACGCCGGTCAAGCTTCAGCCCGGCGATGTGGCGCTGCTTCAATACACCGGCGGTACCACCGGCGTGCCCAAGGGCGCGATGCTGACCCACCGCAATCTGGTCGCCAACGCCCAACAGGCCGTCAGTTGGATGCCGGGTCTGCGGCCCGGCCAGGAGGTAACGCTGGGGGCCATTCCTTTTTTCCACGTCTACGGCATGACGGTGGCCATGAACCTGAGCCTGCTGATCGGGGCCAGCATCGTCCTGATTCCTAACCCGCGCGACCTCAAGACCCTGCTGAGCGCCATCGAGAAGAGCGGCGTGACCCTCTTTCCCGGCGTGCCGACCCTTTACAACGCCATCAACAACTCAGCGCTGACCCCCGATTACGACCTCAAGACGGTGCGGGCCTGCATCTCCGGTAGCGCGCCGCTGCCCGCCGAGACGGCCCGGAAGTTTCATGAGATCACCGGCGGAGCCACTCTGGTGGAGGGCTACGGTTTGACCGAGGCCAGCCCGATTACCCACACCAACCCGGTGGGCGGCGAGCAGCGTCTCGGCATCGGGCTGCCGCTACCGGGCATTGACGCCAGTATCCGGGACGACCAGGGGCAGCCGGTCGCGCCCGGCGAGATCGGTGAACTGTGGGTGGCCGGTCCCAACATCATGGCCGGGTACTGGCAACGCCCCGAGGCCACGGCCCAGACGATCCGCGAGGAGGAGGGTCAGCGCTGGCTGCTGACCGGCGATCTGGCGACGATGGATGAAGGCGGCTACTTCAAGATCGTGGACCGCAAGAAGGAACTGATTCTGGTGGGCGGCCACAACGTCTACCCGCGCGAAGTCGAGGAAGTCCTCTACCAGCACCCCGCCGTGCTGGAAGCCGCCGTCATCGGCGTGCCCGACGGTTACCGGGGCGAGAGCGTCAAGGCGTTCGTGGTGCTCAGGCCGCCGCAGCCTGCCACCGGTCCCGAACCAACCTGGGCCGCAGAGACCGAGGCCGGGATCATCGCCTTTTGCCGCAGCCAGCTCAGCGCCTACAAAGCGCCGCGCCAGGTGGAATTTCGCCCGGCGCTACCGCTCTCGGCGGCGGGCAAGGTGCTGCGCCGGGTGCTGGCCGATGAGGAAAAAGCCGCGCGCGTGGCCGACGAGCAGGCCGCGAAGGCGCAAGGGGAGGCTGCGGCCCCGAGGCCGGTCTAGTTCGCTTGCATTCTCACCTGACCTCGCAGTTGCGGTCATGGGCCTGCACTATGATGGGTCAATATGTCGCACACCATCCTCATCGCAGACGATGAACCGGCCATCCGCACCATGCTGGAAGTCATCTTGTCGGCCGATGGGCACGAAATCGTGGCGGTTGCTGACGGCAAGACCGCGCTGGAGTACCTCCAGACCCACACCCCCGACGTGATGCTTCTCGACATCAACATGCCGTATATGGACGGCTTTGAAATCTGCTCACGGGTCAAGCGCATCAAGCGGCTGCGCAACACCCCGGTGGTCTTGCTGACCGCCCTCGATGACGACCACACCCGCGACCATGCCAAGCTCGTCGGCGCGGACGACATCGTGTCCAAGCCGCTGTCAGGCAAGAACCTGCGCGGGCGCATCACGCACCTGATCAACGCCCGCCAGCCTTAAACAGCCCGCCCTGAGCGGCGCGAGCGGGCCACTTCGTTGGGGCCGGGAGAAGAAAGACATGTTCGTGAAGTTGCTCTTGCAGTTTCTGAAATTCATCGGTGGGCTAATCATTGCTGCCCTGTTCGTGGGAGTGGGGGTCGCGGCCACCTACGGCACCAGCTGGGCACGCGATCTGCCCGACTTTCGCCAGCTCGACACCCTCAACCTGGGGGCCATCACCCGCGTTTACGCCCGCGACAACACCCCACTGGGCACGCTGGTCACGCGCGTCGGCGACCAGAAGGTCAGCCGCACCCTGGTCAAGCTCGACGAGATCAGTCCGTTCATGACGGCGGCCCTGATCACCAACGAGGACCGGCGTTTCTTTCAGCACTACGGCCTCGATCCCTACGGCATTGCCCGGCAGTTTCGCCGCTTATCCCAAAAAGAAGACGTGCAGGGCGGCAGCACACTGACCAACCAACTGGTTCGCAACACTCTGCTGCTCAAGGAATACAACCTGGCCCGCACGCCCGACCGCAAGATCAAGGAGTGGATGCTCAGCGTGCAGGTCGAGCGCGCCTTTACCAAAGAGGAGATCTTGCAAGATTACCTCAATGTCATCTACTGGGGGGACGGCGGTCCGGTGGAACTCTACGGCATCTATGCGGCCTCGCAGGCGTACTTCGGCAAGGCTCCGCGCGACCTCGATCTGGCCCAGAGCGTGTACCTCACCACCCTGGTGCCGAGTCCACGTGGGCGCTACAACGACTACATGGCCCAGCGCGGCTATATGCGCTCACTGCTGACCCGCATGGTGGAGGACGGCTGGGTCACGCAGGAGCAGGCCAACGCCGCCTGGAAGGAAAAACTGGTCCCGCGCGGCTGGCAGGTGGCCTACGACGGTACGGGCAAACTGACGAGCGCCAAGCTCGTCGACAAGACGGCGGTGTACCAGAAGGCCGTCAACACCGTGCGTTTTCCCGACTTCGTGCAGCAAGTCGAGCAGGAACTGGTGCGCCGACTGGGCCGCGACAAGGTCTACGGCTCCGGTGGACTGCGGGTCTACACCACGCTCGACCCTAAAATTCAGCTGGGCATCGAGAAGGCCAGCTTGAACGCCCGCATTCCACCCCGCACCACCCTGGCCGCCGTGATCAGTGACCCCTTCAACGGCGACGTGCTGGGCATGGTGGGCCAGAAACTGCGCCCCGGCGTGACTCCGCCCGAGTGGAACAACGCCGCGCAGGGCCAGCGCCAGATCGGCTCGACCATCAAGCCGCTGCTCTACACGACGGCCCTCTCGACCGGCAAATTCAACCAGCTCACCGAGCGCGACGACAAACCGATCAGCTTTCCCTGCACCAGTTGCAAGGACGGCGTCTATGCGCCCAAGGACTTCGAGGGCGAAATGACGTACCGCTCCATGACCCTGCGCGAAGCGCTCGACCGCTCGCTGAACCTGCCCACCGTGCGCATCGCTGACGAGGTGGGACTGCCGACCTTCTTCGGCAAGTTGCGCGAACTCGATCTGCCGCCCAACGACGGCACCGGGCTGGCGGCGGCACTGGGCGCAGTCGAAACCACCCCGGTCAAGATGGCGGCGGCCTACGCGCCGTTTGCCAATGGGGGTCTGTACCATCCGCCGCGCTATATCACCCGCGTCACCACCGCGCGTGGCGAGGTGCTCTACGACGTGGCCAACAACGTGGAGCGCCCGCACCGGGTCTGGTCGCCGCAGGTCGCCTACCTGGGCCTGGACATGATTCAGGGCGTGGTCAACGACCTTGACACCAACCAGGGCGGCTTCTCACAACCGGCGCGCATCGAGGGCTGGCCGGTGGGCGGCAAGACCGGCACCAGCAACGGCCCCAAGGACCTGTGGTTCGTCGGCGTCAATCCGTATTACGTGGGAGCCGTCTGGATCGGGATTCAGCAGGGCGGCGACATGGCCACCAACATCTACTCGGGGGTCTGGGCACCGCCAGTGTGGCACGACATGATGGTGAGCGCCCTGGCTGGCAAGGCGGTTCGCAGCTTCGGACCGCCGCCGCCGGGCATCACCGCCGTGCCGCTGCCGCCGGTTGGCCCGCTGCAAACCGTACAGGTCGCCCTGCTCGATCCCAGCTACAAGGACGCGGCCAACACCGTCACCGATCAGTTGCCCGCCCGGCCCCAGTACAGTGAAGCCTCGGTAGGCGGCCCCGATCCTTCTACCACCGTTATTTACGTGGACAAGAACACCGGGCGGCTGGCCACCGAGTTCACCAGTCCGGACGACATCGCGCCGCGCCGCGTCTACACCTCGCAGCTCGGCAGCTACGCTCCGGGCAGCAGCGTGACCCCGCTACCCGACGAGTCCGCCGATCCCGCTGCCCTCAAGGCGTTCAACCAGCCCGGCGGCAGCCTGCCCGACACAGCGCCGCCCAGCCCCAAGCCAGTGCCGGGCAAGCCAGCGTCAACCCGTCCAGCTTCCAGCACGGCCCCCAACACGGGCGGCTGATTCGCCAAGCCAGATTATTTCCCCCGCCCCGGTCGCCTCGCGCCGGGGCGTTTTCATCCACTTGCCACGCGCAGGCGGCAAGATCGGGGCATGAACCGCCCCCTTGCCTACCGCAGCGCAGCCCACCGAACGGCCGCGCCGCTGCTCACCTTGCTGCTGATCCTCGGCGCAGGCGACCTGACCCCGGCGCGTGCCCTGGTGCGGCTGGGCGACCCGCTGCCTGCACACCCCTGGGCCAGCAGTCAGACGGACGACGAGCGCGAGATCGTGGTGCTCTACTCGCACGACTGCGGCGATCTGGGCGAGTTGTGGAGTGCGCTGCTGAGCTCCGGGCTGCCTATCCGGGCGGTCAACGCCGAGGACGTGGCCTCGCCTGCCCCGGCGGGAGTGAGCGTCTGGCACGGCGAAAGCGCCACCGCTTTCGCCCGCGCCCTCAAGGTCAGCGCTTATCCCACCGTGCTGCTCGTTCGCGGTGAGCGGGTGCTCAACGCCTGGGAAGGCACCTTTAGCGGCAAGCTGTGAGTCGCCGCGGGGGCGACGGAACCGGGCCGCTCAGGACTGTGGCGCTCAGAGCTGGATAATGTCCGGGCCGATGCTGGCCCAGAAGTGCTCGTCTGCCGGGCGGGGCCGGGCGAACAGGTAGCCCTGGCCCAGTCCGCAGCCGAGCGCCTTGAGAACATTGAGTTCTTCCACCGTCTCGATGCCCTCGGCGATGGTGACGAGTTGCAGGCTCTCAGAGAGGCCCAGAATCGCCTTGACCACCGGGTAGTTGACCGAGTGGGTCCGCAGTCCGAACACGAACGAGCGGTCGATCTTGAGGATGCTGATCGGTAGCCGGGGCAGGTAACTCAGGCTCGAAAACCCGGTGCCGAAGTCGTCGATGGAAATCGAGATGCCCAGCGTGCCGAGCTGCTGCATCCGGTGCACCGAGGCCTCGACGTCGCGCATCACCAGTCGCTCAGTGAGTTCGAGTTCGAGAAACTGGCCGGGAAAGCCGGTGTCGCGCAGGCATTCTTCCACCTGCCCCACGAAGTCCTCACGCTCGAACTGAAGGGCCGAGACGTTGACTGCCAGGCGAATCGGCGTGCGGCCCTCACTGAGCCACTGCGCGCCCTGGCGGCACACCTCGTGCATGACCCAGGCCCCGATCGAGACGATCAGGCCCGTTTCCTCGGCCACCGGAATGAACTGGGCGGGCGGCACCAGTCCCAGGTGCGGGTGCTTCCAGCGCAGCAGCGCTTCGAGGCCCACCACCACCTGATCCTCGAGCCGCACCTGCGGCTGGTAATGCACTTCCAGTTCGTTCTTCTCGGCGGCGCGGCGCAGGTAGGCGGCCAGCTGAAAGCGCTCGTAGGAGTGGCGGTTGAGTGAAGGCTCGAACACCGCCCAGCCCGCCTTGCGGCTCTTGGCGTGGTACATCGCCAGGTCGGCGCTGCGCCGCAGGGTCTCGGCGTCGTGGCCCCCCTCCGGCGTCACGCTGATGCCGATTGAGGCCGTCAGGTACACCTCGCGCTCCTGTTCCTCGGCGACGAACGGCGCGTCGAGCGCTTTCAAGCAGCGCTGGGCGATCTGCACGGCGTGTTCGCTGCCGGTGCGCGGCAAGATCACTGTGAACTCGTCGCCGCTGATGCGCGCCAGCAGATCGCCCTGGCGCACGCAGTGTTGCAGCCGCGCCGCGAACTCGCGCAGCATCTGGTCGCCCACCGAGTGCCCCAGCGAGTCGTTGAGGCCCTTGAAATCGTCGAGATCGATAAACAGCAGCGCCACCGGCAGGTCGTCGGTTCGGGAAGTGTCCAGCGCCGTTTGCAGCTGCCGGGTAAACAGCGCCCGGTTGGCCAGGCCCGTGAGCGAATCGTGGGTCGCCTGCACAACCAGGCGCTGGGTCAACTGATGGTGCTCAATGGCGACGGCGGCCAGATGACCGGCCTTTTTCAGATCGGTCAGCAGTTCGCCCGGGAACGGGCCGATGTGCCGGGCGTAGATCGCCAGGGTGCCCAGCACCACCCCCGAGCCGTCGATGATCGGGTGCGAGGCGCAGGCCCACAACTCGTTGGTCATCAGCAGATTGAGATAGTCCAGGGAGTAAGGGTCTTTGGTCACGTCCTCGACCACCACCAGTTCCTGACGGCTGGCCGCCGTGCCGCACACGCCCGCGCCCTCACGTATCTCCAGGCCGTCCACGGCTTGCTGAAACGAGGGCGGCAGGCTGGGAGCCGCACTGGTATAGAGCCGCCCGCCGTCGTTGAGCAGGATGGTGCAGACGTAGTTGGGCCACTGGCGCTCGGTCATGACCGCCACCTGGTGGAGGACTTGCGGCAGTGCCTGACCCTGCACCGTCATTTCCAAAACGGTACTCCGGTCATGCTGAACCTGCTCCTCGCGTTTTTGCGGGCCGATATCCTGGAAATACACGGCCAGCCCACCGGCGAAGGGAAAGAGCCGCACTTCCAGCCAGCGCGACATCAGCCCCGAGAAGTATTCCAGCTTGTTGCTGTGCTGCTCTCGCATGGCCCGCTGCATCTCGGCGGCGGTGTGCGTGCCTGCCGCTTCGGGAAAGAGGTCCCAGATCTTCTGGTTCAGCAGCTCCGAGGCCCGGCGGCCCAGCATCCGCTCGGCCTGGCGGTTGATGTAGACAAAGCGCCACTGGTCGTCGAGTGAGACGAAAGCGTCCTGAATACTGTCGAGCACCCGGACGATCTCGGCGTTCATCTCGTTGGCCTGCTTCTGGGCCGCCCGCAGGGTGGTGAGGTCGCGCGAACTGACCAACAGCTGAATCGGCTGCCCCGAGGCGTCGCGCACCGGCATGACCGCCAGGTCCCAGAACTTGCGCTGGCCGCTGGCGGTGGCGCGCTCACCCTGAAAGTGTCCGCGTCCCCCGGCTCCGGCGGCGTCGAGCGCTTTCAGGGCCAGTACCTGATCTTCCGGCGACCAGAAGCCCAGCCAGTCCGCGCCGCGCAGCGCGCCCAGATCACCGAGTTCCTGCAGCGCCTGACCGCCCCGGTTCATCCACAGCAGTTCGTGATTCAGGCTCAGCAGCTCGATGCAGTTGGGGCTGCTGTCCACCAGGCTCTGGGCGAACTCGTACTGCTGGCGCACGTCTTCCTCGGCCTGCTTGAGCGGCGTGATGTTCTCGTGAACCACCAGCAGGTACGGTGCGTTGGCAAACGGCGTGACCCGCATCTGAAACCACTGCTCGTGCTGGGGGGTGTGGCAGGCGTAGATCTGCCGGAATTCCCTGAGCTGCCCGGCCAGCACCTGCCCGACCCCCAGCGCCGCCTGCGCGCCGAGATTCGGGTCGCTGCCGCAGAGTTCCAGATAGCGGCTGCCGATTACGTCCGGCGGAAACGAGACGGCATGCTCGGTGCTCGCCTCAGTCCAGGCCCGGTTGTGGGCCACGACCTGCCCGCCGCCGTCAAGCACCAGCAGCGGCGCAGACAGGGCGTCCAGCGCCTCCCGGTACTGTTCGAAGGGTTGATCGATTTTTTGAATGCTCTCCATGTATGCCCCGCGACCCGCCGAGGAAATCAGGACTGAAGGGAGGCCCCTCTCGGAGATCCATCATACCGGCTTCTCAGGGAGAGAAAAAACCTCGGGTCAGAATTCAGGCTGCTGTCTAGATCGGATGTAAGAAAAGCCACTGACCTGGACGGTTGCTCAGCGCGCCCGTGACCGTTGTTCGTCATGATGTCGACTGCGTTCAGGCGAGCGGGTTCGCCGCGCCCGCTAGACTCTGGGCATGCTGCCTTACCGCGTCGGTTATGGAGAAGATGCCCACCGCCTGCAAGTGGGCCTGCGCTTGGTGCTGGGCGGCCTGGACATCGTGGACGCGCCGCGCGGCGCGGTGGCCCACAGCGACGGCGACGCGGCCCTTCACACCATTGCCGACGCCCTGCTCTCGGGCCTGGCGCTGGGCGACATCGGCCAGTATTTTCCCGACACCGACGTGGCCTGGAAGCATCTCGACTCGGCGACCATTCTGCGCCGCTGCCTGGCGCTGACGCGCGAGCGTGGCTACCGGCCCGCCAATCTGGCGCTGGTGATCACCCTCGATCAGCCCAAGCTGGGTGCACGCCGCGCCGAGATCGCCGGGCGCATCGCCGCCTTGATGGACCTCGACGCCTCGGCGGTGGGCGTCAGCTTCAAGACCAGCGAGGGCCTGGCCCCCGACCACGTGCAGGCCCGCGCGACTGTGCTCTTGGAGCGGCTGTGACGACGGATGCGTCCGCACCGGCTCCAGCGGCGTCTGCTCCGGCGCTGTGCCGGGTGGTGCTCTACTCGCCGGAGAAGGCCGGGAATGTCGGCAACGTGGCGCGCACCTGCGCCGTGCTGGGGGCCGAGCTGCACCTGATTCGCCCCTACGGCTTCCGTTTGCAGGACCGCGAGTTCGCCCGCGCCGCCATGGATTACCTGCAAGGCGTGACCCTGATCGAACACGATTCCTGGACGGCCCTGCAAGCCAGCCTGGAACCGGGCGCGCGGGTGTGGGCCTTTTCCACCCACGCGAACCAGCTCTACACCGATGCCGACTATCAGCGGGGCGATTACCTGCTGTTCGGGCCGGAATCGCGCGGGCTGCCGGTGTGGTTGCGCACGGCGCTGCCCAGTCTCAAGCTGCCGCAGCCTGGCGGGGGCCGCAGCCTGAATCTGGCGGTGGCGGCGGGCGCGGCGGCCTTCGAGGTGCAGCGGCAACTGGGTTGATAGGGGCAGGCGCAAAGTAGGTCAACCGAACCTGACGTGACATGAGCGGGCCTTTCAGATTTCCTGAACCGGTAGCGCGCCTCGTTCGACGTCGAAACGGCTCACACTGGGTCTATGAAGCGACTGCCCCGGTCCGCCCTGCTGAGTGCTGGTCTGCTGCTGAGCGCCTGCTCGATCACGCCCACGCCCGGCGGAGTCTACACCGTCAGTGGCAGCGTCCTCGCGCCGGGGGCGGGGGCGACAGCAACCCAGGCACGCGACCTGACGGTGCTTACCGTCCCGCCACCCGCCGACTGGAGCGCGCCGCACGTGCGCGGTCAGGTGCTGCTCGCAGGCCTGAATGACTCGCCACTCAGTGCCCAGGCGCTCACGGTGCTCTCGGGTGTGCGTACCCAGCGCCTTACCTCGGCGGGCCTGACGCTGGCGTATACCCCGGCAGGCCAGAGTGACACCGCCTTCGCCGCGCGGCTGGCGGCCAGCGGCCTGACGGCGCAGCCCAATTACCGCTACTCGGCCCTGGCCGTGCCCAACGACCCCGGCTTTCCCGGCAACGGAGGCGTCCAGATCGGCGGGGTGGCCTACGATCAGGACTACCTGACCCGCATCAACGCCCAGGCCGCCTGGGACAAGCTGGCGGCACTTGGCAGAACGCCGCTGGGCGCGCGGGTGGCGGTCCTGGATACCGGCGTGAACGCGGGCCACGAGGACCTCGCCGGGCGGGTGCTGCCGGGGCGCGACTTCTGCGCGGCGCTCGTCACAGACGACCAGGGCGACACCAACTGCGTCGGCGAGGACAACGATCCCAGCGACCTGACCACCGGCAGCGAGGCCGGGCATGGGACCTCCAGTGCGGGCCTGATCGGGGCGGCCACCAACAATGGCAAGGGGCTGGCAGGCCTCACCTGGAGTGGCCCGAATATTCTGCCGGTGAAGGTCTTCGGGGCCAGCGGCGCGGTGTCGGGGGCCACCACCGTCAGCCTCACGGCGGGCGTGAAGTACGCCGTCGCCCAGAGTGCACGCATCATCAATCTGAGTCTGGGTTTCACGGGCAGCAACACCGGGCCAGACGGCGACCCGGCCCTCTCGGCAGCCCTGGCCAGCGCGGCGGCGGCCAACGTGCTGGTGATTGCGGCGGCAGGGAACACCCCCAATGAAGGACTGTACTATCCGGCCAGTGACCCCAACGTGCTGGCGGTGGGCGCGCTGGGCCGCAGCGACACGCTGGCCTGCTACAGCGCCCGGCCCCTCAGCGGGCAAAAGCCGCTCGACCTGGTGGCCCCCGGCGGCAACGCGGGCAGCGGCACGGCCAACTGCTACCAGTCCAGCCCCGAGGACCTGCTGGTGCTGACCAGCGCGCTGGGGTCCGGCACAGCGGGCAGTGGCAATTCGCTCTACCGCCTCGATGCTGGTACCAGCTTCGCGGCTCCCCAGGTGAGCGGTGCGGCGTCGCTGATCCGTGCTTTGCGGCCCGATTTGACCGCTACCCAGGTCAAGGGCATCCTGACCGGCAGCGCCAGGAGCGTCGCGGGCGGCAAGCTGCTGGACGTGGGCGCGGCCATCACGGCGGCCTCGGCCTTCGGGGGCGGCACAGTGATCGTGCCGCCGCCCGGCCCCGCTCCCCTGACGCCCTACAGCCTCACGGTGAGCGCTCTTCAGGGCACGGTGGTGGTCGCCAAGTTCAGCAGCGCCGGCAAGCTCCAGGCCGCACCCCAGCGCCTGCCCTACCGCCTCGACACTCTTCCGGCGGGCCAGTACACCCTCAGCGCCAGCCTGAACGTCAATGGCGCGCTCAGCCAGGGCCAGGTGACGGTGACGGTGGGCAGCGACACCCAGCGGGACATTCCCACCCAGTAGCGCCAGTCAGGCCCGTGCTAAGTCTGCTCCAGCGCCGTTGCCAGCGCCCGCAGATTGGCGGGCCGGAAGCCGTGGGTAATGACAGCGGGCAGGCCCAGCGCGGCCACGTGTTCCGGGTTCCAGAGCGCCAGGTGCAGGGCGGCCCGTCCGCGCAGGGCGTCGGCCAGGCGGCGCGTCACGTCCGGCAGGTTCCAGCGCCCGGTGGTCGCCAGCAGTACCGGCGCGTCCGGAAAGCGCGCCATCAATTCGAAGGCGGGCGCAGGCTCGTCGCCGCCGCTGTGGAGAGCGACCCAGAGCTGCGGGAACACCTGCCGTAGCGCCTGGGCCACCGTCTCACCGCTGACAAAGTCGCCGTAGGGGCCACCCACCTCTGCTGTGCGCGGCGCGAACAGCAAGACGGGCCGGGCGGAATCAAAGTGAGGCGGCGTGCCCACCCACTCCAGCGACTGCTGCGCCCAGGTCGCCACACTGGCCTCGTCGGCCTCGCGCTGCAGCCCGGTGTAGGGTAGGGGCTGGCCGGGAAACTTCAGCGCCGCCGCGCTCAGCCGGGCCTGGGCTTCGTGCAGGCGCTCGGGAGCCAGGCGGCCCGAGGCGAGGGCACGCTCAATCGCCTGCGCGTGCTCGGCGTGGGTGGTCAGGTCGCCGTGGCCGCAGCTCAGCACGGCGTCGGCACCGGCGGCCAGGGCCAGCGGAGCCGCCTCGCCGTGCGGGTGGGCCGCCGCGATCGCCTGCATGTCGGTGGCGTCGGTGACGATGATGCCCCCGTAACCCCAGTCGTCCCGCAGCAGGCCGGTCAGCACCCGGTGCGAGAGCGTGGCCGGTTCATGTGGGTCGAGCGCCGGGTAGACGATGTGGGCGGTCATGATGCTGCCCACGCCCGCTTGCACCGCCGCCCGGAATGGTAGCCACTCGGTTCGTTCCAGCTCGGCAAGCGGCTTGTCCACCGTCGGCAGCGCCAAGTGGCTGTCGAGGGCGGTGTCGCCGTGACCGGGAAAGTGCTTGACCGAACTCATCACCCCGGCGGCCTCGCTGCCCAGCGCCCAGGCCACCCCCAGCCGGGCCACCTCGCCGGGGTCCGTGCCGAAGGCCCGCTCGCCGATCACCGGGTTGAGCGGGTTGATGTTCACGTCGAGGGTCGGCGCGAAATTCCAGTTGAGGCCCAGCTCGATCAGCCCGCGCGCGGCGACGGCCCCGGCCTGGCGCGCCGCGTCCGCGCTGCCGATCACGCCCAGGGCCTGTGGCGTCGGCGCCATTGGCACGTCCAGCCGCCGCAGCACCGCGCCGCCCTCCTGGTCAGTGGCGATCAGGGCGTCGTGCCCCAGCGCGTCGCGGATGTCGCGCACGAGACGGGCAGTGCGATCCGGTGCCGAGAAATTGCGGGCGAACAGACACACCCCGCCGAAGCCGTACTGGGCCAGAAAGCGGCCCTGCTCGGCGCTCAGGTCAGGGCCGGGCAAATCGATAATGAGGGTGCGGGCGGCGGGCAGACTCACTTGACCGCTCCCTCCATCCCGCGCATGAACAGCTTCTGCGCCGACAGAAAGACCAGCAGCACCGGTATCATCATGATCAGTGCTCCGGCGGCGATGTTGAAGGGGTCGTAGTTGAATTGCCCCTTGAGCTTGAGCACCGCCACGCTCAGCGGCACGCTGTCCGGCGCTCCCGAGAGGGCCAGCATCGGCCAGAAGTAGGCGTTCCAGCTCGCCACCAGCGTGAAGATACCCAGGGCGGCCAGCGAGGGCTTGGTCAGCGGCAGCATGATGCGGGTCAGGATGGTGAATTCACTCGCGCCGTCGATGCGCGCGGCCTCGATCAGCGCCTGCGGAATGCCCAGAAACGCCTGGCGCATCAGGAAGATGCCGAAGGCTCCCGCGATGGTGGGCAGCACCACGCCGACATGGGTGCCGAGCAGGCCGAGTTCCTTGAGGGTCAGGGTGTTGACGATGAAGGTGGTCTCGCTGGGCAGCACCAGCGTCGCCACGATGACGCCGAAAATCAGATCGCGCCCCGGAAAGCGGAAGCGGGCCAGCGGGTAGGCGGCCAGTGCCGAGACCACTAGCGTGCCGAGGATGGTCATGCCGGTAATCGAAATGCTGTTCCAGACGTATTTGCCGAGGCTGAAGGTGGTGTAGACCTCCACGAAGTTGCGCAGCGTCACAGCGCGCGGAAAGAGGCTGGCCGGAAAATCGTAGATGCTGCCGCCGCCGTGCTTGTCGGTCAGGGCAATCGCCAGCGTCCACAGAAAGGGAAACACCGCGAAGATCAGCACGGCGATGAGAATGACGTAGCGCAGCACCACCCGGCCCAGCTTGCGGTGGCGGCGCGGGGCGTAGCTGCGCTGGACAGGGGCGGCCCGCGAGACCAGACTCACGCGCCGTCTCCGGAGCTGTCACGAAACAGCCGGAAGTTGACGGCAGACAGCAGCAGGGCCACGGCCGCCACCACCAGTCCAGCGGCACTCGCCAGCCCGTAATTGAAGTCGAAGCCCTGAAACGCCTTAGAATAGACGTACATCAGCGCGGTGTAGGTGCTGTTGAGCGGGCCGCCGTTGGTCAGTACCAGCACTTCTTCCAGCACGCGCAGCGCCGCAATCGTGGAGAGCAAGCTGCACAGCAAGATGGTGGGCTTCATCATCGGCACGGTGATGCTCCAGAAGCGCTTCCAGCTGCTGGCCCCGTCGAGCACGGCGGCCTCCTCCAGCTCGGCGGGAATGCCCTGGAGTCCGGCCAGATACAGCACCATGTAGTAGCCGAAGCCCCGCCAGAAAGTCACCAGCATCACGGCCCAGAACGCGGTGTACTCGTTGTTGAGCCAGCCGAACATCTGATTCTTGGACACCAAGTGCACGGCGCCCAGCGCCCAGTTGAGGGTGCCGTCCTTGTTGTAGACCCAGTCCCACATCACGGCGGCCAGCGAGATGCTGGTGACCACCGGCACGTAATAGGCGGCCCGGAAAAAAGCCATGCCCGGCAGATTTTTGTTGACCAGCACCGCCACCGCCAGCGAGGCGAGCTGCAAGATGGGCACGATGATCAAGTACTTGACGCTGTTGAGCAGCGATTTGAGAAACAGCGGGTCGGCCATCAGGGTGCGGAAGTTGTCCAGCCCGGTCCACTTGGGCGGCAATCCCTGACCGAAGCGTGCGCCGCCGTACTCGGTAAAGCCCAGGTACGAGCCGTAGGCCAGCGGGTAAAAGGTGAAGACCGCCAGCAGAATCAAGGCCGGGGCCAGAAAGCCGTAGGACAGCAGCGTGTCGCGCAGAGAATACTTCGGCTTACCAGAAAGAGGAGGTTTGCCGGGCGTGGGGCGCTGGGAGCGGATCATCTTGCACCTCCTTTGGGGCAGCGGCGGAGCGTGGGAAAAGCGAGAAGGCCCGCCCAGACCAAATGCAGGGGCGGGCCACCAGGGGGCGAGCGGGAGGCGGGCAGCGACTCAGGCGGCCTGCCCCCCGCGCCGACTCACTTCTTCATGTTGGCGTTCCAGTAGGTCACGGTGTCGTCGAGGGCAGCCTGGGCCGTTTTCTTGCCGAGGAGCGCGGCCTCGATGTTGTCGTTGAGGTTCTTGTAGAGATCATCGCTGTTGCCAGGGGCCTTGAAGCCGGGGTTGATGTAGCGGCCCGACGCACCGACCAGGCTGGTGGCGTTGGCAATCGGGTCGCCACCGCTGGCGCGCTTGAACAGGGGGTCGCGCTGCGCGGCGCTGGTGGTCGGCACCACCGGCACCACCTTGGCAAAGGCGATCTGGCTGGCGTTGCTGGTAAAGAAAGCGGCCAGCTTGGCGGCTTCCACCGGGTGCTTGCTGGCGGTGGGCACCACCAGTCCCATGCTTCCGCCGGTCTGCACCCGCGCTTTGCCGAGCGGCGCTTCCGTCACCACCGTCTTGGCATACAGGGTGGGGTTGGAATCCTTGATGCGGGTCAGCGCCTGCGGCCCGCCCACGATCATCGCCACCTTGTTCTGAGGGTAGAGTTCGGTAGCCACCTGGAAAGCTTCCTTGCGCACGGCGTCCTCGGGAATATAGCCGCCCTTGAACAAGGTCACGTACTGCTGGAGCAGCGCCGCATGGGCGGCGGTGTTGAAGGCCGCCTTGCCGCCGGCGTCGTAGATCGGCAGGCCGTCGGAGTAGAAGTAGCCCAGGAACGACGCGGTGTTGGGGTCCTTGAGTGCCGGAACCCAGGCGTAAGCGCCGGTCTTGTCCTTGATGGTCTTGGCCATGCCGAGCAACTCGGTCATGCTGCGCGGCGCGCGGGTGAGGCCGGCTTTTTTCATCAGGTCGGGGTTGTAGAGCAGTACGCCCTCGTTGAGCCAGCCGTACCAGGGGTAGGCGTAGACCTTGCCGCCGAGCGTAAAGTTGGCGAGCGGCTGGGCGTAGAAGGTGGACTTGAGGCTGGCCATCGGCGTCAGGCTGTCCACGTTCCTGAGAAAGCCGTTCTGGGCGGCCTTGGCGGTCTCGTCAATGTTGAGGTTCACCACGTCCGGGGCGCTGCCCAGGTTCACGCTCGAAATGAAGTCCTGCACCATGCTGTCTTGCTTGTCAAACCATTTGACGCTGATGCCGGGGTTGGCTTTCTCGAAGTCGCTGATGGTGGACTTGATGTAGTTGTCGAACTTGGGGCTGAGGTACCAAGTCCAGAACTGCACTTCCACCGGACTCTGGGCGGCGGCAGTGCCGAGAGCGAGCGAGAGGCCGAGGGTCAGCAGGCGGGCAGCAATCTTCTTGGACATGATGGACTCCTTGTGGCGGGGTCAGACCCGCCGGGGCAGGGGAAGCGAACCGGGATCTGGCACGTCAGTTCAGTACTTTTTTTCAACCACCGACTCGGCGGTGACGCGCAGCATGGTGTGGGCCTCGGGACGGCGGGTCAGGACGGCTCGGTAGAGCATTTCCAGGACCATCGCCTGCGAGGTGAGGGTGCCCAGCACACTGTCACTGAGCGGGTCTTCCTGGGTGGAGGTAAACAGCACGGCGCTGGCGTAGCGCGTCACCGGACTTCGGGCGCGGTGGGTCAGGGCCACGGTGTAGTGCCCCTGCGACTGGGCCAGTTTGAGGTGCTGTACGGTATCGATGGTGCTGCCGGAACTGCTCAGCCCGATCACCACGCCGCCCCTGGGTACGCCGCTGATCGCCACCGCCGCCATGTGGGGGTCGGGGTGAACCAGCGCCGTGATGCCGAGGCGCATCAGCCGGTGGGCGAAGTAGAGGGCCAGCAGACCGCTGTTGCCCTGGCCGGTCAGGTCCACGCGGGGCGCACGGGCCAGGCGGTCGGCCACCTGATCGAGCACGCCCGCGTCGAGCAGCTGGGCGGTGTCCTCGAGCGTCTGGGCGGTTTGCCGGGCGAGGTGGCTGGCCTGTGCCTTGAGGCCACCGTCCTGGGGAGGGAGCTGACTTTCCCGGCCCAGCACGTCGGCGGCCAGCGCGATCTTGAAGGCGTGGAATCCGGCGAAATCCAGCTTGCGGCACAGCCGGGTGATGGTGGCCTCACCCACGCCCACGTTGCCCGCAAGTTCGGTGATGGTCTGATGCACCACGCTGTCGGCGTCCTGAAGCACGTGATCGGCCACCCGGCGCAGGCTCGGCGAGAAGTTGTCCATCTGGAGCCGAATGCGGCCCAGTGCGCCGCCGGGCACGGCGGGTCGGGAAGCGAGCAGCGGGGTCATGCGGGGGATACCTCCTGAGCGCAGAACGGTGGAAGGCAAGGCGCGGCCCGGTGGGAGCCGTGCGCTGGACTTTGCCTGAGAGGATTCACCAACCCGGAAAGAGCAAGCTGAACGTCACTGGAAACTGTGAAGGTATTGTGATGCTAAAAATTATTTTTGTCAAGTTGGAGTCAGATTCTGAAAATTTCTTCCAGAATGCCCGGCTGTTCGCGTCTCAGTCGGTCGGGCAGTCGCCTTTGGGCAGGGCGTAACGGTCGCCCAGCTTGGTGTTCACACGGTAGCCGAGGTCTTCGAGCGCACCCAGGGTGATGGAGCTGACGGGATTGACCCGGTCGGTCACATCCCCGGCGCTGCCGGACAGAATTTCCGAGCAGACCACCTCACCGGCCCAGTGGCCTGCGTCGGGGTCGAGGAGAATGCCCGTGCCCTGGCCGCCCAGCGCCCGGTAAGCCGCCAGCGCGCGCGGTCCGGTGTAGTACCACTGCCCGCGCTCCTTTTGCGCCAGATTCTTCTCGTCGCCGCCGCCGTCCAGAGACACCCGCTCGTCGGCTGTCCAGAGGGTGCCGATACCCAGCGCGTGCAGCAGTTCATGAATGATGGTGTCGAGCAGTTCCGGCTGAGACAGATCGTTCAGGCCGCGCGAGTTGAGGTCCACCGAGCCGTAGATCGGCAGGTAGGTCTTGTCGTGCAGATCGCAGGGCGAGGAATCGCCGTACACGTCGTCGCCCAGATCCTTGACCGCCACGAAGGCGACGAAGTGGGTAAAGCGCTCGTGCAGGGCGGGCAGGCCCTTGTCGCAGGCGTTGGCCGGCAGATCGAGCCGCACCGGCTGAAACCCGGAGCCGATCAGCCCGGCGACCCGGTTGGCGGCAGCCTGCAAGGTGGCCCGCTGCCCGGCGTTCAGGGTCTTGCCGCGCAGCCGCAACTCGACGACGAACGGCGCACCCTGGCGACTGAAGATGGTACTGGCCGCTGGACTCGGCGCGGCGAAGGCGGCTCCCGGCCCACATGAACCCGGCGACGACAGGCCGAGGGCCAGGCCCAGCACCCACGCTGCTCGAACGAGAACCGAACGAAACCGCTTTCCCTGCTGTCTGTGCGCCATGTCCGCTCCGGTCCCACTGCTTGAAGTGTCAGCAGCTTAGCGCCTGTTTCCGGCGGAAGCTGAGCCAGCTGGCCGAGGCCGCCACGCGGCACGGTTATCCTGCGGTCATGCCCGCGCCGATTAGCCGGATCATTCTGCTCAATGGCGCGTCGAGTGCCGGAAAGTCCACCCTCTGCCGCTGCCTGCAAGCCCAATTGCCCGAGCCTTTTTTGTACTTCGCGCTCGATCTGCTGCTGTTCAATAAGGAAGTCGTGCCCAGGCGCCCCGGCCTGGAAGCCTTCGGGTGGTCGCGGCAGCGCCCCAGATTGTTCGATGGCTACCACCGCGCGCTGGCTGCCTTCGCTGCCGCGGGCAACAATTTGGTGGTCGATTATGTGCTGGAAGAGACGGAAACCCTCGGGGAGCTGATGCGGCTCCTGGCCCCCTTCGACGTGTTTTTCGTGGGCGTGCATTGCCCCTTGCCAGAACTGGAGCGGCGCGAGCGGGAGCGGGGAGATCGGCGCATCGGCGACGCCCGTGCCGACTTTGAGCGGGTGCATACGTTCAGCAGCTACGACTTCGAGGTGGAGTCGCTGGGCGTACCGGAAGAGAACGCGGCGAAGATTCTGGCAGCCTGGCGAGCGAGACCGGAAAGCGGCGTCTTCGGACGGCGGCAGCAGGAGTGACCGGCCGTCAGGTAAACGGGACTTGGGAGAGGCTTGAAGCCCGCTTAAAAAAGCGTCGGCGCGTGCAGTGCAGCGGGTCGCCCTCCCGGAAGATGACGCCTGAAGCGAAAAGTAGCTCAGACCCGATCAGGAGGAAACGATTATGCCCACCCGAATTCAGCCGACCATCACTGCCCTTCAGGGCAACCTCACGGACCTGGCTCCCCAGCGCGGCGCGGAACTCATCGGGCGCTGGATTGGCGACCTGGAGAGTGCCGACTGGCGCGGAGCCAAGACCATTCACGCCAACCTGGTCTCCCTCCAGCACCAGCTCGAAGGCGGCGCTCCCGACGCGGCCAAGATCAAGGACCTGCTGACCAAACTGGGCGAGGAAACCGGACGGGCCGCTGCCCACGTGGAAGGCAACACTCAGAAGCAGCTCGAAGAACTGGCCGAGGCTCTCCAGCAGGCGGGCAACAGCCTGTAAACAGCTTGAGCAGTTCAGCAGAAAACCCCCGCACATCGCGGGGGCATTTTTTGGTTTCTGGCACTCAGAGCAGGCTCAGGCCATCCTCGGCACTGAGGTGGGTCAGGTGGGCGGGCAGGCCGCGTGGGTGGTCCATCACGATCTGCTCGGCCTTGTAGCTGCTGCGTACCAGGGGCCCCGAGACTACTTCCAGAAAGCCCAGCGACAGGCCGATCTTGCGGAACTCGTCGAACTCGGCGGGCGTCACGTAGCGCTCGACTGGCAGGTGGTGCATGGTGGGGCGCAGGTACTGCCCAAAGGTCACCACGTCCACGTTGGCGGCCCGCAAATCCTGCATGGTCTCGATGATTTCCTCACGCGTCTCGCCCAGGCCCAGCATCACGCTGGTCTTGGTGATCACGTCGGGGCGACTGGCCTTGGCGTGCTTGAGTACCTTCAAGGTCTGGTCGTAACTGGCGCGGATGTCGCGCACCGGGTGGGTCAGGCGGCGCACCGTCTCGATGTTCTGGGCGTAGACGTCCACGCCGCTTTCCAGCACCAGGTCCACGCAGGCCGTGTTGCCGCTGAAGTCGGGCGTCAGCGATTCCACGCGGGTTTCGGGGTTGACTTTCTTGATGGCCGTCACCGTCTTGGCGAAGTGGTACGCGCCGCCGTCCGGCAGATCGTCGCGGTCCACCGAGGTCAGCACCACGTACTTCAGGCCCATCAGGCGCACGCTGTCGGCCACGCCCGCCGGTTCATCGAGATCGAGTTTGCCCATCGGATTGCCGGTGTCGACGGCGCAGAATCGGCAGCCGCGCGTGCAGATGTGGCCCATCAGCATGAAGGTGGCTGTGCCCCGGCTCCAGCACTCGCCGATGTTGGGGCACATGGCTTCCTCGCACACCGTGTGCAGGCGGTGCTCCTTGACGATGGAGCGCACTTCCTTGAAGGTCTCCCCCGTCGGGATGCTGACCTTGAGCCAGGCAGGTTTCTGGTCGCGCACCGGGGTGCTGTCCTTGCGGTAGATGCCGTTTTTGATGAACTTGGGTTCGGGCGTGGTGTTGTGGGTCATGCGGGGCCTCCGGTGCTCGGCGTGGGTTGGGGGGGAAGGGGTGAAAAGGGTAGGGCGGGCAGGGTCCAGTCGTAGTCTCGGAAGGTGGCGGCAAACGCCTCAGCCACTACATCTTTCACCGTGTCCATGCTGGGCACTTCGCCCAGGCCTCGCAGGTCGTACTCGCGCTCGACGCTGGTCATCTGGGTGTCGGTCAAACCGCATGGCACGATCAGGTCGAAGTGGTCGAGGTTGGTGCTGACATTCAGCCCGACGCCGTGCAGCGCCACGTGCCGCTTGATCGCCACGCCGATGCTGGCGATTTTCTGGTGGCGTGCCAGGCCGTTCACATCCCGGTCCGGCACGTAAATGCCCGCGTAACCGGGATTGGGGCGGGCGTCGCGCAGCTCTAGCGCCGCCAGTGCCCCGAGGGTGGCGGTTTCGAGGAGTCTCAGGAAGTCGCGGACCTTGCGCCCCACCGGGAAAATGGCGTACATCACCAGCTGGCCGGGGCCGTGGTAGGTTACGTCGCCGCCGCGCTCGATCTCGTAGACCCCGATCTGCTGAGCGGCCAGGTAGTCGCGGGTCACGACGATATTGTCGCCCGAAACCGCCTTGCGCCCCAGCGTTAGCACGGCGGGGTGTTCGGCCAGCAGCAGGGTGGGCAGCCCGCCCGCTGCGACCCGGGCATGGTGCGCCTTCTGGGCATCCCAGGCGGCCTGGTAGGCGATCAGCCCGAGGTCGATCACCTGGAAGTGCTGTGCGCCCGTCATGCCCGCAGTGTACGCTGGGCGGCCTCTAGCCGAAGGTTGAAAGCACACGGTTTCCCCCCGGATTGACCACTCGAATGTGTCAGTGCCGGGAGTCGGTGCGGCGCAGCCGCACAGGCCGTCATACATTCAGTCCAGTAGCGACAGCGGATTTTTGGGCACGCCACTCAGGTAGGTGCCGAAATGCAGGTGCGGCCCGGTGGAGCGCCCGCTGCTGCCGCTGAGGCCGATTCTCTGGCCGCGCACCACCGTGTCGCCCACGCGGGCCAGATTGCGGCTGAGGTGGGCGTAGCGGGTCTGCCAGCCGTCGCCGTGGTCCACGATGATGGTCCAGCCCCAGCCGCGCGCAAAGTCGGCGCGTGATTCGACGACCCGGCCCGCGCGGGTGGCGCGTACCGCCGTGCCAGGCGGCACCACGATGTCGAGGCCATAGTGCATCTCGCTGTCGCCGTCGAGGCTGCGCTCGCCGTAGCTGCTGCTGATCCAGCCGCGCACCGGCCAGGTCCAGCTGCCCGAATCCGCCGCGCGGGCCATCGGGCGCAGCCGGGCTGTCCGGATGACCGGCGTGCCGGCCCGCTGCTGGCCCGCCGCGCTGCCCACCGAGGCGGCGATTTGGCGGCCCGGAATGTACAGGACTTTTCCGGCCCGCAGCGGTCTCAGGGCGCTCAGGCCCGCATTGGCCCGCAGCAACTGAACCAGGCTCAGGCGGTAGCGGGCCGCGACGCCGCTGAGCGTTTCCCCGGCCCGGACCCGGTGGTTGGTGGCGGCCTTGTGGGCGTCGGGCAGGCGCAGCAGTTGGCCCGCTTGCACGGTGTCGCGGCCCGGTAGCTGCGGATTGGCCGCGCGTAGCTGGACGATCGTCAGGCCGCTGCGCCGGGCGATCAGGGTCAGGTTGTCGCCCGGCTGCACCCGGTAGCTGCCCGCCGCGCCTGCGCCGGGGCAGGCTAGCAGCAGGCACAGCCAGAGCAAGCGAATCTGAATCTTCACGGTATCTCCACAGCTGGGGCTTTCACAATTGGCTATTGTGGCTAAAATCAGGGCGTGTTTGATGAACGGGTGGCTGCGGAAGGTGCCACGCGCTTCTATCGTCCGCCGCAAGGCTACGTGAGGTGGCGGCTGATCCTGAGCTGGGACGGCGCGGCGTTTGTCGGCTGGCAATCGCAACCCGGCGCGCGCAGCGTTCAGGACACCTTGCGGGACGCTGTCTTGCCACTGGTCGGGAGTGAAGCCGAAGTGGCCCGCCCGGTGGCGGCGGGGCGCACCGACGCGGGGGTTCACGCCGAGGCGATGACCGCGCATCTCGACGTGCGCCTGGGCAGTTTCAAGCCCGGCCCGGCGCAGCTCGCCCGCGCCATCAACGCTTCGCTGCCGCCTGATCTGGCCGTCAGCGCCATCGAACCCGCCGCACCGGGTTTTCACGCCCGCTTTTCCTGCACAGAGCGGGCATACGTGTACCGGGTGCTCAACGAACCGCAGCGCCGCCCGCTGTGGGCAGGCCGGGCGCTACACCGCAGCGGGCCGCTGGATCTGAACGCCATGCGCCGGGCCGCTGCGCTGCTGACTGGCCTCCACGATTTCGCCGCCTTCGCCACCCAGGAGGAGCGTCAGACGGTGCGCGATCTGCGGCGGCTTGACGTGCGCCGGATGGGCGAGCTGACCGAGTTTCACGTCGCGGGCGAGAGTTTTCTGCGCCACATGGTCCGCGGGCTGGTGGGCACCTTGCTGAAAGTGGGCGAGGGCCGCCTCGATCCCGCGCAGGTCGCCGCGATCCTGGCATCCCGTCAGCGGGCGCAGGCCGGGGCCAACGTGCCGCCGCACGGATTGTATTTTGCCGGGGCTGAGTATGGCGAGCGCCGCCAGCACAGAAGCGGGGGATAGAAAAGGCAACCTCAACATGGTGCAGAAGGAAAAGCGCCTGAAGCGCACGCTGGTGGGCCTGGTGGGGATGGACACCGTGCTGATGGACCGGGCCAGGGAACGCGCCACATCCACGAGCGGGTGCGCGGAGCCGCCAGGGGCCAGGGCGTGAACTACACGGTGTGTACGTGTTCCTGCCGCTACTGCGTACGGGAGGATGAAGCTATGAAACTGCCGATCTGCATCAACGAACAGGGCCAGATCGTGTGGCCGGAGAATGCCTGCGAGCTGCTGGACATGCAGGCTGTCGAGGCTGCCTATCCACTTTCCGATGCGGCCTTCGAGGCAGCGCTGCGGGGCACTCTTCAAACGCCTCGCGGACGCGTGAGCTGGGTGGAGACCACCTACCTGAACGCCGTCCAGGTCAGTTGGAGGCCGTCTTTAGCCGGGTAAGGGGTAAGTCCAGGTGATGGACATGATCCCATAGGTCTCTCAGGCCAAGCCGTGACCGGGCCGCAGCGCGTTCCGCAGATGGCTTGGGCTGCTTTCCGGCGTGTCGGCCAGGGTGTGATATGGATTTCGGTCAATCAGCGTTGCAATAACCTGTTGACCCGATTAGCGGGCAGGTCCCATACAGTAGGAGTGGCATCCATCCGGGCAGGCGTTCACGCCGAGGGTGCCCCTGTGCGCAAGAAACGGGAGAAGGAGAAAACGGTTTCTGGAGCATGAGTTCTAAACATGTTGGGGTTCCATGTGTAGAACGGATCGGACGCAAAGCGTATGAGACGCCTCGTTCCTCTCCCCACCGGGCCACCACCCGTCCGGGATGCGCTCTGAGATGAAACTTGGACGCGTTCCAGAAGCCGCACATCTGAGCTTTTCCGAGGACAACAAGATGCAGACGTATTTTTCGGACCAGCCCACGACTCTGTTTCTTCAGCTGATCTGACAGGTCAGCGTTTCGAGAAGCGTTGACCTCCAGCAGCGTTTTGGGAGGCTACCGACCCAAAGCACCGCATGGCAAAATCGTCAACAGCGCTCGCCCAGACTTCATGGTGTTCAATCAGCCCCATGTGGCCTGCCGGGCTGAGCATGACCTGTTCAGCGCCTGGGATGTGCGCTTTAAGGTACGCTGACGCCGCTGGGAGGGTTGCCCGGTCAGACGAGGCAGCGATTACCAGGGTCGGAACAGGGATCACCGGCAAGACGGCTCTGGCCTCATATTCCAGCATCCCAAGCATGCCACGGGCCACCACCGCCGGGTTGGCCCACAAGAGAAGGGCGGTGGTGAACCCGAGCTGCTGCCGGGTTTCCTGACCTTTGAATTGGAGAAGGTGGTTGGCCAAGGTCAGACTTCCGTTCAGAAGGCTCAGGGCGCTCATCACCCGGACCAGGGGTGAGAGCCAGATGGTCAAGTGGCACAGGGGACGAAGCAGTGGTTCTTGCAAAACACGGTTCAGAGGCGCGCCCAACGCGGTCTGAACTGGATTGGTGAACGTGGTCTGTGTCAGGATCAAACCCGCCACCTGGGCAGCCAGGACCTCCGGGTACAGGCCGCAGAACGTCAGCGTGGTCATTCCACCGATGCTGTGTCCGCACAACAGAACCGGCTGCCCATCGGCTAGCGCCAGCACAGCGTTCAGATCGCCCGCCATCCGGTCAAGACCATACTGGTGATCGTGCGGCCCTGCCGACTGGCCAAGACCCCGCAAATCCCAGACGAGCAGTCGGTAACGCTCACTCAAGTGCTGACATGCATAGCACCACTCGGCGCTGCTCAACCCCCAGCCGTGCGTGAAGAGCAGAACCGGGGCCTGCACTGGACCGAACGATTCGACGTGCAGTTGCGTTCCGTCTGGTCGCACGACCCGGTGAACCGTGCCGCCTGTCAGCGGTTTCATGTGCGCCTCGCCGGGCCGAGATCTACGTCCGACTAGAAGGGTTATGAGTGGCCTCCCTAGGAAAGCCGTGACGAGCAGCACAATGCCCCAGATCAGGTACCGGGGATTGGTGGGTAGGTGAATAGCCCAGTTGTCGTACCACTCCCACACCAGCCACGCGCCGCTGCCCAGGAGGAGAAGAGAGAAAAGGCCGGTGAGCCAGAGCAGCGGCAGGGTCGAGGGCACCAGAAGCATGCACTAATTGTAGAAGCGAAGGGAAGCCGCACCCGTTCGTGTGAGGCGTAAGCCAAGAAGGCAGACAGCTCTCCACTGGGCTTCAGGAACAACAGTTCGGCTAACGCTGCTGATTGCGCTCCTCTTCCGGTGTGAGCCGTTCAGCACTTTCAGCGCTGTTCTCGGGGCGCTGCTGATAATAGCGCCGCAGCCATTGACTCAGGCCGCTCAGATCGGGAAAGAGCGTGCGCTCGTTAATACTGATTTGATCCAGACGGTCCCGAATCTCCCACTTCAGTTCCCGAGCGATCACAATCCGCTGGGCTGCTGCTGGAGGAGCATGCAGCTACTCCTCGAGCAGCGTTTCAGGATTGGACAGGAAGGCAAACAGGGCCGACTGCTGCACAATCCGTTGATCAATGGATGGGGGTTCCAGCAAAACAAGAAAAGGTGCGCCCTGTGCCTGCTCCAATTGCTCGAGCCAGCCAGTCTCGGCATCGAAAGGCAGGCTACCGTCTTGTGGGCGTGCGTGGCTAAGCGTCGTCAGCATGTCGGTCGTGAACACGCTGCTGCCCTCCTGACGCAGCATGATCTGGAGCTGCTCGGGAAGCCGTGCGTTGGTCTTCGCCGTATCGAGCATCCAAATGACGCCGTCCTCGTCGTACTGGTGCTCATTACTGGTGGCGAAATGCAACGCGACGAGTGGGGAATACGACCAGTCCAACAGCCGGGTCGGCAACCCATGGTGCTGGCCGAGCGTGAGCCACGACCAGTGCTGATCTTGCGGCATCACGTTGACCATGGCGTACTTTCGAAAGGCCCGTACGAGGTGGCGCTCAATCTCACGCGGCTGCGACGAGAGCCGCTGGAGAGAGGTAGTCAAGGGTGCCAGTCTGCCCTGTCCCCGAAAGACGTAAGGCGAGCGATAGCGCCTCAGTTCAGGATTCCAGCTGTCTTGCTGCAAAGTATCGAGAAGAGCCATCCAAGTGGTGGGCCTCAAGTGACGCATCATGACCTACCAACAAGTGCTGAGCAATCAACCCGAGCGCCGATCAGGCACGACCTCTCCAGAAGAGATCTGCCGATTAAACGTTGAATTCTCCAGAGAATGGGGAAGGAAGTGAAGAAGACGGTTGAGAAGGCGTTGTAAGTCCAGCACTGGTTCGTATAAAAAGGGAACATGGAGCTTAGAGGATGCGCTTAAACCGCGAAAAGAGGATGAGGTATGTCATCAGAAAGCTGTAATTGATTCTCATTTTAAGGATCGCTCAAACGAGCAGCCCTTCTCTGTCTGGTCACCGACTCAAACGTCTCCACTGTTGAGGCTGCTATCTTTCCAAGATAAGTATCAAGATGAATGCGCCTTTGCCACCCCCCGTATTTTGTAGCCGAAGTCTCCACAAAAAACTTGATCCCAGATTCATCCGATGCTTTCTCTCTTGCAATATTTGCTTGAGTCAATAGAGGTCACGAAGCTTTTTATACATCTCTGCATCGAAATGCGTTTATAGGTGATTGTAGGCCTCAGCACCTGACAACTTTAGTTTGAGGCTGTCCTAGACGGAGAGAACTGCCAATTCCCTCTTGTCCCTCGACAAGGACGGCAAAAAGCGGTGAGTTGAAGCAATTGCTCTGACCCGAAACTGCAAGATCTCAAGTACTGAGCTGCGCTTGACTTTGAGGTGGTAGAAAAACTGCTGCCAGAGCTCAGTACCGGACAACTTTGGTTTAGGGCTGTTGTAGACGGGGAAAACCGTCGATCTCCCTGTTGTCCCTCGACAGGCACAGCCAAAAGCGGTGTGTTG
>NZ_WXZL01000158.1 GCF_009982895.1 Deinococcus alpinitundrae | reverse complement strand
CGCTGTTCATCGTTTAACTGCACGACGTATTTCAACTTCATGCCTCACGCTACTCCATCCTCCTAACCTAAGTTGACGGACTACTAGAGCCGCTTTGGGATGGTGTTCTTACTTATGAAAATACACCAGGACGGCTCGCCTCAGTTTGTATTTCTCATCCATCTTGGTCAGCATGAATGGAGTTTGGGCCTCTTATTGATCTCGGCTGAAGTTTAGGACGGAAGATAGCTGTGGAGGCTCAGTACCTGACAACTTTGGTTTGAGGCTGTCCTAGACGGGGAAACTGTCAATTCCCTCTTGTCCCTCGACAAGGACGGCGAAAAGCGGTGAGTTGA
>NZ_WXZL01000157.1 GCF_009982895.1 Deinococcus alpinitundrae | reverse complement strand
GGGTATCCCTCCAAACGTTCATTACGTCGCATGACAGACGAATATGGAAAGTCTCATATGGTTATTGATGAAACCCTACGTGGCAGAATGGAAACGAAACACATCTCTAAGATTTTATCGTTCGAAATTAAATAGTCCCATTTTTTCGTGGAAGCGTGTCGAATCGTATCCACGCTTCCCGATTTGGGAGGTTTGTTATTCCATCAAAGCATATTGTGTGTTCAGTAGGTTTTGATAGGCTAACAAGCCAAACGTTCTTTGACAACCAAATAAAGGCAATCGAATACGTTTCGGTAAGAAAAGAGCTGATGAACTAACACGCCATGACCTACAAAAT
>NZ_WXZL01000156.1 GCF_009982895.1 Deinococcus alpinitundrae | reverse complement strand
TATCAATATCCTTAAGTCTGTTTACCGTGCCCCTGACTTGGAGAAGGCACGGTAAACAGACAAGATTGAAAAAGAGTTTATCGACAAAGCCAGCAAGGTTACTGTCGAGATGCAATTCCCCGAATTCCTTCGTAAATTCTTCGGAATGTACTGGGACGATGCAGAAGTTCTTTCTGTAGCGATGGGCTACGGTCGTACAGAGTACGAAGATGTAGAGGTTAAAGATTGGATTGACCAAAAGGTTGAGTCTATCAATATCCTTAAGTCTGTTTACCGTGCCCCTGACTTGGAGAAGGCACGGTAAACAGACAAGATTGAAAAAGAGTTTATCGACAAA
>NZ_WXZL01000155.1 GCF_009982895.1 Deinococcus alpinitundrae | reverse complement strand
ACAAAAGAACTTAAAACAACAAGGTATCCCTCAAGCTAAGAAGAGTCATATTTTACTAAAAGGTAAAGATGATAAGAGTAAAGAATCACGCAGACAAAAGGTTCAAAAAGATCATAAACTTGTCATGCTATTTGGAGACAATTTATTAGACTTTACAGATCCAAAAGAAGCAACAGCTGAATCTCGTGAAGCTTTAATCGAAAAACATAAAGATGATTTTGGTAAGAAATATATCATTTTCCCTAACCCAATGTATGGTAGTTGGGAAGCTACAATTTATAACAATAACTATAAAGCTAGTGATAAAACAAAAGATAAATTACGTAAAAATTCTATTAA
>NZ_WXZL01000154.1 GCF_009982895.1 Deinococcus alpinitundrae | reverse complement strand
AACACCTGATTCAACACAACTTCTTGGGCAGCCTGATACACCCATTTTGAATTTATGAGGTGTATCGATGTATTCAAATGTTTTTTCTAAACGAATGCCAAGTCGTGTCGTGTATTGCGTACCAAATCGACAAAACTCTTTACCAACACAGCTTTTAACTGAGCGTGTTTTCTTACCATAAGCTGATGCTGAACGCATACCTAGGTCTTCCCATATATTTGGTAATTCTTCTTTTTTAACTCCATACAAACCAACACGTTGTGAACCTGTCACTTTAACTAGTGGCACATGATATTTCTTAGCCACTTCTCCTAGACGAATCAGTTGGTCTGCATCTGT
>NZ_WXZL01000153.1 GCF_009982895.1 Deinococcus alpinitundrae | reverse complement strand
GTTCAAAGTGCTTTACAACAAGCAGTTGAACTGAGTCAGCAACATAAATTACAAAATATAGAAATTGAGGCAATTTTAAGCGCTGCCTTAAATGAAAGTGAAAGCTTATATAAAAGTATTTTAGAACGAGCAAATATTGAGGTAGATCAATTAAACAAAGCTTATGAAGACAAACTAAACACGTATGCATCTGTAGAAGGTGACAATATACAATATGGTCAATATATTAGCCAACAAGCAAACCAATTGATAACTAAGGCTGAATCATACATGAAAGAATATGAAGATGAAGATATTTCAATGGAGCATATTTTACGTTCGGCAATGGACATTGATCAAA
>NZ_WXZL01000152.1 GCF_009982895.1 Deinococcus alpinitundrae | reverse complement strand
AAAACCACATAAAATTAAAGAGGCGTATTTTCCAATGCTACTAGTACTATTGGTGGTGATCAAAAGAATGGGGGCACGGTTTTGTGATATACGGCGGGCAGCTTCTACTAGTTCGGGAGTTTCTCCATTAAGTGAAATAATAATTACTAAATTGCCAGGACGAATATCGGTTGCTAGGGTTTGAATAATGTTGGGATCGTCGCTAAGCTGACAGTTTTTCTTTAATAACTGAAGTTTTACTAAAAGTTCTTCAGCAATTAGTTCAGAAAAGCCTCGGGCAAAAATGTAAATGGTTTGGGCACGTCGAATTTGCTGCACCACTTTTTCAACGTCAGCAATCTTG
>NZ_WXZL01000151.1 GCF_009982895.1 Deinococcus alpinitundrae | reverse complement strand
CGCCGCTCCTCCAGTTGGGGACGCGTCAGCCTTTCAGGTCGCCAAATCTGCGGCATAGCCGAAGGGTAAGCTGTTCCCAAATTACGCAGGTATCAGTAGACCTCCTGCGAAAGTCATGTTGTGGTTGTGTTTGAGTGGTTACACAGCGCTGCGATGAGATTGAGGCGTAAGGAGAAACGCCGTTTCCGGTGACGATAGATAGACGTCCTTGAGCACGCGAAATATCTTCAACTGTCGGATGATACGTTCCACCCGCAAGCGGGTGGACGCCAGGGCACGGTTCTCCTGGCGCTCTTCTGGGGTCAGCGGATTTGCTTTCGAGTCCTTATACGGCGTGATCGAGT
>NZ_WXZL01000150.1 GCF_009982895.1 Deinococcus alpinitundrae | reverse complement strand
ACCCCGTTTGATCTCAACGTCTGGGTCGACCCGCTCGAACTTGAAGATGTGGGACGAACGCTCCAGAAAGAAGGGAAAGTGCTCAGCCGCGAGGTGCAGTTCTACCGAAAGTCCGGCGCGGTGTCCGACTCGCTCGTGTCGATCGTTCCGGTGATGATTGGTGGAGAAGCCTGTACGGTGACGCTGCTGCGTGACATCACCTCGGAGAAGCAGGCCCAGCGGGTCCTGGCAGAAAGCGAGGCGCGCTACCGCCAGATCGCGACCCAGCTGCAACGGACGCTGGACCTGTCCCTCGACCTGATCAACTCGATCGACGCCGAGGGGAGATTCGTCACGATGAGCGCGG
>NZ_WXZL01000149.1 GCF_009982895.1 Deinococcus alpinitundrae | reverse complement strand
AAATTCTTCTTTTTCAGCGCGATAAATATATCCAGGCTCATGACCAGCTGAACTACAATACAATAAATGGTTCATTTCTTCATATAAACCATAAAACATTGTGACGAACATATTTTGATTAATATTCTTTTCAACAACACGATTTAAACGTTTTAAGCCATCACTCGGTAATTGTGAGTGTCCATAAGAATCCATGCCAAACTTTATCATACTCATTGCTAAAGCAGCTGGTATACCTTTTCCAATGACATCTGCAACAGCAAAGCTCATTGTGCCATCTTTATGGTCAATTAAATTAAAATAATCTCCACTTACTTTTTGTGCCGCCACTGAAATAACGCCAATTTG
>NZ_WXZL01000014.1 GCF_009982895.1 Deinococcus alpinitundrae | reverse complement strand
TTCAACTCACCGCTTTTCGCCGTCCTTGTCGAGGGACAAGAGGGAATTGACAGTTTCCCCGTCTAGGACAGCCTCAAACCAAAGTTGTCAGGTACTGAGGGGCAGAAGGTTTGACCACCCAGATATTTCTTCAGAATCTTAATAATTGGAAAAACTTTTCCGCCGAGATGGAAAAACTTTTCCGAGCAAAACTAGGCCCGGACCTGTGTGGGAGAGAGAAACCCCTCCAGAGAGAAGTTAGTAGAAGAGAAGTTACTAAAGATAGTTCAGCTACGCCGAAAACGTCCTTTATATCAGGCGCAGTTCTGGCAGTGTAAGAGTGGTGTAAGTCACTTTCTGGTTGAGTAAATTATGAAGAAACTGGCTGCTGTATTGTCTATGTCACTGATTTCCTCCTCTTTAGCTACTTCATTGATAGGTACTAAACAGAGTGTCATGTCATCAAGCTTATGCAAAAAGCATTCATGCGTTCTAAAATATTCTGGACTTTTGAGGGATGCCCCCGAATCCATGAAAAAATACAAAACAAAAGAATTTGAGTATTCTCTTGAAATAGGAATTTCTCTCCATGTTCTTAGGAAAAGTGATGATTCTATTCTTAGCGCATTTTTAAAATATGACGTTTTTGGATGGGGACAGGCTTATAACGGGAATGGAGACCCATACGTCGGAGATTTTTCGATGAGTTTTCTAGGTTACACACCATCTAAAAGCTTGAATGACACTTGTCTCACTGATTTATACATGAAAGGCAATACACTTGAAACCCCCGGAATAAAAATGGGCATTATGGGGCTAAAGAATAAATTGCGCCTTGTTTGTAGCGCAACGCTTATGCAACCCGGTGGCTTCCCTTCCGGAAGTAACGTATTTGTCATGGCCAGTCATGACTAGTAACGATTTTAATGTGAAGGCGAAATTCTCCGAGTATACTTAGTTAGTTATTGACATCCTTAATTATCGCAGAGACACTTCCAAGAGATACGTCTCACCTAATCCAGTTTTGTTTCAATTCTTTTAATCTCACTGCCATTTTCGGCGTAGTCCACATCTATTCTGTAGTAAGCATCCTCGTAAATCACCTTGCTTGTGTAGGGCCCGTTACTACCTACACTCGTTTCTTGGGCCACAATTGGATACAAGGATACATCTTTATAAGAGTTGGTACTTTTGATGACAGTACCTCCACTTCTAAGAGTAAGCAATTGCACAGACAGAATTGAGAAATCCAGCAGCTTTTGAACGATTTGATCTTGTGCTTCTGTAGGCGTTAATGCTTCTCTTGGTTGAGAGAAGTCAATCTTGGTGTACTTTGGTAATTGCATATAGTTCTCCGTTTTCTTTGGGGAGGATTTTACTGCTGTAACGACAGGGTTAAAAGATAAACAGACCTCTTAAAATGGCCCAGGCCATATCAGACTTTCAGTCTGAGTCCTCTTATCTCAAGGAATTTTTGAGGATTGAAGAGGCGTTGGTGTATATCTTGGGGGATAATTTGCTTGCGGGGATTACTAAAGGGCAGAAATAAAGGAGACAGGTCTACAGGGAGGTAGAGGATTTAAGAATGAGGGTAAAGATTTGTGTGTGGGAAAGGATTGCGAGGAAGTTTGGGGGAGTGTAGTCTGAAGTGCTGAGGAGGCTATAAGGGAAGTATCAGAAACCTTCCGATCTTCGGCTTGCGCTTCCAAGTACTCGAAGTAGAGTGCTGCCTCTTCTGGACTGTCTCTGTACTCTTTTTGGGCTTGGTTGTACTTTCTCCACTGTTCTTTATCTAGTTGGAAGTCTCGGAAGTCTGCTAGTTCCTGGTCAAGTCTCTCAGAACTTAGTAGATTCGCTGCTTTTTTCATTTCTGGACTTGCTCCTTTGAAGATCATTGACCTAGACTTAGCTTCTCCAGTCTGTAAACGTTCTACATGTGATAGGTAAGACTCTTTGAATGCCCCTACTCTAGAGTTATTCCAATTTCTGTATCTTTGGTCTGCTGGAAAGTTGTGATACTGAACTCCCCTTCCCCTTCCTTCACCCAGCGCAGCGGCCTGATCCGCACCCCGCCCTACCGCCAACCGCACCACACCGTCTCGGATGCGGGCCTGATCGGCGGCGGCAGCATCCCCAGGCCCGGCGAGGTCAGCCTGGCGCACCGGGGCGTGTTGTTTCTCGACGAGTTGCCTGAGTTTTCGCGTAAAGCGCTGGAAACCCTGCGCCAGCCCCTGGAAGACGGCGAGGTCACCATCAGCCGGGCGCGGGCCAGCTTGCGCTATCCGGCCCGCTTTCAGCTGATCGCGGCCATGAATCCCTGCCCCTGCGGCCATTTTGGTGACCCCGAGAAAGCCTGTACCTGCTCGCCGCTGACCCGTACCCGCTACACTGCCCGGCTCAGCGGCCCGCTGCTCGACCGCATCGATCTGCGCGTCAGCGTGCCCCGCCTGACCGTGGAAGAGCTAACCCGTGCCGGAACGCCGGAGAGTAGCGCGCCGGTCCGCGCCCGCATTCAGGCGGCCCGCGACACCATGCTCTCACGCCAGGGCGAACGCAACAGCTTGCTGATAGGGCAGGCGCTGCGGCAGCACGCACCGCTGGCGCAGGGGCCCGCGTCCTTCATGGCCGCCGCCGCGCGGCAGCTCGGCCTCACCGGGCGCGGGCATGATCGGGTGCTGAGGCTGGCCCGCACAGTGGCCGACCTCGGCGGCAGTCCCGACATCCGCGAGGTGCATCTGGCCGAGGCAGTGGCGTTCCGGCCCAGGGCACTCTAGCCGCAGAAGTGCTGGATTTGCTCTGTCGGGTTAGCTGTGCAGAGAGCGGAGTCTATCTCGTTGTTGACCAGCGTCTAAACCGTGATACGGCATGTCGGCCTCGCTGCCCATGTTTGTGTGTTGATGGCGTTCGTCTTCGCTCAGACCGTCGCCTCTCTCCTCGCTCAGCGCCTCGTTACTCTTACCCCGTCTGCCTCGTTGGCGTGGCCGAGCACTTAAAAAGGCCCTGGCTCAGTCCTCCGCCAGGGCCTTCTCGGTAAGCTGCAGGTGTTCAGTGCTCGTCGCGCAGATCTTCCTTCAAGTCGGCGTCGGTCACGACCAGGCCGGGCGTGACCTGACCTGACATGGCGTTTGTCATGATCGGCACCACGACCGGGGGTTCGGCTTCGCTGCCTGCCGCTGCGCCGTGCTGACGCTCGGAGTTGATCTGGGCATCTGCACCCTCCTCGCGGAGTTCCTCGTCGCTCTTGCCCAGTGGCGTGTCGCCGTATCTATTGTGGTCGGTCACGATTCCTCCCGGCGTTCCTGAGCGTCAGGCAGCACCGAGTCGGCGGCCACCACGGCGGGGGCGCTCGTTCCGGCGATCGGAATCAGTACCGGCACGACCTCGTCGCTGCCCACCTCGGCGTGGCGGCGGCGCTCGGAATTGGTCAGGGCATCTGCACCCTCCTCGCGGAGTTCCTCGTCACTCTTGCCCAGCGGCGTGTCGCCGTATCTTCCTGATTGGGTCATGACTCAGTCTGGCTGCCCGCTGGTGGAGGCGGGTGAATGTCAGCTTCAGCGGCCTTTAGAGCACCTCCTCTCCCAAATTTGCTCCTTAGGTCCCTTGTCGGTCGGCCAGCGAGGCACTTTCTTTTGGCCCCAACCTCCGGTGGGTGGCCGCCACCCGGTGGAAGGGTCGGGTATGCTGACGGAAAGCGACGTGCGTGAAGGAGTGGTGCCATGAATGACCGAATTTTAGGAGCGCTCAAGGCAGTGGGAATCAACGATTCACCGCTGGCGAGCCTCGATCACGAGCAGCAGTTTTTCGCCCTGACGCCCACACTCCTGCTGTACCAGGCTGCCGACCCGGCCAGCCCGCTCAAGCAGGTGACCCTGCGCGATATCAGCCGCATCCACTCGGACCATCAGGGCACCCTGCGGGTCGAGACGGGGGGCGGCACCAGCATCACCGCCTCGCTGCTGGGCTTCGACCCCAACCGGGTGCAGCGGTTTTTCCAGACGGTGCGCGATACCACCGCCCGCGCCAAGCAGCAGCCCACCTCACCGCTGCCGAGCGTGGGCAGCAAAATGTTCTCGCCCGCGCCGACGACGGCCAGTCCCCCGGTCACCGTGCCCCCGACCCCGGCTTCGACCCAGCCACCCGCAGCACCGACATTGGGAACGCCGCTGGGGATGCAACCTACACAGGCAGCGACACCGACAGGACCGATCGTTCTCGGTAAGGAGACGCCCGCCGAAACGCCTCCGGAGAGCGGCCCGAGGGTGGTCAAGATCGGCGGCCCTCAATCCAGTCCGGTCCAGCCCAGCCCAACCCAGCCAGGTTCAGCCACGCCCCCGAAGCCCAGCAGCATCCGTATCGAGGCCACGCCCCCGGTGAGCGTGGGTGCGCCCAGCCCAACCAACGCCACATTCGGCAAACCGCCTGAAACGGCCAAGCCGCAAGCGCCCAGGGTGGAATCCGTCAAGCCGGAACCGGCCAAATCCCAACCCAACAAGGATCAGCCAGCCAGCGCCCAGCCGACCACTGCAAAGTCGCCCGCCGTGGATGCGCCGCAGCCACTGATGTACGAGCAGCCCGCCAACACGGCCCGACTGAGCCGCCTGGCCAAATCGGTGGGCGGCCTGAGATGGACGGTACGGGTGCTGGCGCTGGTGCTGGTCTTGGGCGCGCTGGGCATGGGCTACGTGCTGTGGCAACAGGGCAAGAGCAGCCAGATTCCGGCGCTGTGGACCGTGACCATCGGCGTTGTGACGGCGGTGGCGCTGCTGGTGCTGGCCGAACTGCTCAAGCTGATCTCGGCACTGGGCGAGGCGGTGGCCCGGCAGGGCAGCGGAGCGTCGGGTGACTGAAGACGGCGGGGCCATCACTGAACCTGCCGCCCGCGACCTGATCGTGGGAGCCGTCTCGCGCGCCTCGGTCTCAGGCCAGGAAGCCGAGGTGGCCGAGTTTCTGCGCGGCTGGATGGCGGGTCGCGACTTCGTGGCGCACATTGACGCCTCAGGCAGCGTGGTGGGCGTACGCGGCAGCGGGCCGATCACGGTGATGTTGCTGGGCCACATTGACACCGTGCCGGGCCATATCCCGGTACGCCTCGACGACTCGGGGGTCCTGCACGGGCGCGGCAGCGTGGACGCCAAGGGGAGCTTTTGCACCTTCGCGGCGGCGGTTTCGGGCCTGGAGAGCGCGGCCCTCTCGGCGGCCACCTTCATCTGCGTGGGGGCCACCGAGGAGGAGGTCGCCAGCAGCAGGGGCGCGCGCCACGCGGCGGCCTGCTACCACCCCAATCTGGTGCTGATCGGCGAGCCGAGCGGCTGGGAAGGCATCACGCTGGGCTACAAGGGCCGCTTGATCGTCAAGATTGAGGTCCGCAAAGACAATTTCCACACGGCGGGCGAGGGCAGCAGCGCGGGCGACGACCTGACCGAGAGCTGGTTCCGGGTGCGGCAGTGGGCGGCGCAGGCATCGGGCGAGGGCGTTTTCGGGCGGGTGCAGGCCACCGTGCAGTCGCTCGGCGCGGAAAGTGACGGGCTGGAGCAGGTGGCGCGCGGGGTGTTCGGGTTGCGGCTGCCCCCGCACGTCTCGCCGTCGCTGGCCCGTGAGCAGCTCAGCGCCGCGCTGGCCGATCTGGAGAGCCTAAAGCTTGACTTTACCGGAGAAGAGGCGGCGGTGCGCCACGAGCGCGACAGTCCGCTGGCCCGCGCCCTGCGGGTGGCAATCCGGCAGCACGGCGGCACGCCCATCTTCAAGCTCAAGACCGGCACCAGCGATATGAACGTGGTGGCTCCGCACTGGCCGGTGCCGACCCTGGCCTACGGTCCCGGCGACAGTTCGCTCGACCACACCCCCCAGGAGCGGCTCGACCTGGCCGAGTACGACAGAGCGGTGCAGGTGCTGAGGGCGGCGCTGACCCAGGCGGTGCTCAAGCAGGCGGCGCTGCCGGGCCACGCGGGTGAGGCCTGAGCCGGACCCGCCCGCGCCCCTGTTTGCTATGGTAAATGCATGATCCGACTGGAAACCGAACTCGAGTCCGCCATTCGCGAGCACCAGAACACCACGGCGTTGCTGGTGGCCCTGGGCGTGCTGATCGGCGTGGGCCTGGCCGCCTGGGTGCTGTCGCTGCCGCCGCGCGACGCTGTCAGAAGCGAAGACCCCGAAGCCCCGCTGTTCATTTGATCGGGCCTCCGAAGGCTGCCCCGCACCGCGAGACCCAGATGACGGGCTGAGCATCTGGCCGCAACCAGCACATCGAAGGGTCCGGGGAGCCGTGCGAAAGCAGGCTCCCCGGACCCCTCTCTCGCTTTTTACGCCAGCGGGCGGTTGACCAGCGCGATGGCCTGCACCGGGGCGTACATGTCGTTGCTGCTCAGCAAATCGCCCACTGTGCTGTAGGTCCGCAGCACCTGGCCGCCCTGCTTGACGGCGAACAGGTGCCCCTCGGTGCTGACCTGCATCAGCCAGGGCGCGTCGCTGGATTCGCCCACCAGGGTTTCGAGCGTAAAGGTGTTGCCGGGGGTGCCGTCGGCCTCGATCTTGCGGACCTTGCCCGCCACGCTGTCCACGATATAGACCGTACCGCGCGCGTCCACGCTCAGGCCGTGCAGCGGGCGCAGCTCGTCACTGGTGCGGTCCATCCGGAAGGCGTAGCGCGAGACGTACTCGCCCTGCGGTGTGAAGCGCTGCACCTCGCGGTTGCCGCTGTCGAGCACATAGATGTGCTCGTTCTGGGCAGCGGCGACGGTGCGCGGCTTCTCGAAGCGCCCCAGGCCCTGCCCGCGTCCGCCGAAGCGGCGCTGGTACTGCCCGGCCCGGTCGAACACCACCACATGGTGAGATTCGCCGTCGAGGACAAACAGCGAGTCGCCGCACAGGGTCATGCTGACCGGGGCGAGCAGTTCGTTCTCGCCCAGACCGTAGGTTCCGAAGGCCAGCAGTTCGCGGCCTTCCGGCGAGAGTTTGCGAATCAGTGCGCCACTCTTGCCCTGGCGAAATTCCGGCAGGCTCAGGTAGATATTGCCTTCCTCGTCGGCGGTCAGCGCATTGGGCGCAGACGGCAGCGAGTTCTCGCCCGTCTGGTCGCGCAGGCTGACCCGCAGCTTGCCCTTGAGGTCGAGCAGGCGCAGGGTGCCGCGCTTTTCCTGCACGCTCATGGCCAGCGCGTAGGGATCGTTGAAGGTCTCGTCACTCAGCACCCCGGCGTCCAGGCGGCTGATCACCTCATCGAGCGAGGGCCGCAGCGCCGGGTCCTTCTCGATCATGCCCAGCACCAGATCGTTGAGCTTGCCCGGCACTTCCAACCTCACCTGCTTGGGCGGCTTGGGCGACTCGAAGATCTGCTGATGTACCACGGCCTCGTAGCTGCCCCGGAAGGCGGTCTGGCCGGTGATCATCTCGTAGGCCAGCAGGCCCAGCGAGTACACGTCGCTGCGGGCGTCCACCCGGTTGCCCTTGGCCTGTTCGGGGGCCATGTAAATCGGAGTGCCGACCCGCGCCCCGGTCATGGTCAGGCGGGTCAGCACCTTGCCCACCGCGATGCCGAAATCCATCAGCTTGACGCCGCCCTCGCGCAGCTTGCCGTCCTGAATCGCGCCGCGCAGCACCATCACGTTGGCAGGCTTGATGTCACGGTGAACGACGTTCTGGGCGTGAATGTGACGCAGCGCGTCGGCCAGCGAGCGAATGATCTGCACGGTCTCGGTGTCAGCGAGCTGCTTGTTTTCCAGCACCGCTTCCAGGCTGTCACCGTCGAGAAACTCCATGGCGATGTAGTACTCGTCGCCCTGCGAGCGGTAATCGTAGACCCGCACGATGTTGGGGTGATTGAAGCGCTTGAGGACCTCGGCCTCGCGGTAAAAGCGCTTGACGAACTTGGCGTCGGCCAGGTACTTTTCCTGCGGCACCTTGAGGGCCACGGTGCGCCCGTCCTGCTTGCGCCTGGCGCGGTAGACGCTGCCCATACCACCGATACCGATGCGGTCGAGCACCTCGTAATCGGCAAACTTGAGATCAGTCATGGTAGGCAACTTGGTGAGGTCACGCGCGCCGGGGCTGACAGCCGGGCGCGGCCCCCCGGTGCGGCTCACCTGAGCGGGGCGGGAAAGCTGGCGCTCGCCGCCGAGCAGCAGCAGTGTGCCGCCGCCGATGGCCAGGGCACTGACCAGCAGGCCCTGGGCACGCTCGACGCTGCCGCTGAGGGCGATCAGCAGCCCCGCCAGCAGCGCCACACCTGCGACGCCCAGTGCCAGTGCGCGCTCACTGGGGCGAATCAGCAGCAGGGCCGCCACCACGAAGAGCGCGCACAGCAGGGCGACGGTGATCAGCGCGCTCACCGGCTGCGCCCGACCACACTGGCTGAAATCACACGGGCCAAGACCATACCAGCCGAGAGATGAAAAACGAGAGAGGCAGCCATATCGTTCATGTTATAGCCGACCGATTCTCACGCGCCCCTGACACGGCCCCCCAACGCTAGAAAGAAGCCGGAAAGACCTGGCAAACTATACTGAGCACGTGAGGCACGACGCGGAACTGGTGGAGCTGTTCGAATATAAGGTGGCGGATGTGCAGCGGGGCCGCGAGCCGCGCGGCGGCAAGCGGGGACTCTCCGAGCTGCGCGATTATCTGCTCGGCGCTTCGCTCGATTCGGCCATGATGCGCCGGGTGCGCATGGCCGACCGGCTGTGGCGGGCTGCGCTCAGTGGCACCACCCCCACCGGACGGCACATGGACGGCGAGCAGATGGGCGCGCTGGGCGTCATGGACATGGCCGATCTGGAACTGGGCAAGCTCAACGCCGTGCCGGACAATCTCAAAGATCAGCTCGGCCAGCTCCAGACCCAGCAGGCGGCCCGTTCGGACAGCGGCGCGGCGCAGGGTGAGCGCAACGAGTGGGAGGTGCTGGGGCACCTGCAGGCGGCGCTGTTTCACGCCGAGCTGCGCAGCCGCGCGCGCCAGCAGGCCCGCATCTGGCTCAAGGAACCCCGGCTCTCGACCATCCGGCTGGCCTATGCGCTGACCGAGAACCTGGAGCGCGGCGGACCCGGTACGGCGGTGCCGCCGCTGCACGACGCTTTTTCCTCGCTGCACGACCCCGACATCGCCGCCCAGGTGCTCAGCACCCTAGCCCAGCAGCTCAGCGTGCAGGCCGGGGAACTCTCCCGGCGCTACATCCAGGTCAAGTCGGCGCTGACCCAGCTGGCCGACACGCCCTTTCCGCGCGGTCCCCGGGCCGACGTGATGGACGCCCAGGTGCAGGCTGCCGAGCACGAGCAGCTCAGCTTCGAGGTGCGCCAGGCACTGGTGCAGGCGCTGCAACGCGGTCCCGACTCGCCGCGCAGCGCTGCCGAGCGCCCGCCCATTCGCAGTGCGGCGAGTCGGCTGCTGACATTTCTGGAAAGTATCATTCCGGTCACCAGCGGCGGGCAGGGCCTGGAGTGGCCGCTGCTGGAAGGCCTGCTGTTTGCCCGTAGCCAGGCGCTGCGACTCCCCGAACCCAGCGTGCAGGCGCTGTCGCTGGCCATTCACCTGCCCGGCGGCGAGCAGACCACCTGGCGCGGGCAGCCGATCACCTGGCGGGCGGTGCTGGTCGGCAAGACCGAGCCGCAGCCCGGCTGGGAAGTGCAGCTGAGCGCGACTGAGGTGTCGGGCGAGCTGGCCGGGGCCGCCCGCAGCATGAACATCGTGCGCCTCTCGGCCCAGCGGCCCGACGCGGAGAGCCAGTTCGCCGGGCAGCCGGTGCGGCTCTCGCTGATCGGTGACGATCTGGCGCTGGAACTGCGCCCGGTGACGCACACCGATCTGTTTCCGCTGGCGGTCGAGGCCCGGCTCACGGCCGCCCTGCTTGAACCCGGCGCGAGCTACACCCACCTGCGGCTGGCCCGCGCAGTGGCCCAGCGGCTGCGCGGCGGTGAGATCAACCCCGACAAGGTGTCGGCCCAGAGTGCCGAGCGCTACGCCTCCGCGCCGCCCGAAACGCTGCTGACCTTTGCCCGCCAGGGCGCGCAGACGCTGCTGGCCTACGCCGCCCAGGGCGACGACGAGGCGCTCAGCCGGGCGTTTGCCGAGGCCCGCACCTTCTTGCAGCTCAGCCGGACCCACAGCGAGGCGCTGCTCGATCTGGTGCGATTGAGCCTGCACGTGGGGGTGCTGCCGGTCATCGAGAATGAGGGAACGGAGGGTAGGGCGGGCGAGTTGCTGGATGTGGACGGCGAGCAGTACGCCCTGCTGCTGTTCCGGGGCCAGCCGACCACCGTGAAGGTCCGGGGCCGTCCGGTGACACTCAGAAGCGATTACAAGGGCGATCTGTGCGCCGTCATGGCGGGCGTGCCTGCACTACCGGTGCGCGATCTGCTGGTCATTCCGCTGCCTGCAGGGGCCATTACTATTCTGCGGCTCGGTGAGCGGGTGGCAGTGGGCTTCCAGCCGCTGCTGGAGCCAACGCCCTGAAGCTTGGCCGAGTGGTTACCGAGTCCTGGCCCGCTGACGGCCCCGATCACCCATATCCCGCTCACCAGCGCTCAGGTCCGCCGCGTTCCGGTCCGAGTGACATCTCGGCGCTGCCGGATTGTCCCGCACGGTAAGCCGGAGAACACGGCTTTGGCGAGGGTCGGTGGTATTCTGAGCGGCGGTTTAGTGTGGACTTTGCCCCGGCAGTCGGCCTCCTTGTACGGGGGTCGGCAGCAGGTGGGGCGACGTGAGCGCGGCAAGGAGGCATGGACGTTATGTATAAAGGCAGAGAGGGCCAGTGGGCCTTTTATCTTCACCGCCTTTCGGGTTTGGCGATTCTGGCGTATTTCCTACTTCACGTCATCAGCATCAGCCTCTTCGTGTTCGGTGAGAAAATTTATATGGCGGTGCACGGCGGCTACGACTTCATTCTGTTTCGGCTGGGCCTCATCGCCATTGCGGGCGGCGTGATGTACCACGCCATGAACGGTCTTCGAATCATCGTGATGGACTTTACCGGCAAGGGCGTGGCCTATCAGCGCCAGTTGTGGTACGGCGTGCTGCTGATCAGCATCGTCTGGACCGTTTACGTCGCGATCAAGGTGCTGCCGCGCGTGGCGGCGGGCGTCTAAAGGAATAAGGAACTGAAATGACGATTCGCGCCCGCACCATGCAAGATGCCAAGCAGCAGTCTCATACCAACGCCGAGCTCAACTGGTGGATTTTCATGCGGATCAGCGGCCTGATCCTGATTTTCCTGGTGCTCGGCCACATCTACATGACTTTCGTGCAGGTCAGCGAGTCCGACGCGACCTTCGACGCGGTGGTCAACAAACTGGCCAACCCCGCCTGGAAGTTCTACGACTGGCTGCTGCTGACGCTGGCCATGCTGCACGGCGTCAACGGCGCGCGCTACAGCATCGACGACTACGTGCGCAGCCGACCCAACCGCGCCTGGGTGCGCAACACCTTCTTCACGGTGGTTGCCATGATCTTCGTGCTGGGCACGGTGGGCCTGTTCTCGTTCAATCCGTACTGAGTACCCCGACTGGGCGGGCGGCAGCCCAGCCGCCTTGCCACAAAGTCCCCAACCTTAATCGCCGTGACTGAAATCTGGCCGCGTGCGCTCTATAAAGGACGACAAGATGCATCATCGTTATGACGTTCTGGTGGTCGGCGCTGGTGGCGCTGGCCTGATGGCGGCCCTCTACGCGGCCAAAGGCAACGTGTCGGTTGCCTGCATTTCCAAACTCTACCCGACCCGCTCGCACACCGGCGCGGCGCAGGGTGGGGTCGGCGCGGCGCTGGGCAACGTCGCCGAGGACCACTGGGAATGGCACATGTACGACACCATCAAGGGCGGCGATTACCTGACCGATCAAGACGCCGCCGAGATCTTCGCCAAAGACGTGATCGAGGCCGTCTACGAACTCGAGCACATGGGTCTGCCGTTCTCGCGCACCGAGGAAGGCAAAATCGCCCAGCGCAAGTTCGGCGGCCACACCCGCGAGTTCGGCAAGGCCGCTGTCGAGCGCAGCTGCTACGCCAAGGACCGCACCGGCCACATGATCCTCCAGACCCTCTACCAACAGAACGTCAAGGAAGGCACCACCTTCTTCAACGAGTTTCACGTGCTCGATCTGATTATCGAGAACGGGCGCTGCTCGGGCGTAGTGGCCTACGAACTCTCAACGGGCGAGATTCACACCTTCCATGCCAAGGCGGTCATTCTGGCGGCGGGCGGTTACGGGCGCATCTTCAAGATCACGAGTAACGCCCTGACCCTGACCGGCGATCTCATGAGCATCTACTACCGCAAGGGCCTGCCGCTGGAAGACATGGAGTTCTACCAGTTTCACCCCACTGGCCTGACCAAGCTCGGCATTCTGGTGACCGAGGGCATTCGCGGCGAGGGCGGCATTCTGCGCAACAAGGACGGCGAGCGCTTCATGGAGCGCTACGCGCCGACCCTCAAGGACCTCGCGCCGCGCGACATCGTTTCGCGCAGCATCTACACTGAGATCCGCGAGGGACGCGGTGTCGGCCCCGACAAGGACGCCGTCAACATCGACCTGACCCACCTGCCCAGAGACGTGATCGAGAACAAGCTCAGTGAGATCACCGATCTGTCGCGCACCTACCTGGGCCTCGATCCGGTCAAGGATCTGGTGCCGATTCAGCCCACTGCCCACTACGCCATGGGCGGCATTCCCACGACCATCGATGGCGAGTGCATCGCCGACGACAACGGCACCCTGATTGAGGGGCTGTACGCGGCGGGCGAGCAGGCCTGTGTGTCGCTGCACGGCGCGAACCGCCTCGGCACCAACTCGCTGGGCGACTTGATCGTCTTCGGCCGACGCTCGGGCATCAACGCTGCCAAGTACGCGCGCGGCACCGAGCTGGCCGAGATGCCGGAGAACCCCGAGGTGGAGTCCAGGGCGCTGATCGAGAACCTCAAGAACGCTGACGGTTCCGAGAATGCTGCGCGCATCCGCAAGGAATTGCAGGAAACGATGATGAACAACGTCGGCATCTTCCGCAACGGCCCGGACATGGAAAAGCAGGTCGAGATTCTGCGCGAACTCCGGGCGCGTTACCAGCACGTCAATGTGCAGGACCCCTCGCAGCGTTTCAATTCGGAGCTGGTCGAGGCGCTCGAACTCGGCTTCATGCTCGACTGTGCTGAGGCGATGACTCACTCGGCCCTCAACCGCACCGAGTCGCGCGGCGCACACGACCGCGAGGACTTCCACACCCGCGACGACGTCAACTGGCTCAAGCACACCATGGCCTACAAGGACTTTTCCCAGCCGGGCAACGTCAGGATCGGCTACAAGCCGGTGGTGTTCAAGGACGCCGCCGACGGCGAGTACGAGAGCCTGACCACCTACACGCCCGCAGAGGCCGCCGGGTTCAAGTTCCCCCCCAAGCCGCGTACCTTCTAAGCGGTCTCTCAAGAGCCGCCGGAGTCATTTATGAACATTAATGTCAAAATTCTGCGTTTCGATCCTGAAAAGGACAGAAAGCAGCATTGGGAAACCTATCAGGTGGAGGCCAGCCCTGGCGACCGGGTGCTGGACGTCATCAACCACGTCAAGTGGTATATCGACCCCTCGCTGACCTTCCGGCGTTCGTGCGCCCACGGTATCTGCGGCTCCGACGCCATGCTGATCAACGGGCGCAACCGCCTGGCTTGCAAGACCCTGCTGCAAGACGTGGTCAAGGACGGGGGCACCATCACTGCCGAGCCGATTCGTGGCCTCAAGGTCGAGAAGGATCTGCTGGTCGACATGGAGCCGTTCTTCGACGCCTACCGCTCGATCATGCCGTACTTCATCAACGACAACCCGGCTCCGGCGGCCGAGCGCTTGCAGTCGCCGGAAGACGCCGAGCGCATGGATCACGGCTCGAACTGCATTCTGTGCGCCTGCTGCACCACCTCCTGCCCGATCTTCTGGGTCAACGGCAGCTATATCGGCCCGGCGGCCATCGTGCAGGCCCACCGCTTCATTTTCGATACCCGCGACGCCGCCACCCAGCAGCGCCTCAACGTGATGAACCAGAACACTGGGGTGTGGCGCTGCCGCACCGCCTACAACTGCACCGAGGCCTGCCCCCGCGACATCCCGATTACCCAGCTCATCGAGGAAGTCAAGCGGGCGGTGATGTACCAGCAGGCGTAAGGATACGTTGGTGTAGTGGCTTGACTGGAAATTGAATTTAAGAGGGGGAACTTGGCAGTTATTGCCTTGTTCCCTCTCTCAAGTTTAGAACCTTCGCCCGCCTCGTTGAAATGTGTATTGACCCTCAGCAGCCGTCACTGTAATGATATTCGTTGTAATAATAACCCGTTGTGCCGTCGCCCTGCACCATCAACGTGGTGTTTCCGTAGTAATCAGTCAGCCTCGTGTAATGGTAGTGGCCGGATTGCCAGTTGGCACTAGAGAAACAAGCAGGCCTGTTCTGTGCGCTCAACGTCGTGGGCTCTCCTGGTTCATGGGGATTTTGTGCCAGCCAAGCCAGGTAATCTTGATAACCGCTTGATGCCGAGGGGAGACGGCTGCTCTGGTTGCCAGCCGGAGCAGCCGACGGGGTGTTGGTCTGGCCACACGCCGCCAAAAACACGATGGGAAGTGCGAGTAACAGTTGTTTCATAATTTCCTCCCTGAACGCTGGTTTTATTGTGTGGCTGCCTTGGTGCCTGAGCTACACCCAGAAGTCACCCCTCCTGACCATGACCTCTGGCACTTGACAAAGCTGAATGTCTTATCATCGGGTTCACTGCCCTAAACTCAGTCATGACCTTGCCACCCGATCCCTTCTTTCCGGCCTCCCGCCAGAACGTCGCGGACGTCCTCTCACCGGTCGTGGGACGGCTGCTCTTCGGGCTGATGTACGGCGGACAGGCGGTCTTGATCGCCTCGCTGTGTTACACCCAGCCGAGGGTACTCAGCTGGACTGCGCTGGTCGTGGGAACGCTGGGCTATCTGGGGTTCGGGCTGGGGCTGGCAGTCCAGAGCTGGCCGGGCGTGTCCAGGCCGCTGCGGCTGAAAATGGCGCTTTTGATGTCGCTCTGCTCACTCGTGTTCAACCTGACATTCAGTCGCCTGGAGGGCTTCACGGCGCTGTCGCTTCAGGTCATCAGCGCGATGGTTGTCGCGACGGTGGTCAGTAGTCGCTGGGCGGTGGCCTGGACCGTCTTGCAGTCGCTGGCGCTTGCCTGGGCCAATGCCTGGGGGGTGCCGCTGGTCTACAAAATGCTGCTGTATCCGTCCTACACCCTGATGCAGCTCTTCTCGGTCTACCTGATGAAAATTCTGCTGCGCGAGCGCGCACAGCGCCTGGCAATGGTCCGGCTCAATCAAGAACTGGAAGAAGCCCAGAGTGCAGTGGCAGCGGCTTCGCAGGCCTCGGAGCGCCACCGTATCGCCCGCGACCTGCACGACACCTTGGGTCACAACCTTACGGCGCTGGGCTTGGAGCTGGAATTCGCTTACCAGGTTTCCAGTGGCCGGGTACGCGAAGCGGTCGAACGCGCCCAGAATGTGAATCAGCAACTGCTGAGCGAGGTGCGTCAGACCGTGAATGCTATCCGGGAGCCGCCTTCACTCACGCCGCCTACTTTCCAACGGCTCGAAGATCAGATGAGGCAGCTCGGTCATCAGCTTCCCGCTGTTCAGCTTCACTTTGAGTGCGAGGCTTCGCTGCGAGAGACCTGGGCCCCGCTGGGCGAAGCAAGCCGCGAGATCTTGCTCAAATGCGCCCGCGAAGCGTTGACCAATGCGGTGCGGCACGCCAACGCCTCAGAAGTTCAGATGCGCCTGAGCAGTCAGCCCAGTGGCGTCTGCCTGAGAATCGAGAATGTGGCTCGGCCCAGTAGCGGCGCGCGCGAGGGCCACGGTCTGAGTGGAATGCGTGAGCGCCTGGAAGCGGTGGGCGGTCACCTGCGCGTTCAACGGGGACCACAGTTTTTTTGCGTGGAAGCCTTCGTTCCGCTAAGGTCACAGCCGTGAGGTTACTGTTGGCCGACGATCAAACGTTGGTGAGACAGGGCCTGCTCAGACTTCTGTCGTTGGCCGACGATATCGAGGTGGTGGCCGAAGTGGCCGACGGACTCGCCGCGCTGGAAATGGCCCGCCAACTTCAGCCCGATATTCTGCTCCTGGACGTGCGGATGCCGCATCTGGACGGCCTCGGCGTCCTGCGGACCCTACGGCTGGAGGGCAACGAGGTGGCGGTGGTGCTGCTCAGCACATTCAGTGACGAAACCAGTGCCCTCAGCGGTCTGCGGCTGGGAGCGCACAGTTACTTGCTCAAGGACGTGCATTTCGACGATCTACTGCTGACGCTGCGGGCCGCCGTCGCCGGTGAGCGGCTCATTTACAGCGGTGTGGCCCGTCACCTCTCTCAAGCTGCCACGCCAGGCCCAGACCTCAATTTGACGGTGCGTGAACAAGCCGTCTTGCGCCTGATGGCCGGTGGCTACTCCAACAAACAGATTGCGCTGGCCTTGAATCTTCAGGAGGGGACCATCAAGAATCACGTTTCGAGCATTTTGCTCAAGCTTGAAGTCCATGATCGGACCCGCGCCGTGCTGAGCGCTTTGGCCTTGGGCTTGCTGTAAGGCTTTCAGGCAAGCGTGCCTGCGGTGAGCAAAAGTGATCAGGCCCACCGGGGGGGCGGCGGGCCTGACCTGTTTGGAGGGAAGACGAGCGTTCAAGCATCTGGGGGGACAACGCTCAAGGGTCAGCTTACTCGGGGCCTCTTCCAGGTTTCTGACAGGGATTTCGGTCAATCCCTGATGAGAGAACGGTTGACCCGACCAGTAGGCAGGCGTCCTCATGGAGAGGAGTCGCCCTATACAGGAGCTGCCCACGATGACAGTCCGTTTGGCCCCAGGAAGGGGAGGAGGAAAAATCGGTTGCCGGGAAAGGAGTGATGGAAATCGTGGCCTTCCATTTTTGGAACGAATTGAACGGCAACCGTATGACAACCTGTTTTCGGCGGCTTAACGTTTCCAGCGTGCTCCGTTCTTGGTGTCTTCCACCGTCACGCCGACCTCGGCCAGCTTGCCGCGCAGGGCATCACTCTGGGCATACTGCTTGCTGAGGCGGTAGTGCTGCCGGGCTTCCAGCACCACGTCCATCAAGGTGCTGACCAGGGCGGTGTCGTCGGCTGCACCGATTGCTGCCCCCGCCGCGAAGAGGCCCAGCACCTGTCCGCCGAGTTCCCGGTAAGCCGCCTGCGCCTGCGCCAGAGCTGAGCGTCCCACCTCGCCCGCTGCCAGGGCTGCATTTACGTCGCTCGTCAGGTTAAACAGCGCTGCCACGGCGCGCGGTGTGTTGAAGTCGTCGCTCATGGCATTCTCGAACGTCTGTACGTGCCCGGCGACTTTTGCCGAGAGGGCGTCGGGGCGATCTGGGGCAGTCGGCAGGCGGCGCTCGATCTCGCTCAGCGCGTCATGCAACCTTCGGTAGCCGTTCTGGGCGCTGACGAACGCCTCCTCGCTCATCTCGGTAATCGAGCGGTAGTGGCTGCCCACCAGCAAAAACCGGATGACCTGCGGATCGACCCGCTCGAACAAATCCTTGAGGGTCGTGAAGTTGCCCTTGCTCTTGCTCATCTTCTCGTTGCCGATGGTCAGCATGTTGTTGTGCATCCAGTAGCGGGCAAAGCCGTGGCCCGCTGCTTCGGCCTGGGCGATCTCGGCCTCGTGATGCGGGAATTCCAGATCGAGGCCGCCGCCGTGAATGTCGAAGTTCTCGCCCAGGTACTTGAGGCTCATGGCCGAGCATTCGATGTGCCAGCCGGGAAAGCCCTCGCCCCACGGCGAATTCCAGCGCATGATGTGCCCGGTCTCGGCGTTCTTCCACAGCGCAAAATCGCGGGCGTCACGCTTCTCGCCGCGCACCGCCTCGCGGGTGCCCTCCTCCTGATCGTCGAGCTTGCGGCCCGAGAGCTTGCCGTACTCGGGCCAGCTGCGCACGTCGAAGTAGACGCTGCCGCCCGCCGCGTAGGCGTGGCCTCTGGCGATCAGTTCCTCAATCAGTTCGATCTGCTCGGTGATGTGACCGGTGGCACGCGGCTGGATACTGGGCCGCTGCACGCCCAGCCGACCCATGTCGTCCATGAAGCTCCAGTAGTACTTCTCGGCCACCTCCATCGGTTCCAGCTTTTCCAGCGCGGCGCGGCGGGCGATCTTGTCCTCGCCCTCGTCGGCGTCGTTCTGGAGATGGCCAACGTCGGTGATGTTGCTGACGTAGCGCACCGAGTAGCCTCGGTGGGTCAGATAGCGCCGGATCACGTCAAAGGCCACTTCCTTCTTGGCGTGGCCCAGGTGGGCGTCACTGTAGACGGTGGGTCCGCACAAGTACATGCCGACTTTGCCCGGCGTGCCCGCTTCGAATTTGACTTTCTGGCGCTGCATCGAGTCGTGCAGATTGATGTCCGGCCAGCTCAGATCAGGAAACAGTGCGCTGAAGGCGGGATCGGGGATTGGGGTCGCGGCGGAATCTGATTCGGCTGGATTCATGAAGCCTCCGGGCAGGGGAAAGCGGGAGAGTCAATGTGAGAAAGCACAAAAAACCGCCTGCCGACTCGGGGTCGCGGCGGCGGCAGCACAACAATGCGGCAGCTACCGTCGACACCCGCAGCGCGGACAACACGAGATGAAGAAAGCGGGCGAGCGGAACATGGCCCGAGTATAGCAGCCGGGCCGCGTCCGCCTTTCGCGGCGGTCAACCGCTAAGCTGGGATATGCCGCCGCGCTTGGTGACGCTGGGCCAGCTCAAGCTCAGTGAGCTGGACTTCAAGCGTGAAAAGCCGCTGCTGCTGGTGTACCTGTGCCTCTCGGGCACGCAACTGCGCCGCCGGGTGGCCCAGCACTTCTGGCCCGATGCCGCCGATTTCATGAACAGCTTGGCCGGTGGCAGTGGCGCAGTTGCACCGGGCTGTTCGAGGCTAGGGAAACTCACCTCTACACGGTTCTTCCCTGCGACGCGCAGGCGCTGCGAGAAGCGCTAACGGCGGGCGATCTGGCGGCGGTTCAGGCGGTGGCCTTCGCTTACCGCTTGATCGCTGCGATGCTGCTGTCGCCCGAGTTGCTGCGCGAACTTCACAGCCTGCTCAGCGCCGCCCAGCACCCAGACACCCACCTGACCGAGCAGGAAGCGCGTGAGCTGGGCCTGACCCTGACGCCGCACGACGCCGCTGCTGGGCCGCCGCCACGAACTGTCCCGCCTGAATCAAGTCAGGTGCGGCGAAACTCTGTGAGTCTGCGGCGCGGGAGGTCTGAGCAAATCGGACCTACTACGGGCCTCAGCGCGAGGTGGCCAGCCAGGTCTCCTGGGGCGCTCCGGGCTACGCCTTCCAGACCCTGGAGCCACTGCTGTTACCGTTGAGGTCTCTGTGTACGCTTCCTGTGTCGGCTGCCGACTGGCTGACGCTTCTGGGCACCTGTGCCATTGCTCGACGACTGGGAAGCGGCCGATGCTGAGTCGCGGCGGGTGCTAACGACACTGGCCCACTCCCGCGCCGGGCCGCCTATGATCGTCAGCAGCCGCTCGGTGCTAGGGCCAGGCAGCGGCCTCTCTGAACTGACCTTACGCCCGCTAAAAGCCCAGGATCTCGGCGGCGATTTGTACACCCCGACTGGCGGACCTCCTGCCTTGATCGAGGCGGTGAGCCAGCAACGGCCCCCACCTGGAAGCGCTTTTGGGGCTGCTTGCCCACGGAGGTATATGGTGCTGGGCACGCTGGCGATGGCCGCCCAGACCCACAGCCATTACCTCTCCACCACAGTCGAGAGGGCGGCGGGGGTCTTCCTGACCTCGCAGTACAACGCCAGCTTCAGTACATAGGTCAGGAACCTCAACGAAATGCATTACAGCGATTTCAGTCGAGATGTAGGCATCTCGGTCGGTCTTCTGGCAGGCATTTACATCGTCACGCCCCTCACCCTCAGCCTGACCATCGGCGACGCCCTTAACAGCACCCAGACTGCCGACCTCATCTTCGACCTGGGCAGCCTGCCAATATCCTGGCCGCCGACTTCAAGATCTAGCCCTCGGCTGCGTACGTCGGTGTGCTGTGTACATCCCCCTCAATATCGGGGCAAGGAAACTGACGGTGCAGGGCCTGGCGTACGGCACGCCGTGGACCTCAGCAAACTGCTGCCGATGAACGAACTGCAACCTCTTAACGGCACACTGATGAACGCTGACGTGCTGGGCAGAGTCAAATCCGACTGGGCGGCCCGCGCCACGCAAAACACCTTACCGCAGTATCCGGTACGCTTCGCCAACATCACCGCTGCGCCGTTCGTCGCCAGTCAGGCGTACAGCTTCAGCGGCAACCCGGCCAACACCACCAACCGTCCCAAACTGACCCTGACTTATCTGGCCGATAACTGAACTCCCTGCAACGTTGAACGGCCTGCTCCCAGTTGTGAGGAGCAGGCCGTTCGCCGCTTTGTTTGCCCGTGCCCGTCACCCGTTGGGCAGCAAGGGCAACCCGGCGAGTGACGCGAGCGTGCCGGATGGTGGCTCTGGCAGGCGTAGGCTGGGTCCATGACCAACACCAGATCTACCGCGCCCGCCTTTACCCTCTTCTGGGATATCGGCGGCGTGCTGCTCACCAACGGCTGGGACCGCGACCAGCGGGCTGGGGTGGTCGAGCGCTTCGGCCTCGATGCCAGCGATTTCAGTGAGCGCCACAAGCTGGTAGCCCCCGAACTCGAACTGGGCCGCGTGACGCTCGACGAATACCTCGATCAGACGGTGTTCTTTGAGGCGCGCGAATTCAGCAAGGACGATTTTCGCGCCGCCATGTATGCCCAGAGCCGCCCCTACCCGCCGACGCTGGACCTGGCCCGCCAGCTTTCAAATCACCACCGGATGTACGCGCTCAACAATGAGGGCTTCGACCTCAACGCCCACCGCATCGACACCTTCAAGCTGGACGAATTCTTGCAGGGCTTTTTCACCTCCTGCTACCTCGGCGTGATGAAGCCCAACCCGGTGATTTACCGCCTCGGAGTGCAGCTTGCCCACGTTCCGGCAGACCGGGCCGTGATGATCGACGACCGCATTCAGAACGTGGAGGCGGCGCGCCGCACCGGGATGCGGGCGGTGCAGTACGTCTCGGCCCCGCAACTTCAGGCCGATCTGGCGGCACTGGGGGTGGAGGTGTAGGCCAGCGCCGAGGCATGCGGGCAACGTTGAAACAGCGCGCCTGAATATCGGCGCGCTGCGTGGTCTTGCGGAGCTGGGCTGGGCAAACTGCTTGCCCAGACGGCTCTACATCCAGTCCTTGAAAAAGGTCTTCATGCGCTCGCCGATGCTCGGGCCGGTCTTGACCCTGGTCTCTCTGGGTTCCTTCTTGACCTCGGCCTTCTCCGGCTTGGTATCGGGCCGGCTCTCGGTCTTGGTGACGATCACGGTCGGCTCCGGCCCGGTGACGGTTTCCGGCTTGGGCGTGGGGGCCGGTTTGGCCTTGATCTCGGCCTTGTCAAGCTGATCGAGCGACAGGCCGCTGTCCTCGTGGGTCGCGCCGTAGAGTACCAGCCCCACCGAGGTCGCGTGCAGCGGGCCACTGACGATGTCGGTCAGGCCGCTGACGCCGCGCGGTCTGCCGACGCGCACCGGCAGCCTGAAGCGCTCACGGGCCAGCTCCACGACGCCGCGCATCAAGGCTCCGCCGCCGGTGAGCACCACGCTGCCCGCCACCAGTTCGACGGGACCCAGGCCCTTGTCGATCTCGTCGCGGATCAGATCGTAAATCTCGCTGATGCGCGGCTTGATGATGCGTGCCAGATCGAAGGCGCTGATGGCGTGGGTGACGCCTGCCGCCGTGGTGATTTCCAGCGTCAGTTCCTGATCGGCCAGTTCCGGCAGCGCCGCGCCGTACTTGCGCTTGACGTTCTCGGCTTCTTCCACCGGAATTTTCAGAATCTGCATCAGGTCAGCACTCACATGGTCGCCGCCGATCGGCAGCGAGGCGCTGTGGGCCAGATTGCCGCGCCGAAACACGCCCACATCGGTGGTGCCGCCGCCCATGTCAATGACCACCACTGTCTGGTCGCGCTCGCCCGCGTCGAGGACCGCCAGCCCGGAGGCCAGCGACTGCAACACGAAGCCCTCGGTGATCAGGCCCGCTTCCTGCACACATCTGCGGACGTTGGCGAGCGGCCCTGCCGACCCGGAAACAATATGCACGTCCACTTCCAGCCGCACCCCGTGCATGCCCACCGCACTCTTGATGCCTTCCTGGCCGTCCACGACATATTCCTGTGGAATGGCGTGAATAACTTCCAGATTGGGATCGAGCGGCACGGCGCGGGCGTTCTCGATGGCGCGCTCCACGTCGGCAGCGGTGATTTCCTGGTTGCGGCGAATGGCGGCCAGTCCGTGCGAGGTGGTGGCCTTGACGTGGTGGCCCGACACGCTGACGTAAGCGTGAGAAACCCGCACCCCGCTGACCCGCTCGGCGGCGGCGATGGACTGCTTGATGGCGTGGGTGGTGCGCTCCAGATTGACCACCGCGCCGCGCTTGATGCCCTCGCTGGGCACGGTGCCCTCGCCGATGATGTCGACGGTGCCGTGCGGGCCGATCTCGCCGATGACGGTGGTGATCTTGGTGGTGCCGATGTCCAGCCCCACGATAAACGGGTTATTTTTCATCTCTGGACGCTCACTCCCCACGGATATAAATTGATACGGCCCCCTTGGGCCTGGGTTTCGATGGCCTGACCATACTTGAGCAGCAGTGCCCGGTCGCCGCTCCAGATGGTGCCTTGATTGGTTTGCACCGTGATACCGGTTGGTGTATACGTCACTGACTCAACATTGTAACGCGCCAACGCCCGCGCCGCGAACAGGGCGTCAGCGGTGCGGTCGGGTCCCCAGCCGGAAATGATGGGGCCGGTGGGGGCGGCCCCCGGCAGCACGGTGCCGTCGGCAGCGATGACGCTGAGCGCTCCGCTGCGGGCGCGCACCTGGGCCACCGGCACGCGCTCGCTGAGATGCACCTCGACCCGGTCGGGAAAGACGCGGGTAAGCTGGGCCGAGGCCACCCAGGCGTTGTCGCGCAGCGCTCCGGCCCGCCACGCGCCGTAATACGCCCAGCCGAAGGGCCGCTCGCCGCTCAGGCCCGCGAGCCGCTTGACTTCCAGACTGGAGAGGTGGCGGTTGCCGCTGATCTGCACCGTCCTGATCGGCAGATAACGCCACAGGGCAAAGCCTCCCCCGGCGAGAATCAGGGCCGAGAGAATCACGCTCAGGAACACCCCGTACTGCTGCCAGAAACGGCGGCGCGGCAGCGGCGCGTCGGGCGGCACGCTCGGCAGCTGGGCTGACGGCTGGGGAGGCGCTGGGATGGGCGCGATCTGCGGCGCGCGCCTGCGGGCCAGGTCGAAGGGTGCAGGGCTGAAGGTCTGGGTCCCGCGTGCCGGTGTTCCGAGTGCCTGGGGCAAAGCGGGCGGCAGCGGCTTTACGGCCACAGTTCGTACTCCAGTTCCATGTTCACGCCCACCCGCTGGCGGATCAGAGTCAGCAGCGCGTGAACGTCGCTGGCCGCCGCGCCGCCCAGGTTGACGATGAAGTTGGCGTGCTCCGGCGAGATCATGGCCTGGCCGACCTGAATCCCCTTGAGGCCCGCTTCGTCGATCAGCTTGCCCGCGCTGACGCCGCCGGGGTTCTTGAAGGCGCAGCCGGGCGTGCGCATCTTGGGCTGGCCCTTGCGCGCCAGATCGGCCTGCTCCATCTTCGCGCCCACCGCCTCCGGCGTGCTGCGGCTGAGTTTCAGGCGCACCCGCGTCACGATGTGGTTTCTGGGGATGCCGCTGTCGCGGTAGCCCCAGGGCAGGTCGTCGGGGGAGAGGCGGCGCACCCCACCAGGTGTGGCGATCTCCAGCTCGAACAAGCCGCCGAACATCTCGCCGAAGCGGGTTCCGGCATTCATCCAGACCGCGCCGCCGACCTGGGCGGGCACACCCACCGTGCCTTCCAACCCCGACAGTCCCAGGCCGCGCAGCTTGCGCAGCAACCCCGGCAGCGGCACCCCGCCGCCCACCCAGCCGCTGACAAACTGCTCGGGCATGCTCTCTGGGGCGGCGGTCAGATCGGTTTCGGCAAATTCGCCGCCCAGCCGGATGACCCGCTCCTCCAAGCCCGCATCGCTCACCACCAGGTTGCTGCCGCCGCCCAGGATGCGGTAGGGCGCGCTCATGGCTTCGCTGAGTTGAGCGTGGTCGGCCACCGTCCAGCACTCGGCCTCGCCGCCGACGCCCAGGGTGGTGAAGCGCGAGAGCGGCAGACGCTCGACTTTCGCGCCGCTGACCGATCGACTCGGTGCGGCGCTCGTCACGGTGCAGCCTTGGCCAGCTCACGCGCCAGCTTCCACACGTCGCCCGCACCCATCGTCACGATGATGTCACCAGGGTCGGCGCTGCCCTGGAGATATGTCACGGCGTCCTCGCGGCGCGGGTAGTAGCGGGCGGCCTTGTGACCGTTCTGGCGCAGCCGCTCGCTGATAAGGGTGGCGTGAATGCCCTCGATGGGCGGCTCGGACGCGGCGGCGATATCGAGAATCAGCACTTCGTCGGCGCTCATCAGGCTCTCGGCCAGCCGGGGCCAGCTCTGCTGGGTTCTGAGGTAGCGGTGCGGCTGAAACACCACCCGTACCCGCCGCCCGGTCTGTCGCGCGGCCTGCACGGCGGCGGCGACCTTGGTGGCGTTGTGGGCGTAGTCGTCCACAATCAGCGCGCCGCTGAGAAAGCCAATGTGTTGCCAGCGGCGGCCCGGTCCCCGGAAAGCGGCCAGCGCGGCGGCGGCAGGTTCGAACGCGCCGCCATAGAGGTCGGTGACGGCCAGCGCCGCCAGGGCATTGAGCACGTTGTGGGTGCCGGGCAGGTTGATCCGCGCCTCGCCCAACGTCGCGCCGCGCCGCGTCACCTCAAAGCTGGTGCCGGACTCGTCGGGGCGGATGGTCACGGCCCGGTAGGTGCTGCCCGCCAGCGTGCCGTAAGACAGCACGTTGGGGTGACCGACCACGAAGCTGCCCAGGTCCGGCCAGTCGGCGCAGTAGAGCACCCGCTCGGCCTGCCCCACGAAGCGGGCAAAGGCTGCGTGCTGCTCCTCGACGCTGCTCCAGTAGGTCGCCAGTTCGCTGCCCTCGGCTCCGCCCACGTGGTCGTCCTCGGCGTTGGTGAACACGGCGGTCTGACAGACGGCGTACTGGAAGTTGCGGTCGGACTCGTCCACCTCGGCGACGAACGGCCCCGTGCCGATGCGGGCGTTGCTGCCACTGTGCTCAGTACCGAATTCCGGCACGATGCCGCCGACCAGCGCCGCCGGGTCGAGGCCCGCGCCCATCAGCGCCACGGCGATCATCGAGGTGGTGGTTGTCTTGCCGTGGGTACCGACCACGCCGATGGAGGGCGAGGCCGAGAGCAGTTCCCTCAGCAGCGCCATGCGCGGGCGCACCTCGATTTCAGCCTGCCGGGCGGCTTTGAGTTCGGGATGTTCCTTGCTGACGGCCTCCGAGGCGATCAGCACATCAACGCCGTGAACGTGCGCCGGGTCGTGGTGGTGGGCCACCGCGATGCCCTCGCGCTCCAGTTGGACCGTCAGCTCGGAGGGGTGCTCGTCGCAGCCGCTGACCTGGTAGCCGCGCGCCCTCAGCAGCCGGGCGAAGGCGGACAGCCCGATGCCGCCGATGCCCATCAGGTGAAAGTGCGGCGGGGTGGGCTGATCGGTGGATTGGGGGAAGGCTGCAGGTTGAACGGCAGGAGTTGAAACGCCCACTTCGGAAGCAGGGGGCGGGGAAGGAATCAAAGCGGCGTTGCTGTTGGTCATGTGGCCTCTCGCCGGGCGTGGGCCAGCACCAGATCAGTCAGCCGCCCGGTGGCTCCCGCAGGACTGCGGGCCAGGGCGGCGCTGTGCATGGCGCGGCGGCGCTGCGGCTCCAAACACTCTAACACCGCCCCGCCCATCTGGGCCGAGACGCTGGGCTGCTCGACGACCTCGCCCGCACCCGCTGCGGCCACTGCGCGGGCATTGAACAGCTGGTGATTTTCGGAGGATTCCGGCAGCGGCACCATCAATGTCGGCACACCGTAATACGCTGCCTCGGCCAGCGTGCCGGTGCCTGCCCGCGTAATTGCCAGGTCCGCCGCCGACCAGGCCGCCACCGCGTCCACATACCCCTCGACGGTGTACCACCCCAGATCGGCCACGCGCGGCGCGACGCTGCTGATCCAGCGCGGCCCGCAGGCGTGCAGCACCTGAACGGGGCCGTGGGCCGATTCGCCGCCGGGAAAGGTGGCGCGCAGGACTTCCGGCAGCACGTTGTTGAGCGCCAGGCTGCCCTGCGAGCCGCCCATGATGAACACGGTCAGGCGCTGCGGATCGAGGCCCAGCCGGGTCAGTGCTTCCGAGCGCTCCAGGCGCTCCTCGCGAACCGGCATGCCGACCAGCACGGCCTTGCGTGCGCTCAGCCCGGCGACTTCCGCATACGCGGTGCCGACGGCCCTGGCGCGGCGCACCGCCAGCCGCTGGGTCAGGCCCAGGCGGGCATTCTGCTCGTGCAGCACGGTGGGAATGCCCAGGCTCTGGGCGGCCAGGATCCCCGGCAAGCTGGCGAACCCGCCGAAGCCCACCACCACCGCCGGACGGTTGCGGCCCAGCCAGCGCCGGGCCTCGACCAGCCCGCTTCCGGCCCGCAGCAGCTCGCGCGGATCGGCCCGGCCCTGATTGCCGCGAACGAGCTTGCCTGCCTGCACGCCGAAAAAGTCGAGCTGCTGCTCGGCGGCGATGCGCTCCTCCATGCCGCCGCGCTGGCCCAGCAAGGTCACCTGATGGCCGCGCGAGAGTAGTTCGCGCGCGGTGGCGACTGCCGGATAGATGTGTCCACCCGTGCCGCCCGTGGACAAAACGACTTCGCTCATTGGAGGAAGTCTAGCAAGCGGCGGCCAGCAGGGGGGGCCAGTCGAGCGTCCGTACCGGTGTCACTGCAACGTCGCCCATCGGTGAGCAGGTGCGAGGTTCTTGTCCTACTGACCTACTGAGAATAGGCGCTTATCTGGGTCAACTTGGACGAGAACCATCAACGAAAGGCTGCAAAAAAGGCCGCCATCTCCCGGCGACCTTCTCTTGCCTCGGCTCTCGTGTCCTCGGCTCCGCTTTCTCCTGCGCTCCTCACTCAGTCCGCCGCAATCAGCTCCGGCGTCTGCTCCTCCTCGGGCAGGGCATTCTTGACTTCTCGCAGGGCCGAATGAATGACCGCCAGGGCAATCGAGATGCTCAGCATGCTGGAAAAACCGTAGCTGACCAGCGGCAGCGGCACGCCCGTCACTGGGAAGATGCCTGCCGCCACCGCCAGATTGACGAAGGCCTGACCCACGATCATGTACATTGAGCCGGTGGCCATGATGCTGGCTCCGTGCAGGTTGGGCGTCATTGGGCGCACGCGGGCGGCCAGCTGACCGACTTGCAGGGCGGTGGACACCACTAGCCAGTAGGCAAAAATGACCATGGTGACGCCCAGCAGCCCGGTGGAAAAGCCCACTGAGGCGATCGCCAGGTCGGTGTGGTCGGCAAAATAGGGGTAGCGCGGGGCCTCGGGTCCCTGGCCCCAGATGCCGCCGAAATTCAGATCGCGGTGGGCCATGCCGATCTGGTCGAGGCCCTTGACCACCACGTTCTGAGCATCGTCACCGCGAGAGAGAAACGAGGTCAGTCGGTTGAAGATGTAGGGATGGCGCTCCAGATAGATGCTCAGCCAGGGCAGGGCCAGCAGCGCCAGGGCGAACAGCAGCGCCGTGATGTTGGTAAACCTCACTCCGGCGGCGTACATCAGCACGATGCCGAGCGAGAACATCAGCACTGTGGTGCCCAGGTCCGGTTCGATCAACACCAGCAGGGTGGTCAGGGCGATCATGCCGGTGGCCGAGATCAGCTTGCGGTAGACCCCCCGGCGTGCGAAGAAGCTTGCCAGCATCAGAATCAGGGCCAGTTTGGCGAACTCGGACGGCTGAAATTGCAGCGCGCCGTGAAACAGCCACCGCTTGGTGCCGGGCGACGTGTCGGTGCCGTGCCCGATGAAGCGCACCAGCACCAGCAGCAGCAGGGCGAACAGCCAAGCGGGTGTGGCCAGCTTGAGAAAGACCTTGGGCCGCAACTGTGAGAGCCCGGCGGTGAGCAGGATGGCCAGCACCGCCTTGAGCACCTGATCCGGCAAGCGCTCCGGGTCGGCAGTGCCGACGGCCAGTGTACCCAGCACCAGCAAGATGACCTGGGCCAGCAGCAGGTTGGCGCTCATGTTCATACCGGCACCTCCGAAGGCGTGGCGTGAGCGCTGACCCAGGCTCTGGCTGCTGCCGTGAAGACGGCTCCGCGCTCGGCGTAGTCGCGGTAGAGATCGAAACTCGTGCCGATAGGGGCCAGCAGCACCGTGCCGCCCGGCGGCTCCCCCGCCAGCAAGCATTCTGCTGCCAGCCGCACCACTGCTTGCATGGTGGCCTCGCCGCTCAGCTCGCCGAAGGCCACGACCTGGTACGGCAGTCCCAGCTGGTGGGCCAGCTGTTCGCCGTCCTGCCCGAAGGCGATGACCTGCTTGACCTTGCCCTCGGCGGCGCGGCGCAGCGGGGCCAGGTCCGCGCCCTTGTCGCGCCCGCCGATGAGCCAGGCGATTGGCGCGGCCGCCTGCTGGAGGGCCGCCTCCACCGCCACGGTGCGGGTGGCAATCGAGTCGTTGACGAATTTCAGCTGACCCAGTCGCGCCACCGTCTCGAAGCGGCCCGGCACCGGGCGGGCGGCCAGCAGACCAGCCGCGAGCTGGGCCGGGTCTACCGTTTTGCCGAGGTGGCGCAGCATACCCTCGGCCGCCAGCAGCGCTGCTGCCGCGTTGGCCGGGTGAAGGCCTTCCGGCAAGTCGCTGAGGGGCAGCACCGTCTGGCCGTCACTCAGGCGCAACTGGGCCGGGTCGAAGTGAAGCACCCGCGCCCGCGTCGGCAGATTGAGGTCAGGCGGTACAACCAGCCAGTCAGCCTCCGTCTGTGCCCGCGTGATGTTGCGCTTGGCGGCGTGGTAGGCCTCGACGCTGCCATGCCGATCCAGATGATCGACGGCCAGATTGGTGATGACGGCCACGGCGGGCGCAAACCCGGTAACCCGTTCGAGCTGAAAACTCGACAGCTCCACGACGGCGACCTCGGCTGCGTCGACGATGTCGAGCAGCGGCGGATCGATGTTGCCGCCTTCCAGGGCGTTGACGCCGCAGGCGCGCAGCAGTGCGGCAACCAGCACCGTGGTGCTGCCCTTGCCCGCCGTGCCGGTGATGCCCACCATCGGGAGCTTGGGCCGGGCGCGGGCGGCCAGTTCGGCTTCACCGATGATCTCGGCCCCCCGCGCGGCCAAGTTCAGCAGATCGGGGTGGTCGATCGGCACGCCCGGCGCGGCGATCACCGTGCGGTAGGCATGCCCGAGGTCAGCGGGCGCGAACCCGAACTGGGCGGCCAGATCGAGGTCCTCGGCGCTGGGGCGGGCATCGTACCAGTCGGCACTCACGCTTTCCCGGGCCAGAAATCGCAGCACGCCGCGTCCACTGCGGCCCAGACCATAGATCAGTGTCCGGGGCGCGGCGGCGGGCGAAATGTCAGGTGGCGGTGTCACGCTGTTCAGCGTAGCGCAGCGCGGCGTGCCCGCGACATGCAGGGGCGGGAACACGGAAGGACAGGGCACCCGCCTGGGCGCTAGGCTGCGGGCATGCCCACCTCCACCCAGCTTCCCCTCACCCAGCCGGTCGCCGTCGTGGACGCCTTCACGTCGCGCGCCTTCCGGGGCAATCCGGCGGGCGTCTGCCTGCTGGCCGCGCCCGCGCCTGCCGAGTGGATGCAGCTCGTCGCCCGCGAACTCAACCACGCCGAGAGCGCCTTCGTCTGGCCGCTGGACACCGGGTTCTTGCTCAGGTGGTTCACGCCCACCACCGAGGTGGATCTGTGCGGGCACGGAACGCTGGCCGCCGCGCACGCGTTGTGGGAAAGCGGCGCGCTGCCGCCGCACGAGACAGTGCACTTCCAGACCCCCAGCGGTGCCCTCAGCGCCCGTCAGGTTGATCTCGGTTGGATCGAACTGGACTTTCCCACCGAGGTGGCCGAGGAAACAACGCCGCCGCTCGACATGGCCGAACTGCTCGGCGTACCGCCGCTGTGGGTGGGTAAAAACCGCCTGGATTACCTGGTGGAACTCGCCTCGGCGGCGCAGGTGCGCGCGCTTCGCCCCGATCTGAGCCGCTTCGGGCCGCTGGGCCTGCGCGGCGTCATCGTCACGGCGGCGGGCGACGGCGATCACGACATGGTGTCGCGCGGGTTTTTCCCGAACATCGGCATTCCTGAGGACCCGGTCACGGGGTCGGCCCACTGCGCCCTCACGCCGTACTGGGCGGCCAAACTGGGTCGCCGCGAGCTCAGCGCGTATCAGGCGTCGGCGCGCGGCGGCGAATTGCGGCTCAGACTGGAAGGCCAGCGGGTTAAGCTGCTGGGTCAGGCGGTGACGACACTGCGCGGCTTCATCGCAGGGCCGGAGACGCTGCGGAGTTCAGTTGCTGCTCCAGCCAGCCCAGCAGCCGGGCCGTGACCTCGGCCTGCACGGTGTCGTTGAACAGTTCGTGGTAGCCGCCCTCGATTTCCAGATAGTCGATCTCGGGCCGGGGAGTGACGGCGCTTCCGGCCGTCTCGGCAAAGCGCCGCGAGCCGCGCACGTCGGCCAATTTGTCCTCGCTGCCGTGAACCACCAGCGTGGGCAAACGCCACTGGGGGTACTGGGCAGTGAGCTGGCGACTGACCCGCAGCATGCTGGCTGCCGTCAGCGCCGGTACCTTGCCCCGGTAGACCTGCGGGTCGCTGTCGTAGGCGCTGACTTCCTCGGTGATACGTGACAGGCCGCCGGACTCCAGCGCGGTGACGGGCAAGCTGGGCCACAGCCGCCCCAGCACCCCGCTGAGCGCCTTGAGCACGGCGCTCTCGCCCTCGCCAACCAGCAGCAGCGGACTCGATAAGACGACGCCGGTGAGGCCACGCGGGTCGCGCAGCACCGAGGCCACCGTCACCAGTCCGCCCATGCTGTGACCGAAGGCGAACAGTGGCACCTCGAGACTCCGCAGCGCTTCTCTGGCCCGCAGATGATCGAGGATCAGCATATCCACGTCCACCACCGCTTTCTGGCCCGGCGACTGGCCGTGTCCGCGCTGGTCGTAGCTGTAGACGCTCAGACCTGCACTGGTGAGCGCCTTGATAACGCGCCGGTAGCGGCCCAGGTGTTCGGCGTAGCCGTGGGTCAGCAGCACTGCGCCCCGCTCATGGGAAGCCGTGAAGTGCTGGCCGTACAGGGCAGGGCCGCCGACATCGAAGGTCCAGGGCCGGGCGCCCTCAAGTGGAGCGCTGCTGGACTGGACGCGGGTGGGTTGTGACATGCCCGCAGTCTAGAGCCAAAGAGGAGAGCGGAACCAAAACAGGAGCCTGACCACACCGGGCCAGGCTCCTGCAAAAATTGGGGGTTTAGAAGCGGAACTTCAGGCCAGCGGCCACCGAGCTGATGTTGTCGTTGGTGCCGTCGAAGTAGTAGTGCTGGCGGGCTTCGCCGAACAGCGCGACCCGGTCGAGCACGCGGTAGTCCACCCCGATCAGCAGTTCGCCGAAGGTGGAGCCCGTGCCGGTGGAGTTGGGGGTGGAGGGGCGGTCGAAGTTGTAGCCACCGCCCACGCCCAGAATGCCGTCGAAGCGTCCGGTGGTGCCGCGGTAGGTCAGGATGCCCGAGGCGCTGTTGCCGGGGGTGCTGCCGCTCACGGTGATGTCGCCGGTCAGGCGCACGCCGAAGTTGCCGAACAGGGCATCGTTGCCGACCATGACGCGGGCCATGGTGCCGACCGCGTTTTGCAGAACGCCGTAGTACGACGCCCCGATGTAGTTGCCGTAACGGAAGGGCGCGGCGGGCGGCACGAAGTCGCGTCCTGCCGGACCCTGTGGGCCGACCTCGCCCTGAATGCCCTGGGGACCCGCCGGACCCGCCGGACCTGCCGCGCCGTCGGCACCGTCGGCACCGTCGGCACCGTCGGCACCGTCGGCACCGTCGGCACCGTCGGCACCGTCGGCACCGTCGGCACCCGCCGGGCCGACTTCACCCTGCGCACCTGCCGGACCCGCCGGACCCGCCGGACCCGCCGGACCTGCCGCACCGTCGGCGCCGGCTGCACCCGCCGGGCCGACCTCACCCTGCGCACCGGCTGGGCCTGCCGGGCCCGCTTCGCCGGCTGGGCCTGCCGGACCCGCTTCACCGGCTGGGCCTGCCGGACCGGTTGCTCCGACAGTCGGCGCGGGCAGATTGTTCAGGGCCGCTTGCAGATCGGCGATGGCCTGATCCTGGGCGTCTACCCGGGCAGTCAGGGCCTTGAGGCCGTCGAGGGCGTCTTGCACGCCTTTGCGAATCACGTCGAGTTCGGCGGGGTTGAAGGTGTTGGCCGGCATCTGGGCCAGCAGGCGCGCCAGCACCTGGGCGACTTCCTGACGGGTGATGGCATTGCACCAATCGAAGCTGCCGTCGGGGTAGCCGATGAACAGGCCCTTGGACGTGACCAGATCAATGGCTTCCTTGGCCCAGCCGCCCTCGGTACACGGCGGCATGACCATGGCAGGCTGGGGCATGGCAGGCATGGGCCTGGGCGCGGGCGCGACCGGCTGGGGCTTTGCCGGGGTCACGATGGGGGCCGGGCCAGCGCCGCCAGCAAGGGCACTGCTGCCGATCAGCAGGGTCAGGGTGGTGCTCATCAGGGTGTACTTCATAGTTCCTCCAGGGTGAGAGCGAATCTCATGTTCGAGCAGATCAAAGTTGCCACCGTGCTCACATCTATGGTCAATTGTGTCACACAGCCCTTCCTGGGCGTGACACTTGACTAACCGACTCTTCATCAACGGCAAGCCAGGGATGATGGTTCAGCATAGCAGCTTCTTCTCATCTGGATGCCAGAAAGCCCACAGATCGGGGTCGCCGGGCAGGGTCGGGCCGCAGTTCACGGCTTTGTTGCGGGGGCAGCGCGTTTCTGAAGACCTCCAGAGCTTGCTCTCATTTGGCGTGTCGGCCCAGGGCGTCTCATGCGGGCATGGCGAATATTGAGCGTAAAGCGAATGCCCGTTGGTCGGGCGATCTCAGAACTGGTAAAGGGACCCTCAGCACCGGCAGTGGCGTGCTGCAGGAGCAGGCCTACAGCTTCAAGACCCGATTTGAAGACGCGCCCGGTACCAACCCTGAAGAGTTGCTGGCGGCGGCCCACAGCGGCTGCTTCACCATGCAGCTCTCGGCCATGCTGGCCCAGGACGGTCACCCGGCCCGCCTGCTCGCCACCGACGCCACCTGCGTCATGGAACCGGCGGGGGCGGGCTTCAAGATCACCAAGATGAAGCTGATGGTGCGCGGCGCAGTGGACGGCATCGACCAGGCGGGCTTCGAGGCCGCGGTCAGCAAGGCCGCCGAACTCTGCCCGCTCAGCCAGATCATGCAGGGGAATGTGCAGATTGAGCACGAAGCGGTGCTGGAGAACTAACCCCCGCAGCGTCTCCTGAACGGTTGCTTGCCTCTTCGCCCCGGCCCTGCGCCGGGGTTTTGGCTGCCTCGCTTGCCGCTCTGCTTCCCCGGTCTGTCTTGCCTGGCCGCAGGAGCGTGAGCCTGAGGAAAGTGCTGCGCCTGCGACGCCTCCTTGCCTTTAGAATGCTGGGATGACCGATACAGCACAGACCTCAGCCCAGCCCTCTACCATGCAGGCTTCGGTGCCGCACGCGGGCGAGTGGTACAAGAGCGCCGTCTTCTACGAACTCTCGGTGCGCACCTACGCCGACGGCGACGGCAACGGCAAGGGTGATTTTCCGGGGCTGACCGGCAAGCTCGACTACCTGCGCAGCCTGGGCGTGGACTGTCTGTGGCTCCAGCCGTTCTACCCAAGCCCGTTGCGCGACGACGGCTACGACGTGGCCCACTACACCGACGTTCACCCGGATCTGGGAACCATCGAGGACTTCAAGGTGTTTTTGCGCGAAGCCCACACGCGCGGCCTCAAGGTCGTCACCGATTTCGTGACCAACCACACCTCCGATCAGCACGCTTGGTTTCAGGCCGCCCGCAAGGGACCGACGCTGCCGGACGGCTCGGACAATCCTTACTACCACTACTACGTCTGGAGCGACACCGGCACCGAGTACGCGGACGCGCGGATCATCTTCACCGACACCGAGACGAGCAACTGGACCTACGACGAGCAGGTCGGTAAGTTCTTCTGGCACCGCTTCTTCTCGCACCAGCCGGACCTCAATTTCGACGACCCCGCCGTGACCAACGAGTTGCTCGACGCCGCGCGCTTCTGGCTCGAACTCGGGGTCGACGGCTTTCGGGTAGATGCCGTGCCGTATCTGGTCGAGCGCGAGGGCACCAACTGCGAGAATTTGCCCGAGACACACGAGATTCTCAAGCAGATTCGGCGGCTGGTCGATAACGAGTACCCCGGCAGGGTGCTGCTGGCCGAGGCCAACCAGTGGCCCGAAGACGTGGTCGAGTACTTCGGCACCGATGCGGACCCCGAGTTTCACATGTGCTTCAACTTCCCGGTGATGCCTAGGCTGTTCATGAGCCTCAGGCGCGAGGACACCTCTAGCATCCGCGAGATCATGGGTCGGCTGCCCGCCATTCCCAGCTTCGGGCAATGGGGCACCTTCCTGCGCAACCACGACGAGTTGACCCTGGAAATGGTCTCGGACGACGAGCGCGCCTTCATGTACGCCGCCTACGCGCCCGACACCCGCATGAAGATCAACGTGGGCATCCGCCGCCGCCTGTCCTCACTACTCGACAACGACCGGCGCAAGGTGGAACTGCTGACCACCGTGCTGCTGGCCCTGCCCGGCAGTCCCTTTCTGTATTACGGCGACGAGATCGGCATGGGGGACGACCTCTCGCAGGCTGACCGCAACGGCGTGCGCACCCCGATGCAGTGGAACGCCAGCACCTCCGGCGGCTTCTCGACCGCTGCGCCCGCCGACTGCTTTTTCCCGCCGATTCAGGACCCGGTCTACGGCTTTCAGCGTGTCAACGTCAACAGCCAGGAGCAGGACCCATCCAGCCTGCTCAAGTGGCACTCGCGCCAACTTGAGCTGCGCCGCCGTCACCCCACCTTCGCGTACGGCGACCTCACCTTTATCGACACCAACAACCCGGCGATTCTGGCGTTCACCCGCCGCACCGAAGACGAGACTCTGCTGATCGTCAGCAACTTCGCCGCCAATGCCCAGGCGGTCGAACTCGATCTGAGCGCGCACCTCAACCGCACGCCGGTCACGCTGGCGGGGGCCAGCCCCTTTCCGCGCATCGGGGAAGGGCCGTACACCATGACGCTGGGCAAATACGATTACTACTGGATGCGGCTGAACTGAGCACCAGGGGTCGGCGTGCGGTGAGAAAAAGGCAAAATCACTTTGAAAAGTAAAGCGAGATGTGCTTAACTGACGGGATGATTTTTCCTCTCCATTCGTCTCCTGGTCCAAGTCGCCGCTGATGAGCCTGCCGCTCAGCACTTCCGCTGCCCACCCAGGTGCGCCCCCACTGGGCTTTACCCTGCTGCTGGGCCTGATCATGGCCATCGGGCCGCTCTCGATTGACCTCTACCTGCCTGCCTTTCCACAGATGGCCCGCGAGTTCGGGGTGGCGGGCGGCCAGATTCAGTACACCCTGTCGGTGTATTTGCTGGGCCTGGCGCTGGGTCAGGCGCTCTACGGCCCGCTGGCCGACAAATATGGGCGCAAGTGGCCGCTGCTGGTGGGACTGGCCCTCTACATCGCGGCGGCACTGCTGTGTGCCTTCGCGCCGTCGGTGGGTTTGCTGATTCTGGCACGCGGCTTGCAGGCACTGGGCGGCGCGGCGGGAGCCGTCATCACCAGTTCGGTGGTGCGCGACCGCTACCAGGGCAAGGCGGCGGCCAGCTTGTTTTCCACACTCATCCTGATTATCGGGGTGGCCCCGGCGATTGCGCCCAGCCTCGGCACCTGGCTGCTGACGCTGCTGCCCTGGCGGATGCTGTTCGTGGCGCTGGCAGTCTTCGCGGGCGCAGCGCTCGTCGCGTCGGCTTTGTGGCTGCCCGAAACCCACCCGCCGTCCCAGCGTGCCGGGGTACGCCTGAGAGACACCGCGCGGGTCTACGGCGGGCTGATCGCTCGCCGCGCCTTCATTATGTACTCGCTGGCCTCGGGCTTCACTTTCGGGGCGCTGTTTGCGTATGTCAGCGGCTCGCCCTTTCTGTTTCTGCAAGACCTCAAGACGGCTCCGGCGCTCTACGCCGTACTGTTCGGCGTCAACGCGCTGGGGATGGTCATGGCCTCGCAGATCAACCGCGCGCTGCTGGGCCGCTTCGAACCGGCCCAGATCAGCCGCTGGGCGGGCCGCGCCCTGCTCAGTGTGGGCGTGGTGCTGCTGATAGCAGCATTGCTGCACGGGCTGAGCGTACCGCTGCTGGCCGCCCTGTTTTTTGCGCTGATGTGCTGCGCGGGCATGCTGATGCCCAACAACACAGCGCTGGCGCTGTCGAGCGTCTCGGAGCGGGTGGGCAGCGCAGCAGCGCTCAACGGCACCATTCAGATGGCCCTGGGCGGTCTGGCCGGAACCGTGGTGGGCGCGCTGGGCAGCACGCCGCTGGCCGTAATGGGCGTAATCGCGGTGTCGGCGGCGGGCGTGCTGGTGTGCTATCAGGTGGCGCGGCGCTGAAGCTGGAGCGTCACATCGACAGGAGATTGAGCACTTTGAGGAGGTCGCCCTTTGCGGCCTCTTTTTTGTTGAGTCGGGTGCGCAAGTCGGCGCAGCTCAGCCACTGGCCCCCCGAAAAATCGTCGAGGTTGAGGTGCGGCGTCTGGTCCGTCCTGATCTCGTAGACGCGCATGAAGCTACTCAGATCGGTGACGTGCGGATTGAAGTCGGCCAATTTGTAAAAGCCATAGGCGTCCACATCCAGATTCAATTCCTCGCGTGCCTCACGGCGTAGAGCGTCGTCGTAACGCTCGCCCGCCTGCACGCATCCGCCCACGCTGAAATCCAAGGCACCCGGAAAGCGGGCCTTGTGCGCTGTGCGCTGGGGAATGAACACCTCGCCCGCCCGATTTTTGACAAAAGCGTTGACGCTGCGGATGTTGCGCGTCTCGTCTGACGCTGATCGCCAGATGGTGCCGATAACCTCGCCGCTATCGTCCAGCAGATCCAGTAACTCGTCTAGCGGGCCGCTCAAACCTTCCTGCTCCTCACATCTTCCTCCTCAGATAGCTGCCGAAAAGCCTGATCTCTCATAGCTGAATGCCAACACCCGTCCGCTCCTAGCCAAAAGAGGGCCAGACAGATTGCCTGGCCCGCTGGTGTTGAGTGCTGTCCTTAGCTGCGCCCGCCGCCGCCGAAAATCCTCAGCAGAAACAGGAACATGTTGATGAAGTTCAGGTACAAGGAGAGCGCGCCGTAGATGGCCCCCTTTTCGGCGTTGTCGCCGTCGATGCCGCCGAGGGCCATATTGCGCAGCATCTGGGTGTCGTAGGCGGTCAGACCCGCAAACAGCAGCACGCCCACGATGCTGATGCCCAGGTTGAGCGCCGCGCCGCCGACCCAGATGTTGACGAACATGGCGACGACCAGCCCGATCAGGGCGAACAGGAAGAAGCGTCCCATCCCCGACAGATCACGCTTGATGACGTAGCCGACCACGCTCATGGCCCCGAAGGTCAGGGCGGCGGTGCCGAAGGCCGAGTAGACCGCCTGGGTAGAGTAGACCAGCAGCAGGCCTGAGAAGGTCAGCCCGGTGATGGCGGCGTAGACCATGAACAGCAGTCCCGCCACCGCGCCGCTGATGCGCGGCAGCAAGAAGCTCATGCCCAGGACGACGCCGAGCTGAACGATCAGTAGCGGAAAGCGGATGCTTAGCACCTGGTAGGCCAGGTTCTCGTTGCTGGCGGTGAGGTAAGCGATGGCGGCGGTCAAGACGAGTCCAGCGGCCATCCAGGAGTACGTGCGGTTCATAAACGAACGCACGAGCGATTCGGTGCGGGTCGCAGTTAGTTGCATACACCACAGGATACGCGGGCGGCCTGACAAGGGTTCCCGACTTGTCCTGAAGGGTATTCACTGAGTCTTTAACTCGTAAGCCTTGGGCAAACACTCATTTAACCTATGGTCTCACTTCCAGATTATTCTACTGCCTCACTCAAAATTTCTACCGAAGGATATGGTTTCTCACATCATCATAAACCAGTCAGGCACGGCCTTAACCACCATTTTATGAAGATGGCATTAGTTTTTTTTGAGCATCTTAAAGCCATCATGAGTACAGGCGGCCCGCCAATTGTCTATAATCTCAATGTACACGCAGTCACAGATTTTTCTCATCAGCACCCTGCCCCTTCTTCATCTATTTGAAGGGGAGGGGTACGGCGACCAGGCAAGTGAATATTGCCTGGCTATACAGAGTCAACAGCACATTATCTAGGAGACCCATGAACGGAAAAATCGGCATCCTCGCTTTAACCACTGTTCTGTTACTCGCTGCCTGCGGATCGAACACCACCAATACTCCAGTCGCTCCTACTGTTGGTGCGATTACAGTATCGAATGCCTCTGACTATACCGTAATCATTAAGGACGCGAGCGGCAACACGGTTCCCAGCAGCGATTATAACAAGTTAGCCCCAGGCACTTATACTGTGACCTACAGCCAGGCAGGTTTTGTCAGTCAGTCTCAGACCTTTACCGTCTCGGCAGGCCAGAGCGTGGTACTCGTCGCACCCACCTTGGTCGCCGTACCCGTGGCCTCCTCGTCGGGTGCCTTTTACCTGGATGCTGCAGGCAAGCAGGTTGCCATCACCCAGGATGACCTGAACAACGTCAGCACCCGCTTTGTGTTCTACGCCTGGCTTGAAGACCAGACTGGCGGCATTGACCCCACGAAGGTCGGCACTGCGACCAACCCCGGTGTGCCAGCAGCCAATGAGCTTCAGGAAGTCGCGCCGCTCAATACCCAGAACGTGGCTGCCGGTTACGTAGGTTACAAGACGGCCGACGGCACTGTTCGCCCGATTGTCGGAGCCAACGTGCGCTGGGACATCTTGACGGAGGCCACGACAGGTAGTGTCCGCTTCTCAGCCGCAGACGACGGTGGCGCGCCCTCTGGTGCCATATCTCGTCAGGACATCAACGATAACGCCACGAGTGCTAACACTTACACCAACAGCGCCACAGGCAGCAACGCGCGTTTCCCGTCCAGCGTCGAATACCCGCTGTACAACGTGACCGGCGTCAACACTCCCGATACCAGCGGCTTTACCTGGACAGCCCTCAATCACGATCCGAAAGCAACCACCGCCACCGCCCGCGTCCGCGTGGTGGCGTACGTCAACGGCACCGAGATCACTAAGCGCTTCCTCGATAAGGCTTTCGCGCCGAGTGCCAAACTAAGCATCACCAAGACGGTCAATCCTACCGCTGTCGGACTGAATCAGGCCGGTAACTACACTGTGACGGTCACAAACACGGGTGCGGGCCTGGCCACCGGCATCAAAATCAACGACGTGCTGAAGTCGGGTGACGGCGCTCCTTACAGCATCACCGCTCCGGCTGGAACCACCGCCAACGGGCAGGACGGCTTCGACGCTGCTCCCTTCGATCTGGCCCCTGGTGCCAGCAAAACATTCACCTTCTCAGGTCAGTCAAGCGCTGTCGGTGTGTTCTGTGACGTGGCCACCGTTGTGAGCTATGCCAACGGCGCCTTCGGCACCGTAACGCCCAACAACCTCAATGCTCAGGCCTGCCTGACCGTCACCGCTCCAACCCTGAATATCATCAAGACCCTGGGAACTGTGGACAGTACGGGTGCCTTCACCCCGATCGCCAGTGGTGTGGTCGTTGGACAGAACACTCCCGTCTTTGCCCGGATCACGGTTAACAACGCTGGCAATGCGCCTGCCACCAACGTGGTGGTCACCGACCAGATTGATCCGACCACCGTTGCCGCCAACTACGCCATCAAGAGTGCTCCGGTCTCGTCGCCCGCTGGCATCGCTGCAACGGTCAACCCGGCCAATACCGGCTTCACCACTGGAGCCTTCAACTTGGCAGCCGGAGGCAGCACCAGCTTTACCTTCAGCGCTGCTGGTACCACCGACGGCCAGTACTGTGATACCGGTACCTTTACCGCGACCAGCAACAATGGCACGGCCGTAGCGCCGACCACTTCGCAGCTCGCCTGCTTTAAGGTCGCCAGCCCCAAGCTCATCATCACCAAGGTCAACACCCAAAGTGCCAACCAACCTCCTTTGAATACCTTGACCCCTGGCAGCAGCTACAACAGCCAGATCACGGTCACCAACAGTGGCAGCTCCACGGCTACCGCCGTTGCGGTCAGTGATCTGCTCGGCAAGCTCCAGGGTGGTGCGGGCACCTTCGTGAACTTCGGCAGTGGTAACTACACCGTCAGTGGAACGACGCAGGCCGGTAGTGTCAGCTTCGCTAACAACACGGTCAGCACCACGCCGCCCACTATCGATCTGGCTCCCGGTGCCGTCCTGACTCTCAACGTCACTAGCACGGTGCCCCGTGGTGCGCCAGCAGGTTCGTACTGCGATGTCGGCAGCTACACCAGCACCAACGCTGGAACAGGTTCAGCCCAGGCCTGCGTGAACGTAGTAACATTCCTCTCCGAGCAGACTCAGCTCACCGATACGACTGACCCGATCCGTCAGGGTGATCCGGTTGGTACTGCCATCACCGGTCTCGCCATCGTGGAACCTGCCTCCAACGAGGCTGCCGTCAAGAACGTCTTCGTCATGAATTTCGGCGCGACGAGCCCGATTCAGCAGACCCCCGGTATCTTCACTTTCAGCAATACCCAGGTCTACTACGATCCCACCCCCGCCCGTGACCCGGTCACCGGAGCGGTCAACAGCAACGAAACCAACGGCACTGCCAGGCTGCTGGTACTGGGCACCGATTACACCGTGAGCGCCAACAGTGGCGTAGGTCAGCAGACTATTACCATGAACCCGGCTTTCGCCATCACTCCGAGTGCCGTAGTCTTCCTCAAGGCTCAGGTTGCAGCGCCCGCTGGCACTGCCGCGCGTCAATACCAAGAGACCTTGCGCTGGACGAACGTCGGTCAGGGGGACAACTTGCCCTATGACAACTTCAAGGCTGAGTCGACCACCGTTATCCCCTGAGATTTTTCAGGGAAGGTATTATAAAGCTAGTTTCAATTAAGAGAAATCCCCGTTAATGGGGATTTCTCCGTTTTCCTTCTGATTCAGGCTACCTAATCTATGAGTTTTTGGTGAGCGCGGAAGGTGATAAAGGAGCGGTACAATAAATCTTCCTGATCTCAGATATTGCCCATTCTGGAGGCCCTGCAAGTCGTCAGACGTAGCTCGACCCAAAGATAATGTCCGAGCTTCGGCAGCTTAACGAAAAAGGTAGTGACGCCTAACTGGTGTCGGTCACCGTCTTGAAAAATTCCCACCATCAAGTGTATTTCAGTTGTTGCTAAAGCTTTGTCAAGCTTAACTTCTGTCCCTATCTGTGAAATTTGACACAGGACAGTATTATTACTACGGCCTTATTTTAACGAATCTCACCTATCCACTCCCCTTGCTGAGCAGATATGTTATGCAAAGTGCAACTCCTGATTTTGCCTGGGTTCCCTGATCAGCAGCGCCACCGGAAAAAATTCCAGCACTTTGCTCAGCGCGATCTTGTCGCTTTGAACCCGGAAGCGCTCGCCGGTAATGGCACTGCGGTAATTGCCGCTCGGCAGGCTCAGGCTGCGGCTGCCCCACACCTCACCTAGCGCCCAGGGATGCTGGCCCCGGGTGAGGCTGTAGGTCAGGCGTGGGGCCACCGTGACGGCCCGCTCACCCTGCCACTCGCGTGAGAAGGCCAGGACATGCTTGCCGCCGCTGAGCGCCTGGTACTGGCCTTCAGCAAACAGGGCCGGGTGGTCCCGTCGCGCTTGCAGCGCTGCCCAGGTGGCGAGCAGCTTGACGCCGCCGCTCTGGTAGCGCCGGAGCAGTTCTTCGGCCAGCCCCAGCGGGTCTTTCGCGCGCTTCTCCTCGATGCGCCGCAGCAAGCTGCTCAGGCGAGCGTAATTCACTGGGCGGCGGTTGTCGGGATCGACCAGCGACTGGTTCCAGCTTTCGTTCCCCTGGTAGATGTCGGGCACACCGGGTGCGGTCAGCCGCACTAGCGCCGCCGAGAGGCTGTTTTGCGCGCCGTGGGGGCTGATCTGCTCATGAAACGTCTGCATGCTGCCGGTGAATTCGTCGGACGCCAGCAGCCCGCGAATGAGCTGGTCGAGCGCGCCCTCATACGCCTCGTCGGGAGCGGCCCAGGAGGTGTGCAGCTTGGCCTCGCGGGCCGACTTGAGCATGGCGGCGCTGAGGCGCTCGGGCAGGTCCTCGCGGTTGCCGTCCAGCGGCCAGATGCCCAGCAGGTTCTGAAACAGCATCATCTGGTCGCCGGTGCTGGGAGCCTGGCCTGCGCTCTCGGGGAGGGGCTGCTCGAAAGTGCGGGCCAGGCGGCTCCACTGGCTCAGGTACGCTGCCCAGGTTTGCGGCAGCTCGCTGAGGACCGCGATGCGGGCGCGGGTGCCCTCGCCGCGTTTGGTGTCGTGGGTGCTGGTACTCAGCATGGCGTGCGGCCACTTCTCGCCGCGTTCGCGGGCCTGGGCATGAAAGGTGCGCGGCGGAGTGCCGAAGATGGCCGGGTCGCCGCCGACTTCATTCAGGCACAGCAGCCGTCCGTAGCGGTAAAAAGCGGTGTCCTCGGCTCCCTTGGCCGTCACCGGGCCGGTGAGCTGCTGGAACCGGAAGGCGAACTCGGCGTAGCGCTCGCGGGTGGCCTGATCCGGCGCGTCGAGGGTCAGAACCGCCTTCAGGAAGTCGAACAAGCTGGCGTCGAGGTCGCGGTTGAGCTTCCTAGCGTCCTTGATGGCGTGGGCGATCTTGGCATCGTCGCCGCTTTCGCGCCCACCCAGGCGCACGTAGGTGCGGTAGACCGGAAAGGCGGCGATCACCTCGCGCAGCACCTCGCGCAGACTGCTCAGAGTAAAGTCGCGCCAGCGCAGATCGGCCTCGGCCAGCCGCTCCAGGTGCTCAGCCAGCACGTTTACCTCGGAGGCCAGACTGACCCGCTGAATGAGTTCCTTGGTGTCGTGCAGAATCTGGCCGTAGGTCTTACGGTCGCCGGTAAAGCGCCGGTAGATGCCGCTGATCTCGTCCTCGTTGGCGCTCTCCACGAACACGCCGCCGAGCTGCGCCAGAAAGTCGTAGCCGGTGGTGCCGTGGACCGGCCAGTGCGGCAGCCGCTCGCCGGGTTCCAGAATCTTCTCGGCCAGCACGTACAGCGGTTTGTCGCCCGGCGTGTACGGCACGCCCAGCACCTCGGCGGCCCGCTCCTGGAGCGCCTGGAAGTACCCGGCGGGGTCGTACAGCCCGTCGGTATGGTCGAGCCGCACCCCGGCGATGACGCCCTCCTTGATCAGCTCGAACAGTTTGGTGTGTGCCCAGTCGAACACGCGGGGGTCCTCGATGCGCAGCGCGGCCAGATCGTTGATGTCGAAAAACCTTCGGTAATTGATCTGCTCGGAGGCCACCTTCCAGTAGCTCAGGCGGTAGTTCTGCTCCTGAATCAGGGTGTCCAGACGCGGCAGGTCGGCGTTGAGTTCGGTGAGCGCGGCGTCGAGGGCCGTGTGAACGGCCTTGACTTCCGCCAGGCGCTCGAGCCGCCGCTCGATGACGGTGCTCTCGCTCGCCCGGCTCTCGCGCTCGGCATCGCTGAGATCGGCGCTGCTGCGCGGCAGATTGGTGGCCTGCAAAGCCAGCGAGGCCAAATCTGAGCGGACTTCGTGGCCTGCCGACAAATCGCAGAGCGACCAGGCCCGCTCCAGAATCGGGGCGGTCTGACGCGGCGAGAGCGGAAAGGTGCGCCCGAAGTAATCGAGGCCGAATTCGCCGCCGCGCCGGACCACCTTCAGTTCACCGCGCTCCAGTACCCGCCCGTACTGGTCGCCCAGCACCGGCAACAGCACCTTGCCGCTGAGGGCGCGCTTGAGGGGTTCCCAGGCGATGTCGAAGAAGTGGGCGTAGCGGCTGGCCAGGCCGTGCCGGAGTACGTCTTCCCAGTAGGGGTTGTGGCCACCCGCGATGCCCATGTGATTGGGCACGAAGTCGGCGATGATGGTCATGCTGTGCGCCTGAACCACCTGCCAGAGCTTGCGCAGTCCCTTCTCGCCGCCGAGTTCGTCCGAGACCCGGCTGTGGTCGGTGGCGTCGTAGCCGTGCGTGCTGCCGGGCGTGGCCTGCCAGATGGGAGAGAGGTAGAGGGTGCTGACGCCCAGCCGTGCGAGGTAAGGCACGACCCTGGCCGCGTCCCGGAAATCGAAGCGGGCCGACTTGCCGCCCGGCAATTCGATGGGGCCGTGCAGTTGCAGCCGGTAGGTGGCGCGCGGAATCTGGGCGATCTGCGGCGAAGCTGGAGCCTGCGGTGACGGCTGGACTTCCTGCACCGCCGCTGTCATCCGTTCCCCAGCAAGGCGGCTTCCCCGGCTCCCAGTCGGGTTTCAGCCTGCCCTTCGCTGTGAAAGACCAGCCTCGACGGCAGCCTGAAAGGCAGCCCGAGCTCCGCAGGCGTCACGTCCGTTTTGCCAGTGTTCCACAACAGCAGCTGCTCGCCCAGATCGGTCTGCCAACGCACCCACAGCACCTCGGCGAGGTGGCCCGCCGTCAGCGACCGGCGCGAGCGCTCACGCAGCACCGGATCGGTTTTGCGCAGGTTCAGCAGGTCGCGGTAAAGCTGGTACGTCCGGGCGTGCTCGCCCTGCTGCCGCTCAGCCCAGTCGAGCTTGGCCCGTTCAAAGGTGGCGCGCGCCTGCGGGTCGAGCACCTCACCGGCAAAGCCCTCGAAGTGGCCGAACTCCTTCTTGCGCCCCTCGCTGACCATCGCGCCGAGTTCGCCGTGGTGGTTCGAGAAGAAGGGAAACGGCGTGCTGGCAGCCCACTCCTGACCCTGAAACATCAGCGGCGTCGTCGGCAGCGCGAGCAGCAGGGTGCTGGCTCCCCGGAAGGCGGCGGCTGAGACGCGCTCCACATCGGTCATGCGGTCGCCCTGGGCGCGGTTGCCGATCTGGTCATGGTTCTGGATGAAGTACACGAAGCTCGGTGCTTCGAGGGCGTCGGCGGGTTTGCCGCGCCGATTGCCGGGCAGGGCGTGGTCCTCCATCGGCCAGACCTGGCCCTCGTAGGTCCAGCCCCGGTTGATGACGTTGGCGAGCGCCGCCGCGCCCCCCTTGAAGGCCGCGTAGTACCCGTCCTGGTCGCCGGTCAGCGTGACGCGCACCTCGTGGTGAAAGTCGTCGACCCAGATGCCGTCGAGGTGATAGTCGGTCACCAGCATCGGCAGGTTGCGGTAGTCCTCGGCCAGCATCAGATGGGTGCCGCCGAGTTCGTGGACCTCCGAAGCGAGTTCCTGCAAGATGTGAATCTCGGAGTCGTCGGGCATGCTCTGGGTGGCGTCGAGGCGCAGGCCGTCGAAGTGGTACTCGCGCAGCCACATCCGGGCGTTCTCGGTGATCAGGCGGCGCATGTGGCGCTCGCCGTAATCGAGGCCGTCACCCCAGGCGCTCTGATATTTGTCCGTGAAGTAGTGCGGGCTGTAGCTCTTGAGGTAGTTGCCGTCAGGCCCGAAATGGTTGTAGACCACATCCAGAAAGACGGCCAGCCCAAGTTTGTGCGCTGCGTTCACGAAGGCCTTGAGGTCTTCCGGACGGCCATACGGCGCGTGCGGCGCATACAAGGCCACCCCGTCGTAGCCCCAGCCGTACTCGCCGGCAAACGCGGCAATCGGCATCAGTTCGACGGCGGTGATGCCCAGCGCCTTGAGGTCCGGCAACTTCTCCTGGGCCGCTCGGTAGGTACCCTGCGGCGTGAAGGTGCCGATGTGCAGCTCGTAAAACACGCACTCGCTCAGCGGAAGACCGGTCCAGTTGACGTCCGTCCAGTCATGAACATTGAAGGCAATCACCTCGGCCTCACCGTGAACGCCGTCCGGCAGGAAGCGGGCGTAGGGATCGGGGGTGGGCACGCCGTCAAGCACGAACATGTAGCGGGTGCCAGGACCAAACGGCAGCACGGTCTGGTGAATGCAGTCGTGGTCGGGGTCGCTGCTGCATTCCAGCGGGTAGTCCTGGCCGTCGATGCGGACCGCGACGGCTTTGGCCTCGGTGGCCCAGACCCGGAAACGGGTGCCCGCGCCGCCCGGCAACACCTGCGCGCCCAGCTGCTCGCCGGGTGAGACCGGCATGTGGGTCGGGCGCGGGGTGGGGGAGACGGTGGAGCCGGCCGGGCTGAAATCGGATGGGGACATGTCAGACCTCCTGACAGGGAAAGAGGGAAAGAGGGTGGGGAAATTGAGCGCTGCGCCGGCGTGAACGGCCCTCCACGCGGCTGTTGGTGTCTACGCTACGTCAATGCTCCGACCCGCCCGATGAGAAAGCGCTCAACGACCGGGTGGAATTTTTTCTACTGAACTGTGAAATGGCCGCCCAGCACGTGAAGCGCAGCGGCGCTGGGCCGTTCAGGCGCGCGAGGCCTCGCTGCGCGCGCAGCGGTAGAGCTTGACGCTGCGCGCGTGCAGGGTCGTTTCTCCGCCCGAGGCGACCTGCTCCTGGGCGTCGTCGTCGTAGGTGTCGAGCAGCAGTTCCCACTCGCCGCAGCCGCCGAGGTCGGGCAGCGTGAACGGCAGATCGATGTAGGTGCTGCTCAGCATCAGCAGGAGGTGGTCGTCTTGTACCGGATTGCCCATGGCGTCCACGTCGTTGAGGCCGTCGCCGCCCAGAAAGACGCCCAGGCTTTGGGTTGCGGCACTCTGCCAGTCGCTGTCGGTCATTTCCTGGCCGTCAAAGCGCAGCCAGACGATGTCGCGCACGTCCTGACCGCGAATGGTGCGCCCCGAGAAGAACTTGCGGCGGTGCAGGGCCGGGTGCTCACGCCGCAGCCGCAGCAGCTTTTGCGTGAAGGCCAGCAGTTTCTCGTCCACATTGGCCCAGTCGTACCAGCTGATCTCGTTGTCCTGGCAGTAGGCATTGTTGTTGCCGTTCTGGGTGCGGCCCATCTCGTCGCCGCCCAGAATCATCGGCGTGCCCTGCGACAGCACCAGGGTGGCCAGCATGTTGCGCTGCTGGCGCTGCCTCAGGGCCTCGATTTCGGGATCGTCGGTGGGGCCTTCCGCGCCGCAGTTCCACGACTTGTTGTCGTTGTGGCCGTCGTTGTTGCCTTCCTGGTTGGCGCCATTGTGCTTCTCGTTGTAGCTCACCGTGTCGCGCAGGGTAAAGCCGTCGTGTGCTGTGATGAAGTTGATCGAGGCGTAGGGCTTGCGGCCGTCACTCTGGTAGAGGTCGCTGCTGCCGGTCAGGCGGTAGCCGATATCCGAGGCCAGTCCGCCCGCGCCCTGCCAGAAGGCCCGCATGTCGTCGCGGTAGATGCCGTTCCACTCGGCCCAGTTGACCGGGAAGTTGCCGACCTGGTAGCCGCCCTCGCCCACGTCCCAGGGTTCGGCGATCAGTTTGACCTGACTGATGATCGGGTCCTGGTGAATGATGGTGAAAAAGCTGGAGAGCTGATCGACCTCGTGTAGTCCGCGTGCCAGGGTGGATGCCAGATCGAAGCGGAAGCCGTCGATATGCATCTCGGTGATCCAGTAGCGCAAGGAATCCATGATCAGTTGCAACGTCTGCGGGTGGCGCACGTTCAGGCTGTTGCCGGTGCCGGTGTAGTCGAAATAGTGGCGCTCGTCGCCGGTCACCAGCCGGTAATAGGTGGGGTTGTCGATGCCCTTGAAGCTCATGGTGGGTCCCAGGTGGTTGCCCTCGGCGGTGTGGTTGTAGACCACGTCGAGAATGACCTCGATGCCTTCCCTGTGCAGCGCCTTGACCATGCCCTTGAACTCAGCGATGACGCCCTGGGAATCGCCCTGGCGGGCAGCGGCGGAGTAGCGCACTTCCGGCGCGAAGAAGCTCAGCGTCGAGTAGCCCCAGTAGTTGTCCAGCCCCTTGTCGAGCAAGAAAGGATCGTCAACGTGCAGGTGCACCGGCATCAGCTCGATGGCGGTGATGCCGAGTTCCTTGAGGTACTTCAGGGTGGGCGGGTTGGCGATGCCGGCGTAGGTGCCGCGCAGTTCCTCGGGCACGTCCGGGTGGGTCATGGTCAAGCCGCGCACGTGGGCCTCGTAAATCACCGACTGGTGAAACGGGACCCTCGGCGGCTGATCGCCCTGCCAGTCGAAGCTGGGATCGACCACCAGGCCCAGCGGCGCGCCGCGCTGGTCCCCGGTCTGCATGGTGTTGTCCTCGTCGCCCGGCACGTAGGCGAACACGCCCTGGTCAAACTGCTCGGTGCCTTCCACCGCTTTGGCATATGGGTCAAGCAGCACCACGTTGGGGTTGAAGCGCAGGCCGCGTGCAGGCGAGTACTCGCCCGAAACCCGGTAGCCGTAGCGCTGGCCCGGCTGCACGCCCGGCACGTAGGCGTGCCACACGAAAGCCGTCTGCTCGGTGACGGGATAGCGGGTCTCGTTGCCCTCGGCGTCAAACAGGCACAGCTCGACGGCGGCAGCGTGCTCGCTGTAGAGCGCGAAGTTGGTGCCGTGGCCGTCCCAGGTCGCGCCGAGGGGGTGCGGCGTGCCGGGTCTGGTCTGGGGGGTGGGGGTGGTCATCAAAACTCCTCTTAAAAAGCCGCCTGAATGAGCGAGGCGGCCTGGATGTGGTCACTGTAATGTCGGCGCAGCCGGGAGATCTCCCCGCCTCACCGCGCGCTGAGCCTATCAGGTGCTTCTCATGCACCCAAGGGGAAGCGTTACACAAAATATCCATCTGGGCAAAACATCTTCAGCCGCGTTCGCCACAGACCAGACAAAGCCGCGCCCAGCCGCAATGGAGTCTGGCTGAGCGCGGTATCTTGACCGTTTATTTAATGTTTGCTTACTTCATGTCCGAGGGTTATGGATCTCCCCGCGCTCAGAAGCCGAGCTGGGTACGCGGATGTTGCAGCTTAGCCAGCTTGTCAGGGGTCCACAGTTCGTAGCTGTACATCGGGTACTGCCGCTTGAAGCGCCCCACCTTGTCCCAGACTTCCGCCGACTCGCGCGGGGCCACCAGAATCAGTTTCAGCACCATGTCCATGTTGTCGTAGACATAGAAATCGAAGTAAAAGGTCTGCTCGTTGCCCTTATCAGTAAACAGCGGAAAGGGAAAGGGGCGGTAGCGCCAGGGTTTGTGGCGCTCGGCCAGAATGCGCGCCGCCACCCGCTTGAGGTTGCTATCGGGGAAGGTCTGCGCCGCACCGTCGAGGTCGCGAAACACCGTTTCGGGTGCGGGTGCCGACAGATCGACGCCGATGGCCGCACCCCTAGGGCCGGTCTTCTTGGGCGCTGCGCCCCGTGAGCCGCCGCCTCTGAAGCCGCCCGTGCTTCCCCCGGGTTTCGGGCCGCCGGGCCGCTGGCCGGGGCGACGGGGGCCTTCCTGGTAGCTGTCTCTGGCCTGCTTGGTGTCGGTGTGGCCCGCACTGCCCAGGCCGCTGGCGGTGGGCCGGGCGGTCTGGCGGGCGTCGCTCGCCTTGGCTCCGGCCCGGCCCTCGGCGCTGCGGCGATCCTTGCTGGGGCCGCCCGGACGCGAGGGACCGATTTTGCTGAGTTCACGTGCGGATTTGGCGCCGCCGCGCCGCGAGGCGGGTTGTTTGGTGGATGATTTCTTGGTGGGGCGTTTGGGGCCGGTCATGCCGAGCAGTCTAGAGCCTGACCCGTACCCCGGACTGTTTCGGCAGGAGCCGGATCCGTTCCGGAGCGTCTGCGGTTCATGTCTACCCTCACTCCACCGTCACGCTCTTAGCCAGATTGCGCGGCTTATCCACGTCCTTGCCGAGCGCCGCCGCCGTGAAGTAGGCCAGCAGCTGCATCGCCACCGCGTTGACCACCGGGCTGACCATCTCGTGCGCACGCGGCACATAGATCACGTCGTCGGCGTGCTGGGCGTTCTCGGTGTCGCCGTCACTCAGCACGGCGATCACCTTGCCCGCGCGGGCGCGCACCTCCTGCACGTTGCTGATGGTCTTTTCCAGCAGGCGGCTCTCGGTGGCGATGACCACCACCGGCAGATCGGCGTCGATCAGGGCAATCGGGCCGTGCTTCATCTCGCCCGCCGCGTAGCCCTCGGCGTGGATGTAGCTGATTTCCTTGAGCTTGAGTGCGCCTTCCAGGGCGGTGGGCGCGTTCACCCCGCGTCCCAGAAATAGGTAGTCGCGCGAGTGGGCGTACTTCTCGGCCACCTTTTTGATGTGCTCGACCCGCTCAGGGGCCAGCGCTTCCTCGACCAGGCGTGGCAACTCGCGGGCGGCGTGCAGCAGTTCCCTCGCCCTGGTTTCGTCGAGTGTGCCGCGTGCGCGCGCCAGCCACAGCGCCAGCATCAGCATGGCGCTGACCATCGAGGTATACGCCTTGGTGCTCGCCACCCCAATTTCCGGCCCGGCGTGGATGTAGAGCGTATCGTCGAGTTCGCGGGTCATGCTGCTGCCCTTGGCATTGATGACGCCCAGCGTCTTCGCGCCGAACTTCTTGGCTTCTCTCAGCGCTTCGAGCGTGTCGATCGTCTCGCCCGACTGCGAAATGACAATCGCCAGGGTCGCCTCGCTCACCAGCGGCTCGCGGTAGCGGTACTCCGAGGCCACGTCCACTTCCACCGGAATGCGGGCGAGCTGCTCGATCAGGTATTCGCCCACCAGCCCGGCGTAGTAGGCCGTGCCGCAGGCAATGATGCTGATGCGCTTGAAGCTGCCGGGGTCGAGGTTGATGTCCAGATTAACCTCGCCGCTGTCGTCGTGCAGGCGGCCAATCAGGGTGTTGGTGAGCGCCACCGGCTGCTCGTAGATTTCCTTGAGCATGTAGGTGTCGTAGCCGCCCTTCTCGGCGGCCTCGGCGTCCCAGTCGATCTGCTCGATGTGCCGCTGCAAGCTGTTCCCGGCCAGATCGGTCACCCGGAAGCCGTCGTCGCCCAGCACCACCATGTCGCCGTCGTGGAGGAAGACCACCTGGCGGGTGTAGGCCAGCAGCGCGGGCACGTCGGAGGCCAGAAACAGCTCACCCTCGCCGACGCCCAGCACTAGTGGGCTGACGGTGCGGGCCGCCACGATCTCGCGGTGATCGGCATGTGTCACCACGATGCCGTAGGCCCCACGCACCTCGCCCAGGGCCAGGCGCACTGCCTCGTAGAGGTTGCTGCCGGTCTGGTTGTACTTCTCCTCAATCAGGTGGGCCAGCACCTCGCTGTCGGTTTCCGACCGAAAAACGTGGCCGCGCGATTGTAACCCCGCCTTGAGCGTCAGGTAGTTCTCGATGATGCCGTTGTGGATGATGACGATCTTGCCGTCCTCGGTGGCGTGCGGGTGGGCGTTGGTGTCGTTGGGCAGGCCGTGGGTGGCCCAGCGGGTGTGCCCGATGCCCAGCGTCCCGGAGAGCGGATGGGCGGCGAGTTCGCCCGCCAGATTCGCCAGCTTTCCGGCCTTCTTCCTCACCTCGATGCTGCCGCCCCCACTGCCACCCTGCTGAATCGCCACGCCCGCCGAGTCGTAGCCCCGGTATTCGAGTTTGCCCAATCCCGAAACCAGCACGTCCTGCGCCTGCCTTGCTCCGATATACCCCACGATTCCGCACATACTGACTCCAGCCCGCGCCGACCACAGTCGGTGGGGCGTTTCTCGATCTGCCGTACGCCGCCTTGTGCCGCGCCTCACGGCGGGTTTTCGGTGGACGTTTGCTCCAGTCTGGCGGTGCCAGCCGTGAAGTCGGGAGGGTCCGGCGAAGTGACCCTGGAAGCATCCGCAGAAGCGGCCCACGCGTTGCCGACAAAGGTGTCGGCGATGAGGGCGGTTTCGATGACTTCCACCTCGTTCCCCTGCCACGTTGAGCGGCGGGGTCTTGCGCTTCCCTGAGAAGAGGGTGCCGACGCGCTAGCACATGGCCGGGTCGGGCCGGTCCTTCCGGCTGCGTTAATCTAGCATGGCTGGCTGTACTGCCGTGAGTATCATACTCACCGTGCGGGTCCGGGCAGATCCAAGCCGTGCCGTGGGACAGATGCCTGGGTGCCGGGCCGCTGCGGCTTTGCTAGGCTGGCGGTGCGGCCAGGTGAGTCGGGTGGCCCGACAGACAACCCCCAAGTTCCGTGAGAGACAAGCCGCTGGAGGCGTTGATAATAGAGTATGCCCACGTATGTCTACCGCAACCTGGTGACCCAGGAAATCTTTGAAGTCAAGCAGAGTATGAAAGACGCGGCGTTCACCCAGCATCCGGAAACCGGTGAGCCGGTCAAACGGCTGGTGTCGGCCCCAGCCATCGCCTTTAAGGGCAGCGGCTTTTACGCCAACGATTCGCGGGCGGCCAGCAAGGTAAGCTCGTCTACCAGCACGGCAGAAAGCGGGAAAACCGAGAGCGGCAAGACCGAGGCCGGTTCGGGCGCGGACAGCGCCAGCACGGCCACCCCCGCCGCCACGCCGACTCCGAAAGTGGAAACGCCCAAAACGGCGGAGAAGAGCAGCCCGGCCAAGAGCACGGCGACCTCCGGCGGCACAGGCCAGTGAACTGGCAGCGCGGGCTGGGGCTGGGGGTGCTGCTGAGCGCGGCGCTGGCCTGCGCTTACCTGACCGGCAGCGTCACGGCGCAGCGCCCGCTGGTCACGTCCGACGAGATCAACACCGTCGAGGTGACGCGCGCGGCGCTGGCCGCCACCGTGCGGGTGGACGTGCGTATCCGCGCCGACGCCCTTCAGCAGGGCGAGAGTCCTAACGACACCGGCAGTGGATTCTTCTATAAATCCAACCTGATCGTCACCAATTACCACGTGGTGCAAAATCAGGAGAGCCTCAGCGTGACGCTCAACGACGGGCGCAGCCTTCCGGCCAAGGTGGTGGGCATCGATCCCGGCATCGACATCGCGGTGCTGCGGGTCACGGGTGTTAGCGCGCCCAAGCTGCTGGGTTTCGGTGACAGCAGCCGCCTGGTGCCGGGCCAGAAGACCATCGCCATCGGCTCGCCGATCAAGTTTCAGGGCTTCATCTCGACCGGGGTCTATTCGACTTCCAACGCCGACATTCCCCGCGACGACGGTTTTGGCGGCGAGGTCGGCGAGTACATCCTGACCACCGCCATGATTCAGGGCGGCAACTCCGGCGGCCCGGTGCTCGATTCGCGCGGCGCGGTCATCGGCGTGGCCGACGCCAACGCGGCGCCCAGCCAATTGGTGCCGGGCATCATCGGCGTGGTCATTCCGGCCAACATCGTCAAGCAGTCGCTGACCGATCTGGAGACGGTGGGCGTCTCGCAGCGCGGCACACTGGGCGTCACTTTCCAGGATCTCGCCAACCTCGACCCGGCGCTGCGCCAGCTGGCGGGCCTGAGCAGCAGCAACGGCGCGCTGGTCAACGATGTTCCGGCGGGGTCGGCGGGGGCGCGCTCAGGGTTGCGCGGCAGCCTGAAGAACAACGAGGGCCAGCTGCTCGCGCCGCTCGGCGACGTGATCGTGGCGGTGGACGGCGCGCGCATCAAGAGTTCTTACGACGTGGTGCGCCGGGTGGCGACCAAGCGCCCCGGTCAGACGGTGACGCTGACGGTATGGCGCAACAAGAAGGAAGTGCCGGTCAAGGTGACGCTGCTCAAGCGCACGCTGGCGCAGTAAGGGTAGGCGGAGCAGGACGGTTCAGGGGTCAGGCGAAGGGGTGTTTCCCGTATGGCCTGGCCCCTGAACTGTTCCCCTTTTCGCTGCTCGGTATTTGCCGCTCAGTCGTGCTTTGGCAAGCTGGCTGTCACCGCCAGGTCCACGCCAACTTCAAAACGCTCGAAGTTCTGGCGAAACTGCCCGGCCAGTCGTCGGGCCGCCGCATCGTAGGCGGCCGTGTCGGCCCAGGTCCGGCGCGGGTTGAGCACTTCATTCGGCACGCTGGCAACCGTTGCGGGAATCGCCAGCCCGAAAAATGGCTCGCGCTCGAAGTCGCCCTCATCCAGCGAACCGCTCAGCGCCGCCGTGATCAGGGCTCGGGTGTGCCCAATGCTGATGCGCTCGCCCACGCCGTAGGGACCGCCACTCCAGCCGGTGTTGACCAGCCAGACCTTCGCGCCGCTGCTCTTTACTTTCTCGGCCAGCAGCCGGGCGTACTCGCCGGGGTGGCGCGGCATGAACGGCGCGCCGAAACACGCCGAGAAGGTCGGCTGCGGCTCCCTGACACCGTCCTCGGTGCCGGGGATCTTGGCGGTGAAGCCGGAGATGAAGTGGTACATCATCTGCTCGGCGCTCAGGCGCGACAGGGGCGGTAGCACGCCGGAGGCGTCGGCGGTCAGGAACAACACATGGCGGGGTACGCTAGCGACGCCGCCGGGCAGGTGGTTGGCGATCTGCTCGATGGGGTAGGCGCTGCGGGTGTTCTCGGTGAGCGCGGCGTCGGCCAGGTCAAGCGTGGAATCGGGCCGCACCACCACGTTTTCCAGCACCGTGCCAAACCGCTGGGTGGTCTTGAAGATCTCCGGCTCGGCTTCAGCCGACAGGTTGATGACTTTGGCGTAGCAGCCGCCCTCGAAATTGAACACCCCGTCGTCGGTCCAACCGTGCTCATCGTCGCCGATCAGTTGCCGGGCGGGGTCAGCGCTCAGGGTGGTCTTGCCGGTGCCTGACAATCCGAAGAAGAGGGCCACGTCGCCCTGCTGACCTACGTTTGCCGAGCAGTGCATCGGCATCACGCCGCTGCTGGGCAGCAGGAAATTCAGCACGCTGAAGACGGCCTTCTTGTTCTCGCCCGCGTACTGGGTTCCGGCCACCAGAATCAGCTTGCGGGTGAAATCGACCAGAATGGCCGTCTCACTTCGGACCCCGTCGGTTTCGCCGCGCGCCTTGAAACCGGGCAGATTCAGCACCGTCCAGTCTGGCTCGAAGTCGGCCTGCTCCCCTGGGCTGGGGCGCACGAACAGATTGCGAACGAACAGCGAGTGGTAGGCCATTTCCTGCACGAAGCGCACGCGGAGGCGGTATCTGGGGTCGGCCCCGGCGTGAAGGTCTTGCACGAACAGCTCGCGGTTCGAGGCGTACTCGCCCATCCTGGCCAGCAGGTGAGTGAACACCTCCGGCGTCGTGGGCGTGTTGAAGCCGCCCCACCACACCGCATGGCGCGTCAGGTCGTCCTCGACGATGAAGCGGTCTTTGGGGCTGCGCCCGGTCTTGTCGGTGACGACGGCCAGCGGCCCGCCCTGGGTGATGACGCCCTCACCCAGCCGCAGGGCGTGCTGGTAGAGCTCCGGCACGCCGGGATTGTGGTGAACTGCAGCGGCGTGAATGCCCAGCGCCGCGAGCAGCGAGGATTCGGTAAGGCAGGCAGCGGGTGCTTGAGCGGTCGTGACAGGCAATGTCGGGGTCATGGGTGGCCCTCCTGGGATGGTGAAACGTCGCGAGACGGCCTGGCAGACGCCAGGTCTTCCCGCTACTTTGACCCGTGAAGCGGTTCCAAACCAAGTCCTTTCGTGTTACACATTTGGGGACAGTCTCGGCTGTGTTCGGCTCTCCCGGACGCCGGTTTCCGGATTCTGTCTGGGTGTTCTGGGTACACAAACCAGAACACCTCCACCGATCTGCCAGACTGATCGGATGCTGCGTTCCTACACGCCCACAGACCGTTCTGCTTGCCTGGAGTTGTTCAGCAGTAACGTCCCAGGTTTCTTCACCGAACACGAGCGGACCGACTTCGCCACCTTTCTGGACAGAGTCGAGGGAGTAGAGGACGGAGCGGAGCCGTATTTCGTGCTGGAGCGAGAAGGTGAGGTCGTGGCCTGCGGCGGCGTCGGCCATGAGACGTTCCCGACGCTGGCCTACCTGAGCTGGGGCATGGTGCGCGGCGACCTCCACGGCACGGGCCTAGGCAGCGACCTCACCCGTTCCCGCCTGGACTGGCTGCGCCGCCACTGGCCCGCCGCGTCGCACGTCAAGATCGACACCAGCCAGTCCACCGAAGGCTTCTACGCCCGCTACGGCTTTGAGGTCATGGAACGCGAGCAGGACGGCTTCGGGCCGGGTCTGGACCGGGTACGGATGATGGCGCGACTCTAGGTGCCGGAGGCGGTTCTTTAGGGTTCCAGGCAGAGATCCTTCTCATTTTCCTCCCCGTATCCTGAACCGTGAAAATTCCACCTTCCTTGCTCCTCACTGCCGCCTGGCTGAGTGCCGCTGCTCCAGCGCTGGCCCAGATAAATCAAGCCCAGACGACCCAGACCGTCTTCATCAACGGCGTGGCGCTCCAGACCACGGCCACCCAGAAAAACGGCGAAACGTACTACCAGTTCAGGGCCAGTGACCTCAAACGCATCGGGGCCATCACCGCCGGGGGCGTGTCACCCAAGACCGACGCCGTCAAGGGCTGCCTGGGCGATACTTTGTTCAATGGTGTCTATAGTGTTCAGCTTATCAAAGTGGGCAACGACGACAGCAGGTTCAGCGTCACCTTGAAACTCAGCAACGCCTCCAGGCAGCCGCTCTACAATTTCATGGCCTTCTCGCCCTCGGATGTGGTGGCGGCCACCGCATCCAGCGCCGCGCCCCTCAACAACTATCAGAGCAAATGGATCGAGAGCCTGCTGCCCGGTACCTCCATCACGCTTCAGACCGAAACGGACAATGAAGGCGCGGCCACCAAGTGGACCCGGTTGCTGATCCGGCCCAGCAAGGACGCGATTCAAGAGTTGCAGAAAGCCAAGATGCCGCTGGCGAAGGTGTACAACATGGAGTTCGATCTGACCTGCACCAAGAAATAGCGCCCAGCCATGAACGGCGCGGCTTGTTCCCAGGCCTGCGTCGTTCTAGACTGAAGGCATGATCTCCTCTGCGCTTATCACCGGGGGCCGCTGCGACTAGCCACGTGCTTGCTTCGCCCGCCCCCGGCTTTGGTACGCGCCGGGGGCTTTTTTGCTTTCTCACCCATCAGGAGTCTTGCCATGACCGATCACCAGCCCCAACCGACCAACACACAGCCGATCAACATCTCCGAACCCCGTTCCGAGCGCTACAACCCGCACGCCATTGAGGCCAAGTGGCAGCAGCAGTGGGCCGCAGATGGTCTGTACACCTTCGACCCCAACGCGCCCGGCGAGAAGTTCTATGCCCTGACCATGTTCCCGTACCCCAGCGGCAACCTGCACATCGGCCACTGGTACAGCTACTGCGCCCCCGATGCCCGCGCCCGCTTCCTGCGGATGAACGGGCGTAACGTGCTGTTTCCGATGGGCTTCGATTCGTTCGGCCTGCCTGCCGAGAACGCCGCCATCAAGAACAATCTGGACCCGAGAGCCTGGACCTATTCCAACATCGAATACATGACCGGGCAGTTTCAGCGTATGGGCACCATGATCGACTGGAGCCGCAAATTTGCCACCTCCGACCCCGAGTACTACCGCTGGAACCAGTGGTTTTTCACCGAGATGTTCAAGCGCGGCCTGGCCTACAAGCGTGACGGTCTGGTCAACTGGTGCCCCAAAGACCAGACGGTGCTGGCCAACGAGCAGGTCGTGAACGGCCACTGCGAGCGCTGCGGTACCCAGGTCGAGCGGCGCAACTTGAGCCAGTGGTACTTGAAGATCACCGATTATGCCGACGAGTTGCTGGACTTCGGTGGCACCGACATGCCCGAGCGGGTGCGCGCCATGCAGACCCACTGGATCGGCAAATCGGTGGGCGCGGAAGTGGTCTTCGACACGCCCGCTGGCCCGGAAACCGTGTTCACCACCCGCCCCGATACCCTGATGGGCGCGACCTTCCTGGTCCTGGCTCCTGAACACGCCAAAGTTGCCGAGCTGACCACGCCCGAGCAGGCCGAAGAGGTCCGCGCCTACCTGGAAGTCTCGGGCGGCAAGACCGACGTAGAGCGCCAGCAGAGCGCCGAGAAGACTGGGGTCTTTACCGGCTCGTTTGCCACGCACCCGATTGGCGGGCATCAGATCCCCATCTGGGTGGCTGACTACGTGCTGGTCAGCTACGGCACCGGCAGCATCATGGCTGTGCCCGCCCACGACGAGCGCGATTTCGAGTTCGCCAGGAAGTTTGGGCTGGACATCAAGGAAGTCATCCGGCCTGAAGGCGGCGAACCGCTGGACGTGAGCGGCAACGAGGCCTACAGCGGCGAGGGCGTCATCGTGAACAGCGGCGAGTTCGACGGGTTGCCCGGCGGCAAAGCCAGCATCGCCACCGTGATCGCCAAGTTGGAGGAGCGCGGCGTGGCAAAGGCCAAGACCACCTTTCGCCTGCGCGACTGGCTGGTGAGCCGTCAGCGTTACTGGGGCACGCCGATTCCGATTGTGTATTGCCCCGAGCACGGCGCACAGGCGGTGCCCGCCGATCAGTTGCCGGTGCTGCTGCCGGGCAATGTTCACTTCACGCCGACCGGCCAGAGTCCGCTGAAACAGGACGCGGAGTTTCGCAAGGCAACCTGCCCGGTCTGCGGCGGGGAAGCCGAGCGCGACACCGACACCATGGACACCTTCGTCGATTCGAGCTGGTACATGTACCGCTTCACCTCGCCGCATTTCGATACGGGTCCCTGGGACCCGGCTTTGGCCGACAAGCTGATGCCGATCGATCTGTACACCGGGGGCATTGAGCACGCCATCTTGCACCTGCTGTACAGCCGCTTCTGGATCAAGGTGGCCCGTGACATGCAGTTGACCGACATCTCCGAGCCGTTTAAGGTGCTGCGAAACCAGGGCATCATCCTGGGGCCGGACAACGAGAAGATGTCCAAGAGCCGGGGCAACGTCATTGACCCCGACGACCTGGTGCGCGAGTACGGGGCCGACGTGGTGCGCACCTATCTGGCCTTCATCGCACCCTGGGAAGTCGGCGGGCCCTGGGACCCCAGCGGCATCAACGGCCCGGCGAAGTGGCTGGGGCGCGTCTGGTCGCTGTTTTTCGACGAGATCAAGGGGCCAGCCGAGACGGTCAGCGAGAGCGATCTGCGCTACGCCGTTCACAGCACCCTCAAGAAGATCACCGGGGACTTCGAGCGGCTGAGCTTCAATACCATCGTCGCCGCACTGATGGAACTGACCAACACGCTGGTCAAGGCCAAGCGCTCCCCGGTGGCCCACACGCCCGCCTGGGCCGAGGCGCTGAACGTCTTCAACCTGATGCTGGCTCCGCTGGTGCCGCACATCGCTGAGGAACTCTGGCACGAGCGCGGGCAGGCCAGCAGCGTTCACCTGCAAAGCTGGCCCGCCGTGGACGAGGCTGCCGCCGTGCGCGATAGCGTTGTCATCGGCGTGCAGGTCAGCGGCAAGGTGCGCGGCGAGGTCGAAATTTCCAAGACGGCCAGCCAGGCCGAGGCCATCGCCGCCGCCCGCGCCAACCCCGACGTCGCCAAGCACCTGGACGGCAAGCAGCTGGTCAAGGAAGTGTACGTGCCGGGGCGGATCATCAATATCGTTGTTCGCTGAGCGGACCAATTTCAGCGGTCCACGTCACAACAGAACCCGACATAAACAATCGCTCATGAGCAGATTCAGGCGACTTTAGGTTCGGCTTACCGGGCCGCCTGAACCAGCGATCAGAATGGACACATGTTAAAAGCCTTGCCCCAGACCTACCCCCCGGTTCGCATCGAGCCGGACGTGCCCGCTTCTGGGCGTCCGGCACCGCGTGCCGCGCCGATGGAAGCCGAGTCTGCCGCACCGTCTTATCTGGGAGTGGCCCTATCGCTGCTGGTGGTGCCGCTGGGTCTGGCCTGGGCCACCCAGGGGGCTTGGCTGAGCGTGCTGACGCTCGGCGTGCTGCTGCTGGCCCTGTGTGCCTTCATTTTCCACGAAGACGCCCACGAACACCACGAAACCGACTGATACGGGTTGCGCTCAATTTCTTCTCCGCAGACCTGAACCCTCACCCGCTTATGCTTGCCGGGTGAGGGTCTGCTTTTCCCGACAGGCGATGTCGTCGGGCTAGGTCTGCATCAAAAGGGGCAGCACCAACTTCTGAAGTTCGTCGGCCTCGATGTTGCGCCTGGCGTCAATATGAAGCAGTGGCAGGCGGGCACTCTGGAACGCCAGTTCGAGCAGTTCGGTATCATCGTTTGAGGCCGGGAAGCCGGGACGCTGAGGCTCGGCGTAAGGTGAGCCGCGCAGACTCACACCCAGTACCGGGCGAAATTCCGGGGTCTCGACGACCAGAAAGCCCACCGCCTGACCCTGGAGGCGGGTCAGGGTGTGCGGCGAGGGACCAGACGTGAGCTGAAAAATATAATCGAGCCGCACATTCGGGAAGACCCGGTACGAGCGGCCCGCCAGACTCGCCACCAGCTCGGCGTAGAGGTTGCTCTCGCCGGGCGCGAAAAAGTAGTTCCGGGTCTGGATGGTCAGGGCGTCTTGCGCCGGGAACAGCACGTCGTGGCCGGAGTGCAACCGAAACTGCGGCGGCAAATCGAGGTCGTCGTCGGATGATACGATGTCGGCCTGATGGCCCGGCACCCAGCCCAGTGGTGGCGTCCGCCAAGTTTTTAAGAGCCACCAACCCGTCAGTACGACGGCCAGCAGCACCAAGAACACAGTCATAGCCCTGAACCTAGCGTTTCAGCCCTGACAGGAAGCTTGCAAGGGCCACTGGTGCGCTGCCTGAAGACACAGTTCCAACCCCTCCGACTTCGGTTCGCTCAGGCGGACAAGTGGCGTTGGAGGGCCGGGCAATCGCCGATTTCCTTTACCACACAACATTTGGTGCTCTCAGCGCTTGGCTTTGAACGCCCCCACGAAGCCGTCCATGACGGGCTGGAGCGCCGCTTGCTGACCCTGAATGGTCGTGCCGGTCAGCACATAAGCTTTTTTGCCGACCAGGGCATAGGTCTGGGTGAAGTACAGCTTGTACTGTCCCTGCCGCCCGGTGTAGTTGAGCTGGGTGGCCTTAAGTCCGTCCAGGGTCACGGCCTTTTTGCTGATCAGTTTGCCGTCGGTGATCAGCTTGGTGATCTGGTCCAGGGTGACGGCGTCGTAGTCTTTGAGGGTAACGCCTGCGGGCACCGCCTGGACCAGCACGTTGATGTTGGGGTTGAATGCCGAGACCGTCTTTGGAGCCAGAAACACCACCGAGGTGCCTGGATAGCTGGACTGCTTCCAGCCGGTCGGAGCCGTGACCGAGAAGCCGTCGGTGGCGTCGGTGTAAGCCAGCGCGGCGGCACTGAGCAGGAGAGACGAGAGCGTAAGCAGCCGAAACGCCGGGCGATACTGGGTGGTCATGCTTCATAGTAATGGCTGTGTGGAGGTGGAATCCCGCTTCGCCAGTCCGCCTCCTGTGCCCGACGACGCCAGACGCTTGACCCAGCCGGGCCGTACTAAGATGCCAGCATGCAACTGCTGAGCGTCAATATCGGCCAGCGTCAACCCATCGCCGCCAAAAGTGGGCAGAGCGGCATCTTCAAGCAGCCCGTTTCGCAGCCGGTGCTGATCGGCACACTTGGTCCGTCGGGTGACCACATTCAGGACACCCGAAACCACGGCGGCCCAGATCAGGCGGTGTACGTGTTCACCCAGCCGGATTACGACGCTTGGAGCGCCTTCTTGGGCCAGCCGCTCGAACCCGGCATTTTCGGCGAGAACCTGTTGATCTCGGGCCTGGAATCGGCACCGACGCCCATCGGGACGCGGTTGCGGGTGGGCGGTGCTCTGCTGGAAGTCACGGCGGCGCGCATTCCCTGCGATACGCTGGCCGCCCGCATGAATGACCCGCAGTTCGTCAAGACGTTTCGCCGTCAGCGCCGCCCCGGTTTTTATACCCGGGTGCTGGAGGAAGGTGAAGTCGGTGCAGGTGACGCTGTGACGCTGGAGGGCCAGCTGCCGCCCGGCACCCCCACCGTCCTGGACGCTTTCGAGTTCTTCTATACCAAATCGCCTACACGCGAGCAGATGCAGCACCTGCTGGGCGCTCCCATTCATCACAAGCTGCGCGCCGAGCTGGAAGAACGGCTCCGCCGGAGCTGAGTTGTCTGGACCCACAGCCGCGCCGTGCTAGCCTGCTCGGTGCATGAGCAGCCCGGTGATCCCCGAAACCTTCGATACGGTGGTGGTGGCGGGCGTGGGGCTGATCGGCGGCAGCGTGGCGCTGGGGTTGCGCGAGCGCCTGCTGGCGCGGCGCATCATCGGCCTCGACGCCAGCGCGGCGGCTCTGGAAGAAGCCCTGGCGCTGGGCGTTATCGACGAGGCGCGCACCGCTCCCGGCGAGTGGCTGGGCCGCGCCGATCTGGTGGTGCTGGCGGTGCCGGTCAAGGTGCTGGCCTCGCTGGCGCGCAGCCTTGCGCCGCACCTCGCGCCCGGCACACTGATTACCGACGTGGGCAGCGTCAAGATGGGCATCGCTGCCGAGTTCGAGGCGTTGGGGGTACGGGCCTTCGTGCCGGGCCACCCGATGACCGGCTCGGAACGCGGTGGGGTCGCCAACGCCTCGGCGGGGTTGCTCGAAAACGCCGTGTGGGTGCTAACCCCCACCGAGCGCACGCCGCTGACCGCCCTGTCGCGGATGCGCCGACTTGTCGAGCAACTCGGTGCGGCCCCGGTGGTGATGCCGCCCGACGCCCACGACAAGCTGGTCGCCACCGTCAGTCACCTGCCGTATCTGGCCAGCCTGGCGCTGACCCACATGGTCGCCCGCGACGAGCGATTGAGTCTGCTGGCTGCAGGCGGCTTCCGTGATCTGACCCGAGTGGCCAGCGGTGACCCGCTCATGAGCCGCGACATGGTGGTCGAGAACAAGGTGGCCCTGCGCGAGGCCCTGCACAGCTTCTCGCGTCAGCTTTCGCACCTGGCCGACACACTCGACGACCCCGAAGAGTTGCTGCTGGCCGCCAGCGAGGGCAAGCGCACCCGCGACAACCTGCCGGTGGTCAAGCGCAGCCTGCTGCCGCCCAAGTATGACCTTGTGGTGGCGGTGCCGGACAAGCCCAACCAGATCGGGGCCATCACGCGGATTCTGGGAGAAGCCAGCATCAACATCAAGGACATCGAGGTGCTGGCGATCCGTGAACACGGCGGGGCCATTCGCCTGGGGCTGGAGGAGGCCGGGGACGTGGACCGGGCGGCGGCGCTGCTGCGCGAGGAAGGCTACACCACCCGCAACCGGGGCTAGCGAGCAGATTGTCGCCAGCTTAAACTCAAGCTCAGTTGAGGTCGCGTGCGGGCACCGGCACGAAGCTGACCAGGGTTTCCAGACGCTCGGTCAGGCTGGGGGCTTCCAGCACCTGCTGGCGTTCCTCGCCGCTGAGCGGCAGCAGGGCCGAGGCAAACGAGGCCAGCAAGAGCGGCTCGGGCGGCGCATGGTGCACGATGGCCTCGCGGTCGTCGGGGCGCATCCGCAGCAGATCGGTGACCAGTCGGTTGGACAGCGCCCGCAAAATGGTGTCGCTGTGGGCGTCGTCGTCGGCCTGCAAGGGCAGCAGCTCCACCTCGGCGCACAGGTAGTCCTGGTCAGTGACGAGGTGCTGAATCCGGAATCGCTCGCCGCCGACCACCGTGATCGAGGAGGTGCCGTCCTCGTGCGGCGCGACCTCGCGCAGGTGCGCCAGCGTGCCGATCATCGAGAGCCGGGCTTCCAGCGGGCGGGGGTCCTCGGTGGAGGGGGTCAGGATCTGCGGCATGCCGAACGCTTCACCACTTTGCTGCACGCGGGCCAGCAGCGTTCGGTAGCGCGGCTCGAAGACATACAGCGGCACCACCTGGCCCGGAAAAAGCACGAACTGGGGCAGCGGAAACAGGGGGATAAGCATGGCCCTATGCTGGCCCTCCGGCTGGGCTTTGATATGAACAGAAGCTACAAATCGCTTCTTTTTCGCTATGCTGACCGAACTGTGCCGCCCCCATCCCTGCCGTTTTCCTCGCTGGCCGTCGTCCTCAATCCGCAGGCCGGGCGGGGTCTGGCGCGGCGCGAGTGGCCCCGGCTGGAAGCGGCGCTGAACGCTCAGGGGGTGCCGTGGCATTGGCTGAGCGCGGCCAGCGCCGGGGACGCTCTCAGTCGGGTGCAGACGCTGCCGCCGGGTGTGGCGGTGCTGGCGGTGGGCGGCGACGGCACCGTGAACAGTCTGCTGCCCGCGCTGGTCGGCACGGGCCGCTTGCTAGGCGTGGTGCCGCTGGGCACCGGCAACGACTTTGCCGGAATGCTGGGGTCGCGCCCCGGCGACTTCGGAGCGGCCCTTGCTCGCCTGAAGCACCCGCCCCGCGCTGCGGATGTGCTGCACTGCACCTCTGCGGGCCAGGAAAGCTGGCTGATGAACGGGCTGGGCATGGGCTTCGACGCACAGGTGGCCGAGCTGCTGGGGCGTGCTCCGGCGCGGCTCTCGGGGTTCGGGCGCTACCTGTGGGCGGCGCTGAGCGCGGTACGGCAGCTCAAGACCGAAACGGTGGAGGTCGTGTTGGACAACCAGATGCTCTACGCTGGACCGTCGTGTTTGGTGGCGGTCATGAACGGCACGCGCTACGGCGGCGGCTTTCTGATTTCGCCAGCGTCCGACCCTTTCGATGGGCAGCTCAACGTGGTGCTGGGCACCCGGCTCAGCCGCCCGCGCTTGCTGGCGCTGATGGCCCAGGTGCTGCGGGCCAGGCACCTGACGGACCCGCGGGTGCGCTCCGGTGCCGGGCAGCAGGTCACGGTCCGCTGGCAGAGTGCCGTGATGACCCACCTCGACGGTGAGGTGATCGGCCCCCGGACTGAGCTGAGTGTGCGGCTTCTTCCGGGAGCGGTGCAGATGCTGGCCGGGCCAGAGCCGACGGCCCATACCTCTATTCTCAAGGTAGACTGAGCACGTGAACACCACGCAGCAGCTCCGCATGCTGATTCTGGGGGTGCTGGAGCGCCAGCCCGAGCACGGCTACGCCATTGCCCAGGCCATCAAGGGGCGTAGCGAGGGGCTGCTGAGCGCCAAGGAAGGCACCCTCTACCCGGCCCTTCACGCGCTGGAGGCCGAACAGCTCCTGGAAAGCAGCGAGGTGGAGGTCGGTGGGCGGCTGAGGCGCGAATACCGCCTGACTGTGAAGGGCCGCCGCGAACTGGCGCGGGTGCAGGGCGACTGGCAGCGCCAGATCCGGGCCGTGAGCGCGGTGATGGGCGGCAAGACGTGACGCTGGAGCGCTGGCTGGCTGAGGCGACCCGGGGCCTGCCTGCTGCCGCCCGGCTGCGGTTGGAGAGCGAGTACCGTGCCCACTGGGAAGACGAGCGCTGCGACGCCGGGCACGCCAGCAGCCCAGACGAGCTGTTCGGGTCGCCGCTAACGGTGCGGCTGGCGCTGAGGCGGCTGTACCTGTCGCCGCGTCAGCTCGCCTGGCGGCTGGGCGGCCTCTCGCCGGGGATGCTGGTCAATTTGCTGGGTATCGGTGCCGTATTTGCCCTGACGCTGGGGCCAGCGCTGGAGCGGCTGGCGTTCTGGACCGTGCTGACGCTTCCGGCGCTGGCCGCGACTTTGTTCGGGCTGGCTTCTGTGGCTACGCGGAAGCTGGAGCGCGTCCGGCGTTCGTTCGTGATGGACGTGGTATGCGTGCCGCTGAGTTTTGCCCTGCCGACGCCACTGCTGCTGGCAAGCTGGCCCACAGGTCAGCGGCTGAACGGCCTGCTGGCGAGTGGCTGGCCGCTGGCCCTGCTGGGCTTGGGCGCACTGGGCCTGGGTGTCATGCTGTGGCACGAGGCCAGGTTTCGCCGCACGCTGGCCCTGGTCGGGGTGGCATGCGGCTGAATTCTGCTCACGGATTGAGCTGATGGAGCGCTGGCGAGGGCCGACTCAGCCCTGCGGCACCGCGCACGAGCCGTCCTCGCAACCTTGCGCGTCCGCAGAGCCCATCAGCTGGAGGGGAGCCTGCTCGCGCCAGACCTGTTTGAGTGCGCTCAGCAGCGTTTCGGGAGCCTGAGCGCCGCTAACGCCATACTTGCCGCCCAACACGAAGAAGGGCACGCCCTGAATGCCGTAGGCCTGGGCCTGCGCTTCGTCCTGGCGCACGGCATTGGCGTAGGTCTGCGCTTCGAGGGCCGTGCGGATTTCCTCAGTTTTTAGGCCGACTTCAGCACCCAATTTTACCAGCGTGTCCACCTGACCCAGGTGCTGCCCCTCGCTGAAATAGGCGTGTAGCAGCCGCTCCTTCATGGCGTCTTGCAAGCCGTGCTCGGTGGCCAGATGAATCAGCTGATGGGCTTGGAAGGTATTGGCGGGCTGGGCCTGGTCGAAGTGATAGCTCAGGCCCACTTCGGCAGCGGTCTGGGCCATGCTGTCAAGCATGCCCTGGGCTTCGGCAGTGCTGCGCCCGTACTTACTGGCGAGGCCATCGCGCATGGCGTTGAGGCTGCTGGGTTTGCTGATCGGCGCGGACAGATCGAGTTCGAAGCTGTGCCAGACAATGTCCACGTCGTCTTTGCCCTCAAACTGCGAGAGTGCCTGCTCGAAGCGCCGCTTGCCGATGTAGCACCAGGGACAGGCGATGTCCGACCAGATGTCCACTTGCAGGCGTTGGGCAGCGGGGGAGTTCAAGAGTCGAGTCACATCTCTACTGTGCCGCAGCCGCCACCAAGACGAGGAAAGGCAGATGACAATATAAAGCAATTTGATTTATTTAGGTTTTAAAGATTTGAATCTTTATCTGAAATACAGAGGATTTATACAGCTACCGACTGTAGGGTAACCATTCAGCTCTTTCATAGGTTTGCCCTTAGCAACATGCACAACCAGTTGGGCAGATTCAATGGACTGCCGTGCCTTCTGGATATTTTGCATAACCATACATTCCCCTCGCGTCCCACTTCTCCATCCGTGCCATACTCTATTTTTAGAATGCCCAAGCGTACTGACCTTCAAACGATTCTGATCCTCGGCAGCGGCCCCATTCAAATCGGGCAGGCGGCCGAGTTTGATTACTCCGGCACTCAGGCGCTCAAGGCGCTCAAAAAAGAAGGCTACCGCGTGGTGCTGGTTAACTCCAACCCCGCGACCATCATGACCGACCCCGACCTCAGCGACGCCACCTACCTGGAGCCGCTGACGCCCGAATTCGTGGAAAAAGTGATTGCCAAAGAGCGCCCCGACGCCCTGCTCCCCACCCTCGGCGGCCAGACGGCGCTGAACCTGGCGATGGAGCTGCACGAGCGCGGCACGCTTGCCAAGTACGATGTGGAACTCATCGGTGCAGGTGTGGAGGCCATCAAGAAGGGCGAGGATCGCGAGCTGTTTCAGGCGGCCATGAAAAAAATCGGCGTGGAAACGGCCAAGGGCAAGATGGTCCACAGCATGGAAGAGGCCATCGAATACCAGAAGGAACTCGGCCTGCCCGTGGTCATCCGGCCCAGCTTCACGCTCGGCGGCACCGGGGGTGGCATTGCCCACACCTACGAGGAATTCCTCGACATCACCGAGGGCGGCCTGCGCGACTCGCCCGTCACTTCTGTGCTGCTGGAAGAGAGCATTCTCGGCTGGAAGGAATATGAGCTGGAAGTCATGCGCGATACCGCCGACACGGTGATCATCATCACGGGGATCGAGAACTTCGACCCGATGGGCGTGCATACCGGCGACTCGATCACGGTGGCCCCGGCCCAGACGCTCAGCGATGTGGAGTACCAGCGGCTGCGCGATATGTCGCTGGCGATCATCCGCGAGATCGGTGTGGCGACGGGTGGCAGCAACATTCAGTTCTCGGTCAACCCCGACAACGGGCGCGTGATCGTCATCGAGATGAACCCCCGCGTGAGCCGTTCCAGCGCGCTGGCGAGCAAGGCCACCGGCTTCCCGATTGCCAAGATCGCCGCGTTGCTGGCGGTGGGCTACCACCTTGACGAGCTGCCCAACGACATCACCAGGGTCACGCCCGCGTCGTTCGAGCCGAGCATCGACTATGTGGTCACCAAGATTCCGCGCTTCGCCTTCGAGAAGTTCCCCGGCACCTCCGATCACCTGGGCACCCAGATGCGCTCGGTGGGTGAGGTGATGGCGCTGGGCCGCACCTTCAAGGAGAGCTTGCAAAAGGCGCTCAGAAGCACCGAGGCGGACGTGCGCGGAATGTATGCCGAGCTGGACGAAGCGGGTCTGCGCGCTTTGCTGTACCCCAACCCGCGCCGCCTGGAAGCCGTGATCGAGTTGCTGCGGCGCGACCTCAGCGTGAATGAGCTGTTCGACCTGACCCGGATCGACCGCTGGTTTTTGGGGCAGCTCCACGAGATCGTGGCCGCCGAGCGCGAGATTCTGGACCTCGGCCCGATTGCCGAATGGAAGTACGAGTACTGGCGCGAGGTCAAGCGGCTGGGCTTTTCGGACGCCCGCATCGGCGAGATCGTGGGCCTCAGCGAACTGGAAGTCCGTGCCCTTCGCAAAAAGGCCAACGCCACCCCGGTGTACAAAACGGTGGACACCTGCGCCGCCGAGTTCGAGGCGCACACGCCCTACCACTACTCCACCTATGAGTGGGAAGATGAGGTCAAGGCCACCGACAAGCCCAAGATCGTCATTCTGGGCAGCGGTCCCAACCGCATCGGGCAGGGGGTGGAGTTCGATTACGCCACCGTCCACGCGGTCTGGGCCTTGCAGGAAGCCGGATACGAGACGATCATGATCAATTCCAACCCGGAAACGGTCAGCACCGATTACGACACCGCCGATCGACTGTACTTCGAGCCGCTGACCTTCGAGGACGTGATGAACGTCATCGAGCACGAGAAGCCGGTGGGCGTCATCGTGCAGCTCGGCGGGCAGACGCCGCTGAAACTGGCGGGCCGCCTCGAAGCCGCCGGAGCGCCGATCATCGGGACGAGTCCGGCGACCATCAACGAGGCCGAGGACCGGGCCAGCTTCAACGCGCTGTGCGAGCGGCTGGACATTCCGCAGCCGAAGGGCCTGGTCGCTGAGAATCCCGGCGAGGCTCAGGAACTGGCGGCCAAACTCGGCTTTCCGCTGATGGCGCGCCCCAGTTACGTGCTGGGCGGGCGGGCCATGCGGATCGTGGGCAGCGCCGAGGAGTTGCAAACCTACCTGGATGAGGTGTACGCCGCCGTGGAAGGGCAGCCGAGTATCCTGCTCGATCAGTACCTCTCGGGGGCGCTGGAGCTGGACGTGGACTGCCTGTGCGACGGCGAAACAGCGGTGGTGGCGGGCATCATGGAACACATCGAGGCGGCAGGCGTGCACAGCGGCGACTCGGCCTGTATCACGCCGCCGGTGAGCCTCAGCGCTGAGCTGACGCAGACGGTCAAAGAGACCACCGAGCGTCTGGCGCTGGCACTGGGGGTGAAGGGGCTGATGAATGTGCAGTACGCCGTGAAGGATGGGGTGGCGTACATCCTGGAGGCCAATCCCCGCGCTTCTCGCACCGTGCCGTATGTGAGCAAGGCCACCGGGCATCCGCTGGCGAAGTACGCGGCCCGCATCGCGGTGGGGCAGACGCTGGCGGAGATCGGGCTGACCGACACGCCTGTGCCCGCCATGTATAGCGTCAAGGAAGTGCATCTGCCGTTCCTGAAGTTCAGGGGCGTGTTGCCGATTCTGGGGCCGGAGATGAAAAGCACCGGTGAGAGCATGGGCATCGACGCCGACCCGTATCTGGCCTACTACCGCGCCGAGATCGGAGCCAAGAGCAATCTGCCGCTGTCGGGTACGGCGCTGCTGCTGGGCGAGGGGTTAGGCGAGGTGGCGGGCATGCTGGAAGGCGCGGGCCTGAGCGTCATTCGGGAGCAGGACGGAGAGAAGTTGCCTGAGTTACTGATCGATGTCACCGGAAGCCAGCTGCTCCGCACGGCCCTGGAGCGCGGTGTGCCGATCGTGAGCACGAAGGAAGGGGCCGAGTGGACGGCGAAGGCGATAGCGGGGGCGGTGGGAGCGGGAGCGCTGGAAGTGAAGGCGTTGCAGGAGTGGTTGGCAATCTGAGAGAGTACTGAGATACTGCACACTCACAAGGGTCAGAATGAAGGTGCACTTGCCAAGCGCCATGCCGAGGCTGAAGGGCAAACTGGTTGGCAAGTGCACGTAAACAGCAGGGCAAGTCGAGACGCAACTCGGCCCGTTGTTGGGCTTCGTTCGCGAAGTGGTCTTTGATGCGGCTTGCCGGGAGAAAGCAGTGTCTCACTCCACCCGCAAGTCGCCGGACAACCTCCGTCTGGGCGACGCGGCCTGTCTGAGCACAGCTTCCTGATCTACCCTTTACTGTGCAGCTGATTCGCTCACGCACTCTCTGGCTAGGAAGGGCACGGTCACTGTTTCTCTATCCCTACCAGCGCCCCCAGTTTCAGCACCGTGCGCCAGTTGCGCGTCGTCACACCGACCCCCAAGTTGGTTGGATGGACGATCTGGCTCAGTCGGCTGCGGCCCAGGCCCTCTGGGGTGTGCAGGTACAGTTCGGGGCCGCTGAGGTGCCATTCGTCCGCTCCCCGAAAGGCCAGCAACGCATCCAGCCCTGCTGCTGGCAGTGGCGCGTCCAGAAATGCGAGATGCACCTTGCTGCCGTCCACGGCGGCCTGGACAGAGTAGGGGTTGTGGATCATCACTTCCCGCCACTGCTCGGCATTTCGCAGGATCACCGGCACTGGGAACCCGAATGCCTGCTCGATGGCCGCTTCAAGTTCGGCGCTGCCCGTTTCGCCCCCGAAGACCACGTTGCCGCTCTGGATGTAGGTTTGGACTTCCCCAAGCTCCAACGCCTCGAACACTGACTTGAGACGGAGCATCGGCATCCGGCGGTGGCCGCCCACGTTGACGCCGCGCAGCAGTGCGATGGTTTTCAGAAGCGTCACGGGGCGCTCAGTGTCCCACCGTGATGGGCGCTTCGCCCTCACCCGTGTAGACGTGCTGCTCCCAGCGAATGCGTCTGGCCCGCCACATCAAGATGACCAGCTTGGCACTTTCCTCGGCGCAGCGGGCAATCAGCAGGCCCCAGAAGCCCAGCCCCAGTGGAAAGGCCAGCAGGTAAGCCAGCGGCAGCCCCACCACGAAGGCCGATACCGCGTCGCCCAGCAGCACTCCGCGTGGGTCGTTGCTGCCCGGCAGCACGCCGATGCCCAGAATCATGTTCTGCACCTTGATGACCTGAAAGGCCGCGTTGACCAGAATGGAAATGGTGGCGAGCTGGCGCACGCCCGCGTCCACGTGCGGAAACAGCAGGCCCAGCAGCGGTGCGGTGAGCGCGAACAGCAGCCCACACACCAGCGCCACCACCAGGCCCCAGCGCCGCACGCTGCGCGCCCAGGCTGCCGCGCCCGCCGCGCTGCCTCGCCCCAGCGACTGCCCGATCAGCACGGTGGCCGCTGACCCCAGCCCCAGCGAGGCCACGATGAACACGCCTTCCAGGGTGTTGCTCAGCTGCATGCCCGCCAGCGCCTCAGTGCTGATCCGTCCGGCCAGCAGCGCGTACAGAAAGGTGCCGCCGCTCCAGGCCAGTTCGGTGGCGGCCATCGGCAGGCTCAGCGGAATCAGCGGCGCGAGGACGCTTTTCCAGCTTGCCAGGGTGCGCGGCACGCTGGCGTCCAGAATGCCGCGCCCGTAGGTCTGCCAGGCCAGTAGCCCGGCCCGCAGCGCATACGAGGCGGTGGTCGAGATCCCCACGCCGATAACGCCCAGTTTTGGAAACGGCCCGAAGCCGGTAACCAGCGCGTAGCCCAGCACAGTATTGAGAATCACCGCCACGATGGTGACGGTCATTGGCGTGCGGGCGTGCCCGGTGGAGCGCAGGGCCCCGCCGAAAATGGCGGCGGCGGTCACCAGTGGGAGCGACACCGCCACCACGCTCAGGAAGGGACCGCCTGCTCCAGCGACTTCTGGGGTGGCCCCGACCAAGCGCAAAAAGCCTTCGCCGCCGAAAATCAGTGGCAGGGCCAGCAGGCCCGACACCAGCGTGCCGAGGGTCAGCGCCGCGCCGAACAGCCGGGAAGCGGCGGCCCGGTCACCGGCTCCGTGCGCCCGCGCCACCAGAATGCTGGTGCCCGCGCCGATGGCATTGAGCGTAAAAAACAAAATCATGGTGACGCTGTTGGAATAGCCCACCCCAGCTACCGCCAGCGTGCCCAGCAGCGCCACGATAATCTGATCGACCAGGCCCAGCGCCAGTTGCGCCACGAACTCCAGACTGACCGGCAGGGCGATCTTGACGAGTTCGCGTCGGGGGGTGGGCGGCGTGGCGGAGCTGGTGACGGACGCGGACGGGGAAGGCGAAAGCAAACTCACCCGAATACTGTACGCGGCTGGAGTGCAGGCAAGTGTCAGGCCGGCCGGGGCGTGCGCCGTACACTTGGCGCATGCAGCTCGACCCCGCCCACCTACTGAAGGCCGCCGACCTGGGCCGGATCTACCGCAAACCCAGCCAGGTGGTCAGCAACAAAGTCAGTGGCCAGATCAGCGCCGACTTTGCCCGGATCATCGCCCAGTCGCCGCTGGTGGTACTGGCCACCGCCGGGCCGGAGGGCCTGGATTGTTCGCCGCGCGGCGACGTGAGACAGGTCGTGTACGTGCACGACGAGAAAACCCTGCTGCTCCCCGATCGCCCCGGCAACAACCGCATCGACAGCGTGCGCAACATCCTGGTGAGTCCACAGGTGGCACTGATGTTCCTGGTGCCGGGGGTGGCCGAGGTGTTCCGGGTCAACGGCAAGGCTCGCATCACCACCGACCCGGCGCTGCTCGCCCGCTTTGCCTACAAGAACCAGCTGCCGCGCAGCCTGATCGTCATCGAGGTCGAGGAAGCCTTCCTGCACTGCGGGCGGGCGCTGGTGCGCTCCGACGTGTGGAACGACGAGAAGCACGTGTCGCCGTCTGTCTTGCCCAACTTCGTCCAGATGCTGCGTGAGCAGACCAAGGTGGCCTTGCCCGACGACGCCCTGGTGATCGAGGACCGCTAGCTCTCCGGCGCACCGTCCACCAGAATCCGCAGCGCGTCGTTGAGCTGTGTCCATAACAGCTCCCCCAACCGCTCACGGTATTCCTGCTCAATGGCCCGCTTGATCTCCTGGGCGTCGAGCAGGTATTGCCAGCCCGCCGCTGTAAACGCCACCCGCACCGCGCGGCCATCTTGTGGATCGGCCTGGCGTTCGAGGTAACCGTGCTTTTCCAGTTCGGCCACCAGTTGACCGGCGGCCTGTTTGGTCATTCCGGCGCGACCAGCCAGCGTGACGATGCGGCTGCCCTCGGCGCTCAGGTGCGGCAGCAGATTGGTATGGGCCAGGCTGAGGGCGGTGTGCCCACGCCGGTGCAGGTGTTCGAGCGCCAGCACGTTGAAGGCGCGGGCAGCACGGTGAAGCCAGCGGCCAAGGTGATCTTGTCTCGCCTGCTCGAGCGTGGCTGAATCGGGGAAGGGAAGATCAGAGGGTAGTAAAATAGGAAAGCCCCTTGTCTAAGTAGGAAAGTTACCTTACCATAGTGCCGGGTCGGGACCTGAAGCGTTCAGGAGCCCATCCGACAGGAGAGAAAATGATCGTACACCCCATTCAAGACCAGCAACCGATCGAGTCACCCAACGGCAATTTTGGAACAGCGCTGGCAACGCCGAGCCTGGGCGCTCAGGAAGTCAGCGTGGTGCGCCAGCGCCAGACTCCCGGCGGCTTCAACCCGGCCCATACCCAGAACCGCGAGGAAGTCATGGTGCTGCTCTCCGGCCAGGTCACCGTTAGTGGCGGCGAGCAGCCCACCGAGCTGCGGGCGGGTGACACCCTGATCGTCCCCGCCAATGCCCTGCACCGGATAGACAACACCGGCCCGGTGGACGCCGAGTGGCTGATCATCTCGGTGGCGGGCGTTCAGTTTTTCCGCGAAGACGGCGCGCAGGCGCGGCCCGGCTGGCTCAAATAGCCCGGCCGCTGCGGCTTACTTCGTCAGCGCTTTGACCCAGCTCAGATCGACCAGCTTGCCCAGGTCCGGCACGGCACGGGCAAATCCGGCTTCCATGTTGAGCTGCGCGTACTCGGCGAGCGTCTTGAGGTTGATGTCATAAGTGATGCGGGTGCGGGCCAGTCCCTTGAACAAGTCGGCACTGCTGGGGCGCTTGCCGGTAAAGCTATAGATCTCGTCGCTGACGGCTTTCTGCGCTCCGGCATTGCTGGACTTGATGAAATTGATGGCCGCCAAGTGCCCGCGCAGCAGGGCCTTAACCGCCTCCGGGTTCTTCTTGGCGTAATCGGTACTGACGACCAGCACGGTGGTCGTGTAGTCGCCGCCGTTCCAGATGGCCTTTTCGTTGGCGATCAGTTTCGCGCCCTGCGACTCCATCACCGCGCCCCAGGGTTCCTGCACCAGCGCGGCGTCCACCTGGTTGCTGGCGAAGGCGGCGGGCATGTTGGCCGGGTCAATCGGAATCACCGTGACCGTGCCGCCCTCGTCGCTGGCCTTGAGGCCGTTCTCGTGCAGCAGGTGGCGCAGGCTGATGTCCTGGGTCGAGCCGCGCGTGGGCACCGCCACCTTCTTGCCCGAGAGGGCCTTGACGTTGCGAATCCCGCTGCCGTTTCTGGCCACCAGTACCGCGCCCGCGTTGGCGGCTCCGGCATAGATCTGAATCGGCACGCCGCGCAAGAAGGCGTTGATGGCCGGGCCGGGACCGACGTAGGACGCGTCAATGGCCCCCGCCGCGAAGGCCTCGTTGACCTGCGAGCCATTGGCAAACTCGCTGACGACCAGCTTGGTGCTGCCTAGTTCTTTCTGAATTAGCCCCTTCTGAATGCCGACCAGGCCTGCCGCGTGCGTCACATTGGGAAACACGCCGAGGCGCAGCTGGGCGGGCGGAGTGGATTGGGCCTGTGCCAATTGAAATTGGGCCGGGACCGTGAGCGCCAGGCCGAGGAAAAGGGCGGTTCGTTGCATGGTGAGATGATAGCGCACAAGATGACTAACTTTGTCAACTATATCTGGATGTCCCGCTGCGCGGGGCGGCGCGGGATGAGAGCATGCCGTTCGCCCTATCTCCAGTTCGTGTGTCCGTCTGGACGGTGGCTGCTCGGCGCGCTGGTCGAGCGCTGCACGGTGGATTTTCTGCCAATCAGTTCGCGGCAGCACCTGGGCTGGGCGAGCCGGTCACCCAGGACAGTTTTGAGGTGCTGCCGGGCGCTGCTTAAGTCGGGCGCACCGGACCCGGACGGCCTGCGTCGAGTCCAAGCTAGTCATCGGCGGGAGCGCTCCCCGGCGCTTCTATTGCACGGCGGGTCCGCAGGGCGTTTCGTTTCGACTAACTTCCCACTGAGGGGCGCCGCAAGAGAGCCTGAGCTTCAGCTGCTGGACGCATCCAGCAGTCGCCGCACTACCACCAACTGCCCCAGGTGGTAGGCGGTATGGTCGGCGATCAGCAGGGCCTCGCGCAGCCAAGTCTGCTGGCCGCCGTCTGGACCGTCACCATTCGGTACCACCGCCAGCGGATCGGCGGCCGCGAACAGCTCCAAGAAAGTGGCCAGATCGTCCTGAAAGCCCTGCGCCATCTGTGCCCAACTCTGCGGCGTGCCGGGCGATCTGGGCCAGTAATCGGTGGGCCAGATTTTCTCGCGGTATTCCGCGTCGCGCACAAATTCCAGAATGTCGCGCTGGGTAAACCAGAGGTGCCACAGCAGGCCCCAGGCGGTGTAGGGCAGCCCCACGTCCTCATTGATTTGCTCAACGGGAAAGCCCTCCAGCACGTCGCCGAGTTGCAGGTGGGCCTGGCGCTCGGTGAGCAGGTCGCGGACGTGGGCCTTGAGATCATCACTCACAGAATGCCGCCCAGGTACTCGCGGACACTTTCCTTGATCGGCATGAAGTAGACGTGGCCGCCGACCTCCTGCGCGAACGTCAGCACGTCCTGTGCCCAGGCCCGGTTACAGGCCAGGGTTGGCTCGAAACTACTCGGAAACACTGCCTTGTTGCGGTTTTGCCAGTAGCTCAGGCTGCGCTCGGTGGTCACCGAGGTCGCGCCCCAGAAGACCTGTTTGGTGGGCAGCAGCTCGGCCCAGATGTCCATCAATCGGCGGTCGAAGAACGGCTGGGTAAAAAAGCCCACCGCACCCGCTTCCAGTTTGGCCTCGGCGTAGTCGCGCTCACGGGCAAAGCTCTGGCGGTAAGGGTCGAGGCCCGCCCAGACGGCGATCTCAGGCAGCTCACGCCGGAACTTGCGGATGATGTCGAGTGAGGTCACGTCGAAGGTGTGGCTGCTCATGTCGCTTGGCGCGTCGCCCTCGATGACCAGCACCTCACGGATGTCGTGCTGGCGCAGAAAGTCGGCCATCTTCAGCGGCTCACGCGGGTTGATGTCAATGGCCCGGATGTGTGGAATGGCTTCCGGCAGATGTTCGCGGGCCATCCGGCAGCCTTCCCAGCTGCGCATCCGGTAGCGCAGAAAATCGGGAATGTTGACGGTCTGCACGCTGCCGAGTTCGGCACGCAGCTCGGCCAGCTCGCTCGTCAGCGACGTGCGGCTGCGCGGCACCAGCTCCACGCTCACGCGGGTCTGTTTGGGAACGGTCTGCACGGGTTCGGCCAGCACCGAGGTCACGCCGTCACCACTTCGGGGACGGTGGCGGGCGGCGGACTGCTCGGCTGTGGGTCATATGCCAGGTTGGGCGCGAGCCATTTTTCGGCAACGTCGAGCGTCCAGCCTTTGCGAACCGCGTAATCGGCCACCTGATCGCGCCCGATGCGGCCTAGCGCCAGGTACTTGCTGTCGGGGTGCGCCAGATACAGGCCCGACACGGCGGCGGCGGGCAGCATGGCGCAGCTCTCGGTCAGCTGCATGCCGGTGCTTTCGGCGTCCAGCAGGGCAAACAGGGTGCGCTTCTCGGTGTGGTCGGGCTGGGCCGGATACCCGGGGGCGGGCCGGATGCCCCGGTAGCGCTCCTTAATCAGATCGTCGCCGCTGAGGGTTTCGCCCTGTGCGTAGCCCCAGTACTGGCGACGCACGTCCTGGTGCAATTTCTCGGCGAACGCTTCGGCCAGTCGGTCGGCCAGGGCCTTCACCATGATCGAGTTGTAATCGTCGTGGGCCGCCGCGTACTCGCTCGCCAGTTCTTCGGCTCCGTGAATGCCCACTGCAAAGCCCCCGATCCAGTCGGGCGACTCGCTCACGAAGTCGGCCAGGGCGGCGTTGGGCACACTCTGGTCGCGCTGCTGGCGCAGGGTGTGAAAGGCGGTATGGTGTTCGGGCAGGGTAATGTCGTCGCCCACCCGCCGCGCAGGCCATAGCCCGATCACCCCGCGAGCCGTGAAGCTGCCGTCTTCTATGATCTTCGCCAGCAGCGCCTTGCCGTCCTCGTACAGCTTGCGGGCCTCCACGCCCACCGAGGGGTCGCGCAGAATCTTGGGGTACACGCCGGGCATCTCCCAGGCGATGAAAAACGGCGTCCAGTCGATGAAGGCCAGCAACTCCCCGAGGTCCTGTTCGATGACCGTGCGGCCCGGCTGCTGGGGAGCGGGGGCGGGTTTGTCTTCGATCTTGGGCGCTCTCTTGCGGGCTTCATCGATGCTCAGCAGACGGATGTTGCGCTCACCGTGCCGCTCGCGCAGGGTGTCGTACTCGGCTTTGATGCGCTCCGTGATTTTTTCGCGGTGCTGAATCAAATCGCCCGCCACGCCCACTGCCCGGCTGGCGTCCAGCACGTGTACGACGGGGCCACCGTTGTAGGCCGGGTCGATCTTGACCGCCGTGTGCGCCCGGCTGGTCGTCGCGCCGCCGATCATCAGCGGGGTGGTGAGGCCGCGCCGGGTCATCTCGCGGGCCACGTTCGCCATCTCGTCGAGGCTCGGCGTGATCAGCCCACTCAGCCCGATGATGTCGGCATTCAGTTCTTTGGCAGCGTCCAGCACCTTCTCGGCGCTGACCATCACGCCCAGGTCAGTCACCTCGAAGCCGTTGCAGGCCAGCACCACACCCACGATGTTCTTGCCGATGTCGTGCACATCGCCCTTGACCGTCGCCAGCACGATGCGGCCCTTGCTGGTGCTGCCGCCTGCCTTCTCGGCTTCCAGGTAAGGCATCAGGTAAGCCACCGCCTTCTTCATCACGCGGGCCGACTTGACCACCTGCGGCAAAAACATCTTCCCGGCCCCGAACAGATCGCCAACCACGTTCATGCCGTCCATCAACGGCCCCTCGATGACTTGCAGCGGCGACCCCAGCAGCTGATAGGCTTCCTCGGCGTCCGCGTCCACGAAATCGGTGATGCCGGAAATCAGGCCGTGCTTGAGGCGCTCCTGCACGCTGCCGCCGCGCCACTCGCTGACGGCGCTGACCTCGCGCTTGATGCCCTTGTAGCGCTCGGCCAGCTCGATCAGGTTCTCGGTGGCGTCGGGTGTGCGGGCCAGAATCACGTCCTCGACGGCCTGTTTCAGTTCCGGCTCGATGTCGTCGTAGACCGCCAGCATTCCGGCGTTCACGATGCCCATGTCCAGCCCGGCGCGAATGGCGTGATACAGAAACACCGCGTGCATCGCCTCGCGCACGTGGTTGTTGCCCCGGAAACTGAACGACACGTTGCTGATGCCGCCCGACACCTTCGCGCCCGGCAGGTTGCGTTTGATCCAGCGGGTCGCCTCGATGAAGTCCAGCGCGTAGCGGTCGTGCTCGCTCATGCCGGTGGCGACGGTCAGCACGTTGGGGTCGAAGATGATGTCCTGCGGTGGGAAATCGGCCTGCTCGGTCAGCAGCGTGTAGGCCCGCGTGCAGATTTCCTGGCGGCGCTCCAGGTTGTCGGCCTGCCCGGTCTCGTCGAAGGCCATGACCACGGCGGCAGCCCCATACCGGCGCAGCAATCTGGCCCGCTTCAGGAACTCCTCCTCGCCGTCTTTCAGCGAGATGGAATTGACCACCGCCTTGCCCTGCACCCGCTTGAGTCCGGCTTCGAGAATGCTCCAGCGGCTCGAATCCAGCATGAACGGCACGCGGGAAATGTCAGGTTCTCCGGCCAGCAGATTCAGGAAATGAATCATGGCCGCCTCGCCGTCGAGCATGCCCTCGTCGAAATTCACGTCGATGACCTGCGCGCCGTTCTGCACCTGTTGGCGGGCGATCTTGAGTCCGGCGTCGTAATCGCCCGCCAGGATGTGCTTGGCGAATTTGGGGCTGCCGGTGACGTTGGTGCGCTCGCCCACGTTGACGAAGTTGGTTTCCGGCGTCACGGCGAAGCTCTCCAGACCGCTGAGCCGCAAAAACGGCGCGAGCTTTTTCGGGCCGCGTGGCGCGTAGGGGGCCACCGCCGCCGCGATCTGCCTGATGTGTTCGGGCGTGGTGCCGCAGCAACCGCCCACGATGTTCAGCAGGCCCTCCTCGGCAAAGGTTCTCAGCACCTCGGCGGTGTGTTCGGGCAACTCCTCGTACTCGCCGAAAGCGTTGGGCAGCCCGGCGTTCGGGTGAACACTGACCAGGGACTCGGTATTCTCGGCAATCGAGCGCAGATAGGGGCGCAGGTGATCGGCTCCCAGGGCGCAGTTGAGGCCCAAGCTGAAGGGCCTGGCGTGCGCCACGCTCACCGCGAAAGCCTCCGGCGTCTGCCCGGACAGGGTGCGGCCCGAGGCATCGGTGATGGTGCCGGAAACCATCACCGGCACGCGCCGCCCGAGTTCGGCAAAGACCGTTTCCACCGCAAACAGGGCAGCTTTGGCATTCAGGGTGTCGAAAATCGTCTCGATCAACAGCAGATCGGCCCCGCCCTTCAGCAAGCCGCGAATCTGCTGGGCGTAAGCGTCGTGCAGATCGTCGTAAGTCACCGCCCGGAATTCGGGGCGCTCCACGTCGGGCGAAAGGGTGGCGGTGCGGTTGGTCGGCCCGATGGACCCGGCCACGAAACGCGGCTTGCCGTCCCTGGCCTCGAACTCGTCGGCCACCTCGCGGGCGATCCGGGCGGCTTTCACGTTCAGCTCGTCGACCAGATGCTCCAGACCGTAATCCGCTTGCGCGATCACCGTACTTGAAAAGGTGTTGGTCTTGGTGATGTCGGCCCCTGCCTCGAAGTACAGCGCGTGAATTTTGCGCAGCAAATCGGGTCTGGTCAGTTGCAAGAGGTCGTGGTTTCCCTTGTACTGCCGGTCCCAGGCGAATTCGGGGCGGCGGTAATCGGCCTCGGTGAGGTCCTCGCGCTGAAACATGGTGCCCCACGCGCCGTCCAGAATCAGGATGCGTTCTTGAGCGAGTTCGTTCAGGGTGCGGGCATGGGTCATGGGGTGTCCTCGTTTCTGTTGTCGGCCCGTCTGGTGTGGACTGGTCTGAGCGTCAAAAACCGCCCTCGCAGGGGAGCGGGGCGGCCATCTCGGTGTGCCGGAATGCTCCATCGTTCCTGCGCCGGGTGAAAACTCCGGAAGCCATCGTTGGCGTGCAGGCTGGCGTTGAGCACCTTTTCCGAAATGGGGGAGAGGTTGCCGCGCCGTCGTTGAGCCAGGTCTCTCGGGCGCTTCTGGATGGGTGTGGTGGGGGCGCTTGCTTGCGCCTTGACCGCATTCTAGCGGCTTGAGCCAGAAAAGAGGCGGGGCAGGGCAGACAATTGAGGGTAGCCATGAAAAACGGCCCCCGGTGAAGGGAGCCGCTTTGGAAGTTCAGTAACTCAGATGGCCAGGATCTTGGCGTAGGAGTTGCCGTTGGGGAAGTTGCTCAAACCGTTGGGGAAGAACAGGCCCTTACCAGCGCCAGCCTGTCCGAAGACGATGTTGGCGACCTGACGCGGTGTACGGCTGAAGGCTATTGCGTTGCTGTCGGTAGGTACGATATTGGCGCTGCCGTCGGCGTTGACGAGACCCTGGTCCATGTCAACACTTCCGTCGAGGGCGTCGCGCAGGTCGCTGATCTTCTGAATCAGGGTCTGCACGTCGATCCCGAAGCCAGTTTGGGCGGCCCTATAGGGGTAGAGCAGGCTGCGGATTTCGCCAGCATGGTATGCCTCGACAGCCAGAATTCCAGCGGCCTGCTCAAGGTTGCCATTGGCGGTGTCGTCGTAGATGAAGCGGGCTGCGCCCTTGTAAGCGGTGACGCCCACATCTTCAAAGATGAATGCGCCGTGCAGGAAGTACAGATCGGCACTGGGTTCGGTGGTGTAGGGGCTGAAGGCGCTGGCTGCACCGGCACCAGTTGCGGCGACGGCAGCGACACCGAAGGCCGGGCCAATGTCCAGTGTGGGACGGGGAGCGGCGCTACTTCCCAACGCTTTACGCAGGAACTTGACGTGGTTCAGTTCGTCGGTGGCAATTTCGTTGGCGCGCGACTTGACGTCCGCGCTGGCGAAGGTCATGCCGCCGCTACGCGCACCTGTGAAGGCCGGTTGAACCGCGCTGCCGCCGGCAGGGGTCGTGCCGGTAGGCAGGATGATGGCGTTCGTATTACCGGGTTCGAGCGCTTCGAGTTCGCCCAGACGACCAGTGACGGCCAGGTAGAACGCCGCTTCCAGGTACTCCAGGTTCAGGGCGAAGTTCAGGATTTCAACGTCAAGGTTGGCCTTGGTAGGAGCGGCGATAGCAGGCGCGCACGAGGCCAGCACGGCTCCGGCTCCCATCAGTCCAGCGGCGGAAAGGAACTGACGGCGGTTGGGCAACTTACGATCTTCGCTCATAGGAACTCCTTGGTGTTCGAGATGACACCGAACAAACACAACGTGGACAATCCGGCTCACTCGCGAGAGGGCTTTGAGAGGTAACCGACACTGTGTTGTAAGCGGAGAGTACCGGATTGGATGTAGGGTTTGCAGCATATCCGTCTTGGATGAAGTTCCTCTAAATTCTACGGGGGGTGAAGTGATCCTAAATCATAGTTTAGCCGGAACTAAAAAATACAGTCGAACAATCTCAACCCGCAGGCCAGGCCGACGAATCTGCTTTTACCAGACCAATCCGTGACTTGCCACAGCAGGCCGAGACGTCTGCGGGGACATGTGTGGCGCGTCTCCCGGCGTTCCGGCGACCTGCTCTAGCATGCGGCGTGGACTTCTCGCCCGCCGCCACCGAGATTCTGGCCGACTACCGCGCCGAACAGGGCATCTACGCCGCACTGCGCGAGGACGCCATGCGCCTCATCGAGGGCCTGATCGAGGGCGCGGGGATCAAAATTCACCACCTCACCTCGCGGCTCAAGACGCCCAGCAGTCTGCGCGAGAAGATGCGCCGCAAGCCGGGGCGTTATGTTCATCTCGGCGACGTGACCGATCTGGTGGGCCTGCGGATCATCACCTATTTCGAGCAGGACGTGGCAGCGGTGGCGCGGGCGCTCGAAGCGGTCTTCGAAATCGACTGGGACAACAGTATCGACAAGAGCAAGGTTCACGACCCCGACCGCTTCGGCTACCTGGGGGTGCATTATGTGATGCGTTTTGTCAGCCGCGAGTACATCGGCGGGCTGTCACCGAGATTCGAGGTTCAGATCCGCAGCATCCTGCAACACGCCTGGGCCGAGATCGAGCACGATCTGGGCTACAAGAGCCGCGCCGCCGTGCCGAGGGAAGTGCAGCGGCGCTTTTACCGGCTGGCGGGTCTGCTGGAAATGGCCGACGAGGAGTTCATGGCGATTCACCGGCTCTCGCAGGACTACGTGGCCGACTTGCCGGAGCGCATCGCCGAGAATCCTGACGGCGTGTTCGTGGACGCCCAGAGTATGGCCTATTTAACGGGCGACCCCTTCATCCACGGCCTCGATCTGGCGGTGGCCCGCGCCCTGGAGGTGCCGCTGCTGGGCGACTGGCCCGACCCCGAGCGCCCACAGCGCCTGGCCAGCATCCTCGATTACGTCGGCGTGCGCTCGGTGGGGCAACTTCAGAAGGAACTGCGCCGCTTGGAGAGCGAGGTGGTGCAGTTTGCCGCCGCGCTGAGCCCTGAGTTGCAGGGCGTCTGGACCCCGGTGGGCGGCGCGCGCCCTGGAACCAGCATCGTACATTACGCGCTGTGGCGGGCCTGCGGTCACGCGGGGCTGGAGGCCGACGTGGTGGCCCGGCTGCTCGATCTGCGCGGCAGTTCCGGGACGCTGGAGCAGACCGTGCGTGCCGTTTATATCCGGCTCAACGGGCACCAGACATTGTGAAGTGGCCCGCATCCGCTTGACACCTTCCCCGGCTTGTCCTCAAATAGAGCAGACTTATGAAACTCATGTTGCTCAGCAAGCGGCGGCTTTCCAGGCAGCTGGGAGCGGTGGCCGCCTTGACGGTCACCCTTTCGGCGTGCAATACCCTGACGCCTCCAAGCGGCGCGGCGACGCCCTGGCAAGACGAGGTGATCTATTTCGCGCTGACCGACCGCTTCAGTAACGGCGATCCCAGCAACGACAACGGCCCTCACCGGGACGCGGGCGACGTGGCCGACAAGACCAACCCGCTGGGCTGGCACGGCGGCGACTTCAAGGGCATTACCGACAAGATCAACTCGGGGTACTTCAAGTCGCTGGGCGTCACGGCCCTGTGGGTCAGCCCGGTGGTGCTGCAAGTTCCGGCCATTCCGGTGGGTGACGGCCCCAACAAAGGCAAGCTGTTCGCGGGCTACCACGGCTACTGGGCCGAGGATTTCAAGGCGGTCGACCCCCACTTCGGCTCGCTGGCCGACTTCAAGACCCTGATCGCGGCGGCCCACGCCAATCACCTCAAGATCGTTCAGGACATTGTGGTCAACCATGCCGGGTACGGCGCGGCCCTGACCAAAGCGCATCCCGAGTGGTTTCACACCGATGCCGAGTGCAGCGCGTCGGCCAACACCCGCACCGATTGCCCGCTGGCGGGGTTGCCGGACTTCAAGCAGGATCTTCCGGCGGTCACGACCTTTCTCAACGATTTCGTCCGCTACTGGCGCAACACCACCGCCATCGACGGCCTGCGCATCGACACCATGCAGCACGTGCCCGACAGCTACTGGCAGCAGTTCTTCGCGGCGGGCGGGGCGGGCGACGCCAGCCAGATCTGGTCGGTGGGCGAGGTCTTCAACGGTGACCCGACGTTCCTGGCCAACTACCTGAAGCTCGGCTCGCCCAGCGTCTTCGATTTTCCTCTGTATTTCGCCGTCACCGATCAGCTCAGCAGCGCGGGCGGCAATCTGAGCGCCATCGGCGACGTGTTCGCCAAGGACGGCGCGTACCCCGACGCCTCGCGCCTGACCACCTTCGTGGACAACCACGACGTGACCCGCTTCGTGAGCCAGGTGATGAACAAGGGCGGCAGCGCTGAGGAAGCCCAGCAGCGCCTGAATCTGGCCCTGAGCCTGATCTACACCGTGCGCGGCACCCCCAGCATCTACCAGGGCACCGAGGACGCGTTGCCCGGCAAGGGTGATCCCTACAACTACCCGCTTGGCGAGGGTAACCGCGAGGACATGCCGTTTCCGGCCATGCCGGTGCTCGAAAGCCGCCTGGCAGCGCTGGCCCAGGCCAGGCAGGACTACCCGGCCCTGCGGCGCGGTCAGCAGCAGGAACTCTACCGTTCGGCGGGCGTCTACGCTTACCGCCGGGTGATGGACTCGCCCAAGGGCGGCGCGCCGGTGGTCGTGGTGCTCAACAACAGCAATGCACCTATCGATCTCGGCACACTCGGCGGCGGCATTGCGCTGCTCGGCACCTTCGCCGGGCCGCTCAAGGAAATCACCGGGCAACCCAGCAGCCTCAGCGCGGCGGGCGACAAGCTCGTCGGCAGTGTTCCGGCCCGCAGCGCTTTGATCGTCAGCGGTCAGGCCGGGAGCGGTGGCGGCGCGGTGGTGGTCAACCCGGACCTGCCGGAAGTGGCAGGGCTCAGCGCCAGGGTCGGCGACGGCGCGGTGGGCCTGACCTGGACCCCCAGCAGCGGCGGCGCGGTGGCTGGCTACCGGGTCTACGCCACGCCGGCAGGTGGCCAGGAAAGCCAGCTCAACTTCGCGCCGGTGGCCGCTTTGACCGGCAAGTTCGTGGCGCGTGGGCTGCAAAACGGCGTGGCCTACACCTTCCGGGTGGTCACGGTGGATGCCCAGGGCCAGGAAAGCGTCGGGGTCAAGGCGAGTGCGACGCCCAGCGCCTCGGCCACCACCGCCGTCACCTTCACGGTGGACGCCCGCAGTCAGGGCAACGGCCCCATCGAACTGCGCCGCTTCGACACCGGCAGCCAGATCGTCTACCCGATGACCCCGTCGGCGCGCGGCCTGTGGAAGACCACCATCAACCTGCCGCTGTACCGCGACATCACCTTCAAGTTCGGCAACACCAGTGCTGCGGCCAAGAACAGCGGTTACGAGGGGCCGAACCAGGACAACCGCACCCTGAACACTGGCGAGAGCAGCAGTTACAGCGCCACCTACGACTTCATCAGCGTGCCGGTGCCGACAGCCAGCATCGAGGGCAAGGTGACCGGCGGCGGTCAACTGGTCGCGGGCGCGCTGATCGACGCCAGCGGCCCCGGCGCGGATGCTGGCCTCAACTACGCCCTGAGCTTTACCGACGGCAGCTTTACCCTGCTGACCAATCCGGGAGCGCGTCAACTCGCCGTCAGCGCGGCGGGCTTCACTTCCGCAACTCAGGCGGCCACCGCTCCGGCCCAGAACGTGATCATCGATCTGCCCAAAATTCCGGCGGCCAGTGACACCAAGTACAAGATTGACGGCGACCTCGCGGACTGGACAGCGGCTCCGGTCAAGCTCAGCAGCCCCAGCGCTGGGGTCTTCGGCGACAGCAACAACTGGCTGACCCTTCAGACCGACGTGGACGCCAAATACCTGTATCTGGCCTACACCTACAAGGTCGACAATAACAAGGCCATCCTGTACCTGGATGTCAAGCCGGGCGGCCTGACCAAGGCCGACGATTTGGACGCCTGGAAGCAGGCCGCTACCTTCAGCGCCGCCCAGCCCGACTTCTTCCTGGCGCGCTACGGCAACCAGGCCCCCGAGCTGCGCCTGGTTGTCAGCGATGCGGCCACCAGCGTTGTGGGCAGCGGCAGCTACCTGGCGGCGTCCAGTGGCAGCCTGCCCGACCAGACAGTAGAAGTCGCCATTCCCTGGACGGCGCTGGGGCTGAGCGGCAAACCGGCGGGCGGCGTCAACCTCTTCGGCGGCATCTTCGGCGGCGACGGCTACGGCGCAGGCGACATCGTGCCGGATGCGGGCAGCACGCCGCCAGGCGCCAACACCATCGGCAGCGACGCCGAGAGCCGCAGGGCGACGTTCAGCGCGCCGCTGAAGCTGCCCTGAGCGTCTAAGAGAAGAGGCCCCGGCAAGGAAATCACTGCCGGGGCCTCTTCTCTTGCTTTCTAAGTGTCCTACCGCTCGTTGAGCACCCGTCTGAGTTGTTCTAGGCCGACTTCTCGGGTGGGTGCGTCGAGCACCACCTCGCCGCCGCGCAAGGCCACCACCCGTTCACCGAGGGCCAGCGCTTCTTCCAGGTTGTGGGTCACGAACACCACCGTCACCCGCTGGGCCTGCCAGATGCTCAGCAGTTCCTGGCTGATCTCGGTGCGGGTGCGGGCGTCGAGCGCGCTGAACGGCTCGTCGAGCAGTAGCAGGCCGGGCCGGGTCGCCAGGGCGCGGGCCAAAGCAATGCGCTGGCGCTGACCGCCGGAGAGTTCGTGAATGCGGCGCTCGCCGTACCCGCCCAGCCCTACCAGTGCGAGCGTGTCCGAGGTGCGCCGAACCTGCTCCTCACGCCCCAGCTTCTGGGACTTGAGGCCGAAGGCGATATTGCCCGCCACGGTTAGCCAGGGAAACAGGGCATGTTCCTGCTGCACCAGGGTCAGCGCCGGGTGCGGTCCCTTGAGGGGTTGTCCGGCCAGCGTGAGGGTGCCCGATTGCGGTTTCAGAAAACCGGCCAGCACGCTCAGCAGAGTGCTCTTGCCGCTGCCCGACGGCCCCACCACCGTCAGAAATTCGCCTGCGCCCACTTCGAGGCTCAGAGGTCCGAGTCCGGCCCGCTGACCGCGCCGGGCGCTGTAGTGGTAGGCCACGTTCGAGAGTTCCAGCGAAGCCCCACGCGGCTGCTCCGGCACCACCGGCGCGGCTGAAGCGGTCGGGGCAGGGTTGCGGCTCACGCCATGCAGTTTAGTGGACGGGCCGTCCCCGGCAGTTTTGGTTTGCTTAAACTCCTGAACCGCCGGACCGATTGTGCGTTCGTTGGTGCGGTTGACGGTCATGCCTGTACCTCCAGGCCGTAGTCGCGGCGAAGGCGGGTTTCCAGGGCGCGGATCAACAGATCGAACAGGCCGCCGACCACCCCCACGATGACGATGGTGGCGACCACCAGCGCCACGTTGGCAGTGTTGCGCCCGATTTCCAGCAGCTGGCCCAGGCCAGGGTTGGCGGTCAGCAGCTCCGCACCGATCAAAGCGCGCCACGAAAAACTCCAGGCGGTCCGCAGGCCGGTCACGATGTTGGGCAGGGCGGCGGGCAGCAGCACCCGCGTCACCAGAGCGAAATTGTTCGCGCCGAGCGTGCGCCCCGCCGTGCGCCAGGCCGGAGGCACATTCAGCATGGCCCCCGACACCGCCAGCGCCACCGGAATGAAGCCCTCGATAATTACCACGAACATCACGGCTTTTTCGTTGAGACCCAGAAACAGAATCGCGAACGGCACGAAGGCGATGCTCGGCACGCTCTGGAGGCCCTGCAAGTACGCGCCGAGGGTGTCGCGCAGGGGCCGCCATAAAGACATCAGCAGGCCTACCCCGCCGCCGAGCGCCACGGCGATCAGGTAGCCCAGCCCGACGCGCCGCAGCGAGTTGCCCACCGAGGAGAGCAGTTTGCCGTCCTGCGGGCCGCTGCCCCATAGCCCGTAGGCGAACTCCTGCCAGACCGCCTTCGGGGTGGGAAAGACATAGGGCGGCCAGATTTTCAGCACGTCGGTCACAAGCCACCACAGGCCCAGGATGACCAGCAGGCCCAAGACCTGCCACAGCAGCGTCAGGTTGCGCCGGGCCGGTTGCTGTGCCGCGGCCAGCGTCATTATTTACCGCTCAGCGATTTGAGGACGCTCAGATCCACCAGCGTGCCGAAGTCCGGCAGGGTGCGGGTGTATCCGGCAGCCAGGCTGAGCTGGCCGTAATCCTTCAAGGCGTCAATATCGATGTCACTGGTGATCTGGGTGCGCTTGAGGGCGCGTTGCAGCACGCGGGCATCAACCTTCTGGCTGGTCAGCTTCAGCAGTTCGCTGCTGATGGCGGCCTGGGCCGCGACCGGCGACTTGACCATGAAGTTGACGGCTTGTAGGTGCGCCTTCAAGAAGCCCTTGACGATCTCCGGATTGGCCTGGGCGAATTTGGTGTTGACGATCACCACCGCCGAGGGGTACTTGCCGCCGCGCCAGATGGACTTCTCGTCGCCCAGCACCTTGTTGCCCAGGGCTTCGAGCTGCGCGCCCCAGGGTTCGGGCACCAGCGCAGCATCAAGCTGCTTACTCAGGAAGGCGGCGGCCACGTCGGCGGGGGCCACCGGCATGATGGTCACGTTGCCGCCCGAATCCTGCGATTTGAGGCCGTTGGTGTTGAGCAGCGCACGCAGACTGATGTCCTGGGTGTTGCCCAGACTCGGCACGCCGATCTTCTTGCCCGCCAGATCCTTGTAAGCGGCGATGTCGGTTCCCTTGCGCACGATCAGCACCGCTCCCGCCTCGGACGCGCCCGCGATGATCTGCACCGGGATGCCTTTGGCCGCCGCGTTGATGGCCGGGCCAGGACCGATCAGGCCGATGTCGATGGCCCCTGCCGCGAACGCCTCGCTGAGGGTGGTGCCCGACACGAAGGTCTTGACCTCGACCTTGACGCCCTTGAGCTGTGCGGCGTAGTAACCCTTGGCGTCAGCGATGAGCGCCGGGGCATGGGTCAGGTTGGGAAAAAAGCCGATGCGGACGGTGGCCGCAGGCTGGGCCAGCGCTGCGCCGAGGAGGCCCAGTGAAACGAAGGCGGCTGCTGCCAGCGGTGTGCGGGTGCGGTGTGTCATTGTGACCCTCCTGAGAAAGTGTGACTAGGTCGGTGTTGGTCAACTGAAGATGGATGGCCTGGAGCCTGCGCGGCCAGGGCAAAAGCCAGGAGCGGGCGAAGTGTCGGAGCCGCCCGAATGCCAGCGCGTATCCGGTGCTTCAGCAAACTGGAAACGGAGCGTCAGCGGGTGTGAGCTTGATGGACGAAGGCCAAAGGTGGCGGCAGGCTGGGCTGTGGACTTTTTCATGGTGTCTTGCTCTGACCGATTGTTCAGCTCGGCTGCTGGTACGCGGTCCGCAGCACCTCGGCCACTTCCCGGCGGGTAAATTCCGGCGGCAGATTCTCCCCGGCGCGCAGCTTCTCGCGCACTTTGGTGCCGCTGAGGACCAGGTGGTGCGAGGCGTCGTGTGGGCAGGTGCGCGGGCTGACCATCTGGCCGCAGGTCTGGCAATAGAAGGTGTGCTCGAATTTGAGAATCTGAATGCCGAGTTCCTGTGGGGTGTAGGCGCTGAAGATTTCCTGGGCGTCGTAGCTGCCGTAGTAATTGCCCACTCCGGCATGGTCGCGGCCCACGATGAAGTGGCTGGCTCCGTAGTTGCGCCGCGAGAGCGCGTGCAAGATGGCCTCGCGCGGTCCGGCATAGCGCATGGCCGCCGGATAGACGCTCAGCAGGGTGCGCTCACGTGGATAGTACTGGCTGAGCAGCACCTCATAGGACTGCATGCGCGTTCCTGCGGGCACGTCGTCACCCTTGGTCTGCCCGACCAGTGGGTGCAGCAACAGGCCGTCCACGAGTTCGAGCGCCACCTTTTGCAGGTATTCGTGAGCACGGTGCACCGGGTTGCGGGTCTGGAAGGCCACCGTGCTGCGCCAACCACGCGCCAGGGTGACCTCGCGCACCTCCGCGGGCGTGCGGTGGTGCGCCGGAAAGGAGCCGCGCGGCACCTCGAAGACAGTCACGTCTCCGGCCAAGTAGATTTCGCCCGCCGCGTTCAGGGCCGCCACGCCGGGGTGCGCGGGGTCAGTGGTGCGGTAGACCTCCCGCGCCTCGAAGTCCTTGCGCGCTTCAAACTGCTCGCTGACGTCCAGTGTGCCCACCGCTTCCCCGCCGAAGGTGAGCAGCACCTGGCCGCTGTACTGGCGGGCGTCCTCGCGGCTGACCGGCAGGGTAATCGGAATGCTCCAGGGGGTGCCGTCGGCGAGGCGCAGGTGCTCGATCACCGACAGATAATCCTGCTCGCCCAGAAAGCCGGTCAGCGGTGAGTAGGCTCCGGTGGCGATCATTTCCAGGTCGGCGTAGCTGCGGCTGCTCAGCGCCAGGCGCGGCAGATGGGCCAGGCCAGCACCCAGCTCGAAGTTCTCGCCGAGCCGCACGACGCGGTTCACCAGCTCACCGCCCAGCGGGGTCGGCAAGGTCAGGGCGGTGGGCAGGGATTGGGTGAGCGGGGTCAGGGTCATGGGGGTATCTCCGGGGGAAGGGACAGGCAGGTTGGTGTCGCTGGCAGTGTTGATAAAATCGGTCAACAATTGAAGCAAAAAAAGAGGTCTTGAATCAGGGAAGGTTCAGAGCTTGCCGTCTCCGGCCCACAGCCCGCACTCGGTCTTGCCCTTCCCAGCCCAGCGGCCCCCGCGGGCGTCCTCGCCGGGGCGCACGGCGCGGGTACACGGCCAGCACCCGATGCTCAGAAAGCCGTCGAAGTACAGCGGGTTGACTGGCAGATCGTGCTCGGCGGCGTAGGCTTCCAGCATCTCGCGCGTCCAGAAGGCCAGCGGGTTGATCTTGCGCCGCGCCGCGCCCCGCTCCACACCCCCGCCTTCCACGAAGGGAATCTCGGCGCGGGTGCTGGCCTGGTCGCGGCTGCGGGCGTTCAGCAGCGCCGAGGGATTTTTCTCCCTGAGGTAGCGTTGCAGTGGCGCGACTTTCCGCACCGCGCAGCAGGCGTCCGGGTCGGCAGCGTAGAGATCACTCGGCGTCTGATTGTCCTCGGGCGAGGCGCCGGCGTTGAGCGTCACGAACTGCAGCTCGGGGTAGCAGGCCGCCAATCGCTCGCGGGTCGCCAGCGTTTCGGGAAAGTGGTAGCCGGTGTCCACGAACACCACCTCGCCCCGGTAGCCCGCCCTGACGGCCAGATCGAGCAGGACCACGCCGTTGAGATTAAAGGCGCTGGGCATCGTCAAATCGGGGTGGGTTCGCAGCGCCCAGCCGATCACATCCAGCGGGTCGGTGTCGGCACCAAACTGGGGCAGGTGCATGAAGTCGGCGGGCCGGTGTTCCAGCGCGGTCATGCTGTCACTTCCGTACGCAGTCCGGCCAGCGGGCGCAGCAGTTCGAGGCACTCGGCCACGTTGAGCCGGTCGGTTCGCAGGTGCAGATCGGGCGTACTCGGCGCTTCGTAGGGGTCGGAAACGCCGGTAAAATGTGCGATCTCGCCCGCGATGGCTTTCAGGTACAGGCCCTTCACGTCGCGCTCGGTGACGGTTTCGAGCGGCGCGTCCACGAAGATCTCAACAGCGTTGGGCAGCTTGCTCAGCACCTCGCGGCGGGTGTCCTCGTACGGCGAGATGGCGCTCACCAGCACCGTGACGCCGTGACGGGCCAGCAGCCCCGCCACGAAGCCGATGCGCCGCACGTTGGTGTCGCGGTCTTCCTTGCTGAATCCCAGGCCCTTACTCAGGTTCTCGCGCACCGCGTCGCCGTCGAGCAGTTCAGTGCTGATCCCCGCCGAGAGCAGTTCCTGATGCAGGGCGCTCGCCAGGGTGCTCTTGCCCGCGCCGGAGAGGCCGGTCAGCCACAGCACCCGGCCTGCCGCCTGCCTGCTCACGCCAGCACCACTTCGCGGTTCCCGGCCAACACGCTGTCGGGCAGGAAGTTCTCCTGGCCCACCCGGTCGGCGTACTCCACGAAGCTCTCGCCCGGCGATTTGTGCGCCTTGAAGTCGCTGATCACCTTGTCGGTGTACTCGGTGAGGCGCTCGGCGGGCACAGCCCCCTTGAGCTTCGCGCCCACCCGCTCGGCCTGCCCGATGCTTCCGGCCAGATGCACGTTATAGACTTCATCGAACTCGCCCTCGACGCCGCTCTTGCTGGCCCGCTGCGCGCCCATGAAGCCCAGATCGGCCACCTGATAGCGGGTGCAGGCGTTTGAGCAGCCGGTCAGGTTGATGACGAACGGCACGTCCAGATCGCTGTGCTTGACTTCCAGTTCGTCGATCATCCCGGCGACCCGCGCCTTGGTCTCGGTCAAGGCCAGGCGGCAAAACTGCGTGCCGGTGCAGGCGATGGTGGTGCCGCGCAGGGTGGCCTTGGGCGCCAGGTCCAGCGCCCGCAGATCGTCGATCAGCGCGTCGAGGTCTTCGGTCTTCACGTGCGGAATCATCATGTTCTGGAAGGCGGTGGTCCGCAGCACGCCCTTGCCGTACTTGTCGGCGAGGTCAGCCAGCGCCCGCGCCTTCTCGGGGTTGATGCGCCCGACGGTGGTGGACAGCACCACGTAATTCAGGCCGTCACGCTGGGGGTTGATGCCCAGCACGTCGCTGCCACCGAAACGGGCGACCGGGGCGGCGGGGCCGTCCTGCATGGTGTAGCCCAGGTACTCGGTCTCCACCAGGGCGCGGAATTTCTCCGGCCCCAGGTCCTTGATCAGGTACTTCAGACGGCTCTTCTTGCGGTTGATCCGGTAGCCGTGATCGCGGTAGGCCCCCGCGATGGCCCGCCCAACTTCCACGACCTGCTCAGGCTTGATGAACACGCCCAGGCGCTTAGCCAGGTGCGCCACCGCGCCGAGGCCGCCGCCCACCCACACGTCAAACCCCACCTCGCCGCCGACCTCATGCGCCAGAAAGCCGATGTCGTTGATGAGGTGAATGCCTTCGAGTTCCGGTGTGGCCGTGAGGCTGATTTTGAATTTGCGCGGCAGGTCCTCGAACTCGCGGTTGCCGCTCAGCGTGCCTTCCATCGCGGCGGCGATTGGGCGCACGTCGATGCGCTCGCGGGCGTCCAGCCCGGCCAGCGGCGAGGCAATCACGGCCCGCACGGTGTCGCCGCAGGCGCCGCGCGTGTGCAGGCCCACCGTGTCCAGCCGGGCCAGGATGTCGGGGATGTTTTCGATCCTGAGCCAGTGAAACTGAAAGGCCTGCCGGTCGGTCACGTCTAAAAGCCCGCGTCCGTAGTCCTCGGAAATGCCCGCGACCACCCGCAATGCTGTGCTGCTCAGCTCGGCGGTGGGCACCTTCACGCGCATCATCAGGAAGTTGTCTTCCTGCGGGCGCTGCGGGTAGACGCCCGCCCACTTGAGCAGGTCCATCTTCTCGGGGTCGATGACCCCGGCGGCGGCGTACTGCGGAATCAGATCGAAGATTTCAAAGGGCGGCAGTTCTTTTTTCAGCGTTTCGATGTCAGACATGGCAACTCCGGTGGTGGGAGACAAATGCAGTTACGGGCGGGCGGTCAGGCGGTGGCGCAGCATCTTGTACTGGAAGTACATCAGACAGCCCACACAGATTCGGGCCGTCAGGTTGAGCAGCGCCAGCGCGATGACTAGAAAGCCGAGCGCGACGCCCAGCCCGGTCAGTCCACCGAACACCGAGCAGGCCGAGGCCAGCAGAAACATGCCACCGACACCCTGGGCGAAGTGGTGCGCCTCAGGCGACTCGTCTACCACATCGGGCTTCAGGCCCAGCCGGGGAGCGAGGGTGCGGTAGGCCGCCTTCATCGGGCTGCGGGCGGGCCACACGGCCCCGATCAGCATGGCCGCGCCCAGCAGAGCGCTGAGCCAGGGCTGGCGCAGCAGCAGCGCCAGGGCGGTGAGCGTCACCACGCTGAGCTGGTTGAATTTGAGGGCCGAGAGGTCGGTGCGCATGCCGGGTATTATTGACCAGATTGATCAACAATGAAAGTGACCTGTTTGGTCAACTTGTCTATGTTCGCCCGGTTCAAAATAAAAAGCAGCGCTGGCAGGCCCCGGCGCGACGTTGGGCCAGCTTGGAACGAACGGAGACCAAGCGCAATAAAGCAGACAAAAGCTGACGCCTACAGCGCTAGCCTGACGGCATGTCTCAGGCTCTGCCACGCCGCACTGCGCCTCTAGAGGCCGCGCCCTCGGTGGTTCGCCGCCTCTACGGGCTGCTGACGCCCTACCGCCGCACCGTCTTCATCGGCATGACCTGCTTGGTGGGCAGCGTGGCCGCCGAGCTGTATCCGCCGCTGGTCTGGGGCCGGGTCGTCGACCAGGGCCTGATGAAGCGCGACTGGGTCTTTATCGGCTGGCAACTGGCCCTTCTGGTGGGGGTCTTCGCCGTACAGCAATTGCTGGCGGCCTGGCGCGGGCTGCTGCTGGAGCGGGCCGGGCAGCAGCTCACCTTCGATCTGCGGATGCGGCTCTACAACAAGCTGGCCGGGCAATCGGCGGCCTATTTCGAGTCCCAGCGCTCCGGTGATTTGCTCTCGCGCGTGACCGCCGACGTGGACGGCATTCAGGATGTGCTGCTGCGCGGCACCGACGCCGTGCTGGGCAATGCGCTGCGCCTGATCGGTGTCGTTGCCATCTTCATCGCCCTTCAGCCGCTGCTGGGTGTGGTCGTGACCCTGCCGATGCTGGCGGTGGCTCTGCTGCTGCGGCGCTACAACGTCGAGGTGCGCCCGGCATACCGCGCGGCCCGTAACCGGCTGGGCGACCTCTCGGCGCTGGTGGCCGACCGGCTCGCAGGTATCCGGGTGGTGCAGGGCTTTGCCCGCGAGGCCGCCGAGGCCAGCCAGGTCGAGGCCATCGGGCGCTCGCTGTATCAGGAAGGCGTCAAGGCCGTGCAGATGCGCAACCGCACTTTCCCGGTGGTGCGCTTCGTCGCCAACTTCGGCAATATCCTGATGCTGGGCGGTGGGGTGTTGCTGATCGCGCGCGGGCAGTTCACGCTGGGCGGGCTGCTGGCTTACCGGGGCTACGGGCGCTACTTCTACGGGCCGATCGACGATCTGGTCAATATCAATGACCTCCTGCAGCGTGCCGAGGCCAGTGGGCGGCGCATCTTCCAGGTGCTCGACGCGCCTGAGGCTGTGACCGAGCAGCCCGACGCCCGTGATCTGGCGTTGCCCGCACGCGGCGAACTGGCCTTCGAGAACGTCACCTTCGGCTACGACCCGGCCCAGCCGGTGCTGCAACACCTCAGTCTGCGTGTGGTGGCGGGCGAACGGGTGGCTCTGCTGGGCGCGTCGGGCGCGGGCAAGAGCACCCTGATCGGGCTGACCACCCGCACCTACGACCCCCAGGGCGGGCGGGTCACACTCGACGGCCAGGACGTGCGGGAGCTGACCCTGCCCTCGCTACGCCGCGCCGCCGCCGTGATGCAGCAAGACACCTTTCTCTTTCACGACACGGTGCTGGAAAACGTGCGCTACGCCCGCCCCGAGGCCACGCCCGCCGAGGTGCAGGCTGCGCTGGAGGTGGCCGGGGCCGCTGAGTTCGTGGCCGCGCTGCCGCAAGGTCTGGAAACGCTGGTGGGCGAGCGCGGCGTGCGGCTCTCAGGCGGGCAGCGTCAGCGGCTGGCGATCGCACGGGTGCTGATCGCCCGGCCCGCCGTGCTGCTGCTCGACGAACCGACCTCGGCGCTCGACACCGAGTCGGAAGCGCAGATTGTGGACGCCCTGGAGCGGCTGATGCGCGGGCGCACCGCTTTGATCGTCACCCACCGCCTGTCGCTGGCCCGCAGCGCCGATAGAATCGTGGTGCTGGAAGGGGGCCGGGTGGTGGAGGAAGGCACTCCCGCCGCGCTGCGCCGCCGTCAGGGCCACTACGCCGCGCTGGAAGAAGCGGCGCTGGCGAACGACTGATCAAAATTTCGGTCAAGTAGTACTGCAATTAATGTGGACCCAATCAAAGAGCAATTGCCGGAATGGGAGTGATCAAAATGGTGCACTTCCATGTGTAGCGGCTTGAACGACGACCCTATGAGAACGATCTTCAGGCGTCGTGCAGGCGGTACTCGACTCGGTCCCCCAGCGCCCGGCTAAAGGCGCAGAGGGTCTGTCCGCGCTCGACGAGATGCTGGGCCTGCCCACGGCTCAGCTCCGGCAGGGTGATGTCGAGCGCCGCCTGAAGGTCGTGGGCGTCACCGTTGGCGATCAGCCCCACCGTCGCGGTGACCTGCATGGTGCCGAATTCGGGGTACTGCTCGGCCCGCGCTGCCGTACCCATCGCGCTCTCGAACGAGGCCGCCAGCGCCGCCGCGAAGAGTTGCTCGGGGGTGCTGCCGTTGCCGCCACTGCCGCCTAGCTCGGTGGGCACGGCCAGGCGCACCTTGAGGTGGCCGTCCGGACTGTCGACGTGTCCAGCGCGGCCTCCGTGGGCGGTGGCGGAAGTCTCAAACAGGGAAGTCGGCTTGGTCATGTCCGGCAGTCTGAAGAGGCCGACCGCCCGCTTCGGTAGCCGATTTCACCGTTTCCGGCAACGCTGAAGCAAGCCTTCAGGCGTTGGGCTTGAGCAGGTGCTCCAGGCACAAGCTGTAGCTCACGCCCTGAGAGGCGTCGATGACCAGGTCCTGCACGCTGAATTCCTGCAAGACGGCCAGCATGGCGTCGCGCATGCGGGTGTAGACCGTGTTGCGGGCGTGGCAGCGGTCCTCCTCGGGGCAGCTCTCACGCCAGTTGAGGCTGATGCACGACAGCGGCGCAACCGGGCCGTCCACCGCACGCACCACCTCACACAAGGAAATCAGGTGGGGCTTACGCGCCAGGGCGTAGCCGCCGCCGATCCCCTTCTTGCTCTTCACCACGCCCTTGGCGCTCAACGCCGCCAGAATCCTGACCAGGTAGGGCCGGGCGATATGGGTGTGTTCGCTGATCTCGTCGCTGGCGACCCAGCGCTGGGTGTCCTGGGTGCCGAGGTAGCCCAGCGCCTGGAAGGCATAGATATCGGTGGTGGAGAGGCGCATTCGGGTCAGCTTAGCGCTTGTTGACTGAGCTTGGACAGTTCAGTCGGCCAGCCGCGAGGTTGCCCCTGTTCGACTGCATCCCGCGCTAAACCTGAACAAGACTGACTTCGGTGTCCCGGACGCCTGAGTGCTCAGGCTCCCTCGTCTTCCGGCCACTCGGCATTCGAGTACACGTTCTGCACATCGTCGAGGTCCTCGAGCGCCTCGATCAGGGTCATCAGCTTGCGGGTGTCGTCGCCGCTGACCGCCACCGTGTTGCTGGGAATGCGGGCAAGCTGGGCGCTTTCCACTGTGAAGCCGCGCCCCGTCAGGCCCTCCGAGACGGCGTAGAGGTCACCCGGCGCGGTGCTGATCTCCAGCCCATCCTCGCTTTCCTGCATGTCTTCCGCGCCCAGTTCGATGGCGGCTTCCTGGGCGGCCTCGGAGTTTTCAGGCAAGTACACCACGCCCTTGTTCTCGAATTGCCAGGCCACAGAGCCGCTGTTGCCCATGCTGCCGCCCTTCTTGGTAAACACACTGCGTACTTCGGCCACCGTGCGGTTGAGGTTGTCGGTCAGCGTCTCAATATAGATGGCGGTGCCGCCGGGGCCGTAGCCCTCGTAGACCGCCTCCTTGTAATCGGCTGCGCCCTCGCCGACGCTGATGGCCCGCTTGATGGCGCTGTCGATGTTGTCCACCGGTACGTTGTCGGTCTTGGCGGCGGCCATGGCGTTTTTCAAGCTGAGATTGCCTGACGGGTCGCCACTGCCGCCGGAGCGGACGGCTGCCGTGATCGCCCGGAGATGCTTGCTGATGGTGGCCGAACGCTTTTTGTCGTTGGCCCCTTTCTTGCGCTTAATTTGTGACCATTTGCTGTGTCCTGCCATGTCGGCAAGCAGTTTAGCTCATCGGGCCGGGCGACCCCGCCGGGATCCCAGGGCGGTGCAGGCAGGGCCGCGCGGCGCTGGCTTCTCACCCAAGATTATGCTCAGATGAAACGGCCCACCCTCCCTCCCCGGCTGGTTTTTCGTCCGTGGTCCATTGGTTGCGCTCCCTTCTTCCGGCTCTACTCTGAGAGGTCTGCGATGAAACGACTCAGGCGGCGCACCACCACCCTGCTCAGCTTCGCCCTGGCGTCGTCGGCGTTGGGCTTCTGCGGTTTTTTTGTGGCCAAGGGCGACACCAAGCTGTTTAACCGCAGCAATCAGGTGGTCATCGCCCGTGACGGCAACCGCAGCGTGTTTACCATGATGAACGACTATCAGGGCGACGCCAAAGACTTTGCCCGCATCGTGCCGATTCCGGTGGTGCCGAAGCGCGAAGACCTGAGCATCGGCGACCCCAGCATCATCAAGAAGCTCGACGCCTACAGCGCTCCCAGGCTGGTGGAGTACTTCGACGAGGACCCCTGCGCGCCTGTGATGATGGAGGATATGGCGAGGCCGAGTGCGGTTCCGGCTCCGCAATCTGCCAACGCCGCCCGCGCCGACGCCCTCGGCGTCAAGATCGAGGCCAGCTACCAGGTGGGCGAGTACGACATCGTGATTCTCAGTGCCAAGCAGCAAACCGGCCTGGCCACCTACCTGCGCGCCGAGGGCTACAAGCTGCCTGCCGGAGCCGACGAGTTGCTGGGCGGCTACATCAAGGGCGGTATGAAGTTTTTCGTGGTGCGGGTCAATATGGAGCGCTTCGACAAGAGTGGCGGCGGCTTTCTCAACCCCATCGTCTTGTCGTATACCTCCGAGAAGTTCATGCTGCCGATTCGCCTCGGCACGCTCAACTCGCCCGGCGAGCAGGACCTGACGGTGTACCTGCTCTCGCCGTATGGCCGGGTGGAAACCAGCAACTACCGCACGGCTCCGGTGCCCACCGACAAGGAGGTGCCGATGCTCATCAAGGATCAGTTCGCCTCGTTTTACCGCCACGTGTTCCGCAAAGCCTACGAGCGTGAGGGCAAGAGCGTGGCCCTTCTCGAATACGCCTGGAACACCAACAACTGCGATCCCTGTGCGGGTGAGCCGCCCACCGCCGCCGAGCTGAAGCAAGCGGGGGTGTTCTGGAATCAGCAGGAAGGCTTCGGCGGCCCGCCGGTGCCGCTGCCCGCAGCGGGGCAGGGGCCCAGTCAGCAGGCCAAGCCCGTCTTCCTGACCCGGCTGCATGTGCGTTACACCCGCGCCACCTTTCCCGAGGATCTGCACTTCAAACTGACCGACAACCAACAGACCTTCCAGGGCCGCTACATCCTGCGCCACGAGGCCAAAAGCACCAAAACCTGCGCCGCCAGCCAGGGGTATCAGGCCAGCCTCAAACGCCGCGCTGAGCTGCAGGCCCAGACGCTCGCCAACTTGACCGGCTGGGATATCAACCACATCCGGCAGCGCATGGCCGAGTAAGGACCGAAGCGAGGCAGCGCCCGAGAGGTCACGGGGCCAGCATTTCGCCCAGCCCGCCGTGAGACAATGCCCCTTATGACGGATTTTTCTTCTCGCACCGACGCGCCCACCCATTCCGGGTTCGTGGCGATCATCGGCAAGCCCAATGTGGGCAAAAGTACCCTGCTCAACGCCTTTCTGGGGGTCAAGGTGGCCCCCACCAGCCCGCGCCCGCAGACCACCCGCAAGGGCGTGCGCGGCATCTACACCACCGACGAGGCGCAGCTGGTGTTCGTGGACACGCCCGGCATCCACAAGCCCAAGGACGCCATGGGCAAGTACATGAACCAGGAAGTCAACACCGCGCTGGCCGACGTGGACGCGGTGGTGTGGGTCGTCGATCTGCGCCACCCGCCCACCGACGAGGACAAGATGGTCGCCCGCCAGATTCGCGAGTTGCCCAAGCCGCTGACGCTGGTGGGCAACAAACTCGATGTGGCCAAGTACCCCGACGAGGCTATGAAGCTCTACCGCGCCCTGCTGGAAGGCCGTGAGGAACTCGGTGAAGTCATGCTCAGTGCCCAGAACAGCCCGGCCCAGGTGCAGGCGCTGCGCGACCAGCTGATCACCGAGCTGCCGGAAAATCCCTTCTTCTTTCCGCGCGGCGCAAGCAGCGACCAGAGCCGCGAACAGTGGGCCGCCGAGATCATCCGCGAGGAGGCCATGAAAAAGCTGCGCGACGAGCTGCCCTACGCAGTGGCCACCCGTGTCAACACCTGGACCGAGCGCGACGACGGATTGCAGCGCATCGAGGGCGAGATCATCGTGGAAAAGAACGCCCACAAGGGCATGGTCATCGGCGCAGGCGGCAAGCAGCTGCGTGAGATCGGCCAGGCCGCCCGCAAGCAGCTCGAAGTCTTTCTGAACCATAAGGTGTACTTGGGCCTGGAAGTCATCGTGATCAACGGCTGGCGCGAGGATGTGGAGGCGCTGCGCGAACTGGGCTACGAGTAACCCAGAGTCCAGACTTTAATGTGAATCCCGCACGCACGAGCCTGCACTCCTCGCCCGGCCATGCTCTAAACTCCTCGTCGTGACGGCTCCCCCCACCCTGCCCACCTTCCTCGCGCTGGATGTCAGCAAGAGCATGGTGGGCTATGCAGTCAACCACGGCGCACTGGTGTTCGGGCGCGGCAGCTTTGAGCGCACCCGCCTCAAGAACGACATCAAGGCCATCTTGCACAAGCAGCGGCAGGAGGGCGCGTCGGCGCTGGTGCTGGGGCTGCCGCTCAGGACCGACGGCCTGCCGAGTCCGGCAGCAGACCGCATCCGCTCGTTCGGCACCGACCTGGTGCGCGCTGGAGCGCAGGTGGTGTACCAGGACGAGCGCTTCACCACCCGCCGCGCCCGCGAACTCGGCGCAACCGACCTCGATGAGGCCGCCGCCGTGCAGATTCTGGAACTGTACGTGCAGGGCTATGTGGCCCGGCTCCAATCAGATGCGCCGTAGGGAGCTGGTGTATGGGGCATGAATCTCCTGGTGGCGATGCGCTCGGTACTGAATCGGCTCTTTGTTCGCCCCACTCGCCCCGGTAACGAGCCGGGCGGCGATTTCATTTCACTGGCGTAATGGCTCCATATGGCTCACGTCCCCGCCGGGGTGGAGCGCATGCGCCGTTGCCAGGGTCAATAGAAACAGTGTGGAAAGAAGAAGTTCTGAGATAACTCAATCTGTCCTGGGTGGTGTACTCCTGCGGTGGGGTACACCACTTTCCCGGTGTATGGTCTGTGGCGAACACCGCCGCTGAGCACGAATACAACACCCTCCGGCGCGGCGCGGCTCTGCCAGCATGGGGCATCAAAAGAAGACCGGCGCGGGCGGAGAACGGCTCTGTTCGCCCAGGTTTTCTTCACCCCAAAGGAGCCGCCATGACCACCAACCCCCGCACGCCCGCCGAGATTCTGGAAAAGACCTGGCAGACCGAGAAGCGCTGGCACGGCATCAAGCGCAACTACAGCGCCGCCGAGGTGGTCAAGCTGCGCGGCAGCCTCCAGATCGAGCATACACTGGCCAAGCACGGCGCACTCAAGCTGTGGACACTGCTCGGCAGCGAGCCGTTCGTCAATGCCCTCGGCGCGCTGACCGGCAACCAGGCCATGCAGCAGGTGAAGGCGGGTCTCAAAGCCATTTACCTCAGCGGCTGGCAGGTGGCGGGCGACGCCAACAACGCGGGCCAGATGTACCCTGACCAGAGCCTCTATCCGGCCTCCAGCGTGCCGGATGTGGTCAAGCGCATCAACAACACGCTGCGCCGCGCCGATCAGATTCAGCACTCGGAGGGCAAGGACGACATCGACTATTTCGCGCCGATCATCGCTGACGCCGAGGCAGGCTTCGGCGGGCCGCTCAACGCCTTCGAGCTGATGAAGGCCATGATCGAGGCGGGCGCGGCGGGCGTACATTTTGAAGATCAGCTCGCCTCCGAGAAGAAGTGCGGCCACCTGGGCGGCAAGGTGCTGGTGCCGACCTCGCAGTTTATCCGCACTCTCAACGCGGCCCGGCTGGCCGCCGACGTATCGGGCGTGCCGACCCTACTGATTGCCCGCACCGACGCTGACGCCGCCAATCTGCTGACCAGCGACATCGATGAGAACGACAGGTCCTTTTGCACCGGCGCGCGCACCCCCGAGGGCTTCTTCTATGTCAGGCCCGGTATGGAGCAGGCCATCAGCCGCGCCCTGGCCTACGCGCCCTACGCCGACGTGATCTGGTGCGAGACCAGTGTGCCCAACTTGGACGACGCCCGCCGCTTCGCCGAGGCCGTTCACGCCGAATTTCCCGGTAAGCTGCTGGCCTACAACTGCTCCCCTAGCTTCAACTGGAAGAAGAACCTCGACGACGAGACGATCGCCAGGTTTCAGGTCGAACTCGGCAAGATGGGTTATAAATTCCAGTTCATCACGCTGGCAGGCTTCCATAGCCTCAACCACAGCATGTTCGAGTTGGCCCACGGCTACGCCCGCAATCAGATGAAAAGCTTCGTGGAACTTCAGGAAAAGGAGTTCGCCGCCCAGGAGCGGGGCTTCACAGCAGTCAAGCACCAGCGCGAGGTCGGCACCGGTTACTTCGATCTGGTGTCGAATGCGGCGGCAGGCGGCCACAGCAGCACCACCGCCCTGGCAGGGAGCACCGAGGCCCAGCAGTTCGGGCATGCTGTAAAGGAGCCTGTAGAAGCGCTGGCCACCGCGCACGACTGAAGCTCGTGGAGCACCGGAAAAGCCTTCCAGTGGGGCTTTTCTTTGTTGCTGCCGTTCCAACAAAAAACCCCGCCAGAGTGGCGAGGTTTGGTGTGTGGTGGCAAAGGGCGGACTTGAACCGCCGACCCAACGATTTTCAGTCGTTTGCTCTACCGACTGAGCTACTTTGCCGCTGGCGGTCCGGACGGGATTTGAACCCGCGACCTTCTGCGTGACAGGCAGATATGCTAACCGCTACACTACCAGACCAGCGTGGCACTTTCGCCGCTCTCGCAGCGGGTTAAAGGATAGCCGCGCCCCCCGGCATTGTCAACTGCGCCCCACTCCCCGGCCCGGCACACTTCAGGCCCGGCTGCCGGTGCATAGGTGTGCTGGCGACCATTAAGAAACGTGTCGCGGTCGAGGCGGGTTTTCTGGGCCGCCGTTTTTCAGGCTCGGTTAGGCTTGGAGGCAGCGTTCGAGCGCTTCAGGAGGCGACAGGTGCGACCAAACCGACGAACAGAGGGCCCGTTCATTAAGAAGGCGACCGGCAAAATGTCCATCCCCTTGGCACTGGGGCTGTTGACCCTCTGCGCCGGGTGGGCCGGGGCCGAGACTTTCGGCGACCTCACCTACACGCCGCCGCCGGGCTGGACAGCGCAGCCCTCCGCAAGCACCCTCAGCCTCAAGCCGCCGAACCTGGCTGCCGGTGAGGTGGCCCTGATCACGCTTTCCAAGGGCAGCGACTTCAAGGGCGATTTTGCCGCCGCCTTCGATCAGCTCAGCAAAACCGGGCCGACCGGGTACACACTGCTCAGCCGCTCCAAGGCTGTGCCCGACAAGGACCAGAACGGCGTGGCGCTGATCGCCCAGGCAGCAGTGTTTCAGAACGCTTCGGGGCAGCCGCTTTATCTCTACTACGTGGCCGCCAACCCGCCGGGCCGTCTGGAAATCCTGGTCTACACGGCATCGAGCCTATCCACCTTCCAGAAGTACGAGCCTGCTGTGACCGCTCTGGCAGGCTCGGTGACGTTCGGGACCCCTAAAGCAAGCGGGACGGCCACCGCTCCCCCCCCCACCAAACCCCCGCCGACCAAAACGCCACCTCAGACGACCCCACCTGGCACCCAGCCCGCCGTCAGCCTGCCGGTGCCCAATCTGGCCAAGCTGGTGGCGGGCGGCTTCGACCCGGAAAAGCAACCGATTCCCGACGAGTTTTCCTGCTATCCCGACCTCAGCAGCGACAAGTACCAAACCCCGGTGTTCAAGCTGCAGATCCTGAACCAGACCCAGTACCGGGTCGTCACCGGCAAGACGGCCTCGGCGGGCACTTTTACCACTAAGAAGGGCAGTGTCTTCTACGACGTACAGTTCAAGACCGGACCGCTGGCCAGTGTGGACAGCGCCACCCTCTTCTGGGGCAGGGACCGTGAGTACGGCCAGAACATCAAGCTCTACCGCTACCCGCTCAAAGACGACCGCACCCTGAGTCTGGAATGTTACCAGCGTGGCCCCCGCGACGCCCTGGCCCAGCTCGGCTTCAGGCGCAAGGACCCGCAGATCGGCAAGTACGCCTGCCGCAGCAGCGACGGCAAGAACACCGACCAGGGCACGCTGGAGGTGCTGGCGGAGCGGGCCTACCGCTACAAGGGCAGCGGCGGCAAGTACAGCGCCGATATTCTCGGCGATCAGAGCAACGACTTTTCCAGTGTGGACTTCACAGGCGGCCCACTCGACGACACCCACGCCAGCTACTCGGAAGACGATCTCGGTGAGCGCGAATTCAGCTTCAGGGCCATGAAATGCCTGGTGGTGGTCAAGCCGACCCTGCCGCTCAAATACGGCGCGGGCAAGGCCCCGGCTCCACCCAAGGGCACGGGTGGGCTGACGGGGGCGTACTCATTGCAGCGCCAGCAGGTGCAGGTCGGCGGCGGCATCCAGATGGTGCGCGACTTTTACATGTTCTCCAAGAACGGTTACGTTTTCACGGGCGACCCCGACACGTCGCTGGCTGATGCCGACTGCACCCGCATCTTTCCCAACGGCCTGCCGATCTGCGAGGTGTACAGGCTCGGAAGCGGCCAGATCACCATCGGCAGCGACAAGCCCGTGCCGTTTCAGCAAAAAGGCGGTGTCCTCAGGCTGGACGGTGAGAAGCTGGAGCCGGTGCGCCCCCTGAAGGACCTCAAGCTGGCGGGCGATTACAAATCGACCAGCGTGTTCAGCGCGCCCGGCGGCACCGGCGGCGGCATCTTCGAGACGGTGCTGAAATTCGGCAAGGACGGGCGCTTCCGGCGTGAGGCGTCGGGCGGCGTGTCGATCACCACGACCACCACCGGCACCTCACTTGGCGACGTGACCGGCGGCGTGTCGTCGAGCAGCGAGCGCCAGAACGGCGGGAAGTACACCCTCAGCGGCAACACCCTGACCCTGAGCTATGACGACGGGCGCGTCGAGAAGAAGTTCGCCATGCTGCCGCAGCTCACCAAGAGCGGCCAGCCCGATACCGAATGGCTTTACCTGGGCGACGACGATTACTTCCTACAAAAACCTGGCAAGAAGTAGCGCTTTACCTGAGGCCCTTTTGCCGCTATACTCCTGAAGTTGCCCCGGCGAAGGCCGGGAGCGAAAAAGAGCGGGAACCGTGACTGTGAACGCATCTGCTCGCCTCAGGCGGGAAGTGGTGCGGTCCGCCAGCGCAGAGGAGAGACTATGACCCAGAGCAAGATTCCCAAGATCAACCGTGGCGCGATTTTGCGCAGCATCGAGCAGCCGCACATCAAAACCGGCTTGCCGGACTTTCAGGCGGGCGACACTGTCCGTGTGGAAACCAAGGTCGTGGAAGGTACCCGCACCCGGACCCAGGCGTTCGAGGGCGTGGTTATCGCCATCAACCACGGCGGCAGCCGCAAGAGCTTTACCGTGCGCAAGATCAGCTTCGGTGAGGGCGTGGAGCGCGTCTTTCCCTACAACACCCCGCTGATCAGCAAGATCACGGTGCTGGAGCGCGGCAAGGTCCGGCGCGCCAAGCTGTACTACCTGCGCGAACTGCGCGGCAAGGCAGCCCGCATCAAGAACGACCGTGGCCGCGTGATGAAGGATGCCGCCCGCATCCAGCGCACCAAGGCCGACGCTGCCGAGCAGGCGGTTCAGGCCAAGGCCGAGCAGGACGCCCAGGCTGCCAGGGACGCAGAAATGGCTGCCCAGGCCGCTCAGGAAGCCGAAGCGGCCCAGGTTGCCGAACAGCAGGCCGCTGAGCAGGCTGCCGCTGCCGAGCTGCCCGAAACCGAAGTGGCCACGACCGAGCAGGCCGCTTCCGATACCAAGAGCGAGTAAGATCACTGCTCTGCGACCGCTCCACTCTCCGCGTGAGGGTGGAGCGGTTTCGTTTGGCTCGAATTTGTGCTGGACTTGCCAGAGTTGCTCGCTGCCGGGCGTCACCCGTCAAGGAACCGTCAATTGTTCGGCGGGCCGGGTGGGGTAGCATGAATCCGCATTCAAAACGCTCGCAAGACCTGGGAGGAATCAATATGAACGAACCTGTACGTGTGGCCGTCACCGGCGCAGCAGGACAAATCGGCTACAGCCTGCTGTTTCGCATCGCCGCGGGTGACATGCTCGGCCCCGATCAGCCCGTCATTCTTCAATTGCTGGAAGTCACCCCGGCCCTCAAGGCGCTCAGCGGTGTGGTCATGGAACTTAACGACGGAGCCTTCCCGCTGCTGCACGGCGTCGTTACCAGCGACGATCCGATGGTGGCCTTCAAGGACGCTGACTATGCCCTCCTGGTCGGCGCGATGCCGCGCAAGGCGGGTATGGAGCGCGGCGATCTGCTCTCGGCCAACGGCGGCATCTTCAAGCCGCAAGGCGAGGCGCTCTCCGAGGTCGCCAGCCGCAACGTGAAGGTGCTGGTGGTCGGCAACCCGGCCAACACCAACGCCCTGATCGCCCAGCAAAACGCCCCCAAGCTCGATGCCAAACAGTTCACGGCGATGGTGCGCCTCGACCACAACCGCGCCATCTCGCAGCTCGCCGCCAAAACCGGCGCGCCGGTCAGTGCGGTCAGGAACATCACCATCTGGGGCAACCACAGCTCTACCCAGTACCCTGATCTGTCGCAGGCCACCGTGAACGGCCAGCCTGCGCTGGAGCAGGTCGATCAGAACTGGTACGAAACCGAGTACATTCCCACCGTCGCCAAGCGCGGAGCCGCCATCATCGAGGCGCGGGGAGCCAGCAGCGCGGCGAGTGCGGCGAGCGCGGCCATCGATCATATGCGCGACTGGGCGCTGGGCACCCGTGAGGGCGAGTGGGTCAGTATGGGCATTCCCAGCGACGGCAGCTACGGTGTCCCGGAGGGCTTGATCTACGGCTTCCCGGTGACGGTCAAGGGTGGTCAGTACAGCATCGTCCAGGGGTTGCCGGTGAGCGATTTCAGCCGCATCAAGATGGACGCCACCGCCCAAGAACTGACCGAGGAGCGAGATGCGGTGCGCGAGCTGGGCCTGGTCAAGTAAAATCACCTCGATTCAATCGGCGGCTCCCTTCAGCGGGGCCGCTTTTTTGGCTTGCCTTTACCCGCAGCTCATCTTCAGGAACGTCCCGGTTCGTTCACGCATAGTCGTAGGCATGTCCAAGTCGCTTCTCCTGTCGGCCCTGCTCGGTCTCACGCTTAACCCGGCGGCATTGGCCCAGACCACCGCGCCTACCACGTCAACCACTGCCCAGAGCACGCCCGCGCTCACCCCGCAAGCTGCGCTGACTCGCCTGGCGACGGCGATGAAGGTGAATGCCAGTTGGTTCGTTCCGGCGTTCGCCAGCGCGCTCCCGCAGGTGGCTGGCGGCTTTCAGGGCTTTACCAGCCAGTTCGGGGCGCTTCAGGGTGTGGACGATCTCGGCAGCAACCAGTACCGGCTGCGCTATGCGGGCGGCACCGTGACGGTGGAAACCCAGCTCAACGCGGCGGGGCAGTTCACCAGCCTGTTTCTTCGGGGTCAGCAGGCCAGCGTGCCGACTGTGTCCACCCAATCCGCGCCCAACTCGGCCAGCCTGACACCCCAGGCGGCCCTCACCCGTCTCTTCTCGGCCAAAATGCTCAGTCCCGATTGGTTCTCCGCCGACTTCCTCAGTCAGGTCCCGGCTGCGCAGCTCGCTCCGATTCTGGCGACGGCCAGCAGCGGTCTGGGTGCCTTTCAGAGCGTGGAGCCAGGGCCAAACGGCACCTTCACGGCCCGCTTCGCGCAGGGCACCTTGTCGGTCAACCTGGCCAGTCTGGACGCGCAGGGCCGCTTCACCGGGTTGCTGCTGGGCGCGGGCGTGCCCACCCAGAAGCCCAATCTGGCCGAGGCGGTGGCGGCGTTTGGCAAATTGGCGGGGCAGAGCAGCGTGGTCGTGATTGAAAACGGCAAAACAGTGGGCAGTCTCAGCCCAGACAGCAAGCTGGCGGTGGGGTCGGCCTTCAAACTGGGCATCCTGGCCGAACTCCTGGCCCAGGTCAAAACCGGGCAGCACCAGTGGTCCGAGGTGACGACCTTGCAGGCGGGCGACAAGGCGCTGCCCAGCGGATTTTTGCAGACCTGGCCCGACAACGCGCCGCTGACGGTGCAGACGCTCGCCACCTTGATGATCTCGCAGAGCGACAACACCGCCACCAACGTCTTGCTGCGGCTGGTGGGTAGAGACGGCGTGGGCCAGCGCCTGGGCCTGGGCGCAGTACCGAGTACCCGCGACCTCTTCGCGCTCAAGAATCCGGCCAACAAAGCGCTGCTGGACGCCTACCTGAAGGGGAACGATACCCAGAAGAGAGCAGTACTGGCGCAGGCAGCCACCGCGCCCCTGCCATCCGTGGGCCTGTTTGCCGGGGACGCGGTGGTGTCGCCGCAACTGGAATGGTTCGTGCCGGTCACGACGCTGTGCGCCCTGATGAACGAGGTCGCCGTCCTGCCGCTGATGCAGGTCAATTCCGGGGTGGCCGATCCCAGCTTGTTCAAGACCGTCAGCTTCAAGGGGGGCAGCGAGGGCGGCGTGCTCAACTTCACCACCCAGGTCACGACCAACGATGGCCGCACCGTTTGCCTGAGCGCCACCGGCAACGACAGCAAACCCATCGATCAGAACGCTTTTGCGGGGGCGTACAGCAAGTTGCTTCAGGCAGTCCGCTGAATCACGACAAGCCCAGATACCCCTGGTAAGCCTCAATGATCGCTGCGCCCCACAGCAAGGCCACCACCGCGCCCATCGCCAGATACGGCCCGAATTTCAGCTTGTTCTCGCCGCCCATGAAACGTTGGATCAGGCCCAGCACGGCACCGAGGACCACCGCGACAGCCAGCGCCACCAGTAAGCGCTCGAAGCCTAAAAATGCCCCGATGACGGCGGCCAGCTTGACGTCTCCGAAGCCCATGGCGGTGGGGTCGCCGGGGCTGTCGTCGTCCTCGGCCACTTCATGGCGGCCGCCGATCCACCAGTACAGCCCCGCCAGCAAGCTCACGGCACCGGCGGCGGCCAGGCCTCCTTGCAGGCCAACCAGCAGCGAGCTTGAGGCGCGCATGCTGAAAAAAGCCAGTGCCAGCAGCGAGCCGCCCAGGGTCAGCAGTTCGGGAATGCGGACGACCCGCCGGGCCGCCAGGTTGATGAGCGCCGAGATGAGGCCCAGCACCGCCCCTCCCGCCAGCGCCGCCCACCAATTGCCCCATAGCCCGCCCGTCAGCAGGCCGCCGAACAGTCCCAGCGCGATCTGCTGGTAGCCGATGGGCAACTCGGGATACAGCCGCTCGCGAAACCGCCGCAGCACCCAGCCGCCCAGCAAGCTGATGACCACCAGCACGCCTGCGCCCATCAAGGCTCCGCGCAGGGCGGCTTCAAAGTTGGGCAATGGCGAGAGGGCCGCGCCGTTGACCGCCCCGAAGATCAGCCCGATGGCAGTGCCGGGCAGGGTCAGCTCGTCGGGGATGGTGTAGGTCTCGAAGTCGATGACCGAGGCGGCCAGCAAGATGGTAACCAGCAGACACAGCCCGATGACGCCCGCGCCGAAGCTGCTGAGCGGAAACAGCAAGGCGATGGCCGCGTAGGCCAGGCCGCTGATCAGTTCGATGATGGGGTAGCGCGGGCTGATGGGGGCCTTGCAGTAGCGGCATTTGCCGCCGAGAGACACCCACGACAGCACCGGCACCAAGTCGAGCGGGCTGAGCGGGTGGTCACAGTTGGGGCAGTGGCTCGGCGGAAAGGCCACATTCTCGCCCCTGGGCAAGCGCCAGATCAGCACGTTGGTAAACGAGCCGATCAAGAGGCCCAGCACTAGCAGAACAACGACTCCGAAGGCGTCCACGTTCACAGGTCCCTCTTCTCGAAGGCGAACACCGCCAGCAGCGAGAAGCCCACCGTGTAGATGACCATCAGGATGATGGGTTGGGTCAGGTCACCCTGGCGGCTGTAGAGATCGAGGTAGGTGGTGATCAGGATTTTTTGCAGCGCTTCGGGAAAGACCACCAGCATGTTCATGATCTGAATGGTGGCCAGGGTCGCCAGCGCCGCCGCCGCCGTGTTGAGAAACGCCACCGCGTAGAGTAGCGAGAGCGCGGCGATCGGCATCAAGGCCAGGGCGTCGAGCAAAAATGAGCGCAGCACCTGCCCGAAGGCCTCGCTGCTGCTGAGCTGCCCCACGCCGACGAACAATCCCGGCCCCAGCCCGGTGCCGCCGCTGAAATCGCCGAAGCCGAACCTCAGACCCGCCACCAGACTGGCCAGAAACAGGATGGCCAGCAGCAGCGCCGGGTAGATCAGCGCCGTGATCAGCTTGGCGACGATGATGCGGCTGCGGTTGATCGGGCGCAGGATCAGCGGGGCCAGGGTGCCCTGCGAGATCTCGGTGCCGATCATCTCGGCGCAGGTCAGCGCCACCAGCAGCGGCAGCAGGAACTGGGTAATGGTGATCAGCGACAAAGTCGGCACCTGCCAGCCGCTGACGATCACCAGGTTGTAGACGGCCTTGAGGCGCGGCGCGAGCGGCCAGATCCACGGCAGCAGCACGCAGATGAGGGCGGCCAGGCGGGCGCTGCGTGCGCCGAACAGCTTGCGGAATTCCAGCAAAATCAAGGTGAGCATCAGTATTGTTCCACCCGTTCGCGGTAGTACTCGTAGAGATCGAAATGGTCGGGGCTGGCCTCGAACACCCGGATGCCTGCCGCCGAGAGGTGCGCCAGAGCGTCAGGCACGCGGGCCTCGCCGCCGATGTGGGCGATGGCGTAGGGGGTGCGGGCACTGGCCTTCTTCACGAACGGCAGCGCCGAGAGCGTCTGCACTGCGCCCAGCGGATCGTCCACCCGGAAGCGGTAAGCCGCCTGGCGGGCGCGCAGATCGACTGAGTCCACCATCCGGCCCCCCGTCAGAATGCCGACGGTGTGGGCGTAGGTGGCGATCTCGCGCAGGTGGTGGGTGCTGAGAATCACTGCGCAGCCGCTGGTGGCCAGCCCGGTCACGATTCGGTGAATCAGCCCGATGCCCAGCGGATCGAGGCCCGAGGTGGGTTCGTCGAGAATCAGGACCTTCGGCTCGGCCAGAATGGCGGCGGCGACGCCCAGGCGCTGACGCTGGCCCAGCGAGTACTGTCCCACCGGGCGCTCGGCCATGCGGGTGAGTTCCAAGAGGGCCAGCACCTCGCGCACCCGGTCGCGGCTGACCCGCTTGACCTTGCCGCCGGAGCCCGCAGGACCGGGGGCCATCGCCGCGAGCTGGGCGTGCATGCTGAGGTTTTGCGATCCCGTGAACTGCGGGTAGAACTTGGCCGGGGCTTCCACGACTGCGCCCAGGTTGGCGCGGGCGCGCGGGCCGTCGGTGTGCACGTCGCGGCCCAGGATGGTGACCTCGCCGCCGGTCGGAAAGGCCAGGCCGGTCATGCAGCGGATCAGGGTGGTCTTGCCCGCACCGTTGGGGCCGGTCAGGGCGTAGACCTCGCCGGGTTTAACGCCCAGCGAGACCTCTTCGAGCACCACCTGATCCTTGTATTTCTTTTGCAGTCCCTTGACCTCGATGGCAGGGCGCACGGAAGAGGGCGAGGATTTGGACACGCCGCCAGCTTAGAGGAAGTGGGCAGACGGGGTTCTTACACGCCCTGCACCAGGGTTAGTCCACCTGATAAAAGGTTTCCTCAACGATACGCTCGGGAAACTTGCGAATGAAATCCACGGTGCTCAGGGCCTGGGTGCGGTGGCAGGCGATGGCCTGCAACTTGCGGGTGATGTGGCGGCTCACGTCGCGCTTGAGGTTGGGCGCAAGCCAGAGATCCCGCAGCACCTCGTTTTCCGGCGGCGTTTTGGAAGCGTAGTACCACAGTACGGGCCGCTCATCCTCCAGCAAGCTATCCCAGGCAGTCTTGACGGCTCTGTGGGCAGTGACGTGGTCGGGGTGGCCGTTGCTGCCGTTGGGCGGAAACGCCAGCACGGTTTCGGGGCGGTGGCGCTGCATGGCGCTGCGGGCCACCGCGACCAGCTCATCCAGCGGCTGATCCTTGAGGTACTTGTCAGGAAAGCTGCACTGCTCATGCACCTGCACGCCGATCACGTCCAGGCAGGCCCGCAACTCCACTTCACGCAATCCGGCCAGCTCGGCGGGCGTCTCGCACAGGCCCAGCGTGCGCCCCGCCTCCCCGCGCGTCAGGGTCACCAGGCCCACTGTGTGGCCCTCCTCAATCAGATCCATCAGGGTGCCGGACGCGCCGTACACCTCGTCGTCGGGATGCGGCACGATTAGGAGGAGTTTGAGTCTGGGATTGGTTTCGGTCATGGCGGTCAGGATACGCTGAGTTTCTGGTGGGTGCTTGACCACTGTCCCACACACCGGAGCTGAGTCTGGCCTGATTCTGCATAGACATAGAAGTGGACGGCTGACTTTGGATGACAGGCCTGAGCGAGGTGCTGGACTTTTGCCGTTTCCCCAGCCGGGCGCGCTCCAAACTGAAGCTCGCAAAGAGCTGCGCCTCGTTCTGAACAACGAACAGACGGTACTCCGGGCGCCGGAGGTCTGTCCCGAACGCCTGCCACCCGGCAGCGTAAGCTGGGGCGGTGAACGTTCCCGGCCTGACCAGTCTCGCCCTACAGACCTTTCTGACCATGCTGGTGGTCATGGACCCCATCGGCCTAGCGCCGCTGTATATCGGCTTGGCGGGAGGGCGTCCGACCAGCGAGCGCCGCGCCATTGCCCTGAAAGCCTCGCTGGTGGCGGGCGGCATCATCTTGGTGTTCGGTCTCCTGGGCAAACCGCTGCTCGACCACCTCGGCATCAGCCTCGACGCTTTCCGGGTGGCGGGCGGCATCCTGCTGTTTCTGATTGCGCTCGACATGGTCTTCGGGCGCGGCAACGCCACCCGCGAATCGGAAGAAGGGGAGCCGGTTCAGGCGCGTCCCGACATCAGCGTGTTTCCGCTGGCGATTCCGCTGATCGCCGGGCCGGGCACGCTGGCCAGCATCATGATCCTGGCGGGCGGCGCGCACGGCAACCCGCTGCTGCTCGGCGGCGTCTTCGTGGTCACGGCGGGGGTGCTGCTGCTGTGTTATCTGGCGCTGCGGGTCTCCAACCACCTGGCACGCGTCATGGGCGAGTCGGGCATTCACGTCATCACGCGGGTGCTGGGGGTGCTGCTGGCAGCGCTGGCGGTGCAGTACGTCGCTGACGGTGTCCGGGGGTTCCTGGGCTGAAGCCTGATTCAGCTAATTGCTAAGCCGTTCGGCGCAACAATTCTCCGGCGATTTGGCTCTAAAATGGCTCAATGAACGGGCCAGAGCTTTTTACTGCGCCTCTGCGGGTGGCCACGGATCTGAGCGTGCCGCGCGTGCTGGTGCTGAACGCATCTTACGAACCGCTGCACGTCACCAGTGCCAAGCGGGCCATCACTCTTATTCAGTACGGCGTGGCCGAGGTGCTCGAAAACAGCGCCGACGTGGTCCGGTCGCCCAGCACGGTGCTGCCGGTGCCGAGCGTCATCCGGTTGCGGCGCTACATCCGCCGCCCGCGCATTCACCCGATTCCCTTCAACCGCCGCAATGTGCTCAGGCGTGACGCTTATACCTGCCAGTACTGTGGCGAGCGGGGTGACCTCACCTTGGATCACGTGCAGCCGCGCTCAAAAGGTGGGCGGCACGGTTGGGAGAACGTGGTCGTGGCCTGCCGCAGTTGCAACCAGCGCAAAGGGGACCGCACCCCCGAGGAAGCCGCCATGCCGCTGCGCCTGCGCCCGCGCGCGCCCAGCTTCGGCTTCTACGCCCAGGGCCAGTTCGCCCAGGACCGCAGCGAGTGGCACAAGTACCTGGGAGGATAGCGGTCAACAGTCGCCGCGCCGCTGCTGGCCGAGCTGCTTTCTGACATACTCTCGCCATGACGCCCCAGTACCTGCCGGTCAATAGGACCCGACTCTCTGCTGACGTGCGCGGCCCCGAGCAGTTTCCGCCGCTGATCGTGCTGCACGGCGGCCCGGGCCTCGACCACCACGAGTTTGCAGACTTCCTCGATCCGCTGACCGATACGGTGCGGCTGGTGTTGCTGGACATGCGTGCCCAGGGCGAGAGCGACCGTGACGCGCCCGAGGACACCTGGACACTGGAGCAGATGGCCGCTGACGTGGGTGGGGTGGCGCGGGCACTGGGCGCAGACCGGTATGCGGTGCTGGGGCATTCTTACGGCGCGTTCGTGGCTCTGCAGCAGGCCATCAGTGAGCCGGGTGCGGCGGCGGCCAGCATCGTGTCGTGCGGCGTGCCGTCGAGTCGGTTCCTGGAGGGTATCGAGGCCAAACTCGCCGCCTTCGAGCCACTGCACCTCCGCCAGCAGGTGCAGGACTCGTGGGCGGGTGAAGCAGCGGTCAAAACGGAGGCCGATTTCGCCCGTTTGATGGCTGAACAGATGCCCTGGCACTTCGCCAACCCGGAAGACCCTCGCTTGCCCGACTACATCCGGCGCAGTGAGGGCCGCTATGCTCCCGACGTGCTGCGCAAGTTCTCGGCAGCGGGCTACGGCATGATCGAGGCCGAGTCAGAGCTCAGCCGGGTCACGGCCCCAATGCTGGTGCTGGCGGGCCGCTACGACCGCACGTGCCCGCTCGAGGCGTCTCAGGTCACGGTGGCGGGGGTTGAGGGCGCGCAGCTCCACGTCTTCGAGGAAAGCGGCCACATGCCCTTCGTGGAGCAGCCCGAAGAATTTCTGGCGGTGGTTCGCCGCTTTCTGCAATCGGTGCTGGGCTAAGTCCCACCAGAGCAAAGAAAAGCGCCGCCCGTAGCCTGGGCGGCGCCGCTGTTGCTGTATTACACAACGCTCAGGCCTGGACGCTGCTACTCTTGCGGCCCGGCTGAGCTGTCCCACTCTGTTGCTGGCCGGCGCTGAAGCCCACCTGCGCTCCGAGTTGCCAGGCCAGCTTGAGCATGAACAAGATGGCCTCGTCGTCGCCTTTGGCCATCAGATCGCGCAGGTGCTCCGGCAAACCTTCCGGCAGCGGCATCTGCTTGAGCTGTTCGCCGTACTCGGCCCGCAGCCCGTCGAACCATTCCACGTACGGATTCGTCGGATTCGTCATGGTCCAAATCTAACACAACCACGCTCAAGGAATGTAAGCGGTGTGCCTCGTCGGCTGGGTGGCCTTTCCGGTAAGCAGGCGGACAGACGCCGCCGCCCCGTCGCCTAGACTGCCCGCATGGCGTTTCCAGATTTGCACTCCTTCATGGCCATGCTCGAAGCCCGCGGCGAACTGCTGCGCGTCAGCACTCCGGTGAGCAGCGACCTGGAGATCACCGAGATCGCCGACCGGATGGTCAAGGCGGGCGGCCCGGCCCTGCTGTTCGAGAACGTCCGGCTGATGGACGGCTCTCGAAGTGCTTTTCCCGTCGTGATCGGCTTGATGGGCACCCGCGAGCGCACGGCACTGGCGCTGGGCGTTTCCGACCTCGACGAGTTGGCCCATCGGGTCCGCGCTTTGATTGATCTCAAGGGCAGCGGGGGCGTGGGCGGGCTGCTCTCTAACCTTCCCAAGCTGCGCGACGCAGCCCACCTGCTGCCGCGCCGAGTCCGAAGCGGCGCGGTGCAGGAGGTTATCTGGCGTGGCGACGAGGTCGACCTGACGCGCCTGCCGGTTCTCAAATGCTGGCCGCTCGACGGCGGTCCCTTCGTGACGCTGCCACTGGTCATCACCAAGGACCCTGAAACTGGCGAGCGCAACATGGGCATGTACCGGATGCAGATCATGGGCAAAACCATCACTGGGATGCACTGGCAGCGCCACAAGACAGGCACGCGCCACCTCGAAAAAGCCCGTGAGCGCGGTCAGCGTCTGGACGTCGCGGTGGCGCTGGGCGGCGATCCGGCCCTGATCTACGCCGCCACCGCGCCCCTGCCCCCGATACCCGGCCTCGACGAGTTTGCTCTGGCCGGGTACCTGCGCGGCCAGCGCTACCCGGTGATCAAGGGCGTCACGGTCGACCTCGACGTGCCGGCCAACGCCGAAATCGTGCTGGAAGGCTACGTCGACCCGCAGGAAGACTGGGCGGTGGAAGGCCCCTTCGGTGACCACACCGGCTTTTACACCCTGCCGGAACTTTACCCACGCTTTCACGTCACCGCCGTCACGATGCGGCGAGAAGCTGTTTACCCGGCCACCATCGTGGGCCGACCGCCGATGGAGGACGCTTACCTGATCGAGGCCAGCGAACGCCTGTTCTTGCCCGCTGCCCAGCTCGTCTTGCCCGAGATCACCGATTACCACCTGCCTCCAGTAGGTGTGGCGCACAACCTGGTGGTCGTCGGCATCAAGAAGAGTTTTCCCGGCCACGCCTATAAGGTCGCCAACGGGCTGTTCGGTCTGGGACAGATGATGTTCGCCAAGGTCATCGTGGTCGTCGACGACGATTTGGCCGTGACCGATATGGACGCCGTGTGGCGGCGGGTGGCTGAGCTAGCCCGTCCAGGCCGCGACACCCTGATCTCGCGCGGCCCGATCGACGTGCTCGATCATTCCAGCCGCGCCTGGAGTTATGGTGGCAAGCTGATCATCGACGCCACCCGCAAGCGCCCTGAGGAACTCGGCTCGGCGCTCAGCAGCCGTGAGGCGCAGGTGGAGTCTGGAATGGGGGAGCGCGCGTTCACGCCGCATGCTGAGGGCGACCTGCCGACCTTTGAGGGCGTCAAGGCCCAGCTCCAGACGCCTGACGGTTACTGGTTCGTTGCTCTCCATAAGACCTATCCCCACCAAGCACAAGCGCTTGCTGAAGCGTTCGCCGCCCATCCTGCAGCGGCAGGGGTATGTCACCTGCTGATCGCCGACGACCGCACCAATGTCCATGAGACGAACGATGTGTGGTGGACCATCCTCAACAACGTCGACCCCGAACGCGACGTCAGGGCATTAGGTCAACTGCTGGTCTGGAATGGCACGCCCAAGCTGCCGGAGGAAGGCTTCGTGCGCCCCTGGCCGCCCAAGATCGAGATGAACGCCAACGTCGTATCGCGTGTCGAGGCCCTCTGGCACGTCTATCCGCTGCCCGAACGCTGGCGCTCCTGAAACAGGCAGGGCAGGAGGGGTTGACAGATTTAGGGGTGGGGTGTATTGTTTCTGAGCCTCCGAGCGAGGCGGGACACATGACAGTTGAACGGTAAGTGACGATGACGGTCCTCCTGACAGGGAGGCGTGAA
>NZ_WXZL01000148.1 GCF_009982895.1 Deinococcus alpinitundrae | reverse complement strand
CCAAAGTCCAATTTGATCATAGCTTGGCAATAATCCAATGGTTAATGTTGAAAATGCCATTAAAAAAAATGATGATGTTAATACAACATTACGTCCATAATTGTCACCAATAATACCAAATACAACACCACCAATTGGTCTTAATAAAAACGCAATGGCTAATGCTGCGAAAGTCAACATTTGTCGAATGTCTGCACTCTCTACTGGAGAGAAGAAGTTCGCTCCAATGTACGCAGTTGTATATGCATAGACACCAAAATCGAACCATTCCATTGCATTACCGATACCGGTTGCAACAACGGTTTTTTTAGCTTTCTTTGCATCCACCATGTTAATATTCTCTTTATTAAA
>NZ_WXZL01000147.1 GCF_009982895.1 Deinococcus alpinitundrae | reverse complement strand
TGTCTTCACGTCCGGGACGGTGACCAAGGACGTTCTACCTTCGTAGTTCGCCCAAAAAGCACCGTTCTCATCATGTGCCGGTGGCCGCGTCTGGCGCGACATGGAACGACATCGATGCCGGGCTTTCCAAGCCTATGAGAGCTTGAATAGCTGCTTCAATAACTTCCGTGTCGCTCAGCTTACTTTCATAGCTTCCGATCAGCTTTACGCAAATCTGAGATGCATGAAGGGGCTGGACAACGGCACATGATGAGACTGGCATTCACATTCCTGCAACGTTCGTTGCAGGAATGTGAATGCCGGGCTTTCCAAGCCTATGAGAGCTTGAATAGCTGCTTCAATAACTTCCGT
>NZ_WXZL01000146.1 GCF_009982895.1 Deinococcus alpinitundrae | reverse complement strand
GAGATCGACCAGCAGTTCGCGCCAGCTCTGCGCGCTCTCGCGGAAGCCGACCTGAAAGCCCAGAAGCTCCTTCCGGCCTTCCGGTGTCGCCCCGATGATCACCAGCATGCACTCGGCCTGCGGCTCCATCCTGGCCTGCAGGTAGACGCCGTCGGCCCAGACATAGACATAGCGGCGCGCCGAGAGATCGCGGCGCTGCCAACGATCATACTCCTCCTGCCAGCCTGCCGTGAGGCGGGAAATCACCCCCGGCGACAGGTTCGGCGCGTCCGCCCCGAGCAACGCCGTCAGCGCCTCCTTGAAATCGCCGGTGGAGACGCCGCGCAGATACAGCACGGGCAACAGGGCATCGA
>NZ_WXZL01000145.1 GCF_009982895.1 Deinococcus alpinitundrae | reverse complement strand
CCCTGATCATTTTTATGTTGGTGGTCAGTGTGGTGCTGTGGTGGACGGCCAACCATCACCTTGTTCCTGAAGAATCAGGTGAAGAGATGGAAGGTGCTCCACAACAAAGGCAAAGGGCAGCGCTTCACAAAGAGCGCTGGATAGACATGCTCATCGAGCGCGTTACTGCCTGCCTTCTGTTGGTGGCGGTCATTCTGCTGCTCGTCTTCGACATTCGTTAGGGCATGAGGCGATGTGAGCAAGGGGCCTACCAACTCAGTACCGGACAACTTTGGTTTAGGGCTGTTGTAGACGGGGAAAACCGTCGATCTCCCTGTTGTCCCTCGACAGGCACAGCCAAAAGCGGTGTGTTG
>NZ_WXZL01000144.1 GCF_009982895.1 Deinococcus alpinitundrae | reverse complement strand
ACTTGGCACCAGTTATGCAGAAATATGCTAAACTTTTACAACGTATACACGGATTAGATAACATGCGTTTTGAAGACTTGAAGATTTCTGTAGACCCTGATTATGAACCAGAGATTTCAATTGAAGACTCAAAAAATTATATTTTCGGTGCGTTAAGTGTTTTAGGTGATGACTATACAAACATGTTACGTGAAGCATACGATCAGCGATGGATTGATTTTGCACAAAATAAAGGTAAAGATACAGGCGCATTTTGTGCAAGTCCATACTTTACACATTCATATGTGTTTATTTCTTGGACTGGTAAAATGGCTGAAGCATTTGTCTTAGCACATGAATTAGGTCATGCAGGTCATT
>NZ_WXZL01000143.1 GCF_009982895.1 Deinococcus alpinitundrae | reverse complement strand
AGTATATGACCCAGCAATCATGCTTGTAGCCATAATTAAACCTATTACATAATCTACTTGTCCTAATACCATAAATAATACAAGCGCACCTATATTAGAAGCAAAGTTCAAAACTTTAGCATTTCCTGCTGCACTTAAAAAATCAAAACCAAAGACTAACAATACAAAAAGAATAAATGAACCTGTTACCACAACTACAAATCCATCATAAAAGCCGATTAATATAAAAATTGCTGCAAATATTATGGCTTTCTTAAATGTAAATTGAGTAAACGTGCGTGTATTGCCCCAATATTTTTTAAGTAATGTGAATATAAACACCGACGAAAGTGCAATAATGATTAAAGGTTTCAATATT
>NZ_WXZL01000142.1 GCF_009982895.1 Deinococcus alpinitundrae | reverse complement strand
AAGGAGCAACACAAAGACAGTGAGTTGTACTTTGTTATTGGGACAGATCAGTATAACCAACTAGAGAAATGGTATCAAATTGAATACTTAAAAGAAATGGTTACTTTTGTAGTTGTAAATCGAGACAAAAATAGTCAAAATGTTGAAAATGCTATGATTGCAATTCAGATACCTAGGGTAGATATAAGTTCGACAATGATTCGACAAAGAGTTAGTGAAGGGAAATCTATCCAAGTTCTTGTTCCTAAATCCGTTGAAAACTATATTAAGGGGGAAGGATTATATGAACATTGATAAAGCAAAACGGCTTGCAAAAGAGAAACTGCCAGAGAAACGTTATAATCATTCTTTAAGAGTT
>NZ_WXZL01000141.1 GCF_009982895.1 Deinococcus alpinitundrae | reverse complement strand
AAAAAGTATTAAACTAATTTTGGACGTATAAATGTATCGATTAGTTATTTTGTTTTAAAATATGCTTAAAATGCGAAATAATCATATATTCACATTTATGCCGAGAAAACATTTTGAAAAAGAAAAAAGCTATATGATATTTCAACTTGTTGAAAATGTTGGTGGGGTTTGAATTGGGATTGATTCCAAGAAAACACCAACAGAAAATCATATAGCTTAAAGTTTCTGTTCAAAATGGAAATTGGAATAAATTTATGGTTTATTGTATAAGAATGAATATAGAATTTATTAAGAAAGATTAGGAGGATTTATATGAAATATAGAATTATAGCGGCTTTGTTTTTTTTGATGTTGTTAT
>NZ_WXZL01000140.1 GCF_009982895.1 Deinococcus alpinitundrae | reverse complement strand
AATAATTGAAATTGAAAATGTCAGTTTCGTTCCGACAACTACGCGTGTAAATAAATCTCTACCGAAATCATCAGTACCAAACGGATAGGCTAGACTCGGTCCATGTAACAGTGCATTGAACTGATTTTTAGTAGCCAATGTCGTATCAAATGTAAATTGTGACACAATTGATAATGTCAGCATGTAGACTAAAATAAGTAACCCGATAATCGCAATACGATGTCTAGTAGTTTTTCGTATAAACGATTCCCACCCGTTATAACTATGTATTTGCGATGTACGTTGGTAACGTCTAATACTTACAAACATTAATAATGTAAATACGTTGCCTGTTAATGCCATCAACAATAACAACACTTCGACGATA
>NZ_WXZL01000139.1 GCF_009982895.1 Deinococcus alpinitundrae | reverse complement strand
CCTTGAGCAAGCACTCTTCTGTATCGAGTTTTTCATAGATTTCCATGACAGCCGCCTGATATTCAGCATCGTCAGAAGGGTAAGGCAAGGTCGCTCCTCGCCAGATCATGTAGTGCTGTTTGAGTGCGGTTTCTCCGTAACTCTTGGCATACTTCATGTCGTCAAGTGCTTGTTCACGTGGCGTCATTCACCCAACTCCTTGGCAGTGTTATTTACGCATTGGCCCAAGGTACGAGCAAATACGATTTCAGTGTCGCCATCATAGCTTACCCATCTGAGAGTGTCAACCTTCTCAAAGCGAATACCTGCCTCAGACTCAAGCTTTGCTTTCAACATGCTGACGTATGTGTGCTGCATTAGATTCGCCC
>NZ_WXZL01000013.1 GCF_009982895.1 Deinococcus alpinitundrae | reverse complement strand
GGGCATAAAAACCTACCGAATGCTGCATTTCTTAAAGAGTACAGATTAGCGATGCCGCTCTGTCGCTCCTTCAAGAAACAGCCAGATCTTAATGATGAGCCAGCTTTCCTTAAGAGCTATCCACAGGCCCGCTTCTCGCCTGTGGATCACGCTGGTGATCACTTCACTCGCTCAAATAGTCTTCCGGCTCGATACCCTCCATCACCAGCGCGATCTCGTTGCCGATCTCCGCCCGCAGTTCCTCAGCTTGGGTCTTGTCGGGCTTCCAGTTTTCGAAGCGTATCTCGGCCTGACGCGACACGGCGACACGCATCTCGAAGTCCGGGTACTTGTCGCCTGCCCAGATCTCCAAGCCCTCTTGTAGGAACGCGGCCATCTTCTCGCCGTCCCACTCGCGCACGTGGATGCTGTCTTTGCCAGTCTTGGTCTTGATCGGTGTGGGCGGAACGAAACGGATCAGCACAGTTCTGGGCATGACGTAATGGTAGCAGACCCTGACTTAAGAGGCCCCGCCTGGTGCGCGCTAGAGCGGGGCTTTTTGTTGTGGGTCATCCTCAGCATGTGAGGAGCACTGCCAGGTCATGCTGGTGATCTCCGAAGACGAGGTGCTCGCATGTCTGCTGGCGCTGAATCTGGAGCGGGCTGGGCAACAGGCAATGTTCACTTGAACCCTACCAGTCTCTCACACCCCACCCTTCGCTTCACGACTTCAGCTTGAGATTGAGCCTGGGTCGTTCCCAACTCCCCGCAGCCAGGATGGCCGTCAGCGCTTCCGGCGCGTTCATTGGCTTGCCGAAGTAAAACCCCTGCCCCACATCACACCCAAGCACGCGCAACCGATGTGCCGTCTCCGCATCCTCTATCCCCTCAGCCACCACTGCCAGATTCAGGCTGTGCCCCAGCGCCACGATTGCCCGCACAAAGGCCGCATCATCTTTCTGAAGCTCCTTGACGAACACCCGGTCAATCTTCAAGACGTCGACCGGCAGATGCCGCAGCTGGCCGAGACTTGAAAACCCCATGCCGAAGTCGTCCAGCGCAATCCGAACCCCCAGCGCCTTGAGTTGCATCATCTTGCCACGCGCACTGTCCACATTCGCCAGAACGGCACTCTCAGTCAGTTCCAGCGTCAGGGCCGAGGGCATGAGGGCACAGTCTTGAAGCGCGGCCATCACGTCTGCAACGAAATCAGGAGCGTCAAGCTGGGCGGCCGACACGTTCACCGCCACATGACAGTTGGGCAGCGCTCCCGCTCTCCAGCTCCGCGCTTCTTTCAGGGCGGCCCGCAGAACCCAGCGGCCAATCCCGCCCATCATCTCGCGGGACTCCGCGACCGGAATAAAGGTCGCCGGGGAGACCTGTCCAAGGACAGGCGAATACCAGCGTAGCAGAGCCTCAAAGCCTTCCACATCACCCGTATCGAGTGAAACGAGCGGCTGAAAGTGCAGCGCGAACTCACCGCGCTCGAGCGCTCCACGAAGCTGAATCTCAATGTTTGCCTGGGGCACATGCGTGGAGTTGAGCGCCGCGTCCGCGAAGCGCCAGCTGTTCTTGCCGTCATGCTTGGCTTCGTACATGGCTGTGTCTGACTTCTCAATCGCTTGAGCGGCCGTCGTCGCATCGCCTGGGATCAGCGCGATGCCGATACTGGCGGTGAGGTTGACCGTTTCGCCCGCGACCTGAATGGGCTGCGTCAGAGCGTCCAGAATCTGCTGGGCCATGACCGCCGCTTCGGTCGAGTGTTGGAGCTCCGGCAGGATCATCACGAATTCATCGCCGCCAAATCGCGTGACGTCATTCGCGCCTCCCGCGTCGCTGGTCAGTCGCGCCGCCACCTCGCGCAGGACAAGATCGCCCACCGGATGGCCGAAGGTGTCATTGATCAGCTTCATTCGGTCGAGGTCAACAAACAAGACGGCGGCTTGCTGATGAACAGCATGGTTGCTGTCGATCAGGTATTGTAAGCGCAGGTCCAGATTGTTGCGGTTGCGTACGCCCGTCAGCGGATCGTGTTCAGCGCGGTGGGCCAGGGTGGACTGAAGCGATTGGTTCTGGGCCAGCACCAGGCCTTGCCTGAGGGTGAACAGGGCGGTGATGGCCAGCACGACGGCGGATTGAACTGGAGTTGGTGCAGGGTTCAGAAGCTGGAAAACAAGGTAGATCGAGAAGGTGCCCAACACAGCATAGTGGGGCAAGAGCGGCAGCCAACGGTTCAGGAGGGTTGAGATCTTGAGGGACAGCCGGGTGGCCTGTTGCCTGGTCTGGCTGCTCAAGTAAGCGGCCCAACCGCACAGCGCCGCACCCAGGGTCCAGCCGCTGTCGAGGATGGTGCCTGAGCGGTAGGTATCCAGACCAACTTGTTGGGCATAGATCACGTTTGTCATAAGCAACGATCCCATGCCCGCCGCCAGGAGCAGCAGTTCAGTCCGGGTGAGATCCAAGGGACGCCAAAGGGCAAGTGTGACCATACCGGCGCACAGCACGAGGTCGATCCCCGGATACAACAGCGCGATCGTCAGGTTGAAGGGTTGTCCCTTATAGATCTCAATAGTAGACGCTACCGAGGTGGTCCATAACACCTCACCGACTGCCAGGACCACCACAAAGACGTCGAGCAGGATACTCAGACGGTTCAGGCGGCCCTGGGCCTCACGCCTCAAGTTGAGCAAACCCAGGGCGAAGCAGGGCAGGCAGATGAGATAGAAGAGATCGGCCAGCGATGGAAACACATTCAAGTGCAAGACTGAGTCAATGACGAAATACACGCCACTGGCAATCCCCCACGAGGTCAAGCCGTAACCGATCCATCTCCAGAAGGATGAGACGAGAGGGTGTCGTCGGGCCGCCGAAAAGGCCAGCCAAGCACTCAGGAAGTAGATCGGCAGGTAACTCAGGTTGGCAATGCCAGAGCGCCATGCTGAGGCAGGACCACCGATCAGTAACCACAACAAGTGTAGGCTCATTCCAACAACGAGCAGAAAGAGCACCACTTGTGGAGGAATGCCAGGCGCACGGAGGATCATATATTCTATATTCCGCGCTTGAACATAGCGACCTTCTGACAGGGGAGTTTTCAAATGCGGGGTGAAGTCGTTCATGCCGCCCACCCGCCGACCGTCAGCCCGAGCTGCCCGTAGGCGTACTCGCGCACCAGGTCGCGCTCAGCGGCACTCAGGGTGGCGATATCTTTTTAGCGTCCTTGTCGCCTATGTCCTCTACTCGCCCTGAGTGGATACAGTTGGTGCGGCGCTTGGCTCACGCGAGATCATAGACAGTTACGTCCAGGCCTTGACCAACAAGTTCTTCGTTGATGATGGCCTCAATCACGGCCCAGTCTCCTCCAGCCAGTCCAGCGCCGATCCGCGGCATATGGACAGATGCTCCAATCCGCTCGGCTTCGCTCTGCACTTGTTTGAGCCCTTCACGAATAGCCTCATACCGGATCGGCGGCTGTGCCAAGTCCTGGCCCTTTCGAGCAATGTCATGTTGCCCAATTAGATTGACGATGATTAAGCCAGGCAACACTTCGACAAATTGGACTTGACCTAGGGCGAACGGTGTCGTTTCCTCCCCAGCTGCCCAGGCTTTGTATCGGCGTGCCGTCTCAGGAAAGCGCTGAGCTAGTGGTAAGACGAAGCCTCGACCCCACGCACCAATGCCATTACAGACGTGAACCAGGAGCTTATTCCCCATACCTACTGGATTAACGGCGTCTCCGGCAACGTAGTGAAGGGGCATGGCGTCAGTTTAACGGGCTGTCGGCGCTGCAGCTCGCCGGTCGTGTGGATGATCAGGGCCTCGCTCATGCTGCCGCACTCCCGGTGGGCAGGCCCAGCCGGCCGTAGGCAAAGGAGCGGGTGAGTTGGGCTTCCTCGGCGGTGAGGGCGGCCAGGCTGGTCACGTCTCGGCCCAGCGCGGTGGCGGCCACCCCGTAGTGACTCGCACTCGTGCGGTACCCGAGTCTGCCCAGCTCGCGGTGCAGCTCGCAGGCGACGGCCTTGCCGATCACGGCGACCACCGGGGTGGGCGCAGTCAGGACTTCTTCGAGCAGGCTCACGCGCTGGGCCTGGGCGAGCAGACGCACGGCGCTCTCAACCGTGGCGGCCTGGCCGTCAATCTCGGCGACCAGTCCGGCAGCGGTGCGGGTCAGGGTGACGGTGTTCGTGGGCACGTCCACCACGACGCCGCACTTGCGGTCAACGGTCAGCACATCAAACTTGCGGTAATCGGCGCGGCGGCTGGTGTTCGGGGTGAAGGTGGTAAACTCGTTCATGGTCATCTCCAGGGTGACTTCGAGTAAGGCGCGCGCTTCTTTGCCGGGGTTGCGCGCCTTCTCTTGGTTATAATAGTACATGAAATAGGTACGTATGTCAAGCTTTTGTGTACGTCAGAAATATGGTACTGTCTCAACATGAACGAACAAATCCGAGAAGCCGTAAAAGGTGTTATGCAGGAGCGGGGCTTAACTCAGCAACAGCTCGCCGACGAAATGGGTATCGCCCGCACGCACCTGAATCAAATGCTGAGTGGCAAGCTCGGCCAAGTCCCTCCGCGCTGGGCACTCCTAGCCAATACCCTCGGCCTGGAAATCGTCATTCAGCCGAAACAGCGCTGATTGGCCGTCTCGAAGCAGATACCCTTTTCTTTTCATGCAGCGACATCTTTTATGCTTACGGAATGTCACTGAACACCGATCCCACTACCCTCGCGCTCCTGATCGGCGGCACACTCCTGCTTCTGAGCCTGTTCGCCAGTAAGCTGGGTGGCCGTCTGGGCTTACCGGGCCTCTTGCTCTTTTTGATCATCGGTATGCTGGCCGGAAGCGAAGGTCCCGGCGGTATTGCCTTTGATGACTATGCCCTGACCCAGTTTGTCGGCACGGTCGCCCTGGCGTTTATTCTCTTCAACGGTGGCCTGGAAACCAGCTGGCGAACCACGCGCCCAGTGCTCTGGCCTGGAGTCTCACTGGCGACACTTGGTGTATTGATCACCACCAGCATTGTGGGGGCCGCTGCCCATTACTTCCTCAATGTTCCCTGGGTGCTAGCGCTGCTGCTCGGCGCGGTGGTGGCCCCCACGGACGCCAGCGCTGTGTTCTCCGTTCTCAAGGAACACGCCCTGGGCCTCAAAGGCCAGATTCGTCCACTCCTCGAATTCGAGTCGGGTATCAACGACCCGACCGCCGTGGCGCTGGTCATCGGTCTCACCGAACTGGCTGGACATCCCCATCTCCCTCTCCTGCCTCTTCTGAGATCGTTTGTTCAGGAACTCGGCCTCGGCGGTCTCCTCGGGTTTGGCCTCGGTCACCTGGGCGTACGGCTGCTCAACCGGGTGAACCTGCCACTCGACGGTCTGTATTACGTCCTCACGGCAGCCCTGGTCACTGTCATTTACGGCCTCACGGCACTCCTGCATGGCAGCGGGTTCCTGGCCGTCTACGTGGCAGCGGTCGTGCTCGGTAATAGCGACTTCATCCACAAGCGCACCCTGCGCCTCTTTCACGAGGGCCTGTCTTATCTCTTTGAGGTGGTGATGTTCCTTCTGCTGGGCCTGCTGGTCTTCCCAGCTCAGCTGCTCAAGGTGGCGCTTCCAGCGCTGCTCGTTTCCCTGGTGCTGGTGGTAATCGCACGGCCCGTTGCCGTCTTTATCGGTCTGGCGACGACTCGGATGCCTGCGGCCCACAAAGCGATGGTCGCCTGGGTGGGCCTGCGCGGCGCAGTGCCAATCATTCTGGCGACTTTCCCGGTGTTGGCCAAGGTCGAAGGTGCACAGACGGTGTTCAACGTGGCTTTTTTCCTGGTGCTGGTTTCTATTCTGGTGCAGGGGACTTCGCTGCCGCTCGTGGCCCGACTGCTCAATGTGAAGGCCCTGCCCGTCAGTCCACATACCATGCCGCTGGAATATACGCCGACCGGGGCAGGCAAGAACGACCTGGTGGAACTCACCCTATCACCTGGTTCATCGGTGGTCGGACGACGTATTGTGGAATTGCATTTACCGGCTGAGGCGCTGATCGTCTTGCTGAGGCGCGGAGAGGAATACCTAATTCCGCGTGGCAATACGAGGTTACAGGCAGGCGACGTCTTGCAGTTGCTAGGCGGCAAACCGTTTCTCGATGAAGTGCGAAAACGAACTCTTACTCAGGAATCTTGAGATTATTTATTCGAAGACAGCAGATGTTAACCCAGTAGGCTTTCAGGCGGCCAGGAGCTGCAGTTCGATCCGGATGCCTAGTACATCAGCTTACTTCCGGAGCGCCGTGAAACTGCGGCCCTAGGAGAAGGCATTCTGCAGCCATCCCACAGCGGCAGAGCTGCTCAGCGGCAAGCGCGGAAAAGTCCTGCAAAGCCTTATCGACCTGGCCGATGCCCTCGGCCTGGAGATCGTCATCCAGCCCAAGCAGCAAAAGTGATAAGTCACCCGCTTCCGCTGTCAATACGTTGGACGCTCGCAGACCTCGGCTCCGCGGTTACCCAGCCAAACCAGTAACCAAAAGAACAGCTCCAGTGCTTCTCGCTGTCGCAGCGTAGATCTGATTCGTATCCAGACAAGCTTGAGGTTTTCAAATAGTTACTAGACTCGCTCCTTCGCTCCTTACTTGACGAACTGACTATCCTGTCATATCCCTACGGTCATTTATCTTAAGTTCATTCTCCAGCGGCAAGGGGCTGCCATGCTTCTCTCATGACAAACAGTTCGCCCCTGGTGACAGCACCCCACCGCGCCCAGGGAGAACCCTGGTACGCCCCGATGGCGGGTGCTCAATTCCTCGCAGACGCCTTACCTTATTTTGGGCTGCTCATCGTTTTTCTAGTGCTCCCAGTTGCTCTTCTTCTTCTCAGGGCCGTGAGCTGGAGCGCCGTCTTTGCTCTGGTCCTCATGGACCTCAGCGTTATCGTCTGCGTGACACTGGAAGACAGGTACGAGCAACAACTTATCAAACCTTCCTGATTCCAAAGAATGAAACGTGATCCACAGGCCCCTGCTCAAGCCTGTGGATAAGCCCTGTCGCCTATGCAAAACCGACTGCATACAGACCCTAGCGCTACACAAATCGCTACAAAGCAAAAATCCCACTCCTGAGAATGGGATTTTTGCTGTCTGGCGTGGTGGGCGGTGAGGGATTCGAACCCCCGACCCGTCGCGTGTAAAGCGCAGGAGACGACGTCTGCGGCAGTGACCATCAATTCGCGTCGATCCAAGAAAGACGTCTCAGACGGCAAATCTCATCAGGGTCGGAGAAGCGATGTCTTCGACGATCCGTGACGGTCTGCGCTCATATTGCGGCTGTATTGCGGTCACGGAGAATTGATGCGAAACGACGGCCCGGAAGACGTTCGTGTCCTAAGACAGGGGGGGGAGTTTACGCTGACGCCTAAATGTGTCATGCTGCATATGTGAACGACTACGACGCGACGTCAGGGAAACATTCCTCCGACCGTGTCGTGTCTGTAATCGGCAGTCCCGCGCTGGCGGGCGACACTCCAGCACCTAAGACGAAGTTCTCCCTGAGATCGCTGGGGCTCTTACGGAAACGATTGGCGCAGTACGCGCCAGAATACCCATGCATGGCGTCGTGGTATGTCAACGTCTGTTCGCTGACTGATGTTGCCGTCGCGCTCATGGGCACATCCATCCTCAGGGAGTTTCCCGATTCGGTGGTTGACCTGGATGCCCTGTGGACCAAAATAGAGGCATATCTCGACGCACTGGACGACGATCGTGATGGAGATCCTTATCTGTGGACAGGTCGTCAACGAGTCAATCTCGACGCTACGGAAGAGAGGCTCACGAAGCCGGACATTTTGGGTGTGTTGTCGAGATTTTCCGAACTGATAGCGAGGCGCGTTCGGGAGCGCCTTGGGAAAATCAGGGAGGACAGGGCCATGGATCAATTCTCCCTGTTGCTGCTCACCCTCTGGATGGAAACGGAGTTCACAGTCCAGGAGGAGTCGAGCCGCGTCCCCGACTACGGCGAGTCGGCCATACGAGTGCCCAGACCAATCTACGCCCGACCTCGGCCGCCGACAGCTACACTCGCGCCACCTCGCTGCTGAATTGAGGCATTCGCCTGCACGATTCGGATCTGACGATCTGGATTCAGTGTAGGATCCGCAATTCCACTCCCGAGCCGAAGACGCTGTGAACGGATTGACCGTACGGTCCGATTGCGCCGCGCGTCACGACCGTATCTCGGGGGTCAAACTCAGTAGAGGCACAATGACCGAGCATTCAAGACCGACTGTTCTTCAACCCATGTTTCCTGACGGTCAGCCCGTCCCAGAATTCCTGGCCCCCCGCGACGTGGCCCGCTGGCTGAATATCGCGCGCGGACGCGTCTACACGGCGATCGACAAAAAAGAACTGTACTGCCGGAAGTTCTCCGCGCGTCAGTACCGCGTTCCCCGGGAGGCCGTGATCGCCTGGTTCTACGGGAGAGCGAACTAGTGAGAGGGCCCGCCGCTGGAACGGCGGGCCCCGGAACGACAACGTCACCATCAATGACAGACTCAGCCTACACGTCGGCACTCGCCGACGCCAGGCTCCTGTCACTGTCGTTCCGCCGGTCCGATCCCCACGAATGGCCAATGCTTCACGGCTCTGACCCGCTCGTCCGTACCGGATGCGGCAGGAGGGACGCATGAGGCTCCGTGACCTGTCGTGCCATGTGAACTTGCCCGACCTGATCGCGTCGACATGCGGTCAAGCCGCGACCCGCGGCCTGAATCGTGAACGTGGTGGGGTCATCCGTGATCCCCGCCCCGACCACACGGAACGACGTCCCAGTTTCAGCGTGTACCGCGCCGGCGAGGTCTGGCGCTGGAAACGTCACGGCGACGACGGCGCGAGTGGCGACGCCTACGCTTTTCTCCTGGCTCTCGGGTACTCGGCTCTGGAGGCGCGAGCCGAACTCCACCGCCACGCGGGTATCCCGTCCGACCGTCCGGCACCGGTAACGCACCGCCCTCGACCCCCGATCCCGGCCTCCGAACTGGACCGGGTACGCGTCGCGTCGAAAGGGTTGAAGCCTCTCACCCGTGCGGAACTGACGCGAGCGGCACGGCTGGTCGCGCCGCTCACGAAGGACGATCCGGCGGCGGCAGAGCTGCGGATCCGTAGACTGCTGAACTGGGACGGCCTGCCTGCGGGGCGTCTGATGTCCGACCGGTACAGCCACGACGGACGGATGGTGGCGCATGCCGGGGCATTGGTTTTCCATGTCGCCGGTCCGGAAGGCACGCCTTTGGCACTGAAAATCCGAAATTTGGGTACCGACTCGGAACTGGCGACGGCAGGCATGGAACGCTACCGGTATCTGACCGCCGGACACGGGAGACCGGCCCTGTGCTCGCCGAATTACGGTCGAGGCTCCGCCGTGCTCGTCACCGAGGGCGAATTCAACGGCGCAGTGGCGGCGAGGTGCCTCGCCGATGCCGGGATCGACGTTCAGGGACTGGCCGGTGCCGGGGCCGACCCCCACCTGAACGGCCTGTCCGGTCGTACGGTGTACGTGTATGCCGACGCCGACGAGGCAGGCAGGAAGTGCCTCGCCCGTATCGCCCGCATCGCGTCCCAGGCGGGGGCGACCGAGGTGCGGCTCCTCACGGCTCTGCCGACCGGCGATTTTTGCGACCTGGCCAGGACTGAAGGGATTTTGGCGCTGGGCCGCACTGTCCAGGCCCTGATCCACGAATCCACCGTTTCCGCCACCATGCCACCAGACGGTGGTGGGAACAGTCCGACGGTTCCACCACCACACCCATCCCTACGGAATGGTGTGGTGGTGGAACCGTCCACCGTGGAACTGATCATGCGGCGGTACCGGGCCAGACTCGACAAGAAAATGCGGAAGGGCCGATCGTGAGCGACCGTCCGAAGGTCTTGCCCCTTCCGGTCTTGAACGGCCCGACCGCTCCCGATACCGCGCCGGTGGAGTGGCTGATCAGAGGCCTCCTGGCGCGGGGTGCAGGCACGATCCTGTTCGGTCAGCCGGGCGTGTCGAAATCCGTGCACGCGGCCTACATCCTCGCCTGCCTGATGTCAGGTGTGCCGTTCGCGGGCCTGAAGACGACGGAACGTCCGCTGCGGGTTTTGTACGTCGATTTCGATTCCACCTGGCAGTGGAATCGGGAGATTTTCATGGCGGCATTCAGGGGAGTCGGTATCGAAGGTCTGCCGGCCGGTTTCTACTACTACAGCCCGAATTCCGAGGAGTGCTGTCCTGATAGCGAAGCGGACAACCTGCAGACACTGGAGGCGCTCGGTCCGGCCATCGCAGCGACAGTGACTGAGTTCGACATCGACCTGGTGATCTGCGACTCGCTCGGCCAGATGATGGTCGGCGACACGAACAGCGGCCAGGACGTGGCGCTGGCACTCCGGCTCGGTCTGAATCCGGCACGGAAGGCGGGCGCGGCCGTGCTGGTGATCGACCACGCGACCAAGTCCGCAGCGGCGAGCAACGGTGTCCCGACTCCGATGGGCAGCCAGCAGAAACGGGCCTGGGCACGCGTCTGCGTGGTCATCGAGAAGGAGGAAGGTCAGGAGAACGTGGTGCGCTGGAGCATCGACAAGACGAACGCGAAGCCGTTCCGGCCGTTCCTGACACGATTGACGTTCGTCGGCAGCGACGACCGCCTGGACATGCTGAAGGTGGAGCATCTCGGCGATGCCGGGCCGCGCAAGACTGCCCAGGAACGCCCCAACCGTCATGACGAAGTTTCGGAGGAGATTTTGGGGATCCTTCAAACCGGGCCGCAACCACGCTCGCGGTTCAGTGAGGCCGGCACGTACGAGAGGGCACTCAAAGAGCTGGAGAAGGCCGGCCGGATCGTCAGGCCGAAACGTGGTCAGTATGCTCTGCTGGACGACTCTGAGGCCGCACCGTCGTACCGGCCTCCGGAGCGCGGCGTGACGGCGGAGCCTGCCGACATGGAGGTTCGGACATGGTGAACGTTGCCGAGCTACATGCGGACTTGGAGCGCCATGGCGTAAGGCTCGACGTGAAAATGACGACCGTCGGCCCGAGAGGGGCACTCACACCTGATCTGGAAAACCGCCTCGAGGGCTTGAGGCGGGCACTCGCGACGCGGATGCCGGAATCGTCCACCCCGACGTCGGTGACCGTCCTTCCGGACCGCTTGGCAGGTCTGGTCGAGGCAGCGATCGGCAATCATCTCGGCAGCCAGGCCTGTCTCCCGTCGGGGATGGTGGCCGACTTGGGTGCCTACGTCCTCGCCACGGCGGCACGATACGCCGTAGGACACGATCCCGAGCGTCATCTGCGCGACCTGTGGGTCGCCAGGACGGTCTGGACCGAGAGTCGGAAGGTGGACGCCATGTTCTGAGACAAGCCTAGACCTCGACTTCTCCGGAATCCACGTCGGGACGAGCCGTCCCGACGTGGATTCCGCCCGACTTGGGTGATGAACGGAAGAGGTCTCGAGCGGTTCGGCAGATCAAGCTCGCCTGCAACTATGATGTCGTCCAAAGCCATATGCACATACGCGAGCGTGATGCCGATCCGGGCCTCCGACGCCGATTCGGGAGGGGTAGTGGCAGGATTCATCACCAACAGTGTCGAACTCATTCAGCGCATCCTCTTCGACGGTCGCAAGACCGACGAAACGCTGGTCCTCAAGGAGCTCGTCCAGAACGCCGACGACGCACACGCCCAGGTTCTCCAGGTCGGCATCGACGACGGGCTCGCCGACGCCGATCATCCTCTTCTCCGAGGTCGCGGCCTCTACGTCGTGAACGACGGTCCTTTCGAGGAGAAGCACGCCCGCGCCGTGCGTAGCCTCGGCGGCAGCTCGAAGGTCGAAGAAGCCGCAGCCATCGGCAAGTTCGGAATCGGCCTGAAGTCCGTGTTCTACCTGGGTGAAGTGTTCTTCTTTCTGTGCCGTTCGAACGACGACGACGGACGGGACGTCCTGTCGCGGGCTCAGGTTCTGAACCCTTGGAACGACGGGCAGGAGGACGAGCATTCCCGCCCGGAATGGGATCTCTTCACTCCTGCCGACCGGGCCCGGATGCGCAGACGGCTGGACGGACGTGGAGTGACGGACGGCTTCACGATCTGGGTTCCCCTGCGGACGCGGGAGAGCACCAGACTCGCCGACGGAGAGCTTTCGGTATATCAGGCCTATCCCGGCGACGAAGAACTGGAACGCACGCTGTTCTCTCGGCGGGTCTACGACGAGATCGCCCGGATGCTCCCGCTGATGAGACATCTACGGGTGGTGCAGTTTCACTCGCCGGACGGCACCGTCATACTGGACATCGGCGATTCGACACGGTCGCTTTATCCGGAGCTGGTGGGTGAACGAACGTTCGGCGGGAAGGTCCGAGGCGAGGGAGTGGCGGATCATCATTTCGCCGCGACCGAGCAGTTGCTGGCCACACCACGGATCGGGGCGTTGCGGGCCGACGGCCACTGGCCTCGCCGGAGGGTACCCGGAGCCGGTCGACAGACGGAAGACAAGACGCGCGCCCACGCCGCCGTAACGCTCGAGCGCCAGGAGACCGGCTCCGCCGATCGTGTCGGCGGGACACCGTACGCGCGGCTCGTGATCCGTTGGGCCGCGTTCCTGCCTCTGGGTGAGGAGGAATCTGTCCGCATCGGCGGTAGGGTCGACTTCCACCTCACGCTCCACGGCTGCTTCTTCATCACGGCCGACCGGCGCGACATCCTCTCGTGGCGCGACGTCCCGCAATCTCCGACCGAGACGAGCAGTCAACTGCAACAGCAATGGAATGCGGAGTTGGCCCGTGGAGGCACGTTGCCACTGGTCCTACCGACACTCGCCGACTTCGCACGGGGACTCACGACGGACGAGGTCACCCGGCTGACGATGGGACTCTGGGGCTCGAATCTGTTCCGCTCTCACCGCATGGACCTGTGCCGACGAGGCCAATGGGTGCTGACCCTGGACCGGGGCTGGAAGCTCGTCGAGCCGGGCACGCGCCTCCTCCCCTGCCCGCGGACGGAAGGTATCGGAGTGGAGAACTGGCTATCCGGCTTCAGGGAGATGGCTCGAAACGCCACGGTCATCGAGGCGGACGCCCCCCATCTGATAGCGAGCTCCCTATCCACGTGGTCCGACGTCGATCTCGAAATTCTCTTCCGGGGCCTACGTCTCGCCGACCTCGACGGACCGGGTCTGGAGCGTCTCGCCCGCGTTCTGAAAGTCGTCGCCCACGACAGCAACTGGGAGGCCCGCCGGTCTCTGCTTTCCGGCGTGTCGGCGCTTGATCCCAAAGCGCTGGCCGCGTCGAGCGGAGAACTCAAGACGCTCGTCGAGACGACCCCGGTGGAACGGCGGCTGGTGCTCCCGAAGAACCTCGCGCACCATGTCCGCAGACGCCTCGCCCTGCTCCCGATCGCCGCGCTCGTGCTTCCGGGCGAAGTGGACGTCACCGGCGAGGCGCGGTTGTCCTCCGAGGACGCCCTGACGATCATCCACGCGCTCGCCGGGCAACGCGGCACGACCGATGCCGTCAAGAGGGTCCTGGGTGCGGTCGCGGAAGAGGCGCGCCCGACATTGCGCGTCGCGGTCGCCGAGCTACCGTTCGTGGAGATCCGGAAGCTCGAAGGCCGTGACCCGGAATTCATCTCCCCGGTCGACGCTTGGGACAGGATCACCAATGGACGTCTCCACCGGGACACCGATTCCAGCCGCGAATGGGGCAAGGTCGCCGAGTCGGCGTTGAGCGGTCTCGAGACGTCCTTCACGGACGCCGCGCTGATCGAAGCGTTGGGAGGGCGAGTCGGACCGTTCGATCCGCACGTGGTCACCGGACTCGTGCGCCGCGGACTCCCTTTCGTGTCCTTGTCCGGTCGACTCGGCGTCCTCCAGAAGATCATGGAAAAGAACCTGCTGGAGGAATTTGATCCCCTGGTTCGGGCGACGCTGCAAGGCCGCTCCGACCAAATGGACGATCCGGTCCCGCTCTACGTCGTGGAACGCGAAAGACCGACATTGGAACGCCTCGCCCGTCAACTGCTGTCCGGCCAGTCCTGGCAGGTCGTGCCCAAAGTCCTGGCGGATCTGCTCAACCGCCCTGCCCGCGACCTGATGTCTTTGAAGCCCTTGGAAACGGAAGAAGTCGCCGCACTGATCCGGCGTTTCGGAACCGTCCGAATCGACGCCGGCGAGTTCGGGCGAGACGAACGTCTCGCCCTCTTGGGCGAGTTGCCGAAGGACGTCGCACGTGCGTTGCCGTTCCATCCCTCGAGGGGCGGGACGTCGGTGTCGTTGACTCCGGACTCCCTGCTTCCGGGAACGGCCCAGCTCCCGCCGGGCCTCTCGTCGAGCGTGACCATACTCCAGCCAGACCCACTTTGGCTGCCGTTGTGGACCGAACTGGGAGTCGGCACCCTAGACTCCAGGGCGGCCCTCGAACGGGTGCTCGGGAGCGCCGAACCGTATACACACGCCCTCTGGATCCTGGAACAGGTCACCCTTCTCGACGAGGAGACTCTCGAAGACCTCAGGGAGGAATTGACCGGCCGGAATTGGCTACCGGATTCCTCGGTGAAATACGTGACTTCCCCGGCGAACCTGCTGGTCCTGCCCGAACTCGCCGATACGGTCGGTCGAGTCGTGGCCGAGGCAGGAGAAATCCGGTTGACCCGTTCCGACCTGGCGGAGGAACTGACGGTCCATCCCGGCTTCCACAGACTGGTGGACGCGGGATTCACGTTGTCCGGCGAGGCCGCTGTCATGGAGCTCGCCAAGATCATGTCGACGCGTCCTGATGGACGCTACAGGACCGGAGACGACGATCGACCGTTCGGTATCTGGTGGACTCTGTTCGCTGGAGTCGATCCGTCGAAACTGCCGGCCCTGGACATCCTGATTCCTCTCCATGCCGTCGCTCCGGACTGGGCACGTGAGGTCCGGGAAAGATTGAAGGGGCCGCTTGCGGACCTTAGCCTCTCTCCTGTCCTCAACCATCTGGCCGACCTACTGAGGCGCAAGCTGGTCCCCCAAGCGGAGCGTGACGAGACTTTACGCATGCATTCCCGAATCCTCGAACAGGTCCGGGACCGTAAGCTCTGGAGCGAAGTGAGGAAGGGACTGCTGCTCCGCGACAGGCAGGGCGTCTGGCGCGACGCCGGCGATCTGTGCGTCCAGGCCGAGGGGGTGACTGCGAGCGCCGTACTTCATCAGGAGCAGCAACTCCTGTTGGGGGACGTGCTGACGCCGAAGACCTTTTCGCGGAACACGGCAGAGGGTGACGACGGGGCTTTGGATGTCGACGCCTCCTTGGCCGCGACGGCAGCGCGACTGGAAACGTACTTCGCGGCTTGGGAAGGCCTGGTGCCGAGCGAGCTGATCGGCGCGTTCCTGAGCCTCCTCGGCGGGGATCCTGGAGTGGAATCCGTCTCGAAGCGACATCTGCATTCCCGTTCCCTGGGCGTCGTCCGTGAAATCGTCGAGGAGGACGCCCGACAGCGGCCTTCCGGCGTCAAGTCCTTCGCGGAATGGTCGAGTCTGTCCAGGGTCACGTTAGAAGTGTCCAGCGAGGACCGGCTCTGGGTCATGTCGTTGACGGACGAGCCGCTCCGAGTGACCAAGGACGCTTCTCGACCGAGCGTCGTGGTCGGACGCCCCGAACCCGGGCGCTTGCACGGAGACGTGTACGTCTCGCGCATCGTACTCAACGGGATCGATCCTGCCACGTATTCCCGAGAAGAGCTGTCGGAGGCCTTGCTGGCCGCCACGAGGGCGGTGCTGCACGGCATGTACCTGGTCAGGACCGACCATCTCGAAGACCTGTGGCGGCAGCTGAGCGAGAGCGATCAGTTCGACCTGCTGTACACGCAGGACATGATCGTCCAGGACAGCATCTCCTACATGCGCTACCAACTGAGCCTCCCCGGACGACATCCCTTGAACGACCTCTTCGCCCGATGGGACATCGCGCGTCACAGGGAGGCCGAGGAGCGGTACAACCCGCTGGTACGGCGGCACGACCAGGCCTCGCAGGAAATCGGCCAGTTGCGAGGGGAGCTGCGCGACGCGCTGGAGAACAGCGACCCGGAAGTGGTCGGCCGACTGCTGTCGGCGGTTCGGCGGCGAGTCGGGGACGCGCAGTACCTGCCGGCCAGTATCCCGTTCGAGCTTCTGCAGAACGCGGACGACGCCCTCGAGGAGTTGGGAGTCATGCGTGGCGGTAGGCCGGTCGACGACACCTTCGTGATCGAGACCGGGAAAGACACCCTGAGCTTCCGCCACTGGGGCCGGACCATCAACCAGTTCGCCCTGCCCGGCTTCGACGGGGAGACTCTGGGCTTCAAGGCGGACCTCAAGAAAATGCTGATGCTCGCCGCCAGCGACAAGGGGGCCAGCGACATGCAGGTCACCGGAAAGTTCGGGATGGGTTTCAAGAGCGTGTACCTCGTCGCGGAACGTCCCAGGGTAGTCAGTGGTCGCCTGGCCTTCGAGGTGGTGGGCGGCGTATATCCGAAACGGTTGGACAAGGACCGCAGCGGTCTTTTGAGGGACGGTCTCGAACGGCACGGTGACCGGATGCGAGGAACGGCCATCGAACTCGACGTCGGCGAGGAAGAGGCCCGACCCGTGCTCACGGAGTTCCGGGCCTGGCTGCCACTCCTGTTGGTGTTCACCCGCCGGGTCAAACGAGTCGTGGACGTCACGCCCCAAGGAACGACAGTCGTGTCCTGGCAGGAGTTGCCCGTCGACGGAGCGTTCTGGCGGGTCGGCAGCGTCCATCCCCCTCAGGCGGCGCTGGACAGGGCCATGGTGTGCGAACTCCCGAGCGGCAAGGTCCTCTTCGCGCTCGGTCTATACGGATTGACCGTACTTCCTGACGACGTGCCGACCTTGTGGGTCACGGCACCGACGCGGTCTCACGCCCGCGCCGGTCTGGCCGTGAACGCCATGTTCGCACTCGACATCGGACGGTCCGAGGTGGCCTCGCGTGCACCGGAGAACGAAGAATTGGCCCGCAGACTGGGCCGCGAACTGGCCGAGGCCCTCGCGAGCCTCCGAGATCGGGCACGGGACTGGCCGCGTCTGGTCGAGGATCTCGCGCTGGCGGCCGACGCCACGCCGCAGACCTTCTGGAAGAGCGTCTGGGTCCTGCTCGGCGACCGTGCCCCCGACCCCTCGAGCAACTTCGCCGCCCGCCTCGTCCACCTCATGGTCTGGGGAAACGACGACACCGGCCTGTGGTCTGTACTGAAAAGGCACCAGGTACTGCCCACGGGTCTGGTGGGAGACCACGATGTCCTGACCTCACTGGACCGAGTCGCTCGCCGGATATGTGGGGTCCTGGCCGGCGAGCGCATGTTCGCCCAGCACTTGGAATCGGCCACGCTCAGCCTCCGATACCCACCCGGCAGCCTGGTCCACGAGACGGTCGCGGCGCGTCTGCTTACCCTGACGGGCGGACAGGTCCAGTGGGCCGAACTGACACTGCTCGACGTGCTGACGGAAGAGTTGGGCGAGCGTCCGGAGATCGGCCCCGAGCAGGCCGCCCGTTTCGCCGTCGACTACACGAGCGGGACGCTGGCTACTCTCGGCGACGAGAAGGAAGGCGTCTCGGACTACCTGGCGACCTTTCGATTCCGGACAGTCGCCGGGCACTACATACCGGCGTCCGAGATCGTCGTCGGCTTGAAAGGCGAGCCCGTCAGTCCGGACGAACGGCTCCGCGCGGCCTTCGCTCCCCGAAGTCGCTTACTGCATCCGGACTACCAGGCGGCGATCGGCTTCGTCACAGTGTGTCGCGACGGATTGAGTGCCGACGCCAGAACGCTGGCCTCGTGGGCAGGCGACGCCAGCGAAGAGGCGACGCGGAGAGCGGTCCTGACGTACCTGCTGTCCGGTCATCTCGCCTCGAGTTTGGCCGAGGAACTCCACAAAGGACCCGAGACGTGGTTGGCGAACGTCCTCGACCTTCCGGTCTTCCTGAGTTTCAGCAACGACGAACGCCACATCCTGGCTGGATACCTCAAGCAGGGCGACCGACTGGACCGAAAGACTCTGGGCGGCACCCGAGAAGGTCAGGACGTTCCGCCGAGTCGAACGGTCGAGAACCCGGCACGGTTCTTGAGAGAGCTGTACGCCGAGTGGGCGGCGACCTCTCAGGCCGCCAGTTCGGCCTACGAGCAGACGGTATATCCCTCGTTCATGCGCCCAGACGGCCTCCTGCTGCCTTTCGGGGAAGACCGCAAGCGCTGGATGGCCCTCCTGCTCCTGGGAACCTACCAGAGTCTCGGTCGGGCGACGCCTCAGCAGAACCGCGACTTTCTCCAACTGGCAGAGCGTAGGGGCTGGTTGGACATCTTCGCCGCGACGGAGGTCGATCCGGTGAAATGGTTCGAGATCCTGGATGGTTTCCTCAGCGGTTCCCCGACGCAGGAGTACTATCATTGGTTTTCCCGTTTCCTGGCGACCTATCAGTTGTCACGCCACCTGGACGTGTACATGTCCATCCTCTCCGGGTTGGGTCGTCTCCCTGGGCCGCGGAGCCTCGACATGATCTTGAACCCTTCCGGCAGCGCCCTGTTCAGCGGAAGCGGGATCGACGTTCCCGATCTCCGTAGGGCCATGGGTATCGGTCGCCACTTCGTGCTGCGTGAACTGCTCCGGACGGGCACCGTCGTTACCCCTCACATGCACGCCGAGGCGTTCCACCCTTCCGCCTCGGTCCGTCGGGCTCTGGCCGCTCTCGGCTGTGACGTGGACCCGAAGGCATGGGGACATGGCGACTCCCGCACGATTCACAGATTCCTGGTCGGCCACCTCGGCGAGGCGGGAGCCACCTTCCAGGGGGCCTTCGACCTACCGTTCGTCCAGTCGAAGCGGTTCTCGTGACCGGACTTCCGCCGGACGCAGGATCACGCGTCTGGCATGCCACCCACGGCGTCGGTCGGGTCGAGCTGACACGGCGCACGACCGCCATCGTACGGTTTACCCACGGTCTGGAAGAAGTGCTGCTGTCCGAGTTGGCGACGCGGCCCGACACTCCGGTGTCCGCTCCCGCTGCCGACGTCCTGGTCCGTGTACAGGCCGAGGCCATCACAAGCGTCAACAGCGCCTGGGGCGTGTTCTCCCGCTCGCGCGTCGCCCTCCTTCCACACCAGTTGTGGGTCTGCCGACAGGTGATCACGCGCTGGCCGTCGCGGTGGCTCGTCGCGGACGACGTGGGCCTCGGCAAGACCGTCGAAGCCGGTCTGATCCTCTGGCCCCTGATCTCGCGGGGCCTGGTCCGCCGGGTCCTGATCCTGTGCCCCGCAGGTCTGGTCGACCAATGGCAACACCGGATGAGGACGATGTTCGACATCCGCCTGACCCGCTATACGCCCGAGGCCGATACGGCCCGTGGTGGGTTCTGGGAGACGCATTCGACGGTGGTGGCTTCGCTGCATACGCTTCGCGACGGACGCCGCGGGCGGCACGAGCGGATGCTGGAAGCCGAACCCTGGGATCTGGTGGTCGTGGACGAGGCCCATCACCTCCACGCCCCCGATGCCGGAGCCACCCTCGGATACCGGCTGATCGAGCGTCTGGACGCTGCCGGACGCATCCGGGGCATGGTGTTCTTCAGTGGCACGCCCCATCGCGGCGACGACCAGGCTTTCCTGGCCCTCCTCAAGTTACTGCGACCGGAGCTGTTCAGCCCGGTTCGCCCACTGGCCGAACAACTCCGGTCCCTTCCCGAAGTGATGATCAGGAACAACAAGCAACGCGTGACCGATCTGCACGGAACACGCCTCTTCCAGCCCCCCCGGGTCCGCTCCATGACTTACGCCTACTCGCCGGTCGAGGCCACGTTCTATGACCGGATGACAGAGTTCATCGCCACCGGCAAGGCCTACGCCGGCAGTCTCGGCGAAGGTGTCCAGGGCCGTGCGGTGATGCTCGTGCTGATCGCCATGCAGAAACTCGCCAGCAGCTCCGTCGCGGCGGTCCGCCGGGCCCTGGCCAGACGACTGTCGAACCTGAAGGCCGCGTCCCGTCACGCTGCGACTCCTGCGGCAGACCCGGACGACCCGGACGGTACTGCTGTGATGGACGAATCTCTGGCTGCTCAGGCAGCGCTCTGGATGCTGATGGAGAACGAGATCGCTCGCCTGGAGGAACTCGTCACGGCTGCACAGGCCGTCCTCGTGGAGACCAAGGTCAGGCGCATCCTCGACATCGTCGAACAGGAGTTCGGGGGCCGCAGCGTCCTGCTGTTCACCGAATACAAGGCGACGCAGTCCCTCGTCCTCAGTGCTCTGAGCGAGCGCTACGGACCTGAGAGCATCGTCTTCATCAACGGAGACGACCGCGCCGAGCAGGTCGCCGGACAGACCCTCGCCATGACCAGGGTGGAGGCTGCCGCACGCTTCAACGCCGGCACAGCGCGGTTCATGGTCTCGACCGAGGCGGGAGGCGAGGGAATTGACCTCCAGGAGCACTGCCACACCTTGATACACGTGGACCTCCCATGGAATCCGATGCGCCTCCACCAGCGGGTCGGACGCCTCAACCGCTACGGACAAGGCCACACGGTCGACGTGGTCACCCTGCGAAACCCCGATACCGTCGAATCGTTGATTTGGGAGCGGCTCGACGGAAAGATCAGGCGGATCAACCAGGCACTCGGGCAGGCGATGGACGAACCGGAAGACCTGCTCGAACTCGTCCTCGGGATGTCCGACCAGTCGATGTTCACGTCGCTGTTCGCGGAAGCTGCCCGCGTACCGCGCGAACGGCTCGACGCCTGGTTCGACGAGCGGACCCGCCAGTTCGGTGGCGAGGACGTGTTGACCGCAGTAAGGCAACTGGTAGGTCACAGTGCCCGATTCGACTACGCCCAGGTCAGCGCCATGATTCCGAAGCTCGATCTGCCGGACCTGGCTCCCTTCTTCCGCACCATGCTGGCGCTCAATCATCGTCAAGTACGAGAGGAGGGGGGGGGCCTTTCCTTCAATACTCCCAAGCTCTGGACGGAGGAATTCGGCGTGCTGCCGAGCTACCGCGACCTGGTCTTCGATCGCCGAGTACCTTCGGCCGAATCCGGTCGGCTGCTGGGCATGGGACACAAGCTGCTGGAGCAGGCGTTGACCCAAGCGAGAGGTTTCGCGGGCCGCACCGCCGTCCTGACCGAACTCGACCGACCCCTGTTCCTTTTCCAGATTTCCGACCTGCTCACCGGATCGGGCCAGGCCGCTCCGACTACCCTGGTCGGCGTCGACGGAGCGGACGAACCCCGACTCCTCTTAGATTGGGAAGTCCTGACCTGGAGCAACGCCCTGTCGCGTCCAGCCATGTTGAAGGATGAAGGCGGAAGCGACCTTCCCTCCGATCTCCGCGTCGAGCGTGCGGCGGCCTTCGTGGAAACGCAACTCGCGCGGCTCCGCCTGGGCTACCGGATGCCCCGGATTGACCACACGGCCACGTTTTGGCCGGCTTCCGCACGGAAAGGATCCCCATGACCGCATTACCGCTCGATCTCGGAACGAAGCAAGTGATATTCCGTCGCCTCCAGCATGAGGAACGTGCCCTCTGGGACGCCACACAGCTCTCCACTTCGGCTGATGATGACGGCTTCGACCAGATCAAGCAGGAAAGGGCCTTTCGTGAAGAGCGCGAGTCGCGCCGTCGCGCCGTCGGTCGAGAGTGGGATCTCGGAACTCAACAGCTGCGCGTGCTGGAACTCGAAGGGGTGCTGTCCGGTTGGCCCTTGGATGACCGGTGAATCTCACCTGGGCTTCTGCTGAAGGCGAACTCCTTCTGGAGGGTGACTTCACCCACCTGGAAATACTGGAGGATCAGGGCCAAATGGTCGCGCTCGGGAAGGGAGATCTGCGTCTCCTCGACCTCACCACCTTCGAGACTCTGGGCACCGTCAAACGCCGAGGACATGAGGCCAGCAGCATCGCTGTCGACCCAGGCAAGCGCCGGGTGTTCGTCGGCAACTCGAACCGCGACGAGGTCGAGGTCATTGACCTCAACAGCATGTCCAGCCTGGTGCCCGTCAAGCTCACCTCGGCACCCAAGGCCTTGGTCCTCGGAAACCGGGCGCGGCGGTTGTGGGCCCTCTCGTTCGGGCGAATAACACTCGTCGATGTCGGTGAGAAGAAGCCGAAGCTCAGCCGCACGGTGGATCTTCGGGGTGACCCGGCCGGCCGCGCCGCGGCGCTGTCCGCCGACGAATCTCTCCTCGCCGTCGGACGTGAAGGGAAGTGCGAGGTGTACCGCACGTCCAACTCCGCTCTGAAGTTAGGGTTCGACGTGCCTCCGGGCCTGCGAACCCTCGCCTTTTCTCCCAGCGGAGCCTGGCTCGCGGGTGGCGGCGGCACGTTCCGTGAGGACGAACAGGCCGCGAGTCCCTTCGAGCGCTACGTCTATGAGCACAACGACGTGTGTGTCTGGAATCCGGACACGGGAAGGCTATTGTTCCGCGGCGCGGCGCGCCCCAATCCCAACTTCATCACGAGCATCGTGTGGCACCCGACCCTGCCACTGCTCGCGAGTGCGGATACTCGGGGAGGCATCCTCCTCTGGCGCGTGCCGGAAGAGGGAACGGAACTTCTTCGCGAAGGGGAGTTGACAGCTCCCCCCTACGCTGGAGAGGTCAAGCAAGTGCTGTTTACGGGTGACGGTGCGCACCTGCTCGCGCTTCGTCGTGGCGGTGTCTCCGAGTACCGTCTGGAAGGCGTCCCTTCGCTGAAGCGCACACCCGACTCGCCGCATCATCCGGCCGCTCGCCTCGACCTTCCCGTGAGTTGGCCGACCCACGCGCAGTGGCATGGCGACGGATTGTGGATCAGCGGACTCCACGGGTGGGTGGAGGTCGGCGTTTCACACCGGCAGGTAAGGCGACAGGGCGAAACCAACGAGAACACCCGTATCTGGATTTCACAGCCCGGACACGGCAAGGCGTTGCGACTGCGCAACGTCGACGATACGGAGGACCTCATCGAGGTTCGTGCGCTCGACAATACGCTTCTGCACGAGGTGGCGCGCATCCCTCACATCCCCTACGTTCCCCGGCTGACCATGCAACTCGAGGAGGACGGCCAGGCGATCACATACAACGTCGGGGGGCAGCTCCATCACGCGTCGTTAGAACCTCCCTTCGCAAGCACTTCCGCCGGGTTCGACGACATGACCGTTACCGAGTTCTCGTTCAAAACGCTGCCCGGATCGGTCCTATCCACCTCCGGCTTCGGTGACACGATGCACGTCCGGTTGTGGAACACCACGACCCTCGCGTCGATGTTGGTGCTCGACCAGGGCGATCTCTACGACTTCAGCGGCTGGTTGACGTCGAGCGCGCTGAGCCCTGGCGGCCTGATCGGCATCGGCTCACAGAAGGGCGAGGTGGGCGTCTTTGACCTCGCCACGGGAAAGCGTAAGTTCAAAGGCGTGCGGCACGGCGACGGCAGCGTCCATGACCTCGCCTTCAGCCCGGACGAAACGCTGCTCGCCTCGGCCGCGCATGACCGTACGGTACGGCTGTGGGACGTGCGGAGCGGCGAGGAACTCGCTGTCCTCCCACACGAGCACCCTGTTCACCTCGTTACCTTCGGACCCGGGGACTCCGAACTCGTCAGCGTCGATCAGAGCGGGACGGCCTTCTTCTGGGAGCTGAGCAGCGTCACGACGTGGAGCGCACTGACGGCACCTGCACCTGCGGGCGACGTCCTTCCGAAGACCACACCTCCAGTGGCCGAGGAGCACCCCACGCCTCCAGTCGTCTCGGCCAGGCCCCGTCAAGACCGGGAAGCCTACTTCGAGGCGGCACGCAAGGCCGGCCTTGGTAGTTTCGCGGAGCAGAGCTGGGCGCTGTACCTGGCCGCACCGTTCGAGGCGGCCCCACTTCAGGGGGCGCGGCACATCGTCGAAGCCTATCGACAGGCAAAGACGCTCGCCCCGGAGTTTCGCGTGCGCGTTCAGGCCTGCGCACAGCATCTGAAAGTGAAGTGCCACCTGCGCCCAGGCGACCTCAAGGATGCCAACCGGGCGCTTGAGAAGATGGATCGGCCTGAAGACGACGAGAATCTGACGTTGCCCATTGATCTGCTGGGTGGCTCCCTCGTCTGCTCCAGCCTGAGAGAACTATACGAGGTGGCCTCTCGATTGGGCGAGGCTTTCGACGTGGTCGGCTTCCGCGATCGGATGATTCGTCCCGTTGCCGCCGGGTATCGTGACTTGCAGTTCAGCGTGTCTCTCCACGGGCACGTGGCCGAGATCAAAATTATGCATGAGCTCATGGCGCAGGTGGACCGATACGAACACAAGGTCTTCGAAATCCAGCGTGGCATTGAGGCCCAGAACCACGTCGAGATGCCGTTCGCGGAGGAAGTGGTGACGAGATCGCTCTACATCGCGAGCCGACGCATGTACAGTAATACATGGGCCGAGATCCTCGCCCGGGAGGGAGACAGCCATGCGTGAGAAGCCCCAGTACTTCCTGTACGGCAAGACGCCGGTGAAGTTCGAACCGACGCCGTCGGGTGGCCTGCGCGTTCAAGTGTTCGACCGGAAGACGAAAAAGTTCGTCTCCGACTCGACGTACCGCAGCCGGGTGCTGTATGACCGCGACAACCTCACCGTCATGGTGGATCAGGCGGAATTCGAGCGCCAGGTCGTCGGTCTGGGGGGGAGACGCATCCAGCGAGACGTCTCCCCGACCCAGAAGGTGTGGTCCTACCAGGCCAAGGCAGGACGGTCGATCAAACTCTTCAGGTGAACGGTCGGGTAAAGGTGTGCCGTGCTCGAGACACCTGCCGCTCCAAGTATCTGGTGCGGGTGTCGGCGATGTCCCGGCGAAGCCCTCGGTGATTGATGTCACGTCCGCTGCACCTTGATGTCGCTCCCGTCCGAGGTTGCGATGTTCCAGAGCCGACGGCGAAGGGAGCACGACCGACCCCATCCGGCGTCCACGATCCTCCGGCAGCGCGTGGAAGGCTACACCGGGAGAAAGCCGTCTCGCACGGTGAACGGACCGGCGATCTCGGCGCGGCCCAGATGGGCGAGGATCCAACGCCCGATGACCCGGCCCAGCACGGACGGCACGGCGTTGCTGATCTGGCGTCCCTGACGCTTGAACCCGGTCGGCGATTTTTGCGACCTGGTTAGGACCGAAGAGATTTTGGCGCTGGGCCGCACTGTACAGGCCCTGATCCACGAATCCACCGTTTCCGCCACCATGCCATCAGACGGTGGTGGGAACAGTCCGACGATTCCACCATCACACCATTCCGTAGACATTGGTGTGGTGGTGGAACCCTCCACCGTGGAGCTGGTCATGCAGCGGTACCGGGCCAGACTCGACAAGAAAATTCGGAAAGGCCGAGCATGAGCGACTGTCCTCGATTTCACCAACGGCAATCACCTGAATCTGGAATCACGGCGTACCGGATGACCAGAGAGCGTCGAACGCTGCCCGCCTATCTGTACGGTAGAGGACGCTCAGGCCGTGCTTGGCCCTCGTCACCGCCACGTAGGTCAGCTGCCGGCGATGCTCGTCGTCCGTGGCCGGCGTGTCCTGCGGATCAACCAGAACGACGACCGGACTCTCGCAGCCCTTGTACTTCCGGGCAGTCGTCGACCCGAGCGCCGCTTCCCCGTCGACGCTCGAGATCCTCTGGATCGTATGCCCGTCGACCGTCACGTCAATCTGTGAGGGTACCGGCGTGATCACCACGATCTCCGAGGGCCGGTAGCCCAGGGCCAACCATCGTCTGACCTCGCGCTGCAATGCAGGCTGAAGCGCTGCGTACCCCGACGTTTCCACTGAGACACCGTCCGGGCGGACGGCACGGATGTGCGGATCGCGCAGGATACGCCGGCCGAGTTCCGCGATCTGCCGGGTGTTCCGAAGGTTTTCGTTCAACGTCATCCGATAGGGTGCGCGTGCCGGGCAATACCGTTTCTCGAATGCCGACAAACGCTCGCGCACGTCTCGTTTGAAGACGTCTTGTTGCACGTCCCCCAGGAAATGCCAGCGCCCTTCGGCGAAGCCACCTTCCAAGAGACAGTCGAGAAAGGTGAGGACTTGATCGGAAAAGGCGTCGGGATACTCGTCCAAGACGATCAGGTCGTACTTGATCTCCTCGTCCAGCGCGACCAAGGCGGCTCGCTCCGGGAGGATACGCTCCAGGTAGTCGGCAGAGTCCCGTTCCGACCGTGTAAACATGTTTCGGGTGATGTCGGACATGAACTTGTGGATGGTCGACGCCTCGAAGCGACCGTCGCTTGAGGCCTGTACTTTCTGGGCGAGGAAGGCGTTGAAGCATAGGAAGAGGATGCGTTCCTCTGGATGCTCGTCCCGATAGCGGCATAACAGGTCCACTGCCAGGACGGTCTTACCGGAGCCGGCCGGGCCGTGGATGACATGCGGGCGGTGATCGTTTTCGAAGATGCTTTCGATTATCTGGGCCTGCTGCCGAGTGAGTTCCAGGGCCTCACGCTCCGCCGCCTCGACCTGGCTTCGCGGGTCAAACGCGGGCTGGAACCGTGGTTGGAACAGGTCGCGCAGGAACGACCGCATCTGCGGGTGTAAGGGGCTAGCAGGAGGCTGTCGACCACTGGCGCCGTACTCCGCCATCCTCACGATCGCTTCCACGAGTCCGGCGTTGATCCCACGCTCGTCCACGATCTGGCTCCGATCCCATGGGATACCACCGGAGGCACCGAGGGTAGCGAACGGCAGAAGGACGCCGGTCACGACGTGGACGAACGCGTCGTCCCGAATTTGCCGTTCGCGGCGCGCCTGTTGCAGGATCGACAACACCGCGCCTCTGGCCTTGTCCACCTGAGCCAGCGGATCCTTCCGCGACCCGTCCTGGTACCGTACCTGGATCCGTTCCCCCTGCTCTTCTACGGACTCGTGTCCCTTGATCTCGAGTAGGACGACCGCATGCTGGTCGGGCATGATGACCACGACGTCGACTTCGCCCCCGTTCGAATAGGCATACGGCTTGATCCGCACCGAGTGCAGCACGACCCAGTCCTTCGCGGCCGGGTGACTCCGCGAGCGCTCCAGTTCTCCCAAAATCCGCCGTTCCCCCCGGTTGGAGACGTCGTCGATCCGTGCGCCGTGCAGCTGCAGTTCCATGTACCTCGAGTCTGCCATAGTCCTGGGGCATGTGCATGTACCGCACGTTTTCCGGTAGTCGACTCAGGGCTGAAGCTGAGTGACCGCCTGGTTCCTGATCCATTCGCGCACCTGGACCTGACGACGTTCCAGGTTGAACGAGTCCCAACAGAGCACGGTGCCTGTGTCCGCACGTGCTTCTTCGGCAGCGGAGAACAAGATCGTGCCTGGAGCAGGCAGGGGACGCCAGTCCCACAGGGGGTGAGCGACGAGTACCCAGGGCGAGGTGGACCCGCGTTTGGTGTCGATCTTGAAACCGTGCACCTGACCTGAGGCGAACGTCCGTGTCTGGCCGCCGAACCGTTCCACCATCTCCCCAGCGAGTCGGCCTGCGGTCTCGCCGAATTCCCGCAGTCCGGGAGCGTCGAAGTCGCCGTCCAGCCCACAGGCGAAGGCAGGATCGACCATGGCACGGAGGTACGACATGCCGAGCCGCCAGTCCAACAGACCGTGATAGTGCTGGTTGCCGTACCTGAGCAGACACCGGTAGCAGGCGGTGTCGCAGTCGCGATGCTCCGAATGCAGGAACGGATTCTGCGGATAGGCGCGCTCGTCCATCAGCATGGAGGCGATATGTTCCATGATCCTCGGGGGACGGTGTGGACCTTCCGACTCGCTCAGGATACGGCAGAAGCCGGCCCCGTTGATCAGTTCGTCCGTGATCTGAAGGAGCGGACGGGAGCGGTCGGATCCGAAATGGCGGGGTTCGAGCACCGCCAGCTCCTCCGGAGCGATGTCGAGTGCCAGGGCGACGCGGCTTACGACCATGAACGTCGCCGACATGGCAGCGGCGCGCACACCCTGCCACCTGGACTGCGTGTCGGGGTCCGGTTCCGCGGACTGTGCCGGGAGGCGGTGGAGGGCCAGCGCCGAGTGGACCTCGGTCGGTGCGAGATAGAGGGAATCGGTGGTTTTCGGGGCGGCGAGCCAATAGACGCGTGTAGGATTCGGTGCAGGCTCGAATCCGCGAACCTGTTCAGTGAGCTCGTCCGCGATTTCTTGGGCAGGCAGGTCGTACTTCTTTCTGCCGATCTCCAACAGTTGCCGTCCGTGGCTCACAGTGAAGGCGCGTTCGGGATCGCCTCGGTTCAAGCGGTAGGTACGCGCTTGATCGTCGAACGCCAGGCTCAGCGACAGATGCGTGTGCCCCGCCGCCTCGGAGAAGACGTGATCTTCGAGTAGGATCGGTCGGCCTTCGGCGTGGACGGTACGGTGGCGGGTGCCGCTGAGGCCTTCCTCGTCCCGTGCTCTCCGCTGAAAATTGGTCCTGAACGCGTTCGGGACGACACATTCGTGGCGACTGCTGTTACCGAGCAAGGTATCGCATGCCTGACAGCGCGCCTCGGAGTCGTCCGTATCTGTCTCCACTCGGGCCCACGCGCTGCACGAGGGGCACTGGGCCAGCTGAAAAGTCTCCCCGAAGGCTTTGTCCTGAAACGCCCTGACAGGCATGACTCTGCCCGCGGGCGCGTAGGCCGGAAGCTCGAACTCTGGCGTGAATCCGACGCTCAGGTGCTCGTATTTGTCCTTCACGAGCTTGGCGCCTGGTGCGAACTCGTAGATCGCGACGTCCAGGTCGCGGTCGACCGTCTCGACCTCCATGCGACCGCCGGACCAAACATGGCCGAGGTATAGGTTCCGGACCCGGGTGGGCATCCCGTACATCGGCAGCAGGCCCAACTCCGCGATCGACTGGGCGAGGCCGTAGGCGACTTCGGAAGTCACTCTCTCGTTCAATCCGGTGATGAACGTGCGCACGTCCGGAACGTCCACGCTGACCTTGCCGTCCTCAGCGAGGATGCCTGCGAACCGCACCGCTCCATCCCGCGTAGCGACGAGCGCACCCTCGAGACGCTCCTTCCAGTCGCCACCTGGGGCGAGATAAGTGGCGGTAGGCACGAATTCCCCGTGAATGTCCGGGGGAGACATGACGTCACCGGGGTACAGACCCAACGGGTCTAGGCGGTCTTCGGTCCTCAGTCGCGCGAACGCGGCCACGAGCCACTGTTTCGTGACGAACCGTCGGGCGATGGAAGCCATGCTTTTCGTCAACACTGGGGGTGGAGGCACGTCGCCCGTCATCCGTTCCGGGTTCCTGAAGTAGTGCAGGTCGTGGCTCTTCGTGCGGCAGACGGTCAAGGCCATGGAAAAGGCCTGGCCTCGTCGACCGGCGCGGCCGACGCGCTGCTGGTAGTTGAACCGCTGCGGGGGCATGTTGGCCTGCAGCACGGCTTGGAGCGGGCCGATATCGATCCCGACCTCCATCGTCGTCGTCACGGCGAGCAGGTCTATGGTCGCCTTGAGTTCGTGCAACCCGCCATTCTCGTCTTCTCGCGTCCGGTCCGACGACGGGACGAAGATGCCCCTGAATTCCCGTTGCCTCCGCGCAGGATCTTCGGTCTGCCCTGTCAGCTCCTCACAATGTAGACGGAAGCACGGATCGACCGAACTGCCCGCGTCCGACCAATGGCTCAAGGCGCGGTTCACGCGGCGTCCCAGGAAACTCGTGGTACGTAGTTCGGCCACGGTACCGGCCGCCTCCACAGGTAGCTCCTCGAAGCAGCGCGTGCACCGCTCCGATCCCCGGTGCAAGTGCACGCGGGCACAGCGTCCGCAACGCCAGTAGGCGGCGTCGGGCTCAGGGAGCACGAACCGGACGTTCCACACGTCGACGATTCCACCCGGGTGTCCAGCCTCCGCCAAGTCGCCGAGGGCGAGCTCGACTTGCGTTTCCGCGTCCGCATCTCCCCATACGCTCTTCGCGTAGGCCAAGATCTTGCCGCTCACCGTACCCCGCGGTCCGATGTGGTTCAGTCGGTCGTCGTCGCTTCTATACCGTGAAGGGGAATAGCGGTAGGCATCCGCCAGGACACGGAGCAGCGCACTCAACTCCGCCCGCCGCTTCTCCGTACGCCGCTGCTGAGGCAGGCTGCCCAAGCGGACTGTCACATGCCCGAGGCCGGCTTCCTCGAAAGAGAAGTACGTTTTGCTGAAGATGACGTCGGTCATGGTTCGGACGAATCGGTGCACCAAAGTACGGCGGGCATCCGTCGAAGCCCGGTTCACACTATGATCCGCCTTCCAATGGACCTGGCCGTCGCCCTTGAGGTCGAACAGGGCGTCCCAATCGAACCAGGCCGGCTTCCTATCGGCGTTGTCGGCATGTCCCATAGGTTGCTCGATTCCAGCGTCGTCGTATGGATGTACTCCCTTGACCACCATCATCTGTATGAGTGGCCGGACGGGCCCCGGCGCCCGTTCGCTCAAGGTGTCAATGGGATCGACGAGTGCGGCGAATGGAACCGATGCGTCGCCGAGCTGCTCCAACTCTTTTTGGAGGTTGACGCGCGCTGTGCGCAACGTGCGCTCGTCTTCGTCCCGATCCTCGTCTATCGCACTGTGCAGCTCTTCCCTCACGCGGGCGAGTTCGGCTCTCAGGTCCTCCTCGTCACGCTTCGTCTTGACCTGTTCCTGGAGGCAGATCGCGAGGATTTCGCGGCGCAGGTCCTGGTGATGGTTGCGTTCGATGTCCAGGGCCGCGCGGGCGGCGTCCTGCCGGCTGTCCGAGAAGGAGACCAGCTTCGCGTCGAGTTCCGTCTCGCCGACGCGCTGCACGTCGAACAGTTCCGTGGCCAGCAATTGCGTGGTTTTTCCGAAGCCGGCACGGAAGTTCCGGACGGGCGACAACCGGCCCATGCCCTTGCGGCGCGGAGCGTAGTCGGTACCGCACTTGGGGCAGGCGTACGGTACGTGTGTCTCGGGATCGGTCTCCTTCCGACGGTGACGGTCCATGGCTGCACTACGCCGATCGAACAGGAAACCGCCGACCGTTTCGCCTGGGACGGTCGGTGCTGCGCTCCGTGCGCGACCTACAGGCACGGCAGGGGTCACGACACCGGTTTCGCGGTTCAGCCGGGCGGACTTCCAACTTTCCACCGTACCGTCCTTGCTCACCATCGGCACGCTTCCTTCGGGCGCAGGCCAAAACACGGCGTACTGTTCATGGGACAGCAGCTCGAACTGCTGCGCGGAGGCCGTGTCGGGTAGACCGTCCAAGAGGGGTTCGTGCGGCAGGAGTTCAGTCGTCGCCGCTCTGGAGTTGTTTCCAGCGCGCATACCGCCGAGGAACAGTTCGCCGCAGCATTCGCAGTAGAGCAGCTCGAATTGCCGCAGCATGCGCAGAGGCCCGCCGTCTCCTACGTCGAAGCGCTTGCGGGTCTCGCGCTCCACGCTCAAGCGGCCGATCTCGGTGCGGCGCTCAGGGTCGGCCTCCTCGGTCGGAATCCCGGCGTTCTTCCATGCTGGCGCGTAGAGCCCTTCGACGCTCCTGAAAAACGTGTGCATTCTGAACGAGGGCGCGTCCGACACGCGCCCACCGGACGACGGTGCCAAGCCGTCCCCACATCCCCTCACGAACAGGAGAGCCCGCAGAGCGAGCAGAGCCTTGTCGTAGGGGAGGGTTTCCGCTGTGGCCGCCTCGGCCCGGAGATCCGCGAAGAGAGTCCACACGAGCTTGCGGGCACCGACGGCCCGCATACGGCCTTCTCCGGCATTCCAGCAGGCGCCGGCGATCTCTGTGGCAGCAGCCCGGACGGTATCTGCGACCCATTCCGGAACCGGTCGACCGTCGACAGGAACGCCCAACTCTTCTGCGATCCCTCGCCATGACTCCCGTGCCTCGTCGTCGCCGGGATCGGGCGCGGTCAGAAGGCCATCGGGACGATCGGCGGCGATCGCGCGCTGCAGGAATCGCACGAACGGTCGTGAATCCATGTTCTGCAGACTGCCGTTCCCGTCGGGATACGGGATTTCCCGGCCGGGAACGATCGCGGCGCGCCACTGTGACTTCGGGTCCTGCACTTCCGTCTTCATTCCCGTCGACGAGACCCGATTCGTGCCGTGACGGCCGAACATGTCCCAGAGGTAGTCGACGCTCTCTCGCTCTCCGCCTGACGAGGTGGGAAGCGATGCGCTGGACGCGAGGATGCGGAGCTTGTGTCGCTGACCTTCTTCCGTGAGGCCCAGCCTGTCCAGCAATGTCCTCAACAGGTATGCGACCTCGGTCCCCGCCGAGCCACGCTGCAGGTGCAGTTCGTCCAAGACGAGGTAGAAGTAGGAGTCGGGTTTCTCGAGCCAAGCCCGAGTGGCACCGAAGAGGTTTTCGTCTACCTCACGCGAGAGCATGGCGCTCAACATGCTGACGTTGGTGATGAGGAGGTCCGGGGGGGTGCGCTGCATGTCCCAGCGGTTGACGAGTTCGCTTCCGTCGGTGGACGGAAACATGAACGGGGCATCGTCGTCGAAGGCGGAGGCCGCCTCGGCAGGATTGAACGGGGCGGCGCGGTAGACCGCCTTGCCCCGGGCGTGTTCCCTGGCCGTCGCCTGACCGCCTTCAGCCTGCACCATGTAGTCGAAGAGTTCTTCCTGCTTCCTGTCGCGTCGCCTGACCTCGGCCTTACGTACGTCGCCCAGCGTGCTGTTCCCACCTTCCCCTTCAGCCTCGCCGGCGTCAATCAGGTGCGCCGGTGCCTTCAGGATAGAGTCGGCACCGTCCAAGTCGAGCAGGTCGCGGAAGGCAGGGTGGTCTTCGTGGCCGGTGACCGGGCTCTTTCCGGTGTACCGTCCGAAAAAGATCCTGTTGCCGGTGAACTCTCGGTCCATGGTCGCCCGCGCTTCCTTGGAGTCCAGTGCCTTTCGGAGGCGCACCATCTGGTCTTCTACCAGAGCGTTCATCGGGTAGAGGACGATCGCGCGCATCGCAGCGTCACGCGTTTCCCCCTGTCGATGGGGCACGAACGGCGTCCGGCGAGGGTGAGAGGTCAGTGGCCGAAGGTCGGCCGGGATGGCTTTGTAAGACGGTCTGCTCGTCGAGTCGTTCGGGTGTTTCCCATATGGCAGACCGGTCTGCGGATTCGTCCACCACCGGCGCTGGAGATACCCGGTGGCTGGAGCAGGCCAAGTCTTAGCTTCTTCGGCGAGTGCCGCGAACACCGGCAGCAGGAACGACTCCGTCTTGCCGGAGCCGGTACCCGACGTCACGACGCCTGGCGTGCCCGACTTCGTACCTTTGGCCAGCATCGCCACCTGGTGGGCGTACGGATGGAATTTCGCCACCCGAGTGAGCGGGGAGCTCGCCGGATCGGCGACCTCGTCCGACGGGAACAGCCCTGACAGGACGAGTTCCACGAACGCTTTGCGACTTTGGGGGGACATGCCTTCCAGGGGATCGTCTCCCGTCGCTGGAGGATGGAGGAGGTCTCGGAAGGAGAATTCCGACGGTGCGTACCGCGGGAGTGGTTCGATCAGCGGCTCGGTGCACAGCGTTCCGGGGTCGCGCAACAGCTTCGCACGCTCCGCCGACACACTGGGGTCGCCGATGCGGAACGCCGTGTCCAGGTAACTGAGGTAGAGGTCGCGGATCCTGAGGAAACTGCCGATGGGATCTTGCATGTGGACTCCTAGGAGAGTGAGGCGGCGGGCCGCCTCACTGGTTCAGTGGACGAATCGTGCCGTCTCCGTGGAGGCCTTCAGGAACGCAGAGAGCGGTTCCCGGAAGGTGCCGTATAGGGGATACGTGTAAGACGTGACCTGACCGGACGAGTCGACGGCAGGGCCGGAAAGGCCAGCCCCGACGACAGCGCATAGGCGCCCGTACCGTAACGGGAGGTAGAGTCCACCGGCCCAGGTTCGCGTCACTGGGCCGCCCGCTTCGTCGGAGAAAGGCAGGTCGTCGTACTTGAGGCGGTAGGCCCAGATCAGAGCCGAGTTCCTCACCTCCGACCACGCCACCTCGCAGCCATCGTCGGTGACGACATAGACCGGACAGCACCTGAGATGGCGCCGCAGTTCCACCTGCACGCCGATCCGGGCGAATGTGGAAGGGGCATGGACGAAGCGCGATGCCCTCCAGTCCCAGACCTTCTCCGTGAGGTATGCCGGGGCCGAACCGCAAGTGGCCGGCCCCTGACCCGGCGACACGCCGCCCGGCCCAGGAGGGTCGAACCACCTGACCGGCTGCAGCTCCAGCTCCCGCGTGATCTCCCGCAGCACGGAGAGATCGGTGACGTCCAGACGCAGGGCTTCGGGCTGCCAGGGGTTGGCGCCGAACACGCTTTGGACTACCGTCCCCCCTCTTCGGGCAGCCGCCTCCTCCAGTGCGAAGGCACCGGAAGACGGCAACAGCCCGAGCAGCGTGGCACGGAATCCGTCGCCGATCCGGTAGGCGACGAAACCCGGCCGGCGCGCCAGCACGTTCGACACCGGTTGTCCCCGTGCGTGGAAGACGTCCAGGAGACCGGCTTCCACCCAAGCGCGCAGGAGCTCGTACAACGTGGCCGCGTGGTCAAAGCGGTTCCACCCGGTCGCGTCGGCGAACACCTCCACCAAGCTGTTCAGCCGGATGCCGCTGCGCCGACATGCCAGGGCTGCGACCGCGTCCACGAGTTCCTTGACGCCGACTGCGGAGTCGACGCCGGACCAGGGCATGACCGGGACCGGCGTCAGGGCTGCCAGGGATTCGTCCGGCCTGTCTTCTCTATCCAGGCTACGGTTCTTGAAGATCGACAGGGCCTTCGCCACTTTGGGATGATCGGCCACGACTTCAGTTTTTCCCGCCGCCGTCCTGACCTTGACCGTCCGGCTCTTGTGCATGGTGTTGAGCCAAACGCTGCGGCTCCCATCGTGTGTGCTCTTACGACCGGAGCGCATTTCCGGCATGTCGGGATTCCCGACGAACAGCAGCAGCCTGGGGTTATGGTGTGGGCCCAGGAGCAGCCAGTCCTGAGCGGGTCGTCTGGTACGGCTCACGTCCCCCGGTGACGCGCCGAGGTATAGGACGTCCGAGAGCGTAGCGATCAGATCGGGTCGGGCGGAGCCGTCCTCGTCTTCCTTCAGGAGCGCGCCGGCGATCTGGCTGGACACCTCTTCACCACGTTCGAAGGCCGCTGCGGCGAGCCCGACACCTTCCGTCACGTGAACGCCGGCCGGTAGAGGCTTGTACCGATGATCCGTCTGTTTCGCGCCGAGCCTGAACTCGCCGGCGGTGACGTGCTGGATACCGTCCGGCGTCGGCCAATGCACCCTCACGAGGTAGCGGCCCGGGGGCCCGGTGACGATGTCGTCGGGGAGGAGCCAGTCGTCCGGCATCCGAGAGGATCGCACAGCCAGGAACGTGCGGTTGTCGGGCGACTCGACTTCGACCCGTATGGCCCCGGCGAAACGGACGACAGGGAGTTGACCGCGCAAGGCGACGAAGCCGTCGTCACCACGGATGCCCCCCACGATCCGGACCACGGGCGGCGCCATCGTCGCCTGGAGGTGCCCTACCCTTTCCAGTCCCTCAGGCGCATCGCGGCGGATGGACACCCTGCAGTCTCGTACCTGTCGCCACCCGTCAAGCCCGTCGATAGCGGCCGGGTCGGTGACACCTCCGTAATGCGCGGCGAAGCGGGAGACCAAGTCGTCGCGGACGAGCGCCAAATCGGCGTTGTCCGCCGCCTGCCCACCCACCAGCTCGTACTCTCCCCTGAACACGGCCTTGAAGATCATCACACCCCTGCGGAAGTGGAGGGCCGCGCTGGCGACAGGCAGACGGCCTTCGAATGCCGCCCGCGCGGCAGCCTGCATAGAAAGCTCCCCATCCACGGGTGAGAACACGCAACAGTCGAGACCGTCGACGTCGAAATTCAGATCACCCTTCACGTACGGTTCCGGGAGGCGTGCCGATCCGCTGCACGCCACATATGGCACGAGCAGATCGTCGTCCGCATCGTAATAGGCCATCAAGCGGGTGTCGGTGCGGTGCACCCCGGAGTCTCCGCCGTCGCGAGTGGCATCTAGCGCTTCGCGCCGAATCGCGCGCCAGAAAGCGCTGTCGCGTACGTCCCGGTCTTTGGAGTAGAAATCCCGGACGAAATCGTCGAGATCCTTGACGAAATTGGCACTGAAGATCGGCTTAGCTACTTCCAGGACAGCGACCGTCCGGTGGAGGGCCGGCTCTTCACCGACGAGATCGTGTTCTTCCAACAGCTGGCACAGTTTCGCTCGGTCCTGAGCGTGCGGGAAGGCGAGGAACCAGGACGAGCCGATGACGGTCCGGTAGCGATCCGGTGGGGGCAGGACGAGTCGACGGAACCGTGGCCCTGCGGAAGTGGAGGCCCGGATGGACGTCCATTCCTGCAGTTGCGACCACAGGTCGGGCAAGCAGTCCAGGTTCATGTTCCTACCGAACAATCCGGCTATTCGTCGGTGGTACTCGTCCGCACCGCCATCCGGGTAGCCGTTGGCCACCAGGCAAGTCAACCACAGCATCGCGAAGAAGTGAGGCACTCTGGCGGACTGTAGAGTCCAGCCCCTGGCCGCCGTGTCCGAGCAGAAGGCGTAGAAGCTGATCCCGTGGAGAGGCAGCTCCCGTTTCATTGCAGTGACAAAACGAGCTGCCACCTCGTCCGGTGCAGCCTCCGGGTCGCCTGTCACGGCGGCGAGCTCTTGAGGTGTGGCGACGATACGCTCCACGGGCTCCACCGCACCGGCTTCGTCCGAGCCGAAACAGTGCTCTACGAGGTTGGAATTCCAGTCGTTGTACGACCATGCGCGCCAATCGGGTCTGTTCATCAATGCTTCTCCGACCGCGAGATGGTCATGGCGAACGTGTCCATACCAGACACGGCTGCGACCACCCAGCTCGGGAATCCACTTCGTTCGACTACAAAGTACCGCTTATTCTACCGGTAATCCGTGCAGACGCGGCAGCGCATCGGCCCGAGACGTCTCGACCGGTCCCGCGTCGGATCTGGACGTCCGCGACCGCGACTGCGAGCAGACTACGGGATCCCGCAGGCCCGCCGACTCGTCCTGTTCGCCGCTCTGCATGGAGAGGTGAAGATGCCGGCGAAGACACACTCGAAAGTCGATTACCCGAGCGTAGCCGACGCCGTCTCGGAACTCCGGCCGTTGGCAGCCGGCGAGACCGATCCAAACGATCCTCTGCACTGCACCTACAACCTCGGCGACCTGAACTCAGCTCGGGCGAAGAGCGCGCTGCCGGGAGGAACGTGGGCCGACTGGCCACAGGAACTGCGCCTTGCTCGCCACAACAAGGCGAGCGGCTCGAGATACGGTTCGGTCTATGGCCGGATGGACCCGAAAGCCCCTGCGCCGACGATGAGGACACAGTTCTTCAACATCGGTACGGGGAGATTCGTCCATCCCACACAACACCGTGGGCCGAGCCTACGCGAAGGTGCGCTCCTCCAGACTTTCCCGGTCGACTACCAGTTCGTCCGCCCAGGCGAGGAGATCAGTTTCAGACGCCAAGGCAGACAGATCGGCAACGCTGTCCCACCAGTCCTCGGGCAGTCGTCGGTCGGGCCATTCTGACCCCCCTCAATGTGGGGGAGCGGTCGATCCGAACATCCAGATTCCTGAACCTCGTGCAGGAGAGCCATCTACTCCACCGTCAGAGTCCGGGTCGACGAGGCGTCCTATATTGAGTGCTCCGATGAAATACCTGGTGCTCAGTTCCCGGCGTGAGGATAATCCGTACGGCGATACCGACGAGACATACATCTTTCCGAAGACCTACCTAGCCAGGTTCGCCTCGCTCGACGGGGGTGAACCGATACTGGCCATCGTCTACGAGCCTAGACGTGGGGGAGGGCAGCAGCAGTATGTCTCCTGGGGGCTCCTCAACTCACCGCCGACGGCACGGCCGGACGGTCAGTGGGAGGTCCGATACGACGGCAAGCTCATCCCGCTCCCGGTTCCGTCGTCCCTGACCTCAGTGGAGGGGACCGCTTTCGAACTCCGCCTACAGGCCGTACCCCGTCAACGGTGGGGTACGGTTCTCCAGGGCCAGTCCGTCCGCTCGGTCACGGCAGCGGAAGCGGTCGCGATCCTGTGCGCGAGCGGGTTGATCGGAGTCGCCGAACTGCCTGCCGCGAGCATCCCCCTAACGCCCATCCGGGCGGAGGAGCTCGTCCGACGGAGCGTCCGGGACCGGGGCTTCCGAGGGCAGGTCCTCTCCGCATACGCGTTCCAGTGCGCATTGACAGGCTTCAGATCGTCCGCTGGCGAAGCCCGAGCGTTGCTGGAAGCTGCCCATGTTCGGCCGGTGGCCGCTGCCGGATCGGACAACGTCCGTAACGGCCTCTCGCTGACCGCCGGCGTCCATCGCCTCTACGACGAGGGGCTGATCACGTTCGGGTACGTCTCCAGCGTGGTGGAGATGACGACGTCGATCCGGCTCCAAGCCTTGAGCTTCGAAGGCCAGCTCGGGAAACTCCGGTTCGAGAGCGGGACACGGTTGATCCTCCCAAACGACGCTAGGGCCTGGCCCGATCCCGAAGCCCTGGCATGGCACGGTGCACACGTCTTCAGACGCTGAATCCGAAGAAACTGGAAGGGCCGACGTCGGCCCTTCCGTCCTGGTCCAGTGCCCCATGAACCTCCGCCAGATCGTCTCGTCCCGAAGCAAGGCGATGGTGGTGCTGGCGAACGTCGACTTCGGGCATACCAGTCCTCGGCTCACGCTGCCGATGGGAACCCAGGCGCAGCTCAATCCGCAGGATAGGGTTTTCAAGGTGTCGGGGAACGTACAGCGCCTGCAGAAGGTGTGTGAGCTCCGCTCGTCGAGGCCGTCGAGTTGTTGCCGGGTACAGGACGCGGGGGGTGAAACTGACGATTGACGCGGTCCAGACTAGAGTACCTTGAGGGAGAGGCCAGATCCGATGGGCGGTGCCATGCTCTCCCGAGTTCGGCCAGACTGAGCACCAGGGTGAACAGCGACGAGGACACGGCAGTTGCTCAAGCCGAGCTCGACTGAGACAGAAGGTCGGACGGCACCCTCCTCCGAAAAACCCTCTGGATAGGCTCCGAGTGGTCACGTCCAGCCTTGTCCTCATCGTCGACGCGTAGGCACTCCACTTGATGCCGTATCAATGCGATTTCCGAGAACCGACGTCGAAGGGAGCGCGACCGGCCAACATCCGTCGACCAGAAGCCTCCTGCGAGGAGTCGGATGTTACGTTGGGAGAACCCCGTCTCGTACGGCGAACGGACCGGCGATCTCGGCGCGGCCCAGGTGGGCGAGGATCGAGCGCCCGATGACCCGGCCCAGCATGGGGGGCACGGCGTTGCCGATCTGGCGTCCCTGGCGCTTGAACCCGATCTCGCCCCCTGGGGCGACGAAACGATACTCGGGCGGGAAGGTCTGGAGGATCGCGCCCTCGCGCAGACTCAGGCCCCGGTCCTGGGTCGGGTGCACGAAACGGCCCGTACCGATGTTGTAATACTGCGTCGTCATCGTGGGCGAAGGTGCCCCCGCGTCCATCCGCCCGTACACCGAACCGTAGGTGGCTCCCGTCGACTTCCTGTGGCAGGCCAGCCGCAGCTCCTCCGGCCAGTCGGACCACGTCCCTCCAGGCTTGGAAGTCCTCGCCCGCTCCAAGTTCAGCTCGCCCAGCTTGAAAGCGCGGTGCATCGGATCTTCCGGGTCCACGCCGCCGGCTTCCAGTGGCCGGAGTCCGGCCAGGGCCTCCCCCACCGTCGGGTAGGCGTCCTTCGCGCAGGTCTTCGGCGGCAGGTCCACCCGTCCGGTGAGCGAGGCGAACAGGACCAACCGTCTGCGGGCCTGCGGGATGGCGTAGTCGGGACCGTAGACCCGGTACTCGTCTACGCCGTATCCGGCAGCGATCAGGGCCTCCTTGAACTCGGCGTAGACCGGGAACTTGCCGGGGGTCGCCAGCCGGACCACGTTCTCCATGCTGACCACGTCGGGCCTGAGTTCGAGGATCAGTTCGAGGAACTTACGCAGGGGCCGCCATTCCGCTTCCAGCGCCTCGGCCGCCATCCCCTGCTTCGTCTTCGCCGCCGCCGAGGAGTAAGGCTGGCACGGCGCGCAGCCGACCAGAACGCGGACGGCGTCGGGAGGGTAGTGCGCCGCCAGCTCGTCGGCCCCGAGATCGCAGATGTCGCGCTCGAAGAAAGTCGCTCCGGGATTGTTGGCTTCGTAGGCGTACTTGCAGTCCCGCTCGAGGTCGTAGCCGGCCACGACCTTGACGCCTTCCTGGCGGAGGCCGTGGGTCAGTCCGCCGACGCCGCAGAAGAGGTCGACGGCGACGACCGGGCGATCGGTTTCGTGTCGGAAGAAGGGAAGGAGGGTCATCGCGGTTCAACGGAATATAAAGCATCGGCGACCGCTCAGGGTGCTGCCGAGCGACATCCGCTACCGAGCGGGCGGGCCGGACGGGGTAACGTGTCGCCGTGGCCGACCGCTTGACCAAGGAACAGCGCAGCGCCCTGATGGGTCGCGTGCGCCAGAAGGACACCGCGCCCGAGCTCGCGCTGCGCTCGGCACTACATCGCCGTGGCCTGCGGTTCAGGAAGAACGTGAAGGGCCTACCAGGGTCACCGGACATCGTCTTCGTCAAGGCCAAACTGGCCGTGTTCGTGGACGGCGACTTCTGGCACGGGCGCGACTTCGACACCTGGAAGGAGAAGTTGCAGCCCTTCTGGAGAGCCAAGATCGAACGGAACATTGAACGGGACGCCCGGAACGTCGAAGACCTGGAAGCGCTCGGCTGGCGCGTCGTCAGGGTCTGGGAGAAGGAAATCAAGAAGGAGAAGGACTCGGTCGTGGACAAGGTCGCCGGTGCGCTGAAACCATGAGGTCTTGAGGCGGTGGATGGCGGCTCCGCCTACCCGGTGACGGACAGCGGCTCTTCGCCGTCCGAGTCGACGATTCTGAGCCAGAACCAGGCGGCGTTGCTGAGCAGGTCCACCGCGCCGTCAGTGAGCTGCAACATGTCATCGTCCGGTAACGTCGCGACCGTCATTGTGCAGCCGCCAACCAAGCCCCAGTCCCAAAACTCCAGCCCGCGTGTCGAGGTCTCCCCGTCCGCTGCACCGAGCCGCCGCGCCTTGACGTCCAAACGGACTCTCTCGAGACTGTATGCCCCCGGTTCCAAGATGGTGAAAATCACATACGAGCAGACGCCATACGCCAAGTGGCACATATCGGACCACAGAACGACACGCTACGCTGAACGGCGATGAGGCCCGCCTTTTGAATCCGCTGCTCTCGCGCTTTTTCAGCTATTACGCTCCTTACAGGCGGCTGTTCCTGCTGGACTTCGGCAGCGCCGTGGTGTCGGGCGTGTTGGAGCTGGCGTTTCCTCTGGCGGTGCAGGCATTCGTCGACCGGTTGCTCCCGACCGGGCAGTGGGGAACGATCGCTGCCGCAGGGGTGGGCCTGCTGAGCATCTACGTGCTGAACACCGGATTGATGGCCGTGGTGACCTACTGGGGGCACATGCTGGGCATCAATATCGAGACCGAGATGCGCCGCAAGGCCTTCGATCACCTCCAGAAGCTGTCGTTCAGCTACTTCGACAATGTCAAGACCGGGGCGCTGGTCGCACGCCTGACGAAGGACTTGGAAGAGATCGGTGAGGTGGCTCACCACGGTCCGGAGGATATGGTGATCGCGGCGATGACGCTGTTAGGAGCATTCGCCCTGATGTTCAGCGTCCACCCCCGGCTCGCGCTGATCACGGCGGTCATCGTGCCGTTGGTGTTGTGGCTGACGAGTCGCTACGGGAACCGCATGACCCAGACTTGGCGGGCACTGTACGACTCGGTGGGAAACTTCAATGTGCGCATCGAGGAGAACGTCGGCGGCATCCGGGTGGTGCAGGCGTTTGCGAACGAGGAGCACGAACGAGGCCTGTTCGCGCGAGATAACCACCAGTACCGCCGCAGGAAGCTGGAAGCTTACCGCCTGATCGCAGCGACGACCTCCTTGAGCTACCTGAGTATGCGTCTGACCCAGATGACCGTGATGATCGCCGGCGCGTACTTCGTGTTGCAAGGCGGCCTCACCGCCGGCGGGTTCGTAGGCTTTCTGCTGCTGGTGAACGTCTTCTTTCGCCCCATCGAGAAGATCAACTCGGTGATCGAGACCTACCCCAAAGGGGTGGCTGGCTTCCGCCGATACATTGAACTCCTCGACACGGTGCCGGACATCCGGGACGCGGCGGGCGCCCGTACGGCACCCGTGCTGCGAGGTGATATTCGCTACGAGGGCGTGTCGTTTGGGTACGGCGCGGGCCGCCGGGTGTTGCACGACATTGATCTGGCCGTCCGTGCAGGAGAGACGGTCGCCTTCGTTGGGCCGTCCGGGGCCGGCAAGACCACCCTGTGCTCACTTCTGCCACGCTTCTATGAGACGACGGGTGGCCGCATCACCGTGGACGGTCACGACGTCCGTGATTTAACGCTGTCGTCGCTTCGCGGACAGATCGGTATCGTCCAGCAAGACGTGTTCCTGTTCGGCGGGACGATGCGCGAAAACATCGCCTACGGCTGCCTGACGGCCGGCGAAGCGGAAATCCTTGAGGCAGCGCACCGGGCCCGCCTGGACGATGTGATTGCCGCGCTCCCGCATGGCCTGGACACGGTCATCGGCGAGCGAGGGGTCAAGCTGTCCGGGGGGCAGAAGCAGCGTCTCGCCATCGCCCGGATGTTTTTGAAGAACCCTCCGATCCTGATTCTGGACGAAGCCACCTCTGCCCTCGACACCGCAACGGAGCGCGCTATCCAGGCCTCCCTGAACCAGCTCGCTGAAGGCCGGACGACACTGGTGATCGCACACCGGCTGGCCACAGTCCGGAATGCAGACCGAATCGTCGTAGTGGACGAGTTTGGAGTCGCGGAGCAGGGGACACATGAGGCGCTACTCCGTCAGGGAGGCCGATACCGGCAACTGCACGACGCGCAGATGTCCGTTCATGACATGTTCTGAAGGGTTGTGGTGCGCCCTTCCGTATTTGATTGACGCCTTCTCAGGGTAAACCATCATGTGGTTAGATCAATAGGCCTGCTTCGCGCAGAACATCCAACGCATCTGAGAGCGGATGCGCGAAAAGTGCTTCAGAACAGAAACCCAGACGAACATCTCAGTCGATACAGTTTCGATTCCGCTGTCCATCGGCGCTATATCCTACTGTGACGGAGCGAGACGACGGACAGGAATTCTCGTAGACTCCGACCATGAATGCCATCGTCCACGATATTGTCGAGGAGTCATACAGAATAAACCCTACGCCCCTCGACGCGACCCTGATGTCTCTGGGCCTTTCCGGCTGGCTGCAGACGTTAAACGGGTTGACGTTCCAGGGCTGGGACACTGGAGGCGGCTGCATGATGCTCATAGCCGAGCTGCCAGGAACGGATGGCCACCAGGTCGGTATCACCGATGGGGAGGCCGATTTCCCCAGGAATTCGGAGGACTTCTGGGTAGGCATCATGGACCCCGATGGGGATGAACTCTTTTACATGTTCGTGAAGCAGGGACGACTGGAGAATGGGTCGGCCTAGATTCCGACGACGACGTGCCCACCTGCGTCTCTGCTTCGGCACGGACGTGCAGGCCTGACTTACCGATTCGGACCTACACCGCCTCCAGGCCACCGGCATGTCGCCCACGGTCGTCTAGCATGACCTGTATCAGTCAGTCGAGCACATTCGGGCCCTGTCGCCGCTGCGATGCCCTGTCATCTTGCTTCGATAGCCGCTACACCCGCACGCTCGAAGACGCTCCACTGCCTGGAGGACGCAATCGGGGCAGAGCCGCCGGTAACGATCTACAGCGGCCCCAGCACCTTCGGGGAGATCTCTCCAGCCACGCTGTACCCTGACCTGCCGACCGTCACGGTGCCGGTACTCCCCGATAATCAGATGCCGTCCGCGTCCTTGGAGTGTTGCAGCAGAAAATACTGATTGATACCGCCTGGCCTAAAGTATTTTCGAGTCGATTTCAGCCCGGCTCGAGTACCCGCCTCTCGATCAGGGCGCGGAAGTGATCGGCCAAGCGCTTGGGAAGGCGTCCACCGCGCAGCAGGACGCCGAGTTCCATGTTCCGACCCAGGGCGGCGGACGTCAGGTTCGCGCTCGTGATCAGGCACGAGACCCCGTCGACCACGACACACTTCGCGTGCACCGCGCCCCGGAACCCGCTCCCGTCCGGCTCGTCGGCCCAGACGTGGGGGCGTGCAGACGGGACCGCACGGCGGATGCGTTCCACGGAGTCGCCGTTGACCCGTCCGCCGGTGGCCGCCGAGCGCTCCAGGACGACCGTGATCTCGACGCCGCGCAGCACCGCCGCGTTCAGGGCGTCCACCACGCTCGGCACGGCATGGGCGACGAAGCTCACGACCAGGATCTCGCGCGCGGCCTCGCCCAAGAGTTGCACGAGCACGGTGTCGGTCTGCCTGACCGGTACCGCCGAGGTGGTCGGGCCGGTCCACACGAGTTCCGCCGATTCGCGTGCCCGTAAGTCGGCGACCGTGGCGGCGGCCCCCCGGAGCGCTCCCGCCAGGACATCACCGGAAACGGGACAGGCCCGCCACGCCCGGTCCAGGTCCGTCAGGACACCATGTCCCCCTGTCGCTAAGGCTTTCGGAGCGGGGGCGTCCTCGACCGAGCGGGCAAGGCGTTCGACGTGGAGCGCCGGAAGTCCGCGGACGACGTCGGCCACCGCCCGCCAGAGGAGCGCCCGGTCCATCTCAGGGGAAGATGCCGGGGTCGCGGCATTCGAAGGTGGGAATCAGCAGCGCCCGGTCCAGATACCGGTTGCCTTTCTCACAGGAGGTTTCGGCCACGAAACCGCAGGCGTGACACGCGGCGGCGTGGAGAGAGCGGTCGGCCCCCGGATCGTGCTCCGAGCAGAGCGGGTCCGACGAGCAGACCGAGGCGCGCCGCAACGCCTGGTCGAGGATACGCCCGAGGTTCTCCGGCTTTCCGAGTTCCACCAGCCCGCCCAGGGTGCCGTCGGAGTCGGCGGCGGCGGTGTACAGCAGGATGCCCGCCATCGGGGCGGCCGCGTCGTCGCTGGCGTAGATCCGTTCGCGGATGCTCGCGGCGTTGTAGCCGCATTCCAGGGCGAACTCCCGGATCAGCAGATGCGAGAGGGTGTGCAGCATGGCGTACCGCACGCCGGGCCAATGCTCGTCCGGGTCCAGACCTCGGCTGGCGCGCCAGCCCCGGTGCCCGTCGAGCAGACGCTCGCCGCGCAGCTCGACGGCCCGGCGGCCCGACCATTCACGGACGGCCTGCTCGTCGAAACGCACGAACACGCCCTCGCCGTGGACTTCGTTGGCGGGTACCCACTCCGGGGGCCGCAGACTCAGGCCGGCCACCCGCTCCTGCCCGCTCTCGTCGAAGACTTCCTCCGGAGAATCGACCCTGGTGAAGCCCAGCAGGGCGTTGACTTCGCGCAGGCGCTTGACGAGCGAGACGGAGGCGAGCAGACCCGCGTGTTTCGGCGGCGCGGCGACCCGTTCCGCGAGGAAGTGCGGCCAGCCGCCGGGTACCGTGGTCGGTGAAGTCAACACGTCCCATTCGGGCCGCTTGATCTCCTCCTCGGTGACGTGTCCGTCGCCCTCCTCACCGCCTGCCTGCCTGCGGCACATGGCGTCCCAGACGTCCTGGGCCTCGAAGCGGTCGATGTCGGGAAATCGTCCCTGTCGCTTGAGCGACTTCAGGATGCCTTTCAGCTCGCCGACGTCCTCGGCTGCCTCGATCTCCTCCCAGGCTTCTTCGACGAACTGGGCGACCGGAGTCTCCGCGAGAGGGATCGCCAGGGCCGACAGGGTCACGGGAAACCAGGCGTTCGTCGCGCCCAGGATCACCGGACGGGCCCGCTGCGTACACGGCTCGTCGTCGAAGGCGTCGAGATGCGGATGCCGCCCCCGGCAGGCCGGGAGGGTCTTCTTGCCTTCCTCGCCGAAGGCGAAGACCAGGGACCGCGACGTGCCACAGCCTTCGCACTTGACCCACAGGTTCTCCGTCTGGAGCGACGCCCCGCTCTCGAAGAACCTGAGTATCCCCCGGCAGGTAGTGGGGCCTCCATGGACGAACCAGTGCCAGGGAAAGTCGTCGAGGTGTCCGTTCGAACAGGCCAGCAGGAAGCGGGCGGGTACCGCGTCGGACTTCTTGCCTTTTCCCTTCTGGCAGCTCGGATGGACGAAGCGGGTACGTTCGGGCCGGTACTTGTCCGGGACCAGCTCAAACAGGCCCGAATCGTACTCGGCCAACAACCCGCACTTCACGCACCGCAGCCAGCGCGGGAACGGGCGAACGGGAACGCCCCGAAGCGCTTCGGCCGAGAGCGGGTCCACGTCGTCTTCCGTGATCGGAGGCCGCCGTAGGCTGCCCACCTGCGCCCCGAGTTCCTGGCGTACGGCAGCCAGCAGACGGGGCTCGTCGATTTCGGCGCACAGACCGAGTTCCCAGTGTCCCAGTCCCATGGTGAGAACCGAGAGGTTCGGAAGGTCGACCAGCGCGCCCGGGCCGTAGGTCCACAGGAGCTGGCTGGGCCGCACGGAACCCACGGTGCTGTCGGTGTTCTTGGTCATGGACGGTCTCCCGAGTCGGTCACGATAGGGGCTCGCCAGGCGGGGCCGTCTTCGACCTTCGTCCGGCTCATGACGAGACGGACGCCGGGTTCGACCTCACGCATCGAGGTGGGGGCGGTGAAGAGTTCCCACGCGCCCAGGCCGGGCCGTGCCAGGAGGGGCGAAACGGTCCCGCCGCCCTTGTCGTAGCCGAGCGTCCTCCCGGGGCGCAGCGCCTCGTGGACCCAGCGGTCGAGGCGCTCGGAGAGCATGTCGCCCGCGTCGGCGGCGACCGCCGTACTGGCCGTGACGTCGCCCGACCGTCCCTGGACGGCGGCCCTCGCCGAGACGATCTCGGGTCGTCCGAGACGGTCCATCAGGGCCGCCCCCGTGTTGGGGTTCAGCGCAGCTCCACCGAGCCGGAGCAGACTCACCAGCGTCCCTGTGAGGCCACGGTCCATCGCCCTGGGCGCGAAGGGCGTGACCGACTGGGCCTCCACGTGTTTGTAGAAGGTGGCGTGGTAGTGCTCGAACGTCTCGTAGTGCGACAGGTCGCGCGGCCTCGACCAGGCCAGGGCGGTGACGACCAGACCCGGGAAGGAGCGGCCTACCCGGCTGGTCGCCTGGATGTATTCGGCGGTGGTCTTGGGCTGGCCGTTGACGACCATCAGGCCCAGCCGGTTGACGTCGACGCCCACCGAGAGCATGTTCGTCGCCAGCACCACGTCAACCGAGCGGGGCTCGCCCTTCCCCCATTTGGCCTTGTGCTTCACTTCGAGCCGGTCAAGCTTGAGGGGGATCTCGCGGCTGGAGACGCGCGAGGTCAATTCGTCGACCTCGCGCACGCCGCGCTGCGCGAGCCCAGGACGACCGATGCGGCTCATCTCGACCCGGTACGACCGCGTCTGCACGTCGTCCTCCGCCAGGCGCTTCATGCCGCCGAGCTCGCGCAGGGCGTTGAAATAGCCCACCAGGGTCATGTACGGGTCGGCCTGCTCTCCGAAGCGGGCGAACAGCGCCTGGCCCCCGGTGAGCAGCGCCACGTAGATCCGGATGAGCATGGCGGGTTTGGAGCTGCCCGGCGCGCAGATGCCCAGGTACAGCCGTCCGGGTACCTCCCCGACGTCGCGGCGCACGGAGAAGTAGTTGTCCTCGACGTCCACGCCGTGCGGCGGAAAGACCGTGACGTGCCGCAGGAACACGCCGTTCACCTGCTCGGCGGCCTTGCGGACGGTCGCCGTGGAGGCGATCACCTTGGGGCGCACCGTCAGACCGTCCAGGGTCCACGAACACAAGGCGTCGATAGCGGTCTCGTAGAGGCCCACCATCGTCCCGAGCGGGCCGCTGATGAGATGGAACTCGTCTTGGACGATCAGGTCGGGCGGGCGCAGCGACCGGACCTCGCGGACGGTGGTCCCTGGAAGTTTCCCCTTGGCCAGGTGAGTGCCGGTGCAGTCCTTCACATCGGGCCACATCAGGCCGTGACGGGGGCACTCCTCCTCGACCCGTCCGAAAAGGGTGCGGATCGCGCCGCGCCAGGCCATCATCGCGAACTTGTCGACCGTGGCGATCAGCATGCTCGGTGGGCGGCGGTAGATCTCCTCGTCCACGACGACCACCGGCAGGCCGGGGCTGTGCTCGCCGAGCTGCGCGAAGCGGCAGGGATCTTCGCTCAGGTCGTCCGAGCAGTAGAGCGTGGTCCGGCTCCTGTCGCGGTCCACCGCGACATCGCGCTTCGGGTCGATCGGCGAGCCGCACCACGGACAGGTCGTGAGCTGAGCCGGCGTCGAACCCGTTCCCCGCTTTCCGTCACGGTCGGCTTTGACCGCGTCGTGGCTCTCCTCGGTGGTGTTCGGCGTGCTCTTCTGTCCGACCCACAGGCCGATCCCGAACGGCCAGGTGCCCCACTTCTCCTCGTCGGCCTTCCGCAGCACTTCCATGGCGCAGATCAGGGTACTGGCGCGCTGGAACTGTTGCAGGGTCAGCAACCGAAGGGTGTAGCGCATGATCACGGTCAGGCCGCGCGAGCCGTCCAGGCCGCCCAGGTCGCCCTGGATGCGGCGGACAGCCATCGCGAACGCCGCCACGCCCAGATAAGCCTCGGTCTTGCCGCCGCCGGTCGGGAACCACAGCAGGTCGGCTTCAGCCTCCAAAGCGGATGTCCGGTCCGGATGGGTCGGGTCGGCAAGCGAGGGAATCGCCAGCAGCACGAAGGCCAGCTGGAAGGCCCGCCACGACCGGTTTCGCGGGTCGGCGTCGACGGCGGCGAGGTCGGGCGTGCCGCCGCGCCGCCGCCGGAGCGCCCAGATGCTGTGCACGCGCTGGTCGGCCATCGCCAGGTTGGCGAAGCGGAAGGCGTCGAGTGCCCGGTCGTCGTCGGCGAGGACCCGGATCCCTTCGCGCAGGCGGCCCAGGACCCGGACGCAGCGCTCCGTGGCCGCGTCCGCCACCTGCTTCCAGTCGCCCAGCGAAACGTCGTACCCGGACGCGCCGGGCGCGGCCTTCCTGCGCTGCCCGGCGATCCACGACGCGTAGTCGTCGGCGAAGGCGCTCAGGCCCGAGACCAGCGCCTCGCGCGTCATGCCCGCGAGGCGGCGCATGTCCATCAGGTCGGCAGGGACGCCCTGCCCAAGGACGGGCGTCTCCGTGACCGGCACCTCGGAGGCCGGGACGATCCGCGTGCGGACCTCCAGGGCACGCTCGCGGTTCTCGGCGTCCACCTGCGCCGTCACGGACACGTTGTGGCCCACCGCGAACTCCACGTGGCGGCGGTAGAGCATCTCCATCGCCTCGCGTTCCTCGTCCGAACCGTCGGCCTTCAGCGGCGGTCGTCGCCGGAACACCGGCTTCCCGGACAGGTCGCGCACCGTCAGCTCGGGCTGGAACAGCCAGGCGGCGTCCTCCTGCGTGTCCGGCTTGGGCTGGGTGTTGACCAGGAACACCGTCACCAGACGGTCGTGTCCGTTCGGCGAGAGCCTCACCCGCCCGTCGATCACCACCGAGGGCCAGCCCGGATCGGGCACCAGCGGCGCGGTGCCACCCTCCTGCGCCAGGGGAAGCACGACCTCGCCACCCATCGGTATCCGCTTCCAGACCCGCGAGGGTTTCCCGGTCTTCTCGTCGAAGTGCCGCTCGCTCTCGCGCCGCTCGTACCGGCCCCAGGACACCCGCACGGCGAGGTGTGTCGCGTCGGCGGCCACACAGAAGGTCAAGCCCAGCGACGAGGGCACCAGCGACGCGTTGGTCGAGGCGTCGAGTTCCGCCGGTTCCTCTTCCGCGTCCCTGCGCCCGGAGGTCTGCCCGAACTCCTGTCCGGGATCTGACGACACGCCTTCCCGGAGGACGAGTTCGTCTTCTTCCGCCTCGGCCTGCTCCGGCGTTCCCGACACCACGTACGGCACGGCGTCTCGGGGAGCGAGCTTGCCGACCAGGTACCGGTCGCGGACGCCCATGTCCGGGATCTCCTCGTCCGGCCCCTCGGCAGGTCCCAACAGGTCGTCCTCGAACGCCAGTCGCAGCAGGGTCCGCAGGTAGGCCTGGTCTTCGATCAGGGGAAGGTCGCCGAAGCCCCCGCCTGTGCAGGCCCGCAGGGCCGCTTCGTACCCGGTCCAGTCGAGCCGCTCGACCGCCCCGGCCCGGCCCGGCGTACCGATGCCCAGCGATTCCAGACCTGGTGCGGTCGGCACCTCGGCTGCGGTATCGAAGTACAGCACGGTCTTCCCGACCAGCCCACGGATGCGGAACACGCCTGCGAAGGTCTCCGCCCGCCATTCGCCGTCCACTTCGACCCCCACCAGCAGGCCGTCGCCGATCCGGATGTCCTGCCAGTGCTCCAGACCGCCGGACAGCTCCACCGATTGACCGTCCCGGCACATGTCGTCTCCCCGTCTCGGCACCAGCCACGCGCCCGGTGCCCTCGGCGGCGGCGCAGACGTGACCGCCGTATCTTCCTGTTTTCCCTTTCCGGTCATTTTTTCCGTCCCTTCTCGCCCGTCATGTCCGGGCACGGTATCTCGTGCCCCGCTTCTCGCCTTCCTTCTCGACCGCACCCGACGCCAGCAGACCGTCCATGACCGCCTTCCAGGACTCCTGCGGCAGTCCGCTCTCCTGGAGGATCTCGGTCTTGCCGAACCATCTCCGACGGCCTTTCAGGACTTCGAGCACCGACTTTCCGACGTCCTCCGGGGCGGCTGAAGGCGTCGAAAAGGCGAAGAGATCCCCTTCCCCGGTCGTCTGTCCGCGTTTCGACGCCGCTTTCGGCGTGACCTTCTTCGGGAGCGACACGGCGGCCTGTTCGGCCTCGTACCGTTCCACGTTCAGGGCCGCCAGCCGCCGCAGGAGTTCGAGTCGCGCCGCTTCGCTCACGGTGAAGCGGGTGCAGTCCGTGGCGGGAAGATAGGTGACGTCGTGGAACCCGTGTTCCAGATTGATGTCGTCAAAGCCGTAGAGCGACTTGACGCGTTCGTCCACGGCGACGTGCGCCTCTCGGAGGGCCACGATCTCCGGAGCAGACTCGCCGGGATCATGGAGGAGGTTATAGAGGTCGGTCAGGCCGACTTCGAAGGCCTCGTGACCGGCTCTCCGGGCCGCCCTCAACCGCTCTCCGAGTGCGAAAAGTGCGTCGTCGGCCCCAAAAACGGGAAACGGGAAGGTCTCGAAGCAATCGGTCGGCGTGTACCGCATTCGTGTTTCCAGAGAAGAGCTGTATTTCCAGGCCCATACGGTATGGAAGTTCGAATTCAGGGTCGCGTAATGAGCGTAATCGAACAGGGTGATAATTCCGAGACTGTTTGCGAATATCTGCTTGTTGGAGCAAAATTCAAATACAGGGTATTTTGTCGCTTGTGTTGCAAATGCAATTACCTCTCCAGTGCAGTTGCGGCTCGAAGTCCACTCAGGTGGGTCATTGTAAAAATGATGTCCGTTTCCGATTGAATGATACAAATCCGCCGAAATCCTGTAATACTTCCACCACTTCTCTCTAGCACCACGGTCATTTTTTTTCGCTCTCTCCGGAAGGACCAATTCTTTGATGCGTGCTAGAGCGACAGGATAATCGGAAGCCGCTTTTCCTGGGAAATCTGACGGGACTGTTCCTTGTCTTAGGAGAGACCTTTTTTGAGCCTCTGTAAGGCTCGTCCAAGAACCACTGGATTCACGATTCAATGGCCAGTCCCAAAAAGCGATGGCCCACCGGGAAGCAATTTGAGTGAAATTTGAATTCAGATCATCTCCACTCAAATAGGGATGGACGATCTCTGCATTTTTACGATCAAGGCGAATAAACTCGTCGAGCGCTTCACGGCTTTCAAGTATGAATCCATCACCCAGGACGATAGCACCTTGATATGATCGGTCTGAATTCATCTCGAGCGTAAAAGCCCTCTTGTCGTCCTCAGCGGTCAGAAACGACGAAATCAAATCGACTTCGTCTCCCGAGAGGTTGCGTATACCATTCCAATCGCCCCGGATCAGGTGAATCCTACTTGTTACCACAGCTGCCGCTCCAGGCCAGGGTTCGTTCGGATGAGCCTCGAAGATCACTGCACCTTCGTTCAACAGAGCAGTCAGGCCCACGTCGCGCGTGTCGCCCTCGGCGATGGTGTTCACCGCCAGCAGTCCCGATGTCCCCCCATTCCGCAGCAAGCCGAAGCACGACAGAAAGAAGTAGGTGACTAGATCGGCAGAACCCTTGCGCCCCCCCGCGAGATATTGAACGAGATATTCACGGAAAGCCGTACCCATCGCTCCCGTGATCTTCTGTCCTCCGAGGAAGGGCGGATTGCCCACGAAGGCGTCGAATCCGGCGTTCTCCCTGAGAAACACCTCCGGGAATTCCAGTGGCCAGTGGAACGGTCGGCGTGGGTTCCCGACATCGGATAGGTCAACGGCCAGCGCGGCGTCTGCCCGCCTCTTCACGGCCTGCTCGCCTTCGGTGTCGCCGTCCGTCATCTTCCCGACTTCGCTCGACAGGGTGTTCAAGGCAGCGGTGAGGGTAGCGGCACTTCCCACATGACACATGGCCTCGCCGATCAGAGCGTCGGCGGCGAGTTCCGGTCGCCGCAGGACGGCGCGGGCCTCCAGATCGAGTCTCGCCATCGCTTCGACATCCCGGATGTCGCGGATCGGCAAGGCGCGCAGCCGGGTCCGCAAGGCGACGGCCCGGTCCACGGCTTCCCGAACGTTCATCGAGAAGATGCGTTGACCCGCACCCCTGGAAGGCGTCATGCTCAGCTCGGTCAACTGTTCGAGGTCGCGCAGGCCCAGTAGGCTGTCGCCGTGCCGCAGGTTGTGGTCGAGAAAACCGAAAGGCCGGTTCCTGGCGAGCGTGACCAGCCAGACGGAGAGCTTGGCGAGTTCGACGGCGACCGGGTTGATGTCCACGCCGTACAGGCAGCGCTCGGCGACGAGGCGGCGGGCCTGGAGCAGACGCTCTTCGGGGTCGGTCGTCATCGCCTCCCTTCCGTCGAGGTCGGGCACGACGTCGCCGTCGGCGGTGAGGGCCCGCCCGTCCGTTTCGGCGTCCAGCCAGGCCCGCACCACGCGGTCGCCCAGCCAGCGGCAGACCTGCACCAGGAACGCGCCGGAACCCATCGCCGGGTCGCAGATCTTCAGGTCGAGCAGCTCGACGGCACTCCTGAGTCTCCACTCCTCGCGGGGCAGCCCTTCGGCGGGACCGACGTAGGCCAGAGGCTCGAGGGTGGTGCCGACGATGCGCTCGGTGAGGGCCTTGGGCGTGTAGTGGGCTCCGGTGGTGCTGCGGTCGGTCCCGCTCGTGACGGCGAACGCTTCTTTCGGGTACACGACCGGCTCGTCCCAGGGATCGGTACGGAGCAGGTTCGCGAACGGCAGGATCCGGCGGGCGAGCGCGTCGCTGCCGCAGGCCCGGCGCAGGCGGCGCTTGAGGTCGTCGGTCGGCGCGCGGTCGAGGATGCGCGCGAGGGTAGCCTTCGAACTGGGGGTCGTCCGGCCCGTCAGTTCGGCGGCGACGGTGAGGAGCTGCTCTCGCCCGTCCAGCCGGGCGGACTCGAGAAGGGTGAGGAGGACGTCCGGCGTCTTCGACTTGCCCGTCCCGTCCAGACCGAGCGTGACGTCGGCGACGCGGGAGACGGTGCGCTCCAGCAGACCTTCGTAGACGTGCCCGATCTGTTCGACGTCCAGGGCACGGTACGAGAGGGTCTGCGCGACGTCCTTGATCCTGATGCGCTGAAGGGCGTCGAGCAGCAGCAGGACCGTCCGGTTGTCGATGGGGAGCGGTTCGGCGGGCATATCCCGCCAGCTCGTGCCGGCGGCGCGGCCTTCCAGGAAGGGAAACCGATCGGGGTCGAACAGGGAACCGCCCAGCGCGGGCAGTCGCAGGGTCTCGTGGTCGACGCCGCCGTAGACGGCTCGGAACACGGCCAGCAGACGGCTCCAGGCGTCGAAGCGGCGTTCGAGGACACCGTGCCCGTCGCGGTCGTCGACCTCCTCGAGTTGAGACCGCAGGGTGGACACGGCGTAGTAGCCGTCCCAGACGGGCTCCCCGAGCAGCAGCAGGCCACGTTCCTCGGCGCTGAGGACGAAGACCAGGCGCATCATGACCGTCAGTCCGGCCTCGTACAGCTCACGCTCGGAAACGTCGCGCAGCAGGGTGCCCGCCGTGTCGCGGTCGGCACGGTCGAGGGCGCGGACGAGCACCTCCACCGCGCGTTCGACCTGGGTACCCAGGGTCGTGGTGACCTCTTCCTTGAATTCCAGCGAGCGGTCGACCAGCGCGGGGAAGGTCGTCTCGGGCCGCCCGAAGACGGTGCGGGCGTTCAGGAAGGTGTAGAAGGCACGTAAGGTGACGGGTTCGAGCCACCAGAGTCGGGCGTGCCAGGTCACGTGGCCGGAGACCGCACCTTCCGGGGCGTCCAGCAGCGTCCACTGCTCGCCGTCGGTCAGCAGGGCCGAGCGGACGCCTTCGGCACGGCACCAGGCGGTCGCCCGGTCCAGGGGTGAGGCGACCGCCTTGGAGGCCCGGTGCAGCGACCGGTCGGGCGGCAGGACGAAGACGGCGACCTTCGGGGCGTCGGTCCCGCGCCGCATGAGCCAGACGGGCCGGGCGACGTCCCCGGATTCGGGCTCGGCGCGACTCCACGCCCCGTCACCGTCCTCGACGGGTTGCAGGAGATGGCCGGGGTATTCGAGCAGTTCGCCCAGGACGAAATTCACCCACTCGCGGTGAAGGTCGGGGAGCCGGGGATCGCCGTCGTCCACGGCGTCGCGCCACTCCTCCCAGGCGCTCCGTGCCCGCTGCCGGGCGGCGGTGGCGACGGGGTCGAGGCTCTGAGGGAACGCTTCGTCCAGCACCTTCGGCGCGAGGTACACGCCCGAGATCTCCACCAGCGGAAGCCATTCCCGCGCCGCTTCGGTCTGTGCCTGCCAGGTCATCGGTCGCCTCCGTGCATGTGTTCGGGGATGAGGAAGACCACCGCCACCGGGAAGGTGCGTTCCGTCGGGTCGGCGTGTCGTCGTCGGACGGCGGCCACCTCCCGTTCGAGTTCCTCGGGAATGCGGGCCAGGCGGTCGGACAGCGCCTGACGGTCGCGCTTGAGCTGTTCGAGTTCGGGCGGCGCGAAAAGCATGATCACGGCCGACTCCTCCTTCTCCTGCCGGAGTTCGTTCTCCAGGGCCTTCCGGAGGTCCTCGAGGACGCCGGTCACGTCTTCGATCTCCGCCTTCTCGCGCAGCGCGAGGGTATTTCGCAGCGACTGGAGCCGGTCGCCGGAACGGGCGGTCACGGCGGTGCGGACGGCGTTCTCGTGCTTGCCGAAGCGGGCGGCCAGGGCACCGAACAGGGCCTCGTCCGGACGGACAGGCGCGGACGCGTCCATCAGTTCCTTCATTCGTGTGATCTGGAAGCGCTCGAAGCGGTCGTCGCGCAGCTCTCCCCCGGCCAGCGTCAGTTCCTCGTGCAGACGGCGGTGGTCGCCTCCGGTCACCAGCAGCCGCGACCAGACGGCCACCACCGGGCGCTCCAGCCCCGGCACCGACCGGACCGCCACCCGGTGCAGCCGCCGACTCGTCTCCAGCGACCACACCTCCGCCCGCAGCAGCTTCAGGGCGAGCTGAACGAGGTCGTGCTCGAGGTGGGCCAGGACCACGTCGTCGCGCCCTTTCGCCACGGCATGGTCGAAGGTGACGGGTCGCCGGACGCCCGTGAACGGATGGGCGAGGCCCGTGCTCGCCCGGTCCCAGGCCCCGGTGAGTTCGGGCACCCGGAAGACCGAGCCTTCGGGCGCGCCGTCCAGCGCGACCGGGACCAGAGGCGGTTGCCCGTCGATTCCGAGGGCCAACGACACGGCCCGCCCGACGCGTTCCGGCGTCAGACCGAACTCCGTCCGCGTGTCGGTGAGGCGCTGGTGCAGGTCGGCGACGCGCCTGCGCAGGTCGCGTTCGAAGGCCAATGATCCGCGCCTCGCCTTGTCGGCCGTCTCCACGTCGGTCGTGTCGAGCGTCCGGGTGGACGTGGCCTTCAGCATGGCGTCCTCGATCCGGCGTGCCAGGACGGGACCGACGCTGCCGAGGTCCTGGCGGATGGTCTCGACCTTTTGGGCGGCCCGCCACAGGAACTCCGAGTCGTCGACCGCCGCCGAGGCGCGGTCGGACCTGCCGACCGGATGCCAGATCAGCACCTCCCGGCTCTTCTGGCCGTGCCGGTCGATGCGGCCGTTGCGCTGCTCCATGACGTTGGGGTTCCAGGGAATCTCGACGTGGATCAGGTAGCGGCACCAGTTCTGGAGGTCGATGCCCTCCGAGGCCGCGTCCGTGGCCAGCAGGATGCGGACCGGCGACACGTCCGGACTCGCCTGGAAGGCCGCCTTGACGACCTCTCGCTGGTCGTGCGGCAGGCTGCCGTGCAGTTCCATCAGCCGTTCCGCGCCGAAACCGTGCGAGGCGAGGATCTCCTTGAGCCAGGTATGCGTGTCCCGGAACTCGGTGAACAGGATGACCCGCTCGTCGTTCCACTCGCCTCCCGGCCTAAGCGTGGCGTCCAGCCAGTCGAGGATCGCCTGCGCCTTCGAGTCGGGGCGGTTCCTGGCGCGATCGGCCCAGTCGGCCATGCGGCGCAGCAGTTCTTCCTGCTCCGGCGTCGCGGGCGGCACGACCCGAGTGGCCGTGAGGGTGGCCTCCTCCAGCGCCTCCTCGGCTTCGGCGTCGTCGGCGTAGTCTTCTTCGGCCCGCCGCACCGCCTGACGGAGGATGCCTTCCTCGAACCTGCTCGAAGGACGCTCGACTTCCCGGCCCAGCCCGTTCCGGTGAACCGCGAGAGTGTTGGCGAAAGCGCGCGGGGACGAGAACAGGCGCTTCTTCAGGAGCTTGAGCACGAAGTGCACCGCGTATTCGTGCCCCGCGCCCTTCACCGATTCGGTTCGGCTGCGCGTGTACTCCGACAGCAGTCGGTGGACGGCCCGTTCTTCCTCGTCGTAGTCGACGTCGAGGGCACGCAGGCCGCGTCGCGCGTAGACGTGTCGACCGTCGGCGTCCACCAGATCGGACTTGAGTCGCCTCACCATGATCCGCTGCAACTGCTTCGGATCGGGTTCGACCGTCCGCGAGAAGCGTTGGTCGTCCAAGAGTTCGAGCAGGGCCGAGAAGGACTCGGGGTAGCCGTTGTGGGGCGTCGCGCTCAAGAAGAGCCGGTGTTCGAAGTGCGGCGTGAGCTTGCGGATCAGCCGGGTCCGGCGGCTGTCGGTGGCGTACTTGCCGCTGCCGCTCGGCGCGACGTTGTGCGCCTCGTCGACCACCAGGATGTCGAACTTCCTGGGCGAAGCGTGTACGGCCGGCAGGACGTCGTTCAGCTGACGCAGGGCCTCGCCGCCCTTCATCCAGTCCACCGAGGCGATCAGCCGGGGGAACGAGGTCCAGGGGTTGGCCCGGATGCCCCGCTTGCGGCGCAGCTCGCGCACGTACCCGGTGTCCACGATCCTGAACTCCAGTCCGAACTTTTCCCGCATCTCGGTCTGCCACTTCACCTGGAGCGACGCCGGACAGACGACCAGGACGGTGCGCGCCCGGTGGCGGAGCAGCATCTCCTGGATGATCAGCCCGGTCTCGATGGTCTTGCCGAGGCCGGTGTCGTCGGCGATGAGCAGGTTGACGCGGGCCATGTCCACCGCGCGGGCGACCGGGTCGAGCTGGTAGTCTTCGATGCTCGCGCCGCTGCGGAACGGAGCCTGAAGCATCTTCCGGTCGGCGTTCGTGGCCGCGCCCCAACGCACCGCGTCGAGGAAGGCGTCCAGATCCTCGGCCTCGTCCCAGGCGGTCACCTGCGGCAGGCCGGCACGTTCGATCACACGGCTGCCGGGCTCGAGTCCCCAGACGACGTCGATCTCCTCGCGGGAACCGTCCTCGTCCACCGACGCCAGGCGCACGAGTGCCGAATCGCCTTCCAGCGCCGAAGCCTGGACGTCTCCGACGACCCAACGACGGCGGCGGACTTCCACCAGCTGTCCGGGTTCGGGGATCATGAGAAGAAGCTCCGGGAAGGATAGGGAAACGCTGAATAAAGCGGCATCGTGACCAGACTAGCTCAAACCTCTGCACCAGGCACACGAAAATGCCTGAGTTGCCGACCACCGCCGCAACGCCTGGATTGCGGCCGAGGCGCAGACCGGCCGGACGACTCCCCCCTGACCTCCCGAGAGCAGCATGCTGGAACCCCGCTTCGCCTCCCTCTTGAAGGAAATCGGCACCCTGGGGGTCCGAACGGCCCTGGACGACTTCGGAAACGGCTACAGCAGCTTGACGGCGTTGACGAACCTGCCGGTGCAGCTGGTCAAGATCAACCGCAGCTTCACCGCACAGGTCGGCGAGAATATCCCCGCTGAGAAGAAGGCGCTGGAGTTGGTCCGCGGGATCGTGACGATCGCCACCGCGCTCGCACTCCCGACCGTGGTGGAAGGCGTCGAAACCCCTGAACAGGCCTCTCAGTGCAAAGCAGACGATTGGACGCCCCGCACCGGGAAACGTCGAAGGTCCTGTCGAATCTGGTCGGAAAGTATTCGCAGTTGGGCTTCATCGACACCGAACTCCAGGTATACCTCCTGAATATCTTCGTTCAGGCTGTGGTTCGGTAGGTGTTGCTTGAACGAGGGGAGGAACTCATGCGTGAGGAAAAGCCGAAGGGTCACGGGTTGTCCACTGACATGGCCGCTGTAAGCCTTAAAGGTCAGGTTGGGCTCAGTAAAGAAGCAAGCTGTAGAAAGGCGGTTGTGTTTCCAACTGCCGAACACGTCTGCATGCTGGGCCACTTCCTGAAGCCAAGCAGCTAAGTTCTCAAGTTCGAAAGTCGTGAGGGCAGGATCAGTTCGCTCCCATTGATGCTCACCTACCTGAAGCTGTAGCCGGATAAAGACCCAGTCGGCATCCCATTCCTCGTCCTGGATATGGGGAAACTGGTAATCCTCGACGCTCAGTTCAACAACGACCTCTCCTTCTCGCAGTATCACACTTATATATTAACGGCTCTGACCCACTTCTCCTCTGACAAAATCCTGCTAGAGCGCGTTTTGGAAATAGGCTGGATTTCATCGTGGCTCATTACGGTTGGGTATGCCCGGTGGAAGATATGGCTCTGATTTGACTGGGGAAGAAGGGGCTCTCCTTCAAGAGGTATGGCCCGTTCGCTCCAATTGAGGTGTGCGCCCCCGACCTGGCATCCTCGGCTGAGCCTGGACGCCAGCTTGTACGTCCTGCGCGGCAAGATCACCTGGCGTGCCCTCCCAAACAACGTTCCACCGTGGGAAACGGTGTTTTATCACTTTCGTACGATGCGCCTGGCAGGCGTCTGGGAACGGGTCAATGACCAGCTCAGACACATGTACCGAGAACGCATTGGACGGACGGCTGACGTGCAAGCCGCGATCATCGACAGCCAGAGCAGCAACACTGCCGAGAACGGAGACATCTGCGGCTTTGACGACAGCAAGAAGATCAGCGGCCGGAAGCATCACATCCTCGTCGACACCTTGGGGCTGCTCAACGTTGTTGTCCACCCTGCCAGTCTTGCAGAACGGCAGGGTGGACGCTTGCTGATCGAAGCCGTGAAGGGTCAGTTCCCGACGTTGCAGAAGATCTGGGCCGATCAAGGCTGTACCGGCGAACGGCATGTGGCCGTAGGTCGATGAGGATCACAAGGCGATAAGGCGGTCACGGTCAGGACTGGACAACAGTCCTTATCATCCCGTACGCGACTCAGCCCCGTCCCTTTCCCTCCTCGTCATCTTCCAGGATCCCGAGTTCGGTCATGTCGGCGATCCACCTCTTGGTATTGGCCTCAACCTGCTGCAATGGCGTGAGCGTAGGCACAGGCAGGCGAGCGAGCACCTCCCGAACCAGCGACACGGTCTCGGCCTGGTTCTTCTCCAGTCGCCGTATGGCCTCCCGCAGCTCACGTGCCCCTTCGGACGAGACGGGCTCGACGTAGGTGCCCAACGCCATCTGGACGGCGATCTTGGTCGTGGCTGCCCGGTTGGTCGTCAGCAGACGGTGGGCTTCCTTCAGGCACGTCAATGCCCTGCCGTCGAGCAGGCGGCTGCGTTCCGTCCCGCTCTCCGCGTGATAGATCTGAAGTCTCTTCGTGATGACGCTCGGATCGACACCGAGTTCCGTGGCCAGTTCGCTCGCTAACATGGGCGGACTCTAGCCGGGTGTCCGGGTCGTCACCACACGCCCGGACACCCTTCGCAGAAACGGAATTTTTCCCGTGTGGGACGCGGAATCCACTACAAAACCCTAATCTGTTCCACTGCCGACACGGAAGGTCCGGAGCTCCGAAAGGCCCGCTGGCGGGCGTCGCCGACACGACCCGGCACACGGTCATGGACACTCGAGCGATCATGGGGCATGACGTCTCCCCATCCCGCCACCCAGAAGGCCGAACTCAGGCGCATGCTCCGGACGGACCGGGTCCTCACCACCGCCCAACTCGAACGCCGGGGCCTGGGGGCGGCGGCGGCGTGGCTCGACCTGCCACGGATCCGGCTGACCTGCCGGACCCGCGTGACCCAGAGCGATTCGGCGACCGACCTGACGTTCGTGGCGCTCGAACCGGCCTGGCTGAAACAGCCGCCGCGCGAGCTGATGCACTGGGCCGGTCTGGCCGAGGTGCGGCCCCGGCTGGAGGCGAGCTGGGCCCGTCGGTCCCCCCGGCGCATGATCCACCTCGACCCGGCGGGGCGGCAGCGCTCGCATCTCCCCGACGCCGAGGCGCTCGACCCGGAGGGCGGCGACGACTACGCCGTCGAGTTCGACGCGGGCTACGCTCCGACCCGGATCGCGAAGAAGATGGAGGCCGCCGCGGCGGCGGGTTACCGGGTACTGTACTGGGCCACCTCCATCCATGCCCGGACGACGACGGTGGCCGCGCTCGCACGCGACCTGCACGGCCGGGGCCGGCTGGAGGGGATGTCGGGCGTGATCGTGACCTTCACGGACTTCTGGAGTCCGCACGATCCTTACTCGGACCGGCCACGCTGCCACAAGGCCACCCACGCGCGGGTGGCCTTCACGGGAGAGGCAGGACGACCAGACGCACGAGGTCATACGGGAATCGTGGCCCGGTCGGCGGGTGCCAGGCGGCGTTGAGACGCCGCTCGGCCTCGAGGCGACGCAGGTAGGCCCGTGCACGGTCCCGGTCGGGCACCACCACCAGCATCGGATGCCGCCAGACGTGGATGTCGAGCCGGTGCCGCCTGTAGAGGCCCTTGAGCCTGCCGAGGCCGATACCACCGCTGCCGACGGAGGAGTAGAGGCGGGGATAGCCAAGCTGCTGGTCGTAACTGCCGTCCCACCGCACCTTGAAATCGTAGACCCAGCCCCAGTCGTGCGCGAGCTGGCCCGCGACGGATTTCGGCACCCTCAAGACGGTGTGGACGATCTGGTCCGTGTGGGTTCCCTGGTGGGCCAGACCGGCGGCGCGCTTGTACCCGTGCCGCTCGACCGTGTAGCCTTCGGCCTCCAGGAGGGCCAGCGCGTCGTTGAGGTACGCCCGGTCGGCGACCGTGGCAGGGCCGGTGAGATACGGGAACCTGGGCGACCCCAGCTCCCGCCCGAGCCGGTGTGCCCTGGGCGTCGCGGCCAGCACCGCACCGTAGAGGGTCTGCGTCTCGCTCAGCAGCCCGTCCGTGATCAGCCGGCACCAGTTGGGTCGCGGGCCGAACTCGGACCGGACACGCCGGGACGTGAGGGCACCGGCGGCGGAGACGGCGTTCAGGACGGTCTGTTCACAGGCGCTGAGGGGCATACATCCAGGGTACGTGCGCGTGGGTGGCCGATTCCGGTACGGCTTCGAAAAGCATTCACCGCCTGCGGCGGAAGAGCGTCCGGTATGTCGAATACACTCCTGTCGGCCGTCACACCCCTCCGTCCCACGGTCGCGCAGACCGTCCGTCTCCGGTCGCTCATGTCCGCAGGAGAAGGCCTCCACAGTGCCGTACGCCTGTGGCTCCGGGCGGTGGGCGACGGTCAATGCCTTCCCCTGCGCCAGGCCCTCTCGGCCGTCGCCGAAGGAGGGTCGCTCCCTTCCGTCCGCGACGAGACGTTCGTCCACGTTCCCCGCAGCGCCCACGCCGAACTCGGCGAGTCGACTTCCGCCTCCCTCCCTCGACCATGGCGCGATCTCCTGCCGGACGAGACGTTCACCACGATGCTGTCCATCGAAGCCCGGCGTCTGCAGCGGTTCGATTCGCCTGCGCCAGCGGGCCGCGTCTCTCCGCTGTGGCCGCTGCCACGCCTCCCGCTCGACCTCGCCGTCCGTCCGCTCGACGCCTACCACATCGTGATGGACGGTTCGGCCGACCCGATCGTGGCCGACCTCTGGGCCCTCCCCGACGACCTCAGCGTCGCGCTGCTCGCCCAGGCGGGTACGCACGCCCGCGAGGTCGAGAGCAGGCGTGCGGACCTGATGGCGTGCATCCAGGGCGGAGACCTCGGCATGGCGACGGAACTGTACCGGCTGGCCCACCTGCGACCCTCGGCCCACGAAGACCGCCTGGCCGGACACCGGCCGGACCGGTCCAGACCGCACCGCGTCGATCACGCCTCGCTGGTCCGGACGACCGACATCGCGGGTCGGGAGCGGTTCCAGATCGAATGGACGCTGCGCATCCCCCATGGGTACCTGCCGAAAGCGGACATCGACGACACGCTGGGGATCGACCTGGGCTACCGTCGACTGGCCACCGCCGCCAGTGCCGAGGGCCGCTGGACGGTCGAACGCCGGGTCGACGTGCGGGAGGGACTGCCCGAGCCTGCCGCCCACCTCCTTGCGGAACTCCTGGCGCACGCCCAGGTGCGCCGGATGCTCCTCGACCTCCACCGGACGGACATCGAGGCGCTCGTCAGGAGGGCACTCCGGTTCCGGCAGGTCAACCTCGAGCGGCTCGACTGGCCGGGCCTGATCGCCCACGGCGACGTCCCGTGGTGCCCGGAAGCGATGGCCCTGCTCGGTGCGCCGTCGATCACGGACTGGATCTCCCTGCTCGCGCCGGTGTCGGGAACCCGGGTCGAACTGGTCGATCCGAGCAACACCAGCACGACCTGCCACCGTTGCGGCGGCCGTGGACTGCGGCCGAGGCCCTACACCGAATTCGTCTGTCCGTCCTGCGGGCCCATGGACGCCGACCTGAGCGGCGCACTGGCGATCCGCCGGGGCGACGTGGCCTCGTGGGCGAACTGAAGCGGTCTCCGGACGCGCGGACACGACCCTGCGGCTATACTCCCCCATCGGCACCGACCGGCGTCGGGTTCCCGGACGTCGTACGACAGGACAACTATGGAAGATCGGAACAGAGAGGACGGACCGAAGCGCAAGGCCAAGAACAGGCACAACCAGGGATCGTTCCGGGAACGTCGCCCCGGAAGGTGGGAGGGAGCGCGCTGGATCGACGAACTCGGCCGACGGGTGACGGTGACGGCCGACACGGAAGCCAAAGCCCGTCGGCTGCTGGAGGAGAAGGTCCGGGAGGTCCGTCATGGAAGCGTCTCGGGAAGGTCGACGAAATACACCTTCGACGAGTACGCCGAACTGGTCATCGGCCAGCGACCGGTGAAGCAGCGGACCAGGGACAAGTACCGCACCGACCTGAGGCTCTACCTCGCGCCCCTGCACCGCCTCCGGCTCGACAAGATCACGCCTGCCCACCTCAGGACCGCCTACGCGGCCCTGTCGGAGAAGGGCCTGTCGGTCGCGGTGCGTGGGCACGCCCACACGCTGGTGCGCCTGGTCCTCGAGACCGCCAGGAGCGACGGACTGATCGCGAAGAATCCGGCGTCCGTCTCGGGACTGCGGCCGAAGCCGCCACGCGGCGAGGAGGACATCCCGACCCGGAGCTACGAACCGTCCCAGGCCGACCAGATCCTGGACGCCAGTTCGTTGATCCTGCACGGCGAGATCGTCGCCTTTCTCATCCGGACCGGCATGCGCCGGGGAGAGGTCGCCGCTCTGCGATGGAAGGAGGTCGATCTCGAGAAGCGCACCGCGCTGGTGAAGACGACCCGGTCCACGTCGGGCAGCACGGTCTACGAGGGTTCGCCCAAGACCGGGCCGAGCCGGCGCAGCGTCCCGCTGTCCAATGCCACGGTGGCCCTGCTCAAGCGGCAGGCCGCGCTGAATGCGGAACGGCACCGCGCGCTCTACCCGGACAGGCCGGAGTCGGTCTACGTCTTCCCCACGCTCAGGGGCACGGCCCACCGGCCGGACAATTTCCGCCGCGTCCTGCAGCAGATCCTCGCCGTCGCCGACGAACGGGCCCTAGAGACGGAACGCCGCCGTGCCGCAGACGCGCGCGAGGATCCCAGGGCGGTCGAACTGCTGCCGCGTCTGGCGATCCACGACCTGCGGCATACCTTCGTGAGCCTGATGGCCGCGCAGGGCGTGCGCCTCGAAGTGATCGCCGCCTGGATCGGCGACCGGCCCGAGACGATGATGCGGATCTACCTGCACCTGTTCAAGTCCGATACCGAGATGCCGGACCTGGAGCTCGGCGAGCGTTCTAAGAAGAAGTCATGAGACACTTCGCCGCATCCCGAGTTCGGCCCGTGAGTGTCCGTCCGTCGACGACCGTCGTCGATGGTCCGCAGTGGTATTGCGGCCATATTGCGGTCATGGGCAGATTTTCCCAGGGAAGGGGACTTCGCCCGAAACAAAAAACCTCGTCTGAGACGAGGTTTCCTTTGGTGGGCGGTGAGGGATTCGAACCCCCGACCCGTCGCGTGTAAAGCGAAAGCTCTACCGCTGAGCTAACCGCCCACAGCTGATCACAGCGGGCACCGGCAGTTTACGGGGCGAGGGCGGGCAAATCAAGCGCCCTCCCCTCTTCACCGAGGCTCAACTTGCCCGCGCTGCCAGTTCGTCGAGGTACAGCTTGTCCTCCACCCGGCGCACCTGCGGACTGAGCAGGGACCAAAGCATGACCGCGACAGCTCCCACACCCAGCACCGCCACCACCGGCCCCGGCGCGAAACGGGTCGAGAGCACGCTGAACATCACCATGCTGATGGGAATGGATGACCTGCCCACCACCATACGCACGCTGAACACCCGACCCTGGAACTCGCGCGGTACCTGCGACATCCAGATGGCCGCCGAGTGCGATCCGGCAATCGGAAAGGCCAGACCGAAGACCAGCAGCGCGGCGCAGGTCAGCGGCAAGGAGCGCGACAGGCCCATCACCATGACGGCCAATGCTTGAATCAGCAGCGGCCCCAGCAGACCGTAGATGCGCCGCCGCTTGAGGCCGCCCCAGGCGCTGACGATCAGTCCACCGCCTAGCGTGCCGACACCGGTCACGGTGGTCATCAAAGCGTAACCCGTTTCGAAATTCATGCCGCGCTGCGCGATGTCGGCGTCGAGCGTGAAGCGGGCCAGCAAGGTCTCATAGAGGTTGACGCCCGCCGTGGCGAAATTGATTGTGGTAAGGGTCAGCAGCAGCAGCAGCAGCGGGCGACGGCGACTGACGTAGTGCCAGCCGAGCTTGAAATCGGCCCAGAAATCGGTTTTCGCACCGGGTCTGGGTCGTTCCTGCGGGCTGGGAATCACCAGCATGAATAGGACCAACGCAGCCACCACGAAGCTCAGGGTATCGAGCGCCATCACCAGCGCGGTGCCGCTCTTCAGGCCCCACAAGCCGCTACTGAGGTGCTTCGGCAGCGCGATGATCAGCGCGGCCAGGGCAGGCGCGGCGATGGCCCCAGCACTGTAGGTGGTCTGCATCATGCCGCTGGCGCGGGCAAGCTGGTGGTCGGGCAACAGCATGGCGTAGCTGGCCTCGAAGGCGCTCTCGTGAAACACCGCCGCCACCCGCCCCAGCACGACGCCGAGCAGCAGCAGCGGGACATTCAGCGACCCGCTCCAGATCATCAAGGTGATCAGGAGCGACACCACGGCGCTCAGGGCGTCGCAGCTGAGCATGATGGTCCGGCGACTGTAGCGGTCGGTGAATGACCCGGCGAACGGCGCGAGCACGATCTGCGGCAGCGAGGTCAGCAGCCCGAGTGCACCCACCATCAGCGCCAGTTGCGCCCGCTGCGAGTCGGCGGTGTAGACGACGGTGGTGAAATAGATGGTGATGGCAAACCAGGCCACGTTGGTCGCCAGCAGACTGAGGGACTGCGAGGCCCATAAGGTGAGGAACGTGCGCCAGCCTCCCGGCGCAGCAACAGGCGTGTCCGTTGTCATTCGCTCAGAAGTATACCCATCCCGGTTGCGTCTAGCAGCGGCAAAATCAGGCAGCAAACGCAGCCTTTACAAATAACAGAAAACGGGGCCACCGCACTTGGCAAGTGGTCCCGCTCTTCGCTCTTCAGTTGTCGAACGGCCGAATTAGTGGGTGCCGCGCTGGCTGGCGAGTGCGCCGCCGCCGCGCACCTGCGAGAGATCGACTGCGCCACTGCGCTTGAGGATGCTCAGGGCCTCGTCGGACTTGTTGCCGCGCTCGCTGCGGGCCACCACCAGCACGTGCCCCGAGCGGATGCCCGCATCGTAGGCCTCAGCGTCGGCAGCGGGAATGCCGAACTGGCGCAGCAATTTCACGTAGTCGCCGTGGTCGGTTCCGGCCAGCGCACCGAAGATGCCGCCCATGCCGCCGCCGCCCAGCACCCCGAACAGCACAGTGTAGACACCGCCCATTGAGTAGATGCGGGTTTCGGGAATCAGCCAGATCAGTGCCCAGACCGGCAGCGAAATGGCCAGTCCTGCCAGCAGACCCAGCCACATGCCGCGCAGCACGCCGCTGACTCCGGCAGGCGCACCCTGCTCCGGCGAGACGCCGGTGTCCTGGGCGATGTCGTTCTCGGCCACCGGGTCGCTGATGCTGAAGCCCAGATTATCGCGGTCAAAGCCGCGCGCTTCCAGATTCTGCAATGCCGTCTTGGCCTGGGCGGGTTCGCTGAAGAGTGCCACAACGCTTTCCATAGCAGGGTTTTATCATGCCCGGCGGGCAGGAAGCCAGGGTCAAAGCGGCACGGAATGTTAAAAAAGGTGCGTGCAAAGCGTTATCTCCCTGATCTGAAAGTGCCCAGAATTAGGTCTTTGTACGGCTAAGAAAGCGGGAATGTTGACCTAAACTGACCGGAGCATGACGGCCTTTCCCACGGCCTTCCCAGAACTCAACATCGTGCTGAACGAACTCCTCCGCGTCCTTCAGGGTGTGCTGGAGTCCGATCTGGTGGGTCTTCACCTTGTCGGCTCGTTCGCGGTGGGCGACGCCGACTTTTTCAGCGATTGCGATTTCATCGCGGTTATTCGGCAAACCCCAGGCCAGATCAGGAAGCTGCCCTGCGGGCCTTGCATACCGACATTCCCACGCGCCCACATCAATCTGGAAGGCACCTACGCCCCCGTAGGCGAACTGCAAACGCTGGACACGCTGGATCAACCCTGGCTGTTCGTTGACCGCGGGTGTTGAGAGGTTCAATGGTCACCGCATTTCAACTGCCTGGAACAACGCTGGACCTTGCGAGAACGCGGGGTGACGTTATTCGGGCCTAAGCCGACGACGTTTGCTGCCGCCGTTCCTGGCGAACGACTCCGCGCCGCGATGGCGCAGCAACATCCCGAGCTGATGGACGGGCTCAGTGCCTGGATAGACATCGGGAAGATCGCCTGGGGTCAGCGCTACGCCGTAGAAGCGCTCTGCCGCATGTTCTGGACGTACAGCGACGGCCAGATTCATTCCAAGGCGTCTTCGCTCGACTGGGCCCTGCAGACGTTCGGGCCAGACTGGGCACCGCTCTTGCAGCGGGTGAAGGCAGACCGCACCCGGCCCTGGAATCCTGGCGAACCACCCCCACCAGGAAGTGTCGGGCTTACCCACAAATTTGCGCGTGCGGTGCTGGCGCGACTCAACGACAATCTTTGAGTTTTTAGACTGGCCTCACTCCCACTCAATCGTCGCGGGCGGCTTGCCGGTGATGTCGTACACCACCCTGTTCACTTCATGCACCTGATTGACGATACGGCTACTCATGGTGGCGAGGAAGTCGTACGGCAGCCGCGCCCACTCGGCAGTCATGAAATCGCCGGTGGTCACGGCCCGCAGGGCCACCGTATAGCTATAAGTGCGCTCGTCGCCCATCACCCCGACACTCTGAATCGGGGTCAGCACCGCCAACGCCTGCGAGCAGGTGTCGTAAAGGTCGAATTCGCGCAGGCCCGAGATGAAAATGTCGTCCACCCGCTTAAGAATGTCCAACTTCTCGGGCGTCACCTCGCCCAAAATGCGGATGCCCAGGCCGGGGCCGGGAAAGGGGTGGCGCATCCGCACAGCGTCGGGCAGGCCCAGCAGGGCAGCGATCTCGCGCACTTCGTCCTTGAAGAGGGTACGAAACGGCTCCACCAGTTTGAAGGCCAAATCGTCGGGGAGGCCACCGACGTTGTGGTGGCTCTTGATATTGGCCGCGCCGGACTTGTCGCTGCTCAGCCCGCCCGCCGACTCGATCACGTCAGGGTAGAGGGTGCCCTGCGCCAGGAAATCGAAAGGGCCGTACTCGCGGGCTTCTCGCTCGAAGGCCCGGATAAACTCGCGCCCGATGATCTTGCGCTTCTGCTCGGGGTCGGAGACGCCAGAGAGCGCGCCCAGAAACTCGCGGGTGGCGTCCACCGTGACCAGATGCACCCCCAGTGGCGTGAGGGCCGCCTCAACCTGTTCGCGCTCACCGAGGCGCAGGAGGCCGTGATCGATAAACACCGCCGTCAACTTGTCGCCGATAGCGCGGGCCAGCAGCAGACCCAGCGTGGAGCTGTCGACGCCGCCAGAAATGGCCAGCAGCACCCGCCCGTCTCCGACCTGGGCACGCACTTCCTCGATCAGCTCGTCCACGATGTGTTCGGCAGTCCAGTCGCGGGCCGCCCCGCAGATGGTCAGGAAGTTGGCGAGCAGTCGCCCGCCTTTGGGCGTGTGTACCACTTCCGGGTGAAACTGCACGCCGTAGCGCCGGGTCGCCGTGTTCTCGATGGCGGTCACGGGCGTGTCCTCGGTTTGGGCCACCACCTCGTAGCCCTGCGGGAGCTGGGTCACGCTGTCGGAGTGGCTCATCCAGGCCACAAACTCGCCCTGAATCCCTTCGAAGAGTTGGCCGCCGTAGCGCGTCAGGTCAGCTTTGCCGTACTCGCGCTTGCCCGCCCGCTTGACCTCGCCGCCCACCTGATGCGCCAGATACTGCATGCCGTAGCAAACGCCCAGAATGGGAACGTCGAGGTTGAGCACGCCCTCGGCGGGGCGCGGCGAGTCAGCATCGTAGACGCTACTGGGGCCGCCCGACAGCACCAAGCCCACGGGATTTTCCTGCTGGATGCGCTCGAGCGGCGCGTTGCCGGGCAGGATGACGCTGTAGGTGCCGAGTTCACGAAACCGCCGGGCGATCAGGCGGGTGTACTGGCTGCCGAAGTCGAGGATGACGATGCTCACCAGCTCATTGTAAGGAAACGTCAATGCGAAAGGCTTGAGTGACTGACACAGCTCTACAAGCAGCTTTGCGAGTCCGCAGGAGAGGGGCCGCTCTAGAATCTTCAGGCCATCAACCCCCGACGAGTGCGTCAACCCAATCTCCAGTCCTGATACCGCTCCCGGCAAAAGAGCCAAGGCAACTTCACGGCACTCTCAACGCGGCAGCTGCCCGCGTGGGTCATGGTGAAGTCACCCCAAAGGAGATTACCCATGCCAGACCAGACAAACCCGGCCTCCTCGGACTCCAACGCCTCAGACCAGACGATGCCGGACCAGAACCGGGGCGATCCGCGCTTCGAAGCGCAGGCCACGCCAGCCACCGATCAACCACACGCCCAGACACCCGGTGCTGACGCTGACGACACACCCGTCTCGGACGACAAGGTGCAGCCGGACGGCAGCGGCCAGCACGGGCGGCCGACCGACGATTCCGACCCCGGCCACAGCTGAGCGCTGCCGGGTCCATTCAGATGGGGCCAATTTGGGACTTCCTACCCCTCCGCCCACCTGGGTTTAAGGCATGATGGCGTTCATGACGACTTCAGATCAGAGCGCCCCCAAGCCGGCCAATATCTACACCGCCGTCGCTACCGCCGAGGGTGGAAGGGCCGGACACGTGAGCAGCAGCGACAGCATCCTGAACCTTGATCTCAGCGTGCCCAAGGAAATGGGCGGCGAGGGAGGGAGCGGGACTAACCCCGAGCAGCTGTTCGCGGCAGGTTACGCGGCTTGCTTTCAGGGAGCCCTGGGTGTGGTCGGGCGGCGCATGAAGGTGGACACCGTCCAGAGCGAGGTCACCGCCGAGGTGGGCCTGCAAAAGTCCGGCCTGGCCTTCAAGCTCGACGTCGAACTGCGGGTCAGGATTCCCGGCGTGGACCGTGCCACCGCCGAGGAAGTCGTCAAGACTGCCCACACCGTCTGCCCTTACAGCGTGGCGACCCACGGTAATGTGGACGTGCGCCTGGTCGTGCTCGACTGACCCTTCCTGATACGTTCGTCCAGCCGGGCCGCGCTGCTCCGAGGAGTCGCGCGGCCCGGCTGCATCTCTAGAAAAAATTGATCTTTGTGGGTTTACTCAAGGCCGGTAGGTGGCACTCCCTTCTGCAGTGATTCACAGTACGGGTGTGGTGTTCCCCGCGAAGTTCACCTTTTCTCGCAGTCCGACGCGGCCATTGGTGTACAATGAACACTGTTGCCTGTTGGTCAAGCGTGGCCGCAGGACGTGCAGTGAACCCCATCTCCCGATGCGGAGTGGGTCAAGCTCGTGAATTCGTTCACAGGAGAAAGGACATGAAAACCATCATTCTCGGCGCTGGTTACGCGGGCCTCGCGGTGGCGACCAAGCTCAAGCCCCACCCTGACCTCGATGTCACCCTGGTGGAGCAAAACCCGTATCACACCTTCGAAACCCGCCTGCACGAGGCAGCGGCCCACAACACCAAGGTGACGGTGCCGCTGGCTCCCTTGCTGCGCGGCACCGGGGTCAAGCTCGACCTGGCCGTGATCAGCGAGGTCAACCTCGACACCAAAGAAGTCAAGACCAAAGACGGTCCCACCTACCACTACGACACCCTGATCGTGGGCCTGGGATCGGTGACCAACTTCTACCGCATTCCGGGGCTGGCCGAGAACGCCGCCGAACTCAAGGAACTCAAGGACGCCGATCAGATTTTCGATTACGTCAACCGCACCTACGATGCCGGTTACAGCGGCAACCGCGACATCGTGGTGGGCGGCGCGGGCCTGACCGGTGTGGAACTCGTCACCGAGCTGGCGCAGCGCAACGAATCGCTGAGCAAGGCGCGCGGCATTGCTCCCTTCAAGATTTACCTGGTGGAAGCGGGCCCGGCCATCTTGCCGGTGATCGACGCCGCCCTGCGCGCCAAGGCCGAGAAGGTGCTGCGCGATTACGGGATCGAGATTCTGACCGGCAACCGCCTGATGCAGGCCACCGCCGACAGCGTCACGGTGCAGACCGCCGACGGCCAGCAGCGTATCATCGGCGCGGGCAAGATCATCTGGACCGGCGGCATTCAGGCACGCGACATCGTCAAGGCCCAGAACCTCAAGAAAGGCCCCGGTGGGCGCATCGTCGTGGACAACGACCTGCGCGTTCCCGAGTATCCCGACGTGTTCGTGGTCGGCGACATGAGCTTGGCGCTCAACCAGCAGGACAAGCCGGTGCCCACCACTGCCCAGCACGCCGGGCAACAGGGCCGCCTGACCGGCGACAACCTGATGCGGATGGTGCGCGGTCAGCCGCTGCACCCCTACGTGCCCAGCACCCTGGGCGAGTTCGTCAGCCTGGGCGGCATTATGGCCGTCGGCTGGATGAAACTGCCCTGGAACCAGAAGCTCGCCATCACCGGCGGCCTGGCCCACGTGATGAAGCGCGCTTCCGAATGGCGCTGGCGCGCCAGCATCGAGTAACGTCAGCACCGAATAAAGAAGGTCGAGCCAAATCTCAAAGGAGCGGAACTCACGTCCGCTCCTTTTGTCATGGCCCCGTGACGCCCAGGGGCCGAACACGTTACACTGCCTCCATATGCTGCGGGGCGATCTGACCGAATTTCCACTTCTGAATGTGCTCCAGATGCTGACCAACAGCGCGGTGAGCGGCAAAGTCCACGTCTCGCATCCGCGCGGGGGCGATCTGTGGTTGCAGGGCGGCGAGGTCGTTCACGCGGCGGCACTCACCCGCGAGGGCGACGACGCACTCGATCTGCTGGCCTCGGTCACGGGCGGCGAATTCACCTTCGACCCGGCGCAGCTCTCGCCTGGCCGCACCGTCGAGCTGCGCCGCACGGCCCTGCTGAGACAGCTCAGCGTCAGCAGCGACGACTGGCGAGAGCTGCTGCGCTTCTTTCCCAACTGGGACCGGGCGCTGAGCTTCACCCCGAAATGGTCCGATCAGCAGCCGGTAACGCGCAGTCAGTTCCGGGTGCTCAATCAGGTGGGCAAGCTGCCGCTGATCGATCTGGTGGCCCAGAGCGAACTCGCGCCGCGCGCCACCCTGGAACTGCTGCGCCCCTTTGTGCAGTCGGGCCTGGTCGATTCCGGCGCGCGGCCCTGATCTCTGGAGCCGCCCACCCCGCCGCCATGCCTGACCACAGGCACAGCCCATGACAGACGACGCCCAGACACTCATTTCCCGCGCCCTGAGCCTCAACAAAGACACCCAGCTCTGCATCTCGCTGGCTGCCCGACCCGGCAACTTCGGGACCCGCTTTCATAATTTTCTGTACGCCGAACTCGGCCTCGATTACGTCTACAAGGCCATGACCACCCGCGACCTGGCGGCGGCCCTCGGGGGCGTGCGGGCGCTGGGCATTCGCGGCTGCGCGGTGTCGATGCCTTTCAAGGAATCCTGCATCCCCTTTTTGGACGAATTGACGCCCTCGGCAGCGGCCATTCATTCGGTCAACACCATCGTCAACGAGGACGGCTATCTGCGGGCCTACAACACCGACTACCTGGCGGTACAGCAACTTATCGCTGAGCAGCGGCTCTCGCCGGACCTCAGCTTCGCTCTGCGCGGCAGCGGCGGCATGGCCAGGGCAGTCACTGCCGCCTTTCGCGACGCGGGCTTCAGGCAAGGCCTGATCGTGTCCCGCAACGCGGCGGCGGGACAGGCGCTGGCCCACGAGTACGGCTACCCCTGGCAAGCTGAACTGATAGGGTCCCCCGAGCTGCTGATCAACGTGACGCCCATAGGCATGGCGGACAGTCCCGAAGCCGACGCGCTGGCCTTCGCGCCCGACGCCGTGCAGCAGGCCCGGACGATCTTCGACGTGGTGGCTCTGCCCGCCGAGACGCCGCTGATTCAGGCGGGTCGGGCGGCGGGTAAGCAGATCATCAGCAGCGAGGCCGTCAGCGTGCGCCAGGCACTCGAACAGTTCGTGCTCTACACCGGGGTACGGCCCAGCGCCGAACAGGTTGGCCGAGCCGCCGCCTTCGCCCGGCGCTGAGCGTGCCTGAGCCCACCTCGCTGCGCACCATCTGCACCGTGCCGGTGACGCCCGGCCAAGACCCGCGCAATGCGGCCCTGTGAGAACGGATCTTCCAGGGGTGGCAAGTGCGTTGGCTGCCCGGCACGGCGCTCGGCCCGGACGTGGAGCGGGCCATCGCGCTCGTCCGTGCTGAGGACCAGACGCAGGTGCGGCAAGGCACGCTGGTCTATGCTCGCTGGCCGCAATCCGACGCTGTTCTGCCTGCGCTGGTCGATTGCAGCGGTGACGGACGCTTCGTGACACTGCGGGTCTTCGCCGCCCACCTGACCGAGGTGCAGCGCCTGGCCGAGCAACTCACCGAGGCGATGCTGCGCGAGCGGGCCTTCGATTTTAGGCCGGGCCTACGGGTGGTGCTGGCGATCAGCGCCCACGGCGTGCGCACCGACCTGACCAGCGGGCGGGTGCAGGCGCGGCGCGGCAACGCCCTGATCGGCCTTTACGAGGCCAACAAGTCCGCCCTCAACACCACCCTGGCGGTGCTGCTGATCACCCTGATGGGGTTCGTGCTGGTCATGCCGGACAGCAATTTCACGCCGCTGGGCAAGTTCTACGGCCTGATGGGACGCATTCTCTCGGCGGTGCTGCTCAACGCGTTGCTGCCCGGTTCGCAGTTTCTGTTCTTCGCCCGCCAACGCGAGGTGATCGACTGGGAGCGGCCCTGAGCACGCCGGACGTGACAAGATAAGGGCATGCCCCGCATCTGGAAATTCGGTGACAGCGTCAACACCGACGACATCCTGCCCGGCAAGTTCGCGCCATTCATGGCTGGTGAGGACTTGTTTCAGACCTACGCCTTTCACTACCTCCGCCCGGAATTCGCTGCCGAGGCCCGGCCCGGTGACGTGCTGATCGGGGGGCGCAACTGGGGCCTGGGCAGCAGCCGCGAGTACGCCCCGGCGGCGCTCAAGAAGCTGGGGGTGGGCAGCATCATCGCGCCGAGCTTCGCGCGTATCCATTACCGCAATCTGCTCAACCTGGGCATTCCCGCTTTCGAGGCCGACCTGCTCGGCGCGCTCCACGACGGCGACGAGGTGACGCTCGATGTGGAGAGTGGCCGACTCACGCGCGGCGCGGACATCTTCCAGCTCACCCCGCCGCCTGCCTTCCTGACCGAGGCGCTCCGGGAAGGCAGCATTCTGGCCTTCTACAAAAAGTACCAGCGCTTTCCCGGTGAGCTGCCCGCGCCGGAGCCGTGAGCAGCGCGGGGTAAACTGAGTGCATGACGATTCTGGAAATTGACTGCCCCGTGTGCGGGGAGGTGCTGGAACTCACCGGCGAGGACCGTGCCGAACTCGAGGTCGGTGACGCCATCGTCTGCGAGAACTGCAACGCCGAGATGGAAGTGGTGCGCAACGAGGGCCAAGACTTCGAGGTCGAACTGCTGGGCATTCTGACACTGTGCCCCAACTGCCACCAGGAATTCGACGTGACCGAGGAAATGCTGGCCGCCGCGCCCACCGTGCAGGGCGAGGGCGGCGAGGAAACCAGCCTGGTGCGCTGCCCGCACTGCCAGGCCGGCGTCGAACTCTCGTTCGAGGAACAGTCGGAAGACCAGCCCGGAACCTGAGGTCACCCATTTTGGGTTCCGGTCTAGGCAATTCCGTTTGAAAAGCAAAAGGCGCTGTAACCTGTCAAGCGCAAAGGAACCGATTCGGTTCAGGAGGCACGTATGGCAACCATCCGATTCGAAAGCCCCGAGAGCGGCGCGATCATCGAACTCGACAACCCCGAACTTGGCGAACTGGTCATCGACGAGGACACCGGCGCAGAGCTGGAAGTCGTCAGCCTCGACCCGCCGCGCCTGGCCCCGGCTCCGCAAGAAGCCGAGGACTGGGGAGAGTGAAGACGGAGAGCTGGGCAGCCACCCGCCGCCCGGTTCTCGTTTTCTGAGACCTGTTATGGCCGAACTCGCCATTATTTACGACCGCGTGCGCCCCGACGAGAAGATGCTCTTCGAGGCGCTCGACAGCCTCGGCGTGCCCTACGACAAGGTGTTCGCGCCGCAACTGAGTGTGACCTTCCCGGACGGCGCGGGCGCGGGCGATCAGGTGCCGTGGAAAGTGGCGCTGGAGCGCTGCGTCTCGCAGTCGCGCGGCCACGCCGTGACGCGGGCGCTGGAAGGCCTGGGCGTGCGGGTCATCAACCCCAGCCACGTGATCGAGCTGTGCGGCGACAAGTTGGCGACCAATGCCGCCATGAGCCGGGCCGGACTGCCGACGCCGAAAACCGGGGTGGCCTTCACGCCCGAGAGTGCCCTGGCGCTGATTGAGCGCATCGGCTACCCGGTGGTCATGAAGCCGACGGTGGGCAGCTGGGGGCGGATGGTCAGCAAGCTCAACGACCGCGACGCAGCTGAGGCCGTGATCGAGCACAAAGACGTGCTGGGCGGCCCGCAACACCAGATCTTTTATGTGCAGGAACTCATTGAGAAACCCGAGCGCGACATCCGCGCCTTCGTGGTGGGCGGCGAGTGCATCGGGGCGATCTACCGCACCAGTGCACACTGGATCACCAACACGGCGCGTGGCGCGAAGGCCAGCAAGTGCGAGCTGACCCCGGAGATCACCGAACTGGCACTGCGAGCCACCGAGGCCGTGCAGGGCGAGATCGTGGCGATCGATCTGGTCGAGGATCCGGCACGCGGCCTATTGGTCATCGAGATCAACCACACCATGGAATTCAAGAACTCGGTCAGCACCACCGGGGTCGATATTCCTCGCTTGATGGGCGAGTACGCCATTCGGCAGCTGGCACAGTAGAGCGCGGCACCCAGCGCAGCCACGACCGAGCCTCAAAGACCCGCCCGCCACCCGTGCAGGCGGGTCTTTGAGGCTCGGCCCACAGACAGACAGGCGCTAGACTGCGCGGCGTGTCTCCGCGTTCTCCGCTTCGCCTGCCGAGCCGACCGGTCAAGTCCGGTCCCGATTCTGGTGCGGTCCGGCCCGCTCGGCAGTCCCTGGGCCGCGCCTGGGGCCGTCCGCTGGCCGCGCCGCTGACCCGCACCGTTCGCAGCCGCATCGAAACCGGGCGGCTGGTGCTCTACAGCTTGGTGGCGGGTGTGCTGGTGGGCGCCCTCGGCACGCTCCTGCGGCTGCTGCTGGGGCTGGTGATCGACTGGGGTTCGCGGGTGGTCGGCTACAGCCCGCCCGGCACCCCCGGCGAGGGCGGGCTGCTGATGACCTTCGGGGACGCCACGCCCTACGGCCTGCTGGCCCTGCCTGTGGCGGCGGTACTGGCCGCCTGGCTGACCCGTCACAGTCCCTCGGACCCGCTCTCGGAAGCGGTGAGCGCTTACCACCGCCGGGGCGGCACCCGCCTGAGCACCCAGCTGCGGCTGCTGGGTGCCAACCTGCTCAGCTACGGCGTGGGGCTGCCGGTGGGCCGCGACGCCAGCTTCACGGCGCTGGGCGGCTTCTCGGGGCGGCTGCTCTCGCGTTTTGGCCGCCTGAGTGTGGCCGAGGACCGCACCCTGAGCCTGGCAAGCGTGGCCGCCGCGCTGGGCCTGGTCCTACACGCGCCGCTGGCCGCCGCCGTGCTGATGGCAGAAGTGCTCTACCGGCGCTTCGAGTTCGAATTCGAGGTGCTGATGCCGTGCGTGCTGGCGGCGGTCAGCGCCTACGCGGTTTACGGCCTGACCTTCGGCGCGGCCCCGCTGTTCGACGTGCCGAGCTTGCAGGCCCCCAGCGCCCTGCAACTGCCGCTCTACGCTTTGATCGCGCTGGCGACGACCTTGCTGGCCTGGGTGGGGGTGTGGCTCTCGCGCCTGTGGCCGCAAGCCTGGCTCATCGGCTGGGCGCGGCTGGGCTGGGCCGGGCTGTTCGGGCTGGCGGTGGCCGCCGCCGCACTGTATCTGACCCCGGCAGTGCTTGGCGGCGGCTCTGGCTGGGCGCAGCTCTCGCTCTCAGGCTTTCTGGGCAGCGAGGCGCTCGGGTACGGCGGCTGGAAGTGGGTGCTGCTGGCGCTCGGCGTGCGCCTGGGCTTCGGCGGCGGGGTGCTGCCCTCAATTGCCACCGGAGCGCTGATCGGGGTGGGGCTCAACACCACCCTGCCCACCGCGCTCGACCCGGCGGTGTGCGCGCTGGTGGGCGCGAGCGCTTACCTCACGGTCACGCTCAACATCCCGCTGGCCGCCACCCTGCTGGCCGCCACCTGGGGCGGCGACGCCCTACTGCCCGCCGCGCTGATCTCGTCGGGCCTGGCCCATACCCTGAGCGGGCAGCTCGGCTACGTGGACGGGCAGCTCAAGGACCGTCGCACCGCCGAGATGCAGCTCATCACGCCGACCACCACCATTCTCAGCGCCGCGCCGCCGGAAAGCAGTCAGGAAGCGCTCTACCGGGTCGCGGCGCCGCCCTCGTGGCTGGGAGCCAGAGTCAACGTGCTGAGTCTGCCCGTCGGGGCGCAGGTCGTCGGCCTGGAGCGTGGCGCAAGCATTCTGAGCGCCACCCCCGACCTGAGACTGGAAGAAAACGACGTGTTGGATATCGTCGCCACCGATGCGGCCTTCGGCAAGCTGCGCGAACTGCTGAATCTGGGGTGAGGAGTTGAGCCAGACGGGGCGTTTGAACAGGCCGCCCCAGCCCGAGGCGTTAGTTAGTTCTTGCTCAGCGTTGGCCCACTATCGCTAGTGTGACAGCTTTTAATAGTAGCAAATCCTGTAAGGGATTTCATTAACAGGGGGTTTAAAGGTTGAAGTTGCTTAAAAAACCAATTTTAGCAACGTTGGACAGCATATAAAATCACTTTACTCAAAAAAAGCCCCCACCATTTCGGTAGGGGCCCTCTCAATTCCTTCTCCTGAACGCTTACGCTTGCGCGGTTTCGCCTTTCTTCAAGATGCTCCGCAGCACGGTTTGCAGGATGCCGCCGTTCTTGTAGTAATCCACTTCAACGGGCGTATCGATGCGGCACTGCACCACGATGTCGCGGCTGTTGCCGGCCAGATCGGTGACGGTCACGCGCACGTCCTCGCGGGGCCTCAGGGTCGCGGGCAGGTGGAAGTGGAAGGTCTCCTCGCCCGTCAGACCGAGCGAGTCGGCGGTGTCACCGTTCTTGTACATCAGCGGCAGCACGCCCATACCGACGAGGTTGCTGCGATGAATGCGCTCGAACGATTCGGCAATGACGGCCTTGACGCCCAGCAGGAAGGTGCCTTTGGCGGCCCAGTCGCGGCTGCTGCCCATGCCGTAGTCCTTGCCCGCCAGCACCACCAGCGGTACTCCAGCCTGCTTGTACGCCACCGAGGCGTCGTAGATGCTGGTCACTTCGCCGTTCAGGAAGTTGGTGGTAAATCCGCCTTCCGTACCAGGCGCAAGCTGGTTCTTGAGCCGGATGTTGGCAAAGGTGCCGCGCGTCATGATGCGGTCGTTACCACGCCGTGAGCCGTAGGAGTTGAAATCCTTCTGCGGCACGCCGTTCTCGATCAGGAACTTGCCAGCGGGCGAGGACGCGCCGAAGCTCCCGGCGGGGCTGATGTGGTCGGTAGTCACCGAGTCGGCCACCTTCACCAGCACGCGGGCGCTTTCAATGTCGCTGACTTCCTTCACGCCATCGGCCAGATTCTCGAAGAACGGCGGGTTCTGGATGTAGGTGCTGTTCTCGTTCCAGTTGTAGAGGTCGCCGCCCGACACCGGAATAGCGTTCCACTGAGCGTTGCTCTGTTCGATGCCGTCATAGATCTTCTTGAACATCTCGGCGTTGATGGCCGCGTCCATGACTTCCTGAATCTCGGCGTTGCTGGGCCACAGATCTTTGAGGTAGACCGGATAGCCGTCTTTGCTCTGACCGATCACGCCCTTGGCCAGATCGATATCCACCGTTCCGGCTAGCGCGTAGGCGACCACCAGGGGTGGGCTTGCCAGGTAGTTGGCGCGGATGTCGGGGTTGATACGCCCCTCGAAGTTGCGGTTGCCCGACAGCACCGAGGCGGCCACCAGATTGCCCGACTTGATGGCGTCCACGGTGGCTTCCGGCAGCGGGCCGGAGTTGCCGATGCAGGTGGTACAGCCGTAGCCGACCGTGTTGAAGCCGATCTGGTCGAGGTAGGTTTGCAGTCCCGCCGCTTCCAGGTACTCGGTCACCACACGCGAGCCGGGAGCCAGCGAGGTCTTGACCCAGGGTTTGCTGTCCAGACCCAGTTCGACGGCCTTCTTGGCGACCAGACCTGCCGCGATCAGCACGCTGGGATTGGAGGTGTTGGTGCAGGAGGTAATCGCCGCCAGCACCACCGAGCCGTGCCCGATCTGGTAGCCGGTGCCGGTGATGGTGCCCTTCGCGCCCAGCGTATCGGCGGGCAGCTCGAAGCCGCGCTGCTTGATGGGGGCCACCAATGCTTCGCCGAAGACAGGCTGCATGTCGGTCAGTGCCACCCGGTCCTGCGGACGCTTGGGGCCGGAGAGGCTCGGAACCACCGTGCCGAGGTCGAGTTCGATGATGCTGGTAAACACCGGGTCGGGCGTCTCGTCGGTGCGAAACAGACCCTGGGCCTTGCAGTACTTCTCGACGAGTTCAACTTCGTCGGGCAGACGTCCGGTGCGGCGCAGGTAGCGCAGCGCCTCGTCGTCCACCGGGAAAAAGCCCATCGTCGCGCCGTATTCGGGGGCCATGTTGGCAATCGTGGCCCGGTCCGGCAGGGTCATGTTGCTCAGGCCCGCGCCGTAGAACTCCACGAATTTGCCGACCACTCCGGCCTTGCGCAGCATCTCGGTGACGGTCAGGGCAGTGTCGGTGGCGGTGACGCCCTCGGCAGGCTTGCCGGTCACCTTGAAGCCCACTACTTCCGGCATCAGCATGTAGATCGGCTGGCCCAGCATCACCGCTTCGGCCTCGATGCCGCCGACGCCCCAGCCCACGATGCCGATGCCGTTGATCATGGTGGTGTGCGAATCGGTGCCGACCAGCGAGTCGGGATACACCACGACGCCGTCATCTTCCGGGCGGCTCATCACGCCCTTGGCAAGGTATTCGAGGTTGACCTGGTGAACGATGCCCGAGGCGGGCGGCACCACGCCGAAATTGTCGAAGGCCTGCTGGCCCCACCTGAGGAACTCGTAGCGCTCGTTGTTGCGCTCGAACTCCAGCGCCATGTTGTTCAGGAGCGCCAGATCGGTGCCGTACTCGTCGACCTGCACCGAGTGATCGATTACTAGATCCACCGGAATCAGCGGATTGATCTTCTTGGGGTCGCCGCCCAGCGATACCATCGCCGTGCGCATGGCAGCCAGATCGACCACGGCGGGCACGCCGGTGAAGTCCTGCAAGATCACGCGGGCAGGCTTGAAGGGAATCTCGATTTCCTCGTTCACCGGCTTCCAGTTCGCCAGGTTCAGCACGTCCTCCTGGCGCACGTCGTAATCGTTGGCTTCCCGCAACACGCTTTCGAGCAGCACCTTGACTGAGAAGGGCAGTTTGTCGACATTGAAGCCGCGCTCCTTGAGGGTGTCGAGCTTGTAGTAGTAGACCTTGCCGCTGGCGTCGTCACTCAGGACTTCGCGTGCGCCGAATAAATTCTGTGCCATTTGCGTTCCTCCTTGCCCAGTGGGCGGATAGCTCCATTCTATGTCGGAATGGCGATTCGGCGGGCGTTACCCTCCGGGTTCTCGGCTCGAATTCTTGTAACCACTTTAGGGACAACATGACGCAAGAATTTCAACCGCTCTTTACCCTGAAGCTTGACTGGGTGACGAGCTGATTCCTCGGGACAGCCAAACGCAGCGGGTAGACCCCAGTCGAGAAACGGGGGTCCTCATGGCCAGGTCGCCGCCTCCCAATGCTTCGGTCTTCTCGGTGCCGTCTAAACCCAAAGCTCTGTAAAGTTGGCCCGCACCACATTTCTGCCGGGTTCCTCTAGCCTGAATGGATTACACAGTTCAGGAGGAAACAGACATGGGAGAAGGGAAACCGAACAGCAGTGTGCCCGGCAACATCCCCAGCAACACCGCCCAGGCCGAAAAAGGCGTGGAGCGCAACACCATTCCCGAATCCGCTTCGCAGGAAGTCTGGCAGCAGGTCGAGGACGGCGGTGTGAAGGTCAGCTCCGAAACCGCGCCGCCCAGTGCCGCGCCCGCGCCTGCGCCCGAGGCAGGCAGCATTCCCGAAAAATCGGTGACCTACGGCAGCCTCAAAGACGGCATGACGCCCAGCGGGGCCACCACCGACCCCCAGGGGCAGGCGGGCAAGCCGGAACTCGGCCAGGACTGAGCGGCGTCATAACTGGCAGCACCCAGGCCGGGCAGAACTTGGGGCAAGCAGGTCAACTTCAGGGAATCAGCACGCGGTGATCGGCATCGCGGCGCATCGCGTCGTGGGCCAGCAGTGTGGCGTGGCCGTGGCCCAGGCCATGTTCCGTCTTGAGCCACTGAACGATCTCGCCGTGTTTTCTGGCACTGGAGCGGCGAATGCGGGCCAGCCAGTCGGCGACGCTGATGCCCGTTTTGGCCTCAATGCTGGCGTAAGAGAGCTGCCGAAGCTCTTCAGGCGACTTGGGCATCCGTGCCGCCCTCAAGCGTCCAGAAACGGCGTGACCGCAGCGCAGAGCAGCGGCGACACGAGAATGTCGTAATGGGTCGTGCCCGGCAGAACAGCCAGGCGTGTGGCCGGCAAGGCGGCACGGTCCCAGCCGGGGTCCTTCTGGCCGCCGCCGAGGCGAACGAACCACCCGGCGGCGTGCTGGGGGCCGAACAGATCGGCGTCGCCCACCACGATGCAGACCGGCATGGTGAGGGCTGCCGCCTGAGCGGTCCAGTCGTAATCCAAACCCATCAGCTGGCTGAGTTTGGTCACCAGCAGCGGCCAGTCCTGGATTCTGGGCGCAACCTGGGCGTAGGCGGCGTACATCGGTGAAGCTTTCATGCCCTCGGCGGCCTGCGCTCCCATCTGGGCCATGCCCGCGCGCACTTCGGGATACCAGGCGTCGCTGGAAACCGGAAACGACACGACCACCAACTTCCGGACTAAGTCAGGGTGGCGAATGGCGGTCATCAGGGCCACGCCGCCGCCGAACGAGTAGCCCATCAGGTCCACCTGCGGCGAGTTCAGGTGGGCAGCCAGAGCGGCCAAGTCATCGGCCAGCGCCTCGAAGCGCAGCGGGCGGTCAATGTCGGCGGTGCGCCCGTGCGCCTGCAAATCCACCGCGATCACCTGGCGGCCCGGTGTCAAAGCGGGCAGAACCCCGGCGAACATTCCCGCCGTGCCGAAGCCGCCGTGCAAGAGAATCAACGGCGGCGCGCTGCCCAGCCCCTCACCGTGAATCTCGTAGTAGAGCTGAAGGCCGTTGACGGGAGCGTAGCCGCTGCGGGCCAGGGCAAGGAAGGGAGCAGACAGCACGTCGGTCATGTGGATTCTCCTGGTGGCAAATGCAGCAACGAGCGGACCAGCGCCCGACTGACAGCGGCGGACGACTTCCCAGTTTTGACGAATATGGCTGCTGATTACGATTTTAGCAGAATAACAGTGTAATTGCAACGCGCTGCCCTTTTGATTGTTCGGCGCTGCTCACAGCCCGCAGGCCCGCTCCAGCAGAAAGCGGATCTCGTCGCGGCTCATCCGGCGAGCAGGCAGCGCCACGTCCGAGGGTAGCTGGGCCGCCTCGCCCGCCTGCGGCACGAACTTGAACTCGGGACGCACGATCATCTCCCGCTGCCGGGTAAAGGCCAGCACGAAATTGAGGCGCAGCAGGTAAGCGGCGTTGAGCGTGTCGCGCAGCGGGCCACCGTCGCCGCCCAGCAGGGCGAGCAGCGCCGGGTGCGGCGCGAGGCCGTCGTCGAGGGCCACCAGCACCTTAGCCTCATCGAGCAGCAGGCCCGCGCCCGCCAGGGTATGTCCGGCGATGCGGCGGCGACAGACCGCCTCGCTCTCGCCGCGCACCACGCTCAGCTCACGCCCAGCCTGCGCCGCCGCGCCGATGTAGGTCCAGTAGCGCCCCAGGCTGCTGTAGGTCGCCAGCCCCAAATACCCGGCGGGCTTGCTGGCGAGCGGCTCGGTGGGACGCAGGAGCGAGGTCGGGCGCGGCGCGGTCATGCTCCATGGTAGGGCCGGAGCAAGCAGATGAAGCATCGCTCAACCCCACCCGTATTCTTGAACTCAGTCTAAAAATAACTGCTGCGCCACAATGAAGCCATGACCACACCAGCACAACGCACCCCGTCGGGCAGCGGCGACCTGACCCTGCTTCTCTCGCAGCTCGATCTGACCAAGCTCGGCGCGCTGGCCAGCAAGATCGATCTGGCCGGGCTGCTCAACGCGGCGGCTAGCATGGACGAGGCGCAACTGAAGCAGCTCAGTAAGGCGCTGGGGGTGGGCAAGGGCGGTGCGGGGCAGGACAAGGCGAAGAAGCCGCGTGAGTTGCCCGTCCCCAACGGCGACTTCTTCGGCCTGATGGACACGCTGACGCCGGAGCAGCGTGAGGTGGCCGGACAGGTCCAGGCGTTTATGCACGCGGAAGTCGCCCCGATCATGAACGAGTACTGGAACCGCGACGAGTTTCCGCGCCAGATGATCGACGCCATGCGCCCGCTCGATCTGCTGCGCAAGGTGTGGAACGAGGACGGGACCCGCAAAGCCGACGCCACCGTCATGGAGGGCATCATCACGCTGGAGGCCTGCAAAGTGGATGTGTCTACCGCCGTGTTCTTCGGTGTCCACGCGGGCCTCGCCTTCGCGTCCATCGCGCTGGGCGGCAGCGCTGAGCAGAAAGCCGAGTGGCTGCCCAAGATGCTGGATCTGAGGGCCATTGGTGCGTTCGGCCTGACCGAACCCGAAGGCGGCTCGCAGGTCAGCCGGGGCCTGCACACCACCTGCCGCCGCGACGGCGACGCCTGGGTGCTCAATGGCCACAAGAAGTGGATCGGCAATTCCCCCTTCTCGGATTTCACGGTCATCTGGGCACGCGACGAGGAAAGTAACGAAGTGCGCGGCTTCATCGTGCGGGCCGGAACGCCCGGCTACGAAGTCGAGAAGATTCAGGGCAAGACGGCCCTCAGAATCGTGGAGAACGGGTTGATCACTCTGACCGATTGCCGGGTGGCCGACACCGATCGCCTGCAGGAAGTCAAGGGCTGGCGCACCACCGCCGACGTGCTGCGCCTCACCCGCGCGGGCGTGGCCTGGCAGGGCGTGGGCTGCGCCATGGGCGCGTACGAACTGGCCGTCAAGTACGCCCAGGACCGTCAGCAGTTCGGCAAGCGCATCGGCGAATTCCAGCTGATCCAGAACCACCTCGTGCATATGCTCGGCAACGTGACCAGCATGTTCACGCTGTGCCTGAGATTGTCGTACATGGCCGACCACGGCATCATGAAAGACGAGCACGCGGCACTCGCCAAGGTGTTCACGGCGGCCAGGTGCCGCGAGACGGTGGCGTTTGCCCGAGAAACCTTCGGCGGCAACGGCATTCTGCTCGAAAATGGCGTGGCCAAGCACTTCGCCGACACCGAGGCGATCTACAGCTACGAGGGCACCAACGAGATCAACACGCTGGTGGTGGGCCGCGCCGTCACCGGGTTGAGCGCCTTCGTCTAAGCCCTCACTCGTTTCCCACGCCTCCACAGGTCAAGTCCCCAGCGGCTTGGCCTTTTCTTTAGACTTTTCATACCTGGTGACCATTTGTGCTCAATATCCGCTCAATGCCTACAGTGAGGCTTGTCTTAGTTGTGTGACAGGGGCTCCATAGAGTGAACGCATGGAGTCGTTCGTTTGCGAATGCCAGCAGCTACGCAGTGGTCTGGCAGCCGAAGAAGTTATTGTTTTCAGTGCCTCGTCGCACGTGACCCGGCGTCTGGCCTGGCTGTGCGGCGGGGCCGAAGCCTACAGCGGCGGTCCCGGCTGGCGGCTGAGCGGTGAGGCCGGGCCACTCGCTCCTCGGCTCTCGGCCATCGCTGGCGCGCTCAAGCCCGGCGAACTGGCGCAGGTGCAGGTGATGCCGCTGATCAACCAGCACCCCGCGTACTGGGAAGCTATGGCGCTCGAACTGCGGCTGACCCTCAGCCAGACCGCCTGGTTTCCCGCCGCGCTCGACCATTTGCAGATGGCCTTTCAGCCGGTATTCGATCTAGGCAGCGGCGAGGTGTTCGGGCACGAGGCCCTGGTTCGCGCCCGGCTCGGCGAGCGGCTGATCGGCGCGGGCGAACTGCTCTCAGCGGCTCCGGCGCACGGTGGGCTGCATCTGTTCGACAGCCGCGCCCGCCAAGTGGCCATTCGCCAGGGTGCAGCGCTGATCGAAGGCGACAGCCACCTGCTGATCAATTTCATGCCGGGCGTGATCTACGACCCGGAGGTGTGCCTGAGCACCACCTTCGCCGCGTGCCGGGACAGCGGCGTGGACCCGGCGCGGCTGATCTTCGAGGTGGTCGAGACCGAGAGCGTGCCGGATCTGGGAGTGCTGCGAACCGTGCTGGACCGCTACCGCCGCGAGGGTATGAAGGTGGCGCTCGACGACCTGGGGGCCGGGCACAGCAGCCTGGTTTACCTGGAAACGCTGCGCCCCGACATCGTCAAACTCGATAAAAGCCTGCTGCTGGGGTTGACCCTGAGCGACCCCCGTGCCGAGCTGGTAGACGCCCTGATTCGCTACGCCCACCAGCTCGGCGTGCGGGTGGTGGCCGAGGGACTGGAAACCGAGGCCGAACTGGCGATAGCGGTGGCGCTGGGAGCCGATCTGGGGCAGGGCTACGGCCTGGGCCACCCGCTGTTCGAGCGCGACGTAGGTGCAGAAGCTCAGGCGGGGCAGCTCATCCAGAATCAAAAGAGACGTTGAATTCAGCGGACTGCCGCACTTCGCCGCATCACCATTACGCTGCCAGCGTAAGCGCTATCATCCGGCCATGATCGCCGCTGCCTCGCCCGACGCCCAGGCCCTCGCTGTCCTCAAATCGGTGTGGGGCTACGATCAGTTCCGGGGCGTGCAGGGCGAGATCGTGCGGGCGGCCACCCAGGGCGAGAACGCACTGGTGCTGATGCCCACCGGCGGCGGCAAGAGCTTGTGCTACCAGTTGCCCAGCTTGCTGCGCCCCGGCGTGGGCGTGGTTGTCAGTCCCCTGATCGCGCTGATGAAAGACCAGGTGGACGCCCTGCGCCTCAGTGGGGTGCGGGCCGCCTACCTCAACAGCACCCTGAGTTTGCAGGGCGTGCGCGAGGTGGAGGCCGCGCTGGTGGCCGGTGAACTCGATCTGCTATATGTCGCGCCGGAGCGCCTGCTCACGGCGCGGATGCTCGAACTGCTGGAGCAGGCCGACATCGCCCTGTTTGCCGTGGACGAGGCGCACTGCGTCAGCCAGTGGGGCCACGATTTCCGGCCCGAGTACCAGGGCCTCGGCGTGCTGCCAGCAAGGTTCCCTGGGATTCCCCGGCTGGCGCTGACCGCCACCGCCGACGAACGCACCCGCGCCGACATCGTGCGGGTGCTGGAACTGGAGAATGCGCAGCTCTTCGTCAGCAGCTTCGACCGGCCCAACATCCAGTACCGCATTCAGCAAAAGGGCGCGGGCAAGGCCGGGCCGAAATCCGAACTGCTCGATTTCATCCGGGCCGAGCACCCCGGCGAGGCGGGCATCGTCTACTGTCTGTCGCGCAGGAGCGTGGAGGAAACTGCCGAGTGGCTGGGGGCCCAGGGCCTCACGGCCCTCCCCTACCACGCCGGACTCCCGGTGCGTGAGCGCGACTCGGCCCAGGAGCGCTTCATCCGCGAGGAGGGCGTGATCGTGGTGGCCACCGTCGCCTTCGGCATGGGCATCGACAAGCCCAACGTGCGCTTCGTGGCCCACCTCGATTTGCCCAAGAGCATGGAAGGCTATTACCAGGAAACCGGCCGCGCCGGACGCGACTCGCTGCCCAGCACCGCCTGGATGACCTACGGCCTGGCCGATGTGGTCAACGTGCGGCGGATGCTGGCCCAGAGTGAAGCGCCCGAGAATGTCAAGCGGGTGGAGGCCGCCAAACTCGACGCCCTGCTGGCCTACTGCGAGACCGCTTCGTGCCGCCGCCAGGTGCTGCTGAACTATTTCGGCGAGAACTTGCCCCAGCCGTGCGGCAACTGTGATACCTGCCTGAATCCGCCGCAGACCTTCGACGCTACCCGCCCGGCACAGATGGCGCTCTCGGCGGCGATCCGCACCGGCAACCGCTTCGGCGCGGCGCACCTGACCGACGTGCTGCTGGGCAATGCCACCGAGCGCATACGCGGCCTGGGCCACCACCAGTTGCCGACCTTCGGCGTGGGCAAGGCGGTGCCAGAGCGCAGCTGGCGCAACATCGTGCGGCAACTCGTGGCACTGGGCTACCTGACCACCGACGCCGCCGGGCACGGCTCGCTGATCGCCTCGGCCAAGGCACGCCCACTGCTCAGGGGCGAGGAAACCCTGTGGCTGCGCGAGGACATGCTGACGCCACAGACAGCGAAAAAGAACCGCCGCGACCGCAGTGTCGCGCCTGCCGGAGCCGCCGGGGGACTGTTCGAGGCCCTGCGTGCCCTGCGGCTCAAGCTGTCACGCGAACAGGAAGTGCCGCCCTACGTCATCTTCCACGACGCTACCCTGCGCGAGATGGCCGAGCGGCGGCCCGACTCGCTGGCGGTGCTGGGCAGCATCGCCGGGGTCGGTACCCGTAAGCTCGCCCAGTACGGCGAGGTATTTCTGGAGGTGCTGCGCGGCGACGTCGCGCCCGCCGAAGCTGCCGGAACCAGGAAAAACGACGCGCTGCTGAGCATCCTGAACCGCAGAGCGGAAAGTGAAGCCGGGCCGAGCGCCGGGCTGCCGGAAGGCCGCCTGTTTGGTGGTTCGGGCATGCTTGCCTCCCATCCCGACGTGGCCGATCGCCTGCGCGCTGTGCGCCAACAGCTCGCCAAAGTCAAGGGCGTCAGCGCCTTCCTGATTTTCCCGAATGCCACGCTTGACTTGCTGGCCGAACGGCAGCCGCAGAGCGTGAACGGGCTACGCGGGCTGCCGGGCCTGGGCGAGAAACGCATTGAGGCGTATGGCGAGCAGATCATCGCGGCTATCCGGAGTGCAGACCACCCGTAAGCAAGCAGAAAGTCCATGCACCGCTCCGGAGTCTGACCGCTGGTTAAGCAACAGAGAAATTCCTTTTGACAGATGTTCTAGGATAGGTCCGGACAACAACCAATCATCCCGCCCAGCACAGCGCCCTGCCGCCGTGTGGTGCTGAACTGCGGCGTGATGGTTGAAGGGAGCGACATGAACAGACGACGGGCAGCATATGAGGTTTCTTTTTCCTCTTCAAAGCACACCGTGCCGCGCCGGAAGGCCGTACTGATGGTGGGCCTGGCGCTGGTTCTGGGGGCCTGTGGTCAGGTTGTCACCGCCGTGGACAACCGCGACCTAGGCGACAACGTGAAGGTTTTTGACCCCAGCATGTCCACCGCCGAGATTCAGGCAGCGGTAGACGCCGTCAAGACCCAGCAGCTCAACGCCGAATTCGGTGATGGCCGCGTTGCCCTGCTGTTCAAGCCTGGCACCTACGGCACGCCCGACAAGCCGCTGCTGATCGATGTCGGCTACTACACCGAGGTCATGGGTCTAGGCCGCACGCCGAACGACGTGGTCATCAACGGCCACCTCAACGTCTACAACCGCTGCCTGGACACCACCACCTCGCCGCCCGGGAACTGCATCGCGCTGGACAACTTCTGGCGCTCGGCTTCCAATATGACCGTCCAGGTGGCGGGCGGCGAGGGCTGTCAGACGGCCACCGACTTCTGGGCCGTTTCGCAGGCGGCCCCGCTACGGCGCATGAATATCGTCGGCAAGTTCAGCTTGATGGATTACTGCTCGGCCGGGCCGCAGTACGCCAGCGGCGGGTTTATCGCCGATTCCAAATTCAGCGGCACCGACGCGCTGATCAACGGCTCGCAGCAGCAATTTCTGGTACGCAACAGCGAGATTCCCGGCTGGTCGAACGGCGTCTGGAACCAGGTGTTTTCGGGCGTCGTCGGCGCGCCGCAAACCAATTTCGGCACGCTGAGCACCGACGGCAAGTCGCTGGGCACCTACACCACCCTGCCCACCACCCCGGTTTCGCGCGAGAAGCCGTACCTGTACCTCGACAGCAGCGGTGCGTATCAGGTATACGTGCCTGACACCCGGCAAAACAGCAGCGGCGTGAGCTGGGCCAGCGGCGCGGAAAGTGGCGGGCGCACCCTGCCGCTGACTTCCTTTTTCATCGCCCGGCCCAGCGACAGCGTGGCCCTCATCAATGCGGCGCTGGCTGCCGGGCGCAACCTGCTGTTCACGCCCGGCATCTATACCGTCGGCCAGAGCATTCAGGTCAACAGGGCCAATACCGTGGTGCTGGGGCTGGGCCTGGCCACCCTGACCGCACAAGACGGGGCCGTCCCGATGACGGTGGGCGACGTGGACGGCGTGGACATCGCCGGACTGACCTTCGACGCTGGAAGCGTCAACTCGCCCACGTTGCTCAAGATCGGCACCACCAGCACAGGCGGCTCGCTGAGCAACCCGGTGGCACTGCACGACGTGTTCTTCCGCATCGGCGGACCGCATCTCGGCAAGGCGTCCAACAGCCTGGAAGTCAACCGCTCCGGTACCCTGCTCGACCACCTGTGGGTCTGGCGGGCCGATCACGGCAGCGGGGTCGGCTGGACCGACAATACGGCGGATCACGGCGTGATTGTCAACGGCAACGATGTGACTGCCACGGGCCTGTTTGTGGAGCATTTCCAGAAAGAGGAAGTCCTCTGGAACGGCGAACGCGGCAAGACCATCTTCTTTCAAAACGAATTGCCGTATGACCCACCCAACCAGGCCGCCTGGAAAAATGGCACCACGCTCGGCTACGCCGCCTACAAGGTGGCCGACACGGTGCAGACCCACGAGGGCTGGGGCATGGGCAGTTACATTTTCATGAATGTTGACCCCACCATTCATGCCAGCAACGCCTTCAACGTGCCTGTCGCGTCCGGTGTCAAGCTCCACAGCTTGCTGACGGTGCAGCTCAACACCGGCAAGGGCATCATCGACCACGTGGTCAACCAGACCGGCGACCCGGTGACGGGCGACGCGGCGACCGGCAAGCCCGCCGGAACACCCAGCATGGTGATCAATTTCCCCTGACGCAGAGCGGCATGGCGCACGGCCCCCACCTCACTGGTGGCGGGCCGCTTTTCCTGGCTTTCCTGGGAGCCTATCCTGCGTCCATGACCCTGATCACCGGCATTGACCACATCCAGATCGAAGCGCCCGGAGCCTGCGAGGCCGCAGGCCGGGCCTTTTTCGGCGACTTCCTGAAGCTGCCGGAGCTACCCAAGCCGCCCGTGCTGGCTGCACGCGGCGGCGTCTGGTTCGGCCTGCCCGACGGACGCCAGCTGCATATCGGCGTGACCGACAATTTCGTGCCGCGAACGAAGGGGCACCCGGCCCTGCGCTGCGCCGACCTCGACGCCTTCGCGCGGCGGGCAGCTGAGTACGGCATTGTCGTTCGGGCCGATACCGAACTGGCCCCGCTGCGCCGGGTCTTTCTGGAGGACCCCTGGGGCAACCGATTGGAAGTCATCGAAGCCTGACTTCGCTGCACGGTTTATGCTCAGGCCATGACCCTGCTCAGCGGTTTCGACCACATGACCATCCAGGCCCCGCACGGCTACCAGTCGCAGGCCCGCGCTTTTTTCGGCACCTTTCTGGAGCTGCCCGAACTGGCACACCCCCCCGTCGTCACCGAGCGTGGCGGGTTATGGTTCGGCCTGCTCGACGGACGGCAACTGCACATCGCTGTGTGCGAACCGTTCGCGCCGCTCGACATCGGCCACCCGGCCCTGCGCTGCACAGACCTCGATGCTGTGCTGGCACGGGCCGCCGAGTACGGCGTTGTGGCCATGCCCGACACGCTGCTCTCTCCGCTGCGCCGGGCCTTTCTGAGCGATCCCTGGGGCAACCGGCTGGAGATCATCGAACGGCCTTAGAGCATTTGACGGAACAAGTCAGGCATCCTTTCCGTCCGTGCAGCGCAAGTTAACAATATGCTGGAGCGGATTGGAGCGGGCAGGCGTCCTTACAGGCGTCCGTTTTACCCAAGACAATGGCGTTGCCTGGGCACTTTTTTCAGGTAATGGAACGGACAAACGCTCCAAAGCGCTCCAGGCGACCAAGTGCTGCTGCCTGCCCCTCTAGAATGTCCAGCATGACCTTCCCCGAACACACCGCACCGCAGCAGGCCCAGCCGCGTGAGATCAGCCGCGACGCACTGGTGGCCTGGCTGGGCGAGTACCTCCAGATCAACGCCTTTAAGGACCCCAGTCTCAACGGACTCCAGATCGAGGGCACCGACATCATTCGCCGCATCGCCGCCAGCGTGGACACCAGCGCCCGCACCCTGCAAGACGCCGCCGACAGCGGGGCCGATCTGCTGCTGGTGCATCACGGGCTGTTCTGGGGGCAGCCGCTGGCCGTCACCGGGCCGCATGCCCGCCGCCTTCAGATCGCCCTGGGCGCGAATCTCAACCTCTACGCCGCCCACATTCCACTCGACGCCCACCCGGAGGTCGGCAACAACGCCATGATCGCCCGCGCCCTGACCCTGCAAAACCTGGAGCCGTTCGGTGAGTGGGCCGGGGGCAAGATTGGGCTGGCCGGAGAGTTGCCGTTCGTGCAGAGCCTGCAAGATTTTGCCGACCGCATTCAAAAGCTGACCGGCGAGATCTGTCTGGTTCACGGCGGCGGCAGTCCGCAGGTGCAGCGGCTGGGCGTGCTGAGCGGCAGCGGGGCCTCCAGCATTCCTGAGGCCGCTGCGATGGGCCTGGACACCGTGCTGACCGGCGAACCCGAACACAAGCACTTCCACGACGGCTTCGAGTACGGCGTGAACGTAATTTACGCCGGGCACTACGAGACCGAGGTGTTCGGGGTACGGGCGCTGGCGGCCAGAATTGAAGACGAGTTCGGCCTGCCCTGGCAGTTTCTGCACCAGCCCACTGGTTTGTGAGCGGCCTTTTCATCAGCTTCGAGGGACCGGAGGGCGCGGGCAAGTCCACCCAGATCGAGCGGCTGGCGGCCCGGCTGAACGCGGCGAACGTGGCCTGCAAGCTGACCCGCGAGCCAGGCGGCACGCCGCTGGGCATGCAAGTGCGCTCGGTGCTGCTCGACCACGATCTCGACATCGATCCGCTCTCGGAATTTCTGCTCTACAGCGCCAGCCGCGCCCAGCTGGTCCGGGACGTGATTCGCCCAGCTCTCCACAGCGGGGAGGTGGTCATCTGCGACCGCTACGCCGACAGCAGCGCCGCCTACCAGGGCGCGGGGCGGGGGCTGGAGGCGCGGTTTGTCGGCGAGGTCACCTGGGAAGCCACGGGGGGATTGCGGCCCCATATCACGGTGCTGCTCGACCTCGACCCCGAGATGGGCTTGGAGCGGGCGGCAGCGCGGGGCCAGCCGGACCGCTTGGAGCGCGCCGATCTGGGTTTTCACCGCCGGGTGCGCCAGGGCTTTCTGGACATCGCCGCTGCCGAGCCGGAGCGGTTTCTGGTGCTGGACGCCGAGCAGAGTGCAGAGGCGCTGGAGGCGCAGATCTGGACCGCGGTGGCCGCCACCCTGAGAGCGATGGGGCGGGAAGTCGGCTAGGCCAACCCGCTTCTCAGCTCTGGTCGTCGGTGGTGGTACCCTCAGCGGCCCGCGCCACGGCCGCCATCCCCTCGCGGGCCGCACTGTCCGACGAGTAATGCTCACCCATACCGATGACCTGCCCGTTGGCGGCCTTCAGCACGAAGTACGGCTCCTGACTGCCCTGGCGCAACTCGAAGCGGGCCGGGTTGGCGGCGTTGGTCTTGACCGACTCGATGCCGTTCAGGGCGCTGGCCCTGGACTCGTAGCGCTCGCTGGTCAGCACCACCTGGCCGTTGCCGGCGTGCAAATTGAAGATGAAGCCGTCCTGATCCTTGCCGGAGCGCTTGATTACGAATTTGCCTGCCACGCTGACCTCCCGAGCTGATGCGCTGAATTGTGAAACTGGACGCAGTCTAGCGCATCTGTTCAGCCTCTCAGACGGACGGTCTGCCTGCTGCCAGCGCGTAGTCACGCCCGGCCCCGTCCAGACCCAGCATCACGTCCAGATTCTGCACCGCCGCGCCGCTGGCTCCCTTGCCCAGGTTGTCGAGCCGCGAGACCAGCAGCGCCTGCCCGTGGTCGTTAGCATACACGAACAGTTCGAGGCGGTTGGTGTCGTTGAGCGCCTCGGGGTCGAGGATGGCTGGGTTGGCCGCTTCTGGCAGCACCGAGACGAAGCACTGCCCGGCGTAGTGCTGAGTCAGGGCGTCCCGCAGCTGGTCTGCCGTGACGTTCAGCGCTCCCAGATGCAGCGGCAACTGCACCAGCATGCCCTGCCGCCAGCCGCCCACATGCGGCGTGAACAGCGGCTCGGTATCCAGGCCACCGTACTCGGCCATCTCGGGGCGGTGCTTGTGGTTCAGGGTCAGGGCGTAGCTCCGGAACGGCCCGGCCATCGGGTGCGCCTGCTGCTGCTCGTGGGCGTCGACGAGTGTCCGCCCGCCGCCGCTGTAGCCGGAGAATCCCTGAATGTTGAGCAGAGCGTCGTGCGGCACCAGCCCGGCGTCGGTCAGCGGGCGCAGCAAAGCCGTGGCCCCGGTGGCGTAGCAGCCCGGATTGCTGACGAACTGGGCCTCGCGAATGGCCTGGGCCTGGGTACTGACCAGTTCGGGAAAACCGTAGACCCAGCCCGGCGCGACCCGGTGGGCGCTGGAGGCATCGAGCACCCGCGTCCGGGGATTTTCGATCAGGCCCACGGCCTCGCGTGCCAGATCGTCGTGCAGGCACAAGATGGCCACGTCGGCGGCGTTGAGCAGCTCGCGGCGGGCTTCGGGGTCCTTGCGACGCTCGGGGGCGATGCTGAGCAGTTCGAGGTCGTCTCGGCCCTGCAAGCGGGCGCGAATCTGCAGGCCGGTGGTGCCCGCCTCGCCGTCGATAAAAATTTTAGGTGTCATGCTTCTCCTGCCATTCGCTTTGCAGCAGCGCGTAGTGAGCGTCGTCGGTCCATCCGTCACGGTGCCAGTAGGCCTGCACGCTGCACCCCTCGAAGCGCAGGTCCACGCGCTTTAGGAGCGCGGCGCTGCGGACGTTGCGTGGATCAAGGCTGGCGTGAACCCGGTGCAGATCGGCCTGGGTGAACAGCCACGCCAGCAGGGCGCTCAGTCCCTCGGCGGCATAGCCCTGGCCCCAGTGGGCACGCGCCAGGGTAAAGCCGACTTCCGCCGTGCGGTGTCCGGTCAGGCGCAGACTGAGATTGCCCAACACGGAACCTCCAGCGCCCTCCAGCATCAGGGTGCTCCAGTCCTCCCGCAGCGACGGGTCCACCTGCATTTCACGGGCGTGCACCTCGGCCTGCTCCAGCGGGTAGGGCATGTCCCAGCCCTGGTAGCGCGCAATCTCGGGGTCGTTGTGGTACGCCGTGAACGCGGGCGCATCAGCCGGGATCAGGGGCCGGATGGTCAGGCGCGGGGTGTGGAGGGTGGGGAGCAGCGGCCCAGGCACCTCACCACCTCGGCTTGGCGCTGCCCAGCAGGTGATACAACAGCGCCTTTTGCGCGTGCAGGCGGTTCTCGGCCTGATCGAAGACCCGGCTCTTGGGATGCTCGGTGGCTTCCGGCACGGTTTCCTCGCCGTAGTGGGCTGGGAGGCAGTGCAGGAAAATACCGTGCGGTGCCAGGCGATCGAGCATCTGCGGCGTGACCTGATAGCCCCGGAAGGCACGGCGGCGGATATCGGCCTCGGCTTCCTGGCCCATCGAAATCCAGACGTCGGTGTACAACACGTCCGCGCCGTCGATGGCGCTCAGATCGTGCGTCAGGGTGATCTGGGTGCCCTGCTTGACGGCGTCCATCAGCACACCCGCGTTGGGTTCATAGCCCACCGGGGTCACGATGGTCACGTCCGAGCCGGTCAGGATGCCCATATGGATGTGACTATTGGCGAGGTTGTTGCCGTCGCCGATGTAGACCACCCGCTTGCCCGCCGCGCTGCCGAGTTCCTCCTCGATGGTCTGGTAATCGGCCAGGAGCTGCACCGGGTGCAGCATGTCCGAGAGGCCGTTGATGACTGGAATGGACGAATGGTCCGCAAGTTCATGCAGTGTCTGTTGCAGGTACACCCGGCCCATCACGCCGTCGACCCAGCGCTCCAGGTTGCGGGCCACGTCGCTGACGCGCTCGCGCTGGCCCAGTCCGATTTCCTGGTTGGATAAGGTGATGGCGTGGCCGCCGAGCTGGTACATGCCCACGTCGAAGGTGGTGCGGGTGCGCAGGCTGGCCTTCTCGAACACCAGTGCCAGCGACAGCCCCGAGAGCGGCTTGACCTGCCGCCACTCGCCGCGCTTCATCGAGGCGGCGGTGTCCAGTACGCTGCGCAGCTCGGCGCTACTCATGTCCAGATTCGACAAAAAATCCCGCCCGGCCATGACCGGCGTGGGCAGGGTGTCGGGCGTCAGCAGCTCAGCGGGGGATGTCGGCATAAGGTCGCCAGTGTAGCGGCTGGGCGTATGAACATGCAAGAAAAGTGCATGAAGATGCGGCCCTCAGCTTGTCTCAATCCAGACCGGGGCCGGTTCGATTGTCTCCGCCGGGGCCTTGCCCGCTTCCAGACCGCTACTGGTCACCGTCTGCACCGGGGTCAGGGCCATGTCGTGCTGGCATTCGATCTGGCACGAGAGCCGCACGCCGCTCAGGCCTTTCTCGGTCAGCTTGTCGTGCTCGGCCTGGGTCATCTGGGAAGGCTCTCCGGCGCTGAACTCGACCCGGCAGGTGGTGCAGCGGGCCACGCCGCCGCAGCGGTGCAGAATGTCCACGCCGCCGCGCTCTAGGGCCAGCACCAGCCGTTCGTTGTCGTGGGCTTGAATCTCGCCGTAACCTTGCACTGTGATGAGGGGCATGGCGGCATTGTCCCGCTTCGGGCGGCCCATGAGCAAGTTTGGGGCCGCCCAGCCGCTAGACTGCTGCTTATGAAAGTCGGTTTGCTCGACGTTCTGGGCGCGCGCCAGATGCGCTACTGGAACACATTTCTCAACGAACTGGGGGTCAAGGTCGTGACGCCCACGCTGCCTGCCGAAGACGCCTACGAACTGGGCCGCCGAAGCCTGCCGGACGTGCCGGTGCAGGTGCAGCTGGTCCTGGGCCGCCTGCTCGAACTCGGCAACGTCGATCTGGCCCTGCTGCCCAGCACGCGGGCGGTGTCGCAAGACGCCTGGGCCAGCGATCTGGCCGAACTACTGCCGCGCCGCATCAGCGGGCTGCCGACCCTGCGGGCGGTGCCGGACGGCGGTCCGGAGCTGACCGGCGCGGCGCTCGAACTCGGCCAGCAGCTCACCCACAACGCCTCGCAGGTGCGCCTGGCACTCAGCAAGGTCAAACTGCTGGCCCAGCCGCCCAGGGAGAGCCTGCCGCCGCTGAGCGCGCCCGCCAGGCCAACGGTGGCCGTCATCGGTCCTGACAGCCTACTGCGCGACGCCTTCCTGACGGGACCGCTGCGGGCCAAGCTCGGCAATCTGGCGCTGCATCCGGTCTGGGCCGATCAGTTGCCGCGCGAGCAGGTCGAGGAGCGCGGCCAGCGCTTCAGCACGCCTTCCGGCAAGCCGCTGCCGCCTGGCGAGCGCGACCTCTGGGGCGCACAGAACCTGCTGGAAGGCAAGGGCGCGGTGCGCGGCCTGATCTACCTGGCCCCACTACGCGACGCAGCCACCCTCGGCGCCCTGACGCGCCTGTCGGGCACGGCCCGCAAACCCGCCCTGCTGCTCGAACTCGCTCCTGAACTCAGCGACTGGCCGGAACTCGCTGCCTTCGTCACCCGGCTCGCGGCCCCCCCGCAGGAGCACCCGCTATGAATCCCTGGACCTGGCTCACCACCGCCGACCCTGACCCCGGCTTTACCCGCAGCAAGCTCTTCAAGATTCTGGCCCGCACCCTGCTGTTCGTGGCGGTCGTGACAATCTTGCAAGCGCTGCTCTACGCCGTGGGACTGGGCGCTTACCTGCGCACCTGGTGGGGCACGCTGCTCCTGATCACGGTCGTCTACATTCCCTTTTTCAAACTGATGACGCTCGATACCTTGGTCGGGCCGCCCCCGCCGCGCCCCCTGAAGCCCGGCCAGAAGCCCACGGCGGCCCAGGCGTCACAGGTGCGCATTGCCAAACGCGCCGAGAAAAACCGTTTCGCCGGAGTCAAGAAAGGGCCGCCGAAGAACATGGGTGGGCGGCGCTAGAGCGCTGTCAGCAACTTGCCCGGCCGGGTCGGCCCGGTTCACCGCTGATCCGCCGCCCGCTTTGCCCAGTATCCACTCTTCCCCGCCGCGTGCTATACTCCCTGCTGTTGCTTTGCGATCAGTCTGCGCCGTAGACCAGCACAGGCCAGCGCGAGCGAGAAACCCAAGAAACGCCGCCGGGGTGGTCTGGCCCCACGTGCAGGCAAAGACTCAGGAGAAACCATCATGGCCAAACACCCCGTTCCCAAGAAGAAGACCAGCAAGAGCAAGCGCGACATGCGCCGCAGCCACCACGCCCTGGTGGTACCCAACCTGGTGCCCTGTCCCAACTGCCACAACAAGAAGCTTCAGCACCACGTTTGCCCCAGCTGCGGCTATTACGCGGGCCGCCAGATCATCAGCGTCTGAACGAATTGACGATCTGAAGGCATACAAAAGAGTTGTATCGAAAACAGCGCCCACTGAGGCGCTGTTTTTTCGCGTCTAGAACGGAGGGGGCAGCACCCTACTCGCCGCAGACGGCCACACCGTGCCGCCGCAGCAGCTGGATCACGACGCTCAGCGGAAAGCCCACCACGCCGCTGTACTCGCCCTCAATGCGCTCAATCAGGGCAGCACCCAGCCCCTGGATGCCGTACCCGCCCGCCTTGTCGAGACCCTCGCCGCTCTGGGCATACCAGGCCACCTCGCCGGGCGTCAGTTCGCGGAACACCACAGTGGTGTCCGAAACCTCGGCGTCCTCGCCGCGCGGCGAGATGACCGCCACTCCAGTGTAGACGTGGTGCGCCCGGCCACTGAGCTGCGCGATAAAGGCGGCATTCTCTTCCACATCAGCAGGCTTGGCGAGCTGCGCGTCGCCCAGGGCCACCACCGTGTCGGAGGCGATGACCACCGCACCTGGGCAACGCTCGGCCACCGCCCGGCCCTTTTGCAGCGCCAGATCGCGGGCCACCTCCAGCGGGTGCACTTGGTCGCTATGCTCGTCGAGGTCGGCGGCCAGCACCCGGAACGTCACGCCCAGCCCTGCCAGCAACTCGCGGCGGCGCGGGCTGCCCGAGGCCAGCACCACCTGCTGTCCGCCCACAGCCGACTCCACGTTGCCCAGCACGCTCAGTACCCGGCCGGGTTGCCGTCGCCCGACACCAGACCCACGCCGCCGGACGTGCCCAGCCGCGCCGCGCCCGCCGCAATCATGGCCTCGGCGTCGGCAGGCGTACGCACCCCGCCCGCCGCCTTGATCTGCGCCCGGCCAGCAATCACGCGGGCCATGAGCCGCACGTCGTCCAGGGTGGCTCCGCCCGTGCCGAAGCCGGTGCTGGTCTTGACGAAATCGGCCCCGGCCTGCACGGCGGCCTCGGTCGCCCGCTCCTTTTGCCCGTCACTCAGATAACAGGTTTCGATAATCACCTTCAGCACCTTCCCGGCTGTGGCTTCACGCACGGCGGCGATGTCGGCCTGCACGTAGGTCCAGTCGCCCGCTAGGGCCGAGCCGATGCTGATGACCATATCGACCTCGTCGGCCCCGGCGCTCAGGCTCAGGCGGGCTTCCTCGGCTTTCTGGGTACTGGTCACGGCCCCCAGCGGAAAGCCGCAGACGGTGGCGATGAGTACGCCGCTGCCCGCGAGTTCCTGCGCGCACAGCTCGATGTGCTGTGGGTTGACGCAGACGGCCTTGAACTGGTATTGGCGGGCCTCGGCGCACAGCTTCCGAATGTCATCCGGGGTGGCGGTGGCCTTGAGCAGGGTGTGGTCGATGAAGGAAGCCAGGTTCATGGCCGCAGCATAGCGGCTCACCGCACGACAGGGCGTTGATGCACACGGGCCTCAAAAAGCCCCGCCACCTCCGTTAGGAAAGTGGCGGGAACTTTTGTTGTGGTGACCCCAACGGGACTCGAACCCGTGTCTATACCGTGAGAGGGTACCATCCTGACCGCTAGACGATGGGGCCGCCTGGGTGCTGCTCGCCGCCGGTGAGGGCGGTTTGTCAGGGCCGCTTACTGTAAGGCGCGGCGGTGCGCCCTGTCAACCCCTGTGGCCCGCCCGTTCAGCGCTGGGAGCCGCGCTTGACCACCAGCACCGGGACCTGCGCCCGTTTGACGACCTGCTCGGCCACCGACCCTACGAAGAAATGCTCGATGGTGCCCTGGTTGTGGCTGCCGACCACGATCAAGTCGGCGTTCCAGGCCTGGGCCGCCTCGGTGAGCGCCGCCGCCGGATCACCGGTCACGAGTTGCTGCGATTCGCCCACCTCGGTGAGCTGATCGAGGCGCGAGTGGTCGACCTTCGCGAGGGTATCGAGCAAGTCAGGTGAGGACGTCATCGGCACCAATCCCGCGCCGGAAATGTCGGGCATGGCGGCGACGCGGGCGTCCACCACGTGAACGAGCAGCCGCTCGGCTCCCGGAAAGCGGGTGCGCGCCAGCTCCAGCGCGCCCGCCGAACTCTCGGAAAAGTCGATGCCGATGGCGACGCGGGCAAATAGCGCTTCGGCACGGGCGACCACCGGGGCAGGCACGTTAGGATCGGAAGTGGTCATACCCCGAGCGTAACGGCCCAGCAGCGAGGTGGGGTGAAACAGGGCTAAAAATGAAGGAAAGATTGAGAGGGCAGCTGTACCCTTCCGACTCGACTCTTGCAGCGCATCTATTCCAGCTCGTCGAAGCGGTGCAGCAACGCGGCCTCGGCGTCGCCGCCGGGCCTGTGGTGGCGCTCGATGAGTTCGGCCACCCTGACCCGACCACCGACGTGCCGCAGCAGTTCAGCACCGAGCAGTGGGTGAGCGCCGCGCACGTACAGCGCTCCGAACGGCAGCAGACGCGCCAGGCGGCCCGGTACCAGACCCACCAGCACCCGCTCATGTACCCGGTAGGGCCGCACGGACTTGCCGCAGTCGTGCAGCAGTGCCGCCGCCTTGAGTGCTGGGCTGGCCTGGGGGGAGGCCGCCAACAGCGCCCGCGTGACCCGGCAAGCGTGTTCGCGGTCACGGGCGTCCATACCCAGGTACAGCCGCGCCTCGGCAGGTGTCAGCTGTGTCAGCGCCCAGCCGTCTTCGGGCCGCGCCTGGCTGGCATGAATGCTCCGCGACAGCCGCCGGAGCTTGCCAGGCAGGTGACCCGATTTCTGCGGTCCGGGACTCAGGGAAGAGTGATCCGGCAACGGTGTGAAAGAAGCCCGGGGCGAAGAAACCGGGGCCAGAAAAGACACGACCGTTTGAAGAAGCGAGCGCCCAAACACATCTGACAGTCTAGCGCCACGCTGATCGGACACGGACGCCGAGTGAATTGGTTTTGAGAACTGGTGGACTCCGACCAGCGGGCAGACCCTGTACAGGTGACGTTGTGATCGGAGCGCTCAACAGCCTGCTGATCACCCGGCTGCGGTTGCCGCCCGAGCAGCTCAGCGCCGATGTGCCGGTATAGAACTTGATCCCGTCAATCCAATTCGGTTCGCCCTGGCCCAGTCACCCCAACGCTTCGAGCCAGGGGTGATCGCCGTGAACGCGGCGCAGCGAGGCTTTGAGCCAGGTCCGCGCTTCGGTATCCAAATCTGGCCGCACCCGCTGGAAGTCGGCGACATCCTTGCCTCTGGGCACGCTGCCGGGGCGGCCCGCCTTGAACAGCAGCACCGCTTCCGGCGTGAGGTAGGGCCAGCCCTGCGGCGAGTGGCGTCTGGCCCGCTCCAGCGGCAGGGTCAGGGCAGGGTCGCGGCGGTACTCCCAGCGTTGGTTGGTTACACCGCCGAACATCAGGTCGAGCATCGGCCAGCCCTGGCGGCGGGCGTGAACCTGAAAACCGTCGAAGGCTTGCCCGTCCCAGGCATGGTAGGTACCGTTCACGCAGGCGTCCAAGCGCCAGTCGGGTGAGAGGAGTGCGTGCAGGTGCGGCTGGGCGGCTGTCGGCAGCACCACGTCGAGGTCGTGGTGCAGGCGCGTGCGCTGGCCGAGGTGCAGTTCCAGCGCCCAGCCACTGGCGACCATCCAGGCAAAGGGCAAGGCTGAGAAAAGGTCGGCCAACGCCGCCACCGGCCCAGAACCCTGACGCTGCAAGGTGGCCGCCAGCGCTTGGGGCCAGAGCTGGGCATCGGCCTCCGGCCTCGGCGCGTCCCCGTGCCCGGTAGACGCTGAGGTAGCGCTCTCGGGCCGCGTGGTCGCCCGCCAGGTGGTTCGTGAGGGCTTGAAGGTTAAGTGAATCCAGCGCGCCCAGATCGCTCAGCCGTAACGTCCATCCATCCAGGTGAACCCACTGCCGGGCGTCGGGCGTGGGCCGGTAGCCCAGCTCGGTGAGCGCCCCGAGTTGCCCGGGCATCGGCGGGTCCGGCAGCAGGTCGAGCTGGAGTTCCGGCGCTTCGAGCTGGCCCAGCTCTTTCACCGTGCCGGGACCCGTCCAGTGGGTCGCGAAGACGCCGTCCGGTCTGCCACGCTCCAGATAATCGCCCAGCGAGCGGCGCAGCTCTGCCTCGGCAATCGCTGCGCCGCTCACCGCCGCCCAGCCCGCCACACCCAGAGCATCAGCAGCGGCTGAAGCGGCAGGCGTGCCCACAACGCCCAGGCGGGAATCGGCACAAACTTCTCCGGCTCAAGGGCCATCTGCACATTGGCGGGAAACACTGCCAGCAGCAGGGCCAGCAGTCCCCAGCGGGCCGCCGGACGGGTGGCGGGGTGCAGCAGGCCCAGTCCGCCCGCCAGTTCCGCCGCGCCGCTGATCAGGGTGGCGGCACGCGGCGGCATCGGCACATACGGCGGCACAATCGAATCGAACACGCGGGGCCGCAGAAGGTGCAGCGCTCCGGCGGCAACGAAAATGGCCGCCAGCAACAAGCTCGAAGGGTCGTTGCCGAGACGCCGGGTTGAAGTGGACATTTGCCGATTATGCCCGGCTCACTCCACCGTCTCCCCTCTTTGCAGCCGCACCGCCCGCACCAGGTTCTGAAACATCAGGGCGCTGGTGAGCGGGCCGACCCCGCCGGGCACCGGGGTATGGGCGCGAACGAGCGGCCAGACTGCCGGGTCGACGTCACCGACCACGCCGGACGCCGTGACGTTGATGCCCGCGTCAATGACGACGTGGTGCGGCTGCACATGTTCGGGCCGCAGCAATCCGGCCAGGCCCACCGCCACCACCACCGCGTCCTGCGGGGCCAGCACCTCGCTTAGACCTCGGGTGAACTCATTGCACAGCGTCACCGTCGCCTGGCGGTTGTTCAGCATCCATGTGAGCGGGCGGCCCACCGTGCGCCCCGGCCCGATCACCGCGATGCGCGCTCCCGAGAGGTCCAGCGCCTCACGCAGCAAGAAGCGCACGCTGCGCGGGGTAGGCGGCAGCAGCGCCTCGGCCTCGCGGCCCGCCGAGACGAGGGCCAGGTTGGCCGGGGTCAGTCCCTCCACGTCCTTGGGGTGAGCGATGCGCCGCAGCGCCGCGTCCGGGTCGAGGTGCGGGGCCAGCGGCAACTCCAGCACGATGCCCTGCACGCTGTCGTCTTGCGAGAGCTGATGCAGGGCCGCATGCAAGTCGTCCTGCGACACCCCAGCGCCGAGGTCCTGCACACTCAGGCGCACGCCAAGTTTCTCGGCCTGACGGCGCTTGCTCTCCACATACACCAGGGTGGCCGGGTCGCCCGAGGCCACCACGCTGACCAGGTGCGGCGAAAAGCCGAGCCGCGAAAGCCGCTGGCGCACCTCTGCCGTGACGCTGGCCGCCAGGGGTCTGCCAAGCAGCTGCATCAGTGCTTGAAGTGCCGCGAGCCAGTCAGCACCATGCTGAGGCCGAGTTCGTTGGCCGCCGCGATGACTTCGGGGTCGCGCTTGGCTCCGCCCGGCTGGATGATGGCACTGACGCCCACACTGCCCGCTAGCCGCACCACGTCGTCGAAGGGAAAGAAGGCTTCCGAGGCCATGACCGAGCCGCGTGCGCGCTCGCCCGCGTTCTGCACCGCCCGCTCGGCGGCCCAGATGCGGCTGACCGCGCCGGCCCCCACACCTACCGTGACGCCGCCGAGCGCCAGCACCACGTTGTTGCTGCGCGCATGTTTGGCCACCGTCCAGGCGAACTGCAAATCCTGCCACTCGGCCTCGCTGGGCTGCCGGGCGGTCACGACCTCGGGGCACAGTTCGTCCCAGGTGCGGTCGTCGCGCTGCTGGGCCAGGAAGCCGCCGACGAGCGGGCGGTACTCCACACGCGGGGCCTGGGTCTTTCCGGCACGCAGCACCCGCAGATCCGGCTTCTTCTCGCGCAGCCAGGCCAGGGCGTCCTCGTCGATGTCTGGCGCGATCAGCACTTCCAGAAACGTGCCGCGCGTGCTCTTGGCCGTCGCCAGATCGATGGGGCGGTTGAGGGCCACCACACCGCCGAACACGCTGAGGGTGTCGGTGTCGCGGGCGCGCTCCCAGGCGACCTGGGGCGAGTCGGCCAGCGCCACGCCGCAGGGGTTGGCGTGCTTGACCGCCACGCAGGCCGGGCCGCCGAACTCGGAAACCAGCGCCCAGGCGGCGTCGGTGTCGGCATAGTTGTTGAAACTCATGGCTTTTCCGGCCAGCACCTCGGCGTCCAGCGCCGGGCCGGTCTGCTCGCCGAGGCGGTAGACCGTGGCGGGCTGGTGGGGATTCTCGCCGTAACGCAGCTCGGCCACGCGGGTCAGGGGCAGCGTGATTTCGGCAGGAAAAAAGTCCGCCGTCGCCGTGGGCACGGGTTCAGCGGGTGCTTGCTCGGCCGTCAGCGGAGCCGACAGGTACGCCGTGATCGCCGCGTCGTAGCTGCTGGTGTGCAAGTAAGCCTTGGCCGCCAGGCGCTGACGCTCGGCCTGCGAGACTTCCGCTTGCAGGGCAACCGGGTAATCGGCGGGGTCGACCAGCACCAGCACGTCGGCGAAGTTCTTGGCGGCGGCGCGCAGCATGGCCGGGCCGCCGATGTCGATGTTCTCGACGGCGGTGGCGAGGTCCGCGCCCGCCGCCACCGTCTCGCGGAAGGGGTACAGGTTGACGCATACCAGATCGATCAATCCGATGTCGTGCGCAGCAAGTTCGGCCAGGTGCGCCTCATCGCGCCGCGCCAGGATGCCGCCGTGAATCTTGGGGTGCAGGGTCTTGACCCGCCCGTCCAGAATCTCGGGAAAGCCGGTCACGTCGGCCACTTTGGTCGCGGGCACGCCCGCCGCTTGCAGGGCGCTCAGGGTGCCGCCGGTCGAGAGGAGCTGCCAGCCCTGGTCACTGAGCTGGCGGGCGAAGTCCACCACGCCGCGCTTGTCGCTGACGGAAATCAGGGCGCGCCGGGGGGTCGGCTGGGTTTGGCTGGCTTCGGACATTGACATGCGGTCTCCTGGGTGAAGAGCTGGACGCCCCGCCTTCCTGATGGAGGTAACGGTACAGTCCGACCCAGGCGTGCGATCTGGTCAAAAAAGCTGCGGCTTCCCCGTGGTGGCCCCCACGTTCAGCGCCAGTCGCCGCAGCGCTCGGGGAAAGTATACCAAGCCGCAGCGGGCAAGCCGCCCTTCAGTCCAGAAACGCCACCGTCCGCCGCCCCGCCGCCTCGTTCTCGGTGTTCATCAGCACCCGGTGCCAAGTGGGCAGCGTCAGCGTGGCGTGGTCCTTGTGACGCACCTCGCCGCGCACGTACAGCTCTGGGTTGCGGGTCATCTGCTGCCAGTGCCAGGTCATCACCAGGGCCGAGGACCGCACCAGTTGCAGGTAACGGGCGAGCGGCACGCCGCTGGGAAACCTGGAGCAGACCATCACCGGCTCGCCGCCGACCCGAGCGGCCTCGGCGCACACATGCGTCTTGCTGCCCGCACCGCGCGAGAGCGGCTCGTTGCGGCGCACCCGTTCGGGCAAGACGATCAATTCCGGCTGCGGCACGAAAAACCACTCGCCCTGGCGCACGAAAGCGGCGTTGCGGCGGCGCAGGCGGGCACTGGTTCGCAGATGGGCATGCTCCTCGCTAGTCAGCACGGCGGCGGGCTTAAGCGCCTGCATGGCACCCGGCACGTCGCGTACCCCCGGACCCGGCACGGCGGCGGTGAACAGGTGGCGCTCGTCGAAACCGCACAGAAACTTGCCCTTGCGCCCGTCGGTGCGGGCCATCAGCAAAAGCTGGCGCAGATCGGGCCAGACGTCCAGCGTCAGCAGTTCGGGCTGGGACTGCTCCGGGAGCCGAACTTCGAAATACTCGCCGTGCCGATCGGTGGCGATGTCCAGGTTGAAGCTGGAGGCTGCCGCACGCCGCACCGGGGCGCTCATGCTGTGAACCCGCATGTTCAGCCGGGCGAAGGCGCGCTCAAGGTGCAGAGGAAGGGTCATGCCCGCACTGTAAAGGGCAGAAAAATACGCCCACATCGGCCACCCGGCCCAGCCCGCCCTAAGCCAAACCGCCCAGCACCTCAGCGCTGCGGCTGTGGTTCTTCCGTATGCGCCTCGATGGTCTTGTTGACCTTCTCGAAGCGCACACTCAGCACCCCGGCCACCAGACTGGCCTCGCCGCTCTGGGCCAGTACCGGCACCGGAAACGGCAGGCGGCGCGTGAAGCGTCCGGTGCGACGCTCGCGGTGCAGCGCGTCCTGATCGTCCGGCAGGGCGCTGCGCTCACCGCTGAGCGTCACCGCCTCGCCGTCGTCTTCCAGGGTCAGACTCTCGGGCAAGCAGCCCGGCACATCGGCCACCAGGGTCAGGTGAGTGCCGGAGCTGAGCCAGTCGGCGTCGAGCGTGTAGGGGCCGCCTGACGCCAGGGTTTCGACCTCCTCACGCAGTTCCATGACCCGGTTGAGACGGGCGAGTACGGGCTTATCCATACCTGTCAGGGTAGCAAACGCGGGCCGCTCAGACTCCACTGGCCGCCAGCGCTCCCAGCAGGGCCATCGGCGCAGTCTCGGCGCGCAATATACGGGGACCGAGCGTCACCCCTGCTGCCCCAGCCAGGCCGAGCTGCACCAGGTCTTCCGGCGAGAACCCGCCCTCGGGGCCGCTGATAAGTGTCAGCGGTGAGTACCAAGTCAACTCGTCCAGGAGCCGGGCCGGGCTGCCGGGGTGGGCATAAAAGACCTGCCCCCCTGGGCGAAACTGCGCCAGCGGCATGGGCGGCGCGATCTCCGGCACGACCGAGCGTTGCGACTGCTTGGCGGCTTCCTCGGCGATCCGGCGCAGGCGCGTGAGCTTGTTCTCGCCGATGTCCGGCACGTCGGCGTAACGGGTCTGAAGCAGCTGGAAGTGCGCCACGCCCAGCTCGGTGGCCGCCCGCACCACGTCGCTGAGCTTGTCACCTTTGAGCAGCGCGATGCCCAGCGTGACCGGCTGTGGATACTCGGTGCTGGTTTCCGTCCGGCCCAGCAGCTTCAGACGGGCACCGAAGGCGTCGAGCTGCGTCAGCTCGGCCTCGCCCGCTGCGCCCCGGCCGTCGAAGACCAACACACTGTCGCCGGAGCGGACCCGCATCACCTGAAGGTGCTTGATCTCGGCGGCATTCAGGCTCATCTGCGCGGCGAGTGCGTCCACCCTGACGCGGTGCTGGTGCCGCGCCATCAGCTGGAGCGGGCCGTGATCAGCACCCACTCCCCGTCGAGCGTCTCGCTAACCTGGGTGAAGCTCTCGCGGGCCAGGGCGGCGCGTACCAGCGGCAGACGGTCTTGCAGAATGCCGGTCAGAATCAGTGGCGAATCGGGGCGCAGCACGGCGCGGTAGGCTCCGGCCAGCAGGTCGTGCAGCTCGGCAAACAGATTGGCGACCAGCACGTCATATTCGGGTTCGCCTGTGTCATCGAGGTCGTCAGGATCGAGGCTGCCCACCGCGAAGCTCAGGCTGCCGCCAAGTGTCTCGAAGCGGGCGGGCGTTCCGGGAAAAGCCTTCAGGCCGTTGAGCTGGGCGTTTTCGATGGCGGCGGGCAGCGTCACCGGGTCGATGTCGAGGCCCAGCACCCGCTCGGCCCCGCCCAGGGCCGCGGCCAGGGCCAGCACCCCGCTGCCGCTGCCGACATCCAGCACCCGGCGGCCCGCCAGATCGAGCTGCCCGAGCGCCTCCACCGCCAGCCGGGTGGTGGCGTGGTGCCCGGTCCCGAAGGCCATGCCGGGGTCGATCAGCAGCGGGATCTGGCTGGGCGGCACCTCGTCGGCCAGCCACGAGGGGGTGATGGTAAAGCGGCCCGCCGTCACGGGCGTCAACCCCTTTTTCCAGTCGGCCTGCCAGTCCTGGTCGGGTTCGTCGGTCCATTCGCCGTCGAGCGTGAGGTCGGCGGGGGTGTCGAAGTAAGCGCGCAACATTCCGGCACGCTCCTCCAGGCCCGTCGCCCCGGCTTCCCACAGGGTATCGAGGTCGGCTTCACGGGTTTCCAGGGTTCCGGGCAAGACATACACCAGCATGCCGGACATGCTAGCAAGGTCTCACACCTGCGGGCGTGCCGCCTTCGCCTTGTCTGTTCTCCGGTTCTGTGCGGCCTGGAGCGGCCTCTATACTGCCGGGCATGAAACTGGCCATCGTGGGCGTGGGAAAACTGGGGCTGGCGATTCTGGAAGGCGTCATGCGGCGCGGACTGCTGCACCCGGACGAGATCGGCATCATGGACACCAACGCGGCGCGGCTGGACATGATCGCCGAGCGCCTGGGCACTCCGGTGCTGCCGGTGGGTGACCTCGGTGGGGCCGAGCGGGTGCTGATCAGCTTGCAGCCGCGCGTGTTTCCCGAGGCGAGCGAATGGCTGGCCCAGCCCGACACCGGCTACATCAGCACCATGGCGGGCGTCAGCGTGGCCACCCTGGCGCGGCGGTTGCGTACCGAGCGGGTGGTGCGGGTGATGCCCAACCTGGGAGCCACCATCGGCCAGTCACAGACCGCCATCACTGGCCTGGACGAAGCCCAGCGCGGCGGCGACATGCCCTACGCCCACGAGATTTTCGGTGCGGTGGGCCAGGTCTACAATCTGCCCGAGCACCTGTTCAATGCCTTTACCGGCCTCACTGGCTCCGGCCCCGGCTACCTGGCGGTGATAGCCGAGGCGCTGGCCGACGGCGGCGTCCGCATGGGGCTGCCGCGCGCGCTGGCCCACGAACTCGCCGCACGGGTCATGAGCACCAGCGGCGGTCTTCTCTTGGAGCGGGCGCATCCGGGGATGCTCAAGGACGAGGTCTCCAGCCCCGGCGGCACCACCATCGCGGGCCTGGAAGTGCTGGAAGGCAGCGGCGTGCGCGGCGCGCTGATCAGCACGGTGGTGGCCGCCACGCTGCGCAGTGCCGAACTCGGACGCGATCAGGAGTAAAGCGCGCCGCCGCCTTTTGTGCATCTGCCGTCAGAACCGCCCGGCTAGACTGGGCGTGATGAAACGCGGCTCCCTCCTCGCTCCGCTGCTGGTTTCCCTGCTCTCCAGCAGCGGGCTGGCGGCGGGCAGCTACTTTCCCAGCACGCCCTCGACCACCTGGCGCTACAGCAGCGGCGAAACCCAGCAGATCGGCCAGCCCACCACCGTCAAGGGTGTCAGCGTGACGCCGACGGCCCACCAGATCGGCGGCGTGACCGTCTCGGAAGACCTGCTTGAGTACCGGGGCGGCGGGGTGTACCTGCGCGGTGTGCGCATCGGCAAGCAGGTCGTGTGGTACAACCCCCCGCTGACGGTGTATCCGTCCTCACCGCTGACGCTCGGGCAGCGCTGGGAGAGCGCCAGCGGCGGCCTCAAGCTCAGCAGCCGGGTCATGGGCAACGAACCGCTGAGCCTGAGCGCCGGGAACTTCAACGCCCTGCTGATTCGCAGCGACGTAATCAGCGGCGGCGGCACCTCCACCCAGTACAGCTATTTCGTGCCGGGCCTGGGCGTGGTGCGCTACCAGGCAGCGGGCGGACAGGTTGTGGACCTGCTGAAATAGGGCCGCCGCACTAGAACGGCTGAACCGAGGCCACACTGTAACGCTGAAGCTGTGGGGCGCTGGCGACCAAATCCGGCAGGCGGCGGTTGAATTCGGCCATGTGGGGCGTTCGGAAGTGCTCGGCTGGCGCGGCTTCGCCCTGCCACGCTTCGAAAACGTGAAACAGTTCAGGGTCGGTGAGGTCGGCGCTGAAGGTGTAGGCCAAGCAGCCCACCTCGCTCTGGGTGGCCTGTGCCATCTGACGGGCCTGCCGAACAGCGGCGTCGCGCTGGTCTGGGCGAATACGGACGGTTCCGGCGATGATGAGCACACGTCTCCTGAGCGGCTGATCCGTTGGGGCAGCCTGGACAGCGGCTAAGGGCTTCAGGTCAAAGGCGCAGTGAGGCAACTTGGGTTCGCGTTCCAGGGCAGTGGGCTTGTCGGCGTCGCGACGGGCGATCCGTTCGCCCCTGTAACCGCTGGCCCCGTCAAGCTTTAGTGGCTGCGCTCCTGAAGCCGCTTGACCATTCGCGGTACCACTGCGCGCGGCATCCAGCGCGGGGTGAGGGTTTGCAGCTTGTTGAGGCGGCCCACCACCTTGACCGCCTGGCCCGCGAACATCGCCTGCAGGCCTTCACGCGCCACCGCCTCGGCACTGAGTATCGGCGCGAGCAGCGGACTGCTGCTGGTGAGCAATTTGCTGTCTTCCATCTGGGCACGCTGCTGAAACCCAGATGCCACCGGCCCCGGACACAGCGCCGTGACCTGCACGCCGGTGCCACGCAACTCTTCACTGAGGGCCTCGGAAAAGCTCAGCACATAGGCTTTGGAAGCGTAGTAGACCGCCATCAAGGGGCCTGGCATAAAAGCAGCGGTGCTAGACACATTGAGCACCCGCCCGCGCCCGCGCTGCACCATACCCGGCAAGAAGCGGTGGGTCAGTTCGGTCAGCGCCACGATATTGACTTGCAGCATCTCCAGCTCATGTTCGAGTGGCAACTGGTAAAACTCCCCGTAGCTGGCGAATCCAGCATTGTTGATCAGAAAGTCGACCGTCAGTCCTGCCGCGCTGACCCGTTCCTGAAGCTGCCCTGCCGCACCCGGCAGCGTCAAGTCCTGCACCATCACGCTGGCCTGAATGCCGTGCGCGGCGCGCATCTGTGCGGCCAGCGCTTCGAGTTTGTCGGCGCTGCGGGCCACCAGAATCAGGTGAACGCCGCGGGCGGCCAACTGGCGGACGAAGGCTTCACCGATCCCGCCGCTGGCTCCGGTGACGAGGGCAGTGGGGCGGGTGGCATCGGCAGTGGACATATTCGGCTCCTTGAAAAGGGACGGAAAGCGAGGCGGACGAAGTCAATACGGCTTATTGACCCTCGATAATTCAAGTTAACTTACCGGGGGTCAGATTGTCAATCTCTTGCCATTCAGCCTCTCGATTTGCAAAGATGCTTTCTCAGGCTTATAATTGACTCATGGTTCCTCAAGTTCGTGCCCGTTCCGAAGCCGCCAAGGCAGCGCGCCGGGAGCAGATTCTGAACGAAGCCCGCAACCTGCTGCTCACCGCCCGCTATCCGGCCCTGACCCTCAGTGACATCGCCGAGCGGGTCGGGTTGACCAAGCCCGCGCTGTTCGCTTACTTTCCAAGCAAGGAAACCCTGTTTCTGGCTGTCTACGAGGACCTGCTGGGCAAGTTTCTGACCTCGCTGGAAAAGCACCTGCGCCTGGGCGGAATTCACAGCGCCCAGGGCCTGGCGGCGCTCATCACGACCCTGACCCTCGAGTACCCGGAACTGACCTGGCTGCTGCCGCTACACGCCGGTCTGCTGGAGCACAACATCAGTGCGGCCCGGGCGCTGGAACACAAGCGCTGGCTCTCGGCGCGGCTGGCAGTTGTCACCCCGCTACTGGAAGTGGCGCTGCCCGGCTTGCCTGCAGGCGGCGGCGCGCCGCTGCTGACCTACACCCAGGCTTTGATCGCGGGGCTGCAGCCGATGAGCGAACCGGCCCCGGCCGTGCGCGAAGCGCTGAAGATCAGCGGCCTGGCGGCCCTGCACGTCGAGCTTCGACCGGCGCTGGAAGACAGCTTGACGGCACTCTACAGGGGCCTGAGCACCACCCGGCCCTGAGCGTCAGCCGCCTTTCTCAGCCTTCTTCTTGCGCCGCTTGAAGCCGAACAGATCGATATACATCCGGGTGCGGTGGCGGGCACCTTTCCAGAAGCCGCGCTTTTTTTCCTTCATGACCTGCTTGAGATTGGGCAGCTCGACGTAGTCCCACTTGACGCCCTGCTCCTTGAGGGCCGCCGTGATGGCCGGTTCAGGCCAGCGCTCCGCGCCTAGATGTGGCACGCCCAGCAGCCAGTGCCGCAGGCAGGCACGCTGACCGCTGAGGTGCGGGGTGAGCTTGTTGCCCAGGTCGGTGATCAGCCCGCCGCCGTCGAAGATGCCGATACTCATGCCCAATTCGCCCGAAAGCACCGGGCGCAGCAGAATATCGAGGTGGGCGCGGTTCAGGCCCACCAGATCGGCATCGAGCATCACCACGTAGTCGGCCTGGGTGGCTTGCAGGGCCGCCTTGAGGGCCGGACCCTTGCCCTGGTTGTGCTGCAGCTCGATGACCCGCGCTCCTGCCGTGCGGGCCACCCCGGCGGTGTCGTCGGTGCTGCCGTCGGAAGCCACCACCACGTCGGATGTCAGTTCGAGCGCCGCGCGAATCACCTGGGGAATGGTGTCGGCCTCATTGAAGGCAGGAATGACAACGGCGACACTCGGCACACGGTCATGGTACACGCAAACATGAGGAGCACCCCAGCATTCCGCCGCTGTGGCCCATACCCTGGCCGAGCGCCGAGCGCCAGATAGAAAAAGCCAGGGCGTATGGGAAACCTCAGTTCCCCACACGCCCCAGCCCTACCACTCAGATCTCAGTTTTTCTTCGAATCTGCCGGGGTTTCCTGGGGCACGGCGGCTTTGGCATCCTGGTCTTTGTCGTTCTGGGGCTTGGTAGCCTCCGCCGGAGCGGCAGGCGCGGGCGTGGCGGCGGGGGAATTCGGCTCCACCGCAGCGTAGGCGGCACTGCCCGTGGCCTGGTCAGGCTTGGGCGAGGGCGCTTGTGGGGCCGGGGCGTGGTTGACGTCTTCCATGCGCTCCAGCCAGGCGGTGCCGATGGCGTTGCGAACCGTGCGGCCCGCGTTGTGCAGCCAGTCGGCCGCCTCAGGGCTGAATGCGCCCACCCCGTCGAGAATACCCTGACGCACCGCAGGCACGCGGGCCAGCGCCACACCGCCGCCGATAAGCAGGGCCACCGGCAACAGCCCACCGACGCCCCGACGCTTGCGGCCCAGCCCAGCCTTTTTCAGCTGCTTGCTGGCCGTGCGCGCGAGTTCCTTTTCCAGCCGGGCGATCTTTTGCTCATAGCCCTTGACCTGCTTGCGGCTGCGCTTGTCCAGGCTCCCAAACTGCGCCTGGGCCTGCTTGCGGGCGTCGGCGCTCACCGACTGCACGCGCTCCTGGGCCGCGTCGGCAAACGAGGGCCAGCTGTTTTTGATCTGTTTCTGCACTCGTTTCTGGGCCTGCTTTTTCATCTGCTTGACCTGCTTGCGGGTGTCCTTTCCGGCGTGCTCCAGCTTCCTGGCAGCGACCTTGCGCGTATCCTCGACCTGCTCCTGGGCCGTGTCGAGGAAGCCCAGCCAGCCTGCCTTGACTTCTTTCCTGGCCTGCTTTTGCACCTTCTTGCCCTGCTTGGCAGTCCGGTCGACCGTTTTGCTGACGGTCTTAACGAGGTCGCCGCGCAGGTTTCCGGCCTCCGACGCCAGCACCTTGCGGCGCTTCCCGGCTTCCTGCTGAACTTCTGTGAGCCGGTCCTGCACGCTGTCCTGGACATTCGACACGGTGCTCGACAGCGAATCCTGCACGCTGGCAGCAGTCCTGGCGGCCACGGCGGCGGCAGCAACGGCCCGCCCGGCCAGATCGCCGCGTAGATCGGCGGTGCTGTCGAGGAGTTGCTGGCCGCGCTGACCGGCCTGCTCACGCACGCTGTCGATCAAATCAGGCAGATGGTCCTGGGCCTGGGCAGCGACCTTGCGGGCCTCCTCGGTCAATTCACCGGCCCGCAGCGCCACTGCCTGGGCCGCGTGCTGGGCGGCGGGGGCCACGGTGTCGCCCAGCAGGTCCTGGGCGCTGCCGAGGGTGCCTTGCACCAGTTCGCCGAGCCGGGCGCGGGCCGATGGGCTGGCCATCAGGGCGGTCAAACCGCCGAGCAGCAGCAAGCTGCGTTTTGAAATACCGCTTTGGGGGTGGGGCATACGTTCTCCTTGGGTCTTGACGGCTGAAGGGGTGGGGGTCAACGGGTCCGGCCTGACGGCAGGTCAGCTCCGGCAATCCATCTCATCATTGTGACCGCTGGCATGAGAGCACAAGATCAGTTTCTCTTAGGATCAGCTTAAGGACGCTCAGGCCTGATACGGCTCAGCGGCTCAGACCCGGCGCGTCTTCCGCCGCATTCAGGCGGCTCTCGATGGCGCGGGCGTGGGCTTCCAGACCTTCAGCGCGGGCCAGCAGCGCCGCCGCCGGACCGATGCGGGCCAGTTCGGCGGCGTTGACGCCCACCACGCTGATGATGTTCTGGAAGTCGCGCACGTTGACCGGACTCATGAAGCGGGCCGTGCCGCCGGTGGGCATCACATGGCTGGGACCGGCCACGTAGTCGCCCAGCGCTTCCATGCTGGCTTCGCCCACGAAAACCCCCCCGGCCCGCCGCACCCCGCCGAGCAGGCTCCAGGGATCGCGGGTCAGCAGGCACAGGTGCTCAGGCGCGTAGAGGTTGGACAACTCGAGCGCCTCATTGAGGTCGGCGGCCAGCACGATCTTCATGCGGCTCTCGATGCTGTCGCGGGCCCAGCTGCGATTGGGTTCCGGCAACGCCTCGATCTGACCGCCGAGTTCGGCCTGCACACGGATCAAGAGGTCACGGCTGCTGCTCACCAGCACCGGCTCGGCCCCCAGGTGCTCGGCCTGGGCCAGCAGGTCGGCGGCCACGTAGCGGGCCGAGGCGGTGTCGTCGGCAATCACCAGCGTCTCGGTGGGGCCGGGCAGGCTCTCGATGCCGACCTGACCGAACACCAATCGCTTGGCGATCACCACGAACAGATTGCCTGGCCCCGCCACCTTGTCGACGCGAGGAATGCTGGCGGTACCGTAAGCCAGTGCGGCGATGGCCTGCGCGCCGCCCACCCGGAACACCTGCGTGATGCCGAGTTCGCGGGCTGCCACCAGAATGGCCGGGTGAATCTGACCCTCGCGGTTGGGTGGGGTGGTCACGATGATGTCTGGTACGCCTGCCACCTGGGCGGGCACGGCGGTGTGAATCAGGGTGCTGATCAGCGGCGCGAGGCCGCCCGGCACGTACACGCCCACCCGCGACAAGGGGCGCACCAGCTGGCCGAGCGCGCCGCCCTCGCCGTGGTCGATCCAGCCGTGGGCGGGTTGCTGGCGGTAGAAGTCGCGCACCCGCCGGATTGCCAGCCGCAGCGCCTCATGCAGTTCCGGGGCGATCTGGGCAGCCACGATCTCCTCGGCGCTGACCCGCAGGGTGGGCCGGAAGCCGTCCACCTTCTCGGTCCAGTCGAGCAGGGCGTCGTCGCCGCGCACGCGAACGTCGGCCAGAATACGCTCGACCACCTGCTGGGGCGTCAGGCGTTCGCCGTAGAGCTGCTCGTTGCGCGCCAGCACGCTCTCCGGCACGGGAATATCATTGAAGCTGCGGCTGAGTGCTTGCCGGGCGGCCTCGCCCTGAAGAATTTGCATGAAAGGAGTCTCCTGAATAAAAGGGGGAAACCCGGCGCTGGGCGCTCAGCCCGGGAGCAGTGCGGATTTAGGCTCTGCGCCGCCGGGGCTTGTCTGATTTTTCGGGACGGGTCTCTTCTTTTTCTTTACGCCGGGTTTCAAACTGCAAGCTGGCGTCCACCGGGCCGAAATCGGTGGGCTGCACCAATCTCAGCAGCCGGTAGGGGGCCTCCAGCTCACTCGCCACATACGCGCCGCCGGGCCGCAGGTAAAAGGCGCGGGCCAGCTGCCCCCCCACCTCGGCGTCGGGCAGCGGCTGCACATGCACCGTTCCGCCGGTCAGGGCCGCCCGCCACAGTTGGGTCGGGGCGTCGGGGCCGCGCAGGGCCATCACCAGGCTGACCGGGTCGTGGTGCGGGGTCAGCAGCGGGGCCGTGGCCTCCTCGCGGTTGTGGCGCAGGGTGATCAGGGCCGTTTCACGGTCAAACAGCGTCTCGAAGTGCGGCTTGTTGCGCCCCTCGCTCTCTGCGTAGCTCAGGCTCGACCCGTCAGCGAGGTAGCGCGACACCTGCACCTTGCGCACCACTGGCAACACACCGCCGAAATCGGTCTGCACGCGGGTCTGGTAGCCGTGCCCGGCCGCGCCGAATTTCTCCGGTTGGGTCTGCCACACCTGCTCACCGGCAAATCGCCCGCCCAGCGTCAGGGTCAGGCGCAGCGACTCGCTGCTCAGCCATCTCGTCAGGGCGGGGCGGGCCGCCTGGCTCACCGGATCAAGCTCCAGAAACTCTGGCCGGGGCCGTTCCAGCTGACCCCCAGCGCCTCAGCCACCGTCGCGCCGATGTCGGCGAAGGTTTCACGGTCGCCCAGTGACACGCCCACGCCGCTGCCGCCGGGCCGGTAGGCCAGCAACAGACCATGCTCGCGGGTGTGGTCGGTGCCACGCCAGGTGGGGTCATTGCCGTGATCGGAGATCAGCAGCAGGCAGCCGTCGTCCGGCACGTTTTTCAGCAGTTCCGGCAGGGCATCGTCAAAGGCCCGCAGCGCCCCGGCATAGCCGTGCGGATCGCGGCGGTGGCCGAACTTGCTGTCGAAGTCGACCAGATTGGTAAAGACCAGGCCGTCGTAGGGCTGCTGCATCCGCGCCAGGGTCTTGCGAATCCCGTCGGCGTTGTCATCGGTGTGAATCTCTTCGGTAAAGCCCTGGTGGTCGTAGATGTCGGGAATCTTGCCGATGCCGACCACGTCCTTGCCTGCCGCTTTGAGGGCGTCGAGCACCGTGGGCGGCGGCGTCAGCGAGAAATCGCGACGCAGGTCGTTCGCCCGCTCGTAAGGGAACTCACCCCGGAAGGGCCGGGCGATGACGCGGGCCACGGCATACTCGCCCTGCAAGATGTCGCGGGCCGCCTGACACCACTGGTACAGCGTTTCGATCGGCACCTTGTCGAGGTGCGCAGCGATCTGGAACACGCTGTCGGCGGAGGTGTACACAATCGGGTCGCCGGTTTCGAGGTGTTCGGGGCCGTAGTCGGCGATGACCTGGGTGCCGCTGTAGGGCTGATTGCACAGGTAGCCGGTGCCGGTGGCCGCCGTGAAGCGGTTCATCACTTCCGGCGGAAAGCCCTCGGGAAACACCTGAAAAGCGTGTTCGAGCTGCACCCCCATGAATTCCCAGTGGCCGGTGGAGGTGTCCTTGCCGGGGCTGACTTCCTTCAGGCGGCCAAAGCTGGCGCTGGCGGGAGCTGAAGGGGACGCGGCGGGCAGATCGAGCGTGGGCAACTGGCCCAGACCCAGCGCCGTCAGGTTGGGCAGCTGCACACCGCTGGCTGCCAAGGTGTGGTTGAGGGTGTGAGATCCCACGTCGCCGAAGGCCTGCGCGTCGGGCAGCTCACCTGCGCCCACCGAATCGAGCACGATGATCGAGAACTTCATAGGGGCAGTCTAATTCATCCTAGTGCATCTCCATCCAGGTTCACCGGCCCGCCGCCACGACCCCCCCCACACGCTGTCATCCTGCTCACCGCGCTCAATTTTGGCCGTGCTAGGCTCGTTGACGTGACCGCCCGCGCCCCCGACCCGATTCATTCGCCCGGCCCCAGTATCGCCAGCGCTCCGGCCCACTTCGAGGCACGCAGCCTCAGCAAGACCTACGGTCGGCGCAACGTGGTGCGCGGCGTCAATCTGCGCGTCACCCGCGGCGAGATCGTGGCGCTGTTCGGCCCCAACGGCGCGGGCAAAACGACCACCTTCTACATGATGGTGGGCTTCGTGCGCCCCGGCGGCGGCAGCATCACGCTCTCAAACCAGGATGTGACCCGGCTGCCGATGCACCAGCGCGCCCGGCGCGGCATCGGGTATCTGCCGCAGGAACCGAGTGCTTTTCGCAAGATGAGCGCACGCGATAATTTGCTGGCGATTCTCGAATACCAGAACATCAGCCGCACCGAGCAGGAACAGCGGGCCGACAGCCTGCTCGCCGAGTTCGGGCTGAGCCACCTGGCCCAGTCGCAGGCCTACCAGCTCTCCGGCGGGGAGCGCCGCCGATTGGAACTGGCCCGCGCCCTGACCACCGACCCGGACTTTTTGCTGCTTGACGAGCCGTTCACGGGCGTTGATCCCAAGAGCATCCGCGAGATTCAGCGCCTGATCCGCGAGCTGCGCGACCGCCGGGGCATCGGGGTGTTTATCACCGACCACAACGTGCGCGAGACAATTGCCCTGTGTGACCGGGTGTATCTGATGTACGACGGCGAGGTGAAGTTCGAGGGCACCCCCGAAGATTTCGCCCAGGACATCGAGGCGCGTAACCACTACCTCGGCGACGACTTCGAGCTGTAAGGGAAACAGGCCACCTTCGTGCTGCTGGGTTTTCTGATTTTCGTAGTGCTGCTTTCGGGTCTGGTGGCCTACAGCGCCGACACCATCGCCCGCAAGGCCGGGCGCAAACACATGCGTCTCTTCGGGCTGCGGCCCAAAACCACCGCGCTGATCGTGGCGGTGGCCTCAGGCATGGGCATCAGCCTGGCGTCCGTGCTGGCCTTCGGGCTGCTCAACCGCACGGCCATCAACAACATCACGCAGGCCGATAAGCTGCGCACCGAACTCGGGCAGCTCAAGAAAGGCGTGAAGGCCACCACTGCCGATCTCAAGCAGGCCGAGCAGGAGCGCGACGCGGCCAACTTACGGGTCACGGCCTCCAGGCGAGAAACCGCCTCGGCGCTGGCCGATCTGACCGCCGCCGAGCGTAAGCTCAACACGACCCAGGCCGCCCGCAGCACGCTGGCGGGTGAGGTGAGCAGCTTGCAGACCCGCATCCAGCAACTCACAGCCCTCAAGCGCACCCTGGACGCCCAGGCAGCGCGCAACCAGCAGGCGCTCAAAACGTCGCAGCAGGCGCTGGAGGGCAGCCGCAAGCGCGAACTCAATCAGGAGGCGCGGGCCAACCTGCTCAGTACCCAGATCGTCGAACTCGACCAGAGCAGCGTCAACGCGCAGCAGCAGGCCCGCACCGCGCAGAACCGGGCAGCAGCGTTGCAAACCCAGATTCAAACGCTGGAAACCCAGACCAGCGGGCTGGAAGTCAGCCGCGCCAAGGTGCAGGCCCAGTTACAGGTTGCCCAGCAAAGCCGCGACCGCGCCCTGGCCGAGCGACTGAAAGCCGAGGCCGATCTGAACAGCGCCCGAAGAGAGCGCGACGCCCTGCAACGCGACCAGCAGGCGGCCCTTTCGGCCCGGAATGCAGCCCTGGCGCAGCGCGACGCTGCCAACCGCCTTCGCGATCAGGCCAATGCTGCGCGCGACACGGCCAACGCTGCACGCGACACGGCCGACACCGTGCGTGCGCAGGCCCTCAGCGCCCGCGACAGCGCCCTGCAAGCCCGTGACGTGGCCCAGGCCCAGCGCGAGAGCCTGGCCGACGAGCGCGACGCCCTGGTCAAGCAGCGCCGCGATCTGCTGGCCCAGCGCGACGCCGCCGCCCAGGACCTCGGCAACATCCGCCGCGAACTGCTGAACCTGCAAAGCATGATCGGTACCCTGGAAACCCAGCGTCAGACCCTGAGTGCGGCCAACAACGTCCTCAAGAACAACCTCGTCAGCGCCCAGGCCAACCTCTCCAAGCTGGAAGTCGATTACTCACGCACCAACAGCGAGCTGAGCGCCAGCCGCAACACCGACCTGATCTACAGCCGCAACGACCTGGTCTACGCTGGGGTGGTGGCGAGCGTGCGCAGCGTGCCGGACTTCCTGAAGGCTGTCGCCGCCGCCGCCCAGAAGCAGGGCGCACGCGGCAGCCCGCCCGCCCGCCTTTCGCCGGATGCCCGCGCCCAGCTGGATACCAAGTTGCGCGGTCTGAACACCAGCACCTTTGTGCAGTGCCGCGCTGCCGTCAATGTGGCGAGCGGCTTTCCGGTCGATCTGAGCTGCGAAGCCCGGCCCCAGACGGTGCTGTTTAAGCGCGGCCAGATTATCCGCCAAGCCAGCATCGATCTGCAGCACGGCACCGACAACCTCAGCGCCCAGCTCACCGACCTGATCCGCGACACGGTGTTCGATCTGACCAGCCGGGGCGTGCCCCTGGAATACATCAGCGACCTGGGCCTGAGTGACAGTGAGCGCCTCGACGTGCTGGGCAAACTCGGCGCGCAAAATGGTGCGGCGGCGATGGTGGGCCTGGCCTCCAGAGACGATATCCGCCCCGGCGTGCCGGTGAACCTGTATCCAGTGCTGAAGTAGGAAGCTGGGGCGCAAAAAGTGGTAGGGGAATTGTTGATCACTGGGCTGCTTGAACGCTGGAGCGTTTGTCCGTTCCATTGCCTGGGAAAACGCCCAGTTGACGCCACTGTCTTCCCGCTCAAACGAACAAGCGCCCCGCCGGGATGGTGGGGCGCTTGCCAGCACAACACTCAGACTTTACTTGATGTTGCCGTTGATCTCTTTCACGGCGCTGTCGAGAATACTGGTGTAGTTGGGGCTGGCTTTCTGCACGCTCTGGGCCACGGCATTGCTCCAGGGCCCCCAGACAGCGCTCATCTGCGGCACGTTGGGCATCGGCGTCCCGGCGCTGATCGACTTGCCGAAGCCCGCCACCACCGGATCACTCTTGAGTTTCACCCGGGCCGACAGGCTCACTGGAATGCGGCCCCCGGCCTTGTTGAACGAGGTCTGGGCGTCGCTGCTGACGAGCTGCTTGGCGAACTGCGCCGCCGCCACCTTGTTCTTGCTGTAGGCGTTGAGCATCACGCCCTGCACGCCGACAAACGGCGACCACTTATTGGGCGCGCCGGTGGGTGCGGGCAGCGCCGCGATGCCGTAATCGATGTTGGCCTTCTTGATGTCGGCCATATCCCAGGGGCCGGTCAGCAGCATGGCCAGGCGGCCCTGCACGAAGGCGTCCTTCGCCACGCCGCCGTCCACGCCTTCGGGCACCAGATTGTATTTGTAGCGCAGATCGTTGAGGGTGGCGACCGCCTTGTCGGACCCGGCATTCGACAGGCCCACGTCCTTGACGTTGAGGGTGCCACCGGTATTCTTGAAGACGTAGCCGCCGTAGGCACTGAAGATGCCGTAGTTCAGGTAGGCGTTGGACAGATCGGCCAGAAAGCCGAACTTACCGTTGCCAGTGTTGGCCTGCGCCGTCTTGATGAACTGGTCCCAGTTGGTCGGCACGCCACCGGGCAGCAGCTTCTTGTTGTAGATGACCGCGACGGCCTCGGCGAACATCGGCAGGGCGAACAGCTTGCCCTGATAGGTCATTGCGCTCACCGCCGTCTTGTCGAGGTCACTTTTCGAGAGCACGTACTTGTCCATCGGCTCGATGACGCCCGCCGCCGCGAGCTGGCCCAGACGGTCTTGCGGCAGGGTCACGACCACGTCGGGTCCCTGGCCCTTGGGGGCACTCTGGATCAGCTTGTCGGGAATCTGATCAAACGGCACGCTGACGATCTGCACAGCATTGCCGCTGCTCTTGGTGTAGGTCGCGGCCTGGGCCTTAAGCCAGGTCAGCTCGGCGTCGCCGAAGTGGGTCCAGACCGTCAGACTGGCAGCCGCAGCATTGCCCAGCAACGCCAGCGAGACGAAGACGAACGCTGATTTCATAGTTTTTTTCATAACACTCCTTAGCGGCGAATTGAACCGCTTCCAATCCATCCAGCGTATCTCAGCAAGCAGTTCCTGTCGCAAACCACCATTGAGGGCAACTGGGCAGCACTGGAGAGAACTAGGATTTATTCGGCACTCAGTATACTCCCCGCCGCGAACCGGCACAACGCAGCCCAGGCCACAGACTGCTAGGTACAGCGGCCCTGGCAGCCCGGAGTGCGCCGAGCGCCACGTTTCCCGGTGGGCGCGTACAATCGGGAGCGTGATCCTGCACACCCTGCTGGCCCTCGTCCTCACCTACTTGCTGGGTGCCCTGCCCGCCGCCGCCTGGATTGCCCGCTCGCGGGGCATCGATATCCGCACGGTGGGATCCGGCAATGCCGGGGCCACCAACGTGCAGCGCACCCTGGGATGGGGGCCGGGGCTGGGGGTGGCCCTTTTCGACGCGGCCAAAGGTGCAGCGGCGGTGCTACTGGCCCGCTGGCTCGGTCTGCTGCCCGAGTGGGCCGCGCTGTGCGGCATCCTGGCCATTCTCGGCCACAATTACAGCGTCTTCCTGAACTTCAAAGGCGGCAAGGGCGTGGCGACCAGCCTGGGCACCATCGTGGCCATCGACCCCATCGTGGGCGCGTGTGTGCTGGTGCTGGGCATCTTCAGTGTCACTCTCACCCGCTACGTTTCGGTGGGCAGTTTGGTGGGCGGAGCCGTGGCCGTCACCACGGCGGCGGCGCTGGGCCGCCCCGTTTGGGAAGTCCTGCTGCTGCTGGCACTGTGCGTCTTGGTGGTCTGGCAGCACCGCGACAATATTCAACGGCTGCAAGCCGGAACCGAGCGCCACATCGGCAAGAAGAGCTGACCCAAAGCGTAGAGCACAGAGAGCCGGGCCACCAAAAAAGTGAAGTGGGCGCGGGTGACTAAACGTGAAGCGCGCTAGTATGCCGCATTACTTCAACACAAGGCGGCAGAGCCGGAGAAGCCGCTTGGGAGCGTATGCCTGTCACCATTCGGATTTATGGCAAGGAAGCCCAGTTCAGTGGCGGATGCTGGAAGTGTGACGATGACGGCGTGCTGGCGATGCTTGACGCCCTGGCCGATCCACGCGCCGTCACGCCCGAGGCTGAGCACGAACACGCCCTTTACTGCGCTGGACGATTCGGCGGCGCATTGTGGACTGGCAGCGACTGGCAACTCATCGGCCTGCCGGAGCCGGAAATGAAGATAGAGGGCTACAGCCCGCCCGCACCGCGCCAGGAGCGCGGCGGCTGGCTGCCCTGGGGCCGCAAGAAACGCTGAGCCGCTTGACGCCCTGCCCGCGAGCCGCTACCGTGGGGCCATGCCCTGCCGCCGAACTGCCGCCTTGACGACTATTTTTTGGTAGCGGCCCGCAGCATGCAGCGCCGCCCGCCCTTGATCTCGGCGGGCGCTTTCTTTTTCTCTTTCCCTTCCTCTCACCTCGTTGTGCCCCTGGAGAACTTATGCGCCTTGCCATCGTCGGAGCCACCGGAGCTGTCGGACACGAACTCTTGCAGGTGCTGGAAAAGAGCCGCCTCCAGTTCGACCACCTCGCCCTTTACGCCTCGCCGCGCTCGGCAGGCAGTACTTTGAAATTCAAGGGGGAAGACCTGACGGTGCAGGCCACCCCCGACGGCCCGATCGACGCCGACGTGATTCTGGCCTCGGCGGGCGGCAGCATCAGCAAGGCGCTGGCCCCGGTGTGGGTCAAAGGCGGGGCGCTGGTCATCGACAATTCCAGTGCGTTCCGATACGACGACAACGTGCCGCTGGTCATTCCCGAGGTCAACGGTGAGGCCGCCCTGGGGCACCAGGGCATCATCGCCAACCCCAATTGCACCACCGCCATCGCTGCTGTGGCGGTCTGGCCGCTGCATCAGCGCTACGGCGTCAAGCGGATGATTGTCAGTACCTATCAGGCCACCAGCGGTGCGGGCGCAAAAGGGATGCAGGAACTGGAGACGCAGACCCACCGGATGCTGCATGGCCAGTCTGCTGAGGCCGAGGTGTTCGCCTACCCGATTCCCTTCAACGTCATTCCGCACATCGACAGCTTTCAGGACAACGGCTATACCAAGGAGGAAATGAAGGTGGCCTGGGAAACCCGGAAAATCTTCGGTGAACCGGATCTGATCGTGAGTTGCACGGCGGTTCGCATTCCGACCATGCGCACGCACTCTGAGGCCATCACGCTGGAATTCGAGCGCCCCGCGACGCCGGACGAGGCCCGCGAACTGCTGAGAAGCGCCCCCGGCGTGGAGGTGCGCGATGATCCCGCCGCCAAGCTCTATCCAATGCCCCTGACCGCCAGCGGCAAGTACGACGTCGAGGTGGGCCGCATCCGGGCCAGCCTGGCGTTCGAGGGCGGCCTAGAATTATTCGTCAGCGGAGATCAGCTCCTCAAGGGCGCGGCACTCAATGCCGTGCAGATCGCCGAGTACCTGCAGGCGAAAGGCGCGTTGCCGAGTAGAACTGCGGCGCTAAGCTAGACAGAGGATGGAAATGGCCTGAGCAACTCTCGCTCAGGCCATTTCTTTTTGCAACGGCTGCTACAGCAGATGCAGTGCCACTGAACATCACAAAAAACCGGAAAGGCGCGCGGCCCTCCCGGTTTTTCGTAGATCGGCTCAGTGTTACTCGCTCTGCTTCTCGCCCTCAGTGCTGGCGGGCGCGACGTCGTCTTTCTTGTCGCTGCCCAGACCAAACTGTGCGAACAGATCGGCATACACGTCACCGAGCTTGGCGCTGATCTTGCCGCCGCCCTGCTGGGCGTCCTTGGCATTGAAGCTGTACTCGAAGTCGCCGCCCCGGCGTCCACCGCGTCCGCCGCCGCCGCTGCGACCACCGGCCGGGCTACCACCGAAGCTGGGGGTCCGGCTACCGCCGCCCTGCGAAACGAAGTCACCGCCACGTGCCGGAGCGCCGCCCAGGGCACGCCGACGCGACAGGCTGGCGCGCTGCTCCACGGGATCGATGTTCAGAATGACGGCTTCGATGTCGTCTCCCTTCTTGAACAAATCAGCCGGGTTGTTGACGCGCTGAAGATCGAGCTCGCTGATGTGAATCAGGCCCTCGATGCCTTCCTCGATTTCCATGAACACGCCGAAATCGGTGAGGCCCGTGACCTTGCCCTTGACCGGCGTGCCGGGCGGGAAGCGGTCGGGGAGGCTGCTCCACGGATCGTCGGTGGCCTGGCGCAATCCGAGGCTGATGCGGCGCTCCTTGGGATCGATCCGCAGGATTATAGCCTCCACCTCGTCGCCCTCTTTGAGGACTTCGTTGGGGTGGCGCACCCGCTTGGTCCACGAGAGTTCGCTGACGTGCACGAGCCCTTCCAGACCCGGCTCGATTTCCACGAACGCGCCGAAGTTGGTCAGGTTGGTGACCTTGCCGGTGACCTTCTGGCCGATGGAGTACTTGTCGATGGCACTTTCCCAGGGGTCGGTGGTCAAAGACTTCATCGAGAGGTTGATGCGGTCGCGGCCCGGATCGACGTCGATGACCTGCACCTGCACCTTGTCGCCCACCTTGACCACGTCACGGGGGTGGTTGAAACGCCCGTAGGTCAATTCACTGCGGTGAACCAGGCCGTCGATGCCGCCGAGGTTAACGAACACACCGAAATCAGTGATCTCGACGACTTCGCCCTCAAACTGCGCGCCGGGTTCGAGCTGACCCATGGTGCTCTCGCGGGCCTGAGCCTTCTGGGCTTCCATGATGGCGCGGTGCGAGATGATCACGCGGTTGCGCTTGCGGTTGAGCTCGATGAGCTTAACTTCCAGCGGCTTGCCCACGTAAGGATCGAGGTCGTTGACCCGGCGGGTATCAACCTGGCTGGCCGGGAGAAACGCCCGGATGCCGTCGATCATGGCGACCAGACCGCCGCGCACCTTGTCGACGATATCGACCTGGAACGACTCATCGCGCTCCTGCACCCCTGCCAGCACGCGCCAGCCCTTGTCCTGCTCGGCACGCTTCTTGCTCAGCACGATCTGGCCGTTGGCCAAATCACTACGCACCACGTACGCCTCGATCGAGTCGCCGGGCTTGTACATCTGCTGGGCTTCTTCGAGCGTCATCGGCTCGTCGCCGAGCTGATTGAAGGGAATGACGCCCTCAATCTTCGCACCCACATCGACTGCAATGCCCTCATTGCCGATGAATACGACGGTGCCGGTCACGACGTCGCCGCGTGCGGGCGCGCCGGACTCCTGGTTCTCGGTATCCAGGGTGGCGAGGACGTCCTCCATGGTCATGGCGGGGTAGTCGTCGTCGCTGCGCTCCTGGCGGCCCGAGGGCACCGGGGCCGACGGCGCAGGCTGGGCCTGAACCGCCTGGGCCGGGATCGGAGCAGGTTGCGCTGCTGCCGGGCTGACCGTCTCGGTGGTGGCGCTGTCGGTAGTGTCCGTGCTGGGGGTGCTGACTTCAGCAGTTCCCATCTCTGCAGTGGTGGTGGGCGTGGTGGCGCTGCCCTGCGCCGTGTCGGTGGTGGGCTGAGTGTCCCCGGCCTGATCCGGGGTGCGGCTAACTTGGTCTTCCACTTTGATGCTCCTCCTGGCAGCTCGCGCCTGCGCGCGGCTAACGCCCCAGCTTACCACTTTCTAAGCCCCCCGGCAAGCAAATCTGAGGGTATTGAGCGGCCCCGGCGCTTGACAGGACCTGTCCCTGCCCCTATACTTCCCCACGCTGTCACCCGCCGCCGTAAGGCGAAACGAGTGGAAGTTGTTGGGGCATCGTCTAATGGCAGGACAACAGTCTCTGACACTGTCGATCAAGGTTCGAGTCCTTGTGCCCCAGCCAGCAAGGAAACACCCGCCTAGCGCGGGTTTTTTCATTTCTCCATTCCGCAGATTGTCGATCAAAACAGGGCCGCGTGCGTAACCCGTGCGTAACGAGTCATCCGGCCTTGGAAAGCATCTCCCGCAGGCTAATCGCCCAGCTCGCCTGCTCAGACTCGTACACCGTCCGGTAGAGGCTCAGCGTGAACCCCACAGAGGCATGCCCGAGCTGTTTGCTCACCACTTCCACCGGGACGCCGTGGCGCAGGCTCAGCGAGGCATAGGTGTGGCGCAGGCCGTGAATGTTCAGCGTGCGAATGCCTGCAGCCTGGCAGATGCGGGTCATGTCGCGGCGCAGGTTGTTGGGCCGGAGGTCACCGCCGGTCAGATTCGTGAAGACCCGGCCTGAGTCCTGCCACTTCTCCCCCATCGTCTCCGCAAGGATTTGCCGGGCTTCCTGCTGCCGGATGAGCAGCGTCACAACGTCCGGCGAGAGGTGAACCGTGCGCCGGGAGTTGGCCGTCTTCGGTGTGCCGGTCCTGATCTTGCCATCAGCGCCCGCGTCCGAGATGGTTTCTCTGACTTGGGCGGTGCGGGCTTGCAGGTCGACGTCAATCCAGCGGACTCCGCAGAACTCACCCCGGCGCATTCCAGTTGAAACGGCGAATTCAAAGACCGCGCCCCGGCGGTCGAGTCGGGCGGCGGCCAGGAACTTCTCAGCTTCATCCGGGGTGAAGGCGGCCAGCCCGACACGGTCACGGCGGGGCGGATTGGGCCTCACAACGTCCGCGACGTTACGCATCAGGATCTCAAGGCGCACGGCGTCTTTGAGGGCGCTGAAGAGCAGTTGGTGCGTCTGCCGCTGGGTACTGGTGCCGAGGTCGTTGGCGTTCATGCCGAGGTACAGACGCTGAAGGTCGTTCGGTGTGAGCTTCTGGAGGCGTTTGTCGCCGATGGCGGGGGTGATGTAGCGGCGCAGGATGGCCGCCTGGACTTCGTGGGTGCGCGGTGCGCGGGTCTTCTGACGCTCATCGAGCCACTGGGTGAGGTATTCGGTGACGGTGATGGTGCTGGGGTCGGCGATGCCGCCGCGTGTGGCGTCGGCGATGAGTCCCGCCAGGGCTTGCTGGGCGAGGGTCTTGCTAGCGGCCATGCCGGAGAAGCGGCGGCCTTCGATCATGATTTCCCAGCGGAAGCGGCCCGAGGGAAGTTTGCGGACACTGCCCTGACCGTTGCCTCGTTTGGTCATGGTTGTGGGATTACCCAGTAGAGTTTTTTACCGTCCTGGCGCAACTTGAGATACATTTGAGGACTCCTAAAAGCAGCGCTTGACAAGCGGGTTGGTGCGCTATAGATTCTTCCTACGGGGCCGCCTTATGGGCGGTCTTCGCCTTTTCCTAGCATGGTGCTTTGAGTGGCTTCCCATGTTTCTAGAACACCATCTTTCAAAATGGGAATGTAACCCGCCTTGGTATTGCCCAATATTGCGATGACCCGACTTAAAAACTGGTCGGGTGTTACTACTGAGATGTTGCGGTTTACGAAAAAGCTGTCCAGCACGGCTTTGCACCTCAGAATGAGGGTGTGAACGCAAAGGAAACTCGTGCTGGACAGCTTTACACTGACATTCTTGCGACATTGACGCGCAAGCAGCATCTGGACAACGTCCAGGTGCTACTCAATCTTTTTCTGACGGCGACAGGGAAGCCGCTGCCAGCATATGCAACGGTCAAATCGCCCACGGCCCTGAGCCGCTTCTTGAATCATGCGCCCTGGAGCCTGACGGCCATGATTCGGGTCATGCGCCACCATGCGCAATCCCAACTGAAGGCCTACCGGAAACGCTGTGTTGGACGGCCACCGCGGCTTGAACTCATTGTTGATCTGACCTCGATCGCGAAGGAAGGTCGCTGCGAAGGGTTGGGGGACTGGATGCACACCTTGAATTCGGTGCAGGGTGTTCATGTCGTACTGCTGTACCTCTGTTGCGGAGAACTGCGCCTGCCTTGGTCCTTCTTAATCTGGCGGGGCAAGGGCGAGCCCTCGCCTACCCAACTGGCCTTG
>NZ_WXZL01000138.1 GCF_009982895.1 Deinococcus alpinitundrae | reverse complement strand
AGATGGGATCCAGACGACTTGGCCGTGCTGTTTACAGTGCTGATAAGTTCTTTCTCAGCTCCAGGAGCGGCTTAAACGGAAGTTGTCGGGTACTGAGGCGCGAGAAGAACTGCTGAGAAGCAACCGCCGGGATACGGCGACTCCCAATTTGGAGCGCAACGAAACTTCCCCACAGACTGTGTGCCGTCTGTAGGGAAGTTTCTAGCTTGTCTGACTTACCGCCTCGGCTGAAGCCCAGAACTGTCCCCGGAATAACAGATCTTCAGGGGCGGGTATGGGGCTCAGGGACGCTGCACCTGACGCCACGCGAGATGCTACGTCTCGGCCAATTGGTGCTTCAGCAAGGCTGGTGGCAGGGAAGGTCGGTGGT
>NZ_WXZL01000137.1 GCF_009982895.1 Deinococcus alpinitundrae | reverse complement strand
ATTTTTATAGGGGCTTTAACAGTACCATTATCGGGTTTGTTCTTCTTTTATGAATCAAATGCGTTTAAAAATATTAGCATTTTTGAAGTTATTATCATGTTCTTTATTGGCGGCGTATTTTCATTACTAAGTACGATGGTATTATATAGATTTGTCGTTTTTAGTGATCAATTCGAAAGGTTTGGTTCGTTAACATTTTTCGATGCATTTTTAGTAGGATTAGTTGAAGAAACTGGAAAAGCACTCATTATTGTTTATTTCGTCAATAAATTGAAAACAAATAAGATTTTGAATGGATTATTAATCGGTGCTGCTATTGGTGCAGGGTTCGCAGTTTTTGAATCAGCAGGTTATATTTTGAATTTCGCTTTAGG
>NZ_WXZL01000136.1 GCF_009982895.1 Deinococcus alpinitundrae | reverse complement strand
AAATGCGTGTTGTTCGTAGGCGTATTACAGTATTTGCGGGCGTATTACTTGCGATAATTGTTGTTTTATCAATCTTGCTTGTTGTCCAAAAACATCGCAATGATATTGATGCACAGGAGCGAAAAGCGAAAGAAGCACAGTTTCAAAAGCAACAAAATGAAGAAATTGCGTTAAAAGAAAAGTTGAATAATCTGAATGACAAAGATTACATTGAAAAAATTGCGCGTGATGATTATTACTTAAGCAACAAAGGTGAAGTGATTTTTAGGTTGCCAGAAGACAAAGATTCGTCTAGCTCAAAATCTTCGAAAAAATAAATCCAAATTGATTCAAAATTATCCGAGTATAGACATTGTGAAAAAATCCAAACAAGG
>NZ_WXZL01000135.1 GCF_009982895.1 Deinococcus alpinitundrae | reverse complement strand
AATAAGTGGATTTTCCCAGGTGGATACGTACCTGGTTTGGTAGAAAATATCGAACACATTGTTAACAGCGGTCTCCAAATTGACGATATGGAACCATTGCGTCGTCATTACCAACGGACTACTGAAATTTGGGACGCTAACTTCAACAAACATCGTGACGAAGTACGCGAAATGTTCGACGAAAAATTCGTTCGAATGTGGGATTTGTACTTACAAGCATGCGCGGCTTCGTTTGAATCTGGCAACATTGACGTAATCCAATACTTGCTAACTAAGGGAGCAAGTGGTCGGGTCCTTCCAATGACGCGAGATTATATGTATGAAAAATAGAGCATTCTAAAACCTGGGTAGCTCTTGAGGATAACTGAATTAGGGGACC
>NZ_WXZL01000134.1 GCF_009982895.1 Deinococcus alpinitundrae | reverse complement strand
AACTATGGGTTAAAGTTTCTGAAGGATGGCGTGATAAACAAGGAATTTTGCAATCCTTCGGTTATAAAAAGGACGAATATTAAATATGAGCCAATTGGTGAACGCGGACTTTACTGGCATGGTGATGTTTGCCAAAAATCACCGGGAAAACGATTTGTTGGTTAAATTCCTTACCAGGGAATATGGTAAACGGATGTTTTTCATCAAGAATGCCAAAAAGAAGGATTTTAAGTTGCGTTCGGCAATTTTGCCGTTTACCCACGGTCGTTATTCGGGGTTAATCCGGAGCAACGGGCTGTCGTATATTAACGCTGCCCTAGACGTTAAACAGTTTGAAAATATTTTTCAGGATATTGAATTAAATGCCTACGCCACTTTTTTATTA
>NZ_WXZL01000133.1 GCF_009982895.1 Deinococcus alpinitundrae | reverse complement strand
CTGGAGCGAGGATTTCGCAGTCATTGGCAGCGCCCGCGTCAAGCTGCAGGTGGCACATACCAAGCTCTGCTACAGCCGCGCCTTCATTATCCGCGCCTATCTGCTGCAGACGCATGAGATGCTGTTCGATGCGCACAACCACGCCTTCCGGGCGCTTGGCGGCGTGCCGCGGCGGGGCATTTACGACAACATGAGCACTGCCGTGGAAAAGGTCGGTCGCGGCAAGGAGCGCAGCGTCAACCTGCGCTTCCAGGCGATGACCAGCCATTATCTCTTCGAGCCCGATTTCTGCAATCGCGCCGCAGGCTGGGAGAAGGGGCAAGTTGAAAAGAACGTCCAGGATGCCCGCCATCGCCTGTGGCAATCCATGCCGCCGTTCGAAACCCTC
>NZ_WXZL01000132.1 GCF_009982895.1 Deinococcus alpinitundrae | reverse complement strand
GGGACTTCATAGTTTGCAACATCGTGGTCAAGAAGGTGCAGGTATAGTTGTTTCTGATCAAAATGAATTAAAAGGCGAGCGAGGATTAGGCTTACTAACTGAAGCGATTAAAGATGATCAAATGGAACGATTAAAAGGATATCAACATGCAATTGGTCACGTCCGTTATGCTACTTCAGGTAATAAAGGTATTGAAAATATTCAACCGTTTCTGTATCACTTTTATGATCTGAGTGTAGGTATTTGTCATAATGGTAACCTCATTAATGCTAAATCATTGCGTCAGAATTTAGAAAAACAAGGTGCTATCTTCCATTCGTCTTCTGATACTGAAGTCATTATGCATTTGATACGTCGAAGTAAAGCTCCTACTTTTGAGGAAGCGTTGA
>NZ_WXZL01000131.1 GCF_009982895.1 Deinococcus alpinitundrae | reverse complement strand
ATGGTTTTAAACGTGACTTCAAGCTATATGAATGCGATGACTGTTCAGCATGTTCTTTGAGGCAACAATGCATGAAGCCAAATTCGAAATCCAATAAGAAAATCATGAAGAATTATAATTGGGAATACTTTAAAGCCCAAATTAATCAAAAGCTTTCTGAACCAGAAACGAAAAAAATCTATAGTCAAAGAAAAATTGATGTAGAGCCTGTTTTTGGATTTATGAAGGCTATTTTGGGTTTCACTCGAATGTCAGTTCGAGGAATAAATAAAGTTAAACGAGAGCTAGGTTTTGTATTAATAGCACTTAATATAAGGAAAATAGCAGCTCAACGAGCTGTACATTATAAAATACATATCAAAAAAGCTGATTTCTATCAAGTAATTAATAGAA
>NZ_WXZL01000130.1 GCF_009982895.1 Deinococcus alpinitundrae | reverse complement strand
ATTAATTTCGGGTGTGTTTTGCAATAATTATTATTTATTTGTTATATCCAATTATATAAAATTTAAATATTCGAAATTGATATAATATTTAATATTGAATGCAAAAAGGCATTTAACTGCTTTTGTTTCCCGCTTTTAAAGAGAATTAAAAAAGACAACTTCCATTTTTCAATAAGAAATTGCCTTTTCTTCTTCATCTTAAATTTCTAAAGTATAGCGTTACCGATACTTAAATTGTTTTATGTCGAAGATGCCTCAATATTTGCCATACGTATTGATTTTTCATAGTCAACATTAATAAAAGATAAACTACTATACCAATAGCAATTAATAGCAGCGTAGCGTACATTGTAGGAGGCAAATAATGATTGACCACACCAAGCACAATAAACATC
>NZ_WXZL01000129.1 GCF_009982895.1 Deinococcus alpinitundrae | reverse complement strand
TTTTTCCATCGCACCTAAAGAGCCCATACCACGGTATACTTTATATTGTCTACCTTGGAAAATTTCTGTTGCGCCTGGGCTTTCTTCAGTACCTGCTAATAAGCTACCTAACATAACCGCATGTCCACCAGCAGCTAATGCTTTAATGATATCTCCTGAGAATTTAATACCACCATCAGCATTGATAGCTTTACCATGTTTGCGTGCTTCAGTTGCACAATCATAAATTGCTGTAATTTGTGGTACACCAACACCTGCTACAACACGTGTTGTACAAATTGAACCTGGGCCAATACCGACTTTAACAATGTCTGCACCCGCTTCAAACAAATCTTTTGTTGCTTCTGCAGTTGCAACGTTACCAGCTACTAATGTGATTTCTGGGTAAGTCTTCT
>NZ_WXZL01000012.1 GCF_009982895.1 Deinococcus alpinitundrae | reverse complement strand
CAACGCCATTGGCAGCGCTTTGGACGCCGTGAAACGCTTGGATATCGAACACTGGTTTAAACACGCCCATCCCCAGGTTCTATTGTGACAAATGCTCTAATATAGCCCAAGGTACGATTCGACGAAAGGCACCAGACTGTGAAGCCAAATTGCCGGTGCACGATACTACAGCCTCACGACCAGCCAGAAGCAGCGCCTGGTCTACCTCAAGAGCTTCAGCCAGCCACAGAAGGCCGGGAGGACACTGAAAATGATTATAGATGAAACAAACATCCCGGTTAGGGTTGGCTCGGCCGTAGTAACCCGGCCCATCGTAGTTTTCTAGCCAACCTTCTCAATGCCTTTGCTGAGAGGAATATCGAGATCCCATATTATCCTTAGAAGCTTCGTCGCCTGTCCTGCCTTCCAGTTTATCCCTCAGAGGGAGACGACTAGGCAATCTCTTTACCACATATAGCAGTTCATCAGGCTTCATTCCTTATTATAAACCAAGATGTTCTACCTGGTTGGCTTGACAGTACATCACCTTCATGGCAAACGAAGGCCAAGTATTCTCTCAAATTTGTCTGGAGCGCTGGGGAAAAGGCAACCTGAGCTCGTCCACAAGTCCAATGCATTGCTACTCGGCGGCCGCCTCCTGCAAGCGCGCCAGCTTTTCCGGCGAGAAGATGTCGGCTTCTTTGCCGTAGCGCTTCTTGACCGCCAGCTGAATCAGCCAGATACCCACGCCCACACCGATGAGGCTCAGCACCAGACCGGGAATGCGCATCACGGCGTTGGCCTGGGCCACCTGGGCATTGAAGCTGTCGGAGCCGAATTTGCCGACCACCAGATACAGGTTCACGAAGTAGTTGATTACCGACGACACCAGCTCAACCAGGCCGTAGGAAACGGTGGCAGACCGCACCGCGCCGTCGACCTGCGGGTCGTGCAGCGCCCGCTGGGTGGCGGCCCGGTTCTCAGGACTCTCGGTGAGGGTAGATGCGTCCAAAACCACCCGGAAGATCGGCGTCTTTGTCAGCAGGCTCCCCAGCGCCAGCAGCCCGAACAGCAGTGAGGGCACGCTGTCTTTGAGAGCGAACAGTGGGCCACCGTCCACGTACCAGAAGGCCAGTGCTCCGCGCACCAGCGCCACCACGCCGCCCAGCAGGGCAATTCCGCTCACCGTGCGGTTGATGGCGAGGTCGGCCAGCACGTACACCACCGGAATCAGCGCGGCCAGCAGGTAGGCCCGCACGTTACCGGTCACGCCGCCGCCGAATACCTGCTCGCTGATACTGATCCCGCTGCCCAGAATGTTGGGGCTGAGAATGGCAATCGGGATGATGAGGGTAAACAGCAGGTCCCAGACGGTCTTGGGCACGCCCGCTTTCTTGCGTGGCGGCTTGGTGGGGACCGTGGGCGGAGTCGGAGCAGTCATAGAGCGAATTGTCTCACGGCCAGATAAGGCGCGGTGAGACATTCAGTCACGGCCTGCGCTGGCGTGCGTCGAGCGCCACCAGGCCCCAACCGACGAGTTGAAGCACCCCGCCAATGGGCGTGATGGCCCCCAGCACCTTGACGTCGCTCAGGGCCAGCGCGTAGAGGCTGCCCGAGAAGATCAGCGTGCCTGAGAGCAGCCAGATCGGCCCCCGACGCTGCTGCGGGTACGCGCCCAGCACCAACAGCCCCAGACCGTGGTACATCTGGTAGCGCACGCCGGTCTCGAAGACGGCCAGGTTTTCCGGGCTGATGGCGCTTTTCAGGGCGTGAGCGCCGAACGCGCCGAGCGCCACCGCCGCTGCGGCCAGCAGTGCGCCGCCGAGAGCTGGGTTGAATCCAGGCGTCGTCTCTACCCGCTGCACCGTGCTGCTGAGATCGGTCATGGGCGCAGTTTAAGCGCTGGCGGCAGCGTCGGATGTCCCACGCCGGGCGCGGCAGCGTTCAGAAAAGCCAGATCAGGTGGGAAGCCGGGGAGATGTACGTCAGCTTTCGGGGAAAAAGTGGGAAGCGGTGGTAAAACGTGGTAGCCGGTGTTACACTCGCTTTATCCGGCTCGGAATGCTGTGGGCGCAGTTCCTGGCTCATTTAAGGCGCATGTTTGACTTGAGCCGGGTGGGAAATGGTCCCAGAAGTTGCCCAACTCGATTTCCCGTTCTTTCTTGTCTTTCACTTTAAGGAGAGCAGCCCCTTGCCGTTCGGAGAATACCCCTACGCGATAGACGACAAAGGCCGTGTGGTGATGCCACCGGCTTTTCGCGAATTTGTCGAGGACGGGGTCATTCTGACGCGCGGTATGGAAGGCTGCCTCTACCTGTTTCCACTGTCCGGCTGGAAGCGCGTCGAGGAGCAACTCGAGCACCTGCCGCTCACCGACGCCCACAGCCGGGCCTTCGTGCGGTTTTTCTATTCCGGGGCCAGCAAGGCCCGGCTCGACGCCCAGAGTCGCCTGACCGTGCCGCCGCCACTGCGGAATTTCGCTGGTCTGGAGAGCGAAGTGGTGGTGGCCGGTGCGCCCGGACGCCTGGAGTTGTGGAGTCCGCAGCGCTGGGACGCCGCCATCCAAGCGGTGCAGGACAATCCGCCGCATCCCGAATTACTGATCAATTTCGTGGCCTAGCGCCGCGTCAGGAAACCTCGCCGTGCCGACAAAATCTTCTTCCCGCCGCGCTCCGCCGCCCCGCCCCATCTCAACCGGCGATTCACCGGACCAACCTCACCCCACCGACCTCCCTGACGACCAGCATCCCAGCGCGCTCTCGCACCTGCCGGTGCTGGCCGCCGAGGTGCTCGAAGCGCTCGACCCCCAGCCCGGCGAGGTGTTCGCGGACGGCACCCTGGGCGGTGCGGGCCATACTCGGCTGCTGCTCAAGGCGGGCGCGCGGGTCTACGGCATCGACCAGGACCCCTACGCCCTCTCGCGGCTGGGTGAACTCGAGGGCCTGACCATCGTGCAGGGCAATTACCGCGACATGGTGTCTCTCCTGGCCGAGCACGGTGTCAGCCGAGTCGACGGCGTGCTGCTCGATATCGGCGTCAGCAGTTTTCAGCTCGACGACGCCCAGCGGGGATTTAGCTACCACACCGAAGCGCCGCTGGACATGCGGATGAGTCAGACAGGCGAGAGCGCCTTCGAGGTCGTCAACGCGACGCCCACCGACGAACTGGCCGCCCTGATTTTCGAGTACGGCGAGGAGCGCCATTCGCGCCGCATCGCCCGCGCCATCGTAGCCGCGCGCGAGCAGGCACCGGTGGCCACCACCACCCAACTCGCCGAGATCATCAAGCGGGCTTACCCCGGCGGCTTTGCCCGCGGCATTCACCCGGCCCGGCGCACCTTCCAGGCGCTCAGGATTCACGTCAACGATGAACTCGGTGCGTTGCGCAGCGGCCTTGACGCGGCGGCTGACCTGCTCGCACCGGGGGGCCGCCTGGCCGTCATCAGCTTTCACAGCCTGGAAGACCGCATCGTCAAGCGCTTTTTGAAGGGGCGAGACGATCTGGAGGCCCTCACCAAGCGCCCCGTCGAGGCCAGCGACGAGGAGCAGGCGCGCAATCCGCGTGCGCGCAGCGCCAAACTGCGCGCCGCCCGCAAACGGCTGGAAGATGGATCGTGAGTCGTCCACTGCCGCTGCAAGCCAGCCTGAGCGTGTGGCGGGCCAGGGCGCTGCGCTACACCAGTTTCTATGTGCTGCTGGCCGCCGCGCTGCTGGGCCTGCGCTACGCCACGCGCGAAACCTACCCGCACCTGCGCGAGCTGAAAGCCAGCGTGCTCGAACTGCAAAACGAGCGCGACCACCTCGAACTCGAGGTCCAGACCCTGACCACCGGCCCGCGTGTGCTGGAGTGGGCCGCCGCGCAGGGCATGGTGCCCTATGCCCAGGCCACCAAGACCAGCGCCGAGATTTCGGTGCTTCCGGACCTGCCCAAGCCGCCCCCGGACGACACCTCGTTTCAGGTCAGCACGCGCTGGAGTGTGCCGGACCCGGCTACCCAGCCGCAAAGCCCTGCTCTCACTTCCCCACCGCAACCCAGCTCCCAACCACCAGCGCAGAACAGGTCGCAGTGAAGCGCAGCACCTCGCAACAGCACACCGTGAACACTGCTCTCTTTGCAGCTCTTCTCCGCCAAGCCCTGCGCGCCTACGGCCCCGCACGACCTGAAATAACCGACAGCCTGACCTTCAAACTCAACCCGGTGACACCGACATGGAACTGAAAATTCGTAACCGTTCACGCATCATCCAGGTCATCGCGCTGCTGGCCTTCATGTCGCTGGTGTGGGCCTACGCCCAGCTCGAATGGGGGCTGCCGCAGAACATCAAACGGGCGGTCTTGCAAAGCCGGGGTAGCATCGTCACCGAGTCGGGCACGGCGCTGGCCCGCACGGTCGATGGCAAGCGGATGTATCCGCAGGGCAAGCTGGCCGGGCAGGTCATCGGCATGATGGGCGTCACCGACGGGCTGGAAGGCCTGGAAGCCGCCTACAACAGCCAACTCTCCGCCGGGGAGAACGTGACCGTGACGCTCGATCCGGCCATCCAGGCCACCGCCGAGAACGTGCTGGCCAAGGGCGTGCAGGAGCACCAGGGCGAGTACGGCTCGGTCGTCGTCATGGAAGTCCGCACCGGCAAGATCATCGCGGCCGCCAGCTACCCGCCCTTCGATCCCAATACCTGGAAGACCTTCAGCCCCGCGGCGCGGCGCAACCGGCCCTTTCTCGACCGCTTCGAGCCGGGTTCGACCGTCAAGGGCCTGACGGTGGCCGCCGCACTCAACGAGGGCCTGACCACCCCGGGCACCACCTACGACACCCCCATGCAGCGCTTCGTCGGAGGCCGCTGGGGCAGCACCATTCACGACGCGGTGGACCATCCCAGAACGCTCAACACCCAGGGCATCCTGCGCTATTCGAGCAACGTCGGCATGTCGCATGTGGTCGAGCACTTCCCCAACGAGAAGCTCTACGCCTACCTGCACGCCTTCGGCTTTGGGCAGGACGTGGATCTACCCACCATGATCACCGCCAGCGGCACCTTACAGCCGGTGGGCAAGTGGAACGATCTGGTGCGTATCACCAACGCCTTCGGGCAGGGCATGTCGGCCACGCCGCTGCAACTCGCCGCCGCCTACAACGCGCTGGCCAATGACGGACGCTATGTTTCGCCCCGGCTGGTGATGAGCGAACCGGCGGGCGTCAGCCGCAACGTGGTCCGGGTGGACTCGGCCCACACCATTCACACCCTGCTCAGAAATGTGATCAGGGACGGCATCCCCGGCGCAGCAGGCATCAAGGGCTACGATCTGGCAGGCAAAACCGGCACCGCCCAGGTGGTCGTGAACGGCAGATACAGCGCGACCATCTACGACAGCGTGTTCGCCGGATTCTTTCCCTCGGACGCGCCGCGCATCACCATCGCCGTGATGGTTCACGGCGCCAGGTACGAGTACCACGGCTCGATGCTGGCCGCACCGATCTACCGCGACGTGGCGGCAGCCATCATCAGCCAGTGGGGCGCGCTGCCCACCGAGCCGCCCCAGAGCGAGGCCAGCAGCGCACCTTAAATGACCGACCTGCCGACCCTGAGCTGCCGCTGCGCCTCTAGCCCTGGCCCATCAGCCGCTCCGGCTCACCCATGAACAGGTTGTTGATCGACTCGCAGAGCGTCGGGTGGGCTAGCGCCGCGTTGCGCAGGGTGGTCGCCGTGAGCTGGCCCATCATCGCCAGTTGCAGGGCGCTCATCACCTCGCCGCCCTCAATGCCCAGCACTGTCGCACCCAGCAGCTGATCGCTGGCATCGTCCACCACCGCCCGCATCAGCCCAGCGGTGGCGTTGGTCTCGATGGCGCGGGCCACGCTGCTCATCGGCAGGGTATAGACGCGGGTGGAGCGGCCCAGCTTTCGGGCCTGCTGACGGTCGATGCCGACACGGCCCAGTTGCGGATCGGTAAACAGGGTGTAGGGCACCAGCCGTTCGCTGACCTTGCGCTCCTGGCCGTGCAGCAGGGCGTCTCGCACGATGCGGTAATCGTCGTAGGAAATGTGCGTGAAGGCCGGGCCGCCCTTGATATCGCCCAGCGCATAGACCCGCTCGGCGGCCAGCAGGTGGTCGTCCACCTGGATAAAGCCGTGCGGGTCGAGCTTGGCCCCGGTCGCCTCCACGTTGAGGGTGTCAGTGTTGGGTACCCGCCCGGTGGCGACGAGTAGGTGCGAGCCGGAGAGGGTCTGCTCCTGGCCGCCCTGCTTGACCCGGAGCCTGGTTTCACGCCCCAGCCGCTGGGCGCCCAGCGGCTGGGCGCCCAGCACGAACGTTACGCCCTCGCCCTCCAGCACGTCTTGCAGGGCCGCCATCACGTCTGGGTCCTCGCGCTCGATCAGGTGCCCGGCCTGCTCGATGACCGTGACCCGGCTCCCCAGTCGGGCATACAGCTGGGCGAATTCGAGGCTGATGTAGCCGCCGCCCAGAATCAGCAGATGCGTGGGCAGCTCGCGCAGCAGCAGAATGTCTTTGGAGGTCATCGCGCCCACGCCGTCCAGACCCGGCAATTCGGGCCAGCGGGGCCGCGCTCCGGCATTGATGAACACGTAGTCGGCGCTGAGCGTCCGGGTGCCGCCGTCGTTCAAGCTGACTTCCAGCTCGCGCACGCCGGTAAAGCGGGCCTGGCCGGAGAGGAGCGCCGCGCCCGACTTCTTCACGCCCGCCTCACTGCCACTGCGAAAGTCGCGGACGATGCCCTGCACCCGGTCCACGATCTGGCCGAGGTCGACGGTGACTTGCCCAGCCCGCACGCCCAGCGCTTCGGAGTGGCGAGCGACGTGGGCCGCCTGGCCGCTGGCGAGCATGGCCTTGGTGGGCGTGCAACCCTCGTTGACGCAGGTCCCGCCGACATGCTCACGCTCGATTAGCGTGACGTGCCAGCCTGCTTTGGCAAGCGCGCCCGCCAGCGGTCCTCCGGCCTGCCCGGCACCGATGACGAGAGCGGAGGTTGGAGGCATCGGGGTGGGTGGTGGGGTCATGAATTCTCCTGTGAAGCAAGGAATGTGAGGAAACGAGGGCGAACCGGCCCTCCAGTCGGGAAACCCGCGCTTCTCACTAGAGTGTCCGGAGCAGACCCTAGCGCAGCGGCAGGCGAAACAGCACCTTCACGTCGGTCTGGGGGTCCGCGCCGGGAATCGAGATCTTGTGGGCGGCGAAGGTGACGTTGAAGGCAGTGCTGACATCGATGACCGAGCCGTCCACCGCTTCCCTGAGGGTAATCGGCGACGTCAGCGGCACGGTCACTCCGTTGAGTTCGAGTGTGCCCTGAGCCGTGCCGCTGAGCGTCTGCCCCGGCTGAATGGACTTGGCGACGTTGAGTTTGTTCAGGGTGAACAGAGCCGTGGGGTGCTCGGCCACGCCCAGGAACTCCCCGGCGTGCTTGTCGCGCAGCGCGATGCCGGTGTCGAGTTTGTTCAGGCCCAGGCTGACCGTGCCGGTGGTGGTTGCCAGGTTGCCGGGCGAGAAGGTCAGATCGGGTTTGATGCCCTCGATCTTGCCGGGCACCGGGATGCCGGTGACGCGGAAGTTGAAGGTGGCCGCCCCGGAGGTATCGGTCACCACAATCGGCGCTGGGCCGCGTCCCAGGTACGTCAGGGCGGCGTAGCCCGCCGCTGTGCCGAGCACCACCACACCGACAGAGGCCAGCAGGCGGGTACGCGTCAGACCGAAGCGCGGGGGGCGAGCAGTGTTTGGGGCAATGGGGGTGGCATTCATGCTGAATCTCCTCGGGGCAGAGGCGCGTGTATAGGTGGGCTTTGCCGCTGATTTGCAGGGAACCGGACAACGACAGCCGCGTCGTTTCGGTTCGTCCTGCGGCTTACTGTCAGGTACGCCGTCCAAATTCAAAAGGTTCAGAGCGACTTCCGGTCGGCTGATGTCCGCACTGGCCAACCGGTCCGGCCATCTACCACAGACCCCTGGTAGATGGCTGTGGCGACCAGCAAGGCCGGGCACGCCGCCGGACGGCCCACACCCTCCGGCAAGGTCATAAAAGCAACGAAAATGAGAAGTTAAAGACCCTCATGAGAAAATCTGTCAGCCTTTCAGAGTGTCTGGGAGCGACTTAAGCGGTATCAGGCGAAATGCAACCGGCACGTCAATGAGAGCTAGGAGCCCTGTTCCCCATCAAACGGCAATCACAGGCCTCTAGGCTGGGACTATCTCGGCGGACGCACAGGGCTATGGCCTGTCCGGACCGCCGCGTTTTACGCCGCACCCCCGCTGCTTCCCGCAGGGCGCTGCACCCAAGTCTTTGTGTTTAGACCCCCACCCTGCCTGTCACTTCGGGCGAGGCGTTCGAGGAGTGATCCGTTATTATGCTGAATCTTAAAAAACAATCTTTTACTCGTTTGTCAACCAAGCCGAAGCGGTGCCGATCAATGCTGGCTGGATTGAGCGGCGTGGTGCTGCTGAGTCTGGGTGGTCTGGCCCAGGGCCTGCCTCCCCTGCCACAGTTGCCAATCGGTGCCCTGACACAGCAAGCGGTGCAAGACGCTCTGCCGACTGACGACACAGTCAGCGAACTGGCGGTGGGGCGAGCGGCGGGGGCGAGCCGGACCGTGCGGGCCACCGCCTACAACAGCGAGGTCGGCCAGACCGACGACAGTCCCTTCATCACCGCCACCGGCACACGGGTCCGTCCCGGCGTCATTGCCCTGAGCCGCGATCTGCTGAGAATCTTTCCCTACGGCACGCGCGTCACGCTGCACGACAGCGCCGGGCTACTCAATGGCCGGGTCTTCATTGTCGAGGACACCATGAATGTGCGGCTGGCCAACACCATCGACATCTGGATGGGCAGCCGCGCCCAAGCGCTGAGATGGGGGGTGCGTACCGTCCGCATCACCACCGTTCGCTGAACTGACCTTATCTTTTCTACGTTGGTGCCGCCATTTTTTCATGAGAAAAAGTCCAGCGTCTTTGACGTTGCTCTCATCTCTGCGGGATGCACTGGCCTGCCTTCCCGAAGGGGATCAGTCAAGACAAGTAATTTTTATGAGACCTAACGGCAAATTTTCTTAGATGAGGCACATACAGCCTCTCTAGCCTCTAGGTGCTGCGGTCGGGCCATACGTGCCGGCCGCTTTGTACAGACCGACGTTTGCTCTCAAGCTGACGGTGTCCGATCACACTCAGAACCAGCTTTGGACTGATTTGTGAACCCTAAATGTTCGCCGGGCCAGATTCGAGAAAATGGGCTCCGCGAAGAAAACCGAAGGAGTGATGTGCTGAAAACGATGCATCTGGTGGGCGCTCTGGCGCTTGGTTTTACAGGATTCGGGGCCGCGCAAAGCGCACAGGTCGCTCCCAGCTCGCCGACCCGGCAAGCTCCCACGCAGGCCAGCGGCGGCGCGCCGCTCAATCTGGGCAGCAGCCTGACCCAGCAACTCGCCCGCGCCGCCCTGCTGCTGCATGCCCAGGCCCCGCTGTGGGGGAGCAGCGAACCGGTGGCCGCTTCCGCTTCAGCCAGCGCGCCTGCCAGTGCCGTCCCCGTCCGAACCTTGCCTGCCAAGGCCGTGCCCAGCAGCCCAGCGCCGGTGAACCTCGCCGCGCTGCCGCAACTGCCCGACTCTGCTCTGATCGGGCAGGCGGCCTTGGCGGCCACCACCCCGGCCCCAGTACCTGTAGTAGCGAAGGCCGTGGCCCCTGTGGCTGCTCCCGTCCAGGCAGTCCAGGCGCGGAGCTCCCAGCGACCGACAGCCCCGCAGGCAGCGCCACAACAGCCCCACCCGCAGCAGGCCACCCAGGCCAGGGCAGCTCAGGCGAAGGCCGCGCAGCTCAAGGCAGCTCAGCTTCAGGTCGCCCAGAAGAAAGCCGCGCAACTCAAGGCGGCTCAAGTCGCTTTCGCGCAGGCCAGGGCAGCGCAACTCAAGGCTGCGCAGACCAGAGCGGCCCAGGTCAAGGCCGCGCAGGCACAGGCCCGGGCCAGCCAGTCTCCGGTCGCGCCGCGCCGCGTTGCCATTCTCGGCGGGGTCAGCCGGGTGGTCCGCGCTACCGCCTACAGCAGCGACGTGGGCCAGACCGACAACAGTCCCTTTATCACCGCCACCGGCACGCGGGTCCGTCCCGGCGTCATCGCCCTGAGCCGCGACCTGCTGCGGGTTTTTCCCTACGGCAGCCGCGTCACGTTGCGCGACAGCGCCGGACTGCTGAGTGGCCGGGTCTTCATCGTCGAGGACACCATGAACGTGCGGCTGGCCAACACCATCGACATCTGGATGGGCAGCCGCGCCCAGGCGTACCAGTGGGGCGCGCGCACCGTCACCATCAGCGCCGTTCGCTGACCGCAGGCTGTAGGGCGAGGACGGACTGGGCTGGGAAGGCGCTCGGTCTGTTCTGCTTTTTTCTGCTCCCCGGCTTCACGTTCCTCGCGGCCAGCGGACTCAGGGCGCGGTGGTCAAGGCCTGGGCCGTCTGCGGCCGCGCTGTTCGTCCATCGAGCAGATGGATCTGCCGGTCAGCCAGCGCGGCCAGCGTCTCGTCATGTGTCACCAGCAGCACGCCCGAGCCGTACTCGCGCGCCAGGTTGATCATCAGCCGGGCCACCCGGTCGGCGTTGGCCCGGTCCAGGCTGCCGGTGGGTTCGTCGGCCAGCAGGGCAGCGGGGCGGGCCATCAGGGCGCGGGCCACCGCCAAGCGCTGGCGCTCGCCACCGCTGAGGACGTCCGGGTACGCCGCGCCGCGCCCGCCGAGACCCACCTGGGTCAGCAGTGCCTCGGCCCGCTCGGTCAGGTCCTCACCCAGAATCAGGCCCGGCACCAGCAGGTTGCCCAGCACGCTCAGGTCGGGCAGCAGGTAATGGTGCTGAAAGACCAGCCCCAGCGCCCGCACCCTCAACCTGGCCCTGGCCTCGATGCTGAGCTGATCGACCCGCCTGCCCTCCCAGAAAATGGCCCCGCTGCTGGGCTGGCCCAGGCCACCGAGCAGGTGCAGCAGGGTGCTCTTGCCGCTGCCGGAAGGCCCGGTCACGGCCACCACCTCGCCGCGCGCCACGTCCAGGCTCACGCCGTGCAGCACCGTCGTCTCGCCGTAGCGCTGGGTGATTTCGTGGGCGCTCAGCACAGGAACGGGGGCAGCAGCGGTCACCGGGCCATAGTAGCAGGCGGGCCAGCAGCGTTCCGGGATGAACCCAGCGACCCTGGCCGGGAGACCGAGCATGAAGGGCAGTTTCTTGCTTTTGAAGTACCATGAGCAAGGTGCTCACTCGAGGCGAGAGGCGGACCTCGCCTGCGCACGGACAAACCAGACAATCGGTTATCCACCCCTCCTCCCTGAAACTTTTCGAGTGTCCTGCCTTCCCCTGACGCGCTGTCTTTCGGTGGACCGCACGGCGTTCTCCGCGACGGAGAAGAAGTTGAGAACACTATGAGCAATGTCAAAGCATGGATCATCGGCGGCTCGGCCATCGCCATTCTCGGCGGCGCGCTGGCGCTCGGCGTTGCGGTCAACGAGGGCCGCTTGCCTGCCCAGACGCAGGTGGGCGGCGTGGACGTGGGCGGCCTGAATCAGCTCGAGGTGGCCGCGAAAGTGCAGGCCGCCCTCAAGCCGCCGATCATCCGGGTGAGCCTGGCAGCAGCCGACCTGAAAGCCGTCAGCCCGGCCACAACCGCTCCAGTCACCACGCCCACCGCAGCCGCACCCAAGGTCAGCGCCAGAAGCTGGACGCTGGACGCGGGCAAGCTCGGCTACAGCGCCGATGTCAACGGCAGTGTGGCCGCTGCCTTCAGCGACGCCGACCAGCGCAACCTGATCGAAAAGGTGCAGGATCTGGCCGGACAGCGCAGCGCCCAGCACTATCCGCTCAAGGTCAGCGTGGACCCGGCGGTGGCCAGTCAGGCCCTGGCCGCCCTGAGTGCCGATCTCAACACCGCGCCGAAAAGCGGCAAGATCTTTTTCGACAAGACCCGCTACGCCCTGACGCCAGACGTGCCGGGCCAGAAGGTGGACGTGGACGCCGCAGCCCAGGCGTTCGCCGCCGATCCGTCGCAGCGCGAACTGAACCTGAGCCTGACCACCTGGACCTCACCCGACAGCGCCGCCAAGTTAAAAACTCAGGTGGACAAGGGCAACGCCCTGCTGCGCCCGCTGACGGTGGAACTCGGAAAAAGCCAGCGCAGCGGCGTGCTGAGCCCCCTGCAGGTCGCCAATCTGTTCTGGGTGCGCCCCGGCGGCCTCGAACTCGACAAGGCAGCCATGCAGCGCAGCTTGAAGACCCTCAGCGGCTACCTCGACAACCCGGCCCAGAACGCCCGCTACGAGCGCCAGGGCAGCAAGCTGGTGCGCGTCAAGGAAGAGCCGGGGTTGATCATTGACCAGACGGCGGCCATGAAACTCCTGAGTCAGGCTGTGCTCGACCCCAGCGTCAAGACGCTGAGCCTGCCCGGCAAGGTGGCCAAGCCGACCATCACGGTGGCGGCGCTGCCCGACCCCAACACACTGACCCTGATCACCACCGGCGTCAGCACCTACTACCACTCCAGCCCCGCCCGGCGCACCAACGTCGCCAACGCGGCAGCCAAGATCGACGGCGCGGTCGTTCCGGCAGGCGGCACCTTCAGCTTCCTCAACACCCTGGGCAGCATCAGCGAGGACAACGGCTTCGTCGGCGGGCTGATCATCAGCGGCGGGCGCACGGTAGACGGCCTCGGCGGCGGGGTCTGTCAGGTCTCCACCACCACCTTCCGGGCGCTGTATCAGTCGGGCATGCCGGTCGTGGAGCGCAACCAGCACTCCTACCGGGTCGGCTACTACGAGCCGCAGGTGGGCTTCGAGGCGGCGGTGTACGACCCCGGCGTCGATCTCAAGATGAAAAACGATACTGGCGGCCCGGTGCTGATCCGCACCGTCAACAACGACGCTAGGAGCACCTTGGAAGTGCAAATCTGGGGCGTGCCGCAAAGCCGCCGAGTGAGTGTTTCACCGGCCACCATCCTCAGCAGCACCCCGCACCCGGCTGCCAAATTCGTCTTCAACCCCAACTTGCCGCGCGGCGCGAGCAAGCAGGTCGACTGGGCCGCCAACGGCTACGACCTCTACATCACCCGCACCATCAAGGACGCGTCCGGCGTGCGCAGCGACAAGGTGGAAACCATCTACAAGCCCTGGCAGGCGGTTTACGAGCGCGGACCAGGCTGAGACGGAGCGCGAATCAGTAGCGGGTCACTCCCTTGGGGGTGGCCCGCCTTCCTGTTGGGCCAGCTCAGGGCGGTAGCGCCGATCGGCCAGCACCACTGACGTCTCGATCTGCCGCTCGGGGATGACCCAGAACTTCTTGAGGAGTGGGGTCTTCTCCTCGTCTGAGACCAGCCTGAAGCCGTGCTTCTGATAAAACCGGATGGCCCAGGTGGCGGCCTGCCAGGTGCCGATCAGAATGGGCTTGTCCGTACCGGCGATCAGGTCCGCGAGCAGCAAGGCCCCGATGCCCCGGCTGCGGTGCTCGGTGCGGACGTAGGCGTGGCGGATCAGCTGTACCTCGCCCCGGTCCTGAATGCCCATCACGCCGACGACCGTGCTGTCTTCGACAAAGCAGCGGAAGCGCACGCCCGCCGCCAGCTGCCTGGCCAGCTCCGACTCGCCCATGTACGGCTCGTGCCAGCGGTCTGCCGGGATGATGCCCCGGTAGGCCTCAGCGGCGTCGTTGATGACGGCGAGAATGGCCGGGAAATCGGCGGCGGCAGCATCCCTGATCATGCGTGCCCGGTGCTGGAGCGCAGCACCAGCCTCGGCTCGAAGGTGCGCACGCGCGGCGGTCCCCGGTGCCCCGAGAGGCGCGAGAGCAGCAAGGTGGCGGCCTCGTAAGCCATCGCCTCGACCGGCTGGTGCAGGGTGCTCAGGCCGCGCGCCGCCGCCCAGGGCTGGTCGTCGAACCCCAGCACCTTGAGGTGGCTTCCCACCGCCAGACCGCGTGCCTGGGCTTCGTCGAGCAGCGCTCCAGCCAGCAGATCGGCAGAGGCGAAGACCGTCGCCGGAAACTGAGCGGCGTCGAGCACCTGTCCGGCCACCGTGCGCGCGGCGTGGGCATCAAATGAGCTGATGAATTCGCCGCTGACCGTGCGGCCCGCCTCGGCCATCGCCGCATGAAACCCCGCGCTGCGCTCCTCGAAGACCCGCGAGGTGAAGATCTGATCGAGTTCGGTCTCGACCCAGACGGCGTAGCTATGCCCCGGCTGCTGGGCCACGAACTGCCCAGCCATCCGCCCGCCGAGGTGGTTGTCCATCCGGGCGCAGTCCACGCCCTCAGCGTAGGCGTCCACCAGCACCATCGGCTGCTGCTCGCGCAGGCGATTTTCGCTGAACAGCTGGGTCAGGTTATAGGTGGCCATCACCAGTCCGTCGGCTTGGTAGGCCAGGGTGTGGCTGCCCAGGTAGCGCTCCAGGCGCGAGCGGTCGAGCAAGGGAAAAATCGCCACGTCGTAGCGGGCCTCCTGAAAAGCCGATTCCAGGCCGTCGAGGAGCCGCACATAGAACTCGGTGGTGATGACCGGCAGCAGAATACTGATGGTGTACGACTTGCCGCCCGCAATGCGCCGGGCGTGGGGGTTGGGCACGTATTCCAGGTCGCGGATGGCGCTCAGCACGGTCTGCCGGGTGCTGTCACGCACGGCGGCATGATTGTTGAGAACCCGTGACACGGTTCCGACACCGACGCCCGCCAGCCGCGCCACATCCTGAATGGTCGGTTTGTGCATTGCGGTCAGTCTAACGCACCGGCGCAGGCGCAGTGGAACCGCTTCCCTGAGAGCCGGTAAGCCCACAGGGGACAAAGCGCCGCGCGCGGGCGTGCACAATGGAGTTCTCCCCAGGCGCTCAGCGACAGGCCCCACGAGCAACGGAGGTGTTGCCGAATGCAGTTGTGTTGTTTGTGTCCTTTCACTCGGGTTTCCGAGGCCCTCAGATGACCGAGCTTGAACGTGCCGACACGGGTCAGCCGTCCGACGCTGATTCGTCCGCAGCCGCTGGCCCGGCACTGGGCCGCCCTTGGTATGTCTCACTCATCTTCGCCCTGGTTGCCGTGGCGCTGCTGCTCGGCGGAGTGTGGCTCTACGCCCGGCTCAAGACGCCGTTTCCCTTTTTTGGTACCGCCTACACGCCGCCGATCACGGCCCCCACCTTTTCCGGCACCGACCAGAACAACGCCGCCTATACCTTTGCCCCCAACGGCAAGACCACCGCACTGTTTTTCGGCTTCACCCACTGCCCCAACATCTGCCCGCTGAGCCTGACTTACCTGAACAAGCTGCGCGAGCGCCTGCCCGCCGCCGAGCGCCACGACTTTCAGGTGGTGCTCGTCAGCGTCGATCCGCAACGCGACGCGCCTAAGCAGCTCAAAGCCTACCTCAGCTTCTTCGGCACGGCCACCGGCGTCAACATTCCCGAACCCGAGCTGAAAAAGGTAGCACTCAGTTACGGCGCGGGCTACAGCAAGGCCGACATTAAGGGGCCGAACGATTACCAGATCAACCACACCACCGCCACCTATCTGATCGACCAGGACAGCAAGATTCGCCTGATCTGGGACTACACCCAGTTGCCGCAGCTTGGCCGCCTCCAGGCCGACTTGCAGGAGGTGATGCGGTGAGCTTGCCAGTGAACGATCTCAACCCCGGCCAGCTCAATCCCAGCTGGGCCGAACTGCTGGCGCTGCGCTTCGACCCGCTGATATGGACGGCGATCCTGGCGGTGGGCGCGTGGTACTTCGTGGCCTTCGCGCGCAGCCGCCGGACGCAGCCGGGCGTCTGGCCGATCTGGCGGACGGTGCTGTTCGGGCTGGGGCTGGTCGTCACTATCGTCGTGACCCAGAGTCAGGCCATCACGCTGACCCTCAACAGCATGGCCCTCTACATGGGCCGCCTAATGCTGCTGGCCGAACTGGTGCCGCCGCTGGTAGTGCTGGGCTTGCCACACCATCTCAAGCTTTCGCGCCGCTCACCTGCCGGGCGGCTGCTCAGCGTGCTGCTCGATCCCTGGGTGGCGCTAGCGCTGTGGTTTGCCATCATCATCTTCTGGAACATCCCGGCGGGCTTCAACGCCAGCATCGTGACCAACACGGCGGGCGCGCTGCTTCCGGCGCTGTACCTGCTGGGCGGGCTGCTGGTCTGGTCGGTCATCCTGCGGCCTTTGCCGAGCATTCAGGGCGGCAGCCTGGGCAACCGGGGCTGGTTCGGGCTGCTCAGCGGGCTGCCGATGATGGCGGTGGCGGCCACCTGGCTCTACAGCCCCACCGTTTTGTATACGCCGTACGTCAGTGCTTTGTGCCTGTGGAACCTGACCTCGCTGCAAAATCAGAGCATCAGCGGCTGGATCATGATGCTGGCGGGCTTGCCCGGCATGGCGCTGGCCCTGGTCCAACTGATGGGCTGGCTGATCGAACTGGCCGACAGCGGCACCCAGCAGCCCCCACCACCCGCCGCCTGACGTGGTATCTGAAAATGGAATCTGAAGGGCTACTCCCGAGTCTGAAGCAGGCCGAGGCGCTGCTGCAGGCCGCCGAACATCGTAATGCCGGCGGCTGGGTGGCCCACTCGCGCTTCGTGGCGCAGGCGGCCCGGCTCATCGCCGAGCGGCACCCCACCCTCGACCCCCAGCGGGCCTTCGTGCTGGGCCTGCTCCACGACCTCGGACGGCAGACCGGCCCTAACCAGGACCGGCACATTTTGGACGGGCACGATGCTCTGCTGGCGCTCGGCTACCCGGACGCGGCGCGCATCGCCCTAACCCATTCGTTCGTGGTGCCCGACCTCGCCACCTTGCAGGGCCAGTGGGACGGCACCGCGCAGGAATGGGCACGGCTGGGCAATCTGCTGGCCGCCGCCGAGATGACTGAGGAAGACCGCCTGCTGCAACTCTGCGACACCCTGGCCCTGGCGAGCGGCTTTTGCACCGTGCAGGAGCGGCTCGTGGACGTGGCGCTGCGCTACGGCTTCAACACGCGCACGCCCGACAAGTGGCGGGCCGTGCTGACGCTCAAGGCCGACTTCGACACGGCCTGTGGAGGCAACATCTACGCCCTGCTGCCGGACCTGGCCGAGCGCTTGATCGGCTGACTGGACTGGCGTCGAGAGGGCCGCCCTTGCGGCTAGACCTGCAAGAAAATTGTGGGCTGAGGAGGTTCATACTCTCCATGAAGGAGACATGCACCATGAACCACCTCATCAGCCCGGCTTCGTTCTCGCGGGTGCTCAGCCACCTTGTCAGCTGCGGCTCACTCTCGGCCGGTGAGGCGGTGCGCTACCGCAGCGGCAAGGTTCCGCAGCAGTTTCAGCTTGCCCTTCCGCACGGCGCGCTGCTGCGCCACAGTTCGCGCGGCTACGTCATCGACGGCGCAGGGAGCCGTGATTTTCAGGCGGACCTGGCCTGGGCGCTGGCCTGAAGACCCACCTGAGCGGCGCGTCAGCTTCTCTCACGCCAGGTCAGCAAACGTGCCTCAGAGTACGGTTATGCCTTTCATCTCCTCAGACACTGCTGCCCGAACCCTGAGTCTCGCCGCTGCCCTGGCCCTGGCCGCCAGCGCCCACGCCACCGATCTGCGCATCTACCAGAACTTCGGCGAGGTCCGCACGCCTATTACCGCCAGCGGCAACACCTACCAGGTCGATCTGCCCGACAGCGCCTGGCAGAACCTGATTCCCGGCACCATCGACCTGGAGGGCCTGAGTTACACGCAGGCGGTGCAGATGCGCGGCATGAGCTGGCTGACCGGCCTGGAAGGCAAACCCGTGACGCTGCGCGAGGATAACAAGACCCAGACCGTGACCCTGATTCGCGCCGCCGATCTGCTGATCAAGGATGCTCTCGGCCAATACCGCAATGTCAGCTACAGCCAACTCAGCTTCCCGGTGCTGCCACCACTGAATGCCCAGCAGCCCGGCCAGAGCTTGATCTATAGCCTCACCAAGCCGGGCAAGGGGACGCTGAGCTACCTGACGAGCGCCCTGGGCTGGACGCCACGCTACACCCTGCAGACCTCGGGCAGCGTGGCCTCGCTCTCGGCGCTGGCCGACATCCGCAACAGCTCCGATCAGGTCTACAGCGTCACGGCCACCGAGCTGTTTGCCGGACAGGTGGACATTCAGAACAACCGCCCCGTACTGTACGAGTCGCGCGCCGCAGACGCGATGGCGGCCCCCGCCCCCATCTCGGCTCCCAAGGTCGGCACGCTCGGCACCGTCAACGGCCTGTACCGCTACGGCCTCGACTCGGCCTTCACCCTGCCTGCCAACAGCACCTACACCCTGCCGTTCCTGACGCCCAAGCTCAGCAGCTTCGAGCGCTACGCCAGCCTCACAACCTACTTCAACACCCAGAAGAGTGACGGCACCCTGAACCGCTCGTACCGCCTGAAAGCCGACCAGAACCTGCCGGGCGGCCAGCTCACCGTGCGCGAGGACGAACGCATCGCCGGACAGACCACCATCGAGGAGACGGCCAAGGGCGAGGCCGTGGAGTTCAGCCTGGGCCGCGACCCCGACATCCGCTACACCCGCAGCGTGCAGACGCTGGGCACCACCAAGAACGGCGGCAGCTACAAGGTGACCTATACCTTCACCAGCAGCAAGGACCGCCAGGTGCGCGCCGAGATCAGCGAGCAGGTCGGCGGACGCAAGGTCAGCATCGACGGCAAGATGCAGGCCAACCAGAACGTGGCCGAGTTGCGGGTGGACGTGCCCGCCGGGAAAACCGTCACCAAGACCTTCACGGTGGTGATCGACAACTCCGAGTGAACCGGGCAAACAGCATGGGGCCGGGCGCACGGAGAGCGCTCCCGGCCCCATGCTTTATTCCGCCTTACAGGTAGCTCTCCGTCAGCGCCCACAGCCGCTTGCCCGCCGCGTCGTCGAGCGCCTGGGCGGCAGGCTGGGTCACCCGCGACTTGGCGAAGTACAGGCCCGACTGCCCCTCCACTTCCGGGCTGGACGCCAGATGAATGCTGGTCTGCGCACCCTTCTCGTCGGTGAGGCTCAGCGGCGCGGCCAGGCTGGAGAGGCGCGACACCAGACCGCTGTTGTTCTGGTTGAAGCCCGAGGCCACCACGCCGGGGTGCAGGGCATTGGCGGTGACGCCGCTGGCCCGCTCGCGGTAGGCCAGTTCGCTGGTAAACAGAATATTGGCGAGCTTGCTCTGCCCGTAAGCGGCCCAGGCGCTGTAGCCGGTCTTGAACTCGGGATCGTTCCAGCGCATCTTGCCGAAGGCGTGCGCGGCGCTTGCCACGCTGACGACGCGACCCCGGCTGTCGCGCAGCAGCGGCAGCAGCTCACGGGTCACGATGAAGTAGGCCAAGTGATTGAGCGCCCAGGTCAGCTCGATGCCCTCACGGCTTTCCTGACGCTGGTTGTAGATGGCCCCGGCGTTGTTGACGAGCACGTCGAGCTTGCCGACCCGCCCGGCGAACTCACGGGCCATGCGGTCGGCCTCACCGCGCAGGCTCAGGTCGGCCAGCAGGTGGCCCGCCGCGCCGATCTCCTGCTGCACCGCAGCGGTTTTTTCGGGATTGCGCCCCACGATCCACACCTCGGCTCCCTGCCGGATCAGGTTGGCGGCGGTGGCCTTGCCAATGCCGCCGGTCGCGCCGGTCACCAGCACCGTCTTGCCCTGCAGCTGCCCCAAGCTGGATGGAGTCGGAGTGTTCGTGGAGCGGCTGGGTTCAGAAGTGGTCATGCCGAACATGGTACGGCCTCGGCGGCGACTCAGCAGCCCATCATTTCGCAGGTCATCAGCAGATAAAGACCAGCCCAAAGAAATTGCACCAAAGTTGATAGTTGCAGTCAGGACGGGTGTTTATCCTGCGCTATGCCGGTTTACGCACACTCGATTGCCACTGCCGTTCCCGAGACGGTCTATCTCCAGAGCGAGCTGCGCGACATGGTCAAGGCGCAGCCGCAACTCGAGCGCCTCTCGCAGCGGCTCGTCAGCATGATATACAACGCCTCGGCGATTGACCAGCGCCACAGCAGCATCGACGAGCTGCGCCGCGCTCCCGAGGACGGGGTGGGCACCTTCTACGACCCGGTCACGCGCCAGCTCTTGTTCTCCAGCACCGGGGTCCGTAATAACTTCTACGCCGAGGCCGCGCCCAAGCTGTTTACCGAGGCCGGGCGGCGGGCGATGGCCAGCTGCCCGGATCTGAAGGCCAGCGACATCACCCACGTCATCACCGTGTCGTGTACCGGCTTTTATGCGCCGGGACCCGACTACGACGTGGTGCGCTCGCTGGGCCTCTCGGCGCAGACGCAGCGCTTTCACGTCGGCTTCATGGGCTGCTACGCAGCGTTCCCGGCGCTGAAGATGGCCAAGGCGTTTTGTGAGGCCGATGCGGGCGCGGTGGTGCTGGTCATCGCCGCCGAGCTGTGCTCGATTCACATGCGGGTCAACAACGACCCCGACACCCTGATCGCCTCCAGCCTCTTTGCCGACGGCGCGGGAGCGGCCATCGTCAGCGCCCGGCCCTCGCTGGGCAGCGCCCACACCCTGCGGCTCGACGCCTTCGAGACCACCCTGACCCCGGTGGGCGTGGGCGAGGCCGACATGGCCTGGAAGATCGGCGACGAGGGTTTCGAGATGGTGCTCAGCACCTACGTGCCCGACATCATTGAGGCCCACATCGTGGGCGCGCTGACGCCGCTGCTAAACAGTGAGCCGCAGCTGGCCGCCGCGCCGCACCGCCAGATTGAGCGCTGGGCCATCCATCCCGGAGGGCGCAGCATTCTCGACAAGGTGCAGACCAGTCTGGACCTCAGTGACGAGCAGCTGGCCCCCTCGCGGGAAGTGCTGCGTTCCTACGGCAACATGAGTAGCGCCACCGTGCTGTTTATCCTCAAGGACTTGCTGGAAAATGCTACTGACGGCGAGCGCGTCTGTGCGATGGCCTTCGGCCCCGGCCTGACGGTCGAAACTGGTCTGATGACCCATTGCCCGGTGCCTGCTGCCCAGGCAAGCCCAGCACAGCACTCCGGTGAGCTGCAACTGGCTGCCGGACGGCATTGATGCTGGGGTTCGGCCAGCGCCTGATCGGCGCGCAGGAAAAGATGGACGACCCAGACTGCGACCCCGTGCAGCTGGAGCGCACCTACCACCATTTCGGCCTGGTCAACGACGTGCTGTCGGGCTGGCGCAGCGTGTATGTGCAGCGCATTCGTCCGCAGCTCTCGGCCACCCGCCCCAGCACCCTGCTCGATATCGGCTGCGGCGGCGGCGACGTACCGATCCGGCTCTCGCAGTGGGCGGCCCGTGACGGGTTGCGGCTGGGGATCACCGCCATCGACGCCGACGCGCGTGCGATTCGCTACGCATCGGCGCGGCGCTTGCCCAGCGGCGCGGCGCGGCAGCTGCACTTTCGGCAGGCCATGAGCGGCGATCTGGTGCGTGAGGGGCAGGTGTTCGACTTCATCACGTCCAACCATCTGCTGCATCACCTCAGCGCCGCCGAGCTCAGCGTTCTGCTGGCCGACTGCCAGCGGCTGTGCGTCGGCACGGTCATCCACAACGACATTGGGCGCAGCGCCCTGGCCTACGCGCTGTTCGGGCTGGGCACCTTGCCGCTGTTTCGTGGGTCATTTATTCACGATGACGGGCTGCTCTCGATTCGCCGCAGCTTCAGTCAGCCCGAACTCGCTGCCCTCGCGCCGCCCGGCTGGTGGGTCAACTCGCTGGTGCCGTTTCGCCACCTGCTGATCTACCGCGCCTCAGAACAGCGCCCGCATGCTTGACGTCCTGATCGTGGGTGGCGGTCCGGTGGGTCTGTTTCTGGGGTGCCTGCTGGCCCAGCGTGGCCTCAGTTTTCAGGTGCTGGAGCGCCGCACAGCTACCAGCTCCCACTCGCGGGCAGTAGGGCTGCACCCACCCGCGCTGGAATTGTTCGAGCGCGTCGGCGCGGCGCAAGCGGCGGTGCAGGCAGGCGTTCCGGTGCGCAGCGGCGTGCTGCGCGGGCCGGGCGGTGTGGTTGGGGAACTGGATTTCGCGGGCGTCTCACCGCGTTATCCGTTTGTGTTGGTGCTGCCGCAGCACGACACCGAGAAACTTCTGGAGGCTCGGCTGAGTGAACTGGCCCCACACTCGCTCCGGCGCAGCGTGGTCGTGCAGAGCCTGACCCAGACGAATGAACGTGTCACCGTCAGGGCACTGGAAGGCGAAGCCGAGACGACCTTGCAGGCCCGTTTCGTGGTCGGGGCCGACGGTCGCAGAAGCCTGATCCGCTCGCTGCTGGGCGTCGCCTTCCGGGGCCGCACCTACCCCGACACTTACCTGATGGGAGACTTTCCCGATACCACCGCCTACGGGTCGCGGGCCGTACTGCAGCTGGACTCCGGCGGCATCGTCGAGTCGTTTCCGTTGCCGGGTCAACGGCGGCGCTGGGTGGCCTACACGCCGTCGCTGCGCCTGACTGCCAGCGCCGCCGACCTGAGCACCCTCCTAGCCGAGCGCACCGGCCTGCACGTACCTGCCCAGGAATGCAGCATGCTCAGCGCCTTCGAGACCCGCAGGCACGCCGCGCAGACGATGCTGCGGGGCCGCGCCGTGCTGATCGGGGACGCTGCCCACGAGGTCAGCCCCATCGGCGGGCAGGGCATGAACCTCGGCTGGCTCGACGCCGCCGCCCTCGCGCCGCTGCTGGAGCAGGCGGTGCAGGGTCAGCCCTTCGACACGCGCCCGCTTGAACAGTTCAGTGCGGCCCGGCTGCGCTCGGCCCGCCGGGCGGCGCGGCAGGCCGAAATCAACATGTGGCTGGGCCGCCCGTTGACCCCGTTACTCGTTCCGGCCCGCGAAGCGCTGATGCGCGCCGCGCTGCGCCCCATCAGTGCGCCGAAGCTGGCCGACGTATTCACCATGCGCTGGTCGCTGCCCGCCTCCTGAGCACAGCAGCAGCCTCATCGTGAAAGGACTCACCTTCTTATCCGGAACGACGCCGATGACGACGCTTGGCCGCTGGGCACACCACTCCTCATACAGGGATCTGCCCGCCTGACGTTACTGGCTGTACGAGATGCGGTAGATCAGCCCATTGCCGTCGTCGGTCAGCAGCAGCGAGCCGTCGGGGGCCGCATGCACGTCTACCGGACGCCCGGAGGTGCTCAGGCCACTGTGAAAGCCGCTCAGGAAGTCCTGGGTTTCGCCGGTCTGCGGATTAACGGTGATGACCTTGTAACCCGACTGCGGCAGCCGGTTCCAGGAGCCGTGCAGCGCCGCGAACATCAGCCCGTCGTATTTGGCGGGAAATGCCCTGGCCGCGCCCTGGGCAGGCGTGTAGAAGGCGATGCCCAGCGGCGCGGCGTGGGCGGTGGTGGTGGCGAACGACGGCTGGGCCGCGTCACAGTAGGCCTGATCCTTCTTGCCGAACTCCTGGTCCCAGGTCTGCTTGGCCCCGGCGGCCAGCGGGTAGCAGTAGGGCCAGCCGTAATTCGCACCGTCTTGCAGCTTGAAAAACGATTCGGGCGGGGTGTCGTTGCCGAGCAGGTCGCGCCCGTTGGCGCTGGCGTAGAAGGTACCGCCCTGCCAGGCCAGCCCCACCGCATTCCTGAGGCCGGTAGCGTAGGGCCGACCCTGCTGGCCGTTCTCATCGTAGACCCACACGGCGGCCCGCTTGGGGTCCGTCTCCTCACAGGCGTTGCAGTCGCTGCCCGCCGCCACATACATCTTGTCATCCGGCCCGAAGACCACCGTGCGCGAGTAGTGCTTGCCCTTGACCGGCAGATCGACGAGCTTCTCGGGCGCGGCACTGGCCGCCGTATCGCCCGCCGCGTAGGGAAATCTCACCACCGCGTCGGTGTCGGCCACGTAGAGAAAGCCCTTGTGAAAGGCCAAGCCGTGCGGCTCGTTGAGGCCGCTGGCAAACACCTGCTTGGCATCGAGTGTGCCGTCCCCGTTGCGGTCGAGCAACACGTCCACCTGCCCGGCGTCCAAGTCGCTGACGAACACGTCGCCATTGGCAGAGGTCGCCATCAGGCGCGGCTTCTTGAAGCCCGAAGCGTAGACCTCGGCGTGAAATCCGGCGGGCAGCGTCAGGCCAAGCTCCGGCGCAGCGGTATTGGGGCCGCGCACGTAGGCGCAGGCCCCCAGAGCAAGACTCAGGGCAAAGAGCAGGCCCAGCCGGGCTGGGTTCAGCGGAGAAACGGTCATGGCTCAGGAGAGCGCGGCCAGATGAGACAGCTGGGTCAGGTGCGTGAAGCGGCAGGCAGGTTCCGGAGATTGTCCTCAGCATCGGTTCTCGGCCAACTCTTGAGTGACGGGAGCCAAAAAGAAGAAACCACTTCCGGCTTGAGGCTTAAGAAGGGTTCCTGCTGCGCGGCGGACTTCACTCGGCCCGCTTTTAAATTGTGCGCTGTGACAACTATGTTACGTACACAACGTCACATGGTTGTCACAGTCGGATGAACGGACCTTAACGTCCAGTCCACACCAACCCCAGCGCGGACCCTCACTCAGATCACCTCGCGGTAGGCCACCTGGTTACTGCGGGCCTGCAACTCCTCGCGCAACCCCGACAGGCGCGGGTGCTTGAGCGTGGGGTCGTGCGCCAGAATGTGCTTGGCGAGGTCGCGGGCCGCCTCGATGATCGCCACGTCGCTGACCAGATCGCCCAGCTTGAGGTCGGGGATGCCGCTCTGACGGGTGCCGCGCAGCTCGCCGGGGCCGCGCAGCTTGAGGTCGGCCTCGGCGATGACGAAGCCGTCGGTGCTGCCCTCAATGATCTTGAGGCGCTTGCGGGTTTTCTGGGAATGCTCACCCGCCACCAGCACGCAGTAGCTCTTGGCGCTGCCGCGCCCGACCCGGCCCCTGAGCTGGTGGAGCTGGGAGAGGCCGAATCGCTCGGCGTTCTCGATCACCATCACCGAGGCGTTGGGCACGTCCACCCCGACCTCGATAACGGTGGTGGACACCAGAATGTCGAACTGCTGCTCGCGGAAGCGCTCCATGATGGCGTCTTTCTCGGCGGCGGCCATCTTGCCGTGGAGCAGGTCAATACGGGCTTCCGGCAAGATCACCCGCAGATCGTCGGCGAGCTGGGTGGCGGCCAGCAGTTCCAGGGTCTCACTCTCCTCGATCAGCGCCGTGACGACAAACGCCTGCCGCCCTTCGCGGATCTGGGTCATGACGAAGCCGTAGGCCTGGGTGCGGTGGGTATCTTGCAGGAGTTTGGTATCAACCGGCGTGCGGCCCGGCGGCAGCTCGTCGATGATGCTGAGTTCCAGGTCGCCGTAGGCGGTCAGGGCCAGGCTGCGCGGAATCGGGGTGGCCGACATCACCAGCACGTCGGGGCGGCCCGCCAGCAGCTTGCGGCGCTGGGCCACGCCGAAGCGGTGCTCCTCGTCCACGACAGCTAGGCCCAGATTGGCCCAGCTCACGTTTTCCTGAATCAGTGCCTGGGTGCCCACCACCACGTCGATCAGACCGTTGGCAATCGTCGCCTGCATCTCGGCCTTCTGCTTGGGGGTCAGTGCCCCGATCAGCAGGCCCACCCGCACGCCCAGCGGCGCGAGGTAGTTCTGCATGTTGACGAAGTGCTGGCGCGCCAGAATCTCGGTGGGGGCCATCAGCGCGCCCTGGTAGCCGTCGCGCACCGCCAGGTAGAGGGCGCAGGCGGCCACCGCCGTCTTGCCGCTGCCCACGTCGCCCTGCACCAGCCGGGCCATCTGGCGCTCACTGCGCATGTCGTCGGCGATCTCGTGCAGCACCCGGCGCTGCGCTCCGGTGAAGCGGAACGGCAGGCCCGCTTCGAAGTCCTGCATGTCGCGGTCGGTGGCGGTAAAGCGCTTGCCCAGCAGCACCGCGTCCTCGCCCTGAAGCAGCATCCGCAGTTCCAGAAACAGGTACTCGTCGAATCTCAGGCGGTGATCGGCGCGCGCCAGGTGCGCCTCATCGTGTGGAAAGTGAATGCCGCTCAGGGCGTCGGCGAGATCGGTCAGCTCGCACTGCTTGCGCCAGTGGGCGGGCAGGTAATCGCCCGTGTCGTAGCGTGAGAGGGCCGTCTGGGCCGCCTTTCTCAAAAAATCCTGACTGACGCCCTCCTTGCTGTCGTAGACGCCCACGATTCGCCCGGTGCTGAGGCTGCCGCCCGCGCCACCACTCTCAAGCAGCTCCATGTGCTCCACGCCGAGCTGGGCCGACTTGCCGAAGCGCTTGACCCGCCCGGTCAGAATCAGTTTCGCGCCCTCGCGCAGGTTCTTCTCAACCCAGGGCTGATTGAACCAGGTCGCCTTGACGCGCTCGCCGCTCCCCGTTTGCAGCACCGCGTCCAGAATCTGCATGCCGGGGCGCGGACTGCGGCGGGTCTTGGAGACGATCACGCCCGAGACGGTGGCCCGCGCGCCGTCCTCGATCTCGGCAATCGAGGGCAGGGCGCGGCGGTCCTCGTGGCGGCGCGGATAGTTGTGCAGCAGGTCGCGCATGGTCTGAAGGCCCAGCCCGGTGAGTTTTTTCAGGCCGCCGTGTCCCCAGTCGAGTTGCGCGAGCGGCGTCCCGGGTATCAGCACCGCACCTGCCGGAAGAGCGGGTACCGGAGCGTCCTGCCGGGCCACCTTGGGAGCGCTCACCGCTCTGGGCGGGCCATCTTGTAGCAGGCCCAGCGCCTGCTTCAGCGCCTGCTCGCGCTCGGGAATGCTCAGGTCGTCGTAGCCGCGCAAAGCTTCGCGCACCTGCGGAAAGGGACCGGCAATCGGGCCGCCCAGCAGCTTTTCCAGGCCGCCTGCCACCGCTCTGTTCTCATAGCCGCGCAGGCGTTCGAGTTCCAGCGGACGCCTCAGTTTTTCGCGCAGTTCGGGCAGGGTGGGCATACAGGGTGCAGTTTAGCGGCGCAAGGTGAGGGCAAATGGGCCGAAGCGCGGAGAGGGTCGACGAGTCCGAGGGCTGTTCAGTCGCGAGCGTGCTCAGTCGCAGGTATAAAAGCAGATCACCTTGGACACCCGCAGTGCCACCCCGCCTTGCCGCTTGCTGACCAGATTGCTGTCGTCGCCCACGGAATGGAGGGGGGCCTGACCTGGCCTCAGTGAGCGCCACCGGGCGTCGAAGGATTATCAAAGGCGGTGTCGCCGCACGAAAATGGCCTGAACATTCGGCGGCTTGGTCTCGGGCGGCTCAGGCCAGGGGCGTGATCAGCGCCGAGTACATTCCGGAGCGCTGACAACGCGAGGGCTGATCGGCCAGCCTGCGCGGCGCGGGCCAGTCCAACTCGGCGCAGAGCTTTTGCAACTTGGCGAACGAGAGCGGGTAAGGCACCCAGAGGGAGCTGCGCTCAAGGTCGTACTCCAGCACGACCAGCTTGCCTGGTGGCCGCAGCAAGCCGCGCAAGCGTTCGAGCGTGGCGCGCTGATCCTTGAAGAAATGCAGCGCGTTGGCCAGGAGCAGGCCGTTTTGCAAGGGGATCAGCGGCAGGGCGGTAAAGTCGGCCCCGAGCGTCCGCACCGCTGCGCCGCCTGCCACACCCCGCACGCGCCCCAGCGCACGGATATCTCTGTCGATGGCCAGCACCGAGCCGTCCGGCCCCAGCAGGGCCGAGAGCGCCGCCGCGAAGGTGCCGCTGCCTGCTCCCAGGTCGGCCCAGGCTTCGGCAGGCTCCACGGCGGCGGCGATCAGGCGCTGGGCATCGGCAGGGTCCATATGGGAAGTCTAGGACAGGCCCGGGGCTTACGTGCTGCTCAAACCGTGCCACTCAGCGGGGCTGCTCGTCTGCCAGCAGCTTGGCAGCCTGTTGGCCCAGTCGGTCCTGGGCAGCCTGACGCATGTACTGGGCGGCCAGCGGGTCCTTGATGAGCGCGAGGCTTCAAAGAGCCGCAGATTCGCCTCAATCACCAACAGGTCGTCGCGGCTGATGGGCGCGTGCCGCAGACCCTGGGTGTCGAGGACCACACCGCCGGGCATCTGCGCCGTGATGAAGATGACGGCTCCGGTCAATCCCTCGCCAGCCTGCGCCCTGGGCATAGTCGACTTCCTCCTGCCCTCAGCCTAGCCGCCAAGTTGTCAAAAGCCTGTCAAAGAGTGCCGGAGCCGTTCATCAGTTCAGCCACGCTTCGCCTTCCTCGATCACAGGTTTGCCGCTCTCCCCCACCTCGTCACCGCGCGTGGCCCAGGCCGGAAACGGGTAATTGACCAGCACCGGGTTGGGAATGTCTGGCTGCGACACCAGCATGGTGCCGGGCTGCAAGATGCCCGCGCGGGCGCGAAAGCTCTGCGGCAAAAAGCGGTATTCGGGGCGCTCGGCCTCGGCCAGATCGAGCCTGCCCACCACCCGGATGGCCGCGTTGGAAACGATCCGGCGCTCCACCTCGCTGGCGGTCTGCTGTGCGCCGATCAGGATGATGCCCAGGCTGCGGCCCCGCTCGGCGATGTCGAGCAGCACATCCTTGATCGGGCTGGAATCGTCGCGCGGCGCGTATTTGTTGAGTTCGTCGAGCACCACGAACACCGTATCCTGCCGCCCGTTTTTCTCCTTGTATTCGAACAGATCGCGCAGCAACACCCCCACCACAAACATCTGGGCCGGGCCGGAGAGGTTGTGAATGTCGACGACGCTCATCTGGAAGCCACCGCTGATCAGGTTGGGGCGGTACTTGTCGGCCTGCTGCGGGCTGAGGTCGCCGCGCACCAGTGGAGTGAGGTGCTTTTGCACGCCGCGCAGCCGCCGCACGAAGGCCCTCAGCGTGCCGGGCGACTGCTTGAGCACCCATTTGGAATCGCCCTCGCCGTCGTTTTGTTCGAGCAGCTTGTATTCGAGGTAAGAAATGAGCTGCGGAAAGGTTTGCAGGCTGACCTTGCCCAGCGCGTCGAACTGCACGTCGTCGGGCACCTCCTCGGACTGCACCGGGTCCCAGTCGGAAACGAGCAGGGCCGCGCCCGTACCGTCCGATGCCAGCCGGGCCAGCTTCTCCTCAATATTGCCGATGACGAAACCCAGGTTGAGGCTGCCCGCCGCGTCGGAAAACACGTAGGGCAGCATCCGGCGCAGGCAGAACTCGCGCAGCGTGAACACGAACGGGGTCACGCCCTCGGCGCGCTGGTCCACGTGTGGCACGATGGCGCCTCCCACGCCAGCGGCACGCGGCGGAGCCAGAAATTGCACGTCCCGGAACGGCGACATCGGCAACCCCAGGAGGCTGTAGCGGTCGGCGGTCAGGCCCTTGGTGTGGCGGGCCTTGTTTTCCCGGTCCACGACCTTGCTGTTGGGCTTGTCCAGAAACAGCAGGTCCTCGCCCTTCACGTTGAAGATGATGGCCTTGCCGCCCGCCGACCCGGCCTGCCGCCCACCGCTCTTGTGGGCCACCCGGTCCATCACGCCGCTGCGGAAAATCGAGTGCAACAGGAATAGGGCGTAGCTGGTCTTGGTGGCGACCCCAGAAATGCCAGAAATGTTGATGTGGCCGCCGGACTCGCCGTTGATGAAGCGGAAGTTGAGTGGCAGCACCTGCCCGTCGGCAATCAAGCCCGCCGGGAAGGCGGCCTCCTCCATCTTGTCGGCGCTGAGGGCCATCTCCAGCGCCTTGCCGCGCGCGTGGCGCACCACGTCGCCCGGCTGCGGCGGAATGAAATCCTCGGGGTCCACGCGGGTGACCAGGACTCGGGCGGCGTAACTCACCGAGGCGGGCAGCACCCCGGCCACGATGTCCTCCACGTCCGACTCGAAGGTGACGCCCTCGTGGCGCTTGCGCACATTGTCGACTGCCCCGTAGAAGTGGACTGGCTGGCCGTTGGGCTTGAGGGTCTCGACCACCACCAGATCGTCGAGTTGCACACTCGCACCGCTCGACACCGCGAACCAGAAGATGGTGGGCGTGGCGTCCTCGGTGCCCAGCACCATGCCGATGCGTTCGGGCAGGTCAGGGGCCAGCGGGCCGCCGAGAGAGAGGTTCTGGGTCATGCGGCTGACCGCCTGGAGACGACCCTCCCTGGTTGCCGGAAATACCGTCTTGCTTTCTGCATCTTCACACCACGCCCAGTTCGCGGGCCAGGTGTGAGCGGATGCGGCGGGTCACCAGATCCAGGCTGCCCATCGCGCGGCCCATGGCCTGCTCCAGGGCCGCCGTGGGAATAAGGTTCTGCGGCGCGCGCGGGTCCTTGTGCGCCTGACTGGCCAGCTTGCACAGCAGCTCACCGCTGAGGTTGGCCACCTGCCGGACGATGGGCGGCAAAAAGTCGCTGTCCTCGGGCGCGTACATTTCCAGGCGCATCACACCGGACATCGGGTGCTGATAAAAGGCCGCCTGGCACAGCCGCACGTACCAGATGAAGCGCACCACGCGGTTGTTGTCGTAGCGCATATGCAGAATCGGGGTGCGCTCGCCGGGCCGCAGTTCGGAGAGCAGTTGCGCCCGGTCGGTGGGCAGATACAGCGTCTGGATGGTCTTGACGCAGCCCACCACCGCGCCGCCGAGGTTTTGGGAGCGGAGGGTGCCGTCCTGAATGGTCAGCGCCGTGAGGTGCTCGCGGTCGTCGGTGTCGTCGAACGGCACGGCGGAGGCCAGGCCGTGCGAGAGTTCCTGCTCGTGCGCCAGCATGGCCCCCTGCACGGCCTGAAGCGGCGCGTTGGGGTGGCCGCCCGGCTGGGTCGCCAGGAGCGCGTAACTCAGTTCACCGGTCTGCGGGTGCCGGGGCGAGAGCCGCAGCGGACTGACCCCCAGATCGGGCGCGTGGGCCAGCACACGCCGCGCCCGGACACTCAGCAGTTCGGCCTGGCGCGAGCCGTGCGGACACAGATCGACCGCGCCCGCCACGTACGCTCCGAATCCGGCGTGCCCCTCTCGCCCGGCATCGTCGGTGACGTGTAGCCGGGCCTCCATGCGCTGCTTGCCGTCCACGACATACACCCGCGTCAGGCGCTGGGGAATGGGCCGGGGCGCGATGGCCGCCCATCGGGGGGTCTCCACGTCAATCAGTTCGCCCTGAAACGGCGTGAGGGTCAGTTGGCCGTCGAAGGTGTCCACAGGCCAGGGGTCGAGACGAATCTGCATGCCGGGCATTCTAGCGGCTGATGTTTGGAAGCGGTGTTTGGACCTGAAGTTTTGTTGGAAGCAGAACGTGGCGCAGGCGGCAACACAAAGGGCCACCTCGCGGCAGCCCCGGCCCTAGCCCCGTATCTGAGCCCTACTGCGACAGCTTGATGCCGTTGACGAAGGTCCGCACAGCGATGTCGTTGGTGCTGTAATCCTTGACCGACGAATCCACGTTCAGGATCAGCATGCGGCCCTGGGCGCTGGTGACCAGCATCTCGCGGCGCAAGTCGCCGTTCTTGCCCGCCAGGGTGTAGATGAATTGCGCCCAGGGGGTGCCCTGAATGGTGAGCAGCTTGGGCGTGAGCGTCTTGAGGCCCGCCACCTGCGCCTTGATGACGGCGGGGAACTGGTTGACCAGCCCGCTGACCTCGCCCGGCTTGAGCGCGGCCTGACGCCACTCAAAACCCATCGTCACTTTTTTGTCGTTGGTCAGAAAGACCGCTTCGGGGCGGCTCTGGACCGGGTAGATCTTCTGGATGGCGGCGGGGGTCAGCGTCAGCAGACTGTCGCTGGTTTCCACGCTGAGCGGCAAATTGGACAGTTGGGCCGTGGCGGCCTGGGCCAACCCCGTGGCCATCAAGCCGAAAAACACGGTGACCGCTCCCTGAGACAGACGCTTCATGATCCTCAGCGTAACGGCTGGCCCGCATCTGACGATGTGTCAAACATGAGGAAGCCTCACACCTGCGTCAGAAACCGAACAGCTTGACTGTCACAGCATCCTTACACTGAAGGCGATGCTGAGGTCTTCTACGGTGCCCCGTCGTGTTGTCGCGAATGACTTGCCCCACCTGCTGCCGCTCTACGCCGCACTGCTGGGCCGTAGCGTAACCTGGCGAGCCTGAAGGCCCGCGCCGGGCGGTTGCCCCACCAGGCCCACTGGCTGATCGAGGCTGGCTCAGAGGTGTTGGCCGTGTGCGAATGGGCACCCAACGACTTCGGCCCGCCCGGCTCGGTACGGCTGGGCTTGTGGGTGCAGCCGTAGGCACGCGGGCGCGGACACAGATCGGCGCTGAGGCCAACATCGAAGACGACGACTCAGCGGGCCTGGCCTGGGCTGAGCGACGGGGCTTTGCCCTCCACGCCCACCGCTTCGAGAGCGTCCTCAATCCGTAGACCTTCGCCCCTGACCCAAACCGCGCGCCGCTGCCACCGGGCGTTGAACTCGGCGATATGACGCGGGCCAGTCAGAGCGACTGGAACGAACTCACGGCCCTGCTGATCGACACCTTCGCCCAGACACCCGACGCCCAGGGCCTGCCGAGATGGTCCTGGGAGACGGCCCGCAAAGCGTTGCAGTTCAATCCGCAATTGCATCCAGACTGGCTGGTGTGCGCGCGCCGGGACACTGAACTGCTCGGCTTTACAGCAGCGCTGAACCTTCCCGGCATGGCCTACAACCAGATGACTAGCGTGCGTGAGGCCGCGCGCGGGCAAGATCTGGCCTACGCGCTCAAAACGGAACTGCTCGGGCGCTCGAAAGCGGACAGCGTGATGTGCGTGCGTACCCACAAACACACCGCCAACGTTGCGATGCTACGGGTCAACGAGAAGCTGGGCTACCGGCAACAGCATGGACGCTGGGAAGTGCAGCGCGGGCCGGGCCGAAGCTGACGCGGCCTTCACATCGCCGCGCCGTTCAGCTTTGAGTCAGGCAGCGGGCCAACAGTGGGCAGTATCTGAATTCTGCTGTCTGGAGGTTCCCTATGCCCACCACGAAAATTCTGCTGCTGGCCCTGTCTGCCGCCCTCCTCGCCGCTCCTGCCCACGCCAGCGGAGCCACCCTCAGTCCGCAGAGCATCATCGTCAACCCGGCGCAGCCCTCGCTCGGCGTGCGGGTGTGGGTGGGCAAGGACGCCCAGGGCCGGGGCACGGCCAACTACCGCATCGGCGAGGCGATCCGGGTGGGCGTGCAGGTTACCCAGGACGCCTACGTGTACCTGTTCGACGTCAACAGCGCGGGCGAGATCAGTCTGTTCGTGCCCAACGGCTACGACGGCCCCCAGGGCAACTTCGTGGCGGCCGGGCAGCGCACGGTCTTTCCCGGCCAGGGCGCAAAGTACACCCTGACGGTGGGCGGCCCGCGCGGTCAGGACCGGATTCTGGCGCTGGCCAGCCGCTCCCCGCTCGACCTCTCGGAAGTGGCCAGCTTTGCCGGAGCACAGGGCTTCGCCTCGGTGACAGTGCAAAATGAAACCCAGCTCGGTCAGGTGCTGTCGGGGGCGGTGGGTGACCTCGATGCCCAGGACTGGGTCACAGCGGTGACCTACTACGGCGTCGGCGTGCGCGGTCAGGGCAATCCGCAGGCCACCGGCCCGCTGGTCGTGCTGGTGCCGCCGCCCACGCCCGTGCAGCCTGCACCAGTCCAACCCGCGCCGGTCCAGCCGCTGCCCGTGCAACCCACCCCCGTCACCACCATTCAGCCCGGCGAGCGCGCCGACGGCAGCTTCGACAGCGCCGTGCGCGAAGCCTTCGACCGCACCAGCGGCGCACAGGCCCTCGGCAGCGCGGAGAGCTACGTGTCGCGCTGGGGCACCGGCGTGTGGCAGAAGTTCAGCGGAGCGGCGGCTTACGGACGCGCTGTCATCTTGCACGCCGACGGCAGCAACCGGGCCTACGCCGTGCACGGACGCATTCTGGAGCGTTATCTGGCGCTGAGTCAGGCCGAGAGCGGCGGCACCAAACCCCCCACCCGGCTGGGCTGGGCGGCGGGCGACGAGAAGATCATCACCCGCAACACCTACGGCAGCACCGGCCTCTACGGCTTTTTTCAAAGCGGAGCGCTGTATTTCTCGGAGAAATACGGCACCTTCTGGCTGACCGGCGACCTGCTCAAAAAATACCAGGGCCTCGGCGGCTCCGGCAGCTTCCTGGGCTTCCCCGTCCGCGACCAGTTCCTGATGAACGGCGGCTGGGCGGGCGACTTCGAGGGCGGCAGCATCCGCTTTCAGAACGGCAGTTACCAGGTGTACCGGAAGTAACCAGCGCAAATCAGCGCCACCGGGTGAAGCTGCCGAACGCGGTTTCACCCGGTGTTGCAGTTCACCGATCGACCAGGAGAATGGACCGTTCTTGACATTCGCCAAGATGTAAGTAAAATACCTACAAGGCATGGGAGGGCCGACACCATGAACAGCCACTATTCCATCGCTGTCCATATCCTGTCGCTGATCGACTCCTCGGCCGAAGCCCTGAGTTCGGAGTTCATCGCAGGCAGCGTGGGGGTCAACCCGGTGGTTATTCGCCAAGTGACCGGGCTGTTGCGCCGCAGCGGGCTGCTCAACACCCAGCGCGGCGTGCCGGGCGCTCGCCTGACCCGCCCGCCCTCGCAGATCAGCTTGCTCGACGTGTACCGGGCCGCCGAAGCGCCGAACAGCATGCTCAAAATCCATCCGCACCCCAATCCGGCCTGCCCAGTGGGGGCCAGGATTCAGGGGGTGCTCGACGATGTCTTTGGACAGGCCCAGGCCGCGCTGGAAGCTCGACTCGCCCACATCACGCTGGCCGAGGTGAGTGCGTCCCTCAAGCAAGCGGGCTGATTTTTTTGGCTTCAGGTGTAAGGCATTTCTATACACCTCACAAATCCGTCCTCTCCCCCACCCCGTTCAGCACCTGAACGACATAGGAGTCTTATGATCGCCATCACCGGAGCCACCGGCCACCTCGGCCAGCTGACCATTCACGCCCTGCTCGATTTGGGCACCCCCGCCGCCGACATCGTGGCGCTGGTGCGCGACCCCCAGAAGGCCACCGACCTGAGCGCCAGAGGCGTGCAGGTGCGCCGCGCCGACTACACCCAGCCCGAGACGCTGGGGCCCGCTTTACAGGGTGTGGACAAGCTGCTGCTGATCTCGTCGAACGATGTCGCGGATAGGGCCACTCCGCAGCGCCACGTCGTCGAGGCCGCCAAAGCGGCCGGGGTCAAGCTGCTGGCCTACACCAGCATTCTGGGCGCGGCCACCGACAAGATGCGCCTGGCTGCCGACCACCAGACCACCGAGGCCGACATCCGGGCTTCCGGCGTTCCCTTCGTGTTCCTACGCAACGGCTGGTATCTGGAAAACTACAACGTGGCGCAGGCCGCCCAGTTCGGGGCACTGCCGGGCAGCGCAGGCGAAGGGCGGGTGAGTGCCGCCAGCCGCGCCGATTACGCGGCGGCAGCGGCGGCGGTACTCACCTTGCCCGATCAGGACAACACCGTGTACGAACTCGGCGGCGATCAGGCGTTCACGCTGGGTGAGCTGGCCGCCGAGGTGCAGGCTGCCAGTGGCCGCCCGGTGGCGTATCAGAATATGGGTGAAGCCGCCTACGCCGAGCTGCTCCGGGGCTTCGGCGTGCCCGCGCCGCTGGCCGAGAAGCTGGCCGACGCCGATACCCACCTGGAAAAGGGCGAACTCTATACCGACAGTGGCGATCTGAGCAAGCTGATCGGGCGGCCCACCACGCCGATGAAGCAGTGGGTCAACCAGACGCTGAAAAGCTGAAGTCCGCAACGAATTGGAGACGTGGCAGACAGCGCGGAGCCGGAAAGCAGGAGGGGCCAGCCGCCATCGGTGCGCTGGCCCCTCTTTGTGCGCTCATGCCGCACCGCGCCCCACAGCGCTCAGTATCCCAGTCGCTCTACCTGCTGCTGTGCCCGCCAGCGCGCCCAGTTCCAGCTTCGCCAGTCGGCTGAGGGTGGGAAGTGTTCACGCAGGCGCTGTTCGGCCTGGCCCCGCGAGGGCTTGAGGTCCTGGCCGGAAGCGGTGGAGAGCGCGCCACCGGGGAAGGTCAGGGCACCAAGGTGGGCCACGATCAGCGGCACGGCGTCCGCGCCCAGGTCGAGCAAGGGGGAGAAACTGGCGGCCTGACGGCTGCCGCGCTCAGCAGTTCGCACATCCTGTACGTCGCGCTGGATGTTGACGGCGGCGATCAGGCGGCCCGGATTGACCACGTTCAGCCCGGCGATCAACCCCAGACCACTGATGAGGCTGAAGTAGGCGAAGCGCTCCAGCCGCCCGCGCCAGCCCAGCACCGCGAAGGCCAGCAGCGACACGCTAACCCAGCCCAGAAACAGCGCGCCCAGCACCCGGATTTCGCTCAGGCCGTAGGCGCTGATGTAGGCGCTGAGCTTGAGGTAAGCGCTGACGATCAGCAGCGAGAGCGGCAGCAGCACGGCGGCGCCGATCAGCCGGTAGGCCAGGTTGAGGCGCAACTCGCGCCGCAACAGGGTGTGGCTGAGCAGCAGCAGCGCCAGTGTCAGCGCAGCGACGGCGGCGAGCTGACCGAAGCCCTGCCAGGCCGCGGCGCTGTAGGTCAGGCCCGCCTCCAGATCACGCCCGAAAAAAGAACTGGCCTGAAGACCCAGGTACACGCAGAACAGCAAGCTGAGGCTCAGCAGCGGCAGGCCGAGCTCGATCAATCCAAGCTTGGGAACGGCGCGCTCCACATCCGAGAGGTCCGGCGCGGCGCGGCGCGCGAGCAGGGCGGCGTGACTGAAGCCGCCCAGAAAAAAAAGCCAGCATCCCAGTTGCAGGGTCAAGTTGGGCAGGTCGCCGAGGTTCCAGGTCAGCAGCCGCGCGAGAAGCTTTCCGAAGCGCTCGTCGGCCGAGCCGAGCAGCGCCCCGAATACCAACAGCACCGGAATGGTCAGCAGCACGCCGACCAGGACGCGCCCGCCCTGTTGCCGCTGGCGCAGTCCGCCGCGCAGCCGCGCCCAGGGAAACCGGAAAAACGCGGTGGGAAAGCCGTACACTGCCCGCCCGCCGCTGAGCAGCAGGGCCGTCAGGACCTCACCCGTGCCCAGCCGCGCCAGCCCCGGCAGCCGCACGAAAGCCGCCCCGAGGCTGAGGGCCATCAGCGCGCCGAGCGCATTGAGGCCGGTCATCAGATCGCCGCCGCGCCAGACCAGGCCCAGGGCACACACCAGCCCCAGGCCCAGTACCAGCAGAGCGGCGGGTTGGGGCCGGGTGCCCCGGTAGCGCACGGTCCAGATTAATGCTCCGCTGAGGGCGGCGTCGATCAGGGCCACGTTCAGCCCGGCTCCGTCGGAGCGGTAAGTGAGCGCCAGCGCCAGCAGCGCCAGACCCGCCGTGAGCGCCAGCGGCAGGGCATCGCGGGGCGCAGGCGGCGGCGGCACTACGGTCAGTGGGCTGGCGAGCGGAGCGGGGGGCTCGGTCATGGTTCTACCAGCATAAGTGACGTGAGTGTGATGTGTATGATGTGTAAGGCCTGATTGTTCGCCCGCACCCCCTATGCTGGACGCATGCGAATTCTGGTCACGGGAGCCACCGGTTTCCTGGGCGGCGCAGCGGCGCGGGCGCTGGTACAGGCGGGCCACCGCGTCATCGGCACTGGGCGGAACACGGTGCGCGGCGCGGGGCTGGAGCGAGCAGGGGTGCGCTTCCAGCGTGCCGACCTCCGCAACGATCCCGGCACGCTGCTGGAAGGGGTAGACGCCGTGCTGCACTGCGCCGCCCGCTCGGCGCTGTGGGGCCGCTGGGCCGACTTCCACGCCGACAACGTGCAGGTGAGCGCTCAGCTGGCGCGGGCCTGCGCTCAGCGGGGGCTGCGGCTCGTGCATGTCAGCACGCCCAGCGTCTACAACGGCACCGGTCTGAGCCATCAGGTGCCGGAATCCACGCCGATCGGACCACGCTTCGACAGCCTCTACGCCCGCAGCAAATACTTGGCCGAGCTGGCCGTGCAGGCCGTCATGCCCGGCGCGGCCCTGTTGCGACCACGCGGCCTCTACGGTCCCGGCGATGCCAGCTTGCTGCCCCGGCTGGCGCGGGCGCTGCGAACCGGGCGACTGCCCCGCCTGACCCACCACGAAGTTCACACCGAGCTGACCCACGTGGACAATGTCATTCACGCCGCGCGACTGGCCCTGGAAGGACACGCTGCCGGGGTGTTCAACATCACCGATGGGGTAAGCGTGCCAATCTGGGCCACGCTCGATCAGCTGGCCGACGCGCTGCAAGTGCCGCGCCCGACGCGCTACGTTCCAGCAAAGCTGGCTGAGGGGGCGGCCACGCTGCTGGAAGGCGTCTACCGCCTGCGCCCCGGCCAGCCGGAACCGCCCGTCACCGCCAGCGGCCTGAGACTGCTGACCCGGCCCATGACGCTGGACCTCCGCCGCGCCCGTGAAGGGCTGGGCTACGCGCCGGTCGTCAGCCCCAGCGAGGGCCTGAGCGCCGTGCTGGCGGGGCTGACATGACCGCCGTACGGGTCGTGCCCCTCTCGGCAGGCGAGTGCCTGAACATCGCGGCGCTGACCGAGCGCGGCGCAGCCTGGCGGGTTCGGGCTTACCCGGCCGGTTTTGCGCTGCTGCTGCACCCGGCGCGGGGCGCGGTGCTGTTCGACACCGGCTACAGTTTCCGGGTCCCGGCGCTGATGCGGCGCTGGCCGGGCCTGCTCTACGGACTGGTCACGCCGGTGCGCCTGCGGCCCTGGCAAACGCCGCTGGCCCAGCTTGCCCGCCTGGGCATCACGGCCCAGGACGTGCGGCACCTGATCGTCTCGCACCTGCACGCCGACCACGTGGGGGCGCTGCGCGACTTCCCGGCAGCGGAGCTTCACCTCGACGCCGGAGCCTACCCGCCGCTGCGGAACCTGCGCGGCCTGCGGGCGGTGCGGCGGGCCTTCCTGCCGGAACTGTTGCCACCCGATTTCGAGGCCCGAAGTCGGGCACTGACCTTCGAGCCTGCCCCACCTGCCTTCGCTCCGTTTGAAACGGTGGCCGACGTGTTCGGCGACGGCAGCGTCTACGCCTTGCCGGTGCCGGGCCACGCGCCGGGCATGATCGCTTTGGTGGTCCGCACGCGAGACGCCGCTGCGCTGGACGGGAACGGCCTCGGCCTGACCCTACTCGCCAGCGACGCCGCCTGGAGCGTGAAAGCCGCCCGCAGCGGCGAGGCGGGCCACGCGCTGTCCAATGTGCTGTTCTGGGACGCGGTGCAGGGCCAGCGCAGCCGCGAGCACCTCCGCGACTGGCTCGCCGCGCATCCCCGGACCCGCGTGATCGTCAGCCACGATGCACCGGAACCGGAACACGATGTTTGATCGCCTGACGGTGCTGGGCCACGCGCTCAACGAGGGCCGCCTGCTGTTTCGTGACCGTGCCGTGCTGGAACGCCACCAATCCCGGCTGGCTGCCGAACATTTGCGCTGGGTGGCGGTTCACAGCCCGTATACCGCCGAGCGCTTCCGGCAAGCGGGACTGGGCGTGGACCAGTGGCGGCAACTTCCTCCGATCGGCAAGGCCGAGATGATGGCGAATTTCGGCACGCTCAACACCGCCGGGGTCACGCTGGAAGGCGTGCTGGCACTCGCCCGCCGCGCCGAGGACACCCGCGACTTCTCGCCCAGTTTGCCCGGAAACCTGACGGTGGGCCTGTCGAGCGGCACCAGCGGCAGCCAGGGGGCTTTCCTGGTCAGCCGCGCCGAGCGCCTTCAGTGGGCCGGGGTGGTGCTGCGCCACCTGCTGCCAGGCTGGCCTGCGGGGCTGCTGCGGCGTCAGCGGGTCGCCTTCGTGCTGCGGGCCGAGGGACAGCTTTACCGGAGCGTGGGCAGCTCGCGCCTGCACTTCAAGTTCCTGGATCTGCTGCGGCCCATAGATGAACTGGCCGAGCGCCTGAGCGCTGCCCGGCCCACCTTGCTGATCGGCCCGCCGGGCGTGCTGCGCGCGCTGCTCGACGCCGGGGCCACCGCCCGCCCCGAGCGGGTCGTCAGTGTGGCCGAGGTGCTGGAAGACGCCGACCGCGCCGCCCTGGAAGCGGGGTTCGGCCCGGTGGTGGAGGTGTACCAGGCCACCGAGGGCCTGCTGGCCCTGCCCTGCGCGCACGGCCACCTGCATCTCAACGAGGCCCACGTCCACTTCGACTTCGAACCGCTGGAGGGCGGGTATCTGCGCCCGGTGCTGACCGATCTGCGCCGCCGCGCCCAGCCGATGATCCGTCACCGCCTCAACGATCTGCTGGTGCTGGCGCCGGGCTGCACCTGCGGGCAGGCGGCCCGGCGGGTGGCGCGCATCGCCGGGCGGCAGGACGACGCCCTGAACCTGCCCTCGGCCTCTGGTGCTCGCCTCACCCTCTGGCCGGACTTCGTGCGGGGCGCGCTCAACCGGGTCGCCGATTTGCGCGAGTACCGGGCCGAACAGGTGGGCGCGGCCCAGCTACACCTTCAGCTCGACCCGGACTTGCCTGGCCTGCGGGCAGGAGCGGAGCGCGAGGTGAGGGCGGCCCTGGCGCGCTCGGGCGTGGGCGACATCGAGCTGATGTTCGGCCCGCTGCGGCCCGACCCGCCGGGAGCCAAGCGGCGGCGGGTGGTGCAAAGCTGGCATTGAGTGATGCGCGCCGCCGCGATTTGGCGCAAACTGACCGTATGACCACCTCGCTGCCGTTTCGAATCCTCTCCACCGCCCAGGCGCTGCCGCAGCGGGTGGTCACGACGGCGGAGGTGGCGGCCCTGTGCGGCGTGCCCGCTGGCGTGGCCGAGGCGCGCAGCGGAGTGCGTGAGCGGAGATGGCTCTCGGAAGGCGAAACGGCGCTGGCGCTCGGTGCTCGGGCGGCCCGGGAAGCGCTCTCGGCAGCCCAGCTCGATATCGGCGAGGTGGACGTGCTGCTCAACGCCTCCGGCAGCCAGCTTCAGCCGATTCCCGACGGCGCGGCGCTGCTGGCCCGCGAACTCGGCGCGAGCGGACTGGCCGCCTACAGCCTGCACGGCACCTGCCTGAGTTTTCTGCTGGCCCTCCAGCATGCCGCCCTGCTGATCGGCACCGGGCGAGCACGCTACATCCTGATCATCAGCAGCGAGTCGGGCAGCCTGGGACTGAATTTCGCTGAGGCCGAGAGCAGCCTGCTGATCGGAGACGGCGCGGCGGCAGTGCTGCTGGGGCCTGCCGAGCACGCGGCCCAGGGTCTGCACGCCGCCCGCTTCGAAACCTACCCGGAAGGCGCGGCCCACACCCAGATCCGGGGCGGGGGCAGCCTGCTCAATGACCGCAGCCCCCGCGGCATCCAGCGCGAGGATTACCTGTTCGAGATGCACGGCCTGAGCATCCTGAAACTCGCCAGCCGGGTGGTACCGGGCTTTCTGGAGCGGCTGCGCCCCGGCCTCAGCGCCGGGCTGCCGGGCATTGACCGGGTGATTCCGCACCAGGCCAGCGCGGCGGGCCTGGCCCTGATGCGGCGCTACGGCTGGCCCGAGGACCGGATAGAAGTGACGCTGCCGACGCTCGGCAACGTGATCGCTGCCAGCCTGCCGCTCACCCTGCACCGAGCGCTGACGGGGGACCACGCACAAGCAGGCGACACGCTGCTGCTGGTCGGCACCGGCGCGGGCCTCACGGCGGGCGGGCTGATCGTGACGCTGTGAGCAGCAACCCAGCTCCTTTCCTTCCGTACCTTTTCCCCCGGCTTCCGGCGCGGCCCAGACTCTAAACTGCCGCTTGCATGCCCCGCCCGCCTTCCCGCCTGCTCTCCCTTTACCTCGGCACTGCTGCTGCGTTCCTCGCCGTCAAAGGTGCGGTGCTGCTGACCAATGCCCTCACCTTTCCGCGCCTGCACCCGCGTGAGACGCCAGCAGCATCCCTGCGCCCACGCGTGTCGCTGCTGGTTCCGGCGCGCGACGAGGCCCACAACCTACCGCGCACCTTACCGGGGCTGCTGGCCCAGGGTGCCGACGAGGTGATCGTGCTTGACGACCAGAGCAGCGACGGCACGGCGGAGCTGGCCCGCGCCCTGGGCGCGAGCGTCATCCGGGGCCAGCCGCTGCCGGAGGGCTGGTACGGCAAGCCCTGGGCCTGTCAGCAACTCGGCGAGGCGGCCAGTGGCGACGTGCTGATCTTCACCGACGCCGACGTGGCCTGGAAGCCCGGCGCGCTCGGCGCGATTCTGCATGAATTAGACGACAAGCACGCCGATCTGCTGAGCGTGCTGCCCCGGCCCGAACGACTGACGCTGGGCGCACGCTTCCTGACGCCGCTGGTGGACGCGGTGGTGCTGTGCTACCTGCCGTACCCGATGGTCAGTTGGCCGCAGCCGAGCCTCAGCACCGGCAACGGCCAGCTGATGGCTTTTCGCTGCGCCGCCTTCAAGCGGGTCGGGGGCTACAGCGGCGTGCGGGCGCAGATTCTGGAGGACACCCAGCTGGCCCGCCGCCTCAAGGGGCAGGGCGGGCGGCTGACCCTGGCGCTGGGCGCGTCGGCGGTGGGCGTCACCATGTACGGCAGTTACCTGGCCTCGGTGACGGGCTTCGGCAAGAACTCGCTGGCGATTCATCTGCACTCGCGCCCGCTGCTGATCCTGTCGGGCCTCTGGCACCTGGCGGTCTATACCCTGCCCTGGCTGCTGCCGGGTGGACGGGCCGTGCTGGGCCTACGGCTGGCCGGGCTGTTGGAGCGCAGTCTGGTCAATCTGGTCACGGGCCGCCGCCACCCGCTTGATCTGGCCGAAGGGTTGCTCGCGCCCTTCACACCGCTGCTGGCCCTGCCCGCGTATCGCCGGGCGCTGAGACGGCAAGTGACCTGGAAGGGGCGCACTTATCCGCAGAAGTAGCTTGGTGCCAGGTGAGAATGCCCTTGCCCCTGTCTCCATCCAGCGAGACAATGGACCATGACTGAAGCTCAGCCTGATGTGGCCCACCTCTACCTGATGGACGTACGGACGCGGATGCGTGGCCTCAAGAAGCTGGGTGAGGGCGCACTGACGCAACTGCCGGAGACGGACTGGCACACGGTCCTCTCGCCGGGCGGTAACTCGGCTGCTGTCATCGTGCAGCACCTCGGCGGCAACATGCACTCGCGCTGGGCGGGCCTGAGACACGGTTACACCGCTGGGCTGGACGGCGAGACCACTGGCCGTAACCGCGACGCCGAGTTTGAGGAGGGCAATTTAAGTGCCGACGAACTTTGGGCCGTCTGGGAGGCAGGCTGGGCGGTCTTTCTGGACGCGCTGGATCACCTCTCCCCTGCCGACCTGACCCGCACGCTGAGCATCCGGGGCGAGACGCACACCCTGCTGGAAGCGGTGCAGCGCCAGGTCATGCACTACAGCGGGCACGTCTACCAACTGGTGCTGCTGGTCAAGACCCTACGCGGCGACGAGTGGCAGACGCTGAGCATCGGGCGGGGCGGGTCGGCAGCCTTCAACGCGGCGATGCGGCAGAAACCGTAAACGTATCTGCTCAACCCCGGCGGCTGGGCACGCTGTGGGCGCTACCCTGTTTCCATGACCGCCCTGCATCCTCCCCACGCCCACGCCGACGGCTTGCCCGACACTTTCGACGTGCGGGTTCACCCGGCCCGCGAGCTGCGCGGCACACTGCGTGCCCAGCCCAGCAAGAACTACACCACCCGCTTTCTACTGGCGGCGGCCCTCACCGAGTCCAGCAGCAACGGCCCGGTGCGCGTCGTGGGCGTGGCCCGGAGCGAGGACGCCGCCGCCATGCTGCGCTGCCTCAAGGACTGGGGCGCGGGCGTCGAACTCGTCGGTGAGGACGCCGTCATTCGCGGCTTCGGAGCGGCTCCTGCATCGGGCGTGACCCTCAACCCCGGCAATGCGGGGGCGGTGGCGCGTTTCCTGATGGGCGTCTCGGGCCTGACCACCGGCACCACCTTCGTCACCGATTATCCCGATTCGCTCGGCAAGCGGCCCCAGGGCGATCTGCTCGAAGCCCTCGAACGGCTGGGCGCGCAGGTGAGCAGCGACGGCGGCAGGTTGCCGATTGCCATCAGCGGCCCGGTGCGCGGCGGCATGGTCGAAGTCTCGGCTGAGAAGTCCAGCCAGTACACCTCGGCGCTGCTGTTCCTCGCACCGCTGCTGCCCGAAGGCTTGGAGTTGCGCCTGACCGGCGATATCAAGAGCCACGCCCCGCTGCGCCAGACGCTGGACACCCTGGCGGCCTTCGGCATCCGGGCCAGTTCGAGTGACGACCTGTCGCGCATCCGCGTTCCCGGTGGACAGCCGTACCGCGCCGAGCGGGTCATGGTGCCGGGCGACTACCCCGGCTCGGCGGCAATTCTGGCGGCGGCGGCGATTCTGCCGGGCGAGGTGCGGCTCGGCAACCTGCGCGAAAACGACCTTCAGGGCGAGCGCGAGGCCGTCGCGGTGCTGCGCGAGATGGGCGCGGACATTGAGCGCACAGGCGACAGCCTAACGGTGCGCGGCGGGGAGCCGCTGAGAGCCGTGACCCGCGATGGCGACGGCTTTACCGACGCGGTGCAGGCCCTGTGCGCCGCTGCCGCCTGTGCCCAGGGCACGACCACCTGGGAAAACGTGTTCACCCTGCGTCTCAAGGAATGTGACCGTATCTCGGATACCCGCCGCGAGCTGGAAAAGCTCGGCCTGAGTGTCAGCGAAACCGAGAGCAGCCTGAGCATCACCGGCACGTCGTCACTGGCAGGCGACGTGGTAGTCAGCGGCCACGGCGACCACCGCATGATCATGCTGCTGACCTTGCTGGGCCTGCGCGCCGAGCGGTCCATCACCATCACCGGCGCGCACCACATCCGCAAGAGTTACCCGCTGTTTTTCCGGCATCTGGAAACCCTGGGAGCCGAGTTCGAGTACTTAAAGACTGACGCCCGCTAGACGCCAGAGCCCTCGATCACGGCCACCAGTTGCCGCGCCAGGTCGTGAATCTCGGCGGCGTCCTGGCCCTCCACCATCACGCGTACCAGGCTCTCGGTACCGCTGGCCCGCACATTGACCCGGCCCCGGCCCGAGAGCTGCACTTCCGCCGCCCGCAGCGCCTCCTGCACCTGGGGGTCACTGCTGACGGCCTGCTTGTCCTTGACGGACACGCTGATCAGCGTCTGCGGAAACATCACCAGCTCGTCGTGCAGGGTATCCAGCGTGGTCCCAAGCTGTCTCATGGCCTTGAGGGTCATCAAAGCGCTCAGCACCCCGTCCCCGGTCGGCGACACGTCCAAAAACAGTATGTGGCCGCTCTGCTCGCCGCCCAGAGTCAGCCCCTTGGCCTGCATCCGCTCGTGGACGTAGCGGTCGCCGACGGCAGTGCGCTCCAGGGACACCCCGCTTTCCTTGAGCATCACTTCCAAAGCCATGTTGCTCATGATGGTGGTCACGACGCTGCGCTCCTTGCGGGCGCGGGCGGCCAGCAGCAGCATGTGGTCGCCGTGAATCTCATTGCCGCGCGAGTCCACGAACAGGCAGCGGTCGGCATCGCCGTCGAAGGCCACGCCCAGATCGAAACTATCGCCACACACCAACTGCTTGAGGTGGCCCAGGTGGGTGCTACCGCAATTGCGGTTGATGTTGCGCCCGTCGGGGTTGGTATACACCGCGAACACGTCCGCACCTGCCGCCTGGAAGATGCGCGGCGCGACCCGGTAGGCCGCTCCATTGGCGCAGTCCATAGCGATTCTGAGGCCCGACAGGTCTGGCGCGTGCGAGCGCAGAAAGCTGGCATACAGGCGCTCGGCCTCGGTATAATTGGTGACGCTGCCCATGTCCACGCCCGTCACGGGCGCGAGGTCGGCCACGCCGCTAAGCATGGCCTCCATCTCGGCTTCCAGGATGTCGCTGAGCTTCTCGCCGGTGGCTCCAAAAAACTTGATGCCGTTGTCCTGGTAGGGGTTGTGCGAGGCGCTGATCACCACGCCCGCGTCGGCCTGCAGTTCGCGGGTCAGGTAACTCACGCCGGGAGTCGGCAGCACGCCCAGGTGGGTCACGTTGACGCCCCGGCTGGTCAGCCCAGCAGCCAGCGCCGCTTCGAGCATGTCGCCGCTCTGACGGGTGTCCTTGCCGATCACGACGCTGGGGCGCAGGTGACGCCCCCGCAGCACCTCGCCCGCCGCCGCACCGAGCTGCATCACCCATAAAGGGGTCAGGGGATGTTCGCCCGCCACGGCGCGAATGCCGTCGGTGCCGAAGAATTGGCGCTGAGGAGTGGGAAGGCTGGTCATGGCTGCATGATAGCGGACACCCACCACCCTCGCCCCACACGCTGCACAGCCCAGACAACAAAAAAGGTCCCCAATGAAGGGGACCTTTTAAGTGGAACTGGGCTGGGGTTAGCGGCCCGTCTTCTCTCCGTAGAAGTTGTACGAACCAGCGGTATCGGTGACGATGCCAGTGATCTCGTCGTAGAAGGCGTTGAGGGGTACCTTGCTATCAGCAATCAGGTAGCCGTATGTGCTGCTGTCGTATCCGCGCGTCCAGTACAGGTTGTTGAGCAGGTCGCTGTCAACTCTGTAGAACTGGTTGGCGGTGCTGAGGTCGCCAAGCTTGAACCAGGGCGCAGCCTGCCGTGCCGAAGGCGCAGTACCGCCGTCGTTCAGGGTCCGTGAATCGACACGGGCCTGGAACAGGTTGCTGTTGGTTACATTCGCACCGAGCTCCAGGTTGTTCTGGAAGGCCAGGCTGGGGTCGGCGACCTGGAACGTATTCAGGTTAGCCGTGGGACGAGTGTTGAGGTAAGTCAGCACTTTGGCCCAGTCGTTGCGGTTAAAGCCACCGTAGCCGGTGACCGCGTTGATCTTGTCAGCACCAGCACTGACTCCACCGGTCTGGGTTGAACCAAAGCCGTTCTGGGTTGCGGTTCCACTGACAGCCAGTGACAGCACAGCGTCCTCACTGGGCAGGGTCGCGCCAAAGAGCAGCGGCTTGCCAGCGTCAGTCAAGGTGGTGCCGTTGGCATTAACCGGATTGATGAAGCGCGAAGCCGTGGGCTGATGATTGGCGGCGCGGTCAAAACGGTAACCATCCGAGTTGCCCAGGGTCGGCAAGACGAAGGGAAGCGGGATGTTGGGGAGATTGGTCGTCTGGTTGGCAACGTTGGTGATGCGCGGCGTTACCTGCAACCCACGAGTCAAGACGCTAGCGTTACCGGCACGGTCAACCGCGATGGTATTGAGGTTCATTGCCAGCGGGGGGTAGGGCAAGACGTTGTAGGTCGCCACCGGATACAGCGCATTCCAGGTGGCATTGTTCGCCACGTTGGTCTGGCTGCCGTCACCAGCCGTCAGATCAAGATCCTTGTAGACACGCTTGATTTCAACCGGCGCGCCGACAAAGCCTTTGGCGCGGGTACGCGTCTGGGCAGCGTCAGCACCAGCGAAGTCGTTCCAGAACAGGATGCTGGTGTAGATGCCCGAGGTGGAGTCGCTGGCCAGGGTCTCGACGCTCTGAGGCGTGCCGCTCTCAACCACACCAGCCGAAGAGACACGGTTGAACGTGACGGTAGGATCGGTGTTATCGATAATCAGCGCCTGCGGAGCGCAGTAGGTAGGCAGGTTGCCCAGCGCGTCGGTGAACGAATTCAGGCCGACACTGTACGGACCGTCGCTGATCGGGTTGGTGTCGAAGGTGGTCGCACCCAAGACCACCGAGCCGACCACACCGTTGACGGGGTTGGCGATGTTGGTCACGTTCAGAGAGATTTGCTTACTACCAATGTTGGCCACGAATGGCGCACTGGGATCAAAGCCGATACCAAGATCGGAGATAGTAGCTCCGCCAAACTGCGCCACGTCGCTGATGAAGCGTGCAGGGTTGGTGGAGGGGAAGGGCAGCGGCGAAGCGTCGCGCACCGTCAGGCCGGACACATTGGGACCGACGTTGTCGAAGGTGACGACTTGGTACTCGGGGCTGGCCGCTTCGTTGCCGATCTGGTCGCGGGTCAGGGCATAGAGGCGGTACTTGCCGTCGGGCACGAAGCCAGCAGCCTTGGGAGACGTGACGGGCACGCCACCGGTGCAGACGGTGGTGGTGCTGCTGTCGAACAGGGTGCGGAAGTCACCCGACGCACCGACGGAGAGCTGAGGCGCGCTGGCGATGACGCCTTGGCCGGTCTTGAAGGCGTAGCGGATCGCTTTGGCAACGCGCACGCCGTCGCTGTCACGCAGGCCAGGGGTCAGGTCGACCAACGCTGAGGGCACCAGGAAGTAGCGGATGCTCTCAAAGCCTGAAGGGCGCAGCTGCGCGACGGTGCTGGTCTGCGGAGCGCGGCCAAACGGCTGGTCTTGCAGATCGCGGTTGGTCGTGAACACATCAACTGCGCCGCGCGCGAAGTTGTTGTTCTGAATACCACGGAAGTTGCGGATGACGTTCGAGTTGGCCTGCTTGGCACCCTCGAAGTCGGGGCGGGCAGGCTGCGGCGCGGTGTTGTCTGCCACGACGCGGCGGAAGTACAGCTGGGTGCTGTTGACGCGAACGACCAACCACTCCGGCACGGCCTGGAATTCGCCGAGCTTGGTGCTGTCGAAGGCGGTGGTGACAGTCCTGGCCGTACCAGCAGCGTTGGTATCCACATTGAGGACATCAGCTGCCTGAATATCGTCAGCGGTGGGCACGTCAGTGCCGGTGGTGCGGGCTAGGAGGACTTCCACCTTGGTGGTGCCAGCCGGAGCCGCGTAGTTGACATTCACAGTGCCCTTGACGTAGGTGTAAACGTCCGAAGTGGGCGCACCGCCCGTCGAGAGGCCCTGGCCGAGGTCACGCCAGCCGTTATTGGTGAAGACACGGGCGGTGATATCGGCGGCATCGTTCTTGCTGTCGTCAACCGTACCGTCCGCGCCCAAGACGATTTGCTGGGCCGGGTCGAACTGGATCGGGCCCGTGGTCGGGTTCGGGTTAGAGGCAGCAACGTTGACCACGACGCTGTCACTCACCGGAGCATTGGCATTGTTGCCGTCTTTACCCGAGACCGTGACGATGACAGGACCCGCAACGTCAGGAATGCTGATGGTGCAGAGGCCGCCGCTCGCGCCCACGCCAGGAGCGGGCACAGTCACACCGCCGACGGTGCAGACCACATCGGTCAGGTTGCCGGTGACGGCGAAGGTGACCTGGGTCTGCCCGAACGGCACGGTCGCGCCGTTGGCGGGGCTGCTGATCTTGATGGTGCTCAGGACTACAGGCGTTGTCGTACTCACGGCCGTGTAGGTCAGCTTGGCCGTGGCATTGCCGCCGGTCAGGTTGGCCGCCACACTACCGCTGGGGGCGGTGAAGCCAGTCACGTCGCCAGCGATGATGGTGTAAATATCTCTGGGCAGGGTGACCGTGTCGTTGTCGGCGACAAGAACGTTGTTGTAACCCGCCACCACAGCGCCCTTGGAATCCTTGATGGTCACGGGCGCTTTGCTCACGCCTTCCAGGTCAATGGTCAACACCGCGGTGGTCTGCCCAGGCGGTGTTACTACCACGGCATCTTTCGTGCTAGTAAAAGTTACCGTCTGGTTGGTGGTGGTCAGGTCGACCGACCTGCTGGTCGGCGAGAAGGTGTAACCGGCCACGGTCGGGGCAGTGACCGTGTAGGTACCCTTCTTGAGGTTGACCTTGCCGGTACCACCAGCAACGCTGACAGTGGCGGTGTCCGTACCCGTCACAGCAAAGTTACCTGAGGTCAGGTCGCCGGTCAGGTTGACCGTGAGATCGTAGGAACTTACGCCAGGCGTAGTTCCCTGTGAGCAGGACGCCAATGCGATGACGCCAGTGAGGGCCAAAAGGCCAAATTTCTTCTTCATGCTTTCCTCCCGTGGAAAAGGCGGTTTCTCATTGTTGCTCTGTTCATGCCGAGTGTGATTGTACACTGAGAGGCGTCCAAAAGCAGTTGCCGAGTTTCCTGCTTTCTTGTATCCCCCGCTGCACTCACCCACTCCACATCTCCGGCAAGAATGTGAATCCTGTAGGAGAGTATACGAAGGGGGATGAGCAGTGTCAACACAAAAAACTCGCCGCAGCACGGATTTCAGTACCGTATAGCTCATGAGAAGCAGCAAGAAATGGGATTTCTAAGAGGCGCGCGAGTGTCTCTCGCGTTAGAATCATCTTCCGGCTGTCCGAGAAGCTGAATATGATTTTCTCAACCTGAGCGTTGTCTGACCGATTTACCATAAACACCTAAAGAACAGTTCAAGTTTTTCTCATTCACTTTCCGGCTCGCCCCGATGTGCGGCTTGTAACTTGCGCCAGCGTTCTCTGACCTTTGTTTCCCAGCCTTCCCCATCCGGGCGGTAGAGGGTAAGGTCATGGCCTTCCGGCAAATAGGTCTGGGCGAAGCTGCCTTCGGGATCGTCGAAGTAGTAGGCGTAGCCCTGACCGTAACCCTGCGAGCGCATCAGGGCAGTGGGGGCATTTCTCAGGTGCAACGGCACCGGCAGGTGCTCCCCCTCACGCACGGCGTTGAGGGCCGCTTTCCAAGCAGTGTAGACACTATTGCTCTTGGGCGCGAGCGCAAGGTAGACCACCGCCTGTGCCAGCGCCAGGTCGCCCTCGGGACTGCCCAGAAACTCGGCGGTGTCGCGCGCGGCAATCGCCAGCCGCAGCGCCTGCGGATCGGCCAGTCCGATGTCCTCGGCGGCCATCCGCACGATCCGGCGGGCCACGTACAAGCTGTCGGCCCCGCCCTCCACCATGCGGGCCAGCCAGTAGAGCGCGGCGTCGGGATGGCTGCCGCGCACCGATTTGTGCAGAGCGGAAATCAGGTTGTAGAAATCCTCGCCGCCCTTGTCCATCTGCGGCAGGTGGCGGCCAAATGCCTCGGTGACGGCTTCGGGCGTGATGGGGTCAGCCAGCGTCGAGGCGACTTCCAGGGTACTCAGCGCCCGGCGGGCATCGCCGTCAGCCAAGCGGGCGAGCAGGTCGAGCGCTTCCGGCTGGGCTGCGACACCGGGCAAACCGCGCGGATCGCTCAGGGCGCGCTCCAGCAGGCCGCGCACATCCTCCTGACTGAGCGCTTCGAGCACCAATGTCCTGGCGCGTGAACGGAGCGCCGGGTTGACCTCGAAGCTGGGATTCTCAGTGGTCGCGCCGATCAGGGTCAGCAGGCCCGACTCCACGTGCGGCAGCAGGGCGTCTTGCTGGGCTTTGTTGAAGCGGTGGATCTCGTCGAGAAAGAGGATGGTCCGCATGCCGCGTCCCTTGAGGCGTTCGGCCTCGGCAGTGGCCTCACGCACATCCTTGACACCCGCTGAGACCGCCGAGAGGGGGATGAAGTGTGCGCTGACCTCGCGGGCCATCAAGCGGGCCAGGGTGGTCTTACCTACCCCCGGCGGCCCCCACAGAATGAACGACCCCAGCCGTCCGGAGGCCAGGGTGCGGGTCAGCGGTTTGCCGGGGCCGAGCAGGTGGTGCTGGCCCACCACTTCCGCCAGGCTGCGGGGGCGCAGGCGCTCGGCCAGCGGAGCGGGCGGATCGAAAAGGGTCACGCCCGGCAGGATACGGGAGGCGGACCGGGGCTATCCTGCCGAACATGACTAAGCCTGCTTCCGCTGCCCTCGCCCCGGTTCCTGACGACCTCGCCCGCCGCTACATCCGTCTGGCGCACGCGCTCGACGCCCACTCGCCCGGCTTCATCGACGGCTACGGCGGCCCCGACGATCTGGCCGACCGCACGCTGCGCCCGACCACCGACCTGGCGAGCGAGGCCGGGGCGCTGCACCATGATGTGCAGGCCGAGCCCGACCCCAGCCGCCGCGCCTTTCTAGTCGCACAGACACGGGCGATGCATACCCTGGCACGGATGCTGGCCGGAGAGCGGCTGCCGTACGCCGACGAGGTGCGCGGTCTCTACGACATCGACCCGGTGCGGGCCGACCTGAGCGAACTCGACACGGCCCTCAAGGAACTCGACGCCGCCCTGCCGGGCAAGGGCAGCCTGGAGGAGCGCGAGGAAGCGGTGCGCTCACGGGTGACGGTGTCGCCGGGCGAGCTGCTGCGGGTGGCCGAACCCATCTTGAGTGAGCTGCGGCGGCGCACGGCCCAGCAGTTCGGGTTGCCGGACGGTGAGAATTTCAGCATCGGGCTGGTGAAGAATCAGCCCTGGAGCGGCTACAACTGGCCGCTGGGCAATTTGCAAAGCCGCATCGACATCAACACTGACCTGCCAGTGACGCTGACTGGCCTGCCCGATCTGCTGGCCCACGAAGGCTACCCCGGCCACCACACCGAGCACGCCGCCAAGGAGGCCCGGCTGGTGCGCGAGAAGGGCTGGTTCGAGCACGGCATTCAGCTCATCAACGCGCCGGAGTGCGTGGTCAGCGAGGGCATTGCCGTAAACGCGCTGGACGCCGTGATGACGCCGGACGAGGTGGCCGCGTGGCTGACCGGCGACCTGGCAAGCGTGGCGGGAATCGATCCCGACGCCGTGCGAGAAGCGTTGCGCCTGGCTCAGCTCAAGGAGAAGTTCAAGGGCGTCTCGGGCCACGCCGCGATGCTGCTTCACGCGGACGGCGCACCCGAGAAGGAAGTGCTGGACTTATTCCGGCACTACAACGCCGCCACGCCGCAGCGGGCGCAAAAGAGCCTGGAGTTCATCGCGCAGCCGACCTTCCGGGCCTACATCTTCACCTACAGCGTGGGCGGCACCCTGGTACGGGAAGCCGTGAAGCGCGGCACGGTGACGTTCGGGCAACTGCTGACCGAGCCGCTGACACCGGGAGCTTTGCGCAGCTGAACGAACCCACTCCCGCGCCCAGCCCATTTGCCCCACTCTGCCCGGCGTAGCCTGGAGGCATGACCAGCGCCGATCCAACGCCCGCACCCCTCGATCTCGGTTACTCGTTTTGTCCCAACGACACCTTCATCTTCTACGCCCTCTCGCACGGCAAGGTCGCCACCCCGGCCCCGGTGCGCGAGGTGCTCGAAGACGTGCAGACGCTCAACGACTGGGCCAGCGCGGGAAGATTGCCCATCACCAAGATCAGTTACCGGGCCTACTTCGAGGTCATGGACGAGTACGTGGCCCTCAGGAGCGGCGGCGCGCTGGGACGCGGCGTGGGGCCACTGGTGGTGGCGCGGGAAGAACTCGGCGACCTCAACGGCAAGACGGTGCTGTCGCCCGGCGCGCTGACCACCGCCGAGTTGCTGCTGAAAATCGTCTACCCGGAGGTGAAGGTGCTGCGGGTGCGCTACGACGAGGTCATGCCCGCCGTCGAGCGCGGCGAACTCGGCGGCGTTCCGGTGGACGCCGGGCTGATCATCCACGAATCGCGCTTTACCTACCCGCAGCACGGGCTGACCAAACTGCTCGATTTGGGGGCGTGGTGGGAAAAAGACACCGGGCTGCCGCTGCCGCTCGGTGCGATTCTGGTGCGCCGTGATCTGCCCGCCCAGATGCAGTGGGCACTGAATCAGGCGGTGCGGTCCAGCTTGGAATATGCGTATGCCCACCCGCAGGAACCCAAAGCCTACATCCGGCAACACGCCCTGGAAATGGCCGACGAGGTGATGCAGGCGCACATTGATCTGTATGTGAACGACTTCAGCCTTGATGTGGGTGCAGAAGGGGTGCGAGCCGTACAGGAACTGCACCGCCGGGCGGTGGCGGCAGGCGCGGCAAGGGCCAGCGACTTGCCGCTGTTTGTGAATCCAGCTTAATTTTCGACTCAGACAAGTGCCAGGATTACCTCAAGACGATTCCATCTGACCTTGAGTTTTTCCCAATAAGGTGAGGTTTCGTCAATTTTTACTCCTGCCCCTCCCGCATGCTGCTCAGCATGACTTCCCGACGCTGTTTGCTGGCCCTCGGTGCGGCGCTGACGCTGAGCATAGGCTTGGCCCAGACGCTGCCAGCCCAGACCACGCCCAAGACGCCCCCCACGCCCCAGCCGATCATCCCCCCAGAACCCGCCGCCACAGTCACCGCGACCCGTCTGGAGCCAGTGGCGCTGGAATTCACGCCCGACAAACTCAGCCGTCTCAAGGTGCCCGCCGGATTCCAGCTCAAGGTAATGGCGACAGGCCTGGGCAACGCCCGCAGCCTGCTGGTCATGCCGGACGGTGGCATCTACCTCAGCCGCATGAAGCAGGGCGACGTGTGGTACCTCAAGGACGTGAACGGCGACGGCCAGATCGAGAATGTGGAGCGTAAGCGGGTGGCCCAGAACATGAGTTCGGCGCACGGGATGTCGGTGCGCGGCGGCAAGCTGTACGTGGCCGCCGAGAAGACCATCTGGGTGATGGACATGGCCAAAGACGGCAGCCTGAGCGTGCCGCGTGTCTTCGCCGACGGCTTTCCCGACGCCGGGCAGCACGGCGCGCGCGGCATGCATTGGGGGCCAGACGGCTACCTCTACGCGGCCTTCGGCAGTACCAACAACGATTCGCGCACGCCCAACCCCGAGGAGGCAACCATGCTGCGCATCAGCCCCGACGGCAAGAGCCGCGAGATCTACTCCAGCGGCCTGCGCCACACCATCGGCTTCGGCTGGCATCCAGTGACGGGCGTGCTTTACGGCTTCGATCAGGGCAGCGACTGGCACGGCGACAACATCCCGCCGGAAGAGATGAATGTCATCGAGCGCGGCAAGAACTACGGCTGGCCATTTTGTTACGGCGACAAGAACCCTGATCCCTACGTGAACCTCAGCAGCATGCCCGGCAAGGTGACCAAGGCCGAGTACTGCGCCCAGACCCAGGGCAGCCTGCTCAACTACACCGCCCATGCGGCGGCCATCGACGCGGCGTTTTATACCGGCAATCAGTTTCCCGCCGATTACAAGAACAGCATGTTCGTGGCTTACCGGGGATCCTGGAACCGCAGCGAGCCGAGCGGCTACCAGATCGCCCACGTCACATTCAGTAACAATCAACCCACCACCATCACCCCTTTCATCTCTGGTTTCGTGTACCAAGAAGGCGACACCTGGAAGCAGTTCGGGCGGGTGGCAGGCGTGGCGCAGTACACCGACGGCTCGCTGCTGTTTACTGACGACCAGAGCGGCGTTCTTTACCGCGTGCTCTATACCGGAGGCCAGAAATGAGGAGCACAGCGATGAAGCGCGCCGCCCTGATCGGCCTGCTGGCGATCGGTCTCGCCTCGGCGGGTGGAGCTGGGATGACTATGCCGCCCGCGCCGCTCAGTGCCGCCGCCGCGCTGCGTGATTCGGCGGGGCAGGTTCTGGGGCAAGCCACCTTCAAGCAGATGGGGATGGGCGTGCAGGTGACGGTGACGGTGAGCGGGTTGACGCCAGGCCAGCACGGCATGCACATTCACGAGTACGGGCGCTGCACTCCTGGCATTGACCCCGCCGTGAACATGGTCGTGCCGTTTGGGGGCGCGGGCGGGCACTTTGACCCCGGCATGAGCCACAACCATGACAGCCCCACAGCGGACGACAAGTACGGTCACGGCGGCGATCTGCCGGTAATCACCGTGGGCGCGGACGGCAAAGGCTCGGCCAGCTTCATGACCCAGAAAGTGAGCCTGACCGGCATGACGGGGATACTGAACCGCTCCATCGTCATTCACGCCAAGCCCGACGATTACAACACCGACCCCTCTGGCATGAGCGGGGCGCGCGAGCGCTGCGGGATCATCACGCGTGACAATTTCGCTGCCCGCGATTACCCGCTGCCGGGCGCCCAGGATTTCCCCGAGGGCGTGGCCTACGACGCGGCGCGCGGCCTGATCTTTACCGGCAGCGCCGCCACCGGCGACATCTACGCTATCAATGCCCAGAGTGGAGAAACCAGCCTCTTTTCCAGGGGCGGCGCGCTGGGCCGGGCTTCAGCGCTGGGCCTCAAGGTGGACGCCCAGGGACGCCTGTGGGTGGCGGGCGGTGCGACCGGCGCGGTCAGTATTCTCTCCCTCGACGGTGCGCCCGTCGCCACCCTGATGACGCCGCCCAGCCCCGATCCGTACCTCAACGACCTGATTCCCACACCCGATGGCAGCGTCTACGTGACCGACTCGACTCGGCCCATGCTGTGGCGCGTCAGGGACATGAAGATCGAACCCTGGCTCGATTTGGGCCAGACACCGATCAAGTACGGCCCCGGCATCAACCTCAACGGCATCGTGGCGACCCCGGACGGGCGCTACCTGCTGACGGTGCAGCTCAATACCGGCGAGTTGTGGCGCATCGACACCCGCAGCAAGGCGGTAAAGAAGGTCATGGGCGGGCTGGTGCACGGTGACGGCCTGCTGCTCGACGGACGCACCCTGTATGTGGCCCGCAACGCCGACCAGGTGGTGAGCAAGGTGCAGCTCAGCGCCGACTACGCCAGCGGTCAGCTGACGCTCGAGGAACCAGCGCGGGGCCTGCGCTACCCCAGCACCCTGATTATGGTGGGTGGCGATCTGGTCAGCACCCAGAGCCAGCTCGACAAACTGACGGACGGCACGCCGGAAACGCCCTTCAAGCTGACGCGCTTCAAGAAGTTCTAGTCGCCGGGCAATGTATGGGCCGGGACGCCGCTGATGGCTGGCTTCCGGCCCTTTTCCGTGCGCCGCAATGGGCTAGCATGACGAAATGATTTTTGTTTCTTCTGTGTCTCCTGTTCTCTTCCCCGCTCGCCAGGACCGGCCGTGAAGCCGCAGCAGGTGGAATCCCAGCTGGTGCGGGTGCTGACTGACGCCATCGGCAGCCTCAGCGACCCACGCGTGCCGCTGATCGTGACGGTGGAGGCGGTCAGCCTGACGCCGGACTTCGTGCAGGCCCGCGTGTACGTGTCGTCGATGGGCGATATGGACGTGCTGCTTGACGCGCTGCACAACGCACGCGGCCACTTGCAGCGCCAGGTCGCCCAGGCGGTCAAGATGCGCCGCACACCGCTTCTGGAATTCTTCGCGGCGGACGACCGCAAGTGGTGAAGGTATGGCGGTAGAGCAGCTCACCCCCATCCGGGTGCGCTACGCCGAGACCGACGCGATGGCGGTGGCCCACCATGCCAACTACCCCATCTGGTTCGAAGTGGGGCGCAGCGAGCTAATGCGCGCGCTCGGCGTGCCCTACAGCGAGATTGAGGCGCGGGGCCTGTATTTTATGCTCTCCAGTCTGGAAGTGCACTACCGCGCCGCCGCCCGCTATGACGACCTGCTGACGCTGACCACCACAGTGGAAGCGGTGCAGTCGCGGGCCGTGACGTTCGCTTACACCCTGCGGCGCGGCGAGACGCTGGTGGCGACGGGCAAGACGCAGCACATCACGACCGACCGGCAGTACAGAATCGTCCGCATTCCGGACGATATCCTGCCGCACCTGCGCGGAGGCTAGCGCGCTTGCCCGCCTTCACCCACGCCATCGGCTTCGAGACCTGCCATTTGAGCGCGAGTGGCGCGGCGACGTGCGAATCATCGGGACCATCTATGCCCAGACCACCCTGCACGGCGTCGTGTCGGGCAAGGTGCGGCGCGACGGGCGCAACAGCACCACCGAGCTGACCCGGCTGGTCGACACGTCGCTGTTCCGGCCCCACCTGCACCTGATCTTGCTTCAGGGTGTGGCACTGGCGGGCTTCAATGTCGTGGACGCCCACAAGCTCAGCCGCGAAACGGACCTGCCGGTGATGGTCGTCGCCCGCCGCGAGCCGGACATGGAGCGGATCCGCGCCGCGCTGCTGGACAAGGTGCCAGGCGGACAGCGCAAGTGGCGCTTGATCGAGAAGCTGGGGCCGATGGAAGAGCTGCGCGGCGTGTGGGTGCAGCGCGTCAACCTGAGTCTCAAGGATGCGGGCGTGGCGCTGCACCACCTGACGCTGACCGGGAATATCCCCGAACCGCTGCGCTCGGCACACCTGATCGCGGGCGGTGTGGGCACGGGGCACAGTCGGGGCCGGGCGTGAGTGGACTTTTAAGCGCGCTCGTATAGCTCCAGACTGAGGCGTTTTCGCAAGACCTGCCAGAGCATCCAGCCGAACAGACCCCCATTGACGAGGCAGGCGGTCAAGCTGCCTTCCGGGCCATATAAGCCGCCCGTCCAGAGCGCCGCGCCCGATGTAGAGGAGTCCAACCAGCCGAAAATCTCCTGTCCGGCGACGATCAGACCAAAGACAGGACCGAGCAGCAGATTCCAGGCGAAGTGCCAGCCGACAGCGGCCCAGAAGCCCCTCACCAGAGAAAGGGTCACGGTGGGCACACCAACCACCACCACGATGGCGAGAAACAGCAGCGGGGTAACGTGTGGTCTGGCGTCATGGGCCGCGCCGAACAGCCCCACTATCAGCAAGACCGTTGCCCACAGTGGCAGCCAGCGCCGAAGCAACCAGAGAGGCAGGGTGAAGAAGAGACCGACCTCCGCCGGCGACAGGGCGAATTGCTACCCCAACTGACGCATGAAGTACGGAAAATGAGAAAGTGTCACACCTTCGGGCATGGCTTGAAGGCCGCGCCACCGAAACAAGCCTGCCAGTGCCAGCGCACCCAGGACAGCGCCCACCGACAGAGTGCCCAGCTCCAGCCCGAAGAAGAGGTTCATGGCGGCACTCGCCCAGCGTTTTCGGTCTCTGATCTCGGTGAAAAGCGCTGAAAAAATCACTCCCCAGACTGCCGGGCATAGTTGCGCCGAATGAGCCCTCCGGCCCGCTGCAACCCCAGGCGCTCGTAGAAGGGAGCCACCTCATCGTCACACATCACGTCTACCATGTAGAGGTGACTGAGTTCGGCCAGAAGCCGCCGGGTGATTTCGCTGCCGATGCCGCGCCCCTGGTATTCAGGCAAGACTTCCAGCAGCGGAATGTAAGCGCTCAGTACGCCGTCGCTGATGGCGTTGGCAAAGCCCACCACCCGTTCGCCGTCGTGGGCGAGGCTGACGCGGAAGCTCGACTGCAATAAGCGCAGCAAGGTTTCAGGACGCGGCGGGTTGGGCCAGCCGACGAAAAAGCCCGTCAATTGCTCGGGCGTGAGGGCGTGGGGATCAGCGCTGTACGCAATCACCGCTCACTTCTCGACATTCAGCTCCACCTTGTAATTCCCGCGCCGCGTCTCATTCACCACCCGCCGGAAGTCGATGCGGCCCAGCCCCTCGGCGGCGAGGCTGTCACCCTCCCGAATCTCGGCACTGGCACGGGCCACCTGTCCGTTGAGGCGCACCTTGCCGGTTTCCACACCCTGCTGGAAGTAGGCCCGGCTGACCCCGAAGCCTTTTGCACCCACCACGTCGATGCGCATGGACGGCACGACCACTTCCCGTACCTTCGCGCCGCGCCCGGCACTCTCCCCCACTTCCTCAATGTCCACCTCGCGCCCGCCCAACGCCGTCAGTTCGGCCAGCGTTTTGGCCGCCTTGCCGGTCGCAGCGACCAGAAACGAGCTGCGGTCCTCGCGCACGTCGCCCAGGGCGTCTTCGGGCAGTCCCGCGCGCCGCAACGCCACGCCGAAGTCCTGGGCATCCCAGCCGGGCGTCTGCGGGGTCACGCGGTACACCGTCACACCGCTGTCGACCGAGGGAATGTGCGCCGGATGCAAGGTCAGCACCACCCGCCGGGCATCGGGAAAGCCGCCCGCCATCACCGATTTGATCTCGTCGTTGTGCAGCATGCGGCGGTCGATCTCGTCGGCTTCGATAAAGGCGGTGCGAACCACGCGCCCGCCCGCCGCCTGGGCGATCAGGGTCTGGAGCTTGAAGGGTTTGGCAGTCATTGAAGCAGGATACGGGAAGTGGCAAGCCGGAACTGTTGGGTGGGAAATGGTCCGTGGAGAAAGATCAGGCCTTCCCACGACCGACTGAAAAAGCCCCGCCGGAATTTCCAGGCGGGGACTTTTCGGGACAGGGCAGCTCAGCTCTTTTTCTTTTCCTGCTGCTGGCGCTGCTGCTCGGCGGCCTGGCGGGCAGCCTGCTCCAGAACAGCACGGAAGCCGCTGGGCTTGGCCGGAGCGCTGCTGCTCGACGGCTTGCCGCTCTGCTCCACCGTGACGGTCTTGACGGGGGTTACCTTGACCGGAGCGCCCTTACCGAGATTGACGGTATTCGCGCCGCTGGTGGCCATCTTCTTCTCCGCTTTCTGGAGCCCCGTGGACATGTGTGCCTCGACCTGCTTGTTGATCAGGTACTGCTGGCCGGTGCCGATCAGGGTGCCGATGATCCAGTAGAGGGTCACGCCCGCCGGGAAGGTCAGGGCGAAGTAGGCGAAGAACAGGTACATCACGGCCTGCTGCTTGAACATCTGCGGGGCCTTGCGGGTCGAGACGTAGAGTTGCAGCAGGTTGGCGCAGACGTACAGAATGCCCAGAATCCAGAACGGATCGGGAATCGACAGGTCAGGCAGCCACCACAGGCCCTGGTCGAACTCGAAGTTGCGGATGGTGCCGTAGAGGACGAACAAAATCGGCAGCGGAATGAACATGCTCAGGCAGCCCACCGGGTTCACGTCGTACTCGCGGTAAAGCCGCATGGTTTCGGCCTGCACCTTGGCCGGGTCGTCCTTGTACTTTTCCTGCACTTCCTTCATCAGCGGCTGTACCATCTGCATCTTGGCGGTGGTGCGGCCCTGCGACTGCATCAGGGGCCAGATCAGCAGCCGCAGCGTGACCGTGAGCACCAGGATGGTCAGGCCCCAGTTGCCGAAGAAGCTGTAGAGCCAGACCATGAACTTGGCGATGTAGAGGCTGATGTAGCCGAAGACATTGGGGCTGAAGACACCCGGCAGCTCAGTGTAGCCGCCCTGATACAAATGGACGAGTTCGTTCTTGCCGCCGTAGATGTCGAGGGCCAGCGGCCCCGCCGCGTTGACGGTCAGCCGGGCGTCGGTGCCGCCAGCGGTGGTCACGTTCAGCGGTCCCTGAACTGGCGTGCCGCCCTGACCGCCCTGCTGCGGGCGGATGAGGAGCGCCGCCGCCGTCTGCGAGTTGTGCAGCAGACCCGCGATGGACGTTTGCAGTGCGGCGTAGCTGGCATTCGGTACGGTGCCCGCCGTGGTGGTGGGAGTTGCCGTACCCGCAGCCAGCGCCTTGACCTCGGGATTGGCCGTGGTGCCCAAACCGGGGAAATTGAGGGTATACGCGCCCGCCCCCGCGCCGGTCACGTTCACGTCAGCCTGAATGCTGAACTGCCGGGGGTGCAGCACCACGGTCTTGGTGACGGTGGTTCCGCCCTGGGTGTAGACGAAGGTGGCGCTCAGGCGGTTTTGCTTGAGGTCGGTATCGGTCTTGGGAGCCTGCGCCACCGGCTTGGCCGTGTTGCCCGCCAGCCCGACTTCCAGCGCCTTGCGCCCGCTGATCAGCAGCGGCTTGTTGTCGCTGCCGTTGCGCCCGCCCACCAGATTGATCGACAGCCCGCCTTTGAGCTGATCGAGGTTGTAGCTGCCGTCGTTGTTGGTCTTGATGAGCTGCGAGCCGGGGTTGACCTTCACGAACCAGCCGACGATCTCGCCCTCGGGGTTGAACACCACGTCGGCCAAGTTGGTCTGGGCAATCAGATCCTTGGTGCCGTTGCCGTCGATGTCGGCCTGGATCCAGCCGGACTGCAAGACGTGACCGAACGATCCCGGCTGCCCGACCCCACAGCCGGTCAGGACCAGGACCAGCGCCGTCAGCGCGGTGCCGTAGAGCCAGTTGCGAGCGCCGGAGCGCGGGGGCGTTGTCATAGTCTCACTCTCTCATTTGGTGGAAGCGGATGGGTCTGGATTGGCTGAGTTCGGCTCAGTCGGCGGACGGGTCGTGGGCGCGGGCTGGCGTCGGTGGCCCCCTGCGGGGAAACACCTCCGGCACCAGATCGACGCCGCCGGAGTTGAACGGCTGGCAGCGGGCGATGCGCCACAGGGCCAACCACCCGCCCTTGACTGCGCCGTGACGCTCGATAGCCTCGGCAGCATACTGACTACAGGTGGGTGTAAAGCGGCAGGTGGGCGCGGCCTTGAGCGGCGAGAGGTGGCGCTGGTACCCGCGCACCGCCCGCACCATCACTCTGGCGGGGGCGCTCACGAAGCGGGTCCGGCGGGCTTCTGGGCGGGCTTCTGGGCGGGCTTCTTCTTTGGGTTCTTGAAGTCGCCCGCCAGCGCTTCGCCGAGCGCCGCCTGAAGCTCCCCGAACGGCACGCTCAGCGCCGCCACATTAGGATGAATGGTGGCCCGGCAGGGCGGCAGCGTCGGCAAGGTCCGCAACGCCTCGCGGACACGGCGGCGCACCCGGTTGCGCTTGACCGCCAGCTTGAGGGTTTTTTTGGGCACCACAATGCCAATGATGGCGCGCGGCTGCCAGGTTTCACCGTAGCGGGGACGATAATCGGTGACCCGCAGGGTAAACAGCGCGTGGCGGATGACCTGCCCGTGCTGGCGCACCTTGCGGAACTCACGCTCGCCACGCAACGAAACCAGCGCCACTGCTGGGCGCGGGGCCGGGGCAGTGGCGCTGGAAGGGGGCATCAGTGAATCACCTCAGCGGCGAAGACTCGCGGCTTACTTCTCGTCGGCGACGGTCAGCTGCTGACGGCCCTTGGCCCGGCGGCGGGCCAGCACGGCGCGGCCAGCGGTGGTCTTCATGCGGGCGCGAAAGCCGTGGGTCTTGGCGCGTTTGCGGTTGTTGGGTTGGTAGGTACGCTTCATGAAACTTCTCCTTTCTCACGGCGCGGCCCGCCGCTTGGAGCAGGGGCCAGCCAGACATGGCAACTCGCCCAGTTTTCGGGCAAACTCGGAGAGTGTAGCACAGCGGCGTGCAGGGGTGCCAGCGCTACTGTGCCTGGGCAACCTGCTCTCCACTCCGGCTGAGGGTCACGGAAGCGAACTCTGCGGGAACGTCAGAGGGTCATCAATCGAAAGGCCGCCGTTCAGTTCTCTGTTTTCCCTTTCGTCCTACCGTGGCCGCTATGGCTCCCTTCCTCCCTCCCGAAGTCGCCACTCAGCTCGGCTTTTACGTCTACCTCAATCCTCGCACGGGTGCCGTCTTCTACGTTGGCGAGGGTCAGGGCGAGCGGGTGCTGGTGCACCTCAGCGAAGCGGGCGAGTCACGCAACGTTCAGGTGCGGCGCGAGTTGCGTGACCTGAATCTCGCGCCGCAGATCGACATTCTGGCCCACCACCTGCTAGACAAGGAAACGACCCTACGAATCGAGGCCGCCGTGATCGATCTGCTGGGCCTCGGCCTCCTGACCAATGCAGTACACGGCTGGAAAAGCGCCGGGCTAGGTCGGATGCCCCTGAGCGAGTTGAGCGCTTACTACGCCGCCGATCCGGTGCTGTTGATCCGGATCAATCAGCAGTAACGACATCAGCTGAGTGCCCTGGAACTCTACGAGGCGATGCGCGGCGGCTGGAAGGTGGCCGCCGTCAGGTCCAGCACCGTCCGGTTCGCTCTCGCCGTGTTCGAGAGCGTGGTGCGCTCAGCCGAGGACATGAATGCGCCGGGGCGGCTGGAATTTTCCGGCCACGTCGCGCCGGTGAAATTCGCCGCCGCTCTCGGGGACACTCGGTGCGGACCTACCTGAGCCGGAATGTCCAGAATCCTGTGCTGTACGTCAACGCCTGAATTGAATCCCGAGACAAAGCATCAAACCCTACCGAGCAGCGCGGCGGGGTTTGGCAGATTGGCAGGAATGAACGCCATGACCCTCCCCAGCGGCCTGCAGTGAGCGCCACCGAGCGCGACGAGATTCTGGCGGCGCTGGCTTCCCCGGCGGTGACGGCTCCCACCCGCGCCGCCTTGCTGGCCCGCTTGGATGCCCGCTACGAGCGCCAGCACTTCACCGAGGCCGAGTTCGACCGTCTGCGTGCGGTGGCCGTCCGGCTGGTCCCTCACGACCCGGCAGAGCTGGATCTCAGTGGCCTGATCGACCACCGCCTTCAATTGCGGCAGACCGACGGTTGGCGCTTCGCCGACACCCCGCCCGACGGCCAGGCCTACAGGGAACTGCTGGCCGCCCTGCCCACCAACTTCGAGATCCTGGCTCCTGAAGCGCAGGACGCCACCCTGCACGATCTTCAGCGCCGCCACCCGCACACTTTCGAAGACCTGCTCGCTGAGCTGACCGAGGGTTTCATGGCCCACCCGCTGACCCAGTACCGCTTCGGCTACGCAGGCTTCATGGATGCGCCCGGCTGGCCACAGGTGGGGCCGAACGAGCTGGAAGCGCGTGAGATCCGTTATGGCAAATGACCTGAGGGCGTCGCTCACCGACCTTGACGTGCTGGTGATCGGCACCAGAGCGGGCGGCGCGCCGCTGTTGGCCCGGCTGGCCTCGGCGGGGCTGCGAGTGGCTGCACTCGAAGCCGGGGTACGCCACAAGCCTGCCGAGATGCCCACCGACGAGGTGGCGCAGGCCAGCCTCTTCTGGATGGACGAGCGGCTCTCGGCGGGCAAAGACCCGCTGGCCTTCGGGCGCAACAACTCCGGGCGCGGGGTGGGCGGCTCGACCCTGCATTACACCGCCTACACCCCACGTGCCCAGCCCGACGACTTCCAGCTGTTTCAGGAGTTCGGAGAGGGCGTGGACTGGCCGCTGGAGTACGCCGACCTCGCGCCGTACTACGACGAGGTGGAGGCGTTCCTGGGCGTGTCCGGCCCGGCAGACTACCCCTGGGGACCGCCCCGGAACCAGCCGTACCCTCACCCGGCACTCCCGCTCAACGGCGCAGCCCTCCTGATGGAGCGGGCCTGCCATGAACTGGGTCTGCGCACCTTCCCAGCGGCCAACGCCGCGCTGAGCCGCCCGCAGCAGCAGGAAGGCTACGGTCTGCGCCCTGCCTGCTCCAACCGGGGCTTTTGTCAGGCAGGGTGCTCGACGGGAGCCAAGGCCAGCCTCGACGTGACGTATCTGGCGCTGGCCGAGGCACGCGGGGCCGTCATCGTCAGCGGGGCGCAGGTCACGAATCTGATTCGCGAGGGGGGCCGGGTGGTCGGCGCGCACTACCGACAAGGCGACCAGATGCTGAGCGTGCGGGCCGAGCGGGTGGTGCTGGCCGCCGGAGCCATCGAAACGCCCCGCTTGCTGCTGCTCGGCGGACTGGCCAGCGGCAGCGGGCAGGTGGGCCGCAACTTCATGGCCCATGTGGGCGTGCAGGTCTGGGGGCTGATGGATGATGATCTGCGCCCCTACAAGGGCATTCCCGGCGGCCTGATCAGCGAGGACACCCACCGAGTGCCGGGGCTGGTCGGCGGCTACCTGCTCCAGTCGCTGGGCGTCATGCCGGTGACCTACGCCACCCAGTATGCGCGCGGCGGTGGGGCGTGGGGCGCGGCGCTCACCGAGCACCTGAGCCACTACAACCATGTCGCCGGAATCAACGTGCTGGGCGAGTGCCTGCCGTATGAACACAACTTTCTCGAACTCTCGAACGAGCTGGACGGGCGCGGGCTGCCCAAGCCGCGCATTCATTTCAGTTTCGGCGACAACGAGCGCCGCATGAGCGCCCACGCCGAGGCGCTGATGCGTGAGCTGTGGGCCAGGATTGGCGCGCGCGAGGTCTGGGCACTGCCGAGGGCGGCCCACACCCTCGGCACGGCACGGATGGGCCACGACCCGGTCAGCAGCGTCACCGACCCCTTCGGACGGGTGCACGACGAGCCGGGATTGTGGATCTGCGACAACTCCACCTTTCCCAGCTCGCTGAGCGTCAACCCCAGCCTGACCCAGATGGCGCTGAGCCTACGCACCGCCGACGCGCTGATCGGCGACCTGGTGACAGACTGGGTGCGCGTGGGCGCGTGAGCGGGCCGACTGCCGCCCCGCTAGCGCTGGTTCACGGCTTCGGCACCTCCGGGCGGCTGTGGCGGCGGGTGCTGGGCCAGCTGGCCTTACGTGCCGGGGTGCTGACCCCCGACCTGCTGGGCTTCGGCGACGCTGCCGACCTGGGCCGGGCAGGCCAGACGACCGGCGACATGGCCGAGCATCTGGCGGAGGTGCTGCGGGCCTCGAGGGCTGGGCCGTACCGACTGGCGGCGCACTCGATGGGCGGCAAGGTGGCGCTGCTGCTGGCCGCCCGGCACCCGGCGCTGGTGACCGAACTGCTCCTGATCGCGCCCTCGCCGCCCGGTCCCGAGCCGATGTCGGACGAGGACCGCGCCAACTTGCGCGCCGCCTGGAACGACGTGGCCTCACTGGAAAAGCAGTACCACCACATCGCGCTTCAGCCGCTGCCAGAGCATGACCTGCGCCAGCTTGTCAGCGACGGCCTGCGGGCCAGCCGCGCCGCCTGGCAAGCCTGGACCGATGTGGGCAGCCGCGAGGACCTCAGCGGCGAGCTGGGAGCGCTGACGGTGCCGATCACGGTGCTGTTCTCGGAGGACGACCCGGCCATCGGTCCGCAGACCATCCGCGACGGGGTGCTGGCGAAACTGCCTGGAGCGCAGGGCGAGCCAGTTGACGGCAGCGGCCACCTGATTCCGCTGGAGTTGCCCCAGCGGGTGGTGGACGCCCTGACAAAATGACCCGCTTCAGTTGCCCGGACGCACCGGCAGCGGCTCGTAGACATTCTTGCTAACGACGCCAGAACTGGGCATCTTTACAATGCCACTTGAATCCAGCCGCCCACGTCCACCCGTCCGGCCCGAATCGCCGCCGTGACCGCCCCCCGGTTCTCGGCGTGAACGGTGCCGATCAGGACGCGGCTTTGATCGGGCAGTGAGCGGGCCAGTAGGGTGCTGAGGGCCGCGCCGTAGCCGTATCCCCGGAAGGCGGGCGCGAGAATGATCTCCTGCACGACGTAGGCACTCAGGCCCAGCGTGTCGCCCTCGGCGTTTTCGGTAGCAGCCACGTACCCGGCCCACTCGCCCCACACCAGCACGTCGAAGAGCGTTCCAGCCTCAGTGCTCTCCTGCAAATCTGCCTGGTCCTGCAAGGCCGCCTGCTCAGTATGCTGCGGGTGCTGAGCGTCCACATCGGCGTAAGCCGCCTGGGCCTCGTCGTAGCGGCTGAGGTCCTGGGCAGGCCGGGTGCCGAGTTCGGGCGGCACATGAGCCCCGATGAGCTGCGAGATCGGCGCGGCCAGAAAGCGCTTGTCGGGCCGGGTTCCGGCAAAGTGTCCGGCGGGTGCGGCACTCCACAGCCGCAGGTAAAGCGGTTTGAACGCGCCGTAGACCTCGCGGGCGACTTCCGCCAGCGCGGGCAAGTCCAGCCCGGTCAGCGGGCGGCTGAGCAGCGAGGCGTCCACGAAGGGCTTGGTCACGTCCAGTCCCTGAAAGCGGATGCTGAGCATGGCGTGAAGGTCGGGCGGCACCCTGACCCAGCGGTTGAGGAAAGCTTGCGCGTCCTGACCCACATTCAAAAATTCAGCCCGCTGCCCCGCCAGTTCAAGGTCAGTGGCGAGTTGCAAATCGAACCCGTGAATCGCCGCGAGGCGCTCCAGCCGGGTCTGATCATCTTGCCATTGGCGGGTCAGAGGGTGCTGGGCGGCCAAGCTGAATTCGGCAAGCTGACTCAGGCCCGGCAACTCAGCACGGAGCAAGTTCCACCTTCACCGCGCCGCTGCGCTCGAGGGCGTCGGCCACCGTCAGCAGTTTCTCGTCGCCCAGCGCCGGAGCAATCAGTTGAATTCCCACCGGCAGGCGTACACCATCCACCGTCTCGAATCCGGCGGGCACGCTCAGCGCAGGCAACCCCGCCAGACTGACCCCCACCGTGTCCACGTCGGCGGCGTACATGGCCACCGGGTCGCTGACCTTTTCGCCGCGCCTGAAAGCCGGAAAGGGACTGGTGGGCGTCACCAGGATGTCGAACTGCCCGAAGGCACGGTTGAAGTCGTCGGCGATTAAGCGGCGCACCTTCATGGCCTTGCTGTAGTAGGCGTCGTAGTAGCCGCTCGACAGGGCGTAGGTGCCGATCAGGATGCGGCGTTTGACCTCGCGCCCGAAATTCTGCCCACGTGCCACGCTCATGGACGTGTTCACGTCGCCCGCATCGACCCGGGTGCCGTAGACCATGCCGTCGTAGCGGGCCAGGTTGCTGCTGGCTTCCGGCGTGGAGATCAGATAGTAGGCGGCGACGGCGTGCTGAAGGGTGGGCAGGCTGATCTCGCCGACACTTGCGCCCAGGCCCTTGAGAGCGTCCAACATCTTGTCCAGCGCCGCCGCCACGCCCGGCGTGTTGCCGCCCAGCGACTCGCTGATGACGCCCACCCGCAGGCCTTTGATGTCCTGACCCAAAGCAGACATGAACTGCGGCGCGGCGTCCAGACTGGTGGCGTCCATCGGGTCATGACCACTAACGGCGTCCAGAATCAGCGCCAGATCGCGGGCAGAGGTCGCGAACGGCCCGATCTGATCGAGGCTGCTGGCGTGCGACACCAGCCCGTAGCGGCTGACCCGCCCGTAGGTCGGCTTGAAGCCGTAGACCCCGGTAAATCCGGCGGGCTGGCGCACCGAGCCGCCGGTGTCCGAGCCAAGCGAGAGTGCCACCATCCCCGAGGCCACCGCCGCCGCGCTGCCACCCGAGGTGCCGCCCGGCACGCGGGCCGGGTCCCAGGGGTTGAGGGTGGCCCCGAACGCGCCGGTCTCGGTGCTCGATCCCATGGCGAACTCGTCCATGTTGGCCTTGCCGACAACAATGGCCCCGGCTCGCTGCAAGCGCGTCACAGCGGTGGCGGTGTAGGGACTGACGTAGTTCGCCAGCATCCGGCTGCCGCAGGTGGTGGCGGTGCCGATCAGGTTCAGGTTGTCCTTGATAACGACGGGCACGCCCGCCAGCGGCAGCGTTTCGCCAGCACCCAGACGGCGCGACACCTCGTCGGCCTGCTGACCGATCTGCTCGGCGCTCAGCAAGCTGATCAGGGCGTTGGATGGATCGGCCTCGGCGCGGGTGCGGGCAGCCAGGGCGGCTTGCCCGGGGTCCTGGCCGCCCTGCACGGCAGCGGCGATTTGGGCGGCGAGCTGGGTTTCGGGGAGGAGATCGGAAGACATGGGCCGCAGTTTAGAGCCTCAGCGTGTTCAGACGGGCCAGCCCCCAGATCAGCGCTCAAAACAGCGTGTAGCCCCCGTCCATCACCAGCACCGAGCCGGTCATGAATGAGGAGGCGTCACTCGCCAGAAACACCACGGCTGGCCCCAGCTCTTCCGGCAGGGCGGCCCGCTGCTGCGGCGCATCGTCGATCCAGCGCGACTTGAACTGGGGATCATCTACCGGAGCCATGTCGGTCTTGACATAACCGGGAGCCAGCGCGTTGACCCGGATATTCAGCGGTGCCCACTCGGCAGCCAGGCTCTTGGTGAGCTGATGCACCGCTGCTTTGGACGCGTTGTAGGCGGGCTGCCACTGCGGCCGGTTGACGATCTGCGCCGAGATCGAGCCGATGTTGACGATGTTGCCGCCGCCCTGCACCGCCATCTGCCGCCCGAAGACCTGCGAGGCCAGCCACAGGGCGTCCACGTTGACGCCCATGACCTGCCGCCACTCGTCGTCGGTCACGTCCAGGGCCGGGCGGTGAACGCAGGTTCCAGCGTTGTTGACCAGAATGTCGGCGCGCCCGAAGCGCTCCAGCGTCTCGGCCAGCAAGCGCTCCACCGCACTGCGCTCGGTGATCTCGGCCATCACCGTCAGGGTCTGGGTACCGAGTTCGGCCAGTTCGGCTTCCACCTCGCGAGCGGCCTGCTCGTCGCGGCCCACGATGACGATGTTGGCCCCCGCCTCAGCCAGCGCACGGGTCAGGGCGCGGCCAATGCCCCGTGTGGCTCCGGTAACGACAGCAGTTTTGCCGTCAAGCCGGAATCTGGAAAGCACGCCGCTGGCTGGCTGACTCGTCGAATTGGACATGGCTGGACTGTAAGGCTGCCGGAAGCGGGCGTCAATCGCGCACTCGGCTGTTCAGCGGCTTTCCGATTACTTCACGCTGCCCGCACTGCACCAAGCGCCGGGAGTGTGAACCTCGTGGACGACCTTCAGCTCGGCCTGGCCGTCGCCGAGCGGAAGGAGTCGGTATTCCGGCGCGACGTTCCAGGCAAACTCAGCGCCCAGATTCAGGGCTTTGCGGGCCTCCAGCGCCAGCGGCAACAACCGCAGGCGACGGTCTATCCACTGCCGGTCCCAGGGACCCTCAGCCACGATCTGCTCGGCCGCACGGAACTCCAGGTAGATGGTGCGTCTGAGCGCGTTTCCGACGGTGGGTTCACTGCCGTGCAGGACCATCACGTCATGCAGCAGCACGTCGCCCGGCTCCATCTCGACTTGCAACACGCCCGGCGCGTCCCAGCCGTACTCGCCGCGGATCTCGCAGGGATCGAGCAGGCGGCGCTGGGTGCCCGGCACCACCCGCAGTGCCCCGGCCCCGATCCGCGAGGCGTCGAGGTACAAATCGAAATTGAAGATGCGGTGCTGGCGTGGATGCACGGCGTCCTGGTGCCAGGGAATCTGCTCGCCGTCGCCCTCGGCCTTGAATACCAGGCTCTCGTAGGTCGGCACGAAGTTGGGGCCGCAAAGGCTCTCGGCCACGCCCAGCACCGCCGGGCTGCCCAGCAGGGCCAGCGAGGCGGCCTCGCCCTTGTTGTGCAGGTAGTTGATTCTGAACAGCGCCTCGCCACCCTGCCGCCGGGCCAGGTTGTAATCCTCGCTGCGCCCCCCCGCCGCGCTGAAGGCGTTGCCGTCGGTTATCCAGCGCGAGGCGGCACCCTGCAGGCGAAGCAGCAGCTCGCCGGTCACCCACTGCCGCAACACCAGATAGCCGCTGTCGTCGAAGAACTGCACCTGCTGGGGCGTCAGATGAAAGGGTGAGACCGCCGGAAGGGGACGCGGCTGCGGCGGCTGGGCAGAGAGTTCAAACGACACGGCGGGGCTGGACATGCTGGCTCCTTGTGGGGCGGTGGGGTCAAACAAGCTTAACCCGAGTCCGCGGGAAGATCTTCCGCTTCTCACCGCAAAAATTCTTGTATTCTCAGCCCATGGCCCCGCCCGAGCTGCCCGCCACCTGGAACGAGTTCGGCTTCGGCGTCTGGAACAGCTCGCCTGCGCCGATGGCGCGTGCCCATCAGCACGGCGAAATCGAACTCAATTTGCTGCTTCACGGCCAGATCACTTACCTGTTCGGCGGCCAGTGGCTGACCCTGGAAACCGGGCAACTGGCACTGTTCTGGGGCAGCTTTCCGCACCGGCTGAGCGCTGCCGAACCGGGGAGCCGGATGGCTGGGCTGACCCTGCCGCTGCTCAGCTTTCTGCGCTTCGGGCTGCCCCCAACGTTCAGCGAGGGGGTGCTGCGCGGTGGGGTGCGGCTCTCGGCGGCAGACGTGGGTGACGCGGCCCTGCTGGCGCGCTGGGAGGCAGACGCCGCGTCGGGTGAGCGGGTCCGCCTGGAGATCGCCGAACTGGAACTCGAAGCCCGCCTCAAGCGCTTGGCGCTGGCCGGACCACTGACGGGCAGGCCGGTCCAGGCGTCTGGCCGCCTCAGCCGCGCCGCCGAACTCGCCCGGTACGCCGCCGCGCACGCGAGCGCGCCGCTGTCAGTCAGCCAGATCTCCGCTGCTTCGGGCCTGCACGTCAACTACGCCTCCACGCTGTTTCGCGAGGTCTTCGGCCTGAGTCTCGGCGAGTACGTGCTGCAACACCGCCTGGCCCACGCCCAGCGCCTGCTGCTGACCACCCGCCGCCCGGTGCTGGAGACCGCTCTGGAAGCGGGCTTCGGTTCGGTCAGCCGCTTTTACGCCGCCTTCGGGAAGGCTTGCGGAGTGACGCCATTGGCGTACCGGCGGGGCGAAGGAGTCAGCGGCTGAGTCGTGACGCTAGTGGCTTATTCACTTAAAGACCCAAGAATCCTATAGTCAATTAGTCAATTATGGGCCAGCCATTGAAGGTTTGTCTTCCGGCTGACGAGAACCATTATCTGAAAAGGCTGATCAGCAAAGAGAGCTACTCGCCCTGGCTAGTAAAGATCTCGCCGTTTGGAGAATCAGCTTGGATGGCCAAAACGTCAGTAAGTCCGACCCTCTGCTGTTCGTTTCCAGTGGTCGATAAGACCCACAGACTCATCTGCTGAGTTTGAAGTGTCGTAACGCCTCAGCACGAAACCCTCTGCAGAGGCGTTGCGGTTCAATTTGAAGTACGAAAACGCCGACGTTCGTGGGTGGCGGTCGTAGGAAGCTCCGCTTTCTTGACCGCGTACATCCGCTCATCTGCCAGGCTCAACACCGCCTGAACATCCTCACACTCATGGCGCCACGCAATCCCAATCGCTGCGCTCACATTGTCGACAAAGGGAATTTGCAGACGGTCCATTGCCCAGACGGAGAACGCTTCCGGCGACAGCACGGTGCGGCGCATCAGGACAACGAACTCATCACCGCCTAGGCGGTAGACCTGGGCCCGCTTATGGGTCACGCGCGAGAGCCAAACCCCGTACCCCCTCAGGAGCGAGTCGCCCAGCGCGTGACCGAACTTGTCGTTCAGCGCTTTGAATCCATTCAGGTCGATGAAGACCACGGCAAAGTCCTCTTGCGCCACTTCCGCCGCTTCCACAGCGGCGTCAAAAGCACGTCGATTGCCCAGCCCCGTCAACGGGTCGGTCAGGGCCGCGTGATGAAGCATCGACAGCTGATCACTCAACTGGCGCTTCTCGTTCAGGACGTCCAGATACAGCAGGCGCAGACCGAGCATGGCCTGCACCGAAGTTGGCAATGGTGCGGCTGGCGTCCAGCCCAGCAGATAGTTCGGCGCACCCGGCAAGGGAACGGGCTTGCCCTCTTCGTGCGACGTGCCGGACCATCCCTGCAACGTCAGCGTTCCGTTCTCCTGACGCCACAAGGTCAACCCCGTCAATGTTTTGACAGAACCTTGCACCAGCTGGTCCAGAAGACGTTGCTGGGACTCGGCGACCGCCAAAGTCAACAACAGCGTCTCGTGGTCGGCCTGGCTCCACATCCACCGATCTTACGTTGCTGCTCGCCCGCCTGGATAGGTGGCTCGTAATCTCCATGAAGTAAAGGTGTAGGGCAAATCATCCGCAACAGCTTCAGTCGGAAGACGGGAGCGGTTGAAGGCCCGGTAAAGTCCGCCTACCCCGGCTGGCAGAAGACCCACCTTCAGCGGCTCAACAATGCCCGCGCCGCGCCCTCCAGATCGCCGCTTCCGGCCAGGCTGCTACCCACCAACACGGCGTCGGCCACCGCGCGGATGCTGACGATGTCACCGGGCGTACGGTAGCCGCTCTCGGCCACCAGCAGGCCTTCGTACCCGGCGGCGCGGGCGTGGGCGATCAGGCGCGGGCTGTTGGCGAGGCTAATCGCCAGGGTGGTCAGGTCGCGGTTGTTGACCCCGATGATCTCCGCGCCTGCCGCGAGCGCCACGTCCAGCTCAGCCTCGTCGTGCACTTCCACCAGGGCGTCCAAGCCGAAGTGGTGGGCCAGTCTCAGGTACGCGCCCACGTCCTCGCCCAGCACGCTGACCATCAGCAGGGCTGCGCTGGCTCCCCAGTCGGCGGCCTCCTGAAGCATCTTCGGATGCACGACGAAGTCCTTACGCAGCACCGGTATCGTTACGGCGGCGACCACCGCGTGCAGCGCTTCCGGCGAACCGTCGAAGTGCCTCAGCTCGGTCAGCACGCTCAGGCAGGCCGCGCCGCCGCGCAGGTAGCTCAGGGCCGCTGCTGCCGGATCAATCGGGGCGATCTGGCCCTGGCTGGGACTGGCCCGCTTGATTTCGGCGATGAGTTGCAAGCCGGGTCGGGCCAGCGCCGCGTGAAAGCGCCGGGCGCGCACTCTAGCTTCGCCCAGCTCGCAGGCGGCCCCGGCGTAATCCTGGCCGCGCTCGGCCACGATGCGCCCCAGCACGCCGGGAGCGGTATACGTCCGGGTCGGAGGGAGCGTGATACCGGAAGCCGTGACCGGGGAAAGAGCGGGCGTCATACGCCTGAGTATAGTGCCGCCAAGTGCCGGTGGGGTCGGCGTTTCGGTGATGTTTTCCGATTCGCGTCCGGCGGCTGGTCGTGAGCGGATTCGTCATAAAAATATGTCTGTTTTTATGACTGGGCAGAGCGATCAGGAGCCGTGCCAGAGCATATGGAAGTGGAGTGGGTGGAGTCCATTTCCCCGCACACGGAACGAACAAATGCTCTAGGCTGATTCGCATGACCGTGTTCCAGCAAAAACAACTGCGCCCCAGTGACGGCCCGGTACAGATCAGCGAAGCGCAACTGATGGCCCGCGTGCATGAGCTGGCCCACCAGATCCGTCAGGACTACGTGGGGCTCAACCCACACCTGATCTGCCTGCTCAACGGCGCGTTTCTCTTTCACGCCGACCTGGTGCGCTCACTCGACATTCCGCTGACCATCGACTTCATGCAGACCAGCAGTTACGGCGATGCCAAGCAGACCAGCGGCGAGGTCAAGCTGGTCAAGGACCTCAGCTTCCCGCTCTCGGGCCGCCACGTGCTGCTGGTCGAGGACATCATCGACACCGGCATCACCATGAACTACATCCTGCGCTACCTCTCCGAGCGCGGCCCGGCCAGCTTGAAGGTCGCCTCACTACTGAGCAAACCCTCGCGGCGCAAGGTGGAGGTGCCGGTTGATTACCTCGGCTTTACCATCCCCGACGCCTTCGTGTTCGGTTACGGCCTGGACCGGGCGCAGCAGGACCGCAATCTGAGTTTCATCACTTCGCAGAAGTAGGGGGCGGGCGTCGGGACAGGCCTCTTCGCCTCTACCGTGCCCCCTCTCCAATTCCCACTTTTCCTACTTTAAATCTGAGTCTGCTTATATAAGATTTTGTAATGCAAGACATACAGACTTCAAGCTCCTACATCCTGCGCGGCACGGCGGCAGGCAACACCTTGCGGGTGGTGGCCATCGACGCCACGCAGATCGTCGAGGAAGCCCGCGTGCGCCATGAGCTCAGCAAGACCGCCACCGCCGCGCTGGGCCGGGCGCTGAGCGCCGCCGCGCTGCTGGCGATCATCCTCGGCAAGAAGGTCGACAGCCGGGTGAATTTGCGGGTGCAGGGCGACGGACCGCTGGGCTGGCTGGTGGCCGAGGGCAGCGCCGAGGGTTGGGTGCGCGGCTACGTGCGCGAGCCGGACGCCGATTTGCCGCTGCGAACCACCGACGGCAAGCTCGACGTGAGCGGGCTGATCGGCAGCACCGGCGAACTGGCCGTGACCCGGCTCCTCGACAACGCCGAACCCTGGACCGGCAGTGTGGAACTCGTCAGCGGCGAACTGGCCGAGGACGTGGCCTACTATCTGGCCTCCAGCGAGCAGATTCCCAGCGCGGTGCAGCTCGGCGTCTACGAGGAAGGCGGCCGGGTGGCGCGCGCGGGCGGGCTGATCGTGCAGGCCATGCCCGGCGCCAGTGACGAGACCCTGGCGGCGCTGGAAGCCAACATCAAGGCCATGGGCAGCTTTACCGAGAACCTGCGCAACGTGTCGCTGCTGGAAGTCATGGAGCGGGCGACCAAAGGGCTCGACTTCGTGGCGGCCCCGCAGGCCCAGAGTGCTCAGTTTCAGTGCCGCTGCTCCCGCGAGCGGGCGGTGGCCTCGCTGACCTACTTCGGCATGCAGGAGCGCCAGAGCATGATGGAGGACGGCGGGCAGGAAGTAGTGTGCCACTGGTGCAACGAGCATTACCAGATCACCCCTGGCGAGATCGCCGCCCTGGGCGCGCCGGACGTGCGGGCGCAGGCCTAAGCCTCACCCCACTCAATCCCGCTGTTCTTCGGTCAGCACCCCCCGCAGCACGTTTCCGATCACGCTGCGGGCGAGGTGCTGGCCGATTTCAGGTGTGCTGGTTTTGGACATCGGGCTTTCCAGCAGAATAGAACTCAGGCCGTGGACGGCGCTCCAGAGGGTCAGCCCCAGCGTTGACAGCTCCGTATCCGGGGAGCCTGAGCGCACCTGAGTGCTCTTCTGGGCGGCCTCGACAGCAGTCAGTAACACCCCGTACGATGCCGTACCCGCTTGCTCCAGCGGATCGGGAACGCCCGGTGGCAGGCACAATTCATGGCGAAACATGAACCGGAATTCTGCCGGGTGCGCGAAGGCAAACGCCAGATACGCCGCGCCGATGGCTTTCAGACGCTGCACCGGGTCGTCGGTGCTCTCCGCCGCTACTGCCATCGCTCGGGTTAGCAATTCAAAGGCTTCGGTGGCCACGGCCCGCAGCAGATCGTTTTTGTCGCTGAAGTGGTGGTAGGGCGCGGCGGGAGACACCCCAGCCTGCCGCGCCACTTCGCGCAGGGTCAGCGCCTCGACGCCGCCCGCGGCGGCCAGCGCACGGGCAGCGTCCAGCAGGGCGCGGCGCAGATCGCCGTGATGGTAGCGCTCCGATTTGGCAGGCGCGGGGGACGACAGGCGGGGAGAACTTGACATTGCTCAGATTCTAACGTAACTTAACAGCGTTTAGAAACTAAACGTTGCTCAGATGCTTGGTCTTCCCAATCTGCTCGCTGCCCATTTCGTCCTCAAGGAGTCGCCATGAAGCACGTGATTTTCGGTTCCGGCCCGCTCGGACGCGCCACCCTCAAGGCCCTGCTGCGGCGCGGCGAGCAGGTGCGGCTCGTCAACCGCAGCGGCCACCTGTCCGGCCTGCCGGAGCCGCTCGGCCCGTCTGCAGGCAAGGCGCAGTTCGAGATCGTGCGGGCCGACGCCTACGACCTGGAAAGTGCTCAAGCCGTCAGCGTCGGCGCACAGGTCATCTACAACTGTGCCGCTCCCATTTACAGCGCCCACGCCTGGGAAACCCAGCTCCCCGTGCTGTGGGGCAACATCCTTGAGGGCGCGGCCACCCAGCAGGCCAGACTGGTGATCGGCGACAACCTCTACATGTACGACGAGGTGGGCATCGGGTCGCCGGGGCAGGTCATTCACGAAGACTTGCCGATGCACAGCCGCACCCGCAAAGGCCAGGCGCGCATTCGGGTGACCGAGCAGATGCTGGCCGCCCATCAAACCGGACGGGTCCGGGTCACCTTCGCCCGCGCTTCCAATTTTTTCGGGCCGCATACTGCCGAACAATCGGTGCTGGGTCGGCGGGTATTTGAGCCGGTCTTGCAGGGCAAAACCGCGCAGATTCTGGGGGATCCCGACATGCCCACCACCCTGACCTTCATCGAAGATTTCGGTGAGGCGATGGCGATACTGGCCGCCTCCGACAGCGCGTTCGGCAAAGCCTGGCATATTCCCAACGCGCCCGCAATGACCCAGCGCGAAGTCCTGCATCTCATCGCCCAGATCAGCCAGCAGCCGCTGCGCTTCACCGCCTTGCCGGGGTGGCTGCTTCCCGTACTCAGCCTGGCCGCGCCGCCCCTGCGCGAGATCAGGGAAATGCTGCCGAAGTCCCAGCATCCGTATCTGGTCAGCAGTGAGCGGTTTGTGGCCGCGTATGGTGACATTCACACGCCCCTGGAAACGGCCCTGAGGCTCACCGCCCAGTGGTTTGCCGGGCAACTGCCCAAGCAGGCTCAGGCCGCCGTGCGCCTCTTCGCTTGAATTTGTGCACCCAAACCGCTGCAACCGTGGTGGCTATCACTTCATTTAATAAAGCGGGGAGTACAATTTCAGCATGACCCAGACTGATTCCACTGCCCAGCAGGTCCTGATTCCGCTGACCACCCCCGAGGAAGTCGATACCTTCCTGGCGCAGTACCCCCAGGCCGCCGTCTTCAAGGCCGGAACCTGCCACAAGACCATGCAGGGCTTCGGCGTGCTGGAGACGTTCCTGGCCAAGCACGAGCTGCCGGTGGGCTTTATCCGGGTCGTCGACTGGCGTCCGGCCAGCAACCACGTGGCCGAGCTGAGCGGCCTCCAGCACCAGTCGCCGCAGTTCATCATCTTCAAGAACGGCCAGCCCACCTTCGAGGTCAACAACTGGGACATCACGCCTGAAGCGCTCGGCCCGGTGTTCGAGGCCCAGGTGCCCAGCCGTCAGGACACGGCCCAGGTTGCCGGTGAAGGCAACGTCGCCCCCTACAAGCAGCTGATGCAGGCCTACGTCGGCGGCCAGCTTCCCGATTGGGAATTCCAGGAGCGCTACGTCAACATGTTCCGCGACGACGCCAGCCTGCGCAGCCAGCGCGAGTTCGAGCTGCTCTCCAAGCTGTTCGGCGACCCCGACGCCTACCACGGCGGGCTGCACCAGCTCGGTCAGCCGCAGGCCAGGGGCGACCTCAAGGCCCGCGTCGAGGAACTGCTCAGCCAGCTCTAACTCCCCAACACGCTTCTCGCGCCGCCGCTCGCCTTCACCGCGAGCGGCGGCGCTCTTGACTTGTGCGCTCCCCGCCCCAGTCCTCTGGACCTTCGCCCTTTCTTGGGGCTTGGCTGCCGCCGCGCCGCGCCTCCCGTAAGATCGTGTATGGATTCCAAACGTTACCGGGTGGGCAAGAAAGTCAATCTCAGCAAACTGCCCACCGACGACACCGGCAAGCTCAGCCGCGAGGACAGCGAGGCCGAGACCCTGGAAATTGGCCTGGAACTCGCCAAACTTCAGGACCGGCTCTACGCCGAGAGCAAGCAGAGCCTCCTGGTCGTGTTGCAGGCCCGTGATGCGGGCGGCAAGGACGGCACCGTCAAGCACGTCTTCGAGCTGATCAATCCGCAGGGTGTGATCGTCACCAATTTCAAGGTGCCGAACGAGGAAGACCTCAAGCACGACTTTCTGTGGCGCATTCATCCACACACGCCAGCGGCAGGCATGATTGCCGTCTTCAACCGCTCGTACTACGAGGACGTGCTGGTGACGCGGGTCCACGATCTGATCAGCGACAAGGAAGCCGAGCAGCGCTTCAAGCACATCCGCCACTTCGAGGATTTGCTGGCCAGCCGGGGCACCCGCATTCTCAAGCTGTACCTGCACATCAGCTCCGAGGAGCAGCGCGAGCGGCTGCAAGAGCGTCTCGACGATCCGGAGAAGAACTGGAAATTCAACCCTTCCGATCTCAAGGAGCGCGCCCGCTGGCCGGAATACACCAGCGCCTACGAGGATGCCCTCAGCGCCACCAGCACTGACGCCGCGCCCTGGTACGTCATTCCGGCCGACCACAAGTGGTACCGCAACCGAGTGATCGCCACTCTGCTGCTCGACACCCTGCGCGAGATGAACCCCCAGTACCCGGAGCCGGAATTCGATTTGACCAACGTGGCCGTCGGCGCGATCTGATACGGATTCTGGTCCATTCCCACATCGTCGGGAAATCACCGCCCGCACGCCTATAGCGCGAAATTCGTATTTTTCGCTTTCCCGCACCTTGGGCAGAACGGCAGTTTCATCGTGAGCAGATAGTCGGCGTGAGCAGCACCCGTATAAATTGATGCCCCTGCTGCGCCGCGCTATGAGTCCTCGCGCGGACAGCCATTCCTCTGCTGCGGAGCTTTTCAAATTCCTTAGGGAGCTGCCCGCTAGGTTAGCGTTTGCCGGTTCTATCAAGCCGATTCCAACTACCGATCCGTATCGGCTTGATTCAATGCCCGCAGCAACCCAGTGCCCGCAGCGTCACAGCAGTTTCAGGCTCCTCAATCCGCCAGGCAGCAAGGCGCTCAGCAACCCCAGCGCCGCGCTGGGCAGAGAACGGCAGCCCGGCAACAGCAGGTACTCGTTTTCCCAGAAGCTCGGTACGAACTGGTTTTTGAACTGTCGCAGACCGTCGAAGTTGTACCAGTGCGAGAGGAGCGGGCGGGCGGCGTAGAGCAGCGCTTCAAGCGGTCTGGACTCCTGGACAGCGGGGTCACTACGGCGCGGCGAGCACAGCGGCACGGCCCCCAGGGTGGCGAGCCGCGCACCCTCCGCGCGCAACTCCCCCAGCGCGTAAGCCACCAGCGCTGCCGCCGCGCCGTCCGGGGCGTCGGGGCGGCGGATGACGTCTTCCAGATACCACCCACCGCGCGCCGGAAGCGGGCTGGCGGCCAGAAAGGCGGCAGCCTGTCCACCATGGTCACGCGCCAGGAAGTAGCGCTTGTGAGCCGCCCAGGCAAACGGGTCGAGGTCGAAGACCCAGCCCAGCGCGGTTCCAGCGCGCCGCCGGGCGTGCCAGGCCTGCATCAGTGCAGCGCACTCGGTCCGGAATACTGGGGTCGGTTCGGCGCGTTCGAGCCGGACGCCCAGCCGCCGCGCTTTGCCGAGGTTGCCGCGCAAGCATCTTGCTCCGGTTGCCCGCCGGAGACCAGCTGTCCAGATCGAGGTACGGCGTGGCTCCCAGCGTTACCGCCCTCAAGCCGGGCGGGGCGGCAGCAGCCAGCCGGGCCGTGACCGGCAGGAGCACGGCGAGGCTGCCGTGACGCCTGGCTTGCGCCACGAACGCGGCCACAAGTGCCGCCTGGTCGCCGGGGCGGCACAGCGGGTCGCCGGTTCCGATCCAGACCCGGTTCACCGCGTGGTAGCACAACCCGCCCTCGATACCGCCCACCGTGAACACCTCGCCCCCCAGCGCGCCCAGTGAGGACGGGTTGTAGCCGAACTCCCGCTGCCAGGCCCAGCGCTGCGCGGAAGACGGCGGTTCCAGTTCGGTCGAAACGGGCGGGGCCGCCTGGGCGGCAGGCAGCGGCAGGGTAAGGCGCGGGGTCGTTGGCGGAGTCATCGGCCGGCAGCTTAGAAGCGGCAGATAGCGCCGACTTCAAAGCCGGGGCTGGATGCTCAGTTCCGAGAAGGCCAGGCCGAGCGACTTAAAAATTTCTCTCAAACTTCCGCTGTTGACAAAAATAATTTTCAGGCCGTAGGCTGGCAGGATGCGCTGCCCCACTTGGTCACCCGGAGACTTCATCGTCTGCCCACGACCCACCGCCCTGCTCTCGCCTATCACCCTCTCAGCGGGCCGCGGGGCCGTATGACTGTCCTCAGCGGCGTGCTGGTGCTGCCCGGCGGCCTCCAGGCAGGCGAACTCCACTTCGGGAGGACCATCGAGCAGATCAACATTCAGCCGCAGCCGGGCAGCGTACCGGTGCGCTACCTGCTGCCCGGTTTCATCGACAGCCACGTTCACGGCGGCAACGGCGGCGACACCATGGACGGTGTGGCGGGCATCGATACGCTGGCCCGCTTTCACGCCCGGCACGGTACCACCACCTTATTGCCCACGACCATCACCAACCCCTGGGGGCAGGTGCTGGCGGCGCTGGAGGCCGTGCGCGAGGTGATGACACGTGGCGTGCCGGGCGGCGCGGACATTGTCGGTGCGCACCTGGAGGGGCCGTTCATCAGCCCGAACAAACTGGGCGCTCAGCCGCCGCTGACCCTCGCCCCCACCCCCGAACGCGTGGCCCAGGCGCTGGAAACAGGCAGTATCCGGGCCGTGACCCTCGCGCCGGAAATGGCGGGAGCCGCCCAGGCTGGGCTGGACTTCGCCCGCGCAGGTGTGCGGGTGGGTGTGGGGCACACCACCGCCGACGCCGAGACGGTCCGTGATTTTCTGAAGGCGGTGCAGGCGGCGGGCGGACGGACAGCGGCCACCCACCTCTACAACGCCATGGGCGGCATCGAGGGGCGCGTTCCGGGCGCTGCCGGGGCGCTGATCACCGACGCGCAGACCTGGCTGGAGGTCATTCTGGACGGGGTTCACGTGCATGAGATCAGCTTTCTGCTGGCCGCCACTGCCGCTGCGGGCCGGGTTATGCTGATCACCGACGCCATGCGCGCTGCTGGCCTCGGTGACGGCGAGAGCGAACTCGGCGGCCAGAAGGTGATTGTCAAGGACGGCAAGGCAGTGCTGGCGGATGGCCGCAGCATCGCGGGCAGCGTGCTGACACTTGACGTGGCCCTCAGAAATGCGCTAGCAACCGGCCTGAGTCTGCCCGACGTGAGCCGGATGCTCAGCGCCGCGCCCGCCAATTCACTCGGCCTGATGGACCGGGGCCGCCTGGACGTGGGCCTGCGGGCCGACGTGGTGGTGCTCAGCGAACAGTTTGAAGTGGAGGCGGTGTACGTGGGCGGGCAGCAGATCAACAGAGAACAGGTCGCCGGAGCCAGCCTCTAGCGCAATCTGAGCGCCGCCCTTCCCTCTCTACCTTCAAGGAGTCACCATGTCACCCGAACCTGCCTCTCCATCCACCGCCAACCCGCTGATGCTTCAGGAAGCCCGTCAGACGCCGCAGGTCATCGCGCGCCAGCAGCGCGAGAACGCCGGGCCCGTGAGTGAACTGGCCGCCGCCCTGCGCCAGCGCCGCCCACCCTACGCCGTGACGGTGGCGCGCGGCAGCAGCGACCACGCCTGCACCGTGCTGAAGTACGCCCTGGAAACCCAGCTGGCCCTGCCGGTCGCCTCGCTGGGGCCGAGCGTGCATACCCTCTACGGAGCGCGGCTCGACCTGCGCGGCGCACTGGTGATCGCCGTCTCGCAGTCGGGGGCCAGCCCGGACGTGGTGGAGAACGTGCAGATGGCCCGTGAGGGCGGGGCCATCACGGTGGCGCTGGTGAATGTGGAGGGCAGCGATCTAGGTCGCGCCGCCGAGTTCACGTTGCCGCTGCGCTGCGGCGAGGAAAAAGCGGTGGCTGCCACCAAGAGCTACCTCGCCAGCCTGACGGCCTTTTTGCCGGTGATCGCGGCGCTGACCGGCGAGCAGGCACTGCAAGACGCCCTGACCCGGCTGCCCGAAAAACTCACCCAGACCCTGGAACTGGAAAGCAGCGCTTCCGATCTGGCCGAGCGCTACCGTTTCGCCGAGAACCTGCTGGTGCTGGCACGCGGCCTGCACTTCGGGGTGGCGCAGGAAGCGGCCCTCAAGCTCAAGGAAACCTGCGGCATTCACGCCGAAGCTTACAGCGCCGCCGAGTTCAGTCACGGCCCCAAGCGGCTTCTGGCCGAGGGCCTGCCACTGCTGGGCTTCGCGCCCGCCGACGCGGCCCAGCGTGCCACCCTGGAGGCTTACGCCGATTTGCAAGCCAGCGGAGCCGACCTGCGAACCATCGGCCCGGCCCCAGCCAGCAGCCTGATCACGCCCCAAACCGGCCACGCCCTGACCGACCCGGTGGCCAGCGCCCTGGCGTTTTACCTGTTCGCCGGGCATCTGGCGCTGCACAAAGGCCTCAATCCCGACGCCCCGCCGCTGCTGAGCAAGGTAACGAAGACACGCTAAGAGGCTGCGGAAAGGCCACGCCGTTCACGGCAAAAAAGCGCCGACTGGGTTTTTAATCCGTCGGCGCTTTCATTTTCTGGCCGTTGAGGAGCATCTCCATCGGCTGATTTGCTCTTGGTGGTGGAGCCAAGCAGGATCGAACTGCTGACCTCGTCATTGCGAACGACGCGCTCTCCCAGCTGAGCTATGGCCCCACAACTGCCCAAACAATCTCAGGCGAAAGAGAGCGTAGCACGGCCCTTGCAGGGGCGCAAGAGGCGTCACGCTCAAGCGCACGGTCAGGGTGTAAGCTTCCACGATGGACGACCGTTTCGCTTACAAGTTTGGCCGCGAGGGCATCACCTTCGACGACGTGCTGCTGCTGCCCCGGCATTCGCTGGTGTTGCCGAGAGACGTGAGTGTGCAGACCCAGCTCACCCGCCGGGTGCGGCTCAATATCCCCTTCGTGTCGGCGGCGATGGACACCGTGACCGAAACCGCGATGGCCGTGGCAATGGCCCGCGAGGGCGGCATCGGGGTCATTCACAAGAACATGGGCATCGAAGCCCAGGCCGAGATGGTGCGCAAGGTCAAGCGCAGCGAGAGCGGCATGATCGTCGACCCGATTACCTTGCCGCCCACCGCCAGTGTGCGCGAGGCCGACAGGATGATGGCCGAGTACAAGATCAGCGGCGTGCCGATCACCGACGAGGAAGGTAAGTTGCTGGGCATCATCACCAACCGCGACATGCGTTTTATCGACGACCTCGATCAGCCGATCGGCAACGTGATGACCCGCGAGAACCTGGTGACGGTGGCAGTGGGCACCGATCTGGAAGACGCCAGAGAGCTGTTCAAGCGCAACCGCATCGAGAAGCTGCTGGTTACCGAAGGCGAGTATCTGCGCGGGCTGATTACCATTAAAGACATAGAAAAGACCGTCAAGTACCCCAACGCCGCCAAGGACGACCTGGGCAGGCTGCGCGTCGCTGCTGCCATCGGGGTCAGCAGCGATCTGATGGACCGGGCCGGAGCGCTGGTGCAGGCAGGGGCAGACGTGCTGGTGCTCGACAGTGCCCACGGGCACTCGCAGGGCATTCTCAGCGCACTGGAACAGGTCAAGACCCGCTTCGACGTGGACGTGATCGCCGGCAACATTGCGACCAAGGAAGGCACCCTGGCGCTGATCGAGGCGGGGGCCGACGCGGTGAAAGCGGGCATCGGACCTGGGAGCATCTGTACCACCCGCGTCGTCACCGGCGTCGGCGTGCCGCAGATCACCGCCATCTTCGAGGCGTCGGAAGCCGCGCGCGAGGCGGGCATTCCGATCATCGCCGACGGCGGCATCAAACAGACCGGCGACGCGGCCAAGGCCATTGCGGCGGGAGCCAGCGCCGTGATGATGGGCAGCATGCTGGCCGGCACCGACGAGGCCCCCGGCGAGGTCGTGCTGCGTGACGGACGGCGCTACAAGAGCTACCGGGGCATGGGCAGCCTGGGCGCGATGGACCAGGGCTCCTCGGACCGGTACTTTCAGGAAAAAGGCAGCAAGAAGTTCGTGCCGGAAGGCATCGAGGGCATCGTGGCCTACCGGGGCACGGCGGGCGAGGTGGTGTATCAGTTCGTCGGTGGCCTGCGCAGCAGCATGGGCTACTGCGGCGCGCCCGATCTGGGCACCCTGCGCCGCGACGCCCAGTTCGTGCGCATCAGCTCGGCCAGCCTCATCGAGAGCCACCCGCACGGCGTCACCATTACCCAGGAAGCGCCGAACTACAGCAAGTAAACCCGATGACGAAGGGGGCTGGAGCAACCGGAAGGTGCTCAGCCCTCTTCGTCATTCGGGCGTTACAGAAACGTCTTGACCTGAGCGTCGTAGCCTGCCGGGTACACCGGGAACATCTGGCGGCCCTGGGTGTTCCACAGGGCGTCGAAGTCGCGGTAGCTCAGGTACGACACCGGCCCCACCATGCTGTCACTGACCCACATGACGCCCGCCTGGTCGTCGTAACCGCGCACCACCCGGAAGTGGTTGATATGGCCGGGCCGGTCATACCACTGCAAGACGATCACCGGAATGCCCAGGGCCAAGAGCTTCTTGACCTGCATCAGCTGGCCGCCGCGAATGGTGCGGGTGCGCAGGCCGAACTTGGCGAGTTCCGGGGCGATGGCGCTCACCTGCATGTAGCCGCTCCCCTGGCGGGTGGTCTGCTGAATGACGTTCTGGCCGAGCCTGACCTTGTAAAAGCCCAGCACCGCCGAGAGGGCGCTGGGGCCGCAGTTGTTATAGGTCTGGAAGTCGAAGGCCAGCCCCCGCAGGTAGGTTCGCAGCGGCAGGGCGTCGCCAAACGAGGCCACGTTGATGACCGGCGACCAGCCCACGAAGCTCGCCACCGTCGCGGCAGGCTCAATTCTCCAGGCAAGGGGACCGCCGATGGGCGCGGCAGGGAGCACCCTGGGCAGCCCCGGCGGCGGAGCGGGCAGCGCCGGAATCGAGCTGGCACGGAGGGCGGGCCGGGGTGACTGTCCCTTACTTCGACCCTTGCCCTGGGCCGCGCCGCTGGCCGGAAGCTGCAACCGCTGGCCCACCTTCAAGGTCGAGTTGCTCAGGTTGTTGAGCTTGAGGAGCGTCTGGGCATCCACACCAGCGCTGCGGGCAATCTGGTACAGGGTATCGCCGGGCTGGACGGTGTAGGCTGCCGAGGCACAACCGGCCAGCAGCGCCCAGGCGCACCCGACGCCCAAGAGAAAAGTGAGCTTCATCTCCTTGGGATCATAAAGGTGCGCAGCTCACTCCGGATGAGTGAAGGTGAGTCTCGACCCGCACCCAGACGGCTTTGAGAATTTTGTCACGGTATGCACGGTCACCAAGAAGCCCTGGTTTCCCGATCTGGTCACTCCTGACAATTTGTCATCTCACCCGAAAATGGAGTACACTGAGGCCATGAAGAAGATGCTGAGCACCGCCTACCATTCGCTGCGTGAGCCGTGGAACAGCCTCACCCACTGGGCGGGAGCGGGACTGGCGGTCATCGCGCTGGTCGCCATGCTGTGGTACGCGCTCTCCAGGCACCTGAGCGTCTGGCCATTCCTGGTCTTCGGCCTGAGCATGCTGTTTCTCTACACCGCCTCGGCGTCCTACCACTCGTTCCGGGTGGGCGAGCGCGCCCTGCTGCGGCTGCGCAAGCTCGACCACAGCGCCATTTTCCTGCTGATCGCGGGCAGCTATACCCCAGTGGCCTACTTCGGTCTCAGCGGCCTGTGGCAAAGCGTGGTGCTGTGGGTCATCTGGGGGGTGGCGCTCTCCGGCATTTTGCTCAAGGTGCTGACCATGCGCTTGCCCAGGTGGGTCAGCACGCTGCTCTACGCCGTGCTGGGCTGGACCGCCGTGGCATTCCTGCCGCAGCTCTCGCGCACCCTCAGCGGCGCAGCGCTGTTCTGGCTGTCGGCAGGCGGTGTGCTCTACAGCATCGGCGCAGTCGTTTACGGCACCAAACGCTGGAACCCGCGCCCCGGCGTCTTCGGCTTCCATGAAATCTGGCACCTGTTCGTGCTGGGCGGCACCGGGGCACACGTGGCGATGATGTTCTCGCTGCGCTGAGACCGCAACATGAGCGGGGGCGGGCTTGAAAGATGGCCCGCCCCCTCAAACTTGAGTGATCGGTGCTAGACGCCTGCCAGACCGAACAGCCAGCCCTGCACCGTGCCGATGACGTTGCTCAGCGGCCCACGGGCCAGCAAAATAAAGCCCATCACGATCAGGAAGGCGTAGGGCAACCGCTCGAACTCCATCAAGCTGCGCCCCAGGGTGTTGGGGAAGATGCCCGCCAGAATGCGCGAGCCGTCGAGCAGCGGGATAGGAATCAGGTTGAAGACTGCCAGCACGACGTTGATGCTGGCGACGATGCCCAGAATGGTGTCGCCCAGGTTGGTTTCCGGCAGCACCCGCAGCAGCAGGATGCACACCAGCGCAATCAGGATGTTGCTGAGCGGCCCCGCCGCCGCCACCGCCACCATGCCCCAGCGGCCCAGGTTGGCGAAGTTCACCGGCACCGGGCGCGCGAAGCCGAAACCTGCCACCAGCAGCAATAAAGCACCGAACGGATCGAGGTGCGCCAGCGGGTTGAGCGTCACCCGGCCCAGCCGCCTCGGTGTGGGGTCGCCCAACCGGTCGGCGGTGTAGGCGTGGGCGAACTCGTGGACGGTCAGCGAGAGCACCAGCGCCAGCGCGATGATGACGAAGGCGGTGGGGTTGGATTGGAGCAGCGAGATCAGACCCATGTGGGCAGTCTAGCGGGGCGTCTCATGATAAGTGGCCCCTCCTCAAGACACGGACCCGGCCAGATAAGCTTGCAGCGCCGTCGCCTCGCCCTCGCGGCTGGTGACCTGCCCGGCCCGGCGCAGTGCGGCCAGGTGCGCGAGTGCCGCGCCCACCCCCGGCCCCGATGCCACGCCGAATTGCAGCACATCCTTGCCGGTCAGCGGGTCGTACGCCTGGGGCCGCAGCACCCCACGCAGCACGGCCTCGGGGCTGCCCGGCGCGGCGTGATCGTCTCCCAGCGCCCTCAGGAGCAGCGCCACCGGACGCGGCCCCAGGTGGAGCCGCTGCTCCCAGACCGGGCGGTCCGCCGCGCTGGAGAGCAGGCCCGCCGCGTAGACGGCCTCGGGGGGGCGCTCTGGCAGGGCGTCGAGCAGGTCCAGCACCGCCAGCGCGGCGGGTGGCAGCAGCGCCCCCGCGCCCCAGTCGACGAGTTCCCGCGCCACCTTGCCGGGCCGGGGTTCGGCCAGCAGCAACCTCAGCTCAGCATCGAGGCGGGGCGTTCGGGAAGCGGCGGCCAGCGCCTGCGGCACCTGGGCCAGCAGTTCCGGTGCCGCCCTCAAGTTCAGCCGGGCCGCCAGCCGTGCACCGCGCACCAGCCGCGAGGCGTCGTCGGTCAGCGACCGAGCGCTGAGCGGACGCAGTTCACGCCCCAGCAGATCGGCCAGACCGCCGCAGGGGTCGTGCAGTTCCGGCGTCTCCCCCACCACCAGGGCCAGGGCATTGAGCGAGAAGTCGCGCCGCCGCAGGTCCTGGGCGAGCGTGCCGGGGTGCGGCAGGGGCGAAGCGCCGGGAGCCGGATAGCGCTCCATTCTGGCGCTGACCAGATCGGCGGCGCGCTCGCCCGGCAAGCGGAGGGTGGCGTTGCGGTAGGCCGGATGAAACACGAACGGCCACCCTGAAACGCGCGCCAGGGCCTCCACATCCGCGCCCACCACCACCAGGTCGAGGTCGAGCGGCGTCAGGCCCAGCAAAGCGTCTCTGACCGCCCCGCCGACCAGGGCCAGCCTGCCGCTGGGCAACTGGGCGCGGAGCCGCATCAGCAGTTCACGGTCCGCCTCACCCAGCGCCGCCCAGACCCGTTCGGCCAACTCCGGCGCGGCGGGCGGCGCGAGGTCGGCGGGCGTCAGCAGGGCGGCGAACGCTCCGGCGTGCGTCACCGCCAGGGCAGGTGCGCTTCGCAAAGCGGCGCGGGCCTCCTCCAGCTTGGCTGTGCTGGTCAGCAGCGGCACTGGCCCGACCCCTCCACTCACCGTGACCGCACCGACAACCTCTGCCCCGTCCAGCACCGCCAGAGCGTCCAGCTTCCAGTCAGCAAGCCGCCGCTCAGCCTGCGCCAGTGTGCCGGGCGTCAGGCTGGGCGGCGGCGATTCGGGCAGCAGGTGGGCCAGCGTGTCGGGCATCGGCTCAGATTCTCACATCGGGGCGCTCAGTTGAACTGGGCCTTGGGCAGCGTGGAGAACGAACTCTGGTCCAGCACCACGCTGACCGTACGGGTCTGACCGCCGCTCTCGACTTCCAGCTTCACGGTATCGCCCGCCTTCTTGCCGATGTAGGTGCCCTGCAAATCCTCGGCGTTGGACACCGGCGTACCGTCGGCGCTCACGATCACGTCGCCGCCCAGCGCGATCTGGCCGCCCTGAAACTGGCGCGGCGTTCCGGCCTTGAGGCCCGCCTTGGCCGCCGGACTGCCGGGCGTGACCTTGCCGATGATCAAGCCGCTGGCTGGAAGCTTGAACTGCACCCTGGCCTGGTCGGTGAGCTGGCCGATGTCTACCGGCACGCCCACGACCCCGCCCTGGCCGTCACTCTGCTGCGCCAGCAACCCCGACTGGATACCGATGGTGGGAGCCAGCACGATGCCGCCGTTCGCCGTGCGCAACCGGGGCAGCAGGTTCTTGGCAGTGTTGATGGGAATGGCAAACCCCACGCCCGCGCTCTGGCCCACGCCGCTCTGTGCGCCCGCCGGGCTGATGATCTGGGTGTTGATGCCGATGATGCGCCCGGTGCTGTCGAGGAGCGGCCCGCCGCTGTTGCCGGGGTTGATGGCCGCGTCGGTCTGAATGGCCTTCTGGGTGATGCCTTCCGGAGTGCCACCCCCACCGCCGAGGGCCGTCAGGCTGAAGCCAATCGGAATCTGGCGCGAGGCGCTGGAGATGATGCCTTCCGAGACGCTGAAATCAAAGCCGAACGGCGCACCCATCGCCACCGTCTTCTGGCCGACTTCCAGCGCGTCGCTATCGCCCAGCGGAATCGGCTTGATCAGCGCCTTGTCGATGTTCTTGGGACGAATGAGGGCCAGGTCATACTGCGGCGCGAGGCCGATGATCTCGGCATCCACCGGGTCTTTCTGACTCTGCACCCGAACCTTGATGCTGGCGTTGAAGGTCTGCCCACCCTCGGTGACGACGTGGAAGTTGGTCAGGATGTCGCCGCTCTCATCGACGAAAAAGCCTGAGCCGACGCCGCCCTGAACCGAGTCGCCGCCCTGCCGCTGGCCGAACGGATCGGGGCTGGCAGGCGACTCGGTGCTGACGTACACCAGCCCCGGCTCGTACTGCTTGACGATGGAAATGGTATTGGCCTCGTTTTGCAGCTTGGCCCCCACCTCGCTGATCGGCGCGGTGGCGTCACCGGGCGCGGCGGTGCTGGTCGAGGGCGCAGCCAAAGTCTGGGTCGTCTGACGCTGGGCGCTCTGGGTCGCCTCGGTTCTGATGAGCGCGGGTGAGGCGCTGACCGGCTGGCCCACCCCCGGCAGCCCGCCGCGAACGACGGTGGCCCCCACACCCAGGCCCACGGCGGCGGCGATCACGGCAGTAACGATAACAGTGCTGGTGGACTTGGCCATATCGTTTCATTAGAGCGCGCCCGGTGTGAAGGCGGCCCGCAGAAACGGTGAAGACCTTCTCAGACCGCGCGGCCTGCCGATTCAGACCATACCGGCGCAGGCTGCCGATCTGCTACCTTGTTTCTCATGCTCGCCTACGTCATCAATCCCGGCTCAACCAGCACCAAACTGGCCCTGGCCGAGATCGAGCGCGGCGACAATCCGGCGCTGCCCTCGCAACTGCGCCTCAAGCTCACCCGGGCTGAGATCGAGCACTCGGCGCTGCTGAGCGCCCCCCTCGATCTCGGCAGCCTGGAAGCCGATTTGAGCGCCGCCGCCGCCGACTGGCCCGACCCTGACGCGGTGGTGGCCCACAGCGGCCTGATCGGCCACCTGGAATCCGGGGCCTACCGGGTCACGCCGGAGCTGGCCGGGTGGCTGCTGACCCACCCACATGGCGAACACACCAGCAACGTGGGCGCGGCGCTGGCCCTCTCGCTGGCCGAGCAGCGCGGCGTGAATGCCTACATCGTCGATCCGCCGGACGTGGACGAACTGCTGCCCGAGGCCCGCGTCTCGGGACTGGCTGGGGTGGAGCGCCTCAGCCGTTTGCACACCCTCAACGCCCGGCTGGTGGCCCGCCGCGCGGCCCATGAACAGGGGGTGCGCTTTCAGGACGCCCGCGTGGTGGTCGCCCACCTCGGCGGCAGCGTCAGCGTGAGCGCTTTCGAGAATGGGCGGATCGTCGACACGACCGGCGCGCGGCTCGACGAAGGACCCTTCACGCCCAGCCGCGCCGGTACGTTGCCGATCCACAGCGTGCTCGATCTGGCCTACAGCCGTCCCCGCGCCGAGTTGGAGCGGCTGCTGCTGCGCGAATCGGGCTTCGTCAGCCTAACCGGCACCGCCGACCTGCGCGAACTGGAGCGACGCGAGAAGACCGAGGGGCGAGTCAAACTGGCCGCCGACGCCTTCGCCCACCAGGTCGCCAAGCACATCGGGGCCTACGCGGCGGCGCTGAGTGCCCGCCCACACGCCATCGCCGTGACCGGCGGGATTGCCCGCTGGAACAGCGTCGTGGACCGCATCGAGCGCCGGGTCGGCTGGATCGCGCCGCTGAGTGTGCTGCCCGGCGAACTCGAACTCGAAGCGCTGGCCGAGGGCGTGGGCCGGGTGCTGCTGGGGCTGGAAGAAGCCCGCGAGTGGAGTGCGCCGCCCGCTGGCCCCGCCTGATGGCCCGCCGCCCACGCGCCGCTCAGCGCCCGCCCAACCCGATTCGGGCCACCAGTATGTGGCGGGTCGATCAGGTCTTCTTGAGTCGCCGGGGCCAGCGGGTGGAAGTGATCGCCAGCTTGGTCAACGATCAGGGCGGCCTGCGCAACCTCATCACCCTCGCGCCGACCGACGACCCCACCGAGGCGGTGCGGCACGCCGCGCGCTTCGTGGCGGGCAAGGGCAACGTCTACGAGGCCCGGAACGCCCGCGTGAGATGGACACGCGCGCAGTCGGCCACCGCCCAGGACGAATTGATTCGCGACCGCGCGCTGGAAGACGAGTTTCTGGACGCTTTTCTGGAAACGCTCGGCGAGGTGCGCGACCAGATGCGCTGAGCAGCGGCCAGCGATACCCTCCCAATGAGCTTGACGGCAGTTGTGCACATTGTTAGGCTCTCAGCATGTCGCGGCGCTGAATGTCAATGGTCTCCCCCGCCGGGGCGACGTTGAATCTTCACCTCATTCTCTGCTGTTCAGAGGAGCCGTTTATGCTGCGAGCCGCTGCACCCGAAGACCTCCAGGCCCTCCTTGACCTGGCCGTTTCCTCCACCCTCTTCCTGCCGGATGAAACGCCTTCGCTGCGCCCCGTATTCGAGGATGTGCTCACCGGACGTCTGGGCGAACACCACCGCATGGCGCTGTGGAGTGATCCCCCCGGCACTGGGCCTGCGGGTGCGGTGTATTTCGCACTCAACGACATGGCGTACCGCACCTGGGATCTGCTCTGGATCTCGGTGAGCCTCAGCCACCAAGGCCAGGGCGTCGGCAGCCAGCTCATCCACTTCGCTGAAGCCCAAGTTGCGGCAGCAGGCGGACGGATGATCGTCATTGATACCAGCTCCAAGCTGAAATTTGATGCCACCCACGCCTTTTACCGCCAGCGGGGCTACACTGAGGTCGCCCGCATCCCGGATTTCTACGCCGACGGCGACAGCAAGGTGATCTTCGCCAAACGGCTGACGCAGAGGGCCAGTGGCAGACCAGAAAAACAGTTGTAGCGTGCTGTGTCCGGAAACGGGGCCCGTCTCAGTCGGCCGCCACCGCCACTCTTCCCCGAACACTCCCGCCGCCCCACCAGGCGCTGATCAGCAACAGACTGCTGAGAGCCGCACAGACCCAGGCCAGCGGCTCGAAGCCGAATCTGCCCAGCAGCAGCCCGCCGAAAAAGGTGCCGAAGCTCGCGCTGAGGTAGGCCAGGGCGTCCACCTTGCCCTGCGCGCCCCGGTGGGCGGTGAGCGCCTTGCTGCCCGACAAAAAGCCCAGATTCCAGCCCAGGCCCAGCAGGAACATGCTCGGAGCCAGCCACAGCCGCCCCGACGGCGCGCTCAGGGCGGCAGCCAGCAGCAGCGCGGCCCCGGCCAGGTAGCCGACGCGCACGCCCAGGCGGTCGATCAGCGGGCCGGTCAGCCAGCCGAAGCCGAACATGCCCGCGATATGCACCATGACGAGTCCGGCGATGGCGGTGTGGTCCATGCCCATGTGGTGCGCCCTTAATGGGGTCAGGCTCATCAACGTGACCATCAGTCCCTGCGAGACGGCCACCGCCAGCGCAGCGGGCCAGACCTGCGGGTGCGTGAGGGGGACCCGGACCACCCCGGCGGTCTGGGCCGCGTGAATGTCCTGCGCCGGGGGCCGCCACAGCGAGGTCAGCGCCGCGCCGAGCAGCAAGAAGAGCGCGGCCAACAGCCAGCCCACCACTTCTGCCGAGGTGTTCAGTCCACTGGCAAAATTGGCGAGCGGTCCGCTGAGCGCCGTGGAGAGGGCGGACCCCAGCACCGAGGCGAACATCATCGCGCCCAGTACCAGCCCGCGCCGCTCTGGAGCCACGCTCTCGGCGGCGGCGTAGCGGGCCTGCTGGAACCCGCCCTGCGACATACCGACCAGGGCCGCACCGAGCAGAAAAATCAGCAAATGATGCTGCCACGCGCCCCAGAAGCCGATCAGCGCGCCGACCACGCCCAGCAGGTAGGCCAGCACCAGCCCCTGACGGCGGCCCCGCAGCATCAGCAGGCCAAACAGCCCTGCCGAGGCCGCCGCGCCCAGCGTCACCAGGGTACTGGGCAGGCCCGAGAGCGCCTCACGGCCCAGCGCACTGATGACCAGCGAGGCCAGCACGGTGCTGGCGGTGGTGGCCCCGGTGGCCAGCGACTGTGAGACGAACAGCGCCGCCAGGTTGAGGGCGCTGCCTTGCGAACGGCTGGAAGCGGAAACGGGGGCGGCCATGCCCTGACTGTAGCAAGTCGTGGCCGGGGCATCTGGAGGAGCGGGCGTCTTGCGGCCCACACGCCGCCGATCCATGCTCTGGCTGCCAGTGGTGCGGCATCCTGGCCTGCTTTGCCAACCTCAGCAACCGGCTGGTGCAGAGGTCGGCATGGCAGACGCGGGGCACAGTGGATCGCGGCCATCCCAACTACCGCAGCTGGACAGCACGGCGAAGCGCACGAACAGCTCCTCGCTGAGCCAGTTGTCCCGCCTGGACCGGGCGATGGCCTCACGGTGCCCGGCACCCTGATACGCGTAGGCCTGCATGCTGGCCGTATCCCGCCACACGCTGAAGGTGGCCTGATCCAGCAGCGGCATCTCGCCCAGCCCCAGCGAGGCCAGGAGTCCCGGCTGCGCCTGCAAGTTCGCCTGCGCGGCGGGCACACTGCGCCAGAACGCCGACAGCCGGGCAGGGCGGATGGCAGCGCGTGTCAGGACAGCGATCTGGCCTGTTCCAGCTTGCCCTGTCTCAACTTGACTTGGCTTCGCCAGGGCAACACCCCGGGCTGCCGTGGCAGGCGGCCCGAACAGGGCCTCGCCGCGCCATTGGCCGTGCCAGCGCGTGGGGCGCAGTGTCAGGGTGTAACTCTCGCACGTGAGCGCGCGTTCCTGCTGTCGCCAGGGACTACCCTCGAAGTGCTCGAAGGCTGCCGCTGACGACCAGACGGACAGCCTGGCCCAACGCCGCAGGTCCGCGCCGAGACCGAAGCCGCTGCCGCGCCCGGTGCCCAGCAGACGGTAGGCCCGCAGGCCCGGTACTTCACGCAGATGCGGATGATCGCTGCCCATCTTGCGCAGCCCGGCCCAGCGGTGCGCGCCCCCGTAGCGGTTGAGCGTCAGGCTGACCAGCAGCTCGGCGGGCGGGACAGGCATCCGAACAGACTAGCGGCGCTCAAGCAGGGTGTCCGTACTCCAGATTAACTTCCCCAAGCCTTCTTCCACCTTGCCAACGCCGTGCCAGCGAGGCGCACATTGAAGACCTGCTTTCGGCAAAAGAGCTACAGCGCGCCCGCCGCCCTCAGCGCTTCCACCTTGCCGAGTTGTTCCCAGGGAAACTCGGGGCGGCCAAAATGGCCGTAGGCGGCGGTTCGGGCGTAAATCGGGCGCAGCAAATCCAGCTCGGCGATGATGGCCTGCGGGCGGGCGTCGAAGTGGGTACGGACCAGTTCGGCCAGGGCCTCGTCGCTTACCGTGCCGGTGCCGTAGGACTCTACCCGCAGCGACACCGGGTGGGCGCGGCCAATCGCGTAGGCGATCTCGACCAGGGCTTTCCTGGCCAGGCCCGCCGCCACCAGATTCTTGGCGATAAAACGGGCGTAGTAGGCCGCCGAGCGGTCGACCTTGGTTGGGTCCTTGCCGGAAAAGGCCCCGCCGCCGTGCGGCACTGCGCCGCCGTAGGTGTCCACGATGATCTTGCGCCCGGTCAGGCCGGTGTCGCCGTGCGGGCCGCCGATCACGAATTTGCCCGACGGATTGATGAAGAATTTGGTCTCGGGGCGCAGGTACTCGGCCGGAATGACCGCCCGGATCACCTGGGCTTCCAGATCGGCGCGAATCTGGGTCTGGGTCACGTCCTCGTCGTGCTGAGTCGAGATGACCACCGTGTCGACCCAGGTGTCTTGCCCGCCTTCTGCAGCAGCCTCGCGCACCACCGTCACCTGGGCCTTGGCATCGGGGCGCAGGTAAGTCAGTTGCTCGGTCTTGCGCAGTTCGGCCAGGCGGCGGGTCAGCTGATGGGCCAGGCTGATCGGCAGCGGCATCAGTTCAGGGGTTTCGTCGGTGGCGTAGCCGAACATCAACCCCTGGTCGCCCGCGCCGATCATGCTGTAGGTGTTGGCAGGGTCGGCGCGCTCGGCTTCAGTCATGCCGCGCCACTCCTCGGAGAAGTTGACGCCGCCCGCGATGTCGGGACTCTGCTCGTGCAGCGCCACCAGCACGGCACTGTACTCGGCGTCGAAGCCGTAGTGGGCGCGGGTGTAGCCGACTTCCTTGACCGCCTCGCGCACCACCCGCTGCACGTCCACGTGGGCGCGGTGGGCCGTGACCTCGCCCGCCACCACGGCCATGCCGGTGGTCAGTAGCGTCTCGACGGCCACCCGACTGCCGGGTTCCTGGCGCAAAAACTCATCGAGAATGCTGTCGGAGATGAAGTCGGCCAGCTTGTCGGGGTGGCCCTCGGAGACCGATTCTGAGGTGTAGTAGGTTCTGGCGCGGGTGTGGTGCGGTTGCGAATTTTGCATAGCGGCCTCTTGCGCCCCGCCGCCTTCGCGCGGTTCGGGAAGCCGGGATGTGTCTCACAGAACAGACCTGGAGCGGAGTGTTCACCTGCCCGGCAGCGCGCAACCAATCTAACAAGCCCGGCACTCGGGCGTACAGGGACGCGGCGAATCTGTCATCTTGGGCGGATGTTCATTTTTGGGCTTGAGCCGCTTGCCGAGGTGCTGCTCCGGCTGCGGGCCGCTCTGCTGGCGGCAGGCGAGGTGCAGCTGAACGTACCCGACCCCGACGTGGGCGCAGAGCTGTACGCCGGGGAAATCGGGCGGGCGGGCCGCCACCGCTCGTACCAGACCTGGCTCGATGTGGCCGACGTGCTGGGCGCGAGGCTGCTGACCCCGCAGCGGCTCGCAGGCGAGCGGGTGGAGCTGACCTTGCGCCGATTGCCGCCGCTGGTGAGGGGTGAGGGCTACGGTGCGGGCAGCGAATTTCAGCGCATCGACAAGCTGGAAGATCCCTGGTTTCTGGTGGGTTTCGTGGAGGCGCTCACGCGGGCCGATCTGAAAGCGGGCGCGCGGGTCCTCAGCGTCGGCGTGGGTGCGGGACGCGAGCTGGACGCGCTGGCACTGGCGTATCCGGGCGTGACGTTCGAAGTGATGGGCATCGATCTGGACGCCAGCGCGCTGACGCTGGCCAGCGAGCGCCACCCCACCTGGACCTTCGAAACCGGCGACGTGAACGCCCTGAGAAGCGACCTGGGCCGCTTCGATCTGATCACAGCCCTCAGCGTGCTGCAAAGCCGAAGCGTCAATCTGGACGTGGCCCTGCGCGGCCTGATGAAGCAGCACCTGAACCCGGGCGGCAGCTTGATCATCGGCTTCCCCAACTGCCGGTACGCGGGCGGCGAGCTGCGCTACGGCGCGCGGATGCTCAACTTTCGCGACCCCGACCTGTCACTGCTGATGGCCGATGTGGCGCTGGTGCGCCGTCACCTGCACAAGCACGGCTTCAAGGTGTACGTGACCGGCAAGTACGAGGTGCTGGTAACGGGGGTGCCGATTCAGGGCGTTAAACTGGGTTCTTGACATGACCTCCACCCCCTTCACCCAGCGCCTGACCGAACGCAGCCTGAGTCTTGGCACCCGCCTGTGCCTGGGCCTCGATCCCCGCCTGGACGCTTACGAGGGACGCGACGCCCTGCGCCAGCACACCCTGGCCGTACTGGACGCCTGCGCCCCCTACGCCGCCTGCGTCAAGCCGCAGCTGGCCTTTTACGAGGCGCTGGGCCTGTGGGGAATGCAATTGTTAGAAGACCTCTGCGCGGCGGCCCGCACCCTGAACTTGCCGATCATTCTCGACGGCAAGCGCGGCGACATCGGCTCCACGGCAGCGGCCTACGCGCAGGCCTGGCTCAGCGGTGATCACGCGGGTGACGCCCTGACCGTCAACCCGTTTCTCGGCGCAGAAACCCTGACGCCCTTCGTGGAGGCGGCGCGGGCCAACGGCGGCGCAGTGTTCGTTCTGGTCAAGACCAGCAATCCCGGCCAGGCCGACTTCCAGGGCAGCGGCGTCTCCGAGAAGGTGGCGGCGGAGGTCAAGCGGCTGGGACGAGAGGAAGTGGGTGCGGATCAAAATGAACTGAGCAGCGTCGGCGCCGTCGTCGGCGCGACCCACCCGCAGGAGTTGTCCGGGTGGCGGGCCGCCATGCCTCAGGCGCTCCTCTTGCTGCCGGGGCTGGGCGCGCAGGGCGCAAAGGCCGCCGACCTGGCCCCCGCCTTCCTGCCGGGCGGCACCGGCGCGGTGGTGAGCGCCAGCCGGGGCATCCAGTATGCGGCGGGGCTGGACGTGATGGCGGCGGCATCGGCAGCGCGGGCGTTCAGGGATGAATTGAACGCGGCACTCTCAGGCTCGATCTGACCGCAGGACATCACGCCTCACCCCCGGCTCTAGCCTGAGCGCATGACTTTCGCGGCCCGGCAACGCCTGCTCCGTCTCTGGACGGCGCTTCTGTGCCTGGTGGCCTCGTTCGCTTATCTGATGCGCGCGCCGGACGACCTGAGCGCGGCGCTTGATCGGCCCGCGCCGAGGGGCATGCACATGAGCGGCGACATGGCCGGGATGAACATGGACCAAGCCGACCGCACCGCCCACGACCACCCCAGCGCCCCAATCAACCCGGCGCACAACCACGCCGCCCACTGCCCGTTTTGCTTCAGCGCCGCCTTCGCACTGGAGGCCCAGGGCTTCGTGCTGGCGCTGACCGGGGTAACTCGCTCTGGTTTCGTTCACCCGCTGTACCCTCAGCCGCATCTGCTGGCCCCATACCACGCCGAGGCCCGCGCTCCACCCACGGCCCAGCGCTGAAGATCGCCGTTTTCTTCTCGCTCTGGAGGTTTCCTGATGTCTCGCAAGTTGATTTCCGTGGCCCTGACGCTGCTGATCGTGCTTCCATCAGCCCAGGCCCAGCACGACCACGCCGTGTCCGCTCCCCAAGTGCCCGGCATGACCATGCCCGCCAAGCCTGCCGTCAACGCGGCCAACAACCTGCCCGCCGCACCCGTGAAGATCAGTGGGGCCTTCGTGCAGGCGCTTCCCGCCGGCACCGCCGACGGCAGCGTGTACCTCAGCCTCACCAACACCGGCAAGACGGCCCTCAAGCTGATCGGCGGCGCGTCCAGTGTGAGCCAGGCCGTGACGCCGATGCAGCAGACCAGGATGACCGGTATGGCTGGAATGACCGGCATGAAAGACTTGCCCGTCATGATCATCGAAGCGGGCCAGACCCTGACGCTGCGTCCGGGCGGCGACCACCTGATGCTCTACCGCATGAAACGGGTGCCGCAGGTCGGCGAAACCGTCAGCCTGACGCTAAATTTCGTCGGCTACGCGCCGCTGAAGCTCAAGGTACCGGTCAAGCGCCTGTAAACAGTGCGAGCGGCGCGTGACGGCCAATCTGCCGACAGGCCCTGTGGCAGCGACCTTAGGAACGCAGGTTCTGTCCCACGATCAGCGCCAGCACCGCTTCCTCCTTGCCCTTGGCCTCCACCTCGATCCAGGGCACGTCAAAGTAGGCGCTGGGCACGTTGGTGATCAGGTGACTGTGGCGGCGGTCCTGCGGTCCCTCGATACCGTTACTGAGGTGAACGACCTGCCACCCGGGCGGCGTCCAGGTGGCCCGCGCCGTCAGCACCCATTCACGCACACTGGGGTCCTCCTGCCCCTCCAGCTTGTCGTGAACGACATGGTGATGCGCGTCGAAGACAAGCGGCGTGCCGGTGGCCTGACACACTGGCAGCAGCTCGGCGGGGCTGTAGGCGCGCTCGTCGTTTTCCAGTGCCAGCCGCAACCGCGCCGCGTCGGGCAGATCGCGAATCACGTCGGCCAGTACGTCGGCGCGGCCCCCCTTGCCGCCGTGCAGGATCATGCAGTGCCACGGACTGCGCTCGAAGCCCAGCCGGTCGAGCACGTCGGCGTGCGTCACAAACTGGTGCAGGCTGCTGACGCGCACCTCGGCCCGCTCGGAGTTGAGCACGATGTACTGGTCTGGATGAATCAGCACCCGCACGCCCGCCTCATGAAAGGCCCGCCCCACCGCCGCCAGTTCGGGCGCGAGTTCGTCGAGCACCGCTCTTCCGGTGGGATCGTCCACGAGGTCAAGCATCGGGTAGAGGGCGGCCGACATCCGGAAGAGCCGGATGCCGCGCGCCGTGCAGTAGGCGGCGGCGCTGGTCAGCGTGGCGGTGTTGGCCGCGTAGAGGGCGCGCAGGGCCGGGTACCGCTCCAGCGCGTCCAGCGAGCGGTAGCGCTTGAGGGTGATGGTCCGGAAGCGCAGCTCCGGGCCCAGCGTCATGCAGACCAGGCCGAAGGCGGGCGGGGTGGATTCGGAACGGGTCACGGATTGCGCCCCTGCGCCCGGCACCGGTCCGAGCAGTATATGACCGTGTCCCAGTCGCGCTCCCACTTCTTGCGCCAGGCAAACGGGCGGCCACACACCGGGCAGAGTTTCTGGGGCCGCTCGGAGGGCTTCTTGCCGCCGCCCATCGGCTTCACGGCAGCAGATTTACCCGCCACGCTTTCCGTCCAGTTGGCGCAGGGCGTCGGCCAGCACCAGATCGGGCGTTTCGTCGGCCCCAACCTGCACGGTGATGGCCTCATCCGGGGCGGGTTCTTCCAGGGCAGCGAGCTGGCTGGGCAGCAGCGAGACCTTGGCATAACTGCCCTGGCGCGCTTCCAGCCGGGAGCGCAGCACATCGTGCGGCACGTTCAGGTACACGAAGCCGGTCTGCGGGCCGCACAGCACCGCGCGGTAGCTGGCCTTGAGGGCCGAGCAGGCCAGCACCACGCCCCCGGCGGCGTGCTCGTCCAGGGCGTCCCTCAGGCGGGCCAGCCAGGGCGCGCGGTCGGCGTCGGTCAGGCCCTCGCCGCGCGCCATCTTGGCTTTGGCGTCGGGCGTGTGGAGGTCGTCGGCGTCCAGAAACGGACAGCCGTAGTACGCTGCCAGCTCTTGCCCCAGGGTGGTCTTGCCGGAGCCGGACACGCCCATCACGATCAGTTGGGCAAACGGGGAGGTGGGCATGCCGATACGCTAGAGCAGCGCGGCGCTGAGGTGTGCAAGTCAAGGCACAGCCCAGCAACGCCTTTTTACGCCTCCGACTCCTCAGCCCACATCCGAGAGCAAAGGCGAGCGGAAGCGTTCGTCGGACACGTAGAGCCAGCGGCGGCGGCTGAGCAGCGCCACGGCGAGGCTGATGAGCGCCACCGCGCCCAGCCGCATCATGAACAGCCCGTACTGCCCGTCATAGCTACCGAACAGGGCAAAGCGCATGGCATTGATGGCGTCGGTGACCGGCACGACCGCGTGCAGCACCTGGAAAAACGGCGATGACAGCTCCACCGGGTAGGTACCGCCGCTGGCCGCCAATTGCACCACCAGCAAGACCAGCGCCAGCAGCCGCCCCGCCGCGCCCAGCAGCAGGTTGAGCGCCAGCACCAGCAGCATGAAGGTCAGGCTGGACGCCACCGCCGTGCAGACGACCAGCACCGGGTGCAGAAACGGGGTGCCCAGCAGGTGAATGCCCAGCACCACCACCAGCGCCTGCGCCACCACGTACACACCCGGCACCGCAAACTTGCGCAGCACCCTGGCGGCCTGCCCGCTGCGGCGACCACTCTCGGGAATCAGCAGGAACGGGAAGATGAAGGTGGTCAGCGTGCAGCCGACCCACAAGCTGAGCGTGATGAAGTAGGGCGCGAAGGCGGTGCCGTTGTTGGCGACCCTGGCCGCCTTTTGCGACACCACCAGCACGCTGGCCGACAAGCCCTGCGGATCGCCGCCGAGCTGCTGGACATGGGTGGGAATCTTCGCGTACAGCTTTTCCAGGCCGTCGCGCAGTTTGACGCTGCCGCCACTGACAGCGCTGGCCCCCGTCGCCAGCGCCTGCGCGCTGCTGCCGAGCTGCTCCAGGCCGCTGGCGAGGTCGCCGCTCTTCCGGGCCAGGGTGCTGGCTCCGCCGCTGAGCTTGTTCAGGCCCGACTGGGCCGGAAGCTGATCCTCGATGCTGCCCAGCGCCGACTTGAGCTTGAGATTGCCCGCCACCAGGGTCTCCAGCCCGCCGCCGAGCGAGGCCGCACCAGTCGCCAGCTTCTGCGCGCCGCTGCGGGCCTCGCCGGTCTTCTGCGCCAACGTTGCTGCGCCTTGCCGAAGCTGCTGACTGCCCGTTGCGAGTTTGGCCGCACCAGTCGCCAGGGTGGTCGCTCCTTCGCTGAGCTGCTGCGCGCCGCTTTGCAGCCCGCCACTTTTCTCGGCCAGCGTCGCCGTGCCGGTCGCCAGTGTCGCGGCGGCGGCTTGGGCCTGGGCCGTCTCCTGGGCCAGGGTCGCCGCGCCCGCCTGAAGTTGCTGGCCGCCCGCGTTCAGCTTCGCCGTGCCCGCCGCCAGTGTGGTGGCCCCGGCACTGAGTTTCTGGGCGGCGTCCGCCGCCGTGCCGAGCTTGGCGGCCAGATCACCGCTGCCGCTCTGAAGCTGGCTGGCCCCGTCCTGAAGTTGCTGGAGGCCCGCCTTGACGGGAGCCAGGGTCGGCGCGTCGGGCACGCCCGCCTTCAACTCAGCGACAGACTGGCCGAGCTGCCCGACTCCCTTGGTCAGCGTGCCCACGCCGGTCTGGAGCTCACCCAGACCGCTGGTCAGGGTCGGCAAGCCCTGGGCCAGTTGCTGAGCGCCGCCGTTGACCTGCCCAGCTCCCGCTGCCAGGGTTTTGCTGCTGGCCGCCAGTTGCTGAGCGCCGCCGCCGAGCTGCTTCAGCCCGCCCGCGAGCTGCCCGGCGCCGCCAGAAAGGGCAGCCGCACCCTGCTGGAGTTGGCCCGCACTATCACCGAGTTTGGGCAGGCCCGCCGCCAGTTGTCCGGCCCCCGTGCTCAGATGCTCGGCCCCGCCCGTGAGCTGAGCGCTGCTGGCCGCCAGCTTGTCCGCGCCCGCACTGAGCTGCTTCATCCCACCAGCCAATTGGTCACTCCCCTGCCCAAGCACGGCGGCCCCTTCTTGCAGCGGCTTGAGCTGCGCCGGGCCGGGCGCAGCGGCGCTGAGCTGCCTGACACCTCCAGAGAGCCGTGCCACGCCGCTGGTCAACTGCCCCATCCCACCCGACAGGTCATGTGCGCCCTGGGCGAGTTGCTGGCCGCCGCTGGCCGCGCTGAGGGTACCCGCGGCCAGGCGGCTGGCCCCGCCGCTGAGCTTGGTGCTGCCGTCCACCAGTTGATCCGCGCCGTCCCTGAGCTGCCCCGCTGCGCTGCGAATGTCCCCGAAGCCCTGCTCCACCTTCACCAGCGCCTTTTGCACCTTGTCCCAGCGGCTGTCGCCCAAGCTGACATTCAGGCCAGCGGCCACCTTGTCTGTCACCGAGGCGCTGACCCGGCTGGCAAAATAGCTGGTGCCCTCGGCGCTGTAGAGGTGCAGCAGGCCATGCTCGGTGCTGCTTCCGGCCAGCGCCTTGCGGCTGAAGTCGGCGGGAATACTCAGCGCAAAATACACCTCGCCCCGGCGCACTGCTGCCTGGGCCGCCGCCTCACTGGGATACGCCACGAACTTGACCGGCGGATCGTCGTGCAGGGTCTTGACCAGCCGCGCCCCGAGGTCATAGCGCTGCCCCTGGAAGGTGGTGCCCGCGTCGGCATTGACCAATGCGGCGGGCAGCTTACTCAGGTTGCCGTAGGGGTCCCAGACGCTCGCCAGATACACCGAGACGTAGATGACCGGAATCAGCAGGATCGCCAGGGCCGCCGCCCACATGATCGGCGCTCGCCACAGTCGGCGTTCGCTGGGCGTCAGGGCACTGAAATCCTGCCTCAGACGGCGCAGCGGCGAAAGGCGGACAGCATCGGGCGTTTGATTATTCATGGCGTTCCTCGGGAGATGGGCGGTCAGTATGCCCGGCTGCCGCTCAGTCTGCTGCCTTGTTGACGTTGTGTCAAGTAGACAGGGCGTCAAATGACGCAGCGTCAACTTTTTGTTAAACTGTCACCATGATCGCTCCCATCCTTCACAAACGTCTGGCCGCCGAAGACCGACGGCGGCAGATTCTAGACGCTGCCGCCGAACTGTTCGTGTCACGCGGCTTCGAGGCCGTCACCATGACGGATCTAGCCCAGCTGCTGCACGTCTCGCGGCCCACCATGTATACCTATTTCGCCTCGCCTGAAGCGGTGCTCGACGTGCTGCTCAGCGAGCGGCTCCAGGCATTCTGGGCTGGGCTGGAGGAGCAGCTCGCGCGGCTGCTGCCCCCGGCGACCTCACCGCTGCCCCAGCACCTGCCGCCGCAGCTGTATTCGTCGCTCTTGACCTTTCTGGTGGGCGAGCGCGCGACCCTTTCACTGCTGCATTGCGGCGGTGGCCCGGCCTTTCAGCGCCGCAGGCTGGCGTTCCTCGATGAACTGGCCGCCCGGCTGGCGCGGCTGCGGCCCGCCGTGCGGCGCTCACCTTACCTGCTGATGCTGCTCACCCAGTTACTCGACAGCGTGGCGCTGCGGGTCATGCTGCTGCCCCCAGAGCAGCCTGGCGCGTTGGCCGAGGCCCTCGACGCCTTTGTGCGTGGCGGCTCAGCCCTGTTGCTGGAAGCGCAGGGCCCCGAAGAGTAGAGGGCGGGTAGATCAGTACTGAGCGCCGAAAACGAAAAAACCCGCGCAGGGCGGGCTTATATTCGGCAAAACTGTTCTGGAGCCAGAGATCGGACTTGAACCGATGACCTGCTGATTACGAATCAGCTGCTCTACCACTGAGCTACACTGGCCTTCCTTCAAAAGTCAGGCTCAGGGAGTATAGAGAAAGTGCCCAGGGGTGTCAATTCCAGGCCAGCCCGGCCCGCGTAGACCAATAGCGTTCGGGCGCTTCAGCCAGCCCGGTCAGGTCCGCCATGTCAGCGCCCATCAGCCTGACCGCTCCCAGGTTGCTCTCCAGCTGGGCGCGGGTGCTCGCGCCGCTGAGCACCACATCGGCCCAGGGACGCGCCAGGGCGACGGCCAACGCCAGCGCGTCGGGCACGGCACCGAGTTCTGCACTCAGATCCTTGAGGCCGGGAACATCGCCGCGCCCGGTCAGCCGCCCATTGGCCAGCGCCTCCTTGATCACCACCTGCCAGCCAGCCGCCCTGGCCTCGGCGAGCGCCGCCCCGGCAGACGGTTCCAACACATTCCAGGTGGCCTGCACCGCCGCGAAGGGCCAGCTCAGCGCCAGCGCAGCGCGAATGGTATCGGCCTGCCGGGGACCGCTGACCGACAGGCCCACTGTCACGCCCTGTTCGGCCAATGCCGAGAGCCGGTCCAGCAGTGCCGCGTCGCCGAGGGCCGGGCTGTCCGGTGTAACGCTGTGAATCAGGTACAGATCCGGCGGGCTGCCCAGCGCCGCCAGGGTTTCGGGCCACTGCCGGTCGAAGGTGGCGGGCGAGTGGTCCTTGACCTCGTGCTGCTCGGCGTCGCTGCGCCAGTCGGCCACGTAGGTGTAGCCCCACTTGGAGCTAACAGTCAGTTGTGAGCGGCGCTCTGGGTGTTGAGCCAGCCATTCGCCCAGAAACTGCTCAGCCAGGCCGTAGGAGCGGGCCACATCCAGCCAGCGCAGCTCAGCGGCCCAGGCGAGATCAAGCAGCGCGTGGCTGCGGGCGCGCAGATCGGCCACGCTGCGGCCCGCCGCGAAATCCCCGGCGTGCCCGAGGTTGATGTAGCCGGGCCGTCCCAGCGCCGCCAGCCCCAGACCCAGCCGGGCACTCATAGATTCTCTGTTTGCACGATGGCGTCGGCCTCGATCTCGATCAGGTGGCGGGGGTCGATCAGGGCGGCCACCTGCACCAGCGTCGCGGCGGGGCGAATCTGCCCGAAGACCTCGGCGTGAACCTGACCGACTGCCTGCCAGTCGGCCATATCGGTTATATACAGGCGGGTGCGGACCACGTCCGACAGACTGGCTCCGGCTTCCTCCAGAGCGGCCCGAATGATTTCCAGCACCACGCGGGTCTGGCCCGCCGGGTCGCCCTGGCAGACGACCTTGCCGTCCACCATTGCGGTGGTTCCAGCCACGCTGACGTGCTGGCCCACCCGCACGGCCCGCGAATACCCCACCTGCGCTTCCCAGGGCGAGGTGCCGCCGATGTTGCGTCTCATGCCGCCATTGTGCGGTGAGGGCACGCCAAACGCCAACAGGCCACAAAAAGCGCAGGCCCGAGAGCCTGCGCTGAGAGAGGACGTGGGGCTTAGCGGCGGCCCACCTCAGACGTCACGGTGCGGCCACCGCTGGCGGCATTACGCGCGCCGGTGATCGCCAGCAGCAGAGTCAGGCCCGCGGCCAGCAGCCAGCCCCAGCCTGCCGTGTTGGCGGTGTTGCGGGCGATGCGCTCGGTGGCGGCGGCGGTATCGGCGGCCTGCTTCTGGGCGGCCTCGATGCCCTGGTTGATCGAGGTCTGCACCTCGGCGGCCTGCGGCTGGGTCAGGCCCTGGCGCTGCAAGCGGGTCACGAACTGATCGCCGGTCAGGGCCTTTTTGATGTTGTCCACGCGCTTGGTGACAAAGTCACCGATGTTGTTAACGCTGGTCAGATCGCCCAGGTCGTTGGCGGCGCGGCGCACGATGCCCGTCACCACGTTGCCCGCCGCGCTCACCTGCTGCTGGTTGAGGTCGGGGCTGGCCTGCGCGATCAGGTTCTCCACGTCCGACTGGCCGAAGCCCGCGACGATGTCCTGGCCCTGTGAGGTCTGGGCGGCTTGCTGCGCGCCTGCCGAGGCGGCTCCGGCCAGCGCCGGGATGCCGCTGGCGAGGCTGCCGAGCGCGCTGGTGGCCGCGCCGGTCGCGGTGCTCAGGGCGTTATAGCCGAGCAAAGTACCAAGTAGCACCAGCAAGCTGCCGGTCACCAGGCCGGTCAGGGTAGCGTCGTCTTTGGTCATGGACGCGATGCCCGGCGTGCCTTCGACGGTAGACGGCGCACTGGCCCGCACCGCGACCAGACCCGCCAGGTAGGCGGCCACCAGCACGCTGATGGCCAGCCAGATGACGGCAGCGATGCCGACGCCCGACAGAGTGATGCCAGTCAGCGCCGTGATAGCGGTTCCCAGCGCGATGAGGGTGAGTTGAACGACCAGGCCCACCGCCAGACCGGCAAAAACGCCAGGCCAGCTCAGCCGGTGCGATAAAAAGTCACGATTGGTCATTGGTCTTCTCCCTGAATGCCTGCTCGAAGTGTGAGGTGCCTGACATGCGATGACCGGGACATGGCCCCGGCACGAACAGGTCCACCGTACCGGCTGTGCTCCCGACACGAAACCCAGCCGCCGTCAATCTGACTCTCATGGTCTGAAAGTGTGCAGACTCGGAAACACAGTAGGCAGTCAGGTCAATCGCGTCTGGGACGCTTCTGTCTGCGACCTGACCGCCGCTCGGGTCAGGAACCCATGAGCACGACGGTGAACACTCACTTCAGGTCAGACAGGCAATTGGTAAACGTCCTGACCACATTCAGAACAAGTCGCCGGACAGCGACGGCGAGCGTGGGTCAGGCGCACTGACCGGAATACCGCGCGCGTTGAGGGCCTGGCGCAGCATCGGGATGTTCTTGAGGGCGTGCCCCTTGGTGGTGTTCTCGAAGAACACGTACAGCTCGTCCACCTCGCCGTCCACGAAGGCGATCTTGTCGGCCCACTCGTCCATCTCGGCTTGCTGGTAGCGGTAATCGTGGCGCTCGGCGGCGCTCTCGCCGCTCCACCAGTTGCCGCTGTTGCGCCCATGCAGCCGCAAATACGCCACCGGGGCCGTGAGGTGCAGCGTCGGTTCCGGCACACCCGCGACCGGCGGGTAATCGGGGCTGACCCAGATCAGGCCGAATTCGCGCAGGCCGTCTCGGACCTCGGGCCGGTCCCAGCCCTGGTGACGAAACTCCACGGCCAGCTCGTGCCCGGCAAAGCGCTCGGCCAGTTCGCGCAGGTAAGTGCGGTTGCCCGGCGTGCGGTGAAAACTGTAGGGAAACTGCGCCAGATACGGCCCCATCACCCCGGCCTCGCGCAGCGGCTGGGGACTTTGCAGCATTCGGTCAAAATCGCTGTCCTGGGGCGCGCGGTCGTGGGTGAACACCTTGTTGAGCTTGACGGCAAAGCGGGTGCGCCCCGCCGATCTGCGCGCCATTCCCTCGAAGGCCTTGAGACCGGGAATGCCGTAGAAGCTGCTGTTGAGTTCGACAGCGTCGAAATGCTGGGCGTAGACGCTCAGAAAGTCGGTCTGTTTGGTGCCGGGCGGATACAGCAGGTTCTCACCGATCCAGTCGTCGTTGGTGTAGCCGCCCGTGCCGATATACACCTTCATTCGCTTGCCTTCATACCCTTCACTTTGCGCTGGGGCCGGGGCCGGGTGCTGAAGGGAAGCTCAAGCCGCGCCAACGAACACCAGCCGCCCTGGAAGAAGGCGGCTGGCTGGATGTGGGGCGAAACTCAACTCAGCTGAACTTGCTCAGGTCCAGAATGAAATCGTAGGCGCAGCTGCCCTGCTCGTTGCGCAGCAGCAGATCGATCTTGTCGTTGGCGTTGAGGCCCGCCTTGAGCGGCTCGAAGTAATACACCAGCGTTCCGGCCTGCTTGCCGCCGTCTGCGGCCTTCCAGTCGTTGACGAAACTGAAGCGGGTGGGAGCCAGCAACTTGCCGTCGGGTCCCTTGAGCCGCACCTGGTAGGCGCTGCGCTGCTGCAAGTCGTCCAAGCCCTTCACGGCGATGTCGATGCGCAGCTGGCCGTCGGGCAGAGCCAGTGAGCCGCTCTGCGCCGCCGGTGTAGTGGCCCCGGCAGGTGTCGCCACGATTTTCGAGCCGTAGCCGTTGTCGGCGCTCGGCAGATACCCGGCCCCAAACGCCTTGAGGGCGTCAGCCACACTCAGGTTCTTGAAGTTGTCGCGGGCGTCCTGGGCCTGATACAGCAGTTGATCGGCCTGGCCGCTGAGGGTCAAGCTGGCGACCCGGCTGCCCTGGCCGTAGTCGCCCGGCGCGCTCAGCCAGCTGCTGAGGCAGGTGTCGCCGCCGTCAAACACCTTGACGCTGCCGTCCGGCGCTTTGAACTTGCCGCCGTCCACGCTCAGGTCGAGGGTCGAGAAGGTGGGCACGGTGGCCCGGCGACCGTAGGCGCTGTCGATGACCGTTTTAGCGCTCTGGTCTTCGAGCTTGGGCACCCAGGCCAGTGCCGGGCCGGAGGTAAGAATGGTGAGCAGAACCAGACCGAGGGACGTTTTTCGCATGGAGAACCTCACTGTGACGTGCTGAAGACTGAAGTTACTTTCGATATCTAATGCCTGCGAATGACGCAGAACTGACGCGCTGAGGCTGGCTCGAATCCGGACAGGCCGGGTAAGGTCAGCTCTTGAGGTAGACCAGACGGCAAGCCTGCCCGGCAGCCCTGAACGCCGCCGTCCCCGCCGCGTCGAGGACCGAGTCGGTGATGTAGTTGCTCTTGGGCGAGAACTTGGTGGCCTGCACCCTGGCCGCCTTGATGCGGGTCACGTTCTGAAACCCGTCCAGCTCGCCTTCGGTGGTGATGTAGGTGTGCAGGTTGCCCTCGTTGACGATCTGAGAGCTGACCCCTTTGATAAGGGCAGCGTCGGGCCAGAGCTGGTTTCCGGCGCTGTCGAACACGAAACTGGTCTGCGCCCGCTCAAAGCGTGAGTCAAGGCCGCGGACGTCAATGGCGACGGTGCACAGCAGCGCCTTGTTCTCGCTGCCCGCTCCCGTGCCGCCCGCGCCGGTGGCCCTGGCCCCGCCGCCGCTGAGGCCCGCAGTCTCGCCGGAGCCGCCACCCGCCGTATCGGGGTTGCTGCCGGTCTGGCGGCCCTGGGCATCGCCCTGCGGCTGCGGCGCACCTGTGCGGCCCCCGCCACTGCTGCCGCCCGCCGGACGGCCCGCCACCTCACCCACAGCAGGGCTGCCGCCCGCACCGCTGCCGGTGCTGCCGCCTGCCGACTCGCGGGGAGCAGCGGGGGCGTCGGCGCTCACGCCGTTGCTGCCGGGCGTGCCGCGCACCGGGGCCGCGCTGTCTGCGCCGGGGGTGTTGGCCGTGCCCGCACCGCTGCCCCCCGCTGGCGTGACGGCCTCGGCCCGGCCCGGTTCGCCCGCGTTGGCCCCTGACCCGGCAGCCGGGCGGGCCGCCGCCGGATTGCCGCCGGTGGCTGCTCCCTGACTGCTGCCGCCGATGGGCCGGGTCGCTTCCGGGGTGGCCTGGCTGCCCGCCGCAGCGCTGGCGTTGCCGCGTGGCCGGGCAACCGTTTCGGCCGCCGGAGCCGACGCGGCCGCTCCCCCACTGCTGCCGCGCGACGGGGCCGGACTCTGGGACGGTGTTTCGCTCGGCTGGGTCGCCACCGGGCTGGTGCTGCGGGCCGGGGCGGCGGGAATGTCGCTGGCCGAAATCTCCGGACGCGGTGACACCGGGGCGGCGGGCGCGGGCGCGGCGGTGGCCGCCGCCCCGGGCCGGGGAGCTGCCTGGGCGATTTCACTGCTGGCGGCGTTGGCCGCAGTGTTGGCGGAACTGGCCGGACGGCGGGCCGGAGCCGCCGCCTGAGCACCGGGGTCGCCTGCCGCGCCGCCGCCGCGTGCCGACTCGGCTTGCTGGCTGGGCGCGGCGGCGTCTTCGCGCCGGGGCAGCGACGTGATCGGCGACGGATCGGGCGCGGGCGCAGCGGGCGGTGTGGGAAGTGCCGGAGCAGGCGCGTCCGGCGCGGCAGCGTTGGCCTGCGACTGGCGGCTGGTGGGCGCGGCGGCGATAGGCGTTTCCACCTGAGCGGGCTGGGCTGTGACGGGCGTAGTGGTCGGCGTCGGCGTGTCGGTCGGCTGGTCGGTTGGCACGCGGGCCGGTTCGGTGAGGGTAGCCTGCGGCGTGGGGTCGGTCTGCGGTGTCGAGGTAGAGGGGGCCGGATCAGGCGGGGTGAGCTGGGCCTGCGGCGTGGGCGTTTCACTGGGCTGGGCCGCAGCGGGGGTCGGTTCGACAGGTTGCGGCTGATTGGTTGGCGGCTGAGTGCTGGGCGACTGGGTGGTCGGCGTTTGAGCGGGTTGCGTTTGGGCTGTTTCGGACCGGGTGGGCGTGGCCGGGGTCGGCGTCCGGGTGGGTGCGCTGCGGGTCGTCTCAGAGGGGGTCGGTGCGGGCGTGGGGGCCACCGGCACTCTCGGCGCGGCAGTCTGCGGCTGGGCCGAGCGCTGTGGGGCCACCTTCGGCGGCGTGGTGGGCCTGGGTACCGCTGGTGTGGGCACCACTGGTTTGGGTACAGCAGGCGTGGGCGTCACCTTCACTGGCTCGACCTTCGGGGGAACCGGTTTGGGCGGTTCGGGCGGCAACACCTGGGTCTTGAGTGGCGCTTTCGGCGTGGTCACCGGCTTGACCGGCTGGACTTTCGGTGGCGTGGCGGGCGGCGTCACCGGCAGGGTGGGCGTGGGCTGCACTTCCGGGGCGAGCGTCACCACTTCCAGCGGCGCGCGACTCAGGTCAGCTGGACTCGGCAGGCGGCTGGATGCCGTGGGCCGCAGCGCCAGAATGCCCAGCAGCAAAGCCGCGTGAACGATCAGGGTGACGCCCAGCGCCCGCGCCCGGTCGGTGTTGTTCGAATTCGGTTGGCCGGGGGTGACCGGGGGTGGACGGTTGCGGTTCGGACGGCCCTGGGGCGGCAGCGAGGCAGTCATGGCAGGCTCCTGAAGCGCACCGTGAACTGCGGAAGAACCGGCGGCGAACAAAGCAAGGAAATCGTCACGGCGTTACTTGCTCCCGCTGCGGGTGCCCAGCGCCAGCCGCTCGCCGCCCGCCTTCTTGATGACGTCCATCACTTGCACCACGCCACCATAATTGCCCTTCTCGTCGGCCCTGAGGCCCACCACGCCGCCCGAGACCCGCAGCAGCGGTTTGAGCTGGCCGCCGAGCTTGGTCAGGGTGGTTTCCTTGCCGTTGAGATACACCTTGCCGGATTTCTCCAGGCTGACCACCGGCAAATCGGGAGTCTGCTGCACCGTTTGCGAAGCGCGCGGCAAATCGAGTGGCAGGGCGTTCTGGCGGGCGTTGAGGTTGCTGGTCAGAAAGAAGAAAATCAGCAGCAGCAGCACGATGTCCACCATCGGCGCGAAATCGAAGGTGAGCGACTGCTCTTCCTGAAATCGGCGTCTCACGGCTTGGCGCTGCTCTCGAAGCTGAATTCCAGCGGAGCGATGGCCTCAGCCTGACCCGCCGCCAAGCGAACCGGGGCCGCGCGCGCCAGGACCGGCGCGATGGGTGCGCTGAGCCAGGCAGGCAACTCCTCTCGCACCCGCTCAGCTCCCGCTGCGATGCGGTCGGCGCGGGCGCGCAGGGCGTTGCGGGCCACGTAGGCGATGATCGCCACGATCAGTCCGCCCGCCGTGTTGATCAGTGCCTCGCTGATGCCGGTGGCGAGCTGCGCGGGCGTGGGCGAGGTGGTCTGCGAGAACACGATGAACGACCGGACCATGCCGATGACGGTGCCGAGCAGACCCAACAGCGGCGCGATCTGGGCCACCGTACCGAGCGCACTGATGCCCGCATAGAGCCGGGCATCTTCCTGCAAAATCGCGCCGTTCATGGCGGCCTGGGCGGCGTCGATGCCCCGGTCGGACCGCGCCAGGCCCGCCCGCAGCACGTTGGCGGTGGGCGTCTGGAGGCCCGAATAATCGATCTCGGCCAGTGCCGCCGCCGCACCCGACTCGGCGGTGGTGGCCCGCGTGCGCTCGATCAAGGTCGAGGAGTCCTGCCCGAGCCGCGAGAGTTCGGTCACGCGCAGCACGATCAGGTAGACGGTGTAGAGGGACAGGGCCAGCAGCACCCACAGCAGCGGCCCGGCAGCCTGAATCAGCGAGAGGACATTCACCCTCCACCTCTTAGCATGGCCGTCTATGGCAAGCGTGAAGAATTCTCCATGCAGCTCATCTTGGGCAGGCGGCGCTCAGCTCCGGGGCTGGGCAAATCCGCAGTAAACCACTCGACTTTAGGGGGGTAAACCCGCTAGAATGGGCCAGTAAGTAGGAATCATTCCTAAGAGCAGCCCAATTCAGCCTGACAGGAGCGCCCATGACCTCACCTGATCCCCAGCCCAAGACCACCCAGCCCAGCCCCCACCAAATCGAGATCCGCGACCTCCACGCCAGCGTCGGCGATTTGCCGATTCTCAAGGGCATCAACTTGATTGTGCCGCGCGGCGAGTTGCACGCGGTCATGGGGCCGAACGGCAACGGCAAGAGCACCCTGGCCAAAGTCATCGTCGGCGACCCCGAGTACACCGTGACCGGAGGCGAGGTGCTGGTCGACGGCGTGAACATCCTGGAGATGGAACCCGACGAGCGCGCCCGCCTGGGCGTGTTCCTGGCCTTCCAGTACCCGGTCGAGATTCCCGGCGTGACCATCGCCAACTTCCTGCGCCTGGCCATGCAGGCCCGCAAGGCCGAGGGCGAGGAAGTCAGCTTCACCGAGTTCTACGGCAAACTGCTGGCTGCCCTCAAGACCCTGGAATGGGACGAGAGCATCGTCGAGCGCTACCTCAACGCGGGCTTTTCCGGCGGCGAGAAAAAGCGCAACGAGATTCTCCAGATGTTGATGCTCGATCCGAGCTACATCATCATGGACGAGACCGATTCGGGCCTCGACGTGGACGCCTTGAAGATCGTGGCGCGCGGGGTCAACAGTATGCGCGGCCCCGGCCTCGGCGGGCTGATCATCACCCACTACCAGCGCCTGCTGGATTACATCGTGCCGGACAAGGTGCACATCATCGTGGACGGCAAGGTCGTGCAGTCCGGCGGCCCCGAACTCGCACAGAAGCTGGACACCGAGGGCTACGACTGGGTCAAGGAACTGGCGACAGCCTGAGCCAGCGTCCACCTCAGCACCCGTGACAGCAGGCTCACGGAAGAGGTCGGAACCGCCTGGACCGCTTATTCAGCTCCTGGCCCCTTTGATCTTTAGCCCCTCAGATTTGCCTCCGAAGGAGCAATCATGACCATCAATCCTGAAGTCAAAGACATCAGCACCGACTACGAGTACGGCTGGAGCAACCCCGAGAAGTACGCGTTCAAGGCTCCCCGGGGCCTGTCGCGCGAGGTCGTCGAGATGATCAGCAAGGCCAAGGACGAGCCGCAGTGGATGCTCGACTTCCGGCTCAAGGCGCTCGACATCTTCTACAGCAAGCCGATGCCCACCTGGGGCGCGGACCTCAGCGGCTTGAACCTCGACGAGATCTACTACTACATCAAGCCCGAAGGCATGAATGCCCGCAGCTGGGACGACGTGCCCGACGATGTGAAGAAGACCTTCGAGCGCCTGGGCATTCCTGAGGCCGAGCGGGCCGCACTGGCGGGCGTGGGCGCCCAGTACGAATCCGAGATGGTGTACCACAACCTCAAAGAGGAATGGGAAAAGCTGGGCGTGGTCTTCCTGAGCATCGAGGACGGCCTGCGCCAGTACCCCGATCTCTTCCGCGAGCACTTCGCCACCATCGTGCCGCCGGAGGATAACAAGTTCGCCGCCGTCAACAGCGCGGTGTGGTCAGGCGGCAGCTTCGTGTACGTGCCCAAGGGCGTCAAGGTGGACATCCCACTCCAGACCTACTTCCGCATCAACGCCGAGAGTTCAGGCCAGTTCGAGCGCACCCTGATCATCATCGACGAGGGCGCTCAGGCGCACTACATCGAGGGCTGCACCGCTCCCGCGTACAACTCCGACAGCTTCCACTCGGGCGTCATCGAGATCGTGGTCAAGGAGGGCGCGCGCTTCCGCTACTCCACCATCCAGAACTGGAGCCACAACGTCTACAACCTCGTCACCCAGCGCGCCGCCGTCTACGGCAACGGCGTGATGGAATGGGTGGACGGCAACCTGGGCAGCAAGGTCACCATGAAGTACCCGGCCTGCTACCTGCTCGAAGACGGTGCGCGCGGCGAGATTCTGAGCATCGCGATGGCCGGACGCGGCCAGCACCAGGACGCGGGCGGCAAGATCGTTCACTTCGCGCCCAACACCTCGGGCAGCATCGTCAGCAAGTCGATCAGTAAGGACTCGGGCCGCAGCAGCTACCGTGGTCTGGTCAAGATCTATGAGGGTGCCCGCAACGCCAAGACCAACGTGGAGTGCGACGCCCTGCTGCTCGATGAGGAAGCCCGCACCGACACCTACCCCTACATCGAGATCGAGGAAAAGACCGCCCGCGTGGGTCACGAAGCCACCGTCAGTAAGATCAACGACGAGCAGATTCTGTACTTGCAGTCGCGCGGGCTGACCGGCGACCAGGCGGCGGGCCTGATCGTGCGCGGCTTTATCGAGCCGATCGCTAAGGAATTGCCTCTCGAATATGCCGTCGAGCTGAACCGGCTGATTGAGCTGGAGATGGAAGGCTCGGTCGGCTGAGAAAAGAAATCACGGCCCTTGTCAATCACCGTATCAACGATTTTTGCAGGGGCCGGGCCGTCCTTTTCTGAGGCCCGGTACTCTGGCGCGTTCGAAAGCCAGTTACGGGGTTTGAAGCGTCATGGACGACGCACACAGCCAGTGCCAGGTCTCCACCCAGACCAAAGATAGGCAGGAGTCCATTTGAAACTCAACCACATCAACCTCGGCGTCACTGACGTTCCCGCAACGGTGGCCCTCTTTCAGGACCACTTCGGCTTCATGCCTGCGGGCGGCGGCATGCCAATGAACGACCGCATGGCCTTCATGCGCGACGACGCGGGTTCGCTGATCTCGGTGTTCAGGGCCAACGACGTACAGTACCCCAAGGTGTTCCACATCGGTTTCATGCAGGACACGCCTCAGCAGGTGCGCGATATGCACCAGCAACTCGTGAGCGCCGGATTCAGCATTCCCGAGCCGCACGAAAACAATGGGCGCCTGACGTTTTACTTCAATACACCTGGCGGCTTCTTGCTGGAAGTCGAATCGTTTTTCGGCTGAGCCAGCCGCTCAATTGATCTGGAGACCATATGACCCAACCTCTTAGCGACCACCTCGCCCAGCACACTGGCCCCGACTGGCTGACCGCCAAGCGCAAGCAGAGCTTCGATCTCTTCGACACCCTGGAAGTGCCGCACAGCGGTGTAGAAGCCTGGAAGTACACCCAGGTCGTCATCGATTTCGGCAAGCTCAACCCACACCCCAAGCGCGAGGCCGTCCATGACGTTTCGGCGCTGCCCAAAAGTGTGCAGGAGCGCTTGAGCAGCACCGACGTGGGCGCGTTCCTGGTGCTCGACGGCCCCGACGTGGTGTACCGCACCGAGCTGCCCGCCGAGCTGACCGAGAAGGGGGTCATCTTCACGGATCTCAAGTCGGCGCTGGAGCAGTACCCCGACAAGGTGCAGCAGTACCTCTACAGCGTGGTGCCCGCCGAGGTGCCCGACGACACCACCATCGCCGCGCCCGGCACCACGCCCAGCAAGTCGCCCGATCCCAGCGAGGGCAAGTTCAGCGCCATGGCGGCGGCCCTGTGGACCAATGGGGCCTTCGTGTACGTGCCGCGCGGCGTGGAAGTGGCCCTGCCGCTGGGGTCGTTCCGGGTCATGAGCGAGGCTGGAACTTTCACCGCCACCCGCACCCTGGTGGTGGCCGAGGAAAACGCCCGCGTGACTTTTATCGACGAGCAAGACAGCGAAGATCTGCCCGGCACCTACGCCATCGGCGCGGTGGAGCTGGTCGTCAAGGACGGCGCGCAACTGCGCTACGTCTCGATTCAGAACTGGGGCAAGGGCGTGACCCACATCCAGCGCCAGCGCGGCGACGTGGGCAAGGACGCCGTCCTCAACTCGCTGGTGGTCACCATGGGGGGCACGCTCTCCCGCACCGAGATGCAGAGCTATCTGCGCGGCCAGGGCAGCGACTCCGAGATGCTGGCACTTTACTTCGCCAACGAGGACCAGCACTTCGACCACTACACCCTCCAGCATCACGCCGCTGCCAACGCCCACAGCGATCTGCTCTACAAGGGCGTCAGCGACGACCGGAGCGTAGGGGTGTTCTCCGGCATGATCAAGGTCGACCTGGGGGCACAGAAAACAGACGCCTACCAGAAGCACCGCACCCTGATGCTGTCGAGCGAGGCGCAGAACTTCAGCGTGCCGCAGCTCGAGATCAATGCCAACGATGTGCGCTGCTCGCACGGCTCTACCACCGGCCCCGTCGATCAGGAGCAGCTGTTCTTCCTGAAATCGCGCGGCATCCGAGAGGAGCAGGCCGAGAAGATGCTGGTCACCGCTTTTCTGGAAGACGTGCTGGGCCGCGTGCCACTTCAGAGCGTGGTCAAGTACATTGAGGGCATCATCGCCAAGAAGGTCGGAGCGGCTTAAAACCCGGCCCACAAACGAAAGTGCCCCGCCAGTGAACCAAATCGGCGGGGCGCTTCGTTGTCGTGGTGCAAAAGTCGGCAGGGGAAAGCTTACTGACCTGGCAGTGCCTTCGCCATGTCCAGGTGCATCGCCACCACCGGCTGAATCTTGGCGGCATACGCCAGCGCCTGGACGTCCTTGCCGATGGTGCGGTAGGTCTTGATCAGATCGAGGGTCATCTGGTGGCCACCCACCTGCACCATCTTGTACATGGCGTCAAAGGCCGCGCCCGAGAGCGTGGCGAGCTTGTCGGACTGGAGGCGCTGATCGGCTCCCGGCTTGTCGGCCAGCTTGATGCCCTTGCTGGCGGCGAGCTGGGCAAGTTCAGCCTGGGCCTTGGTGTGATCGGTGATCATCTGCTGGGCGAAGGCGCGCACCGAGGCGTCGCTGCTCTTTTGCAGCGCCAGCTTCGAGGTGGCGATCTCGGCCAGGTTGCTCATGGTCGCCACGTCCATAAACAGCACGTCGGGGTTGTTGGTCGTCTGGGCGGTAGACACGCTCGGCGGCATGGGCATCCCCGCGCCCCCGGCCTGGGCAGCAGACAGTGAAAGCAGCAGCGAAGCGGTGAGAACAGCAGACTTCAAAAATGTTGACATGAACACTCCTTTGAGCGCTCAAGGCGTCCATACGGACCACCTCGCGCTCCTGCCTTCAAGCTGCCGCCTGGGCCGCCTGATTTGCCCTGAGCCACCTGAACATCGTCCGCCCCCTCCTTGAACTGACCTTCGTTTGGCGTTGATCCTCGGCACAGCCAGTCTTTATCTGAGGTGCATTTCAGGTGCGCGCTTTGCCGGGCGGCTGGCATGCTACTGTGCGGCGCAGCGGGCAGAAAATGGCGCCGCTCGGTACCAAATACCCCGATGCCAAGGCTGAGGTCACGAGGACATGAACAAATCCAGACTTGAAGCCTTTTCCGACGGCGTGCTGGCCATCATCATCACCATCATGGTGCTGGAACTCAAAGCGCCAGAAGGCCATCAGCTCAGCGATCTGTTCAGCGACTGGGCCAAATTCCTGGCATACGTCATCAGCTTCGTGTATGTCGGCATCTACTGGAACAACCACCATCACCTGCTCGTGACCGTCAAACGCATCAGCGGCTCGGTGATGTGGGCCAATCTGCACCTGCTGTTCTGGCTCTCGCTGCTGCCGATCCTAACGGCCTGGGCAGGCGAAAGTCATTTTTCCGCCGTGCCCATGAGCGTCTACTCGGTCGACCTGCTGATGTGCGGCGTGGCCTTTGCGCTGCTTCAGCAAGCGATCATGCGCGCCGACCCCAGCAACACGCTGCTGGCCGACGCGGTGGAAGGCGGCCTCAGGGAAAAGCTCTCGACGGGCGCGTACATCGTCGCCAGTTTCAGTCCGCTGCTGGGACTGCCCGGCGTGTGGCTCAGCGGTCTGATTCTGATCGGCGTGGCGCTGATGTGGGTCGTGCCCGACCGGCGCATCGAGCGGGTGCTGGCCGCGCACCAGCGCTCCAGCAAGTCGTGAAGCACTTCTCGGGTCGGTGCCCAGGCGAGCACCTCCGGGGCGCTGCTCAGTTCGGGGAAGCCTGCATCAACCGCCAGAGGGCTTCAGTCGCAACAGGGAGTTGCGTGACGCGCACGCCGGTCGCGTCACGGATGGCGTTGGCGACGGCGGCGGCCCCCGCCGTGATCGGCGGCTCACCCACGATGCGCGCTCCGAAGGGACCGTTGGCCGAGGGCTGCTCGACGATGACCGCTTCGATCGGCGGCAGGTTGTCGGCGCGGGGAAAGACGTACTCAAGAAAGTTCGGGTTGGTCAGGGTGCCACCGGAAAACGCCAGGCCCTCATACAGGCCGATGCTCAGGCCCTGGGCCATGCCGCCCTGCATCTGTCCCTCGACCAGCATGGGGTTGAGCGCGAAGCCGACGTCCTGAATCGCCACCGCCTCCAGCGGCGTCACCAGGGCCGTGTCGGGATCGACATGGACCCGCACAAATTGCACGATGAAGCCCGGCGCGCCGGCTTTGATGGCGGCGCGCCCCTCGGCCACGACCGGGCCGGGGCCGCCAGCCTGACGCTGGGCGCGCTGCGCCAGTTGCCCGATGCCCACCGACATGCCCGGCACCCCCTTCACCCGTGCCTGCCCACCTACGAGTTCGATGTCCTCGCGGTGCGCTTCGAATTGAACAGCGGCCAGGTCGACCAACTGATCGCGCACCTGCTCACTGGCGTCAAGCACCGCGCCGCCCAGGCTGATGGTGACCTGTGAGCCGCCCGAACCCGGCGCATACGGGCCGCTGTCGGTGGTGCCCTGTACGATCTCCACCGCCTCAGGTTCGACGCCGAGCGTTTCGGCGGCGATTAGCACCATCGAAGAGTGAACACCGCTGATGTCCACGCTGCCGACATGCAGCCGCACGGTGCCGTCGGTATCGACCCGGCACACCGCCCCAGCCGGTGAGAAAGCGCCGGGCCAGCCGCCGATGGCCAGCCCTACGCCCTCGCCGGGTACTTGGCCGCGCGAGCGCCAGATGGGATGCTGGCGGGCACGGTCCAGGCAGGCCTTGAGGCCGATATCCGGCCAGGGCTGCCCGGTGCCGGTGAGGTCGCCGGTCTCGACGGCATTGAGGTAACGCAGTTCGAGCGGGTCCTGCTGCAACTGGCGCGACAACTCGTCAATGCTCGATTCGAGCGCGAAGAGGGCCTGCGGCACGCCGGGAGCGCGGTAAGCACCTGTCGGTGCGCGGTGGGTCACCACTTCGAACGTCTCGATCCTCACGTTCTCGCAGCGGTACATTCCGCCGATCACGGTGGCGATGATGCCGGCGTGTCCAAAGCTGAACAAGCCATTCTCAATCACGGCCCGCACGTCGAGCGCGGTGAGTTTACCTGCCGCGTCGGCCCCCAGGCGGACGTGGGTGGTGATGCCGGGCGCGGGCATGGTGGTGAGCATGTCTTCCGAGCGCGAGAGCACCATCCGGACCGGGCGGCGCAGATGCATCGCCACGGCGGCCACCAGCGCGTCGAGGATGCCGTACTTGGCTCCAAAGCCGCCGCCGACGGTCATCGGTTCGATCCGCACGTCTCGCTCGCGCAGGCCCAGGGCTCCAGCGACTTCACTGCGAACGGTGTACTGGCCCTGGGTGCTGGTGTACACCGTGACCTGCCCAGGGCGGACGCCCGGCTGCGCGACGACGGCGTGCGGCTCCAGGTAAGCCTGGTGGACCCAGGCGTTGCTGTAGTGGCGGTCGATCACCACGTGGGCGCTTTCCAGTGCAGCGCGGGCGTCTCCACGCTCAAACACGCGCTGCTGATCGATATTGGACGCCTTCTGGGCTTCCTGCCCGCCTGCCTCGCCGCCGTGGAGGCTGGCCATGCTGCCGTCGGCGCTGGGCGCACCGTGCGGCCAGACCAACAGGTCATCCGTCATGGCCTGCTCAGCGTCGTCCACGCTCTCCAGCACCTCATAGTCGATGTCCAGCAGCGCGGCGGCATCGGCGGCCCGGGCCTCGCTGTCGGCCACCACGACGGCCACCGGCTGTCCGGCGAACATCACTTCGCCTTCAGCCAGGATCATCCGCGAGCGCGAGGGAGCAGCCCGGCCCCGGTTGAGGTCGTGCCCGGTCAGCACGGCGATGACACCGGGCATGGCCAGAGCCGCCTCGGCATCAATGGTGCTAATCCGCGCATGCGGGTACAGCGAGAGCACCGGGCGGGCGTGGACCATGCCCGCCAGCGAGACATCGGCAGTGTACTGAGCACTTCCAGTCACTTTCTCGAAACCGTCGATGATCTTGCGCCGCTTACCGAGATGATTGGTCTCCTTCATGCAGGCCTCCAGTTGTACTTGGCCGCATTCTACGGATTTCCCCGGCGGTGACTGGTAGGCCAAGTCAGGCTGCCCGTTCCTCGCTGACCTTATCTCCTTTTTTCACAGCGGCCAGCCCCAGCCCCATGCTGCAAGCCTCACTGGACTGCATTATCTAGCGCTACCGATCAGGACACCGTGGGGGGCGAGCGGAATCCGGCGGCCGAGCGCGCCTTTGGCCAGACGCGTCACGAAGCGCTGCGGCTCAGTTTCAGCGAATTGACCCTGCCGCCCAGAGCTTCAAAAGTCAGGCGCTTCGAGCGGATACCGGCCGACAACCAGCATATCCAGCAAGCCGAACGAACCTACTTTACCGGCAGCCGTTCACTGCTTGGGCCGCCGCCGCAAAGCCGCTGGCTGGAAAGGTGTAATTCAGTGGCGCGCTCAGCACGGCCCCGGCCAGCGGCACGATGTTCAGGCGCATCGTTTTTCCGGCGCTCAGGCCGCTGGCGATCATGGCGTTGGCGCTGGGGTCGAGGAAGGTCAGGGCCGAGCGGTTGAGCTGCCCGCCGACCTCGAACGCGCGCAGCGTCCTGACTTTGGCTGGCCTGGCCGCGCCCACCTGATAGGTCACGGTGTAGAGCCGGTCCAGACTGGAGCGCTGCCCGGCACTGAACAGCTCGAACTTGGTGCTCAGACTCGCCAGATAGCCCCCGCCGATGCAGCGCAGGCTGAGATAACTCTTGCTGGTGTCGGTGTACAGTTCATCCAGAAAAATGGCACTGCTGTTGTGGCCCTGGGCGTCCTTGGACACGGCGTAGAACACGTTGCTGCCCGGCACCCGCACCTCGGCGGCCAACGCAGGTGTAAGCATCAGGACGGTGAGCAGGAACCGCAACATGGCCTTAAACCACTTCCCCCACTTCTTTGGCCGGTTCGAGCTTCGGCTCCAGCAGCGGCGCGCTGCCCAGGCGGTTGATGCCGTCGAAGGCGGCGGTCTTGTAGCACTCAGCCAGGGTCGGATAATTGAAGACCGTGTTCACGAAGTAGTCCACCGTGCCGCCGAAGGCCATCACCGCCTGCCCGATGTGAATGAGTTCGCTGGCCCCGGTGCCGATGATATGCACGCCCAGCAGTTCGCGGGTGTCGAGGTGAAAGATCAACTTCAAGGTGCCCTGCTCGTCACCGATGATCTGGCCGCGCGCAATCTCACGGTACTGGGCCTTGCCGATCTCGTACGGCACGCCCGCCGCCGTCAGCTCTTCCTCGTTCTTGCCCACCGTACTGATCTCAGGGATGGTGTAGATGCCGTAGGGAAACAGTTCCGGCACGCTCTGGGTCGGCACCCCGAAAGCGTGGCAGGCCGCCAATCTCCCCTGCTCCATGCTCACTGAGGCCAGGCTGGGAAAACCGATAACGTCGCCCACCGCGTAGATGTGCCCCGCACCTGTCTGGTAGTGCCCGTTGACGGTAATACGGCCCCGCTCGTCGGCGCTCAGGCCTGCTGCTTCCAGGTTGAGTTTGTCGGTGGCCCCCACCCGGCCAATCGCATACAGGACCATGTCGCTGACGATTTCCTTGCCACTGGCCAGCGTCACTTTCACGCGCTGCCCCAGTTGATCCGCAAACGGCTCCACCGCCTTGACCGCTTCGCCCAGCCGCAGGGTCATGCGGTTCTGGCGCATCTGGTAGGCCAGCACGTCGGTGATCTCGTGGTCCACGAATTCCAGCAATCTCGGGCGCTTGTCGATGAGGGTCACGCGCACGCCCAGCGCGGCGAACATGCTGGCGTACTCGCAGCCGATGACGCCGCCGCCAATAACCGTCACGGTGCGTGGCAACTCGCGCAGATCGAGAATGTCATCGCTGATGATGATGCGCTGGCCGTCGAAGGGAATCTTGGGATCGCGCGCCGCTTTGGTGCCCACCCCGATCACGATGTGGCGGGCCGTCACGTCGCGCCAGCCGTCGCCGTGACCGCGCACGTCGCGCAGGCGTACGGTATGCGGCCCCATGAACGAGGCTTCGGCGTTGATGCTCTCGATGCGGTTGCGGTGCAGCTGGTTGCGCACCACGTCGAGTTCGTGCGACATCACGCTGGAGGTTCTGAGCAAGAGGTCTTGCACGGTGATGTCGTCTTTGACGGCGTAGGAAGAGCCGTAGAGGCCGCGCTCGTTGTAGCCGCTGAGGTGCATGATCGCCTCGCGAAAGGTCTTGGAGGGAATGGTGCCGGTATTGATGCACACGCCGCCGATCACCGCCTTGCGCTCCACCACTGCCACCTTCTTGCCAAGTTTGGCCGCCTGAATCGCCGCGCGCTGCCCGCCGGGACCGGAGCCGATGACCAGCAGATCGTAGGTGAAGTCGTCGTGCGGCGAAGCGCTAAGCGGCATCTGGCTGTTCTTAGGGCTGGGTGTCATGGCAACCTCACGGGCGAGGAGAACGGAAAAAGAGCCAACCGAAGGGGTCAGCTCCATTGTGGCATGCCCGGATGGCCGGGCCAATCGGAGTTTGATGATCAGGCGCGCGGCGCAGCCAGCCTCACATGATCTTGGTGGCTTGCCCCGTTTCCCAGGCGGTGATGGTCAGGTCGTCAACACCCATCTCGGTGACCTGCTTGACCGCCTCACCGACGCCCGGCAAGCCCAAGTGCGTCTGCATGGCGTCCATGCTCTCCCACTGCTCACTGATGATGAATGCGCTAGGCGTGTCCAAATTCTCCGAAACGAGGTAACTCAGGCAGCCCGGCTCCGTGCGGGTCTGAGCCGCCAGGCCCATCAGCATGCTGCGGGCGGTGTCCAAGTGGGCGACGGGAAAAGTCAGGGTACCGTGCGAAATGATCATCGAAATCGCCTCCGGGAAGTTGGGTTGGGGAACGCCCTACTGTAGCGCGACTGGGTGGCCTCTGAACGCCTGGCCAGGGAACTTCCATCAGATTGAGACGAGCCTGACGTCGTAGTCTAGAGCATGACTTTCCTGCGTCTCGTTCCTGCGGCTCTGCTGACCGCCGCCCTACTCGGCGCTTGCGGCCGACCTGCTGCGCCCAAACCCCTGCCCGCTGCCGAAGTCGCACCCTTCATCACCGGACAGCTCTCTGGAGCAAGCAGCACCAGCCTGGCCCTGATCGTCGGCACCCGCACCCTGGCTTCAACGACAGTCGACGCGCAGGGCAAGTTCTCGCTGACGCTGCCGACCAGCGACGAAGTCACCAGTGTCAAGACCTCGCTGAGCGCCGTGTTGCTGGCCGATCTGGGCTGCAAGGGCAGCCTGAGCCTGAGCGATCCTAGCGCCCAGGGCTACGGCTTTGCCACGCTCAAAGCAGGCAACCAGAAGGATTATGCCGACGCGGTGGTGATCAAGGACGAGTACACCTTCAACCGGAGCCTCAAGGGCCGCGCCTACCTTTACGCCGACAAGCCCACCACCCTGAACGGGCCGCTCGACTGCAAGGCGGCCACCGGCTTTCCCACCACTTTGCAGGTCAACGTCAACCTCTCGACCGGCTGGAATGTGCTGGCCCTGAGCATCAACGGCACGTACAGCTTTCCCAGCACCATCAGCGTGAGCGGCAGCGTCAACAACGGTGCGCTCGCGCCCGGTAGCGTCTGGAGCAGTCTGGACGCCCTGAAATCGCAGATCGCGTTCTGAGCCAGTAGCTGTCGACCTCGCCTTATACGTATTGCAGTTGCGGGGCCACTTGCATGGTGTTGCGCCCAGCCGCCTTGGCTTCGTAGAGCGCGCGGTCTGCGGCCTGCAACGTGGCCGTCAGGTCAAGCTCGGCGCTCAGCATGGTGATTCCGAAACTGGCGGTCATGTTCAGCCCCGGCGCGGTGTGTTCCCAGTCGGCGCGCTGCAGGGTAGCGCGCAGATGATCGCAGAGTCGCACGGCCTCACTGAGCGTCACTCCCGTGAGAATCACCACGAACTCCTCACCGCCCAGCCGGGCCAGCACGTCGTTACTCCGCAACTCTGCGGTCAGCAGGCGCGTTACCTCGATCAGCACGGCGTCTCCGGTGAGGTGGCCGTACAGATCATTGACACGCTTGAAATGGTCGAGGTCCATCAGTGCGATGGCGCTCACCGGCCCGCCGCCCACCACCTGCTCGCGCAGTCGGGCTAGCACCTGCATCGCCTGGGTCCGGTTGGGGATGCCGGTCAGGGGATCACTCAGGGCCGCCTGCGCCATGGCCCGGGCATGCACCTCGGCCTCACGGGCCTGCTGGGCAATCTGACCGACCAGAGCACGCTGCTGGTGGTAATCGCGAAACAGCCGCTCCACTCCGCGCGTCACCGCCCGCTGCGCCTCGAAGGCCTGCTCAAAGCGTCCGATCCGGGCGTAAGCCTCGGCCAGCGTTTCGCGGGCGCGGCTTTCCCACAAGCCGTCGGCCGCCGCCCCAAAGTGTTCGACGGCCTGCTGGGCGTCATCAATGGCCGCCTCCAGATCGCCGATCTGCCCACGCACCCGGCTGCGGTCCAGCAGGGCACGGCCATGCAGCACCGGCACGTCGGCCTGCCCGGTCAGACGCACGTGTTCGTCGGCCAGTTGCTGGGCCGCCGTCAGGTCGCCCTGCCACAGCGCATAGCGGGTCAAGGCGTCCAGAACAGCGGTCGCTTCCAGTGAAGCCATACCGCCCTCACGCTGCAGACCGCGCAGGAACGAGGCCGAGAACTGCAGTTGCTCTTCGGCCCCTGGCTGATCGGTCAGCGGAACCTGACCGATCAGCAGTGCCTCGGCCGCCGCCACCACGAAGTTGACGTGAAAGGTATTCAGCAAACCGAGCGACTCGGGCAGTGCCAGTCCCCGGACATGCTCAGAGCGCAGCAGCCGGGTCAGCACCATTACCGCCTCGCCGTAGTTGCGGCGCTCAAGTTCGTAGTGCGAGGTATTCACGGCGATCAAAGCCACGCCACGGTCATCATGATGTTTGCGGGCCAGCCCATCGGCCAGCGCAAATTGCACCCCGGCACCCAGATCATCGTAAAATTCAGCCTGCACCAGCGCCAGAGCGACATGCGCCTTGACCTGCAAGGGGCCGTCCTGGCAGGCACGGGCCAGCTCCAGCGCACTCAGGGCGTGCGTCATGGCGCAGGCGGCTTCGCCCAAATCCAGGGCGATGTACACAGCGTCGCGGTGAAGCAGCGCGCGCTCGGCAGCCCCCACCTCCGACTTGGCCAGGTTCTTCTCTACCTCTTGCAGGGCCGTTCGCCGGGGCAAGGCCAGCAAGCGGTCTGACACGCCGCCGCTCACGCCCACCCTCCCGCAGCGCTGGAGCAACGGTGCATCACCGGGAGACAGGCCACGGCTGCTCCAATTCCACGAAGACCTCGACGATCTGAGGATCGAACTGACTGCCCGCGCAGCGCTGGAGTTCGGCCAGGGCCTCCGACTGGGGCCAGGCCCGTTTGTAGGGCCGCTCACTGAGCAGCGCGTCGTAGACGTCCACCACGCTGAAGATGCGGGCCAGCAGCGGAATCGCCTGCCTCGCCAGTTGGTCCGGATAGCCCGAACCGTCCCAGCGTTCGTGATGGTGGCGCACCACTTCCCTGACCGCACGCGGCACGAACATTTCGTCACGCAGCATGTCGTCCCCAACCACCACATGGCGCTGCATCAGCCGACGCTCCCCCGCAGTCAACGCACCGGGCTTGCGCAGCACGTCGTCGCCCACCGCCACCTTGCCGATGTCGTGCAAGTACGCGCCCCAGCGCAGATGCTGTAAGTCCTCCGGCGACTGGCCCAGCGCTTCACCCAGTTTCAGGGCCAGCGTGGTGACGCGGTCAGTGTGGCCGAAGGTATCGCCGTCGCGGCCTTCGAGCACCCGGCCCAGCGCCCGCAGGGCCGCCTCACGCGTCTGATGCAGATACTCCAGTCCGGCGGCGCGTTCCAGCGCTTGATCGATGCGGGCCGCGACCATCCCCAGCAGGGTCATGATTTCGCCGGGGGCGTCGTGACGGTGACGGGTATGCATCAGGCCGATCACGCCCACGACCTGTCCACGTGAACGCAGCGGCGCGGCGACGGCGGTATAGATACCGCCCACACGTGGGCCGCTCCAGCCCAGGTAATCGGGCACCAACTGCGGACTGCCGGTTCGCAACACCTCCGCCACGAGGCCTACCGGCGGGTGCGGCTCACGGAGGCGGGCAACGCTGGGTGGACCTTCGTAGGCTTCGCCCTCCAGCACGGTCAGGGTGGCCTGACCCTGGGGGTCGATGGCGAACACCGCTCCGGAAGTAAACCCACTCATGTCGATCAGTGCTTGCAGTGCCAGCCGGGCAATCTCTTCGGGCTGGGTCAGGCGGTCCAGCTCCGGCGTCAGCGTGGCGAGGCGCTCGAACTGCCGCGCCGTGACCTGGGCGTGTTCGAGCGCCAGCCAGCGGCTGTAGGCCACGCCGGCGGCCTGCCCCAGCAGCAGCAGCACCTGCGCGTCTGCCGCGTCGAGCCGCTCCGTGGTGTTGGTGGTGTCGGCAGACAGCACGCCCAACACCTGGCCTTCCGGGTCGAGCAGCGGCACCCCCAGGTACATACCGGGCTGGGGACGCCCAGAGACGAAATAGGCCTCGGCGGTGTCCTGCGCCTGCTCGACAATCTGCACCTCACCCGCGTCAAAGACCCGCCAGCCCAGCGCTTCGCCGCGCCTCAGCCGCCGCCCGGTGGCCTCCTCGGCCAGATGGCCGCTGGCCGCGACCACTTCCAGCACGTCCAGCGCGGGCCGGTGCAGCAGCACCATCGAGGTCGTGGCCCGCGTGATCTCCAGTGCCAGGCTGACGCAGCGCCGGAACACGTCCTCGGAAGACTGGGCCAACAGCACCAGCGCCTGCGCTTCCACACCGGGTTTGGGTGTCCTGGAAGCGCGGTGCAAATCCGCCCCAGCAGACACGACACCCGGCAAGTCAGCAGCTTTCAAGACCACGACCCTGGCCATGTCCAGCAGCGCCGTCGACCAGCAGGAAAAAGCAGGAGGCCATCATGAGGAGTGTAGTCCTCTGGGCCTTGCAAAATCCTGACTGTGACGACGTTGAACCAGTAATTTCAGCCGCGGATCCGCTCCAGCAGCGCCGTGTGGCGCTCGTCTTTCTGTCGACCCGCCGCCCGCACCCAGGCACTCTCTGAGCCGACGCCCACAAACCGCTCCCTGGCCCGCGTCAGGGCGGTGTAGGCCAGGTTGCGCGAGAGCATCGGCATATGGGCCTCGTGCAGCACGCCCAGCACCGTGCCCCACTCACTGCCCTGGGCGCGGTGGACGGTCAGGGCGTAGCCGAGCTGGAGGTTGAAGAGCTCAGCTCCGGCGAGGTCCACGACGTTGCCGTCGAAATCCACCTGCAACTTGCCCCGGTCCTCGCGCAGCACGGTGCCGAGCGTGCCGTTGAAGACCTCGTTCTGGTAGTCGTTCTTGGTCTGCACCACAATGTCCCCGGCCCGCGCTTCGCCGTCAGCAATGCGTACGCCCCCCACGCCGGGGTTGAAGACGCCCTGAAGGTGGTGGTTGAGCATCTCCACGCCCAGCGGTCCCTTGCGCATGGGGGTGAGGACCTGTACCTTGCCGGGACCGCCGAGTTCGCGCACCAAGAGGGCCACCCGCCGCGCGCCCACGTCCGCCTCGGTGGGCACGAAGTGGAGTTCTGCGGGTCCCCAGGCCGGAGCCTGACCATGCAGCAGATCGTGGGCCGCCCGGATAATCGGGTTCTGGGCCGCCTGGCGGTACACCTGCGAGAGCCGGATGGCCGGTGCCACCTGGGTGATGGCGTGTAGCGGCAACCCCGCATCCACCGGAGGCAACTGATCGGTGTCGCCCACCAGCAGTACCCGCGCGCCCGGCGCTACAGCGGTCAGTAAGCTCAGCATCAATGCGTCACCGCACATGCTCACCTCGTCCACGATGATCAGCTCATAAGGGGCCGGTTCGAGGTGGTTGTGCCGGAAACCCTCGGGGCCGTAGCCGAGCAGGCGGTGAATGGTGCTGGCGCTGCGGCCCGTGACCTCGCTCAGCCGCCGCGCCGCCTTGCCGGTGGGCGCACACAGGCCGACCTCCAGCCCCAGCGACTCGGCCAGGTCGGCCACCGCGCGCGTGGTGGTGCTCTTGCCGGTGCCGGGGCCGCCGGTCAGGACCACTAGGCGGTGCGCTTCCATCAGGTGCAGCACGCTGGCCTGCTCCTCGGATAAGCCCTGTTCGGCTCCGGCGGGCACGCTCCACTCGCCGGTGGGTGGGGTATTGATCAGGGTGCGGATGGTTCCGGCCAGCCGCCGCTCGGCGCGCAAGACTGGCGGCAGGTAGATGCGGCCCGCGTCGTCTTTGAGCCGGTTCAGCTCCACGGCGTTGTCGAGGGCCAGCAGCGCCTGCTCCGGCGTGACGCGGGCGTAGTGGGCCACGCCCTTTTCGGCACGCTCACGCGGCAGGTAGCTGTGGCCGCCCTGCTGCGCGGCCTGCTGCACGGCGTAGACGGCGGCGGCGGTCAGGCGGCGTGGGTCGTCGAGCGTCATGCCCTGTTCGCGGGCCAGTTTGTCGGCAGTCAGAAAGCCGATGCCTTCCACTTCGGTCAGGGCGTAGATGTCGGCCTGCAAGCGCTCGGCTGCCGCCTCTCCGAAGTGCTTGGCCGCACGCTGCGCCTGAGAAATGCTCAGGCCCAGGCCCTGCAAGGCCGCCAGCGCCCGCCGCTCGCCGCCCTGCACACTCCAGCTCTGGGTCATCTTGAATAAGGTGGCCTGGGTGATGCCCGGCACCTGAAGCATCTTCTCGGGGGTGTCCGAGAGCACGGCAAACGTCGCCGGGCCGAAATGTGAGGCGATGCGCCTCGCCAGCACCTTGCCGACGCCGCCCACGCGGGCTTCCAGGTAAGCAGCCACCCCCTCCTCTGTGAGGTCGGCGGGCACCGCTTCCAGCACCATGTTCAGCACCTTGTATTGGTAGCCGTACTCGCGGTGCTCTTCCATGCTGACCTCGGCGCTGAAGCGGTCGCCGATATCCAGCGGCGGCATCAGGCCCACCACCGTGGCGTCGCCATCCTCGCCCTCCTCGTTTCGGAGGGTGGCTGACAGCACCGTAAAGCCGCTCTCGGCACGGTAGCGCACCTTGTTGACGCTGCCCGTCACACTGAGCTGCCGGGGTCTGAAATCGGTCAGCGAGGCGAGATCGGTCACGGCGGCTCCATTCTGCTCTCAGCATATCAGCTCCGGCAGGTGTGGACTCGGGGTGAACCCGCCGCCTGGAACATCTGTTCAGCGCACCGTGTTACGCCCGGCTCGTTTGGCCGCGTAGAGCCGCCGATCGGCGCGGGCAAACACGCTGGTGGCACTCTCACCGCTGCGGTAAGCGGCCACCCCCAGGCTCACCGTGACGCGCAGCCCAGCCACCTGGCTGGCCTGAATATCGCGCCGGAGCTGCTCGGCCAGGCCCAGGGCATCCGGCTTGGCGAGCGGCACTACCAGCAAGAATTCCTCGTCGCCCCAACGCCCCACGCTACTGCCCTGGCCCACGCTGCGGCGCAGCAGCTTGGCGACCCCGCGCAGCACCTCGTCGCCCACCGCGTGGCCGTGGCGATCGTTGACCGTCTTGAAATGGTCGAGATCGCAGACCACCAGGCTCAGCGGACTGCCGTGCAGCTCGGCACGTTCGAGCGCCAGATCAAGTTCGTCCTCGATGGCGGCCCGGCCCAGCACCCGCGTCAGGGCGTCCTGGCGGGCCTCGACCAGCGCGGCGCTGCTGCTTTCCTGCATCCGGTAAGCACGCTCCAGAAACCGGCTGAGCCCGTAGCCCAGCCAGGTCAGCAGCAGCGTGGCCAGCACCAGATTGACCCAGGACTGCTGGATCACCAGCGCCAGCGGCAGGTGCCACAGCAGCACGCCCAGCAGCAGTGTCCCGAACAATCCGGTGACCGCCAGCCCCGCCGACGACCCCAGCAGCAAAAAGACCTCGATGATCACGGCAGGCGTCCACAAACTCAGGCCTCTGGGCAAGCTGCCAATTAGCAGCGCCTGGAACAGATCTTGCAGCGCCACCAGCGCGAACACCAGCACGCTCAGCGCCACGCTGATTCTCAGCGGCCATCTTCTGCGCGAGATCAGCAGCAGCGTCGCGGCCACCACCAGGGGAAGCCAGCTGGCGGGGCGCGCCAGGACGATGGGTTCGCTGAAGGCGAACAGACCCAGACGCAGCAGCAGCCCCATCACCATCAGGCCCAGGGTCAACGTCAGCAGCGCGCGGCGACCTTCGAGAGAAAAGAGATCAGGAGTCATGAACGGAAAAGCCATGCAGTGTCTGCTATCCTAGCGGTTTTTTGAGGGTCCGCGCCTAGCGCCTGGGTCCGGCGCTTATACTGCTCGACCTGCCCCTGAGGACCGCTCGCTATACTGCCCGGCGTGTCTGTGTTGCTGGCCGCCTTCATTCCCGCCGCCCTGCTGCTGAGCGTGCCCGACCCGACGGGTGACGCCAGCGGCGACGGCAGTTACCAGTTGCCGACCCGGCCCGCCGTCACTGAGGCCATGCTCGATCTGAGGCTGTTTAGAGCCGAGAACGTGGGCGGCGAGGTGCAGCTCAGGACTGCCCTGGGGGCCGTCGGCAACCCCTGGCAAGCTCCGGCAGGGTTTTCCGGATTCAACCTCGATATTTTCGTCAAGACCAGGCCAGGCGGCGCAAACGATCTGGATGGCCTGGGCCTGCGTGCCGCCAGGCCACCCGGCTGGCAGGAACACTACCGCGTCAACGGTTTCGTCGCCCAGCACTTCAGCGCCGATGCAGCGGGGAAGCGGCTCAGCCGCCCTGCGCCGCGCGTCAGCTTGAGCGGCACCGACATTATCATCGGCACCGACCTGCCGGCTGGACGCTACAGCTACTGGGTCACGACCAGTCTCTACACTCCGTTTAGCCCCGACGGAGTGGCGCAGCCCGGCGGCGACACCTCGCCGAGCGCCCTGAGAAGCGCCCGCGAAGGCACGCCCGCGCCGCTGGATGTGCTGCTCAGCGGCGATCAGAAATCGGTCTACACCACCGGCGAACTCAGGGCCGTGGGCCAGGTGCGCGACGTGCGGGCACTGTCTCTGCTGGGGCTGGCGGTGGCCGGGCTGGTGGCGGCCAGCGTGCTGGGGATCCTGGCCTGGCGGCGCGGCGCTTGAGTCGCCCGCACGCGACGAACCTCGGGTCGGCGGCCCGCACCGGGGCAGGCTGGGTGCTGCTGGCCGCCTGTTTGTGGGGCCTGCTGGGCATCTTCGGCAAATTCACCCAGCAGGAAGGCGTCTCGCCGCTGGAAGTCGCGTTCTGGCGGGCCTTGCTGGGCGGCGGCTGTTTTGCCCTCAGCGCCGGCGTGCGCCGCAGCGCCTGGCCGCGTGGCCGCGATCTGCTGATCACCGGGCTGTTCGGGCTGGGCGGGGTCAGCCTGTTTTACGCCAGCTACCAACTGGCGGTCCGGGCAGGCGGCGCGAGCCTGGCCTCGGTGCTGCTCTACACCGCTCCGGCGTTCGTGGCGCTTTCCGGCTGGCTGTTCTGGAACGAGCGGCTGGGCAAGCGCGAACTCGGCGCGGTGGCCCTGACCCTGGTTGGCGTGGCACTGATCTCGCTGGGCGGCGGCTCGGGGGTGCAAGTGTCGGTGCTCTCACTTGGCTGGGGCCTCACGGCGGGCCTGACCTACAGCTTGTATTACCTGTATGGCCGGGTCTTTTTCGAGCGCTACGACCCGCAGGCACTCTACGCCGTGGCGCTACCGGTGGGGGCGCTGGGCCTGCTCCCCTTTGTCGGTTTCGTCCACAAGTCCCCGGCGGCCTGGCTCAATCTCGGTCTGATCGCCCTGCTGTGCACCTTCGCGGCCTACAGCGCCTACAGCCTGGGCCTGCAGCGGCTCAATCCCACCCGTGCCAGCGTGATCGCCAGCATCGAGCCGGTGGTGGCCTCGCTGCTCGCAGCATTGCTGTTCGCCGAGCGCCTGGGTCCGGCGGCACTCGGCGGCGCGGCGCTTGTCATCGTGGCCGCCCTGCTGCTGAGCACCGCGCCGAGAGAGGCTCAGGAGGCGCTACCCTGAAGGCTATGCAAGGGGAATATGTCGTCTTCGACCTGGAAACCACCGGCCTGAGTCCGGAAAAAGACGCCATCGTGGAAATCGGTGCGCTGAAAGTCCGGGGCGGCCAGATTTACGAGCAGGAGCGCTTTGAGACGCTGGTGCGTCCCCTCTGCGCCGACGGCTCGCTGAAGCCGATTCCCTGGCAAGCCGCGCGCGTTCACGGCATCAGCGACGCGATGGTGCGCTCAGCGCCGGTTCTCGAACAGGTGCTGCCGGAGTTTCTGGCCTTCGTGGGCACGGCGGTAGTGGTGGCCCACAACGCCGCTTTCGACAACGGCTTCATGCGGGTGGCGGCCCGACGACACGGCCTGCTGTGGGCTCCCGTTCGTGAAGTCTGCACTGTGCAGCTCTCGCGCCGCGCTTTTCCGCGTGAGCGCTCACACAACTTAGGTGCACTGGCCCAGCGCCTGGGCCTGGATTTTGCGCCGGGAGGCCGCCACCGCAGCTTCGGCGACGTGCAGGTTACGGCCCGCGCCTTCGTCGAACTCAGTCGGCGGCTGGAGGCGGCCTCGGCCTCGGCGGCGAGGTGAGCAGTTTCATGCGGGCCTGAGCGCCCGCTGTCAGGGTCAGGGCCAGAAGAGCGCTGTTCAAAGGGAGAGCCATGTCCAAGCCTGTTCGCCTCGCCCCCGGTGCGCCGGGGCTGCCGCCCACCTGGACGTCGAGTGACAAGGACGCCGTGACCACCTCGCTGGGCCGGGGCCGGGTCTGGGCCAGCGTCGGCCACGGCAACCTCAACGAGGTGTACTGGCCCACCAACGGCGATCCACAGGTGCGCGACCTGACCTTTCTGGTTCGTACCTCCGGCGGCTGGTTTGATCTCAAGCGCAGCCGCCGCTACAGCCTGCTGCTGCCGGAAGAAGGCCCTGCCATCGGCATCCGCCACCAAGGCGAGGGGTTCAGTCTCAGCCTCGACGTGGTTCCCGACCCGCACCGCGATTCGCTGCTAATCGCCTACCGACTGCGCGGCGACGCGGTGCTCTACGCCCTGCTCGCACCTCACCTGGGCGACTCCGGCATCGACAACACCGCCTGGGTCGACGGCGAGGCGTTGTTCGCCCGGCGCGGCGAGAACGTGCTGACCCTGCTGGCCAGCGGCGGCCTGACCCGCGCCAGCGCCGGATTCGTGGGCATCAGCGACGGGTGGCAGGACTTCGACCAGCACGGCGAGATGACCTGGACCTATGATCGCGCCGAGGGCGGCAACGTGGCGCTGATCGGCGAGTTGCGCGAGAAGGAAGGGATCATCGCGCTGTCGTTCGCCAACCATCCCGAGTCGGCGCTGCTGCACGCCCGCTCCAGCGTTCACCTGAACTTTCCGGCGGTGCGCGCGCGTTTTCTGAACGACTGGCAGCGCTGGACCGAGGTGCTGAACCTGCCGCCCGGCAACCGCGCCGAAGTCAGCCGTGCCCGCCTCAGCGCCCAGGTCATCCGCGTGCACGAGGGCCGCGACTTTCCCGGCGGCATCATCGCCAGCCTCAGCGTGCCATTCGGGCAGTCGCACGCCGACGCGGGCGGCTACCACCTGGTCTGGCCGCGCGACATGGTGGAAGGGGTTACGGCGCTGCTGGCCGCCGGACAACACGAGGCCGCCGGGCGGGGGCTGGAATACCTGCTGGCCACCCAGGGCCGCGACGGTCACTGGCCGCAGAACATCTTCCCCGACGGCGAGAGTTACTGGACCGGAGACCAGCTCGACGAAACGGCGTTTGCCGTGCTGCTGGCCGCCAAGATGCATGAACTGGGGGCCGTTCACAACATCCGGTTCCTCTCGGTGACCCGTGCGGTTCAGCGGGCAGCAGGCTACCTGATTCGCAGCGGCCCCGTCAGTCCGGAAGACCGCTGGGAAGAAAACAGCGGGGTCAGCGCCTACACCCTGGCTGTCATTATCGCTGCGCTGGTGGGCGCGGGTCCCTGGCTCAGCCGCGAGGAGCGTCAGTACGCCGAGGCGCTGGCCGACGACTGGAATGACCGCCTGGAAGACTGGTGCTACGTGAGTGGAGAGGATGCACCGCTGGCGCACCAGTACGGCGTGCCCGGCTACTACATCCGCATCGCGCCTCAAGCCGCCGATCTCCCCGGCCAACAACTGCTCACGCTCGCCAATACTGGGGGCAGGGTGGTCCGGGCCGGAGAGATCGTCAGCCTGGATTTCGGCTACCTGGTCCGTATGGGCCTGCGAGACGCCCGCGATCCGCGCATTCAGGACACGCTGCGGGTGGTGGACGGCGAGTTGCGCTACGACTCGCCGCACGGCCCGCTTTATTACCGCTACCAGCATGACGGCTACGGCAATTACGACGACGGCAGCGGCTTCGACGGCCAGGGCAAGGGCCGTCCGTGGCCGCTACTGACTGGCGAGCGCGGTCACCTGGCGCTGCTCAGTGGCGAGTCGCCCATGCCGTACATCAAAGCCATGCTCGAATCTTGCGGTCCCGGCGGACTCTTTCCCGAACAGGTCTGGGACGCCGACCCGCTGCCGGAGCGCGGTTTTTATCCGGGGAAACCCGCTGGCAGCGCCATGCCGCTGGTCTGGGCACACGCTGAATTTATCAAGCTGCTGTGGGCGCGCGAGCATCACGAGCCGTTCGAGCGGCTTAAGACGGTGCAGGAGCGCTACGCGGCGTCTGACCGCCGCCCGAAGATCCGCTTCTGGCGCTCCGCGGCTCCAAGCGCTACCTTGCCTAAAGGCATGGACCTGATGGTTGAGGACACCAGGCCGTTCACGCTGCACCTGGGCCACGACAACTGGCAACGCACCCACGACATTCAAGCCGGGGCGCTGCCATTCGGCATGTGGGGGGTGCGCCTACGGGCCTCGACGCTGAGAACGGCGCGGACACTGGAATTTGCCCGGTTGTTCGAGGACGGCTGGGAACATGGTGAGCATCAAGTGCAGCTCGCTAAACGCTGACCGTGTTAAGTGCAATTGGTACCTGCAACGCAAGCTGGCCCCGAACATCGGTTCGGGGCCATTTTCTACTTTGGAGCGGGAGACGCGATTCGAACGCGCGACATCTACCTTGGCAAGGTAGTGCTCTACCAGCTGAGCTACTCCCGCGAAAAATCGGTGCAGCGCTAA
>NZ_WXZL01000128.1 GCF_009982895.1 Deinococcus alpinitundrae | reverse complement strand
GGACGACCGACGTGTACGCTGATCCGAAGGTTCCGGCTAGCCGTATTTCCGGGCCGATGATCAATGCAACGGTTGCTCCTCCTGCGACGATCCCCGCCCGGAAATACGGCCAGCCTGCTTATGGCATTCCGATGACCCTCTCGGGGTTCACCGGTAACATGGGTCAGGTGGCTTCGAAGTGGCTCATGCTTCCTCTCCTGATGATCGTCGACCCTCATGTCGTCCAGATTTTGGCCGCACTGGGGGTTAAACGTGGGACCAAATCGGACCCACGGACGACCGACGTGTACGCTGATCCGAAGGTTCCGGCTAGCCGTATTTCCGGGCCTTTTTGAGGCACACGAGCGTAAACGTAGCCAGCACCGCCAACCGACTGCCAAGGGTTCGCCACTGTAA
>NZ_WXZL01000127.1 GCF_009982895.1 Deinococcus alpinitundrae | reverse complement strand
CTTGTATTTTTTATACTTATTTTTTAAATTAAATTCAAAGTCATCTAATTTAAAGCAATATACTAAAGCATACATAATAATCGCCTGTACAATGCATCATTAACAAGTCACTGAAATGCCTTTCATTGTATTAATAACGTCATTATAATTTTATATCGTTCGGTTTTTGTTTGATTTTAATGATTATTTATACAGAAACAGCCGTATTTCAAGACGACATTTTAAATTTAACTAAATTTGCATCTAGTTAATAATTGCATTTATCAAATTTGTCTTATTGATTCAATCTAATTTGTACTTACAAACTAGTTTTAAATTCTAATTTTACCTCTTAGTTCGTTATCAATCATCAGACATAAACCAATGAAGCAATCAGAAAACACTCTAATTTTCTATTAAA
>NZ_WXZL01000126.1 GCF_009982895.1 Deinococcus alpinitundrae | reverse complement strand
ATGTGCTTCTCTCATCGGACTATCGATCAAATCAACAGAACAAAAATGTACTACATCATTTTCATTCACATCAATATCATTCACAAAACTTGGTTCAAATAACATATCAGCAGAGGGCTTACGATAAAAAGAAAAATCTCGCTCGCCCGCTTCAGTCAAACTCACAAAAGCTAACGCAGTGTTTGCTTCATTCGTGCGATACACTTTTGATACATCTACACCAATACTTGATATCGTTTCAATAATGCTATCTCCAAATGCATCATTACCTAATTGTGTAATCATATGCGCTTGTTGTCCTAACTTTTGAACTGTACAAGCTACATTGCATGGCGTGCCACCAATTTGCTTCGTAAATGTTTGAACATCTTTTAAATTCGCATTTGTAATATTTGGAATAAAATC
>NZ_WXZL01000125.1 GCF_009982895.1 Deinococcus alpinitundrae | reverse complement strand
CAAGATTTGACCTTCAGCAAGCTCCACACCTGCCGCTTGAGCAATCTTTGCAGCACCTGCGTTGTACACAGAAGCATAATTGGTTGTCTTACCCTTCTTACGAGCTGCAACGATCTTGGCCAGTGTGCTCAGTTCAAGTTCAGTTGCTGTGCCATCCTTCTTCTTGCCCTTCAGCACTCCAAAGTTGTCATACTCCTCCTCTGTGATCATCTTGGCAATCTTTGCCATGAGGACGTGAGGGTCGAAGTCTTCGTGCTGCATTGTGGCAACATACTCAGGGTCATGTGGCAACATGAAGTGGTGCTTTACACGATCCTCAAGAGAGGACATGTCAGAGCCCGCCAACACCTTTTTCAAACCTGCAATCAAACTCCCCCGGATATCATACCCGTAAGGTTTATCCACGCC
>NZ_WXZL01000124.1 GCF_009982895.1 Deinococcus alpinitundrae | reverse complement strand
CCAGTTCCTGATTCCGATCGAGAACTTCGTGGTGGCCGGTGGTTTCGAAACCACCGTTTCTGGTTCCTTCCGTGGGTTGGGCCAGTTCAACCGGCAGACGTGGGATGGACTCCGTCGTTTAGGCCGTAACCTTCCTGCATTTGAGGAGGGTTCGGCACAACTGAACGCTTCTCTTTATGCAATCGGGTTCTTGTATCTTGAGAACAAGAGAGCGTACGAAGCGTCGTTCAAAGGCCGCGTATTAACTCACGAAATCGCGTATTTGTATCACAACCAAGGCGCTCCGGATGGTTATGTCGAACGTGCCACCCTTCGTTACATCTGGGAACATTTTCAGTGCACGATGCAGTTCAGTGTTAAGCCCCTTCATGCTTCAGATCCGCTTTACGCAAATCTGAGATGCAGGAAGGGGCT
>NZ_WXZL01000123.1 GCF_009982895.1 Deinococcus alpinitundrae | reverse complement strand
GGGCATTTACTCAGATAAAATTAAAGATGTCAAAAAGGTTAAAGATGGTGCTAAAGTTGTCATTCCAAATGATGTATCAAACCAAGCACGTGCACTTAAACTATTAGAAGCAGCTGGTTTAATAAAACTGAAAAAAGATTTCGGATTAGCAGGCACGGTGAAAGATATAACGTCAAATCCAAAACATTTAAAAATTACTGCAGTAGATGCACAACAAACTGCACGTGCTTTATCTGATGTCGATATTGCAGTTATTAATAACGGTGTAGCACCTAAAGCGGGTAAAGATCCTAAAAATGATCCGATATTTTTAGAAAAATCAAATTCAGATGCAGTAAAGCCATATATTAATATTGTTGCAGTTAATGACAAAGACTTGGATAACAAAACATATGCTAAAATCGTAGAATTGTAT
>NZ_WXZL01000122.1 GCF_009982895.1 Deinococcus alpinitundrae | reverse complement strand
AGGGATCTGTGAGATCTGTGGCAAAGAACACATACTGAAAAACATGGACGTGGACCACAAGACGGGAGAGCATTCACTCAGAAGTGTTGACGATGTACAGAAGTTTGTTGAAGGTATTGTTTTTGTACGCAAAGAGGACCTTGCATTTCTGTGCAAGCCTTGTCACAAAATCAAGACGCATGCTGAGAGGTCTGGAATGTCTCATGATGATGCGGCTGTTGATAAATTAGCTATTCTCATTTGCAAAGGCAAGGCAGATGTGGTAAAGTTGTGGATCACAGAAAGAGGTGAGACTCCGGCACGAACAGTCCCAGAGAGAAAGCTTCAAGTTAAACGAATGTTGAAGGAGGGTAAATAATGTGGGAAAAATCTGAGAAACACCTAGCACTGTTGTTTTGTATCGCAGCAGCCCCGGTAACAGGGTTC
>NZ_WXZL01000121.1 GCF_009982895.1 Deinococcus alpinitundrae | reverse complement strand
TGTTTGATGTGCCTTCTAACGAAAATGTAACGAAGGTAGTTATTACAGCACAAACAATTAATGAAGAAACTGAACCAGAACTATACGACGCAGAAGGCAATTTAATTAATAATAGTAAAACATCAGCTTAATCATTGATGTGTTATAAAAGTGAAAAGCTCCAATCAAAGTTGACGCTCAAATAGTTTAACTTTGATCGGAGCTTTTTTATAATGTATACCGAAAGGTTCAAATATTATATAATGGTAGAGTTGAAAGAGAATATAAAAAAGTGAGGATATAAAATGAAAGTTAATCCTAATAATATAGAATTAATCATTAGTGCAGTAAAAGAAGAACAATATCCAGAAACAGAATTGTCTGAAGTTGCACTGAGCGGTCGATCTAATGTAGGTAAGTCTACATTTATCAATAGTATGATTGGCAGAAAAAA
>NZ_WXZL01000120.1 GCF_009982895.1 Deinococcus alpinitundrae | reverse complement strand
CCCAAAGCGGCTCTAGTAGTCCGTCAACTTAGGTTAGGAGGATGGAGTAGCGTGAGGCATGAAGTTGAAATACGTCGTGCAGTTAAACGATGAACAGCGGGCCATGTTGAAACAGCTGTTGAAGGCTGGTCGGGCACCAGCACGCAAGTTGACCCACGCCCGTATCGTGCTTGCGGTGGATAAAAATGGCTCGGCCCACTCTGATGTGAATGCGGCAGATTTCCTACACGTCAGTGCCAACACCGTATACCGCGTGCGACAACGGTTTGCAGAAGGAGGATTGGAGCACGCCTTGAACCATCTTCACCCACAGCACCTCAAGCCCCACACGCTGAACCCGGCGGCAGAAGCGCACCTGATCGCACTGGCGTGTACACACGAAGAGGGACAGGCACGCCTGTCCCTGCGCCTGCTGGCCGACAAGATGGTCGAACTCGGATAC
>NZ_WXZL01000119.1 GCF_009982895.1 Deinococcus alpinitundrae | reverse complement strand
GAGGGTATTGCATAATTAATATAGATTTGTTACATTATAAATGCAATATATATATGGCAAAAGTGTGTGTGAAAAAGGAAGAGTTTATAATCATGATAAATAATATTAAGCATTATCGTAAAGAAATGAATTTTTCGCAGCAAGAGTTGGCTAATAAAGTTGAAGTAACAAGGCAGACAATATCTTTAATTGAATTAGGGAAATATAATCCTACTATCAAATTATGTATTAGCATAGCTAAAGCTTTACAAGTAGATTTGAATAAATTATTTTGGGAAATGAGTGATAATAGTGAGGAATAATAGAAATATGGATGAAAGACAAGAAATAATTAATAAGAATATGTTAATTAGGTCTTTTGGCTTTTTATTTATACTATTAATAATTTATATAGCTTTTTTAGGCGTGATTAATGTAACTATAACAGGACACCAATTAATATTA
>NZ_WXZL01000011.1 GCF_009982895.1 Deinococcus alpinitundrae | reverse complement strand
GGCGACGTTCTTCGAGTTGAGCTCGGGTGAGGTGCGATGGGAGCCAACGGTCAGTCATCCAATCATTCTACCGTCGTTCACTTCAGCCGAGATCAATAACCAGTTGATCGTACAGAATAAAGCGCTCCAGGCTGAAAATGCCCGGCTCAAGAAGCGCATTGAAGAGCTGGAACGACGTGCCCGCAAGTACGCTGCTCCCTTCAGCCGGGAGACACACACCGCTGATCCCAAACCACCAGGACGGCGGCCTGGTGAGGGCCTGTTCGCACACAAGGCCCCACCCAGGCCGCAACAGGTCACTGCAACCGTGCAGGTCGACATGCCGAACACTTGTCCCCGTTGTGGGTTCACGGGACCGTTGATCTTCACCCGTCACGACAAGGCCTGGGTCACGGAACTCACTCCCCAGAATGCTGTGCCGGTCACTGAATACCACGTGCCCGTCCTGAAAGCCGATCAGGTCGGGAGGGCGGCCCATCGCCTCGGGCCGGTCTTACATGCGACCCTTCAGACCCTACATCAAGAGGTGGGCCTGCCTGTCCGCCGGATTGGTCGGGTCATGAACCTCCTGGGCGGCATCCAGGTCACGCAAAGTGCGATCACGCAAGCCGCACAGCGACTTGCTGCCGACGGCGGCCTCCTGGGCGCTCACGTCGGTACGCTGCAGGTTCAGGTGCAACAGGCTCCGTTCGTGCATCACGACGACACCGGCTGGCGGATTGGCACCCAGAACGCCTGGGTGAGCACGTTCCGCAGCGTAGACACCGTGGTGTTCCGCGCGAACCTGCGGCACACGAACGTGGAACTCCGGGAAGGTCTGGGACAGAACTTTATGGGTGTGCTGATCTGTGACCGCTTCTCGTCATACGACAGCCACTTCCTGGATGGGGTCAAGCAGCAGAAGTGTCTGGCGCACCTGATTCGCAATGCGGATGAAGTCGCCGCTGGGGAGCAGGGTCGCCTAGGGCGCGGTGAATTGTACGGACAGCGGGTGGCACAGATCTTCCGGGATGGCATCCGACTGCACCGAAACGTGACCATGGGCGTGTGTACCCGGGAGGAGTACGTGCAGCAGGGTGAGTCCCTCACCCTGCGCCTGGACGCCCTGCTCAACCGTGCACCGCTGAAGTCGAAAGCGAACGAGCGACTCCGGCTGGGCATCTTGAAGCAGGACGTGCTGGAGCGGTTGTGGCGATTCCTCAAGGACCCGGACATTCCCCCGACGAACAACGCGGCGGAACGGAGCCTGCGGACGGTGGTGATGGTGAGGAAGGTCTCGCAATGCAGCAAGAACGCGGTTGGAGCGCAGACGTACATGCGCATTAAGTCCACAGTGGAGACTGCACGGTTGCGCGGTCAGGACCCTGTCGTAGCTCTGACCAGTCTCAACCGTTAATCACAGACAATCAAACTTCCACCTGCGTTACGTAAAAGTGGAAGCCGGTTTTTGCGTGAAGAAAGCGACGGCTCAGGCCGCCTGAACCCGTGCCAGCACTGCGCCCTCGGCACTCTGCACCACGAACTGGCCCTGCGCCCTCGCCTCAGCCCATTTCAGCAGCTCCAGCAGATCGTCGGACTCGCGCAGCACGTCATTCTGGCCGCTGCCGTCCCACAGCAGACGGTACGCTCTGGCCTCGGCGGGCGCTTCCCAGCGCACTCCACCGTCTTCTTTGGTAAAGGCTCTCGACATGTTGTCAGTATAGTGCTGACAAGTTGACCTCAGGGTAAGAAAGCAGTGTCCAGGACTTCATGAAGGCGGTTCAGCGGCTGTCCAGCAGCATCTTGAGGCGCTCCAGCACTTCCTCGATCTTCTCCAGGCTGGTGGCGTAACTCAGCCGCACCCGGCCCGGTGCGGCGAAGTCGGTGCCCGGTACGACGGCCACCCGCGCCTCATCCAGAATCAGCCGGGCGGCTTCCAGCTCATCGGCACGAATCGGCGTGCTGTCGGTCAGCACATAAAACGCCCCCTGCGGGGTGGGCGTTTCCAGACCCAACCCGTTGAGGCCCGCCACGATGCGGTCACGGCGCTGCCGGAAGGCGGCCCGGCTGCGCTCAATAAAGGCGGAACTGTCGGTGATGGCGGCCACCGCCGCCCACTGGGCGATGCTGTTGGCGTTGCTGGTGCTCTGGCCCTGAATGGCGTTCATGGCCTTGATCAGCGGCAGTGGCCCCGCCGCGTAGCCGATGCGCCAGCCGGTCATGGCATAGGCCTTGCTGGCTCCGTTGACGGTCAGGGTGCGCTCCGGGGCGAAGCGGGCGATGCTGGTCTGCTCGGCGTCATAGACGATGTGTTCGTACATCTCGTCGGTGATGATCAGCAGGTCTTTTTCCTGGGCGAGAGCGGCCACGGCGCGCAGGGTACTTTCCGGAAACACCGCTCCGGTCGGGTTGCCGGGGCTGTTGAGCATGATGATCTTGGTGCGCGGGGTGATGGCCGCCCGCAACACGTCCACGTCGAGCTGGTAACCACTTTCCGGCGTGGTCGACACGGCCACCGGCACGCCGCCCGCGAAAGACACCATCTCGGGATAGCTGACCCAGTAGGGCGAAGGAATCAGCACCTCGTCGCCGGGGTCGAGCAGGGCGAACAGGGCGTTGAACAGCGCCTGCTTGCCGCCGCTGGTGACGGTCACGGCGTCGGGGGGATACGTCAGAGCGTTCTCGCGCTGCAATTTGGCGGCAATCGCTTCGCGCAACTCGGGAATGCCGTTGACGGCCGTGTAGCGGGTCTTCCCGGCGTCGAGCGCGGCCTTGGCGGCCATGATCACGTGCGGCGGGGTGTCGAAGTCGGGTTCCCCCACCGCCATCGAGATGATGTCCACGCCTGCCCGCTGGAGTTCGAGCGCCCGCGAACTGACCGCCACGGTAGACGAGGGCTTGAGGCTGCGGACCTTCTGGGAGAGTGTCAGGCTCAGCGAGGTGGTCATGCAGGCATCATAAAGCGCCGGGCGCACCGTTCACGCTTTCTTCACGCCCGGTGGGCGAAAACTCCGTATGATGCACAGCGATGCCCAACCGCAACAGCAAGAGGGTCGCCGGGCGGACAGCGCGCTCGGCTGATTTTGAAGTCGCTTCTCACCGGCCAGCCGCTCATCCCCGCACCCGCTCCGGCGCGGCCCTGCTGCTGGCCCTGACCCTGGGCTGGAGCGCAGCCCAGACGGCGGCTCCGGCCCCGCTGCCGGCGACCCCGCCCGCCGCTCCGGTGACGACTCCGGTTGCCCCGGCCAAACCCAGGCCGCCCGCCACCAATTATGTGGCGCTGGGGGTGCTCTACTACGACCAGGGCGACTTCAGCAACGCCTACCTGTCCTTCCGCGCCGCCGCCGAGGCCGACCCGATGAACAGCGAGGCGCTGCTGGGCCTGGGCCGCACTCAGTCACGCCTGCGCCTCTATGTTCCGGCGCTCGACACCCTCAAGAAATTGGTGGCGCAGGACCCGCGCAACGTCAGCGGCTACCTGGCGCTGGCCCAGGCGTATCAGGCGCAGTACGTCGGCACTTCTGACCGCAGCACCATCCCCGGCACCCTTGACGCCGCCCTCAAGGTGCTTGACGCCGCCGAGGTGGCCACGCGCGGCGGCGACAGCGACAAGCTCGACCTCAACCTCTCCAAGATCTACAACGAGCGCGGCTCGCTCTACCGCCTCCAGCAGCAAACCACCAAGGCCATCGACGCCTTCAAGCAGGCCAACACACTCAATCCCGACAATGGGGTCATCCTCTACAACATCGGTGACATGTACTACGCCAGCGGCAACATCCCCGAGGCCCTCAACAATCTGCAACTGGCAGTCGTTGCCGATCCCAGTGATCCGTTCAACCGGGCGTACTACGCCAAGCTGCTGGCCCTCAGCGGCAACTTCAGCGCCGCCAAGTCCGAGGCGGCCCAGGCGGCCCGCTTCGCACCGAAAAATCCCTACGCGGTGGGGCAGTACGGGGTCGTGTCGTACCTCGCCAAGGATGCCAAGACCGCCCGCACACAACTGGTGGCCTCGATTCAGCTCGACCCGCTGCGCTACCCGGAGTTCTACTACTACATGGGCCGCCTGGAACTCGACCAGGGCAACCTCAAGGAAGCGCGCAGCAACCTCACCAAGTCGGTGGCGCTGGCCAGCACCAATCCTGAATACCTGTATTACCTGGGGCTGTCGTACGAGCGCTCCAGCGGCAGCGCCTCGCCGGACCGGCTGCGGGCGCTCGACTCATACACCCGCGCCGCCAAACTCGCCCCCGGCTACCAGCTGGCGCTCGACGGTCTCAAGCGCCTGAAGTAAATTTTCCTGCTGACGCTGTGCTGACGGTGGCCCCGGCCTGCGCCACAGACCCCAGCGGGCAGGGCGGGGCATACTTCGTCTCGCATGTCTGCCGCCGCCTCTGCCTCCTCGCCTGCCGTCTGGTCGGTGGCGTTGCCGCTGCCGCTGCCTGCCTACGACTTCGCTGCGCCGCACGGCTTTGCGGGCGACGCGCTGGGGCGTCGGGTACTCATTCCCTGGCGCGGGGATCTGGCGCTGGGCGTGGTGGTGGGCGCGAGCGCGGGCAGCGGTCACAAGCTGCGCGAGGTGGCGGGAGTACTCGACGACTCGGCCTGGGTGGGGCGCGGCTTTCTGGCGGGGGCCGAGAGCCTCAGCGCCTTATCGCGCGTGCCGCTGGGCCTGCTGCTCTCCGACTTGCTGGGGGTGGGGCTGGGTCCGCGCTACAGCCACCAGGTGCGCGCCGTGCAGGACGCCGACCTGAGCATGTTTGCCCACCACACCCCGACCTCGGCCTGGGCCGACGCCAGCACCTTTTCTCCGGTGCTGCTCGACGCCGTGCGCGAACAGGGTCTGCTCGACGAGGCGTTTGCCCTCACGCCGCGCCTGGCAACCTTGTACCAGGCGCGGCCCTGGGCACAGGTGCCGGAAGACCAGCGCCGCCAGACCGCCTGGCAAGCCGCAGCTTCCGGCGCCGCGGCGCTGACGGCCCGGCAGCACGCCGCCTGGGTGTGGCTGCATGAGCACGGCCCGGTGCTGGGCCTGGGCGACTGGGCGCGGCAAGCTGGGGTGGGCGGCAGCGTGGTCACGGCGGTGGTGCAGCGCGGCTGGGCCGAGGCCGTCCAGATAGACGCCGCGCCGCCGTCCGCCTGGACGGTCCTCAAAGAAGCCGGGCCGTTCGAGACGCAGAGCGCCTGGGCACAGGCCGCCGGGGTTCCGGCCAGCCACGTCGCCACGCTGCTGGCCCGCCGCTGGGCCGACAGCATCGAGGTACTGGCCCCGCCGCCTGCCCTGCCCGCGCCAGCAGCGCCGCCCCGCGCTGTGCCGGATGATCTGCCGGAAGAGCTGATCTGGCGGCTGCACGGCGGCCGGGACCGTGAGCGCTTCGCCAAGCTGGCTGCCCGCCTGCGCCGCCGCCTGGAACTGGGGCGCAGCGTGCTGGTCATTGCCCCCGACGCCGCCACGCTGCGCCGCGCCTGGGAGGCGCTGAGCGGGCTGGCGGCAGACACCGGCACCCAGGCCGCAGCGTTTTCGGGCGCGCTCAGCGAGGTGCAGCGCGAACACGTCTGGCAGCTGATCCAGTCTGGAGAAGCGCGGCTGATCATCGGCTCGGCCCTGGCGCTGACAGCCCCGGTGGATGATCTGGCCCTGATTGTGGTGCTGGAGGAAGCCAGCGACGGCTACAAACTGCTTTCCGGGTCGGGGGTGTTCGTGCCGGATCTGGCCGCCCGGATGGCCCACGCACTCCAGACGCCACTGACCTACGTCGGCGCGGCTCCGGCAGTGGAATCGGTGGCGCATCCCGGCGTGGTACTTAGTGCGCCGCGCAGCCGGGTCCATATCGTGGACTACGCCAACCCGGCGAGTCAGCCCGACCTGGGGCCGCTCAGCAATGTGCAACTGCAACAGTCCGGCGCGGGCTATCCGCTGTCGCACGATCTGGCGAAAGTGCTGCGGCAGGTGGCCGAGCGCGGGCGGCAGGCGGTGCTGCTGGCTCCCCGGCGCGGTTACTCGGCGCTGATCCGCTGTCCCAGCTGCGAGCACACCCCGCAGTGCCGCAACTGCGACATTCCCTTGCGGCTGCACCAGCAGACCCGGCAACTCAGCTGCCACCAGTGCGGCTACCACCAGAGCATTCCCGAGCGCTGCGACGTGTGCGGCGAGGCCATGTGGAGCGCCAGAGGCCCCGGTACCGAGTGGATCGCCGCCGAGGTGAGAACCCTGTTGCCCGGCTGCCCGGTCTACCGCTTCGACAAGGACCAGCAAGACGACCTGACGCCGCTGATGCGGGGCGAGAGCGGGGTGGTGGTCGGCACCCAGGCTTTACTGTCGCAAGACGCGCCGCCCAACCTGGCGCTCATCGGGGTGACGCTGGCTGACACCTGGCTCAACTTATCCGACTTCCGGGCCTCGGAGCGGTACCACCGCCTGCTGCGCCAGCTCGTCACCTGGCATCCCGAGCGTGCTCCGCTGCTGCTGGTGCAGACCTTTCAGGCCGAGCATCCGGCGCTGAGAAGCGTGGCAGATGGCCACGATGCCATCCAGTTTCCCAGCGCCGAGTATGAGCTGCGCCGGGCGCTGGGCTACCCGCCGCACGCCTCGCTGGCCCAGGTGCTCATTACCGCCCGCGAACAGGGCCGCGCCAGCGCCGGGGCCGATGAGGTCGCGCAGTCGCTGTTTGCCGCCGGAGCCACCTCGCAGGAAGTCCTGGGGCCAGCGCCCAGCCCGGTCACGCGGGTCAAAGGACTGTATCCGTACCACCTGATGCTCAGGACGCGCGACGAGGCGCGGCTGGCGGCGCTGCTGGAAGTCCTCAACCGCAGTTGGAAGGTGCGGGTGCGTGTGGACGTGACGCCCCGGGGTGGGCTGGGGGTGTGAGCGGACAGCAAGTCGGGCTGGATAACCGGGCAACGAGACACGGCAACGGGACACTGCGCCGCTGAATTTCGGGAGGCCGTGTGCTTGACTGCTCACATGTCCGGCTCTCCTCCCCCGTGCTCCAGCCGCCAGTCCAGCCGCCCGCCGAACCCGCCGATGGGTGGGCAGACCACCACCCGCGCCGTGCTGCTGATGATTCTGCTCACCGCCGCTGTGCCAGTAGTCGCCAAATGGATTCAGGGCGACTTTCTCCGCTGGTCGACCAACGCCCTGAGCCTGCTGGCCTCGGGCTGGCTGCTGTGGAACGTCGACAGAGGCTCGGTGCTGGCCTGGCGCGTGACCACTTCACTCAGTATCGGCCTGGGCGTGCTGGCGATGCTGGTCGGGCTGGTGGCGGGACAGGGAGCCTGGGGCGGCTGGATCGTGACGCTGGTGGGCCTGCTGTTTGTCGGCTGCGGCCTGCTGCTGGTGGGTGTGCCCGACGTGCGCGCCTACCTCGACAGCCGCTGGGCCACCTGGCGGCGCGGCAAGTCTCGGGGTGGGCCGTGAGCAGCGCCAGCCGCCGCTTCACCGTCTCCGGCACTAACACGGCCTTTCGCTGTGCCCACTGCGGCCTGGACGTGCTGCCGCTGAGCAACGGCTCGGTGCGTAACCACTGCCCGGCCTGCCTGCACAGCCTGCACCTCGACGTGTTTCCTGGTGACCGGGCGTCCGACTGCGGCGGTCTGCTGGAGCCGGTGGAGGTCGAGCAGCACCCCAAAAAAGGCTGGATGATCGTCTACCGCTGCCAGAAATGCGGCCACACCGGGCGCAACAAGGCGGCCCTGGACGATCCCCGGCAACCCGACGACTTCGCGGCGCTGACCGCCCTCTCGGCCCGCCAGCACACTTAGCCCTCGTCAGACAGACCCACGACGCAGTCGCCAGTCGCTTGTTAGACTTCACGGCATGATCTTGTGGGCACTCGTGACTCTCATTTTGTTTTCCGCTCTGCTGCTGGGCCTGGCCGCCTTCGGGCCGCTGCGGGGCACCCCCTCGGCCCGGCCACTCAGCTGGACCGCCAGCCTCCAGGCGGTGCTGGCGCTGGCGCTGGTCGGCGCGCGCCTGACGGGGATGGCTTAAGGTGGCCCCACTGGGCGCGGGCGCGAACCTGATCGACCTCGACTTCATGGGCGTGCCGGGCAGCATCGCCAGCTACGTCTTTGACACCGGCGACGGCCTGGCGCTCGTCGATACCGGCCCCAGCAGCACCCTCCCAGCGCTGGAACGCGGCCTTCAGAAACTGGGCGCAGAGTTGAGCGACGTGCGCCACCTCCTGCTGACCCACATCCATTTTGATCACGCGGGCGCGGCGGGGTCGCTGGCCGCACGCTTGCCGAAAGCCCGCGTCTATGTCCACGAGCGCGGCGCGAAACACCTGAGCCGTCCCGAGCGGCTGATCGCCAGCGCCGCCCAGATCTACGGCGACCAGATGCAGACGCTGTGGGGCGAGATGCAGCCGGTGCCCGCCGATCGCCTGATCGTCTTGCACGGCGGCGAGACGCTGGCCTTCAGCGGCCTGCCGGAAGGTGTGAAGGTGCATTACACGCCGGGGCACGCCGTTCACCACGTGTCGTACCACGCTGGCGACGACCTCTACGTGGGCGACGTGGGCGGGGTGCGCATCGCCCTGCCGCAGAGTCCGCGTCCACCCACCCCACCGCCCGACATCGACTTGAATGCCTGGGCGCAGAGTATCGCCCTGCTGCGCGGCCTCACGGCCCGGCGGCTGCACCTGGCGCATTTCGGCAGCTATGTGCAGAGCGCAGCGCACTGGGACGGCCTGATCGCCAACATCCGGACCGACGCCCAGCGGGTCGGGACCCGGCTGGCGGCGGGCGAGGACCTGGAACACGTCACCCGCACCTTCAGCGCCGAGTTGCGAGCCGACCTCGACGCCGAGGAGTCGGGACTGGCCGACAAGTTCACGCTGGCCTGCCCACCCTGGATGAGCGTGCAGGGCCTGGCGCGGTATTTCCACAAGCAGGGGCAAGGCGGGCAGGCGTGAAGGTACTGGTCGTTGGCGGCGGCGGGCGTGAACACGCCATCGTCGAGGCGCTGGGCCGCGCGCCGAGCGTCACCGAGGTGCTTTGCACGCCCGGCAATCCCGGCATGGCCCGGCAGGCCCGGCTGATACGCGGCGACCAATCGCCTGCCTCGGTGACGGCCCTGGCCCTCGCCGAGCAAGCCGATCTGGTCATTGTCGGCCCCGAAGCGCCGCTGGCCGCCGGAGTCATCGACGCCCTGCAAGGAGCGGGCATTCCCGCCTTCGGCCCCACGCAGGCCGCAGCCCGTATCGAGGGCGACAAGGTCTGGAGCAAGGCGTTCATGCTTCGTCACGGCGTCCCGACAGCTGGCCACCGCAGCTTTGCGGAGCTGGATACGGCGCTGGCGTACGCCGGGAGCCAGCCACTACCGTTGGTCGTCAAGGACGCGGGCCTGCGCGCCGGAAAGGGCGTGACCATCGCCCACACCCACGCCGAGGCGCACGCGGCGCTGCACGCCATCTTCGAGGTGCCGCAGGCCCAGGCCGTCATCGAGGAGTTCATGGTGGGGCAGGAAGTCACGGTGCTGGCCTTCTGTGACGGTGAGCGGGCCGTGATGATGCCGCCCGCCCAGGACCACAAGACCATCTTCGCGGGCGATGTCGGCCCGATGACCGGCGGCATGGGCGTGATCTGCCCTTTTCCTGTCTCGGACGCTGACCTCCGCCGGGTGCAGACCGGGATTCTGGACGTGACCCTGCGCGGGATGCGCCAGGAAGGCTACCCTTATGTCGGCGTGCTGTACGCCGGCCTCATGCTGACCGCCGGGGGGCCAAAGGTGGTGGAATTCAATGCGCGCTTCGGCGATCCCGAGGCCGAGGCGGTGCTGCCGCTGCTGGACAGCGATCTGGCCGAGATTGCCCTGGCCTGCGTACGCAGCGACCTGAGCGCCGACCAGGTCCGTTTTCGCGACGAGGCCAGCGCCGTGATCGTGCTGGCCGCACCCGGCTACCCGGCCCAGCCGCAGACCGGCATCCCGCTGCACCTGCCTACTCCCGGTGCGGGCGAACAAATCTTTCAGGCGGGCACGGCGCTGCACGCCGGGCAGCTGGTGTCCAGCGGGGGCCGGGTGCTGGCGGTGCAGGCCTGTGCACCCACCCTCAACGCCGCGCTGGGCCGGGCTTACCGGCTGGCCGACGCCGCGCTTTTTGCCGGAGCGCAACTTCGGCGCGACATCGGAGCGCGGATCGGGGCCGTGCCGGACCCTGCCCCCGACCCGGTGAGTTGACCTCAGCGTGCGCCGCCTGCTAGCATCACGCTTGCCCTCGCTTCAGTGGCAAAGCTGCAGCGGGTTCACGAGTCGCCGGAGTGGCGGAATGGCAGACGCACTTGACTCAAAATCAAGCGGGAAACCGTGTGGGTTCGACTCCCATCTCCGGCACCACAACGATCCAGAGGAACCCTGATTATGACCGCACTGCTCTCCATCTTTATCGCTCTATTCGCGCTGATCTGCGTTGGACTGGTATTTTTCGTGTTACTGCAAGTGCCCAAGCAGGCCGGGTTGTCGGCTAGCCTGGCCTCAGGCGGTGACCTCTTCGGCGGGCGCGGCGTAGAGGGCGGCCTGATCCGCATTAGCAGTATCCTGGGCGGATTCTTCATGTTGCTGGCCCTGCTGATCAACATTCTCTCCCGCTGAAACGCTGCTCGTCTCACACTTAACGCCTGACCTCTTGATGGGGGTTAGGCTTTTCGTTTGAAACAAAGACAGCGTGTCTGGGTTGGCATAGGCTGTCTGGCTTACTAAAAATAAGCTGTTTGCTTGACCCCGGCAAAAAAGCACGCTTATAGTACGGGCGCTGCCGTCCATTCTAATGCGCCTCCCAAGCCGGAGAAGGCTGACCCTCAGATCACATCTCCGTGCTGAGCATTCTGGACCGAAAGCGATCCTTCCTGATTTTTGATTTTCAAGTCCTGGTTTTTGATCCTCAAGGAGAACGAATGAAGAAAGTACTGATGTTTGCCGCCGCCCTGACGCTTGGAGCCGCCAGCGCCACCCCGTTTGTCCACCCGGCGGACCGCACCGTAAGTAAGCCCAGCGACGTCAAGACAGGCGGTACGCTGAGAATGAATGTCGCGGGCGACTTCGATACCTACAACCCGCTGGTGGCCCAGGGCCGGCCCAACATCCCTGAACTCACCGATGCGGGCGGCCTGCTGGGCGTGGATCCCTACACCTACGAGTACATCCCGTATATGGCCCAGAGCTTTACCCAGTCCAAGGACAACCGCACCTTCACCTTCACGCTGCGCCCCGAACTCAAGTGGAGTGACGGTCAGGCCATCACCGCCGACGACTACATCAGCACCATGAAGATCTACTCGACCGACGAGGAAGCCAACCTCTTCTCGTACTTCACCGATGGCGGCAAGCCGGTGACGTTCAAGAAACTCGGCAACTTGCAGCTGAGCATCACCTTCCCGCGCGCCACGGTGCAGAACCTGGAAACCATTTCCTACATCACCCCGCTGCCGGACCACATCTTCGGCAAGGCGTTCGGGGCGGGCGGTGCGGCAGGCGTCAAGGCGGTGCGCGCGCTGTGGGGACCCGAAACCGACCCCAGCAAGCTGGTCGTCAGCGGTGACTTCAAGGTGGCGAGCTACAAGCGTGGCGAGCGCCTGTCGCTGGTCAAGAACCCCTACTACGGCCAGTGGAACAAGGACAGCGCGGGCCGGCCCGTCCCTTACATGGACGGCATTCAGTACAGCGTCGTGAAGGATCTCAACGCCCAGCTCGCGCAGTTCCTGGCGGGCAACGTCGATCTGTTCGCGCCGAGCAACCGCGACCAGCTCGCCCAGATCGTGGCGGCCAAGAACGGCGGCAAGCTCAACGTGGACGTGCTGGCCAACGCCGGACCGCAGGGCAGCGTGGACTACATGTACTTCAACTTTAACAAGAGCAGCGATCCGTTCAAGCAGACGCTCTTTCGCAATCCCAAGTTCCGCCAAGCCATGAGCGAACTGATCAACAAGCCCCAGATGATCGATCAGGTGCTGGGCGGCCTGGGCGTCGCAGCCTGGACCAGCGTCTACCCGCTCTATAGCGAGTGGGTGGCTCCCAACGTGGACAAGTACAAGTACAACGTCGCCGACGCCAACAAGAAACTCGACGAGCTCGGCTTCAAGAAGCGCGGCGCGGACGGTATCCGGGTGGACAGCAAGGGCAACCGCCTGAGCTTTACCCTGCTGACCAACTCGGAGAACAACCGCCGCCAGCAGATGGCCCAGATCTTCTCCGACGAGGCCAAGAAAGCCGGCGTGGAAGTCAAGACCAACTTCATTCCCTTCAACCAGGCGCTTGAAGTCATCTACCCCACCAACGGCGGGTCCACCACCGACCGCAAGTTCGACGCGGCCATCACCGGCCTCAACGGCGGCGGCTTCATCAACCCGGTGGGCGTGGCCTCGATCTTCGAGTGCGGCGGCGACCTCAACGGCTACAACCAGTCCAAGCAGTGCATCGCGCCCTGGGAAACCCAGCAACTCAACCTCTTTTACAAGAGCACGGCCGAGTTCGATCAGGCCAAGCGCAAGGCCATCTCCAACCAAATTCAGCAGCTCCAGGTCGAGAACCAGGGCCTGATCTACCTATTGAGCCAGAACGCCCACTACGTCTGGGATACCCGCGTGCAGGGCGAGTCCCCCAAGAAGATCGCCACCCCGCTGTGGGCCAGCCTCTACTTCGGTGTGCGCGACCTCGACCTGACCTGGCTGAGCAAGTAACCCGCCTTCCCCCGCGCCCAAGCATCTGAGCGCCGCGCGAGATCCCCCGCTGGGTCTCGCGCACTTTATTGAACTCCGCCTTTGATATCCGTGCCGGGCACAGCGCCCTTGCAGGCTTCAGGTCAACTGGCCCAGGAACACGTCTCTTCCAACTCCGCGAGGTGCCCGCTTGCTTCCCTTCTTGTTCCGGCGACTGCTTCAGTTCATTCCTACCTTCCTGATCTCGACCCTGGTGCTGTTTTTCGTCGTGCAGGCGGCTCCCGGCGATTTCCTGACCCAGCTGTCGCAAAACCCGCGTGTCACGCCCGAGAAACTCGCGCAGCTCAAGATCAACTACTCACTCGACCAGTCCGAGTGGGTTCAGTACATTCGCTGGCTGACCAACCTCCTTAAAGGCAACCTGGGCATTTCGTTTGCCGCCAACCAGCCGGTCTGGGATCTGGTCGCTCCCAGGCTGTGGAACAGCTTGATTCTTGTAATCATCTCGACGGTCCTGACCTACGCCATCGGGCTGCTGATCGGGATTTACGGTGCGCTGCGGCCCTACAGCGTGCCTGACCGGATCATCTCGGTGCTGGCTTATTTCGGGCTGGGCATTCCCTCGTTTTTCTTTGGGCTGCTGGTCATCTACGGCCTAGTGGTGCTCAAGCAGAACACCGGCTGGGACGTGCCGATTACCGGCAAGAGCAGCGGGGCGCTGCAGAACGCCGGATTTTTCCGCAACGGCTGGGACGTGTTCCTGCACGCGCTGGCTCCCAGCATCGTGCTGGCGCTGCGCTCGATTTCCAGCGAAAGCCGCTTTATTCGCGGTCAGATGCTGGAGGTGATGGGGCAAGACTACATCCGCACGGCGCGTGCCAAGGGCCTGAACGACAGCATCGTGACCTACAAGCACGCCTTCCGGAATGCCTCTTTGCCGCTGGTAGCCACCCTGGGTAGCCTACTCCCGTTCCTGATTGGCGGTGCGGGCTTCGTCGAGGTGGTGTTCGCCTGGCCGGGGCTGACGCCGCTGCTGCTCGATTCGCTGGGCAATCAGGATCTGTACGTCATCGTGAGTACGGCGGCCCTCACTTCGCTGCTCTACATCATCGGCAACATCCTGGCTGACATTCTTCTCGCGGCGGTCGATCCGCGCATTCGCTACAGCTGAGGCTCGTATGACCACTGCCACTTCCTTGTCTCAATCTGCCGCCGTCAAATCTCAGAGCCTCTACCAGGTGGCGTGGAAGCAGTTTCGCAAACACCCCCTGGCCCGCTTTGGCGTCGTCATTCTGGCGGTGCTGTACCTGCTGGCGATCTTCGCGGGCTTTCTCTCACCGTACTCGCCCACCTCGTACGAAAGTGACAGCAACCGGGTGTCATGGGCCCCGCCCAGCAGCATTCATATCCGCACGGCGGATGGACGCTACACCGCGCCATTTATCTACGGCGTCAAGCGTGAAGTCGACCTGACCACCTTCCGTGACAAGTACACAGAGGATACGGCGCAGGTCTACCCGCTGCGCTGGTTCGTGTCGCGCCCGCAAGCCTCGTACAAACTGCTCGGCTTCATTCCCATGAATGCGCACCTATTTGGCGTAGATGACCCGGCCCGCATCTATTTATGGGGCACCGACAACCTGGGCCGCGATCAGTTTACCCGCGTGCTCTACGGCGGTCAGATCAGCCTCAGCATCGGCCTGGTCGCCACCTTCTTCTCGGTGCTGCTGGGCGTCATCTTCGGCGGCATCGCCGGGTACTACCAGGGCTGGGCCGACGCCTTGATCATGCGCATCGTCGAGGTGCTTTCGGCCATTCCGGAATTGTTCTTGCTGATCACCTTGCGGGCGATCTTCCCCGTCGACGCCAATCCTATTCTAGTACTCTACTTCATTATCGGTATTCTCTCGGTGGTCGGCTGGGGCGGCATTGCCCGCACGGTCCGCAGTCAATTGCTGAGTATCCGCGAACTCGATTATGTGCAGGCGGCCCAGGCGATGGGCGCGTACGACAGCCGGATTATTGGCCGCCACATGCTGCCCAATACCCTCAGCTACCTGATCGTCTCGGTATCGCTGATCATTCCAGGATTCATCTTGGCCGAATCGGGCCTAAGCTTCCTCGGCATCGGGGTGGTGGAGCCCTACGCTTCGTGGGGCAGCCTCATTAAAGTCGCTCAGGACGGCGGTTTCGAGAGCATCACCGGTCGCCCCTGGGTGCTGATTCCCGGCGTGTTCATTTTTCTGGCGGTGTTGGCCTGGCAATTTGTCGGTGACGGCCTGCGCGACGCCTTCGATCCGCGTAAGCGCCAATGAACCTTCAGACAGGGCGGCAACGACGCGCCCTGCCGCTGTCAGGCGCTATGATGCCCGTCATAGCTCACTGCTCCGCTTCGCGCTGAACCGCGCTTTGTCCGTTATTTCCGTTTTGACGTTCACCTTTCTTCCAGGAGCGTTGCATGACCCTGACCAAAGACTCTGCCCTGCCCAACCGCCACGCCGAGACACTGCTCTCGGTGACCAACCTCAAGACCTACTTCTTCACCGACGACGGCGTGGTCAAGTCGGTGGACGGCGTGACCTTTCACCTCGGCAAGGGCGAAACGTTGGCCGTGGTGGGTGAATCCGGGTCCGGCAAGAGTGTCACCAGTCTCAGCGCCATGCGCTTGATTCCCACGCCGCCCGGCAAGATCGTGGAAGGCGAGATGCTGTTTACCGGCAAGGACGGCAAGACCGGCGATCTGGCCAAGATGAGCGAAGCCCAGATGCGCAAGATTCGCGGCAACGACATCTCGATGATCTTTCAGGAACCGATGACGTCCCTCAACCCGGTGTATACCGTGGGTGACCAGATCGCCGAGGCGGTGTCGCTGCACCAGGGCAAGAACCGCAAGGAAGCCATGCTGGCCGCCACCGAGATGCTTCGGTTGGTGGGTATTCCGGCTCCCGAGAAGCGCGTCCACGAATACCCCCACCAGATGTCCGGCGGCATGCGCCAGCGCGTGATGATCGCCATGGCCCTCTCTTGCAATCCGGCGCTCCTGATCGCCGACGAGCCGACCACTGCCCTTGACGTGACGATTCAGGCCCAGATTCTCGATCTGATGCGCAAGCTGCAAAAAGAGATCGGCATGAGCATTCTGTTCATCACCCACAACCTCGGGGTGGTCGCGGAGATGGCCGACAGGGTCGTCGTGATGTACGGCGGGCGGGTGGTCGAGGAAGGCGACGTGGTCGAGATTTTCCAGGCCCCACGCCACCCCTACACCATGGGCCTCCTCAACAGCATTCCGCGCGTGGACCATGCTGCCGAGTACCACGCCGGGCCGGGTCAGAAAAAAGAGCGCCTGGAAGCCATTCCCGGCAACGTGCCCAACCCGCTGAATCTGCCGCCCGGCTGTCCGTTCGAGCCGAGATGCAAGTACGCCATCCCCGAGTGCAGCAAGGCCGTGCCCGCGCTGGAAGACACCGGCGGCGGCCACATGTCGCGCTGCATTCGCTGGAAGGAATTTGAGAATGAGGCCCGGCCTGCCGTCTCGCAGAGCCAGAACGCCATGGGAGAAGCACTGTGACCGCCAATTTCAATACCACCCCTGCCACCGTGCCGGGGGCCGTCGTGTCCGCTGCGCCGCCGCTCCTCAAGGTCCAGAACCTAGAGAAGTACTTCCCGATCCGGGGCGGGCTGCTCTCGCGTGTGGTCGCCAATGTGAAGGCCGTCAACGATGTGTCGTTCGAGCTGGCCAAGGGCGAGGTCGTCGGGCTGGTGGGCGAATCGGGATCAGGCAAGACCACAGCGGGCCGCGCCATCCTGCGCCTCATCGAGCCGACCGGCGGGCAGGTCATCTTCAACGGCACCGACGTGACCAAGCTCAACAAGTCGGACATGCGCGACTACCGCCGCCAGATGCAGATTATTTTCCAGGACCCGTTTGCCAGCCTTAATCCGCGTATGACGGTCTCGGACATCATCGGCGAGGCGCTCGACATTCACAAGCTGCACCAGGGATCGGCGCGCACCGACCGCATCTCCAGTCTGCTTCAGAAGGTGGGACTGCGCCCCGAGCACATGCGCCGCTACCCGCACGAGTTTTCCGGCGGGCAGCGCCAGCGCATCGGCATCGCTCGCGCCCTGGCGGTCGATCCCAGCTTCATCGTGGCCGACGAGCCAGTGTCGGCGCTCGACGTGTCGATTCAGGCGCAGGTCGTCAATCTGATGCAGGACCTTCAGGAAGAACTCGGCCTGACCGTGCTGTTCATCGCCCACGATCTGGCGGTCGTCGAGTACATCTGTGACCGGATCATCGTGATGTACCTGGGGCGCATCATGGAGATCGCCTCGAGCCGCGAACTCAACCGCAACCCCAAGCACCCCTACACAGAGGCGCTGCTGTCGGCGGCCCCGGTGCCGGACCCCACCGTCAAGCGCCAGCGCATCATCCTGGAAGGCGACATTCCCAGCCCGATCAACCCGCCTTCCGGCTGCGTGTTCCGCACCCGCTGCCGCTACGCCATCGATGACTGCGCCAAGATCATCCCGGAGTTGCGCGAGGTGTCGCCGGGTCACTTCAAGGCCTGCATCCGCGACGACGTGCTGTAGTTGCCGAACCAAGAAGCAGGGCCACTCCGAGGTGGGCGGCCCTGCTTCTTGTCTTGCTTCTATTCCTCGAACTGCGCCAGCACCGCCTCCAACCGCTCCTTCTGGGCGCTGAAGTCGGTCACCCGGCGCTTCTCTTCCTCGATGATCTCGGCGGGGGCGCGGGCCACGAAGCTCTCGCTGGCGAGTTTGCCCTGCGCCTGCTTGATCTGCTTGCCGAGTTCGACCAGACGCTTTTGTTGTTTGCCGAGCCAATCGGCACTGTCCACCGTGCCGTCCAGCGGCGCGCGGATAATCACCCCGGCGTCCACCGCGCTGAGGGTACGGCCTTCCAGTGCGTCGACCAGCGTGACGCGGGCGATGCCCTCCACGACGCGGGCATTCTGACGCACCAGTTTGGCGGCCTCGCCCTCCACCGCCACGTGCAGGCGGTCCTGCGGTGACAGACCCAGCTCGTTTTTGAGGACGCGGGCCGCGCTCACGGCGGCGCGCAGGCGGGTGAAGGCCTCGGTGGCCTCCTGGTCTTGCAGCATAGGATTCACATCCGGCCAGGCGTGGACCGCCAGCTGACGGCGGTGGCCGAGCGCCTGATACAGCTCCGAGGTGATGAACGGCATGAACGGATGCAGCAGCTTGAGAATGTGCTCCAGCACCAGCTTGAGGGTTGCCAGCGTGCCGGTATTCTCAGCGCTCATGGCGGGTTTGGCCGCTTCCAGATACCAGTCGCAGTATTCGTCCCAGGTGAAGGCGTAGATCGAGCGGATCGCCGCGCCGAGGTCGAAGGCGTCCAGATGGGCCGTGACTTCCGCCGTCACCGCGTTGAGGCGGCTAATGATCCAGCGGTCGGCCAGGGTCAGCTTCTCTTTGTGCTCGGCCAACGAGAGCAGCAGGTCGCGGCTGCGCGGATTGACGCCCGAGGGCATCTCGGCGGCGGCGCGGATGTACGGCGTCAGCGGGTCGCTCTCGGGCAGGTCGGCCACCACTTCCGATAAGCGCAGGCGCACGAAGCGGGCGGCGTTCCACAGCTTGTTGGCGAAGTTGCGGCCCTGTTCGAAGCGCCGGGCGTCGTGGCGAATGTCCTGCCCGCCGGTCGAGAGGAAGGCGAAGGCGAAGCGCGAGGCGTCCACCCCGTACTGATCGAAGAGTTCGAGCGGATCGAGGCCGTTGCCCTTGCTCTTGGACATCTTCTGGCCCTTGCTGTCGAGGTAGAGGCCATGCAGCATCACCGTATGAAAGGGAGCCTGCTGGGTCAGCCCGTAGGCGGCCATCTGCATCCGGGCCACCCAGAAAAACAGGATGTCGTAGCCGGTGACCAGCACCTGGGTCGGGTAGAACTTGAGGAAGTCCTCGTTGCCCTCGTCAGGCCAGCCGAGCGTGGAAAAGGGCCACAGATTGCTCGAAAACCAGGTGTCGAACACGTCCGGGTCGCGCCGCAGATTCAGGTGGGCGTACTGCGGGTCCTGGTCACAGTCCAGGTCGGGATTTTCGATGCTCGGCACGTAGATGTTGCCCTCGGCGTCGTACCAGGCTGGAATCTGGTGGCCCCACCACAACTGGCGCGAGATGTTCCAGTCGCGGATATTCTCCAGCCAGTCGCGGTTGACCTTGGTGTAGCGCTCCGGGACAAACTGCATCTCGCCTTTGTCCAGGCCCTCCAGCACCTGCTGGGCCAGCGGCTTCACGTTCACGAACCACTGCAAGCTGACGATCGGCTCGACCGGGACCTTGGTGCGTTCGCTGAGGCCGATGGCGGTATCGTGGTCTTTCTCCTCGATCAGATCGCCGCTCTCTGTCAGGGCCTTGACCACTGCTTTTCGGGCGGCGAAGCGTTCCAGGCCGCGAAACGCTTCGGGCACCAGTTCGGAGGTCAGGTTGCCCATCAGGTCGATGACGCTGGGGCGGGAGAGCTTATGCCGCTCGCCGATCTCGAAATCGGTCGGATCGTGCGCGGGGGTGATCTTGAGTGCGCCCACGCCGAAGTCGCGCTCCACGGCGGCGTCGGCAATGATCGGGATCAGTCTATCGGTCAACGGAATGCGCGCCTTCATCCCGATCAGGTGCGAGAAGCGCTCGTCATCGGGGTGAACGGCAATCGCCTGATCGGCAAAGATGGTTTCGGGCCGCACGGTGGCGATCAGGATTTCGCCCGGCTCGCCGTTGCTGGCCGCCGCCGCCGGGTCTTCGAGCTTGTAGCTCAGGGTGGACATCTTGCCCTTGCGGACCTCGCGGTCGATTTCCAGTTCGCTGAGGGTCGTCTGGGCCGCCGGGTCCCAGTTGACGATGCGCTCGCCCCGGTAGGCCAGCCCCTCGTGGTACAGCTTGACGAACTGATGGCGCACCGCCCGGCTCAGGCCCTCATCCATGGTGAAGCGCTCGCGGGTCCAGTCGGCGCTGACACCCAGCCGCCGCAGCTGCTCCAGAATGACGCCGCCGGACTCGGCCTTCCAGTTCCAGACCTTTTCCACGAAGGCCCCTCGGCCCAGGTCGTGACGGCTCACGCCTGCCTCGCGCAGTTGCCGCTCGACCACCACCTGCGTGCTGATTCCGGCGTGGTCCATGCCCGGCAGGTACAGCGCCTCGAAACCTGCCATGCGCTTATAGCGGATCAGGGTGTCGATCAGGGTGTTGTCGAGCGCGTGGCCGAGGTGCAGGTTGCCGGTCACGTTGGGCGGCGGAATGACGATGGTAAACGGTTCGCGGGCACTGGTCGCGTCGGCGCGGAACGGTTCCTCGAACCAGCGTTTGGCCCATCTCGGCTCGGTGGCAGCAGGATCGAACGACTTGGTGAGTTCGGCGGCGGTGTCAGCGGTGGTCTCGGTCATGGGGTCACTCCTGTGAGAAGCAAAGCATCGAAATTTCAGTCTAAATTGAGATGAGACAGCGGTACCCAACGAAAACGAAATCGCTGCCCGTCAGCGGGATGGTCCCAGGTCCCGGGCGAATCGGGCGGAGCCGCGAGGTAAAAGAAATCCCGCCGTTCGTGTTTGGCGTGTTCGGTATTGATCCGGACGGCGCTTCCCAGATAGCGCAGCGGCTTCGGCCCGCCGCGCCCGGTTTCTTCCCTGACTTCCCGACTGGCCGCTTCAAAGGGCGTCTCCCCCACTGCCACGCCGCCCGCCGGAATCTGCGCACCGGAATCGTCGAGTGGAGGGTCAAAGACCAGGAGTTGAGTGCCCTGCGTGACGGAGCAGACGGCTTTCGCGCGCAACTGCTGGCGTTGGGCGTGGGCACGTGCCGGAATGGGTTCTGAAAACAACGTAGCCATGCAAGGTGCTCCTGGGAAAGAGAAAACTGCTGGGCAACAAAAAACGCCCCATCCGCTGAGAGCTGCGGACGAGACGCCGTAAAGGTCGTTTCCCGTGGTACCACCGCGATTCCCACCCATACAGGGCGAGCACTTGAACACGCTGTAACGGGCGCACCCGGAGGAGTCTAATCGAGCCGTCCGAGAACGGTTCTTTCTTCCCTCGTGCTCGCGGGCGACGTTCTCCGGCGGCGTTCCCGGTCTCCTCTCAGTCTAGCGGCGTACCGCTAGAGAGACCTTCCTGTGGGCGCTCACGCACGGGTACTCTTCCCGGTCATCGCAGAGCAAGTATAGCGCGGCCTGGGACGGCGGGAAGTGAAGCAAAGAATCCAGTTTGCTTCGAACATGGCCTGCACATCGTCCGGCGGAAGTCAACAAATCGCTTGCTCGGACTGGCAAGCGGATGCCAAATCTCCTTAAGGCCCAGCAGCCTCGCACAGTCGGTAGAGCGCTTCCCGGCAGCACTGTTTGCGCGCTGAACGCGTGAAATACTCCGCCCATGCCCAACCTCCGCACCGTGACCCTGGCCCTGCTCTTGCTCACGCCCGCAGCCACAGCATTTGCCCAAACTGCCGCGCCCACCGCTGGACAGGCCAACAGCATCCAGACTCTGAACGTCAAGCTCCCGGTGGGCGTCACTTTGGTCAACTCGGCAGAGGGGGTCAGCGAATACCGCCTCGCCAACGGCCTGCGGGTGCTGCTGGCTCCTACCGCGTCCAACGCCCTGCTGACCCTGCATGTCACTTACCTGGTGGGCAGCGTGGATGAGGGCCTCGGCGAGGGCGGCATGGCGCACCTGCTGGAACACATGCTGTTCAAAGGCACGCCCCAGCACCCAGACATTCCCGGCGACCTGCGCGCGCGCGGGGCCAACGCCAACGCCGACACCCACGCCGAGTACACCGATTACCACGCCACCGTCAACGCCACCCAGGACAACCTCGCCTTCCTGACGGCGCTGGAAGCCGACCGGATGGTCAACAGCTTCATCAAACCCGAAGACCTCGCCAGCGAACTGAAAGTGGTCATCAACGAGTTCGACAACGGCGAGAACAACCCCGGCAATCTGCTCTACAAGGCCACCCAGCAGGCCGCCTTCGAATTTCACCCGATTGGCCGCAGCGTCATCGGCAACCGCTCGGAGGTCATCAACGTTCCGGCCAGCCGCCTCAAGACCTTCTACGCCCGGTATTACCAGCCGGACAATGCGGTGGTGACCCTGGCGGGCAACTTCGAACCGGAAGCGGCGCTCGCCAGGATTCAGGCCACCTTCGGCAAGATTCCCAGACCGGACCGCAGCAAAGCGGGCGAGGCGCTGATCGCCGACTACACGGTGGAGCCGCCCCAGAACGGTGAGAAGAAAGTCAGCGTGCGGCGGGTAGGGGCCGCGCCGATCATCATCGACAGTTACCACACGCCCGCAGCCAACAGCCCCGACAACGCCGCGCTGAGCATGCTCTCGTATGTCCTGAGCGAGCAGCCCGACGGACGGCTTTACAGAGCACTGGTGGGCAGCAAACTAGCGGTGGGCGCGGGCATGAGCGTGGACAGCTACAGCGTGCCGGGCCTCAGCAATCTGGTGGTCAATCTGGCGCCCAACGGCAGCGTCGCGGCGGCGCGGGCGGCCTTACAGGGCGTGGTCAACAAGCTGAGCACCAACCCCATCACCGACACCGACGTGGAGCGTATCCGCACCCAGTTGATCGCCGGATTCGACCGCCTGGCCGCCGACCCGGCCGCCACCGCCGAGAACCTGATTCCAGAATTGCCCAGCGGCGACTGGCGCAGCTTCTTCATTCAGCGCGACGCTCTGCTGGCCGTCACGGCGGCGGACGTGAACCGGGTGGCCCAGCTGTATTTCAAGCCCACCAACCTGACGTCAGGGACCTTCTACCCGACGCCCGCGCCGCAAACGGTCACGGTGCCTGCCGCGCCGGACATCACAGCGGCCCTGAACAACTTCAAGCCCCGCGCCGCCCAGGCCCAGGGCGAGAACCTGAACACCGACCCCGCCGCGTTGGAAGCCCGCGTGGAGCGCGTCACGCTGCCCAGCGGCATCAAGGCGGCGTACCTCAAGAAGGCGGTGCAGGGCAACCGGGTCCTGCTGAGCCTGAATGTGGATCTGGGCAACGAGACGACCGAGGCAAGCGTCCGCACCCGCGACGCGGGTGGCTACGTGGCCGCCATGCTGCTGCGCGGCTCTCAGGGGCTGAGCGTGCAACAGCGCCGGGAGGCTCTGGCCAAGCTGAACGCCACCCTGAATATCGGCGGCGATTCGACCGGCCTGAGCGTCAGTCTCTCCGCTCCACCGGAGAATCTGGGCGCCACGCTGGAGATTGCCCGCACGGTGCTGCGCGAGCCACTGTGGCCGCAGAGCGACTTTGAAGACCTCAAGCGCGGCAGACTGACCGGACTGGAAAGCGGGAAAACCGATCCCAATTCTCTGGCCAGCATCGCGCTGGGCCGCGCCTTCATGCCTGCAGATGCCAAGCGCGGTGACCGGCAATACTACCGCAGCCTGGACGAGCGGATCGAAGACCAGCAGGCGCTGACCCTGAACGACGTCAAGGCGGTGTACTCAGGCCTTTGGGGCCTCTCCAGCTCGGCGCAACTGGCCGTGGTGGGGCCGCTGGACAAGGCGGTGGTGGAAAGCAGCCTCGCCAGGTTGCTGGACGGCTTCAAGTCTCCAGTGAGCTACCAGCGCCTGAGCGACCCTCTGGTCACGCCCGCCGCGCAGACGCTGAGCCTCGACGTGCCCGACAAGACTGGAGCGGTGCTGCTGGCCTCACAGAACTTCGCACTCAAAGACACCGATCCCGATTACGCGCCGCTGCTGATCGCCGTGCAGATTCTGGGCGGCGACAGCTTATCCTCGCGGCTGGCGACCCGCGTTCGGCAAAAGGAAGGGCTGAGCTACTCGTCCGGCGCGAGCGTCAGCGCTAGCAGCGAGCAGGCGCTGGCCAGCTTCGACGTGTCGGCCACCGCCTCACCCGCCGACATCGGCAAGGTGCAGACGGCCCTCCAAGAAGAACTCACCCGCGCCCTGGCGGGCGGCTTCACGGCAGACGAGGTGAGCCGGGTGCAGTCGGCCATCAAGCAGGCCACCGCCGCCAACCGCAGCGACGACGGCACTTTGCTGGGCACCCTGCTGAGGCAGACCTACCTGGAGCAGACCTTTGCCAACAGCGCCGAACAGGACGCCCGGTTGCAGACCGTGACGCCCGCTTCGGCGCTGGCTGCGCTGCAAAAGTATGTCAACCCGGCGAAGCTGGTGTTCGTGAAGGCAGGGAGTTTCGGGAAATAAGTTTTTCGGTGAGAGGGAGCTGTCGCTCCGCTCGGGCTGGAGATTCCGGCGTTTCAGCTGGCTGCTTGCGCCGAAGACCTGCCGGGCCAGTCAGGATGAAGAGCAGATGATTTTTTGCAGATCGCAGCAGGTCAGGTCTTCTGTTCCCTCACCCTCCTCTCAAGGGTGAGGGAGCGCCGCAAATATCTCCGACCCACACCCTACAGCCTCAATTCAGAATCCGCTCGCCCAGTTCTTCCGCGCCACCCGGCACCCAGCTGTTGGCCCAGTCGGCGCGAAACAGGTAGGTGGCGTCCTCGCCCTCACGGGCGTACCAGACCCGCACTCCCTCGCCGGGACCACCCGCCATCGGCGACCAGGGGGTGAGGTAGGCAGTTTCGCCCGCGTTCAGGGTGGCCAGCGGCTGACCGTCGGCGCTGCGGGTTCGCAGCCAGGCGTTGCCGCTGGCAGGCGACCATCCGGCCAGGTGCAAGGTCTGACCAGACGTGTTGAGCAACCGGGCAGCATCGACATCCAGCGTGAGTTCGAGGTCAGCCACCGCCGGAAGCTGCGCGCCTTGCCAGCGGCGCAGGAAGGGTTGGACGGGCCGGGATGCAAGCGGCGTCGGCGAGCGGCGCGGGTAGAGTGCGGCGGAAAGGAGGACGGCCAGCCCGTACAGCACGGCTGAGGCCGCCAGCAGCAGCCCGCCCACGCTCTGAAACTGCACCGCCAGCATTACCAGCAGCAGTGCCAGCCCGAGGCCCAGCCAGGCCAGGCCCGTTCCCCGGCGGCCCGGCGCGCTACGCAGCCGCAGCACCGGCCAGTAGGCGGCGATCAGCGCAAAGCCCGCACCCGCACCGAAAAGCGCCGGAACATCGAATACTGGAGCGGCCAGCAGCGCGCCTAGGCCCAGCGGCATCAGCCAGCCCAGCCGGGGCCACAAGCTGCGGCGGGCCGACTGCGCCAGTTGCCACAGCCACGTCAACGCCACGCCGATCAGCACGGCAGCGTAGAGCGGGGTCAGTTGATCGAGGGTGTTCACGGCGCTGCGCTCCCGCCCTTAACCGCGCTGCCCATGCCGGGTCATCTCAAAGACCAGGTGGCCGAGTTCATCTCTTAAGAGGCCTTCCCAGGCGGTCTGCACGGCGTTGAGGCTGCCCGGCAGGGCAAAGATCAGGGTGTGGCCCGCCAGCCCGCCCACTGCCCGCGAGAGCATCGCCGCGCCGCGCACCTCCCCGTAGCTGAGCATCCGGAAGAGTTCACCGAAGCCCGGCATCGGTTTGGTGATCAGCGACTCGACCACCGGAATGGTGACGTCGCGCCCGGTGATGCCGGTGCCGCCAGTCGTGATCAGCACCTCGGCGCCCTCATCATGCCGCCCCCCCATCAGGCGGGTGATGGCCGGGCGAATCTCGGTGGCGTCGTCGCTGACGATGGCCCAGCCGCTGAGGGTGTGGCCTAGGGCAGCAATCTCGCGGCGCAGGTACTGGCCGCTGGTGTCGGTGTCGGGCGTGCGGGTGTCGCTGATGGTCAGCACGGCGGCGCGCACGTTGCCAGGCGCGGCTTGTTGGTGGTCGTCACGGCCCATGCGCGCTACTGTACGCCGCCGCAGGGGGAACGTGGGCGGATTGGAGCACGGTTGACCCGGTTGATGCTCAGCCCACCTCCATCGAACCGGCCCGCAGCACGGCCAGCGCCCGCTCGGGCACAGCCTTCCAGTCGGCCTTGCTCAGCCGGGTGCGGCGGTGGTGCAACTTCAGGTACACCGTCGCCTGCTCTTCCAAGTAAGCCCGGTAGTGCCCGTCATGGCCCGCCTGCACGCATTCGAGCGCCAGACCTTCCAGACGCTCGGCCAGCGCGGCCAGCGCCAGAAAGCGCGCGGCGTCGGCTCCGCTGTGGCCCAGCGTGTCGCTCAGGCCCCCCAGATACGCTGGATCGCGGGCCAGGCGCAGGGATGCGCGCTTCACGTTGGGGTCAGCCAGCGTCAGCTGGCAGGCGCGGCAGGGCTGCTCACGGCTCGGCTCGCCGCACACCGGGCACGGCGCGTAGCCCTGAAGCTCGCGCCAGCGCCGGGCACGGGTCACCGCCTCGGCGGCCTTGAGCGCTGCTTCTCGCAGACTTTCCGGCGCGGCCTGGGCCAGCTGACGGGCGCGGGCACGGTCCGGCGCGGGCAGCGCCTCGGGCAACGGCACGGGGGTGGAGGTATTCAGGCGGCCCACCGAGAAACGCAGCTCGGTCACACTCTGGTCGCCGAGTTTTTCCTGAAGCCGCTTGAGAAAGGCCGGGCGCTGCAAGGTCAGGAAGTGGGCCAGGCTGCTGTCGCGCACCTCGATCATCAGGGTATTGCCCTGCTGACTGCGGGCGCGGGTGAGTCTGGCCAGGTCCACACCCACCACCTCCGGCCACAGCACGATGCTGCGCGCTTTGGCCAGCCCACCCTGCAAGCGGTGCTTGGCGAGGGTGGTGCCCAGCACGTCGCGCAGGCCGCGTGCGCCGCCCAGGCGCGGCCCGCTGCTACGGCGGGTCACGCGCGAACCTGCTCGGCAGCATCTTCCGTTCGGGCATCCAGGAAGCGTCCGGCTTCGGCCCGCAGGCTCTGGGCCGCGCCGGGAGCCTCCTCGGTACCGGTCACGATGGCCTGCGGCACACTGGCAGCCATCGTCAGCAGGAAAGCCCGGCGGGCCGGGTCGAGTTCAGCCGAAAAATCGTCGATGAGGAGCAGCGGCATCTCGCCGAAGCGCTCCTGGAGCAAGTCGAGTTCGGCTTTTCTCAGGCTCAGTGCGATGGTGCGGGCCTCTCCCCGGCTGGCATAGTCGCCTGCCGCGAAGTCTCCCAGCGTCAAGCTCAGGTCGTCGCGGTGCGGCCCGATGACGGTGGAGCCGCGTGCCCGCTCCTCGGCGGCGCGGCGGGCGAAATCGGCCCGGAACGTTTCGGGGGTGGTGGTTTCCGCAAGTTCGAGCCGGAGCGGCTTGGCCGAACCGAGCGCGGCGTTGGCGGCGGCGGCCAGCTCGGCCAGCCGCGATGCGGCGCGGCGGCGTACCTCCATGATCTCGCTGCCGAGCTTGATCAGTGTGTCTTCCCAGATCGGCATGGCCCAGTCTTCTCCGGCCCGCAAAGCGGCGTTGCGCTGCGCCACGGCGCGCTCGTAGCGGGTCAGCTGCTGGGCATAGCGGGCGCTCAGGCGCGAGAGCAGTTCGTCGAGGTAGGCGCGGCGCAGACTCGGCGCGCCGAAAATGAGTTCCGAGTCTTCCGGGCGAATCCAGACGGCGCTGCCGCGCGGCAATTCGAGGCCGCGCACCCGCACCCCATCGGCCTTAAGGGTGCGCCGACCCCGCCCCAGCCCGACTTCCAGCACGCTGAGGCTGCCGCCCTGCAGCAAATCGGCGCGCACGTAGGCTTCCTTCTCACCCTGCAAGACCAGCTGCTCCAATCTCCCCACGTCGCTCAGGCCGGTGAGCGCCAGATAAACCGCTTCCAGCAGGTTGGTCTTGCCCGCACCGTTCGGCCCCCACACCGCGCTGACGCCTGCCGGGAAGTGCAGCGTGGCGGGCGCGAGGTTGCGGTAATTGAGGGTGGTGAGGGTTTGCAGGAGCATGCGGGCATTCTAGCGGGACCGGGGCAAGTCGAACCGGCGGCGGGAGCAAGCGGCCCACCCCCCATCTGCCTCACCTGAGCGTCATATCCGGCAAAAGGCGCGTGCTAGACTTTCGCGCGTGTGCCGGGAAAACAGCGCCGAGTCGCCCAACAACAACTGGCCCAGGAACGGCCCACCCAGGCAACCGAGCGCCAAAAAAACCACGCCGACAAACAACTGGCGTGGTGGGTGGTGCACCCGATAGGACTCGAACCTATGACCTTTGGCTTCGGAGGCCAACACTCTATCCAACTGAGCTACGGGTGCAGAAAAAGCGGGGCAAATGCTTGCCGTGAGGCCGCAAAGCTCAGGTAACTTAGCATGCAGGTAAGGAGGAATCAAGTGAATAAAAAAGTACTCACCAGCGTCCTGCTGGGGTTTCTGGCCGTCTTGCTGGTGGTGGGCCTGATCTATCAGTTCACGCCGAACGTGGGCAGCTTGTTCGGCAGTGCCCAGACCGGCACGCCCGCCATCAAGGTCAACGGCCAGACGATTACCGTGGAAGAATTGCAGGCCCTGCAACGCAGCAACCCGGTGCTGAGCGCCACCACCGAAGGTTCACTCGGCGACGATCTCAAGACCGTGACGGTGGAAAGCCGCATCGAGAACGCGCTGCTCAAGGCCGCCAGCCAGGACCAGGACATCAGCCGCGCAGACGTCAACACCCAGGTGGATCAGGTGCGCAAGAGTAATAACCTGACCGACAACAAGACCTGGGTCGACCGCCTGGCGCAGATCGGCTTTACCGACGCGTCTTACCGCCAGGAAGTCAAGTCACAACTGGCCGTGCAAAAAAAGCAGAAGGCCATCACCGACGCGGCGCGCAAGGCCAGCGCCACCGAGTTGCAGCAGTACTACGATCTCAACAAGGACCAGTTTCAGGACGAGGCGCGCATTGTGGGGCGCGAGATCGTGGTGGCCGATCAGGCCAAAGCCAACGCCCTACTGGCCCAGCTGAAAAGCGGCTCGGACTTTGCGGCGCTGGCATCAAACAACAGCAGCGAATTCAAAAGCCGGGGCGGCGCGCTCGGCCCGGTCACCAATGGCAAGCCCGCCCCCGTGACCCAGGTGACGCTGCCCAGTGAGGTCGGCGCGGCAGCCTTCGCCCTGACCGGCGGCGGCCTGACCGACGTGATCGCCTCGGGCGGCAAGTTCTATATCGTCAAGGTGGAGCAGTTCATTCCGGCGGCCACCAAGCCGTTTGCCAGCGTCAAGACGCAGGTCACCGACAAGGTCAACCAGTTGCTCCAGACCGCCGCCGCCGAGCAGTGGTTCGACGGCCTGCGCAAGAACGCCCAGGTCGAGTACCTGGTGCCTGCCTGGAAGATTCAGAATCCCACTGTCGCAGTGGTGGCGGGCCAGAAGATTCCGTACTCGGACGTGCTCAGCGGCGTGGTCGGCAACCAGCAGTTCGCCGCGCTGCTTCAGCAGGTGCCTGCCGAGCAGGCCGGAAGCATGGTCAACCAGTTTCTCAAGCCCGGCATCACCGACCAGCTCATCGAGCAGTTCGCCGCGCCCAGCATCGTCGCCAGCAACAAGCTGGCCCTGGTCGGCAACCGCGCCAATCTGGCCCAGCAACTGGCGCTCTACGGCTCGCGGGACGTGACCGTCAACGACCAGGACGTGATCAAGAACTACCAAGCCAACATCGCCACCTACTCCACCAAGGCCAGCGCCACCATCAGCGAGGCCGTCTTCACCGACAAGGCCAAGGCCCTGGCCTTCCGGCAAAGCTTTGACGGCAAGAATTTCGTCTCGGCAGCCAGCAAGGCGGGCGGCACCGTTTCGGAGCGCGGCAGCCTGACCCAGGGCGACGCCAAGCTCAACCCAGCGCTGGGTAAGGCCATCTTCGACACCGCCAGCCTGCGCCCCGCCGGAGAGGGCAGCGTCAGCGACGTGATCGAGAACGGCCAGAATTTCAGCGTGGCCTACGTCACCGATCTGGTGCGTGCCAGCGTCAAGCCGCTCAAGGAAGTCGAGTCGGTCATTCGCCCGCAACTGCTGGCCCAGAAGCGCAGCGAGGCGGGGCAGGCGTACCTCAAGGCCCAGATGAAGGGCATCAAGGTGCAAAACGACCTCAGCGCCGTGCTGGCCGCCCAGGACAAGCGCCTGGCCGCCGCGCCCAAGCCTGCGCCGGGCAGCACGGCCACGCCGGGAGCCGCGACGCCGAACAGCACCGCGCCAGCCACCACGACGCCAGCCACCACCCCGCCCGCCAATCCCTGAACCAAAGTTCTCCAATCCTTGAGCTCTGCAATCAAGCCGCCGCCCAGAACGACCGGGCGGCGGCTTTTGAGAGCCGATGTGGCCTGCGCTCGGGGCAAATGCTCTAGGCTGCCAGCTACCGCCATGCTCGACGCCCTCGCTTCTCTCAGTCAGGCCCAGCACGCCAGCGGGTTTTTGCAGCTGCTGACGCAAATCGCCTCGGAGCGCTGCCGGGCGCACGGCGCTCAGGCGCGGCTGGGCGAGGCGCTGGGCGTGCTATGCGCCCACGGACGCGGCCTGGGCCTGAGTGACGGCTCCCTGGCCCGCCAGGCCCTGACGACGGGCCAGCCGCAGCGCAGCGGGATGATCTGTGCCCTGCCGCTGCTGAATGGTTCATTGACCGGCGCTTTATCAACGGGTACTTCACTGGCGGGCGGTTCCGGCGCGGTCCTGGAAATCATCGGCGGCGAGGAAGCGGCCCTGGCCGAGATCGAGGTGGCCCTGCCGCTGCTGACGCTGGCCTTCGAGGGCGCGCTGGCCCGTGAGGCGCGGCGCGGGCGTGGGCGCGTCACCGAGACGCTGACCCAGCTCAACACCCGCATCGGCGGCAGCCTGGATCTGGCCGAAGTGCTGACCGCCACCGCTCACATGGCGGCCCACGCACTGGGCTTCGAGCGGGCGCTGGTGGGGCTGTTCGGGCAGGCGAGCGCGGCGGGCCACCCGGCGGGCGTCGAGCTGGCGAGCGAAGTGTTTACCCACGGCTTTACCGCGCCGTTCAGCGGCGACGTGGGTGTGGGACCGGAGAGCTTCGCGCGGCTGATGGAACGCGGGGAAGTCATCGTCTACGACCATGAGCGCGATCAGGACACGCCGCTGAGCGCCGGGCTGGCCGAGTTCTCACCAATGATCGCCCTGATCGCCCCGCTCAAGGCGCGCGGGAGGCCGCTGGGCATTTTGTACGCCGACGTGCGGGTGCGCCGCCCACTCAGCGAAGGTGACGACGCCCTGCTGCTGGCACTGGCCGAGCAGGCCAGCCTGGCCATCGACAACGCCCGGCGCTACAGCGACGAGACCCGCAAGCGCCACGTGGCCGAGTCGCTGCGCGAGGTGGGCGCGTCACTTTCGCACAGCCTCAATCTGGCCGACATTCTCGCCAGCGTGCTCAGCTACGCCCGCGTGCTGTTCGGGGCCGACGCCTGCGCGGTGCACGAACTCCAGCCGGACGGACGCACGTTGAGCATCCGCAGCGCGGTGGGGCTGTCGAGCGAGTACGTGCTGCGCTCAAGGGCCAGGGTCGGCGCGGGCGTGACCGGGCGGGCCGTCGAAAAAGGCCAACTGGTATTCAGCCACGATGTCAGCCTTGAGGCCCAGGGCGGCGGCTCGCGCTACACCCGGCAACTGCTGGCGGCGGGCAAGTACCCCTACCGGGGCGTGGTGGGGCTCCCGCTCTCGGCGCGCGGCAACGTCTTCGGCGGGCTGAGCCTGTACTACACCGAAGTGCTGCCGCTCGACGCCGAGGAACTGGCCCTCACCGAGGTGTTCGCTGCCCAGGCCGCGCTGGCGATCGAGAATGCCCGGCTCTACGAGGACGAGGTGCGCCGCGAGCGCGAGAGTGCGGTACTACTGAGCGTGGCTTCGCGTTTGCAGTCGCCGATTGCGCCCGGCGCACTCACGGCGGTGGCCCGTGAGCTGACCCTGGCACTGGGAGCCGAGCGCGGCCTGATCGTCACGCTCGGCGGCGGCGAGGACGACCCGGCTGAGGTGGACGAAGCGAACCGGTCACCCGAGCGCATCAGCCCAGGGCGCATCAATCAGATCGCCTGCTACAACCTGCCCGGCGCGCCGGACGCCGCGCAGCTCGGCTGGCTGCTGGCGCAACTGGGCCGGGGACCGCGCCCGCTGACCCGGCGGCATCTGCTCAGCGGCGCGGCCAGCGGTCTCCTCGCGCCGGTCCAGCACCAGGGCAGCTTGCTGGGGCTGTTCTACGCCGACCAGTCGCAAGATGAGGTGCCCGGCGAGCGCAGTCTGCACCTGGCCCGGTCGCTCAGCGATCAGGTGGCCTTATCCCTGAGCCGCGAGAGGCTGCTGAGCGCCCTGGCCCGCGAGGAAGCCCGCTACCGCCTGCTGGCCCACAGCGCCCACGATCTGATCATCGCCGCCGACACGGCGGGCAGCGTGACCTACGCCAACCCCGCCAGCCTGCGTCTGCTGGGGCCGCTGGAAGGCGACAACCTGATGGACCTGATCCGCGCCCCGGCGTTTGTGGACGCCTGGCAGGCCTGCCTGAGCGAGCAGGGCAGCGGAGGACGCTGCGAGGTAACGGTCAACGGCGTCGCGGGCGAGTTGCACCTGGAAATGCGTCTCTCCGCCGTCACCGGCGAGGCGGGGCAGGTGCAGGGGCTGCTGCTGGTGGCGCGCGACCTCAGCGAGTTGCAGACGCTGGCCGAGGAAATCCAGCGCCGGGGCCAGGAACTCGAAGCGGTCTCGGCCCGGCAGGGCGAGTTGCGGCAGTTCCTGTCGCTGTTTACCCAGGCCCAGGAGGAGGAGCGCCGCCGCATCAGCCGCGAACTGCACGACGACACCGCCCAGGTGCTGGTGGCACTGGGCCGCCGGTTGGACCGGCTGGGCCGCAGCCTGAGCGGTGAGAGTCGCCTTCAGGCCGTGGAGATCCGCGAGGACCTCGATGACGCCATTCAGGGCGTGCGCCGCTTTGCGCGCAACCTGCGCCCCAGCGTGCTCGACGACCTGGGGCTGCTGCCCGCGCTGGAATGGCTGGTCTCCCAGGCCTGTACCCCCACCCGCCTGGAAGTGCAGGGAGCCGAACGCCGCCTGAGCACCGCCGCCGAACTCACCCTCTTCCGGGCGGTGCAAGAAGCCCTGAGCAACGTGGACAAGCACGCCGCAGCCGCCAGTGCCGCCGTACGGGTGGTGTACCAGTCCAGCGCGGTGGAGGTCAGTGTCAGTGACGACGGGCGCGGCCTGGACAGCGGCGAGGCCGCGCAACGTGCCCAGGCCGGGCACATGGGTCTGACGGGTCTGCGCGAGCGGGTGGCGCTGGCAGGCGGCGAACTCAGCCTGGACAGCGGAGCGGGGCGGGGCACCCAGGTCCGCTTCGTGCTGCCCGGCTAGCCCTGGCCCTGTTCCCCAATCCGGTCTTTTCGTTTCACCACACAGCCCGTTGGTGCCCCCTCCGGCTGGCCCGAAAATCTGCGCGCCCAGACCCACAAAAGCTCAGTTTTGCGCTATACTGGACAGGTTGCCCGGCAGTCGGCCTATTACGCTCACAGCGTAATATATGCTAGACTCTGCTCACCGCCTGAACGCTTTCAGGTCAGTTCATTTCACCCGCCCGGCCCCGGCTGGACGCGGCTATCCCAGGAGTCACCGTGACTGGAATCCAACCTGTTGACATCACCACCGAAGTCAAGACCAATTTTATCAATTACGCCATGAACGTGATCGTGGACCGGGCGTTGCCGGACGTGCGCGACGGCATGAAGCCGGTGCAGCGCCGCATCATGTACGCCATGCTGCAAGAAGGCCTGCTGAGTAACCACAAGCACGCCAAGTCGGCGGCGGTCGTGGGCGAAGTTATGAAAAAGTACCACCCGCACGGCGACACCTCCATCTACGATGCGATGGTCAGACTCGGGCAGTGGTGGAACATGCGCTACACCCTGGTCGATCCGCAGGGCAACTTCGGCAGCATGGACGGCGATCAGGCGGCGGCCATGCGCTACACCGAAGCGCGCATGACCAAGCTGGCCGAGGAAGTGCTGGCCGATCTGGAAAAAGAAACGGTGCTCTCCAAGCCCAACTACGACGAGACCACCGAGGAACCCAGCGTGCTGCCCGCCGCCTTCCCCAACCTGCTGGTCAACGGGGCCTCGGGCATCGCCGTGGGCATGGCAACCAACATTCCGCCGCACAACCTCACCGAGATCATCAATGGGCTGCTGGCCATCACCGAGAAGCCTGGCGACACTGCCCAGGAAAAGTCGGCGCTGATGAGTCTCGACGAGATGATGAAGCACGTGACCGGCCCGGATTTTCCCACCGGGGGCCGCCTCTCGCAAAGCGGCATCCGTGAGGCTTACCTGACCGGCCACGCGGGCCTCAAGGTGCGCGGCAAGGCCCGCATCGAGGAAAAGAACGGGCGCAACCAGATCATCATTTCCGAGATTCCGTATCAGGTCAACAAGACCAACTTGATCCAGACCATCTCGGCGATGTACAAGGCGGGCAAGATTCCTGACATCTCGGCCCTGCGCGACGAATCCGACCGCAAGGACCCGGTGCGCATCGTCGTGGAACTCAAGCGCGGCGCGATGCCGACGCTGGTGCTCAATCAGCTCTACAAGTACACCCAGCTCCAGACCACTTTCACGGTTATGAACCTCAGCATCGTGGACGGCCAGCCGCGCGTGCTGTCGCTCATCGACACCATGATGTACTTCCTGGCCCACCGCGCCGACGTGGTGACGCGCCGCACCGAGTACGAACTCAAGCAGGCCAAGGCCCGCGCCCACGTCCTGGAAGGTCTGCTCAAGGCCCTCGACCATATCGACGAGGTCATCGCCCTGATCCGGCGCAGCAACACCGGCGCCGAGGCCAGAGACGGGTTGATGCTGCGCTTCGACTTCAGCGAGATTCAGGCCCAGGCGATTCTGGACATGCGCCTGCAACGCCTGACCGGGCTGGAAAGTGGCCGCTTGCAAGCCGAGTACGACGAATTGCAGGCCCTGATTACCCGCCTCTCCAGCATCCTGGGCGACAAGACGCTGCTGTGGCGCGAGATCCGCAAGGAACTGCGCGAGCTGCGCGAGAAGTACGGTGACGAGCGCCGCACGGTGGTCACCCTGCTCGAAGAGGACATCAACAAGGAAGACCTGATCGCCGTCGAGGACATGGTCATCACCATGACGCGGGCCGGCTACCTCAAGCGCACCAACCTAGGGAACTACCGCGAGCAGAAGCGCGGCGGACGCGGCTCGTCGGGCGGCAAGCTGCGTGACGAGGACATCAACACCCGCGTCTTCGTGGGCAGCACCCACGATTACCTGCTGTTCTTCACTGACCAGGGCCGGGTCTTCCACGAGAAGATCTACGATTTGCCGGAAGCGGGCCGCGACGCCAAGGGCAGCCACATCCGCAACCTGCTGCCCAGTTTGCGCGGCGAGGAGAACATCGCCTCGGTGCTGAGCGTCCACAGCTTCGAGGAGCCGGGTTGCTTTGTGTTCGCCACCAAGAACGGCATCATCAAGAAGACACTGATCACCGATTACGGCAACATCACCTCGGCGGGCCTGATCGCCATCAACTTGCAGGCGGACGATGAGCTGATCGGCGTGGGGATCGTGCAAGACGGCGACCACGTGGTGCTGGCGACCCGCAACGGCAAGGCCATGCGCTTCGATTCCTCCGAGGTGCGCGACACGGGCCGCGCCACCCAGGGCGTCATCGGCATCCGGCTGCGTGAGGGCGAGAACGACAAGGTGGTCAGCATGGCGCTAGTCCCGGGCGGCGACGAGGCCAGCGAGTTGCTGGCCGTCAGCGAGTTCGGCCTGGGCAAGCGCACCCCGGTGGGCGACTATCCCGGCAAGGGGCGCGGCGGCATGGGCGTCATCACGCTCGACGTGACCGAGAAGACCGGCGCGCTGGTCACGCTGACCCGCGTGGGCGGTAACGAGGAACTGATGGTGCTAACCCAGAAAGGCACCGTCATCCGCACCCGCGTGGACGACATCCGGGTGACGGGCCGCAACGCCCAGGGCGTCAAGATCATCAACATTCAGGACAAGGACAGCGTCATCAGCGCCTTCTCGATTGCCCGCGAGGACGAACTGTAAAGTTTGAGGAGTGAACATGTAAGAACCATGGGCGGAGGCGGCATGCTTCCGCCCATGATCATGATCAAGTCGGCTTGACTTAGCGAACGCACATGTTCGAGCGGGCCGGGGAAATAGGCCAGCCAGTTCTTCTCATCAAATTCGAGCGCCCAGCGCCGCTTTTTTTGCACGCTTCATAAACAGACAGCCATCGATACGAAGGAGCCTGGGCTGCCCGGTTTGTAGTCTTAGCGCTAATTAAAGATACAAAACTGTTTACAAAATTGTGATGCAGGTATACACTGTGGTCATGGCCAGGATTGACCCGGCTCCCACCCCTCACTCAGCCTCAGGAGGCACAAACATGCTCCTCGAAAAAACCTTTGTTGACACCATCACCTACCGTCCCGGCGTCGTCATCCTCTACCCCGGCAAGTCCGAGATGCTCTACCGCGTCGCCAGCGGCCTGGTTCGCATTCACACTATGGACGACGACGGCAACGGCCTGACCCTGCGCTATGTCAAGCCGGGCCAGTACTTCGGGGAGGAGGCGCTGGCCGGGTCCGACCGTCAGTACTTCGCCGAGGCCGTGACCGACAGCACCGTGGATGTGATCAACCCGGCGCTGATGAGCAACGAGGACAACCTCGAAGTGACCACCCATCTGGTACGCACACTCGAGCGCGCCTACGAGAGCATCTACCGGCTGGTCGGCAAGCGGCTGCGCGCACGCATCGCGGGCGAGTTGCTCGAACTCAAGGACACTGCCCTGGCTTCACAGCTCGACAGCGGCGAAACCATGATCTACGCCACGCACGACGAGCTGGCCGCCGCCGTGGGGAGCGTGCGCGAGACCGTCACCAAGGTCGTCGGCGAACTCAGCCGCGACGGCGTGATCAGCGCGGGCTACGGCAAGATCACCCTGCGCGACGAGAAGGCGCTGGCCCGCATCTCCGCCGAGTAAGTTCCGACTCACTAAAGCCGCTCCCACATCGGGGGCGGTTTTTTTTTGCTTCCGGAAGGGGCAAAACGCTACGATCTCCCCCGCTGGTCTGCGCCATCCTGCCGTGATGGCCCGCCGCCTGCCCCTTTCCAACTGGCCGCCGCCGCCCGCGAGTGAGCCGCGCTGCGGATTGTGCGAGCGGGCCGTGCCGCACCTCACCGAGCATCACTTGATTCCCCGGTCACAGGGACGGCGGCGCGGCGTCAAGGTTCATGAGTTGCCCACCGTGATGCTGTGCGGAGCCTGCCACAAGTTCCTGCACAAGACGTTCAGCAACGCCGAACTCGCTGGAGAGCTGAACTCGGTGGACGCTTTGTTGGAGCAGGAGAGCGTCCAGAACTTTGTGGCCTGGCTGAAAAAGCAGCCCGCAACCAGAAGCGTGAAAGTCCGCTAAGCGTCCACGCCGACGGCTTCGCTGATATGCGTGAACCCGTCGCGGCGCAGCAGCTCCAGCAGCCCGGCATTGATGCGGCGCGGCAGGTCCGGCCCCTCGTAGATCAGCGCGGTGTAGACCTCGACCAGGCTGGCCCCGGCGCGAATCTTGGCGTAGGCGTCCTGGGCCGTGAACACGCCGCCGACACCAACGATCGGCAGCCCTCCCGCCGTCTGACGAAAGGCCCGGCGCACCAGCTCGGTGCTGCGCGCACTCAGGGGCCGTCCGCTGAGGCCACCTGTCTCGGTCCGGTGAGAATGGGTGAGACCGTCGCGGCTCAGCGTCGTGTTGGAGAGGATCAGGCCTGACACTCCCGCCCGCTGCACGGCGTCCAGGCTGGCCTCGAAGTCCGCGTCGCTCAAGTCGGGAGCCAGTTTGACCAGCACCGGCACGGCCCGCAGGGTGCGAACCCACTGCGTTTCGGCTTCATGCAGCACGGCCCGCAGCAGTTCATGCAGCTCGCCCGCGTGTTGCAGCGCCCGCAAGCCCGGCGTGTTGGGACTGCTGACATTGACGACAAACCCATCGGCGACCCCCGCCAGCGCCCGCACCCCGGCCAGGTAGTCGTCTGCCGCCTGCCCGTTGAGCGTGTCCTTGTTCTTACCGATATTGGCCCAGACGGGAACAGCGTGCCGCCCCCGCAGGCGGCCTTCCACCACGTCCAGACCCAGATTGTTGAAGCCCATGCGGTTGATCAGCGCCTCGTCGGGCGGCAGGCGAAACAGGCGGGGCGATTCGTTGCCCGGCTGCGGGCGCGGCGTCACCGTGCCGACCTCCACGAAGCCGAACCCCAGGTTCGAGAACACGCCCAGCGCCTCGGCGTTCTTGTCCAGACCCGCCGCCAGACCGAGCGGCGAGGCGAAGGAGGATCCCCAGAGTTGCTGGCTGAGCTGCGCGGAAATGGGGCGGGTCAGCGAGCCGAGCAGTGCAGGCACACCGGGGAGCTGCCCGGCCAGCGCGCAGGCGGTCATGGTCAGGTGGTGGGCCTGCTCGGCATCGAGGCGAAAGAGCAGGGGCTTAAGGCGAGCGTACATGGCAAGCAGGATAGACGACAGCGCGGCCTGGCAGGTGTCAGGATAAGCGCAGAAAGGGCCATACTTCGAGCAGCGCAGCCCTTAGTTATCTGATGATTTGAAATGCTTTACAAATGACTTGGCATCGGCTCGAACTGCACGAGCTGACCGTGCCTGGCCTGGGCTTCTTCGGCCATCAGGTCGGCCAGGCTGGCGCTGCCCAGCACCCCACGAATAGCCGTGTCCACCCGCCGCCACAGCCCCTCAGTTGAGCAGGTACCGGTGCGATCACAACTGTGATCGTCCTCGATGCAGGCCACCGGCGCGATGCTGCCCTCCATCGCCACAACCACGTCCCAGGCGTTGATCTGCTGCGGTGGGCGCGAGAGGACGTAACCCCCGTGTGCGCCACGCACACTGCGGATAAACCCGGCGCGGCGCAGATTCGAGGCGATCTGCTCAAGGTAGTGCTGGCTGATACCCTGGCGCTCCGAGACATCCTTGAGCGGCACCGCCGCGCCGGGACGCTGGCCGATGTCGATCAGGGCACGCAGCCCGTACTGAGCCTTGGTTGAAACCCACATGAAAAGAGTCTATCCCCAAAACCCGTACAGGTAATGTGGATTTCGGTGGGTTGACCTGAGCCAGCGTTCATTCCGGGTCCGCATTCTTCTTCGGCGTCCACTTCTTGCGGCCCGTCACAGAAGGAGCCTGAGCGTCATCGGCTGGCACTGATTCGGCCCGAATCGGCTCGGCAGCGGCTGGGGCGGTCACTTCATCGGTGGCCCGCGTTCCGGCCCTGGGTGCCCACTTGGGGCGGGTCGCCGGAGCCGGATGTGAGACTTGAACAGGTTCGGGCAAATGGGGCTGAGTTGGCGCAGGCACTTCAGGTTGAGTCTGGACTGGCGCTGACGCCTTGACCGCGCCCGGCTTCCACTTCGGGCGCTCGGACGGCTCAAGAGCAGAGACAGGAGCCTCAGCGGATGCGGGAACGGCGGTAGCTTCAGCTTTCGGTGGGCCCGGCTTCCACTTGGGGCGTTCAACAGGTTCACTCTGAGCGGGAGCCGCCTGAAGAGCTGTCTCCTGCACTGGCGCAGCACTCACGTCGTCCTGGACGGCAACCTTGCCCCACTTCTTGCGGGCCGGGGCAGGTTCAGGGCTGGTTTGATTTAGGTTGGGCTGCCCCGAGCGGGCTGGCTCCGCAGCACTGGCTTCAGCTTCCTGAGCCACCATCTCGGCGCTCACATCATCGGACTTGCCCCATTTCTTGCGGGCGGGCACAGGAGCTTCAGCCAGCACTTCCGGCGCATTCGGCGCAGCGCTCACGTCGTCTTTCTGGCCCCACTTCTTGCGCGGCTGGGCAGAGACTTCCGGCACTGGCCCCGTCTCCGGCTGCGCGTTTATCACTGAGGCGCTCGTCTCCCCCACCACGTTCGGGGGCGCATCGGCACTGATCTCGCCGTGCCCGGCGGCCACAGGTTGCTCGGCAATCGGGACGCTGACCCCTTCCGTCTGCTCCAGCGGGCTGGCGGTGGAGACCGGTCCAGTCGGCTCGGTCCACTCGCCGCTGGCGCGCTGCACACTTTCCAGCAGCAGCTCGGCCACATCTTTCACAATGATCTGGTCCTGGGCCTGCATGGTGGGCGTGGAGTTGAGCATCGACTTGCAAAACGGACAGCCCACTGCCAGCACCTTGCCCTCTTTGGCCGCAGCGGTGGCATTGTCCAAGCGGGCCTGAATCTCCTCGAAGCGGTTGTCGGAGATGCGCCCGTCGCCCTCCTCCTCCTCCTTCCAGAACTGCGCGCCGCCCGCCCCGCAGCAAAACGAGTTCTCGCGGTTGCGTTCCAGCTCCAGAATCTCCAGGCCCATGCTCTGAATGACGTTGCGCGGGGCGTCGTATACGCCGTTGTGGCGACCCAGGTAGCAGGGATCGTGGTAGGTCACCGACACATCCAGCGGCCCCGGCTGGAGTTGCCCACCCGCCACCAGCGTTTCGAGGTAGGTGGTGTGGTGCATGGTCTGGTAGTGGCCGCCGAGTTGCGGGTACTCGTTGCCGATGATGTTCATGCAGTGCGGGCAGGTCGCCACAATCAGCTTGGGACGCACCTGATTGAGCGTCTCGATGTTCTCCTGGGCCAGCGTCTGGTACAGAAACTCGTTTCCGGCACGGCGGGCGCTGTCGCCGGTGCAAGCTTCCTTCTTGCCGAGCACGGCGTAATTGACCCCCGCCTTGTCGAGGAGTTGCACGAAGCTGCGGGCCACCTTCTGTGCGCTGGGATCGTAGCTGGCCGCGCAGCCCACCCAGTAGATGATGTCGGGTTCGGGGTTCTCGTCGATGGTGGGCACTTTCAGACCGTCGGCCCACTCGAATCGCTTGTCACGCGAGAGGCCCCAGGGGTTTTGCGCCCGCTCCATGCCCCGGAAGGCCGACTGAAGCTGCGGCGGGAACTCGCCCGCGACCATCACCTGCTGACGGCGAATGTCGATGATGTCGAGCATCTGCTCGTCCTGGACCGGGCAGACCTGCATGCACGCGCCGCAGGTCGTGCAGGCCCACACTGCCTCCTCGCTGATAGCAAACTCCAGCAGGGGGTGCGTGGTGATGGCCCCGGTCTCGAACGGTGCGGCCTTCAGTGTGAAGGGGCTGGGGCGCGAGGCGATGACGTTCAGCTCCATGCGCTTGTTGATCTCCAGCGCGGCGGGCGACAGCGCCTTGCCGGTGGCGCTGGCCGGGCACACGTCCTGACAGCGGTTGCACTGGATGCAGGCGTAGGCGTCGAGCAGCCGGGGCCATTCCAGGTCTTCGAGCTTTTCCACGCCGAGCTTGGGCTCGTCGGCTTCCATCGCCGCTTCCAGCCCTTTCATCGGCGGCAGCGTGCCGGAGTTGACCGGACGCTTGAAGGTGTAGTTCAGCGGGGCCATGAAGATGTGAACGTGCTTGGTGTAGGGAAAATAGGCCAGGAACGCCAGCACCGAGCCGAGCGCGCCCCAGTAGCCGAAGACGCGCCAGTCGTAGAGCGCCGACTCGGACGCGCCGCCGAAGAAGAGATGGCCGATCAAGGTGGAGAACGGCTGAAAGACGTCGCTGCCCGCTCCTCTCGATTCCAGTTCCAGCTTGGCGGCCTGTCCAATGGCGCGGCTGCCGACGTGAAACAGGATAAACCCACTGACGATCAGCGAATCGCGCAGGATGTAGTTCTGCTTGACGAGTGGGTGCAGCAGGCTCTTGCCGTTGAAGCGGAAGTCGCGCCTGGACGGCGAAAACAGGCGGCGAATCACCAGCGCCACGACGCCCACCAGCACCAGGAAACTCAGCACGTCGGCCAGCAGGTTGTACACCGCCCCCAGCGGCGAGGCCGACGTGATGGCGAATGGCAGGTAGCCTTCCAGTCCGTCAACCAGATTAACCAGCACGTAATACGTGAAGCCATAGAAGATGAAGGCGTGCAGGATGCTGATGGTGGTGCGGCGGCGAAAGGTGCGCTCCTGGGTTAGCGAGGACACCAGGGCCGAGCCGAGCCGAGAGCCCAGCATGTCAAAGCGGGATTCACTGGCAGGCGCGCCCCGGCGAATCCGCAGATACAGGCGGTAAAAGCCCCACAGGCCCAGGCCGCCGAAAACGAGCGCAAACACGAAAAAGAGAATCTTGGAACTGAGCGGCAGCACGGGAAACCTCCGGGAGCGAGACGGGAATTTGAACTGGGTCTAACGAGTCTGGAGCGCAGTATACGCAGCCGCGCAGCACGAATTGGGCGTTGAAGACAGGATAGCGGGGGCGCGGCGGTTCTTTGCCCAAAGCACCCCGCCTCGCCTTTGCGGGAACGTCCAGACGCTAGGCTCGTATGTATCTGGCGGCCCCGAGCGCTGAGGCCGCACCCCGGAGGAAACCCCCTTGAGCCTGACCCCTGTCGAACTGCAACGCTATCTCTCCGCCCTCGTCGACCAGAACCTGCCCTTATCGACCATGATCTGGGGACCGCCGGGGGTGGGCAAATCCAGCATCGTGGCGCAGATCGCCGCCGCCAACGAACTGGAATTCGTGGACGTGCGACTCTCGCAGCTCGCCCCCACCGATCTGCGCGGCCTGCCGGTGGCCGAACACGGCATCTCGCGCTGGTATCCGCCGGAATTTCTGCCCACCGGGGGCCGGGGGATTCTCTTTCTCGACGAGGTCAACATGGCCCCGCCCACCATGCAGGGCATGGCCCAGCAGCTCATTCTGGACAGGAAAGTGGGCAGCTACGAACTGCCGCCGCACTGGTTCGTCTGGGCAGCGGGCAACCGCAAGGAAGACCGCGCCAGCGTGTTCGACATGCCCGCGCCGCTGGCCAACCGCTTCTTGCACCTGACAGTCCGCAGCGACTTTGACTCGTGGCGCAGCTACGCGCTGGGCCGGGACCTGCACGAGCAGATCATCGCCTTCCTGACCTTCCGGCCCGAACTGCTGCACCGCCTCGACCCGACGCAACCCGCCTGGCCGAGTCCCCGCGCCTGGGAGATGGCCTCGGCCCTGTGGCGCAGCGGCCTGGACGTGGCCCCGGCCATCGGCGAGGCAGCAGGCGCGGAGTTCGTGGCCTTCGTGCGCCTCTACGAGCAGCTTCCCGATTTGGGCGACGTGCTCGACGGCGGCGGGCTGGGTCTGCGGCTGCCGCCCGAGCCGAGCGTGCGCTACGCGGCGGTGGTGGGGCTGGCGGCGCGGGCCAGAGACGCGGCGCAGGCCTACAACGCCTTCCGCTGGCTGGCGAACGGCGCGGGGCCGGAGTGGCTGCAACTCTACGTGGCGACGCTGGTGAGCAAGTTTCAGGCGCAGGGCCACCTGGCCGATCTGGTCGAGCTGATGCAGCGCGACCCCGAGCTGGCCGGACTGGTGGGCAGCGCGGCGGAACTGGCGGAAGCCTGAGATGACCCGGCCCGACCCCACCTTCGAGCGCCTCGTTTCCGGCTCGCGGCTCAGGCTGCGCGGCAAGAGCGCCTTCTTCGCCACGCTGCTGCTGCACGCCGACATCGTGCCGAGCCACGAGGTGCTGCTGGCTGGAACCGACGGCGAGCGGGTGTACGTCAACCCCGAGAACGCGGCCACCTTATCCGCCGACAGCTTCGACGGCCTGCTCCTGCACGAGGTGCTGCACGCGGCCCTCTCGCATGTGCCCCGGCGCGGCCCGCGCGAGAAGCAGAAGTGGAACCGCGCCGCCAACCTGATCGTCAACGGCATGGTGGCGCAGGCGGGTCTGCCGGTGCCGCCCGACGCCGCCCGCGACGAGCATCTGGAGCAGCTCAGCGTGGAGGAGGTCTACGTTTCGCTGGGCGAGAGCGAGGGTGACGACGGCGACAGCGACCTGATGGACGGGCCACCGGGCGACGTGCCGCCGAAGGGCGAAAAATCCGGCGACGTCAAGCGGCAATGGGACCAGGCGCTGGCGCAGGCCCGCAGCGTGGAGGCCATGACCGGCAAGGGCGACGACCCCCTCGGCATGCACCGCGAACTCCGGCGGCTGGAGAGTGCGCGGCTCGACTGGAGATCACAGCTGTGGCGGTTCCTGGCGCGGACCCCAGTGGATTTCGGCGGCTTCGACCGGCGTTTTGTCGGGCGCGGGCTGTATCTGGAAGCGCTCGACGACGAGAGCCTGCGCGCCCTGATCGCGGTGGACACCTCCGGCAGCGTGGACGACGACGCGGTTCGGGCGCTCATCAGCGAGGTGCAGGGCGTGCTGGGCGCGTATCCGCATGTGCAGGCCACCCTCTACTACGCCGACACCGAGGCGTACGGCCCTTTTGAACTGCGTCCCGGCGACGAGATTCCCCCTCCCCAGGGCGGCGGCGGCACCGATTTTAAGCCCGTCTTTCTGGCCGCCGAAACCGCCGAGCCGGACGTGATTCTCTACCTCACCGACGGGTACGGCGACTTTCCGGCGCAGGCTCCTCGCGCTCCGACGCTGTGGGTGGTGCCGCCGGGCGGGCTGGAGGACAGCGGCTTTCCATTCGGGGATGTGCTGAGACTCGAAGACGGCCAGTAGTTATCCTTTCGAGCGCCAGCCGCGCTTTTCCAGTCGGCGCAGGTCCGGTTCGCCGGCGATGGACAGCAGGTACGGCGCGAGCCGCCGCAACTCGTCGTCGCCTTCTTCGCCGCGCCACTCGCTGACCCGCACCAGATGGCCGTAGCCGCAGGCGTAGTTCTCGGCCCAGTCATCGACCACCAGAATCCGCTCGGGTGGGTAGCACTCACGAATCCAGCGGGCCTTGAACTTGCGGGCGGGCTTGCAGAAGCTGTAGCCGCCTTCCGCATTGCGGCGAAAGGTGCAGCGCTCCCGGTGCCACAAGAAGAAAGCGCTCGCAGGGAGGTCGAAGCCGGTGGCGGTCCGAAGTTCGGCCAGCCCTTCGAGCATCCAGTCCTCGGTGGCCGCCGTCCAGATAGCCAGATCGTAGGCCGTGGACACCGCCGTCAGAAACTCGGCCAGATGTGGGCGCAGCAGCAACGTCAGGCCGCCCGGCACCTGGACACCGTGCCAGAGGGTTTCGTCCAGATCGAGGACCAGCAATGGGCGGGTGGGGAGGCTCAAGATGCGAGCAGTCTAGCCCTCCCGTTCCGGTGGCCTGCCCTGCTCTAGAATGCCCGGCATGACCGCCGAACCCGCCCACGCCACGCCTGCGGGCCGCCTGCCCAGCTCGGAGGCCGCGCTGGAAGCGGCGGGCCAGCCACGTGCGCTCGCCGGGGAACTGGTGACCCTGGCCGCCCACCCGGACACGCGGGTCCGCGCCGCCGTGGCCGCCCACCCCAACACGCCGCCGCACCTGCTGGGCCTGCTCTCGGAGCGCTTCGCCGCCGAGGTGCTGCATAACCCGGCCCTGACCCTGCTACGACTGGCGCGCCCGCACCTGCTCTCCGAGTTTCCCGATGTGGGCGTAGCCGCACTAGCAGCCCTACCGGACGCCCCGGACTGGGTGCTGGACGCGGCCCTGCGTCATGAGAGTGTGAACGCAGTGCTGGCGGTGGCGCGCCGGCCACAGCTCAGCGAGGCGCGCATTCGGATGCTCTCGGAAAGCGGGCTGTGGCAGGTGCGCGAGGCCGCCGCCCAACGTCCCGACCTGCCGCCGGATCTGCTCGGCAAGCTCGCCAGCGACGACGACTACGATGTCCGCAAGGCGGTGGCGCTTAGAGACGACGTGCCGGAAGGCCTGCTCAGCGGTCTGGTGCGCGATTCGCACAGCCTGGTCCGGGCGCACGTGGCCCGCCGATTGGATTTGCCGCTGGCGCTGATCGCGCGGCTGGCAGGCGACACCGACTCGGACGTGCTCTCGGTGCTGGCCCGCCGCCTTGATCTGCCGCCCGCACTGCGCGAGCAACTGATGAACAGTGACGATGTCAGCGTGCGGGCCGCCACGCTGCAAGCCTGGGCCGTGCCGCAAGACTGGCTGCGCCGCGCCGAGCAGGACCCCGACCCGGACGTGCGTGCCGCCCTGGCCCGCCGCCCCAACCTGGGGCCGGACACCTTGCTGCGCCTCTCACACGACGAGGCCGAACCGGTGCGCCGGGCACTCCTGGAGCGCGACGATTTGCCCGACGAGGCGGTGGTGCGGCTCGCCCACGCGCCCGAGCAGGACATTCGGCTGCACGTCGCCAGCGCCCTCAATCTGCCCGGCGCGGCGCTGGACGTGCTGATGACCGACGAGGACGCCGCCGTGCGGACGGTGCTGGCGGTGCGGCCCGATCTGGGCGAGGTGCGCCTCCTCAAGCTCACCGAAGACCCCAACGCCGAGGTGCGCCGCGCCACCGCCCTGGGCCAGCAGTCGGCTCCCAGCGTGCTGGCACGGCTGTGCAGCGATACCAACGCCGGGGTACGCCGCGCCGCCGCCCTGCACCCGGCCCTGACCCCGGAGCAGCTGAGCCGCCTGGCTGCCGACCCCGATGCGGGCGTGCGCCTGAGTGTGGCCTCGCGCCCGGAGCTGGGTGAAGCGTTTCGCGACCAGCTCCGCCGCGATCCCGACCCGGTGGTAGCGCAGGCAGCCGGGCGCAGCGACCAGCAGGCAGCCCAGCATTTTCTGCACCCCTGATCCTGATTTCGATCAGTAACGCCGCCACTTGCCAGACAAAGGCGAACGCGGCTTTATGCCCGTAAACACGCAGAGTTCTGCACTGGCGCTTCCCGAATGGCCTGCCCGCTCGGCCTGAGAGCAGCCCGAGTGGTTATCAGTCCTCGGCTGTCCTCTCCACACCGGAGGCGACGGCCTGAATCCGATCCTGCTCGGTAGGCTGCGCTGCCGCTGCGCCTGAGTTCTCTGGCGAGCGCGGCAGGGCCACGTAAAAGGTCGCGCCCTCGCCCAGGCGGCTCTCGGCCCAGACGCTGCCGCCGTGGCGCAGCACGATGCGCCGGACATTGGCCAGCCCGATGCCGCTGCCCTCGAACTCATCAGCGCGGTGCAGGCGCTGGAAGACCCCGAACAGCTTATCGGCGTAGAGCGGATCGAAGCCCACCCCGTTGTCGCGCACTTCCAGGGTCGTCTGGGTATCGGTTTGGACGGCCCGCAAGCGCACGGTGGGTTGCTCGGCCTTGGCGCTGTACTTCACGGCGTTGCCGAGCAAGTTGAGCAGCACCTGCCGGAGCAGCGAGGCGTCGCCGCGCACCTGGGGCAAGTCGCCCACGTCCCAGCGCGCTTCGCGGCCCGGCGAGCTGAGCTGGAGTTCGGCGATGACCTCGGCCACCAGCCCACTGAGCGCCACCTGACCCTGGCGCATTTCCTGGCGGCCCATCCGCGAGAATTCGAGCAGGTCGTCGATCAGCTGGCCCATCCGCGAGGCCGCGTCACCGATGATGCCCATGTAACGCTGCCCACGCGGACCGAGCGTGCTGCCCGCATCCTTCTGGAGCAGATCGGAAAACCCGACGATGTGGCGCAGCGGCGTGCGCAGATCGTGCGAGACGCTGTAGCTGAAGGCTTCGAGTTCGCGGTTGGCTTCCTCGAGTTCGGTGGTGCGCTGGGCCACCCGCTCCTCCAGGGAAGCATTGAGTTCGCGCAGTTCTTCCTGGGCCTCGCGCACCCGCCGCGAGAGCTGGGCGCTTTCCAGGGCCACGCTCAGGCGGCTGGCGAGTTCCTGGGCGAGTTCCAGGTCGCGGTCACGGATTTTTTGCCGGAAGCCCAGCGCCAGCAGCATGGCCTCGTTGCCGCCCTGAAGCCGCTTGCCGCCCAGCGGGATCAGCAGCAGGCCCGAGAGGTTACTTTCGAGCAGCGCCTCGCCCTCGACGATCACCGGGTCGGTGCTGGTCAGCGCCTGCTGCGCGCCTGCCCGCACGTCGGCGTGTGAAAGCAGCAGCACCTCGCGCACATGCCCGCGCACCTGACTGATCGGGGAGGCCAGCTGGCCCGAGGCGTACTTGATCCACAAGGCCGAGAGCGACGTGAAGCGCTCGTTCATCAAGCTGAGCGCCGCGCGCAGGCCCGGCACGCCGCTGTCCGGCAGCCTGCCCTCGCCGCCGATGAGCTGCCCGCTGATGGCCGCCAGCAGCCGCGAACTCCACTCGGCGTACACCTGATCGTCGATGTCGGTGCTGGTGCCCACCCATTCGAGCAGTTGGCCCTGTCCGCCGTGAATGGCGACGCTGCGGGTCACGAAGGTGTGGTAGACGCCGCCCGCGCCCAGCAGACGGTGTTCGAACTCGAACAGCTCGTGGCTGGCCAGCGCCTGCGCCCAGCGGCGGCTGAATTCCGGGCGGTCGTCCGGGTGCAGGGCGTCCAGAAAGCTGTCGGTGGCGCGTTCGTCGCCCACGTAGTCGTGCCAGCGGCGGTTGAAATAGGTCGGCTGACCCTGGGCATCGGTCAGCCACACGATCTGCGGCATGCCTTCCAAGACCCCCCGGTAGCGTTCCTCGTTGTGCAGGGCCAGCCGCTCGGCTTGCAGGCGGTCATGCACGTCGCTGACCGAGAAGACCCACTCACTGACCTGCCCGCCCGCATCTAGAATCGGCGCGCCCACCAGCACGAAGTAGCGGTAGGCGGCGGCCACCTGGAGTCTCAACTCCAGCACCATCGTCTGCGCGCCGTTGACCGACGCCTGCCAAGCGCGTTCCAGGGCCGGGCGGTCCTCGGGGTGCAGCACGTCGCGGATCATCGCCTCGCCGAAGGTCTGCTGGTACTTGACGTTGCGGTAGGCCACCTCGTCGCCGTTGCTGGTCACCCACAGCGGGTACGGCACCGCTTCCAGCACGCCCTGGTAGCGCCGCTCCCCGGCCTTGAGGGCACGCTCGGCGTCAATGCGCTCGGTGATGTCGTGAATGACTTCCAGACTGCCGATGACCTCGCCGCGCTCGTTTCTGACGGCACTGCGCTGCATCTCGCCGTAGAAGCGCTGGCCACTGCGGCGGCAGTACACGGTCGTGACCCGCTCCAGGGTGCTGCTGCGGTCCACCCGACCGTCGGCGTGCAGCACAGCGACGCTCTGGCCGCGCAACTCGTGGGGCGCGTAGCCGAACTGGGCTTCCAGGGCGTCGTTGGCGTAGAGCACCAGATTGTTGGTGTCGGTAAAGACGGCGGTGTCGTGCATCGAGCGGAAGATCGCCTCGAACTCGGCCCGCGCCCGCTCCAGGCTGGCGCGCGACAGGGCCAGCGAGCGGCTGACGTCCTCGGCACGCAGCCGGGCGCGCACCTGGGCCTGAAACAGCAGGGCGGCGAAGCTGCCAGCCAGCAGGCCGGCCAGCAGGACCAGCCAGGGCGCGGCGACCGCCCAGTCACGCCCGAAACTGGCGGGCGCGGCGTGCGTTACGGTCCAGGTGCGCCCCGCCACCGCGATGCGGGAAGTGTGCTGAAAAGGCGCGCCGGGCGTGACGCTGCCGTAAAGCGGTAAGGCGCCGTCACGGATCTGGAGTTCGAGGGTGAGGTTGGTGGCCCGGCGTTGATCGCTGCGTAAGCTGGTCACCAGCTCGCTGAGGCGCACCGGGATATAGACGAACCCGTAGAGCGACCCGCCGCGTGGCACCGGCAGAAACAGTATGACAGCAGGCTGGGCCGGACCCCCCAGATCGTTGACGAGTTGCAGCGGCGCGGTGGCGACCGCCTCATTCAGGCGGCGGGCCTCGTCGATGGCGGCTCGGCGCAGCGGCTCACTGTACATGTCAAAGCCCAGCGGCGCGGGGATGCGGCTGGGCGGCTCGGAGAACGTCACCGGCACCTGATTGCCCACCGAGCGCGGATGCACTGTGAAGTCCGGTACACTTCTGCGCTGATCCTGAACGTAAGTGGCCAGCAGGCCAGGCGGCACCCAGCGGGCAAAGCCCAGCGTGCGCGCGCCGGGCAGGCGTTGCGGCAGATCGAGGTCCTTGACATAGCGTCCGAAGGTGGCACGGTCGATGTCGGCTCCGGTACTCCACAGTGCCCGCGTGGAGATCATTACGTTGACGTAGCTGTCGAGCCGCCGCGTCAGGCTGGCGTCGAAGGTCGCGACCTCGCGCTGAAAGCGGGCGCGCTGCTGCTCGGCCACGAAGTAGCCCACCAACATCGCCAGAAACGCCGAGAGCAGCAGCACCAACAGCAGGACCGCCAGCGGCGTGATCCGCAGGGCCAGCCGGTACTGGGGCAGCTGAGGAGCACTCACAGTGTCGGCGTTCCCCGCTTCAGCTCAGCGCCGTCCAGCTCAACTGGGCCCACTTCCTTCTGGCCCACACCATGCTGGCGCAGGGCCTCTACAAACACCTCGACGCCGACCTGACAGCCGGTCCAGGCGACGAACGCCAGGCGTGCCTGCTGGGCCAGCATGCCCAGGCCGTTCTCGGCGCGCAGGCCTGCCGCGCGGGCTTCGCGCATCAAGCGGGTCTCGCCGGGCTTGTAGACCATGTCGTAGACGAGCGCGGTGGGCAGCAGGGCAGCGAAGTCGAATTCCGGCAGCGGCGTCTGGGCCGGGTCGTTCAGGCCCGCGCTGGAGGCGTTGACGATCAGGGCCACCTGCGACCAGGGCACGCTGGCCCGGTCCAGCGCCTCACCGCCCAGCGCCGCCGTGAGCGCGCGCGCCCGCGCCAGGGTCCGGTTGACCACGAACACCTGCCGCTCCTGAAGTCGCAGGGCGTACACCGCCGCCCGCGCCGCGCCGCCCGCGCCCAGCACCACGGTGGGGCCGCCCGGATCGCCCGCTTCCCTGAGCGCTGCGGCCAGACCCGGCGCGTCGGTGTTGTCGCCGCGCAGGTGGCCACCCTGATGGATGATGGTGTTGATGGCCCCGATGGCCCGCGCCGCGCCGCTGAGCGAGTCCATATGCGCCAGCGCCGTTTCCTTGTGGGGAATGGTCAGATTCGCGCCCAGCACGCCCGGCGCTCTCAGCCCGGCGATGGCCGCGCCCAGTTCGGCAGGCGGCACCCGGCGGGCCTGGTACACACCCGGCAGGCGGCAGGCGGCGAAGGCCGCGTTGTGCATCACCGGCGACAGGGTGTGCGACACAGGATCGGCAAACAGGTAGGTCTGCGCTGAGCGACCTGCCACGCTGTCTTCCTCACTCATCACAGCTCCCAGTCTAGCCGCTTACGGCAATCCGGCGTAGGCCACCCGACGCATGGCATTGCTTCACCCTGCCGTCAGAATTCTGGGGGAGTGCAGAGAAGGCAAGACCCGAGCCACAGAAATGTAGATCAGCGCACGGCCCCAAACGCGGCGGCGACGGAAAATGGCAGGCATCAGAAACGCCGCCCTGCCGACTGCCCCCCGCCGCGCACCGGGGGGAGCTTTGCCGTCTGGCCGCCTTGCGCTCTGGCAACTGCTCATCTGGCCATCTTGTCGTCTGGGTGCGCTTCGTTTCTGAGATCTTTCATCCAGTCTTTCCCTCTGCCCTTTCCCCGCCGCTCGGCTTTCCCGTTGCTAACAGGAGCGATTTTGAACGAACAGACCCTGATCACCGCCCAGATTCACCTCAACTCGCCCGAGGAAGCCCTGAACTTGCTCGGGACCAGCGACGCCAATCTGCGCCGGATGCGCGAACGCACGCCTGCACGCCTCACCGCACGTGGCGACACCATCAGTGTCAGCGGTCAGGACGCGCTTCAGGTGGCGGCGGCCGAGCGAATGGTCAAAGACGCGCTTGACCTGGTGCGCGGCGGGCACGAGCTGACCCCCGAAGCGGTAGACCGCATCGCCAACCTGGGCGGCGAGGGCCGCAGCCTGGCCGCCGAGACCAGCAGCGCGCCGAGCCTGCCCAGGGGCATCAAGCCCAAGACGCCGGGCCAGAAAGCGTACCTCGAAAAAGTCGACAGGAGTGACATCACCTTCGGTATCGGTCCGGCGGGCACCGGCAAGACCTACCTGGCTGTGGCGATGGCGGTCAATGCGCTCAAGGCCAAGAAGGTCAAGCGCATCATCCTGACCCGGCCCGCCGTGGAAGCGGGAGAAAAGCTGGGCTTCTTGCCGGGCGACCTCCAGGCCAAGATCGATCCGTACCTGCGGCCGCTCTACGATGCCCTCTACGACATGCTCGATCAGGAGAAGTTCGAATCGTACCTGACCAGCGGCGTGATCGAGGTGGCCCCGCTGGCGTTCATGCGGGGACGGACGCTCAACGACGCCTTCGTCATTCTCGACGAGGCCCAGAACACCACCGGCGAGCAGATGAAGATGTTCCTGACGCGCATGGGCTTTTCCAGCAAGGTGGTCGTGACCGGCGACGTGACCCAGATCGATTTGCCGCGGCACGTGACCAGCGGCCTGGCGATCTCCAAGCGGATTCTGAGCCAGATCGAGGGCATCGCCTGGCACGAATTTACCGATGTGGACGTGGTGCGCCACCCCCTGGTCGGCAAGATCATCCGGGCCTATGAGCAGGCCGAGAACGCCGAGCAGGACAAGCGGGCGGCGCGCCGGGGCGACCTCCAGAGCCTGCCGGAAAACGAAAGGGATATCCCGCAGGGCTGAGACTTTGCTCCGACTGCCCCCGCCCCGCGCGGGGGTGTTTTGCGGTCTGGCTCCAATTCCGCCAAACCGCATGGGTTGATCCTCACTCCGTATGAGCGCTCCCGTGCGGCTGCCTAAACGTCCGGTCAAGGCAGGTGAGGTGGCCCAAACAACTGCCCAGACGCTAGGCTGCGGCGCAGGAGGGACCTTCCCATGACCGACAACCACGGCATCAATTCCGACGCCCCCAAACCGCAGGACCTGCCCGAAGCCCCCGAGAGCGCCCGGAAAAAGGGCCTGGACGCCCACGACGTCGAGGTGATGGGCAGCATGATCACCTCCGATCCGCCCAGCAGCAACATGGGCGAGAGTCAGGAAAACGAGGGCTGAGCCGCTGCTCGCCGAGCGCAGCACTGGAGCGTCCGGGGTCACTCGGGCGCTTCCTTTTGTATGTTGAGCGCGCCGGGCAGCAAACTGCGCTGACGGGCACACTCGACCGGCAACTTCGGCGGCCTGGACAGCATACTGACAGTGATGCCGATACGACCGCTGTTGCTCGCCGGTCTGCCCTGGACCGCGCTGGGCTGGCAACCCTGGTGGTTGTGCCTCCTGCAAAGCCTAGCGGTAGCCCTGGGTGTGGGCCGCTGGAAAGGCGGCGTACCGGCAGGCGTTCTGGCGCTGAGCTTGTTGCTGCTGGCCCTGCTGGCCGCACTGTCCCACTTCCCCGATTTAAAAAGCGCGGCCTTGATGTTCGTGGTGACCGGGCCACTCTCGCTGCTGCTGGCGCTCAGTACAGGCGCAGTCCGAGACGGAAGGCGCTGGGCGCTGGCGCTCCCGGCAGGCCTATTGCTGCTCGCACCCAGCGGGCTGGGACTGCTGGGGCTACTGCTCGGCGCACTGGGCCTGGGCGGCCCGGACGGGTCGGCAGATTCGGGACTCAGGGCGCAAGGCGGGCCGCGTCCGGGCGGCTTACCTCTGGGTTGGTTACGGCAGGGCTGGCCCGTTTTGCTGGGCGTCGCAGCGCTTGTGCTGGTGTTCGCCCTGCTGCCCAGGCCCACGCTGCCGCACCTGGACCGGACCCCGATCGACGTGGTGCAGCGGGTGCCCGCGCCGCCAGCGTCGGTGCGCCCGGCTGCCGGAATAAAAGCGGCGCAGCGGCCCGCCTCCAGAACTGCCCCAGCTCTCCGACCAGACCGCAGCTTGCAGGCCCTGCTCGACGCGGCCAGCCTGCCGCTGCTGGGCGTGGCCGCACTGTGCTCGGCGCTGCTGTGGCGACTGCGGCGGGTTAAGGGCCAGCCGCTGAACTGGTGGGCGCTGCTGCCCACGCTGGGCGTGCTGGCGGCGGCAGGCCTGTTTGTGCTGGGCCTGCTCCTTCAGCCGGAGCAGCTTTACCGGGTGGTGGGCCAGATCGTCGAGCCGGCAGCGAAGCAGGCGGCCCGAACGGGCGGCGGCAGCGAGCGGCAGACCGCACACCTGCCCCTCTCGCTGCCACCCTGGCTGATCTGGACGGTGGCGGGGCTGAGTTTACTCCTGCTGCTGCTGGCCGCCTGGGCCGTGCTGCGGCTCAAGGAACTGCCGGAAGACGACACCGAAGGCCCAGCCTTGACCAGCGCTCCGGACGGCCCGCTGGACGCGCCAACGGGCCGGGTGCGGGCTGCCTACGCCGCCACCCTGCGCCTGCTGGCCCGGCACGGCCTGAATCGCCTGGAGAGCGAGACGCCCGCCGAACTGCTGGGCCGTGCTGCCGTTCGCTGGCCGGGGGCTGCCGCGCCGCTCTCGCAACTGACCAGCGCCTACACGCCGGTGCGTTACGGTCAGGTTGCCGACGACACCCAGGCCGAGGCTGCCGAGCACAGCGCCGCCGAGGTGCAGTCGCTGCTTGACGCCTCCCCCGTTCCCGACTTCCCCCTGCCGAGGCACCCATGACTGAACTTGCTCAACCGTCCGATCTGCAAGCCTGGGCCGAGCGCCTGGAAAGCAACGTGGCCCGCGTGCTGGTGGGCAAGCAGCGCGTCACCCGGCTGGCCCTGGCCGCCGCGCTCGCGGGCGGTCACCTGCTGCTTGAAGACGCGCCCGGCACCGGCAAGACCATGCTGGCGCGCGCGCTGGCGGCCTCGCTGGGCCTCGGCTTCAAGCGGGTGCAGTTCACGCCCGATTTGCTGCCTAGCGACGTGACTGGCGTGAGCGTTTACCGTGGAGGCGAATTCAGCTTCGTGCCGGGACCGATCTTCACCGGGGTACTGCTGGCCGACGAGATCAACCGCGCCACGCCCAAGACCCAGTCGGCCCTGCTCGAAGCCATGGGCGAGGGCCAGGTCACCGAGTCGGGCGTGACGCACCGCCTCCCGCAGCCTTTCTTCGTGATGGCCACCCAGAACCCAGTGGAGTTCGAGGGCACCTACCGATTGCCGGAAGCGCAACTTGACCGCTTTGTGATGCGCCTCTCGGTGGGCTACCCGGCATTGGAAGACGAGGTGGCGCTGCTGGCCCGCCTTCAGGAACGTCACCCCATCGACACCCTGGAGGCGGTGGGCACGCCCGGGGAGCTCCTGGCTGCCCGCGCCGCCGCCCGCCGCATCTACGTAGACGAGACGATCCGGCGCTACATCGCTTCGCTCACAGCGGCCACCCGCGCCCACCCGCAGGTGCTGCTCGGCGGCGGGCCGCGCGCCAGTCTGGCGATGCAGGGGGTGGCCCAGGCGCTGGCTGCTCTGGCGGGACGAAATTACGTGTTGCCCGACGACGTGAAATCGGTGGCTCCCTTCGTGCTGGCCCACCGCCTGAGCCTGGGCACCGAGGCGCGGCTACTGGGCCTGAGCGACACGCAGGTGGTGGGTGAAGTGCTGGCCAGCGTGCCGGTGCCAGCGGAAACCCTGCCCACCGAGGCCATCCCCGCCCGCCCGTGATCTTCGATCCCTGGACCCTGACCTGGCTCGCCGCCCTGCTAGCCCTGCTGGGCCTGATCTGGGCCGCCTACCGCCTACCGCCCGACCTGCAACTGAGCCGCGAGGTGCCGCCAGCGGGCTTCGTGGGTCGCCAGTTGCCCTACCGCGTCACCGCCCGGCTGCGCTCACGGCTGCCGACGCGCTACGTCATCGAGGACGCGCCGCCGCTGCGGATCATCCCGGACCGGCACCTGCGCTGGGGCGGCTGGCTGTGGCAGTCGGGCGAGGCACAGCTCAGCGACGAACTGAACCTCAACACGCGCGGCGAATACCACTGGCCCGAGACGGTGCTGCGCTGGGCCGATCCGTTCGGGCTGTTCTGGCGCAGCACCCGGCTCCGCTTCCCGACCCGGCTTGAGGTGTATCCCGGCGTTCACGGGTTGCGGCTGCCCGATCTGCTGCGCCCGCTGCTCTCGGAGGGTGCGCTCAGCCGCACCCTGGGCTTGGACGACCCGCTGAGCCTGCGCGGGGCGCGGCCTTACGTGCCGGGCGACCCGCCGGGTCGGATTCACTGGCGGCTCTCGGCCCGCACCGGTGAGCTGACCGTACGTGAGCTGGAGCGCACCGCCAGCAGCCGCCTGCTGCTTTACCTCGATTCGCGCGGCGACGAGGTCTTCATCGAGAGCGCCGTGCGGCTGGCGGCCAGCTTGATTCAGGAAGCACTCAAGCTTGACTTGCCGGTCTCACTGAGCACGCCCGGCGGCGCGACACCTTCAGGCCGCACCCCCCAGGCACTGCGGGCAGCCCTCTCGCGGCTGGCGACCTTGCAGTGCCGCCCGGCCAGCGATCCACTGCCGAACCTGGCCGCCGACATCAGCCTTCAGGCGGCAGGCAGCAACCTGATCATGCTGACCCAGCGCGCGCCCGCCGACGTGCTGGGGGCGGCGCTGCGGGCCAGAACCCGCGCCAAACGGGTGGTCATCGTGGCGATGCCGGAAGGTTTTTACCTGGAGCCCGGCGAGTCGCCGCGCCGCCAGTGGGCGGGATTGCCCGACAGCGTGCGAGAGCTGGAAAAAAAGGCGGGCGTACTGGCCGACGCCGGGGTGCTGGTGTTCGTGCTGCGCGGCAACCAGAGTGTGCTGCGACTGGCGTGAGCAAGCCGGGTTTCAGAGCGCTAAGCGCCTTGCAGCGGTCCATACGCCCGCGTCAGATCGCGGGTGAGCACACCGAGGTGCAGGGCGTCGCCTTCCGAGCGCCGCACCCGCAAGTTGTCGTCCAGCAGCACCAGGGCCACCACCTGGCCCGCCGCGTGGCGGATGTGCAGGTGCTTTTCGCCGCGCAGCCGCTCCTGCTCGGCCTGGTCCAGCAGCGCCCATGCCTCGTCAGTGTCGGTGAGTCCGAGCTGCTGCTCCGGAATGGCCAGGCGAAACAGTTCATTTTCCAGCCAGGCCACCACGTCGGGGCGGCCCCCGATCAGGCCCTGGCGAATGGCGGGTTCAGGGGAGTTGAGGGCAATCTTGCCGCCGCCGCGCCGCGTCACCTGACCACCCGCCGCCTGGACGAGCGCCATGCCCGCCGCGATGTCCCACTCGCTTCTGGGCGACATGGTAAACGTCGCGTCGGCCTCGCCCGCCGCGATCAGGGCCAGCTTGAGGGCGATGCTGCCGGAAGGAAGCATCTGCGGCAGCGGGTAGCGGTGCAGTTCGCGTTTATGTTCGGTATCCGAGACGGCGATCAGGAATTCAGCGGGCGGGCGGGCGCTGAAGCCCACCGGTTCGCCGTTCCGGGTCAGGCCCTCCCCCACCACCCCACTGTAAAGGGCCTGCCGGGCGGGCGCGTTCACCACCCCCAGCACCGCTTCGCCGCCTACCCCCAGGCCGATGCTGACCGCGAAATCGGGCGTGCCGTCCACGTACTCTGAGGTGCCGTCAATCGGGTCAATGATCCAGACGCGATGTTTCCCAAGCCGCTCAGCGGTGTCGGTGAGTTCTTCCGACAGAATGCCGTCGTCTGGGAAGGCAGCCCGCAGTCCAGCCACGATCAGTTCGGACGCCTCGGTATCGGCCACCGTCACCGGGTCGTCCTTGGAGGTCTTGTAATCCACCTTGAATCCGGCGGCGCGGTGCTCAAGCAGGAGTGCTCCGGCCTGGCGGGCGAGGTCTTCGGCGGTCTGGCGCTCGTGGGTGTAGGTCATGCTGCGCAGCATACCCACTCCCCTAGCCTTGCGGCTTGCTTGTGGCCGCCGCGCGCCGCTACACTACCCCTCAATGTGCGGCTTCCTGCGTTTTGCCGACAATCTGGATAACGATCCCCGCTAGGGGACGCCCTCAAGTTTGACCGCGCCCCCGACTTCACTCCGGAGTCGGGCTTTTTTTGAGCCACCAGGAGAGAACATGACGGTCCCAACCCAGCCAGCCCAGACCCAGCCGCACCTTCCCCGCACCTTTACCCGCGACCTCGCCCAGCATGACGGCCAGACTGTCCGCTTGCAGGGCTTCGTCCACGCCCGGCGTGACCTCGGCGGGGTGCAGTTCGTGGTGCTGCGCGACAAATCCGGCGTGGCCCAGTGCGTCGGCTCGGGCCTGCATCTGCCCCTGCCCGAGAGCAGCGTGGAGATTACCGGCACCGTCAAGGCCCACAAGAAAGCGCCGGGCGGCTTCGAGGTGCAGGTCGAGACCATGAAGGTGCTGTCGGCAGCGACCCAGGCCTCCCCCTTGGAAATTCCCAAGATGGAGTGGAACGTCAACCCCGAGACCATGCTGGACTACCGCTACGTGTCGGTGCGCGGTCTGCGTGAACGGGCGGCGCTGAAGGTCCAGGGTGAGATCGTCTACGCCTTTCACACCTACCTGCGCAGCCAGGGCTTTACCGAGATCAGCACGCCCAAGATCGTTTCGGCGGGCGCGGAGGGCGGCGCGAACCTGTTCAAGCTCGACTACTTCGGTGAGCAGGCGTACCTGGCGCAGAGTCCGCAGCTCTACAAACAGATCATGGTGGGCGTCTTCGAGCGCGTCTATGAGGTGGCGCCGGTGTACCGCGCCGAGGAGCACGCCACCAGCCGCCACCTCAACGAGTACCTGTCGCTCGACGTGGAGATGGGCTTCATCGACGACGAGGAAGACGTGATGAACCTCGAAAACGGCTTCATGACTTACGCGATGGAGCGCCTGAAGGAAAGCTGCGCCGCCGAGTTCGAGCTGCTGGGCGCGAGTATTCCCGAGGTGCCGGATTACATTCCGCGCATCACGCTGATGGACGCCCGGAAACTGGTCACCGAAAAGTACGGTCATTCGGTGGGCGGCAAGGACCTCGACCCGGAAGCTGAGCGGCTGCTGTGTCAGCACTTCGCCGAAACCGAGAAGAGCGACTTCGTGTTCGTGACCAAGTACCCGCGCGCGGCCCGACCCTTTTATACCCACGCTGACCACCAAGAGGACGGCAGCCTCAACCCCGACTTGACACGCGGCTTCGATCTGCTGTTCCGGGGCATCGAGATCACGTCAGGCGGCCAGCGCATCCACGAATACCAGATGCTGATGGAATCCATCGATGCCTACAAGATGAACCGGGAGGCCATGAGTGGCTACTCGGAAGTCTTCAAGTACGGCATGCCCCCGCACGGCGGCTTCGCCATCGGGGCCGAGCGTCTGACGGCCAAGCTGCTGGGCATCGCCAATGTCCGCTACGCCCGTGCCTTCCCGCGCGACCGCAACCGCCTGACTCCCTGAGGATTAATCAGTTTGGAGCGATTCCGCCACTGTAAGAGAATTTTAAGGCTGAACTGCTTATTCTGAGCGAACTTTCAAGACGTGGGTGGTTGCTGGGCGCTTTGCCGCCTCCGCTTCCCCCTTGACATGGATTCGCATCCCGAAGGAGCGGTTATGAAGCGGTATCTCTACAGCCTTACATTTCTTCTGACGAGCCTCACCCCTGCGGCAGCCGCATCGAATTCAAATATGAACCCCGATATTCTGATTAATATTCAGGTCAGCCCTGCAGAAGCTGCCTGCAGCAAAATCCGCATACGCCTCTGGGAAGAAAACAAGCAGATTCTGGACGTTTATGTATCACCAGACGGGAAAAACAAGTTTATGCTCGGTAAGGTGTTGCCGAAACTCACAAAAGGTGACAATTACCGGGTCGTCTCGGAATGTCTGGACCTCAAGAAGAGCGGCTTCTCCAATTCCGGGGGCCTGAACTTCGTCTACGATGGTCGCCCCCTGATTTTCAACTTCACCAGCAGCAGCTACACCATCAGCCGGGGGAGTGTGCATTAAGAGATCAACCCCATCGAGCCCGGTCAGTACCTGAAAAACACCAGTTCGCCCGGCACCTGGGCCGGAATCACCCTCGCGGTGGGCGCGCTCAGCGAGTGGGCCAGGTCGCGTGCCTCAGCCAGATACACCGCGTAAGGCACCTCGCCCGCCTGCCGCGCCGGAGCTGGGAGACCGAACAGGCCCGGCAGCGGCTGGTCCGCCGGGTGAGTCCAGGTGCCGGTGTGCCAGTCCACCTCGTAGAGCGGCAAGAAGCGCTCACCGTGGTCGGCCACGAATTCCAGAGCGTCAAGCAGGAAGGCGAACTCTGCCTCGCTGGTCCAGGGCGCGAAGTTCAGCCGGGTCCAGCCGGGCTTGAGACCGTCGAAACCACCCATGACGCACGACAGGTAGCGCTCGCTGGTGGCGTCGTCGATGTCGAGCAGCGCGTGGCCGTAGGGACCGGCGCAGGCGCAGCCGCCGCGCGACTGGATGCCGAACAGATCGTTGAGCAGCCGCACCACGAATCGGGGATGCAGCACGGCCCCGTCGCCGCTGCGAACCAGAAACGACAGCACCGCCAGTCTCGGCTCGTCGAGGTTGCCCAGCAGGCGAATGCTGGCGTGGCCGCGCAGCCGGGTGATGGCGCGGCCAATCAGATCGTGCTCACGTGCCTGAATGGCCCCGGTGCCCAGACGTTCCTTGGCCTTGAACGCCAGCGCCGCCCGGATCTTGCCGAGAATGGCAGGAGTTCCAGCGTCCTCACGCGCCTCCACGTCGGTCACGAAGCGGTGGGTGGTGCGGCTGACATAACTGACTGTGCCGCCGCCCGCCGTGGTGGGCGCGCCCGCCGGGTAGAGGTGGGTCTGAAAGCACAGCAGACCCGGCGTGCCGGGGCCGCCCGCGAATTTGTGCGGGCTGAGAAACACTGCGTCGTAGCCGTCGGGGCATCCGGGGCGCATGTCGATCGGCACGTAGGGGGCGCAGGCGGCGAAGTCGAAGAAGGCCAGCGCACCCTGGGCGTGCAGCAGCCGGGCCAGGGTACGGGTGTCGGTCAGGTGGCCGGTGACATTGCTGGCGGCGCTGAACGAGCCGATCTTGCGCCGGTTCCGGTACTCGGGGGCCTTGAGCAGCACCCGCAGGGCCTCCAAGTCGATGCCGCCCCGGGGACACAGCGGCACTTCCACGACCTCGGCCAGACTCTCGCGCCAGGTGACCTCGTTACTGTGGTGCTCGTAAGGCCCGACGAACACCACCGGGCGCTCTGCGAGTGGAGTCACCTGCCGCAGCCGCTCCAGCAGGGCCGGGGGCGCGGCCAGTCCCAGAATCTCCTGCAGGCGCTTGACCGCTGCCGTGCTGCCCGACCCGCACCACAGCAGGGTGCAGCTCTCGTCGGCGCCGAGCTGGGTCTTGACGTACTCACAAGCGTCGTGCGCCAGCCGGGAGGTGATGGCCCCGGTGGCCGAGTCCTCGGTGTGGGTGTTGGCATACAGCGGCAGCACCCGCTCGGTCAGAAAGGTTTCGCTGGAATGCAGGGCACGCCCCGAGGCGACGTGGTCGGCGTAGGTCACGCGGCGGGTACCGAAGGGCGTTTGAATCACCGCGTCCTGGCCGATCAGATCACTGCGAAATTCCGCGAAGGGGTCCATCTGTGTAGTGTAGGCTTCCTGCTCGGAGCGTCAAAGGATCGGGGCCGCCGCTGGCCCGCGTTGATCCTTCAGCGGTAGGTCGTGAGATCACTCAGGGCGTCATCACTCAGCAAGGTCAGGGTGAGGACCAGTAGCAGCAGCGGCAGCCACCAACTCGCCAGGGGCGCGGCCAGCAGCCCCGCGCAAAGCAGCCACAGCCGGGTCAGGCGCGGCCTCTGGCGGGGGTGCCGGGCCAGCCAGGTACTTTGCAGCAGGGCCACGCTCAGCAGCGCGCCGCCACAGGCGCGGCCCAGGGCACCCGGCGCGGCTCCCCCGAGGCCGAACCACTCGAAGCCCGTCCATCCGGAGCCGGGCCATCCGAGAGAAGTCCAGCCCAGTTGCGCCGCTGCCGACCCTGCCGCCACAGCGACCAGCAGCGCGGCAGGCACGCCCAGCACCGGCCAGCGGGCCGCTCGCAGCAGCCGCGCCGGGGCGTGGGGCTGCCCGGCCAGACGGCGCAGGTGCGCCTGCATCCACCAAGCCAGCGCTTCGAGGAGGCCCAGCGAAAGCAGCGCCCACAGCAGCGCTGCCGCGCCTACCCGCCAGGTCAGGACCGCCAGCGCCAGCCCCGAGGCCCAGCCATCGCCCGGCCGGCTGGCCCCGGTCCAGACAGCGCCAGACCGATCACCATCAGGGTCGGTAGGGCTGGGTTCAGCGCCGGGCCGCCCGGCTGCACCCACAGCGGTGACCACCAGTCCCAGCAACACGGCCACCGCCAGCGCTGCGCTCCATCCGTCCGGCGCGCTGCGGCGCAGCCCTTCGCCGATCAGCAGCGCGCTGCCGAAGACCAGCGCCGCCACCCGCCACCTCCCGAGCGCCAGCAGCAGGCCCGCCGCCGTCAGGGTCAGTCCGTAGAGGCCACCCAGCAGCGCGCCCAGACCGGCGGAGCGCCACAGCTCCACCGTTTCCGAATGCGGCGTGCTCGCCGCGCCCAGTGATGCGGCCAGACCCAGCGCCGTGAGTGCGCCTGCCAGCGCACCCAGCACTGCGCCCAGCCGCAGCCGGGGCCACCGTTGCCCGGCACCCGGACCCCACGTCAGCGGTCCCCAGGTCAGCAGCCCCCAGGCCACTGCCGCCGCCGCGCACACGGCCGCCTCGGCCTCGGGCACGCCCAGCCCGCGTGCGCTGCTTAGGGCCGCCAGACCGATCAGGACCAGCATCGGCCCGCGCCACAGCCGCCGCCAGGGCAGCTTGATCGGCGCGGCGACAACCGGACGCGGCCCACCGGTCTTGAGGGCATAGAGCCGCGCGGCCACCTCGAACACGTCGCCCAGGTCGTGCTCGCGCAGCCAGTCGTCGGTGTGGCCGCTCTCTTCGAGCCGGGCCGCCAGTTCCTCGGGGTCGGCGGCCTGGCGGCGCTCCAGGCGCAACTGCCGGGCGAGTTGACGCGGCACGCCCGGCGACGTGGGCGGGCCACTCAGCGGTGCTGGCGGCGGGCCGGGGAGCGGTGCGTCCAGGGTATCGTTGCGGCGCTGACCCAGGCTCACGGCTCGTCTCCGAATTCGAAATCGCCGGGACTGAACTCCCCGACGGGGTTGCCAGCATCAGCGCGGACCGCCTCATTTTTGAGCGTCTCTTCAGTCAGCACCCGGGCGTAGAGCTGCCGGTGCAGTTGTACCCAGGCGTCGGCACTGAACAGGGCCGCGCGCTGCCGCCCCACCTCGGCCAGTTGCCGCCGCAGCGCCGCATCCCCGAGCAGCCGCAGCAGGTGACGGGCCAGCGCCAGCAGATCGTTGGGCGCACTCAATAGCCCCGCCGCACCCAGCACGTCGGGCACACCGCCCACCCGCACAGCGGCCACTGCCCGGCCCAGCGTCATGGCGTCCAGCAGCGCAGCGGGGACTTCCTCGGTGCTGCCGCTGAGCACCACCACCTGCGCCGAGCGGTAGATCTCGGCGCGGTCCGCGGCGCTGTGGTCGGACGGCAGGACCTCGAAGGCGACGCAGCTGCCCAGCCGCAAGCTGACGATCAGCGCCTGACAGCGCGCCAGGTCGTCGGCGTGGCCCACGGCCTGTGCACACAAGCGCAACCGCGCCTCGGGCCGCCGCCGCCGCACCAGATCGAAGGCCCGCAGCAGGGTTTCGAGATTGGCACCCGGCCCCACCTCGCCGCACCAGACCACCACCGCCCCGGTGGGTTCGGGAAACACCGGCTGACTGAGCCAGTCCGGGCGGCTCAGGCGCAGGCCACCGCTGCGCAGGGTGATCTGCGCAGGCGACGCGCCCAACTGCACCTGCCAGCGCCGCACCCGCTCGGACCCGGCGATGAGTGCGCTGGCCCGCCGGTATACGGTGTGGGCCAGCCGCCGCTCGAAACGCAGCCGCATGATCCTGATATTCGCCGTCTCGGCGCGGTTACTTTTCAGACGGTCTTCTTTCAAATAGTGCTCCCGCAGCGCGATCTGCGGCTCACTCAGCACGAACGGCGTGGCATTGCGCCACCATCCGTGCAGCGCCGCCAGCCCCGGCGCGCCGCCACCCACCGCGTGTGCCAGGTTGGCGGCTGGCGGCTGGGCTTCGAGCGGGCGCAGTGCCCGGCACAGCCACCCACACAGCGCCAGCGCCTCGGTCACGCCCGGTTCGCTCAGCCTGGAAGGGTAAGGGCGCGGAGCATCCAGCAACGCATCCGCTGCGGGCTGGAGCGCCCCCCGCCAGGCGTCCAGCACCCGGCGGGCCGCTGAATCGCTTTGCAGCAGCGGCGACAGCGGACGGCCATTGCCCAGATTGCTCAGCGCTGCCAGGGCAGCCTCAAATGTGCTGCCGGATGCTTCTGACACCGGGTCCGGTGCAGCCAGAACCGTCACCAGGTCAGCCAGGGCCGTCTCGAACCGCTCCCGGCGTGCCCCCGCCGCCCGCCGGTCGGCTGCCGGAAGCGGCAGGGGCACGCTAAAGCTGACCGTGCTGGGCCACTGCGCCGTACCGAGCCGCCCCGCCGCCGCCGGGTCCAAGCCTTCAATCTGGAAGCGCGATTCGGGCAGGCCGCCGACCAGCGCCCGAAACCAGGAGTCTTCCCCACTCAGCTCCGCCAGCGCCTCGGTGTAAATGGCCAGATACGGGCGGCTGGCGGTCTGCACCACCCAACGCCGCGCGGCGGCAGCCAGAACCGGCGTCATGGCGCAGCCCCCGGTGCCTCCCCAAATGTGAAAAATTCGACCTGACCCATTAGCGCTATCTTCCCACGTTTCACATCCTTCTTGAAGTGGTGTCGCCGGAGTGCGGCAGGCGAACAGGCGTCCGACGGGGAGCCTAAACGCCTGTGGTGAGGGCTGCGGTAGGAAGACGGGTGGGGCCGGGGTTCAGGGATCGCGGTGGAAGCGGCGGCGAAAGCGCTGGTTGAGAGTTTGTAGGTGCTCGGCCACCGCCAGCGCTTTGGTGTCGTGGATGATATGGCCGCCGCGCGAGGCTGCCCCGATCACTAGGCCCGCCGACACCAGCACCAGATTCTTGATGATGTACTGGCCTTCCAGTGTCGGCACCAGCGGAAACACGTTGAAGGTCTCGTGCCGGAAAAACAGCAGCGGCAGAAAGGTTCCGGCCATCTGCGCCATCAAGAGCAGCAGGGTCAGCCGCAGGAATCTGCCCGAGAGCAACCCCACTCCGATGGCGCATTCCCAGGTTGCCAGCAGCGGCAAGCTGACGGCGGGCGAAATCAGCCCGAAGCTCAGCACCGAGATGGTGTGGGTGGCCAGTTCCTGCGCCACGCTGACACCGGGAAAGAACTTCAGCACCCCGAACCAGAAAAACACCACACCCAGCGATAGCCGCAGCAAAGTGATGCCGTACCGCGCCCACCAGCTGATCATCCGGTCTTCGATCACAATAAATTTCCAGGCCAATTTGCTGGGAACAGCCAGATTCACAGAGGAATTCATTTGTTCTGGCGCAAAGTTGGTGTCCAGGCTTCCTCTGGTACGTTTGACGCGGTTCATATTGGACCTCCGGAGTTTTTCTTGCTTCTGCGAGATGTTCTCTTTTCTGTTCTCTTACCTCTATATAAGCAGCTGGGCCGTCTTTAGATGTGACCTGCTGATTTCGAGCGGCGGACCGTGTGCTAGCCTGACCCGCATGCCGGTGTACGTCGTCGACAAACCGCTGAACCTGACCTCGCACGATGTGGTCAGCCGGGCGCGGCGGGCGCTCCAGACCCGGCAGGTGGGCCACACCGGCACCCTCGACCCACTGGCCAGTGGCGTGCTGGTGCTGTGCGTGGGCGACTCCACCAAGCTGGTGCAGTTCATGGAGCGCGATAGCAAGGACTATCTGGCGTTCATCAGTCTGGGCGCGGCCACCCCGACGCTCGACGCCGAAGGACCGGTGGCCGAGAGCGCCCCGGTGCCGGACTTCAGCGCCGAGCAGGTGCGCTCGGTCCTCTCGGCCTTCGTCGGCCCGCAGCAACAGGTGCCGCCGCAGTACAGCGCCCTGCAAGTCGGCGGCGTGCGGGCCTACGCGGCGGCCCGGGCCGGGGGGCAACTCGATTTACCGGCCCGCGCCGTCACCATTCACGAACTGACGTTGCTCGGCCAGTACGCCGACCTCAGCACCGCGCCGCACAGCTTCGCCCCGGATGCGGACGGACGCTGGGCCGGGAGCGAGACTGGCCTGAATCTCAGCCTGCCGCCCGCGCTGGGCGACTTTCCCACGCTACTGGTGTGGGCGCGGGTGGGCAGCGGCACTTACCTGCGTTCGCTGGCCCGCGACGTGGGCGCGGCACTGGGCGTTCCGGCGCACCTCTCGGGGCTGATCCGCACCCGTGCGGGCCACTTCGGCCTGGCGCAAGCGACCCCGCTCGACCGGCTCGGTGAAGCAGCGGGCCTGTCTGACCTGAGCGCGCTGTCGCTGCCGATCATTGAAGCCGCGCCCGAACTGGCCGTGCAGCTGCGCCAGGGCAAGCGGCCCGCCGATGCCCGCCAGGGCCGCTTCGTGGTGCTGCTCGGCGGTCAACTCGTCGCGGTGGTCGACGGTGACGGCGAACGCCTGACTGTGGTCCGGGCCTGGGCCTAGCGCCGACACAGCAGCCAGAGAGTCCAGGGAGATCGTTGCCCCTGGACTCTCTGGGTGGATGAGGCCTTTGTTGTCTCTGGAGCCACAGAATTTCGGCTTACAGGGTCTGGGCCAGAATCGGCGTGGTCGTCGGCTGCGGGCTGCCGCTGGGCGGCTCCACGCTGACGGCCAGAGTCACCGGCCCGCTCAGCGGCGCGCTCAGAAAGCTGCGACCCTTGAACACGCCCAGCGAGGCGGGGGCCTTGCCGACCACCTGCCAGGCCTGGTATGCCCGGCCCTGCGGCGCGTCGGCCACCAGCAGCACGAAGGCGCGGCCATCCTTGAGGCGCACCGCCGTGCCCAGCGACTGACCTCCCTGGGTCGTCAGCGGCGTGCTGACCGCACCCGGCTGGGTCTGGTACTCGGCCAGTTGCCGCTCCGGGGTGCTGCTCAGGCGCGGCAGAATCAATACGGCGGCCACGGCGGCGACCAGCGCCACGGCCACCAGCCAGCCGAGGTACGGCGAGCGGGTTGGCGCGGTCAACGGCAGGTTGGCCGCAACAGGCGCGGCAGGCGGCACGGGCGAGGACTGAACAAGCGGAGTCTGAGCGGGCTCTGATTGCTCCCGGTCGGCGCGCACCCGCTCGAGCAGGCGCTCAGCGCTGCCCACAGGCACCGGAGCCGGGTCGGCCAGGGCGGCCAGAGTGTCTTGCAGGGCGCGCAACTCGGCTTGCCAGAGCGGCTCAGAGGTCAGGCGGCGCTCGACGCTGGCCGCTTGCGCGCCGTCCAGCAACCCGAACGCGTAGAGACTGAGCTGTTCTTGCCACTCGGTTGATTCGGATTCATTCGGCATCGTGCTGACCTCCTTCGGAAGAATTGGGAGAACGGGGTGAGGTGCTCATGGCCGGGGCCACCGAGGTCTCCAGGTGAACGCGCATCTGGGCGAGTGCCCGGCGCAGGTAGGTTTTGATGCTGCCCAGTGGCAGGCCGGTTCGTTCTTTGAGTTCGCTGTGCGAAAAGCCCTGATAAAAAGCCAACACCACCAGGGTCTTTTCCGGTTCGCCGAGAATGTCCACCGCCCGCTGGGCGATCACCTGCTCGATCCGGTCCGGCGCGCTGGTCGGCGCGTCCCACTCTTCGAGGTCCAGACCCGTCTCGGGGCGGTCTCGCAGCGCCTGAAGCATGCGGTTGTGGGCAATCGTCACCAGCCAGGTCTTGACGCTGGCCCGGGCCGGATCAAAGCGGGCAGCGGCTTTCCAGGCATTGAAGAAAGCGTCTTGCACACAGGTTTCCACATCGTCTTGCTGACGCAGCATCCGGCGACCCAGGCCGTACAGATAAGGTGCGTAGCGCCCGTAGAGGGTACTCAGGGCGGCTTCGTCGCCTCCGGCCATCCGGTTCATCAGGACTTCATCAGTATCTTCCACGCTCCTTTAAGCTACCACCTCGCCTCCTTTGAAAATGCGGTTGGTGGGTTTGTCTGCTGTGACCGGGCGCGGCGGCTTCGCCCGCGCCTGACCCGCTGGAGCGCGAAAATCCACCGGATCGGGGGCCTCGATTTCGGCAGGTGATTTCAGAGAATCCGCCAGTTCACGCGGCCGCAACCGCCACCGCCGGACCCTCAAACCCACGCTGACCAGACCCACCATGCAAAGTCCACCGAGCGCCGACACCACGCACCACACTTGAGTCATAACGGGGTTTGTCCTTTGCGCAGATGACAGATGCGCCAAGACCGCTGACAGCTCAGGGTCCGAAACCAGGAAGTCGAAAGGAAGGGTCAGGCGAGGCCCCTTGAAGAGCTGACCTCGCCTGCTGCCGAGTGCCCAGGGGGGTGGGCGACTCAACAGGTTTTAAGCATGCTGGACTGATTTGGATGTGGAGCCCACGCAGAGAATGTCAAGGGGGATGGACCAAAGGCGAAGCAGGCCGCCGCAGGAGAGCCGGAGACGGCACGTTTCCATTTTTAGTCTGTCCTGAAGTTCGGTCTCCGCTGAATGGACCAAACCCACCGGGGCATCTGTTCTGTCAGCGCTCTAGACCTGACCGCTACACTGGACCCATGAAGAGTGCCGCGCCCCGCCTGCTGGCCGCCCTGGTGGCGGGCCTGGCAAGTGCCCTGATCATGTACGCCGTCTTCCTATCGGACGGTCGGCCCTTTCCGTACCACCACCGCGTGCCGGACACCGAACTGGCCTACAAAATGATTCCGCTGGAACTTCTGACAGGCCTGCTGATGGGAGGGCTGGTCTCCTGGCTGTTCGGGCGGCGTCAGGCCAGCGCGCCGCGCGCCGACGTGCAGGAGCGGATGCTCTACCGCTTCGCGCACCGCCAGGGCGGGGTCTTTACCCTGCCTGAACTCGAAACCCGCTCGCCGCTGAGCGCCGCGCAGGCCCGGCAGGTGGTAAAGGACTTGCTGGACGCAGGCCGCCTGGTCCGTGAAGGCGACACCTACCGCCTGAGATGAACCGCGCGCCCGACGCCCTGTTCGATCTGGCCGTCAACCGGGCCGCCAACAGCCTGCGCGGCCTGCCCGCTGCCGGGCGAGAAGCGGCCCTCGGCGAGTGGCACGCCCGCACCCGCTTTGCCCGCCGGGTGGCGCTGGGCGAGGTGGTGCGCTGTCTGGCGGCCCGGCCCCCCGGCGAGTGGCACTGGGCCGGGGGACCGGGAGGCAGCTGGCAAGCCGGGAAGGCGGCTTTTCCGTGAATATTGGGCCGCTCGCGGCGCTTGATCGGTGCGCTGCGCAGCACTGCCTGAACGCTTATACCCCAGGGGCCTGCTTCTCCCCTTGCGCCGATTCAAGCTGGCCTGCCAGCACGTCCAGCGCCAGTCCGATGCCCCGGTTGATCTCCTGCTGCGGCAGATACGGCAGCGGAGGCTTGCCGGGCGGCTGGGCCAGCGCCAGCGACTCGTCGGCGGGCACGTGGAGAAAGCCGCAGGGCACGCTGGGGCCGAGTTGATGGCGGGCCAGATACATGGCCTGGTTGCACAGGTACAGGCCCGCCGTGTCGCTGACATAGCCCGGCACCCCCGCTGCCTGCCAAGTCCCCAGGATGGCCCGCAGCGGCAGCGTGCTGAGGTAGGCGTCCGGACCACCGGGACAGAGTTCGGCGTCCTGAAACGACGCGCCCGCGTTGTCGGGAATGCGGAAATCGAGAACGTTGAGCGCCGCCCGCTCCAGGCTGAGTTGCACCCGACCCGCCGCCAGCCCGCTCAACAGTACGGCCTGGGGTTGAAGTCGCCGCAGCACCTCTTCCAGCACCCCCGGCATGCGGGCAGCGTCGACCGGCAGCGCCTGGGTCAGCACCTGCGCACCCGCAATCCGCTGACCCTCAAAGGCCGAGAGCGCGGTCAGGGTCGGGTTGCTGGGATGGTCGCCAAAAGCCTCGAAGCCGGTGAGCAGGATGCGGTTCATGGCCCGAGTCTAGCCGCGTGCCTTGAGCCGGGGCCAGCAGGCACGGTTGAGAGCACTTCCCGGCGCTAGCCTGAAGGCATGCCCGAACTGCCGGAAGTCGAGACCACCCGCCGCAAGATCGAGCCGCTGCTCTTGGGCCGCACCCTGACGCGCATCGAACACGACGCGCCGCACAAGTATACCGACACGCACAGAGCCGAGGGGCGCACCGTGACCGGCATCGGGCGGCGCGGCAAGTATCTGCTGCTGCAACTCGCCGCCGCCGACGCGACTGAGGATGATCTGGAGCTGCTCGTTCACCTGGGCATGACCGGCGGCTTCCGGCTGGAAGCGGGGCCGCATACTCGCGTGACCCTGCACACTGACCAGGGCGCAATTTATTTCAACGACGCCCGGCGCTTCGGCAAGGTGGCGGTGGTCCGCAAAGGCGAGTACGTCGCCTTCCCCACCCTGCACCAGATGGGGCCGGAGCCGCTCTCAGAGGCGTTCAAGGAAGGCGACTTCGTGAAGGCGGCGGCCAGCGCGGGGGCCGTCAAGCCCTGGCTGCTGTCGCAAAAGCCGGTGTCGGGCGTGGGCAACATCTACGCCGACGAGAGCTTGTGGACGAGCCGCCTGCACCCCGCGCAGACGCGGCTCAAGCCTGCCGAGGCGCGCCGTCTCTATGCAGCCATCCGCGAGGTGATGACGGCGGCGGTGGCGGCGGGCGGCAGCACCCTGGGCGACGGCACCTACCGCCAGCACGACGGCGAGGCCGGGGCTTTTCAGGTCCATCACCACGCCTACGCCCGCGCCGGGGAGCCGTGCGAGCGCTGCGGCACCCCCATCGCCAAGATCGTGCTGGCCCAGCGCGGAACGCATTTTTGCCCCAATTGTCAGCCCCTCAAGCCGCGCTAACGTAGCGCCATGAGCGATTCACCCGATCTCACCGCCCTGCGCGTCTCGTACACCCAGGGCGAACTGCGCCGCACAAACCTCGCGGACGATCCACTCACCCAGTTTCAGGGCTGGTTCGAGGCCGCCCAGCACGGCCAGGTGCGCGAACCCTACGCCCTGAGCCTGGCCACCGCCGACGCTCAGGGGCGGCCCAGCGTCCGCACAGTGCTGCTGCGCGGCGCAGACGAGCGCGGCCTGACCTTCTACACCAACTACGGGTCTCACAAGGGCCACGACCTGGCCGCCAACCCCCAGGCCGAGCTGCTGTTCTTCTGGCCCGATCTGGAGCGGCAGGTGCGGGTTTACGGAGCGGTCGAGCGGGTCGGCGCAGCCGAATCGGACACCTACTTTCACAAGCGCCCCCGCGAATCGCAGCTCGCCGCCCACGCCAGCGACCCGCAGAGCGCGCCGATCGAGAGCCGTGCAGCGCTGGAAGCCAAGCTCAGCGCCCTGGAAGCCCAGTATCCGGAAGGCCAGACGGTGCCCAGACCCGACTTCTGGGGCGGCTACCGAGTAGCACCGCAGGAGTGGGAATTCTGGCAGGGACGAGCGAACCGGATGCACGACCGCTTCGTGTACCGCCGGGCCGGAGAGGGCTGGACAACCGAGCGGCTGATGCCCTGAGCGCCGCCTGCACCCGCAACTTCTGAGCCGCTGACCCCGTACCTGCTTTCAGGAGGCGTCATGCTGATGCTGTATCTGTTTTGCTTCATCGTGGGCGGCGGCCTGCTGGCCTTCTCGGTCATCGGCGGCCACGACCATGATCCCAGCGGCGCGGGGGCCGATCACGGTCCGGACACCCACGGCGCGGACAGCTGGGCGAGCTACTTCTCGCTGCGGGCCGCCGTCAGCTTCGCGGCCTTCTTCGGGCTGGGCGGACTGGCGGCGCGTGGGCTGGGCCTCGGCGGGCTGGCTCAACTGGGATTTGCGCTGATCTGCGGGCTGCTGGTCGGCGCGTTCGCGGCGGTGGCGCTGCGGCTGGCGCGCACGCGCGGCGAGACGGCCACCCAGGCCCTGGCCCTGACGGGCCGCACCGGCAAGGTGACGGTGGCCCCGGTGGGCGGGCAGCCCGGCAAGATCGAGCTGATCGTGGCAGGCCAGACCGAGCAGCTCCTGGCACGCAGCGGCGACCCCCTGCACCCCGGCGACCGGGTCATCGTCATCGGCGTGGACGGCGGCCTGCTGGACGTGAAAGCCTGGGAAGGCAGCTGACGCCGCCCGGTCCTGATCTTCCTCTCGCCCAGCGTTGACCCGCCTCCATCCTTCTTTTCGAGGTTCACCATGACTGGAACCGTTGTTCTCGCCCTGATCGTCTTGTTCGGCATCTTCGTCGTGCTGCTGATGATCCGCTCTCTATTGATCATCGTGCCGCCCAACAAGGTCGTGGTCATCTCAGGCCGCTCGCGCACCACCCAGGAAGGCGACTCGGTGGGCTACCGGGTCATTCGCGGCGGGCGGGCCTTCCGCATTCCGCTGCTCGAAAAAGTCGCCTGGATGGACCTGACGACCATTCCACTCGATCTGCGCGTCGAGAACGCCTACTCCAAGGGCGGCATTCCGCTGACCATCCATGCGGTTGCCAACGTCAAGATCAACGCCCACGAGCCGCAGCTCTCCAATGCCATCGAGCGCTTTCTCGATACCGACCGCAAGCAGCTCACCAATATCGTGCGCGACACCCTGGAAGGCAATTTGCGCGGCGTGGTCGCCACCCTCACACCCGAGGAAATCAACCAGGACCGCCTACGGTTTGCCGAGGGGTTAATCGGCGAGGCCGAGCACGACCTGGGCAATCTGGGCATCAAGCTCGACACCCTGAAGATTCAGAACGTCTCAGACGCCTCGGGCTACCTCGACAGCATTGGCCGCCGCCAGACCGCCGACGTGCTCAAGGAAGCCCGCGTGGCCGAGGCCGAGCGCGACGCAGAGGCGACCCAGGCTGAGGCCCAGGCCCGCCAGCGTGCCCAGGTGGCCCAGGCCATCAGCTCGCAGGCGGTGCTCGAACAGCAGAACATGCTGCGGATCCGCACCGCCGAACTCGGCGCGGTGGCCGCCTCGAAGGAAAACGAGGCCAGCGTCACTGCCGAGCGTGCCCGCGTGGTGGCCGAGCAGCAGCTCGAGCAGGAGCGCGTCATTCTGAACGCCAAGCGCTACGAGGCCGACGTGGTGGCTCCCGCCCGTGCCCAGCGCGAGGCCCGGCTGCTCGAAGCCCAGGCCGCCGCCGCACCGATCATCGAGGAGGGCCGCGCCAAGGCCGAGGCGGTGCGGCTGATGACCGAGGCGTTCCGACAAGCGGGGAGCGAGGGCGAGCGGGCCTACATCCTCAATATGCTGCCCGGCATCGTCTCCGAGTTTGCCGAGGCGGTGCGCGGCATGCAGATTGATAAGATCACGGTGCTGGATTCGGGGTCGGGCCAGGCCACCCGCAGCGCCATCGGGACGCTGCCCGGCAATATCGTGTCGCTGATCGAGCAGGTCGAGAACGCCACCGGGGTCAACCTGCTCAGCGCCCTGACCCTGCGCGCCGCGCCCATGACCGTGCCGGGCACACCGGTCAGCTCGGCCAACGACTGACGAAAAGGCGGGTGAGCGGGGGCAAAGGCCCACTTCAGCCCCCGCCCCAGTCTTTTACGGCCCGAACAGTGGCGGCTGCGCCCCGGACGCGGGCGCGGCGGGCTGGTTGTGAACGCTGAGGCCCAGCAGCCGCACCGGGCGTCCAGAGAGCAGTTCCGGCGTCAGCAATTGGCGGGCCAGGGGCAGCAATCTTACCAGGTCAATCAGTGGCTCGGGGCTGGTCAGGCGGCGGGTCAGGATCATGCGGTTCGCGAACTTGACTTTCAGCACCAGGCTGCGCCCCCGGTACTCGGCACGCGTCAGGCGCGGCGTCAGCAGTTCGATCAGCCCCGGCAGGGCGGCCTGCACCTCGGCGAAGCGCGTCAAGTCGTCCTCGAAGGTGCGCTCCACGCCCACGCTTCGGCGCTCCCGGTCCGGATTGACGGCGCGCTCGTCAATGCCGTGGCTGATCCGGTGAAAGTGTGCGCCCTGCGCGCCGAACCAGCGGGTCAGGTCAGCCAGCGACTGACGCCTGAGGTCGGCCCCGGTAAAGAGCTGGCGGTCGTGCATCCTCCCGCGCGTGGCCGGGCCGACCCCGTGGAAGGCCTCCACCGGCAACCCCGCGATCAGGGCGTGCGCCTCCTCGGGGCGGATCACCGTCAGGCCATCCGGCTTGTGCATGTCGGAGGCGAGCTTGGCCAGAAACTTGTTGAAGCTGACCCCGGCGGAAGCGCTGAGACCGATTTCGCGCCGGATGTCGGCCTTGATCGCCTGAGCGATGCGGGTGCCGGAGGGGTGCTGGCTCACGTCCAGATACGCCTCGTCGAGCGAGAGCGGCTCAACCAGATGGGTGTAGCGCAAGAACACTGCCCGGATGAGGTCCGATACCTGCTTGTACACGTCCATCCGGGGCGGAACAAGGAGCAGGTGTGGGCATTTTTGCAGGGCCAGGCTGGTGGGCATGGCGCTACGGACGCCGTAGGCGCGGGCCTCGTAGCTGGCAGTCAACACCACGCCGCGCCTGCTCTGGTGCGCCACCGCGACGGCCTGGCCGCTTAGGCTCGGCTGATCGCGCACCTCGACGCTGGCGTAGAAGGCGTCCATGTCGATGTGAACGATCCGCCGCACACCGCCATGATGGCGCTTGGCCCGGACGGGCCGCAAGGCAGCCGATCCGAGTAGAGGAACCCAGGCACAGGAAGGCCATCTCGTAGCCAGAGATTCAAGTTGAGCGCGGAAGTTTGAGATAAAGTCCACTATGGACAACCGAACACCGCCTGACCGAGCTGCCCAGGAGCATTCATGTTGCCGCTGACGGCCGACCTGCTGTTGCTGGCGCTGATCAGCTTACTGCTCTCGGTCAGCGCCCGCCGACTGCACTACCGCGACGCCCCCTACCTCCTTTCCCGGCGGTGGATTCTGCGCGGCAGCTTGAGCCTCCTTCTTCACGGCGCAGTCCTCGTCTGCATCTGGCTGATGCTGCTGGAACTGTACTCGGCGGCGTGGTGGGCCGCTGTCGCAGCGGGCAGCCTCCCGGTGGCGCTGGCCCTTCGCTACGCTATTCAGGTGATGAACAGCCCGCGCAAGGTAGTCGAGCGTAACAAACGCGAGTGGAAAGGTCCCGAACTCGTGCCCTGAGCGCAACCGGGACGGCATTCTGCTGCAGTGAACCGCCGGGGCCTGCCAATACCGTTCGGGCGGGTGGGGCCATCCAGAAACCGAGCAGCCCGACACTTCAAACCGTAGCCTAATTCACAGTTGAGCGGACAGTGGGGCGGCCCAATACCGGCATGACTTCTATCCAGCGCACCATTTCTCGCGAGATTCAACTGGCCGCCCGTCCCCAGGGTGCACCGAAAGACAGCGACTTCGCGCTCATCGAGAACGAACTCGGTCAGCCGGAGAGCGGTGAGGTGCTGGTGCGCAACCTTTACCTGACGGTCGATCCCTACATGCGCGGCCGCATGAACGACGTCAAGTCGTACACCCCGCCCTTCGCACTGAACGAAACCATGACTGGCGGCGCGGTGGGCGAGGTGCTGGCCTCGGGCGCAGACGACCTCAAGGTGGGCGATCTGGTGCTGCACGACCGGGGCTGGCGCACCCACGCGCTGCTGCCCGCTCAGGCGGCGCGCAAGCTCGACGTGCAGGCCGGTGTCTCACCCAGCGCCTATCTGGGTGTTCTGGGCATGCCGGGCCTGACCGCCTACGCCGGGCTGCTGGAGGTTGCCGCCTTCAAGCCGGGTGACGTGGTGTTCGTATCGGGCGCGGCGGGCGCGGTGGGCAGCGCCGCAGGTCAGATCGCCCGGCTTAAGGGGGCCGGGCGGGTCATCGGCAGCGCCGGATCGCCGGAGAAGGTGGCGCACCTGACCGGCGCACTGGGCTTTGACGCCGCCTTCGACTACAAAGACGCTCCGGTGCTCAGGCAGCTGCGCGAGGCCGCGCCGAACGGCATCGACGTGTACTTCGACAACGTGGGCGGCGAGCATCTGGAAGCGGCCCTGAGCAGCTTCAACACCTTCGGACGCGCGGCGCTGTGCGGGGCCATCAGCCAGTACAACGCGGCTCAGCCGGTGAGCGGCCCGCGCAACCTGGCGTTGGCCATCGGCAAGCAATTGACGCTCAAAAGCTTTATCGTCGGCAGCTATAGCCACCTGTTCGGGGCGTTCGTGCAGGAGGTCGGCGGCTGGATCGCGTCTGGCGAACTGCACCACGACGAGACCGTCGTCGAAGGCATTGAGAACACGCCGGGGGCCTTCATGGGCCTGCTCAACGGCCAGAACACTGGCAAGATGGTGGTCAGACTGTAAAGCGGCCAGCAGCATCAGTCCAGGCACCCTCCACCGAGGGCGATTCAGAAACCGGCTGATGGCTGCAGGTGACTCGGTCATACAAGCTGCCGGGAACAGACGCAAGCAGCACCTGGATACTTCCCAGGTGCTGCTTGCGTTGAAAGTATTCGCCAAAGAAGAAGCGCTTTCTCGACCGGGCAGGCCGTGGGGAGGATGGAGGCCTGAGCCGAGAGCACGCCCAGTCCTCCCTGGCCATCAGCCGATCACGGCCTGAATCACCGCCACCGTCCCGCTGGCCGATCCCTGGGCCGCACCGTTGGTGTAAGTGGCGGTCACGGTATACGTCCCGATCGCCATATCGATCTTGGGAGCGCAGCCGGTGGCGGTGTAGGTGTGGGCGGTGCTCACCGCTTTCCACACCAGCGTGGCACACGACGCCGAGACATTGTCGAGCGTCACCGATCCGGCAAAATTGACAATCGCGCTGGAAGCGTAGGTCCTGACGCTGTAGGGCAAGGTGGGCGCGGTGATTTTCACTGACACCTTGGGGGTGGGCGGAGCCGGAGCCTGCGCCACCATGATCGCCACCGACTTGGTGTCGGTGCGGCCATCGTAGGTCAGCTTGGCCGTCAGGGTGCGCGGACCGGACGTGGCGAAGCTGACGCTGGGCGAGCAGGCTATCCAGGGGCCTTCGGTGCTGTTGCTGCTGGTTCAGATGGTCGGCGCGCAGTCGATGGCCTGGTCGTTGCCCTGGCCGCCCAGGAACTGCACTGCCGAGGCCTGAAGTTGGGTGGGCGTCTTGAGCGGCAGGGTCGACCGGGCGTCGGATAGAGCAGGGTCAGCAGCGGGTAGCCGCCGTCATACACCGTGAGGCTGAGCTGGCCGGGGTTGCCGTCTGAGTCCTTGGCCGAAACGGTGATTGTGTCGTTCGCACCGCTGGCCGCCAGGTTCAGATTGACGCTGCTGCCAGTTCCAACTTGCCCGAGTTTGGAAGAGGTCTACACCACACTGCTTGAGCAGCAGTTCTGGCCGTCGGTCTGGTCGGCCACGCGGGCGGTGAAGGTCTTGGGCTTCTGGAAGTTGAAGTAGACGGGAAACTGAATGCCGCCGGAAAAGCTGATCGGCGCGGTGAGGCTGACCTGCGGGCCGCTGCTGCCGCCGCCCTGCACGACCTCGGTGTTCCACTTGGCCGATCGGGTGGAGGGCATGTTGAGCCGCGAGAGATCGGAGAAGTACTTGGTGACGTAGTCCACCGGCAGGTAGTAGTACCCGGCGTCACCCGCGCCGCAACCCCAGGAATTCTTGATAATGAAGTAGCCGCCGCCCGATCCTGCAGGAGCATTGGGCAGGCGCTGGGCCAGCCGGGCGTTCGAGATGTAGCCGGTCATCAGCACGACGTGGCCGCGGCGCCCGCCGGTTTTGCTGAAGTTGGTCACGAAACCGCCGGTCGCCCCGGCACTGTCCCAGCCCTTGTAGACGCCGAACGAGGCCAGCAGCGGCTGACCGTTGGCGAGCAGCGCCCGCAGGGTATTGACCGGAAAGTGGTTGCGGCGGTTGTGGGCCGAGGAGCCGGACCAGAGGTTGTGCCAGACGGTGGTGCTGCCGACCACGCCGCCCCCCACATTGTTGACGGTGTAGTATCCGCAAAAGGTACCCAGAATCGGCACGGTGGTGCAGTAGCGTGGGCTTTCGTGGGGCGTCTTGGAGCAGTAGCCGCTGTAGTTGGAGCAGGGATTGGCGTACGAGGCGGCGGTTCCGGCCACGCCCGAATCGAAGGCGGTGCTGGGCCGGCCGTAGGCCTGATTGTAGGTCCAGGCTCCCTCGCCCGGCACCTTGTCGTTGTGGCTGAGCATGTTCTGGAGGGCCGACTCGGCGCTGTAGCCGTCCCAGAAATCGCTGGGATCGTAGTTACGCTTGTTCTTGTTGACCAGGTACTGCTCGCTGAGGTTGAGCGTCTAGCCATTGACGACCAGTTCGCGGCTTTCGAGGCCGGCGACGGCGGCAAAGCCCCAGCGCATGCCCTGCTGCTTGATGGGCGTGGTGAAGCGCTTCTGGGGCCACCAGAAGTTGCTGGTGATGCCGCTGGCCGAAGGCGTGCAGGTGCCCGCCGTGTCCACGCCGTTGCCAGGTCCCGATCCGGCCTGCGGCGTCAGCGTCTGGGCCCCGATCCCGCCGAGGTTCATGCAGCTCCAGGCGGGTGTTGTCGAGGTTCTCGACACTGGCGAGCAGATCGTCCAGGCTGTCGAGCGCGTCGGTCACCTCGCCGACCGACTTGCCGCTCAGGCTGCCCGGCGCAGCGGCCCGGCGCTGAATGTCCACTGGCGAGGCGTCGTAGGCGGCCTGGTAAGTCGCGAGCGCGTTGTCGGCGCTAAAGTGCGTTTTGAAAGTCCAGAGGATGCGGCTGTAGGCTGATGAATGACGCGCCGGACGTACAGCAGTGATTTGAGCGATGAGGAATGGGCCGTGCCGGAACCCCTCTTACCGCAGCCATGCCAAACAGGGCGACCGCGAATGTGGTCGCTCCGCGACATTTTGGATGGGATGTTCTATGTTCTGCGGGGAGGGAATGCTTGGCGACTGATGCCACATGATCTTCCACCCTGGGAAACGGTTTATGGATATCACCGGAACTGGCGTATTGCTGGGCGGTGGGAACAACGCCATACGACCTTGCGAGAACGGGTCCGTGTGGCGCTGGGTCGTGATCCCACGCCAAGCGCGGCCATCATTGATCGCCAATCAGTGCGGACCACCGAGGCCGGTGGTTCTCGAGGCGACGACGGCGGCAAGAAGGTCAGCGGTCGCAAACGTCACGTGCTCGTCGATACCTTGGGGTTGGTGATGGGTGTCGTGGTCCACGAAGCGGACATTCAGGACTGCGCTGGCGCGGTCCTCCTGTTTGATAAGGTGCGGAATGTGTTTCCTCCTATGCAGCACGTGTGGGCAGACGCAGGCTATACCGGAAAGCTGATCGCCGCAGTCAAGCAGGTCATGGGATGGACGGTAGAGATCGTCAAGCACCCCTGGTCTGGAAACCTCTGGACCTGGGTGGAGAAAGGGCAACCTGCACCCGTGATTGAAAAACCAGTTGGCTTCGTCATGCTGAAGCGGCGCTGGATTGTTAAGCGCACCTTCGCTTGGTGAGGGAAATCCAGACGAATGAGTCGGGGCTTTGAAGCACTCCCCGCGACATCGGAGAACCTCGTCTACCAAGTCATGATTCGCCTGATGGTCCGCCGTTTAGCAGCGTTTTGAATCCCACTAGAGCGAGTTTCAAAACGCACTTTACTGGCCTGCTTGTAGGTTTCGACAATCTGGCGCATCCGGCTCTGCTTGCCCAGAGTGATGGTGTTGAAGGTGGTGCCGTCGTTGTTGGACACGGTGATGATGTAGTCGCCGCCGGGCGTCTGCGGCAGATCGGGCGTCTCGCTCAGCAGCGCGTCCACATCGGGGCTGCGCTGGTCCAGGGGAATGGCGTTCAGAAACGCCTGATCCCGAGCGTACTGGTCGCGCCACTGCTTTTCCTGTCCAGCCAAGTCTTGGGCGCTGACCAGTTGCAGCGCCCCACTCTTGACTTTGACCGCGAACTCGTCTTGCGCCAGCAGGGTGGCGTCGTCCGGCACGCTGCCCGGCCAGGCGTTGGCCGCCGTGAACAGCGACGTGTCGCCCGGCGGCGGTTCGGGAGTGACACTTCCCTTGGAGCAGCCCACCAGCACGGCGCTCAGCAAAAAGACTACGGCGACTACGGCAAATGGATGTTTCATCATTCCCCTTTGAAGCCTGCGGCTCTTCTGTGCTCCTCGCCCGTTGCCCCACCCTCCTCGTCCAAACGCTTTCCCCCGGCCCTGTGCAGCCTGCTCCCTGATCGGGCGGGAGCACTTTGCCCCGGAGCGTAGAGAGGGGGCGTCAAAGACCTGTCAAAACTCCCCCTGCCGAAACAGGCTGCCAGCAGCGCGGCGCCCCGGACTGTGAAGACCACCTCAGCCTGTTTTCAGCACGGCGCTCGGCAGGTGGGCCAGGGTAGCGGTATGCACGCCGTCCGCTCGTCGCTGACGCTGGTTGCCCTCAGCCTCGCGGCTGCCGCCAGCGCCCAGCCAGTCAGCACCCCACCCGACACTGCCCAGCCGTTTGCCTCGCCCGGTGCCGCTTTCAGTTCGCCGTTTCTGAGCACGGTCGAGGTTGGCCTGACCGGGGGCTACGCGGCGGGCGGCAGCATTCAGGTCACGGTCAGCCGCGCCGATCTGCTGGGGCCGCTCGGCGTGCGCCTGAGCCTGGGGCGCAGCGGCAGCGACCCATCACCGGTCGGCGGGCAGCAGGCGCACCTGACCCTGCTCACCTACGGCCTGGACGCCACCTACAATTTCGGCCAGCCGGTGCCGGGCGTGGCGACCAGTGTCTACGGCGGGCCGCGCTACGGGCAACTTATCCTGCGCCCAGACGGTTCCGGCGACCCGAGCAACGAAGCAAACGCTGGCGCGCTGGGTCTGGGCGTGGGCGCACAGGTCGGCTACCTGCTCACCAATGCCTTCAGCTTCATTGCCGAACTGGGCCTGGATCAGTACCTCGGCACTGCCAAGGCGGTGAGTCAAGCCGCTCCGGAGCGCCCCGGCACGGTGTTCAAGGCGCTGCTGGGCGTCAAGTACCGCTTCTGATCCCGACGCCGATAAAACTCGTCTCTGGACACCGGTTTCATCTGACTCAGCGGGCAGGCGGGTCTAGGAACGAGAGGAAAAGTAGAACATCCTTCCAGACGAGGAGAATGCGAATCGGCTTCCCTACCCATCCGAACAGACCCTGCCCAAGCGCGCCTACATGGCTGAGACACCCATTCCAGCGGCGCGGTCTATCCACCGAGCTGCGCGGTAGGTCCGCCCGGCGGGCCCGACGTCTCCTCGCAGGGCAGCGAACGTCCCTGATTTCCCCGGCGGCGAGCGCTTACCATGAGTCCGGTTTTCCCGCCTCTGCACTTCAAATCCCCCGTCCCCACAGGAGTCCGTCATGAACACTGCCATCCCCATTCTCCGCTGGATCATTCGCATCGCCGGTCTCGTCGCCCTGGGCCTGGGTCTGACCTTCTGGAGTGGCAGCGGCTACGGCCTGCTGAGCGCCCACCAGGGGCTGGGGTATCTGGTGTCCATCGCCCTGTTGCTGATGGCCGTCCTCGGCTTCGGGCAGCGCGTCTCTCCGGGGCTGCTCATCCTGGCCATCATCTGGAGCCTGGTCGTGCCGGGCGTCGGCAGCTCGCAGCTCAAGATGCTGCCCGGCGACCTGCACTGGGTTATTCAGGTGTTTCACCTGCTGCTGGGCGTCGGGGCCATCGGCCTGGGCGAGGCGATCGCGGGCCGGGCACAACGGGCACGCGTCGCCTGAAGAGTGGATTCTTCCGCCCGGTTGACCCCTCCGCCCCCACACGCTAAGATGCCCGACGTTCCTGACCACCCGGCAGCCCTGACTTCGTGCAGATTGCCCGGCGGCGAGAACACTCTTATCCAGAGCGCCCGAGAGACATGGCTCATTGATCGGCGCAGCAACCGGCCCTCATCACGGCAACGGTGCTCTCCATACCCCCCAGCGCAGCGTTAACGATAACGGCGCGGCGGGAACGATAAGGGCAGGGCTCCTAGCGTACAGCGCTTCCCTCCCTCCAGTCAGGCGAGGGGCTTTTTGTTGGCCCCGGCGAAACTCTTCAGACCCACCCGGAGGTCGACACCATGACGAACACCCAGCGCTTCGAGACCCTGCAAGTTCACGCCGGACAGAAACCCGACCCCGCTACCGGCGCTCAGGCCGTGCCGATCTACAACACCAACAGTTACGTCTTCGAGTCGGCGGAGCACGCCGCCAAACTGTTCGGCTTGCAGGCTTTCGGCAACATCTACTCGCGCATCATGAACCCCACCACCGACGTGTTCGAGCAGCGCATCGCCGCGCTGGAAGGCGGGGTGGGCGCGCTGGCCGTCGCCAGTGGGCATGCCGCGCAGTTTCTGGCGATTACCACGCTGGCCCAAGCCGGGGACAACATCGTCAGCACGCCGAACCTCTACGGCGGCACCGTCAACCAGTTCAAGGTGACGCTCTCGCGGCTGGGCATCGAGGTGCGCTTCACGTCGAGCCAGGAAACCCCCGAGGAATTTGCCGCCTTGATCGACGACAAGACCCGTGCCGTGTATCTGGAGACCATCGGCAATCCGGCGCTCAACGTCCCCGACTTTGAACCGATTGCCGCCGCCGCGCACGCCCAGGGCGTGGCCGTGATCGTGGACAACACCTTCGGGGCGGGCGGGTACTTCTGCCAGCCGCTAAAGCACGGCGCAGACATTCTGGTCGAGAGCGCGTCCAAGTGGATCGGCGGGCACGGCAACGGCATCGGCGGCGTCATCGTGGACGGCGGCCACTTCGACTGGGGCAACGGGCGCTACCCGCTGATGACCGAAGCCAGCCCCAGCTACCACGGCCTGAACTTCTGGGAAGCCTTCGGTGAGGGCAATGCGCTGGGCCTCCCCAACCTGGCCTTCATCCTGCGCGCCCGCACCGAGGGCCTGCGTGACCTGGGGCCGACGCTCGCACCGCAGCAGGCCTGGAACTTCATTCAGGGCCTAGAAACCCTGTCGCTGCGCGGCGAGCGCCACGCTCAGAACACCTTGAGCCTGGCCCGCTGGCTTCAGGAGCAGCCGGAAGTCAGCCAGGTGACCTATCCGGGCCTGGAGGCGCACCCCCACTTCGAGCGGGCCAAAAAGTACCTGCCGCGCGGCGGGGGCGGGGTACTGACCTTCGAGCTGAAGGGGGGCCGGGCAGCCGGAGAAGCCTTCATCGAACGGGTCAAGCTGGCGCAGCACGTCGCCAACGTGGGCGATACCAAAACCCTGGTCATCCACCCGGCCAGCACCACCCACTCGCAGCTCGACGAGGGTGCGCAGACCTTGGCGGGCGTGACCCCCGGCCTGGTGCGGGTGTCGGTGGGCATCGAGCACTTTGAGGACATCAAGGAGGACTTCGCCCAGGCCCTCGTCCGTGTGCCGGAGCCGGTGTGACGGCGGCGGCAGCGGTGGCCCCCACTGCCGCCCCGCCGCCGGGCGAAGCGCCGCAGCGATGTTCGGTGGTCCTGTTTCGCACGGCCCCGCTGCTGCTCGACAGTGGGCAGGTCGTCAGCGACGTGCGGGTGGCCTACCACAGCTACGGCACTCCCAGCCGCGAGGCCGTGCTGGTGCTGCACGCCCTGACCGGCGACAGCGCCGTGCATCAGTGGTGGCCGGGGCTGTTCGGCGCGGGCAAGGCGCTCGATCCGGCGCGCGACTTCATTGTGTGTAGCAACGTGCTGGGGGGCTGTGCGGGCACCAGCGGCCCCACTGAGCTGGGCACGGATGAGCTGTCCTTGCGTGACATGGTGCGCCTTCAGCGCGAACTGCTGCGTCACCTCGGCGTGGAGCGCGTCAGCGTGGTAGGCGGCAGCATGGGCGGCATGCAGGCGTATGCCTGGCTGAATACTTTTCCCGATCTGGTGACCAAGGCAGTCATCATCGGCGCTCCGGCGCGGCACTCGCCCTGGGCCACCGGGCTGAACACCGCCGCCCGCAGCGCCATTCGGGCGGCCCCCGGCGGCGCGGGGCTGCAAGTCGCCCGCCAGATCGCCATGCTGAGTTACCGCAGTCCGCAGAGCTTTGCCCAGACCCAGGCCGGGCCGAGTGCGCGCCGGGTGGGGCAGGCGGCCATCAGCACCTACCTCGAGTACCAGGGGCAGAAACTGGCCGACCGCTTTTGCGAGCGCAGCTATCTGGCGCTCACCAATGCGATGGACCGCTTTCAGCTGACCGACGCCGAGCTGAAGCTGATGCAGACGCCCACGCTGGTGGTGGGCATTTCCAGCGACCAGCTCTATCCGGCCTGGGAAGTGCGCGAGCAGGCCGGGCGACTGCCCCGGGCGACCTACTGGGAACTGGAGAGTCCACATGGCCACGACGCCTTTCTGATGGACGCCTCGGTGCTGGAGGAGCGGGTCCAGGCGTTTCTGGAACGTTGAGCGCCGCCAGACAAAGCGGGCTCAGCCCTGGCCTACCAACGTTCTGCCCAGCTCCCAGCTCCTGTCCGCCTCGAGCTGGTCTGCTGCGCTCCAACCTGCTCTGTCCTGGTCAATCCACTTTAGATGCACGCCCTGGGCTGCCAGATACGCCTGAAGATCGTGGCCATGTTCGGCCAGCCCGCGTAGAAGCGCCTGGGCCTGGGCTCGCACGGCGCTTGCCTGCGTGGCGCTGAGATACCCGGCCTGCACCGCCGCCAGAAATTCGTCCTCATCGATCAGTTCGGCGCGTGTGCCCTCCCAGACCAGCACGTCCAGGTAGTGATCGGTCAGGGTCCAGACACCGCCCGACTCGCTGATGGTCGCCAGATCGATGTAGTAATCGTGCTCACGCGGCCCGTGAAACTCGTAGCGGCAGATTTGCAGCCCCAGCGCAGGCAGCAGGTGGGCCTGCCAGGCGCGGATGCGCGGGTGGGCCTTGAAGGGGCGAACCACCGCCAGCCCCGCCGCATGCACCTCGTAGCGCTCGACGGCCCGGATTCCGGTATTGGTGTGATGTTCGCGCCGGGCGAGGTCGTGGCGCTCGACTTTGGGGGGCTTGGGTGGAGCAGAGTCGATCAAATCTACAGCTTGCCTGGCGGGTGCGCCCGCGTCCGGATGGTGGGTTCTCGGCGGCGCGTCAATCGGCATGACCCACACTACAGGTCACCCTCAAGGCCACGTGACCCGGCAGGGCAAAGCTGTGTAGACCTCCAGCCAACCATGAACAATTCGGCGTCGTAACACCGCAGCACCGTTGGCGGGCAAAGTGAAGATCGGCTCTGGTGAGCGCCACGCTCAGATAAAGCTGCGATGGAATTCTTTCGTCCCTCGCGGGAGGCTCGGTCAGCATAACGGCATGAACAAGACCTTGCTACTTTTACTGACCTGTGGCCTGATAGCGGGCTGCACTCCCAGATCCAAAACCACCACCGATACGACTACGACTGACACCAGCAGCACGCACTTGACCGCTCCCAACTCGGCTGTTCCCGGCACAGCGGACACAAACGACAGCAACCTAGCCAACGGCGACACCGCCTGCACCAGCCGACATGGCGACGGCCTGGAAGGCACCCTCAGCGCCTTTGACGGGGCCGCCAAGACTACGACCCTCGACGAGGATGACAAGAACTACGTCGTCAACGTTAGCGACAACACGGTGTACGAGGGCGTGGACAACGTGGCCAGCACCGCCGACGAGTTCTGGGGCACCAACCGCACAGGCCAGAAGCTCGCCATAGAGGGCCGCATCACCGAAGGCACCCTGTCGGCCGATAAGATCACCTTGCAGTAAGCACTTCACCAAAAAAGGCCAACACCACCTGACTTGCTCGGTGGTGTTGGCCTTTGGGTGTGCTTGCTCTTCGTCCTGTCTCTCTGTTCAGAGAACCGGCAGTGCCAGCAGTCCGGCGAAGGCGTCGGGCGCAGGCAGACCAGCCCCGAAGTCGCCTGGCACGTAGAAGCTGCCCTCGGTGCTGCCGGGGCCGACGGCGGCCAGTTGCCCGGCCAGTTCAGCCGCGCTGAGACGGCCCGCGAAGAAGGCGCGGTGGGCAGCGACGACCTGCGCGACCTCGGCGGCGCTCTCATGGACGAATTCGAGGCGGAAGTCGCGCAGACCCCCGGAAAGCCAGTCCCCGAGGTGCGCCGCCCCGCTCTGGGCACGACCCTCGAACACGGTGTTGCGGCAGCCCACGTCGGCCATCACCGGATGCAGATGACCGCGCTCGTCGCGCAGGGCCAGTTGATGCGTCTCGCACGGGTGACCGCAGTTGGTGTAGTCGGTGCCGCTGCTCAGGAAGCGGCAGAACACGCAGTGCTCGGTGTGAAAGACCGGCAGGTGGCCGTAGGCGATCACCTCGAGCTTCTCCGGTCCCACCAGCCCGGCCAGATCGCTGATCTGCTCGGCGTTGAGGTCGTGGGTGGGCGTGACCCGCTCCAGGCCCAGCGCCAGCAGCGCGCGGGTGCTCAGGGCGTTGGCGGCGTTCAAGCTGAAGTCGCCCACCAGAGCAGGCCGGTTCGGAGCGTCCTGCAAGCCTTCCAGCAAGCCGCCGGAGCGCACCAGCAGCTCGGCCCCCAGTGACAGCAGGAATTTCTCGAGGTTCTGCTCAGTGGGCTTGAGAATACGCGGACTGGCGACCCGCACCGCGATCCCGGCTTCCCGCACCTGCTCCACGCTGGGTTTGAGACCGTAGAGTTCGAGGTAATCGAGCGTGATGCTCCCCGGCCGCGCCGCGATGGCCGCTTCGAGCTGCGCCGGGGTGCGGACCAGCAGGTGCAGGCGCGGCCCACGGCTGACCGCACTACTGGACGCAGCACCGCTGCTGATGTCCAGCAGGGGGTTGGCGCGGCGCTCCGGCACTTGCCCGCGCAACTCGCTGAGGCAGGCCGTGGCCTCGCGGCGCAGGGCGTTCAGGGCACTGACTGGCAAGAAGCCCGCGCCGGTCAGCTCCACCGTCAGTTCGCTCAGGTGGTGCGGGGTGCTGCCCAGCTTGCCGAGCTGTTCGCGCAGCGTCGCCTCGTCCAGCGCCCGGTTTCTGGCTTCCGAGAGCACCGTCTCACCCGTCACGGTAACCTGGCGGCCCACTTCGTCGGTGAGCGTCAGGCGGGGCCTCTCCCCCACCCGGCCCACGAAATGCATCGCCAGCGGGCGGGTATACAGCGGATCGGCGCTTTCGAGTAGCGGACGCACACGGGCGTCCAGGGCCGGGTCGTGGGTTCGCCACACCCAGTCGCCAGGGCGCACCCGCTCGGGGTTGACGGCTCCCTTGGCAAAGCGCAGCTCGATGTCCTGCCCAGCGCTCAGCACCTCCATCGGTTGCCCGGCCTGCCCGCTGCTATTCTTGCCGCCAACACTCCAGCCACCGTAGAGAAAGCCGCCCTCCTCGCGGCCCTCGGGGGCACGCCAGTTGGCCGCATCAAATACCAAGCCGTCGCCGGGCTTGAGGGCCTCGCTCAGCGACACGACCACCCCACGCGGCGTCAGTGCCTTCACGGTGCCGACCCGCACGCCCCGGTGGCGCGGTGCGCGGCCCCGCACGACGGTCTGGTGGTTGGTTCCGGCCATGAAGTGCGGCCCCAGACCCCGTGAATAGACCTGCGCCAGATCCTGCTCCTGCTGCGGCGTGACGCTCAGTGGCAGCCCGGCCCAGGCCTCGTCCACGGCCTGACGGTAAGCGGCAGTGGTGAGCGCCACGAATTCGGCGTCCTTGTAGCGGCCCTCGATCTTGAGGCAATGCACCCCGATCTTGACGAGTTCCGGCACCTGATGCAGCGCGTAGAGGTCACCTGGCGAGAGCAGGTAGCGGGCGTCACCGAGATCGCGGCGCACGCCGTCGACGAACAGGTCGTAGGGCAAACGGCAGGCCTGGGCGCACTGGCCCCGGTTGGCGCTGCGCCCGCCCCAGGCCTCGCTCGAAAAGCACTGCCCCGAGTAGCTTACGCACAGCGCCCCGTGAACGAAGGTTTCCAGCTCGACATCCGTCGCGGCGCGAATGCGGGCGATGTCAGTGAGGCTCAACTCGCGGCCCAGCACCACCCGGCTGGCCCCGAAGCGGCGGGCGAGTTGCGCGCCCTCGGCGGAGGTGATGCTCATCTGGGTGGAGCCGTGAATCGGCAAATCCGGCACCACCTCGGCGGCCAGCCGCGCCACGCCCAAATCCTGCACGATGATGGCGTCGACCCCACAGGCGGAGAGGTGGAGCAGTTGCGCCTCGGCGGCCCGCAGCTCGCGGTCGAAGACCAGCACGTTGAAGGTGACGTAGCCCTTGACGCCGCGCTCGTGCAAAAAGCGCATGATCTCGGGCAGTTCCTCATTGTCAAAGCCCACCTTGGCGCGGGCATGAAACGCCTCCACCCCGAAGAACACCGCGTCGGCCCCGGCCTCCACGGCGGCACGCAATTGCGGCCAGCCGCCCACTGGACTCATGACCTCGGGCTTGAAGCGAGCAGGCGGCGGGCTGGGGTCGGTGGTGCTGGACTCGGCGAGGCTGGGCATAACGAACCAGTGTAGCGGGCCGGGCCGGGCCGCAGGGTGAGCCAGGACGGAAAAGCCCCACCCTGACCGCTTGCGAGACGGTGGCCTTTCAAATGCCAGGCGTTCGGCGTTGACTGGGCGATGCGGCGGCCAAAAATACAGACTTAAATAAATCGCCGTAGTATGAATCGTTTCGTTTGAAACTTTAAAAAGAGATCGGCTTTGACCATCGTCTCTGTCTATCAAGTCATGATGGGGTGACAACAAGAATTGCATAGTGGCTTCATGTATCAGTCTGACCTCGATCTCATGACCAAAGCCCAACTCAACACACTATGGCCAGCCGCACCGGGCCACCCTGACTCTTCAAGGTCCACAGCGAGCCGCCTGGACCGCTGGGTCCGCCGCGTATCGGATCACCTGAGCCAGCGCCGCCGCACCGGGTGACACGGACTCCACTCAATGAGAGCTGTTGTTAGAAAAGCGCTTGCGTTTTGACGACAACTCCAAAAGACATTCGTAGAGTGCTGAATGCCACGAAATCACTCTCTCCACCCCACTTCCTGGGCGGATCGGATTTCACCAGTTCCATGAATCAGTCTCAATCAGAGTCTGTATGAGATGTCCTTATCTTGAAGCCGGGCCGGGCGTTTTGCAGCTGCAAACCACTCGGTTTCTTGTGATTTTGGGTGACTGTGAATTCGGCTCAGCGTACCAGCTTGGCGTCGTCCTGCTCGGACATCATTCTGAGGAAGGCGTCCACGAACTGCGGATCAAACTGGCTGCCGGACTGGCGGCGCAGCTCCTGCAAAGCGCGCTCGCGGCTCCAGACGGGCTTGTAGGGCCGGGCGTTGACCAGGGCGTCGTACACGTCAATGATCGAAAACAGCCGGGCAGCGTCAGGAATGTCCTGACCACGCAACCCACTGGGATAGCCGCCACCGTCCCAGCGCTCGTGGTGGTAGCGCACCAGATCGAGCGTCTCGGCGGGCAGGAAGTGTAGGTCTTGGAGCATGTCGTAGCCGATGGTGACGTGACGCTGCATTGAGGCGCGCTCGTTGGGATCGAGTGGGCCGCGCTTGTGCAAGATGGCGTCCGGCACGGCAATCTTGCCCAGATCGTGCAGGTACGCGCCCCAGCGCACCGCCTTGAGGCGCTCGTCGTCCCAGCCGAGCCGGGCCGCCAACCGCAGCGCCAGGGTCATGACCCGCTGGGTGTGACCCCCGGTGTCGTCGTCACGGTGTTCCAGGGCCAAGCCGAGCGCCTTAAGGGTAAGGTCGTTGGCGTCACGCAGTTCGCGGATGGCGTAGACCTGACCGAGCTGCGCGCCGAGGAAGCGGGCGAACGACTCGACCACCGACTTCTCGTCAGCCTCGAACTCGCGGTCCTCGCGGGTCAGCAAAATCAGGCCCAGGTGCTGGGTGGCGCGGCCATAAATGTTGACCACCAGTTGGGTCTTACGCTGCGGGCGCTTGAGCAGGGCCAGCACCTCCTCGGCCACCCAGTGATCGGCCTGCACGCTGCGGCTGTCGTTGTCGCTCGGCACGATCGGCTGCTCGATGAACGGCTCGAAGGCCCCACGTGCCGCCAGGATCATCGGCGTGCCGCGCCGGTAGGCCACCATGGCAAAGTGCGGAGCCACCCGCAGGTTTTGTAGAATGGCGATGCCCGCGCGGATAATCGCCTCAGCGTCGCGGGCTTCGCCCAGCTTGACACTGCCCTCTTCGAGCGCCTTGACGGTGTCGTGCAGCCACTCGGTCTCACGGGCCTTGGACCCCTCACGAATCGAGAGCAGCCCCAGACCCAGAATCAGCGCCAGCGCGCCGAGCAGACTCCACGGCTCCAGCCTGGTCTTGACCAGCACCAGCGTGGCGGTGAAAGCCAGCGCGTACAAGGCAATGGGCAGCCACTTCCACAAACCGCCCAGCCGCTGGGTGAGGGCCGCGCACAGCACCGTCATGCCCACGATCAGCGAGGTATTGCGCAGCACGACGCCGTAGGCAACGCCGCCTGCGGCCAGCACGGCCAGCACGATCAGCGGAGCGGATGAGGGAGGCGCAGCGGAAGCGGCAGGTGCGGACACAGTTCAGAGTTTAGCACTGTCTTAACTTCTCTTCACGTCTGGATTGCTTCAATTTCCGCTCCAGTCACCGGCCACACCTTTATAGTGCGGCAGCGCGAAACCCGGCGAAGGCCGACTTGAGAAGCTGGGCAGCCTGGGCGGCCCTTATGCCCGGAGTGACGCTCAGCGGGTGGCCCCAGGTATGCGCGAGCAGATCGCTGACGCCGCCAAGTGCCCCGGCACGCGGGTTGGCAGCCCCGTACACCAGCCGCCCCAGCCGGGCCTCGATCGACGCGCCCAGGCACATCGGGCACGGCTCCAGGGTCACGTAAAGGGTGCAGCCGGTCAGATACGGCCCGACCACCCGCGCCGCTTGCCTCAAGACGCCGAGTTCGGCATGCCGGGTCATGTCGCCGAGTTCGCGGCTGCGGTTGGCCGCCGAGGCGATCACAGCCCCGCCGCAGACCACCAGCGCTCCCACCGGCACCTCGCCGCGCTGGGCCGCGGCCACGGCCAGTGCCAGCGCCTCGCCCATGAAGTGGTGATCGGCCTCTGCACCTGAGAGAGGCTGTTCGGGGCCAAAGCCTGACCCGGCCTGTGCGCGCGCGCCCAGCGCCCAGGTCGGCGGCTGAGTACCGAGCCACTGCACGCCACCAGGCGCGGCCAGCAGCCACAGCCGGTCACGCTCAGCCCTGGACAAACGCAAATCGCTCAGCACGTCGCTGACCTTGCGCTCGCCGCCGCTGAGACGGATGCGGTCGCCGTCCCGGCGGTGTCTCAGGGTCCAATCGGGCGGAAAGGTGAAATCGGGACGCAGCCCATGGGGGGCCGGAGCCGGGCGAGACAGGTCCAGTTGAGGGAAGGGACCGCCGATCACGCTGAGATCGCGGCCTGCGGGCAGGGTCAGGTGATGGGTCACGCCCCGTTCCAGGGCCGAGGCCAGCGTGTCGAGGTGAGCGGCGTGAAAGTCCAGGCTTGCGTGCTGCAACTCGCGGCGCACCACGCGCCTGAGCAATGCCGGAGCCTGCCCCCGGCGCGGCAGGTGCGGCGTAAAGCGCCCAGCCAGCTCGCTCAGCACGGCGTCGTCCTCGGCCTGGTAGCGGGCCAGACGGGTCAAGCTCTCGTCCAGTCCCGGAAAGCGGGTGTGCAGGAGGGGCAGCACCTCGTGGCGCAGCCAGTTGCGGGTGTAGCAGGTGTCGGCGTTGCTGGCGTCCTCGCGCCAGGGCTGCTGCCAGTGCGCCAGGGCCGCTCCGATCTGCTCGCGCCCCACCCCCAGCCAGGGACGGCGCAGCGTGCTGCGTGCCGGGGCGATGCCGCTGAGCACCGCCTCGCCGCGCAGCAGTTGCCATAGCACCGTCTCGGCCTGGTCGTTGCGGGTGTGGGCCGTCAGAATCAGCTTCAGGCCGCGCTGCTTGGCGACGCGCGCCAGAAAGTCGTAGCGTAGCCGCCTCGCCGCTTCCTCGGTGCTCCAGCCACGCTGCTCGGCCACCCGCGCCACCGGAGCGCTGCCCAGCTCGCACGGCACGCCCAATTCCCGGCACAGCGCCGCCACCCATTCGGCGTCGGCGACCGACTCGGGCCGCAATTGATGATCAAGATGGGCCACAATGGGCGACGCGCCGACTTGCAGCAGCGCCCGCAAGAGCGCCACGCTGTCGGCCCCACCCGAGACGCCCACCACCAGCGGCCCGCTGAGCGGTTGGGCGTAAGCGCGCAGCGGCGACAGCAGAGGGGTCAACAGAGCGCGCGGGCGGGGCATCTCCGGCCATGATAAGCCCCTTGCCCCGCGCCTACCGGCCCCGCATACTATCGGGCATGTTGCGTCCCGGCCAGACCGCGCCCCTGTTCGAGGCCAGAAGCGATGAGGGCCAGTTCCTCTCGCTGCTGGCGCTGCGCGGGCAGTGGGTGGTGCTCTACTTCTTTCCCAGAGCGATGACCCCAGCCTGCACCATGGAAGCCGCCGGGTTCGAGACGCTGATAGGCGACTTCCAGCAGCGCTCGGCCCAGGTCATCGGCGTCAGCAGTGACACCGAGGCCCGCCAGGCGCTGTTTCGCGACACCTGCCACCTGAGTTTTGCGCTGCTGCCCGACTCAGAAAAGCGTGTCTGCCGGGCCTACGGAGTGCTGGGCGGCCTCGGCGGCTGGCTGGGCCTGAGCCAGCGCTGCACCTACCTGATCGATCCGGCCGGAACGGTGGTTCGGGTCTGGACCGTCACCGAGCCGGGCCAGCACGCCGCCGAGGTGCTGCGCGAACTGTCGGCCCGCCAGCCGGTCAGCTCGCCGGGCCAACGCTAAAGGGCTAGAGCCTGGCGCTGGCCTTCATGCCGCTGAGCTTGAGCTGGTCGCCCGGCAGACTTGCACCCGAGAGTGCCTGCACCCCGAAATACCCGTGTCCGGCCTTGGCCGCCCGGTCGAGGGCCGACCCGGACAGCTGAAAGCCCGTCACCTCGCCGCCCTTGAGGCTGAGGGTGCCGATCTTCTGGGCGCTCTCGCCGCTGACCGCGCACAGCTGCATGCTGCTGCCGGGCAGGGCGGTGCAGCTCGGCAGGCTGCTGCGCAGGTACACTGCCACCTCGCTGAGATCACCCATGCCGCCGTACTGCACCTGACCGCTGACCCGCACCTGGCTGAGCAGGCTGGGCAGCGACGTACCCGCGAAAGCGTCGGAGCCGTCGTAGGCGACGTACTGCTCGAAGCCTGCGCTGGCGGGCAGCTTGAGAGCTTGATCGGGAATGCCAACGGCGGGCAGCGGCACCACGCCGCACCCGGCCAGCAGAACAGCGCCGAGGAAGAGAACTGAGGACTTTGACATGGCGGCAGCTTAGCCGCCCGCGCCGCACAGAGCCCTGAAAAAATTCGCCCTGCACATCGAAAATCCCGCATTCAGGGTGATCTGGCCCGCATTGAGCCGGGCCGCGCCGACGTGAAATACTCACCGCCATGAATGTGACGATCAAGACCCAGGCCCTCAGGCGTTTGCGGGGCCGCTACCCCTTCGGCCACGCTGGCGATGTTCTCAGCGCCGACAGCGGCATCGGTGCGGGAGAAGTGGTGGACGTGCGCGGCGAGGACGGCAGCTTCGTGGGGCGCGGCTACTTCAACGCCCAGGGCGCGACCCCGCTGCGGATGCTGACGCTGGAGCGAGAAGACATCAATGAGGCATTTTACCGCCGCCGTATCCGGGCTGCGCTGAACCGGCGAGAGGGGCAGATTCAGGACACCGACGCCATGCGGGTCGTTTACGCTGAGGCCGACGGCCTGCCGGGTGTGGTGGCCGACCAGTTTGCGGGAGTATTGGCAGTGCAGCTGCGCAACGCTGGGGCCGAGCACCACCGCGAGCTGATTCTCAATGCGCTGAAAAAGGAAACTGGGGCCGGGGCCGCCTACGAGCGCAGCGATACCGGCGAGCGCCGGAAGGAAGGGCTGGACCTCAAGACCGGCGAGCTGTGGGGGGAGGTGCCCCGCCGCGTGCGCTTTTTCGAGGACGATCTGGAACTGTTTTTCGACTGGCAAGACGCTCAGAAAACCGGCTTCTTTCTGGACCAGCGCGACAACCGCCGGATGCTGGCCGCCCTAGTGCAGCCGGGCCAGCATTTTCTGGACGTGTACTCCTACACCGGGGGGTTCAGCCTGCACGCGGCGCGGCGCGGCGCACTCACCGTCGCGGTGGACAAGGACGCCGCCGCGCTGGGCATTCTGGAAGCGGTGGCCCGCGCCAACAAGCTGCAAGCCGGCGCACGGCTCGGCGACGCGCTGGAGGTGCTGGCGCAACTGGAGCGCGAGAAACGCCGCTTCGACGTGGTGGTGCTCGACCCGCCCACCCTGGCCAAGCGCCGTGACGACGTGCCCAATGCCAAGCGGGTATTTACCGACGGCGCGGCCCGCGCGCTGCGGATGCTCAACCCCGGCGGGAAGTTGCTGATCTCCACCTGTGCCCACTACCTAAGAGTGGACGACCTGCTCGACGCAGCGCGGGTGGCAGCGGGCGAGGCGAGCGCGGCGGCGCAGGTGATGGCCGTCACCTACCAGCCTGCCGACCACCCCTACATGCTGGCAGTGCCGGAGAGTCTGTATCTCAAGAGCGTGCTGCTGAAAAAAGACTGACCTGGGGGCATTCAACCGGGGCCAGTGACTGGACCGAACGACTGCACCCAGCAAGCCCGCCAATTGACCGGGCAGACGTACCCGCGAGGTAACACCAACCGGGCGGGTTGTATCCTTGGGTGAGATGCAAGGCCACACACGGGCCGGGCTTTTCGTGTATAGTTTACCCTTAGTGCCAGTCGAGAGCGATTGGCCACACCCGAAAATGCCGCCTGCGCTTGTTGAGCATTTCCCCGCGTTTCAGGCAAACCCCCAAGCGGCAGGGTCGTTCACCGGACAAGATGAGCTGTCGGCGCATGCAGTGGAGATTTGAGGCTTTGAGAAGCTCCCAAGTTGCATGTCTGAAGGCTTTCACCGGCGCGTGTACGGACCCCGGAAAAAGGACTCCATGCAATTTATTGAACTGATCAATCCCGAACTCGCCGGGCGTCTTGCGGCGCAGGGCATCACCGAAGCCACTCCCATTCAGTCCGAGAGCCTGCCGCACACCTTGCAGGGCCGCGATCTGATCGGCCGCGCCCGCACCGGCACCGGCAAGACCCTGGCCTTCGCGCTGCCGATCATCCAGGGCACCCCGCCCAGCCGCGAGCGGGGCCGCTCACCGCGCGCCCTGATCATGGCCCCCACCCGTGAACTCGCCAAGCAGGTCGCCGAGCACTTCCACAAAGCGTCCGGCGAACTCGAAGTGCTGACCATCTACGGCGGCGCGGCCTACGGCCCCCAGGAAAAGACCCTGTCACGCGGTGTGGACATCGTCGTCGGCACGCCGGGACGCATCATCGACCACATCGAGCGCGGCAACCTGCTGCTCGACGCGGTGCAGTTCGTGGTCCTCGACGAGGCCGACGAGATGCTGAGCGTGGGCTTTGCCGACGCCATCGAGGAAATCCTCAAGGCCACCCCCGAAACCCGCCAGACCATGCTGTTCAGCGCCACGCTGACCCGCGACATTTTGAGAATCGCCAAGCAGTACCAGAACGACCCGGTCACGGTCGACCTGGTCGGCGAGGGCAAGAGCCAGGCCGCCGTGAGCGTTGAGCACCTCAAGATCCGCGTCGGGCGCACCCGCACCCGCTTGCTGGCCGATCTGCTCACCATCTACAACCCCGAGCGCGCCATCATCTTCGCCCGCACCAAGCGCGAGGTTGACGAGCTGGCCTTGGAGCTCATTCACCGTGGCCTGGAAGCCGAGGCCCTGCACGGCGATCTGGCCCAGAGCCAGCGTGAGCGTGCGCTGGGAGCTTTCCGCGCCGGACGGGTGCGCGTGCTGGTCGCCACCGACGTGGCCGCGCGCGGTCTGGACATTCCTGAGGTCGATCTGGTGGTGCAGTACCACCTGCCGCAGGACCACGAGAGCTACGTTCACCGCTCGGGCCGCACGGGCCGCGCCGGGCGCACCGGCACCGCCATCGTGATGTACGGCGACCGCGAGCAGCGCGATTTGCGCAACCTCGAGCACGCCACCGGCGTTCACTTCATCGAGCGCGCCCACCCCACCCCCAAGGACGTGCGTGACGCCTCGGCCCGCACCGCGGCCGACCAGGTCCGCAAGGTCGAGAGCGAATTCGCCGAGCCGTTCCAGGCCGAGGCCGAGCGCCTCTTTAGCGAGCTGGGCCTCGAGAGCTTGGCCCGCGCCCTGGCCCGCATTGCCGGAGCGGTGACGCCTGCACGCACCGTCAGCCTGCTCAGCGGCGAGGAAGGTCAGGTCACCGTGATGCTGCACGGCCAGCGCATGAGCGTGGCCCGCACCGTCGCGCTGATTGCCCGCAGCACCGATATCGACAGCCGCTCGCTCGGCCGGGTGCGCCTCTCGGACGAAGGCGCGGTGGCTGACATTCCCAGCGAACTGGTGCAGAAGTTGCTGGCTGCCTCGCCGCTCGACGGCCAGGTGGAGGTCAGCGTGCCCGACGAGCTGCCCACCCTACACGAGGCTCCCCAGCGTGAGCGCTCCGGTGACAGCCGCAGCGGCGGCGGCTACCGTGGCGGCGGTCGTCAGGGCAGCGGCGGCGGACGCTACAGCAACGACCGGGGCAACAGCGGCAGTGGCGGCGGCTACCGTGGCCGCAGCACCAGCAGCACGGGCAACAGCAGCGACTTCGGTAGCCGCGAGTTCGTGCCCAGCGGCCCGGAGCGCAGCAGCGACCGGCGCGACCGACGCTGAGCGAGCACAACCCAAATCAAGGAGCGGGCGTCTGGAATGGACGCCCGCTCTTTTTGGTTCTCCACTTAGCCCAGCTCAGCGGCGCTGAATCAGCTTGCGGACGATCAGTGCCCCGCCCAGAATCGCCGGAATGCCGCCGCCGGGATGCACCGCCGTACCGACCTGCCACAATTTGCCGGACACCCGGTACGGCTGCGGATGAAACGGCCCGGCCCGCCAGAACGGCTGGGCCGCGCCATAGATGGAGCCGCCCGGCGTGCCGAGTGCGGCGTAATAGGCCGGACCCAGCGCCCTCACATCCAGCGCCGAGTCCAGGAGTCCCGGCACGCCCAACACCCGCTCTGTACGCTCAATCTGCCCACGCACCCAGGCGTCGTTCAGGCTCAGCTGCTGCCCACTGGCCGGAACAGTGAGCAACAGCGCCAGCTTTCGCTCCTCGGCGTGCACCAGCGCCAGGGTGTCGGGCGGCAGGGCAGTGCTTCGCGTGGCGGCGCGAAAGTCGGCAAAGTTCGTCGGCGCGACGACACTGGTGGCGGGCAGCAGCACGGCGTCGGCGAAGGCGGCGTAAATCGCCAGTCCGCTGACGGTGCGCGGCCCGCGCCTCACTGCTCGTCCACTCAGCTCAGCCCGCCGCGCCGGATCAAGGGCGCTGACGATCAGATCATGGCGTACCGTCTCGCTGCCCAGCCGGACGGTGGCCCGCGCCGCGTCCAGCTGCGTGACCGGTGTGTGGGACCGCAGCCACACGCCCCGATCTCGGCAGAAGCGGATCAGCTCATTGAGCAGCGCCCCCATGCCCCTGGCAGGCCGCGACACCTCGTCGGCGATCAATGCTGGAAGCAGCGCGTAGAGTGCCGGGGCATCCTGCGGGCCGAGTCCAGCATTGAGGGCGTGGGTCTGAATCGCATGCGCCAGGAGCGGCGAGAAGCGTTGCGCGTCGGTCCAGCGCTGGGCCGTCAGGTGTCCGGCCAGCACTTGGCCCAGCGCGGCGCTCGCCTGTACAAACGCGGGGTCGCTCAGGCGCGGCGGCGTGGTCAGCAGGGTTTCGACATGGGGGCGCAGCGGGCGCACCAAGTTGACGTAACGTGCCCACTCGCCCGCCAACAGGTGGTCCGGAGGCACCGGCAGCGGCACGGACCCGAACGGCGTGTGGTGAAGGCCCAGGCCAGCCGGAAATGGTTGCAAATCCAAGCTGTCAGCTTCCCCCAGCGCAGTCAGATAGCGCCGCCACACGCCCGGAAAGGTGAACAGACTCGGCCCGGTGCTGAACGTCAGGCCGCCCACCTCCAGTTGCCCCAGCTTGCCGCCCAGCGCTCCAGCCTCGTATAGCGTGACCGCATGCCCGACCTGGGCCAGCAGGGCCGCCAGCGCCAGGCCCGCCAGCCCGCCGCCCAGAATGCCGATAGAGCGCTGACCGGTGCTAGCCACGTGCCCACAGGCAGACCGGCTGCACCCCACTAGCCTCTCGCCAGGGTGTACACCAGCTGCACCCCGCTCACTGCACCGACGATCCAGGGCGAGACGATGCTCAGCGGGTAGAGGCGGGCGGCCTGGCAGGGCGTGGGGCGGCGACGCAGCCGCAACGCCATGCCGCCACAGACCAGCCACACCGCCGCGCTGCTGAGCGGACTGAGCGCCCACACCAATGCGCCCGCCAGCCCGAACCAGCCCAGGGCATACAGGGCCGTGCCGGACGCGCCGAGGTGGGTCGCCACCGTACAGGTGCCCGCGCCCACATCGGCCTGAATGTCCTGCACGGCGTCAAAGGCATGCTTGCCCACCGCGTAGGCGCACAGGGCGGCGAAGGCCAGCCACGGCACCGCCGCGCCGACCATCAGCGCCGGGATCAGGAGCGGCAGGGCGTAGGCCACGTTGGAAAGGCCGTCGAGAAAGGGGCGGGCCTTGAAGCGCAGCGGGCGCAGGCTGTAGCCCGCGAACAGCAGCGCCGAGAGCAGCAGCACGCCAAGCGCGGCGGGCGGCAGCCACCAGCCCAGCACCAGCAAGAACGGCAGATTCAGCCCCAGGATCAGCCACAGCAGCGGCCCGGCCTCGCCCGGCGAGAGCCGCGCGCCCTGCCAGCCACCTTTGCGGGCGCTGCGGGCGTCCTCATCCAGATCGGCGCAGTCGTTGAGGCCGTAAATCAGTAGGTTGAAGGGCAAAGTCAGGTAAAGCAGTAGCACTAGCCAGACCAGTGAGCTGTTCCAGAGCTGCCCCGACAGCCACAGCCCGGTGACGGCCACACCCAGAGTGTTGATCCACAGCGCCGGGCGCGACACCAGCAGCATCTGGCGCAGAGGCAGGGTCATAGGCATCAGGGAACGGGGGCGCGGCTGCACACGGCTCACGGCAAGAAGTATAGGGGCGCGGCTGTGGGCGGGTTGTCCGGGGCGGCGGGCGTGCGAAAACCTCTGCACCAAATCCCGCTAAACTGCCCGGCATGGCCCGGCACGTTGATCCTGTGCAAGACCGATTGCGCCGCGCCGCGCTGGAGCAAGCGGCCTACCAGGCCATCTTCGAGTACGGTTTTGCCAGCGTCACGCTCGGCGACATCGCGGCGCGGGCAGGCGTCAGCAAGGGCACGCTGGCCTATCATTTCGGCAGCAAGGAAGAACTGCTGGCCGCCGTGATGCGCCGCTTCGTGCGGACCGTGACGGCGACGACCCGGCGCGCTCTGCGGCTGGCCGACGGCCCCGAGGCCAAGTTGCAGGCGTATGTGGACAACCAGTTTTACGGCGTGCTCAACACGCGGCGCTTTTACACCGTCTCGCTCGATCTGCTCTCGGCGGCAGCCCGCAGCGAGGCACTGATGGCCGTGCAGCGCGGCTTTATGGCCGCCAACCTGAGCCTGGACACCGAACTCGCCGCCCTCGGCGCAGGCGATCAGTGCCAGCCCAACAGTCTGGAAGCGCGGGCATGGCAACTGCGTGCGCTGGTCGACGGCCTGAGCATGCGCTTTTTGTCGGACCCGGTTCCCGATCTGGAGCGCTACCGCCGCATCTGCCTGACAGGGCTGAGAGCGGTCTTGTGGCCCCGTTCAGACGGTATTCAGGAGGGCTAAACCGCCCAAAAGCCTGTGCTAGCCTGAATCCCATGAGAAACGCTTTTATCGTGTCTGCAGCACTGTTGCTGGTCGGCACACTGGGCGGCGGCTTTACCGCTTTCCGACTCGCCACAAACCACGAGGCCGCCGCTTCCGCCGAAGCGGGCGGGGAGGCCAGCACGCCAGCCACCAGTACCCCTGCCGCCGACGGCACCAGCGGCACGGCAGGAACCGGAACCACCATGGCGGGCAACGCAGCTTCAAGCGACGCCGCCGCCAACGACACGACCGGCACCGGCACGTCGGCCACGGCCAGCGCCGCCCAGGGCAGCACCCCCACCAGTACGGCGGCCCCCTCAAGCTCCAGCACTTCCAGTACCATCCCGGACCCCAACGCGGCAGGCGCGCCGGGCAAGAATGTCGACAATGCAACCGAAGACAGTGCCAACAACCCCGCCAGCGGCACCCAGGCGAGCGCCGCCCAGACGGACCAGACCAACGGCGTCAACGATCTCTCCGCCGGTTCGATGCCGACCAGTCGCGCGCCCCAGAGTCCCAACGCCTCGGGCAACGCGCCCGGCAAGACCCAACCGGCAGGCAACGCCAGCGCTGCCGAGGGCGCAGTAGTGGTCGCCAAGGACGGCGCTTCGGGCCAGTCCTCCACCACCCCCGCCGAAGGCGCGCCCACCCAGCCCACCAGCGCCGACAATCCCTCGGGCAAGGCCCCCGCACCGGGTAGCAGCGCCGAGACCAGATCAGATTCAACCAGCCAAACGGCTCCGGCCGCAGCGGGCGCGGGCGACGCCGGGGCGGGCAAACTGATCTTCACCGGGGCCAAGAAGCCGGAAGTCAACTGCGCGGTGTGTCACGGTGCAGGCGGCAAGGGCGGCATCGGGGCCAACCTGACCACCGCCGACGGTCCCAAGTCCTGGGACGACGCCCAGTTCACGGCGGCGTTGCGCCAGGGCCAGGCTCCCAACAAGATGCTCAACACCACCATGCCGCGCTTCACCGACGCTCAGCTCAGCGACGACGAGATCGTCAACATCCATGCCTTTATCAAGACGCTGAAGTAGTTCGGCGTGAGCGGGAAGCGGGAGACAAAGAAAGAGGTGGATGGGCCGCCTATGCTCCCAGCCGCCTCTTTTCCTTTGGCGTCGTTTTCATGTTTTCCAGCCTTCCAGAAAGCCGTTTGGCAGCCAACGTTTCAGTTCAACCGCATACCTCTGCACTAGCCTGCACCCATGAAACGCCGTCTGTTCGTCTTGCCAGCCCTGCTCGCGCTGGGGGTGGCCCTCACTGCCTGCAACCCCGTCGCTACCCTCAATAACACCACCAGCCTCAGCGGCCTGAACGTGACCCGCAACCTGCCCTACGGCCCCGACGTGCGCAACCTGCTCGACATCTACGCGCCCCCGCAAACCGCCGAGACGTCCTCCAGCCTCAAACCCGTGGTGCTGTTCATCCACGGCGGCTCGTGGACCAGCGGTGGCAAGGACGAGTACGTCTTCGCAGGCGAGAGCCTGGCGCGCGCCGGGTACGTCACGGCAGTGATGAGTTACCGCCTGGCCCCCCAGCACCCCTATCCCGATTACATTCAGGACGCGGCGCAGGCGCTCAAGTGGCTCCAGGACAACGCCGCGAAATACGGCGGCAACGGCCAGCGCCTCTACGTGGTCGGGCACTCGGCGGGGGCCTTCAACGCCGTGGAAGTCGTGGACAACGCCCGCTGGCTGACAGAAGCCGGGGTCAAGACCAACACCGTGCGCGCTGTGGTGGGCATCGCTGGCCCCTACGACTACGACTTCCGCAAGTTTCCCAGCAAAGATGCCTTCCCGGCAGGCGGCGACCCGGCCAACATCATGCCCAGCCGCCACGTCCGCTCCGACGCTCCGCCGAACCTGCTGCTGGTGGCGGCCAACGACACCACCGTGGACCCCGACAACGGCGAGCGCATGAAGGCGGCCCTGCAAGCGGCCGGTGTGCCGTACACCTACACCGTACTGCCGGGCCTCAATCACATCACCATTGTGGGCGCACTCTCGCGCCACCTGACCTTTCTGGGCGGGACCCGCAAGGCGGTCCTGGACTTCCTGGCGGCCCAGGAGCGCAGGCCATAAAGGTTCGGGAAGTCCGCTAGACAACTCAGCGCCGCATCAGGTTCGGATGAGGCTGACATGATGGGATGGCCGCCATGTCTCATCTAACGCTGCGTCTTTCACTCGTGTTCACGCTGCTCGGTTCGTCCGGGCTGGCTGCCGTGACCGTCAAATCCGGCGATACCCTGTTCCGAATTTCCCAGCGTACCGGCGTCAGTGTGGCGCGGCTTCGCTCGCTCAACGGTCTCAGCAGCAACCTGATCTCGCCGGGTCAGGTCCTCAACACCGGCGGCCCCAGTGCCCAGCCACTTCGGGCGCTCCCGAAACCCGCCACCAAACACCCGGTCAAATTTCCAGTCGGATCTGCCAGCAAGCCTGCTGCAATCGCAGTTGCCGCCCGCAGGTCCATGGCCAGCCGCTACACCGTGCGTCCCGGCGACACCCTGGGCCGGATCGCGGGGCGCGGCGGCGTCAGCGTGGCGGTCCTCCAAGCGGCCAACCGCCTGAGCGGCACCCTGATCCGGGTGGGCCAGGTGCTGGTGGTGCCGCCGCCCGGCAGCGCGGTCAGCAGCCTGACCCACCGTATTCCGGCCCTGCCGCCCACCATGGAGGCCCGCACCGTCTACACCTACACCACCGTCGGCGTCAGCGACACCTTCGTGACGCTGGCAAAAACAGCGCAGCTCAATGCCAAACTCACTCCCGCGCAGTTCATGACGCTCAACCGGCTTTCCTCGGCCTGGGTGTATCCCGGCATGAAGGTGCTGCTGCCCCGGCGCGTCCCGGTTCCGATTCCACCGCGCCCGCGCCGCCGCGCCGTGACGCTCTCGGCGATGCGGATGCTAGGCATCAAGATACAGGTGGTCCGGGTCGATCTCAGACACCGCGACGTACTGGTGTCGCCGGTGCTGCCCCGGCGCGGCATCGGCAGCAGCGCCCGCGTCAGCATCCTGGCGCGGCTCAGCGGCGCGGCCGCCGTCATCAACGGCAGCTATTTCCATCCGCAGAGCTATATTCCGGCGGGCGACCTGGTGGTACAGGGCAAGCGGCTCTCGTGGGGGCGCATTCCGGTGGCCCTCTCGATCACGCCCGACAACCGCGCCCGCATCGGTGGCGGGGCGGGCGGCCCCAGCGTAGGCAGCGGCGCAGGCAGTCAGTGGAGCGGCATGGAAACCGTGGTCGCCAGTGGCCCGCAGATCGTGCGCGGCGGCGCGCTGACCCACGTGTATTCCGCCGTCTTTCAGGACCCGGCGCTGTTTGGCCGCGCCGCCCGCAGCGCCGTCGGCCTGAGCAGCAACCGCGATCTGCTGATGGTCAGCACCCACGAACGGCTGACCATCAGCGAGATGGGCAAGATCATGGCCCGCCTCGGTGCCCAGGACGCCCTGCTGCTCGACGGCGGCTCCAGCGCGGGCCTGAGCTGGAACAATCTGTCTGTGCTCGACAGCGTGCGCAGCGTCGCCTACGGTATCGGCGTCTTTCCAGGCTACGGGGGTCGGCGCTACTCGCGCAGCTGAGGCGGTTTCAGCGTCCCACCCGCACGTCCTCGATCAGCTCGCGGCCCAGCTCGGCGGCCACCGGCCCCAGCGGGCTGGTCTGTGCGCCGAGCAGGGTGACGAGTTTGTCCTGGCGGGCGCTACTCAGGTACGCCCAGCGCTCCAGATCGCCGCGCCAGAGCTGCGCCGCTGCGTCGCGCACGAACCGCACCGCGCCGTCGAAGTACCCGACCTGCGCCGCCAGGCGGGCACGTTTCTCGGCCTGCACCAGATTCAGGCCGCGCGTGGCCAGCAGCACCCGGCGGGCCTCGCGCTCACCGCCGAAGCCGTAGAGTTGATCGAGCCGGTTCACGGCCCTGGGAAACGCCAGCCCTACCTGCGCTCGCCAGACGTGCGGCAGCCGCACCCCGCCGTCCGGCCCGCCCGCCGCCCACAGGTGCCGCCAGCTCAGCAGCGCCGGGTACAAGCACTCCACCGCCAGGCGGCGCACGTCGGCCAGCACCAGCAGTTGCGCCGCCGGGCCAGAGCCGCTGCTGGCGGCGGGGCCGAGCAGGTGCTGGGCCGCTGCCAGGCGGGTCTCAGCCTGCTCAATGAGGCCAGCGCGGAAGTCGGCCCGTTGCGGGAGCGTAAGCGACTGCAGGGTGCGCTGCACACTACCGAGGCTGCCGCTGGGATCGTAGATGGGCCGGCACTGGGCCAGCAGCCCCAGCGAACCGCTGGTTTGGAGCAGCGGCCAGTCCTGCCAGACTTCCAGCGATTCGTAGGGAAAGCGCAGCCGCACCACGCCCGCCTCGGTTTCCCGCAGCGGGAATTCGGTGCCGGGCCTGATCAGGCCGCGCTCGAAACTCAGCAACGTGGGGACGCTGCCCGCCCAGGCATTCGGCGTGCGGGCACTGCCCGCCTCGGCCAGCGCCCGCACCCGGCGCTCGGTGCTGAGGCGCTGCGCGATCTGTTCAAGCGGCTCCATACCGGGCCTACTGTACTGCCCGAGCGGTCCCGGCTCGACCTGCCCGGCACGGGACAGAGCCTTCATCCTCGCCGGGCGGCCCGGCGTCACGTCGGCGTCAGCGCGCCGCAGTAGACTGAGGCCATGCAAAAGTCAGTCCGCTCTGCTCTTTTGACACTTCTGATGCTCTCCTCGGCCCAGGCCCTGAGCTGGCAGGGCAGTGTCGTCGGCGGAGCGGGGCTGCCGCCCAGCGCGCGCGTGGGGGTGTGGAGCGCTGGACCGTCGGGCGCGCCGATCAGCGAACTTACCAGCGCGCCCATCAGCAGCGGCACCTTCACGCTGAAGCTCGATGACGCCCCACCCAGCCGCGCCCAGTTTCCGCTACGCCCCGAGAGTATCGGCTGGCCCGGCGTGGTCGGCGACGTGAACCTCAGCGCCCCCGTGCTGAACAGTGCGGTGAACCTGTTCGTCTACGACGACGCCAACCGCAACGGCAGGCGCGACGACAACGAGGCTCTGATTGACGCCTTTCCCGACGTGCAGCGTCAGCCGCTGGTCACGGTCTGGGTCAGCGGCAACGTGACGGTGAGCGCCGGACACGGCTTCTCGGCCCGCCTGGTCAGCGGCTGGAACACCTTTGTGGTGGACCTGGGCCGCAACGCCAGCGTGAGCACCTACAGCGGGCAGCCGGTCAACCTGCGGGTGCGGCCCTGAAGAACCGTTTCTGAAGCCGCCGGGCCGTGCAGCACGCGCTGCAAGTCAGGTTCTGGGCACCACCGACCCGCCGCTTTTGTGATGCCCAGCCTTGCCGCCGCCCGCCAGATGAGATACAAGTGCAGGATATGCGAGAAGCGGTTCTAGACTCCCTGCGCTCGGTCAACGATCCCGAGCTGCACCGCGATCTGGTGTCGCTGGGCATGATCGAACGAATTGACGTGACGCCGCTTGAGCAGGGCGGCAGCGCCGTCACGGTCAAGGTCAACCTCACGACTCCGGCCTGCCCGCTCAAGGCCACCATTGAGCGCGACGTACGGGCCGCCGTGATGGGCGTGCCGGGCGTGGACGTGGTCAGCGTGGAGTTCGGCGCGCAGGTCCGGATGCCCGCGACCCCGCCGCTGCCGGGCGTCAAGAACGTGCTGCTGATCGGCAGCGGCAAGGGCGGCGTGGGCAAGTCGTCGGTGGCGGTCAACATCGCCTGCGCGCTGGCCCAGAGCGGCGCGAGTGTGGGGCTGATGGACGCCGACGTGTACGGGCCCTCGGTGGCGCACATGCTGGGGCAGGGTCAGGCCAAGCTCGTCGGCAACGCCGAGCGCAAGATGCTGCCGATCGAGGCGCACGGCATCCGCTTTATCAGCATGGCCAACCTCTCCCCCGCCGGACAGGCGCTGGTGTGGCGCGGCCCGATGCTGCACTCGGCCATTCAGCAATTTCTCAAAGACGCCGCCTGGGGCAACCTCGATTACCTGATCGTGGACCTGCCGCCCGGCACCGGCGACGTGCAGCTTTCGCTGACCCAGAGCGTGCAGGTGACCGGCGCCGTCATCGTGACCACCCCGCAGGACGTGGCCCTGATCGACGCGGCGCGGGCGATTGACATGTTCCGCAAGGCCAGCGTGCCGGTGCTGGGCATCATCGAGAACATGAGTTACTTCGTGGCCCCCGATACCGGCACCGTCTACGACCTGTTCGGGCGCGGCGGCGCGGCCAAGCTCGGCAACTACCCCCTGCTCGGCGAGGTGCCGCTCGACACCGACGTACGCCGCGACGCCGACAACGGCACGCCCGCCGTGCTCTCGCACCCCGAGGCGGCGGCCTCCAGAGCGCTCAGGCAAATCGCCGAGAACCTCGCCGGACGGGTCAGTGTGCAGACCCTGGCCGAGTTGCCGATGGCACAACTGGTCTAAGCGCCGTGACCCTTCTTCCCACCACTTCAGCGCTCCAGGCAGCTTCAGATGCGGCCAGTCTCACTGCGCCGCCCAGCCTGCCGGAGCGCACCAAGAGCAAGCTGCTCGACACCATCAAAGCCTGCGACTGCGCCACCGCCCAGACGCTGGCCGACAAGCTGGGCGTCACGGTTCCGGCCATCCGGCGGCACCTGCAAGATCTGCAAGACGCCGGGCAGATCGAGGTCCGCACCGAGAAGCCCGGTGGCCGGGGCCGCCCACAGCACGTGTATGTGCTCACCGAGGCGGGCGAGGCGACCTTTCCCAAGGCCTACGACGCCCTGTGTCTGGATGTGCTCGGGCATGTGGAGCAGCTGTTCGGCGAGGGCGCGGTCATGCAGGTGATGGACGCCCGGCGGCTGGCGCTCTATGCCCAGCTTTCGGTGGTTCTCGACCGGCACAGCGAGCTGGGCGGCAAGCTGCACGCGCTGGCCATCACCCTCAACGAGCACGGCTACGCCGCCCGCGCTTACCAGGAGGGCGGACAGTGGTATCTGGTGCAGCGCAATTGCCCGGCCCCCGCCGTTGCCAAGCAGTTTCCCCAGCTCTGCCAGGGCGAACTGGCGCTCTACCGCGACTTGCTGAAGGTGCCGGTGAGCCGCGAGGCCCGGCTCTCGTGCGGCGCGGCGGAATGCCGCTACAAGGTCGGTTGAGCCGCGCGTATGGCGCTCTACAGCATGGTGGCCTGGCCCACCGCCGAACTCAGCGAGTGGCTGATGGGGGTGCAGCGCCGCCTGGGCGTCAGCAGCTACGGCGATCCGCACCTGAATTTGCGGGTGCCGTTCGAGTACGCGGGCACACCCAAGACCCTGATCTGCGACGTGCGCCGTAGCCTCGCAGGCGTACCGCCGTTTGAGGTCGAGTTTCTGCGCTGGCGCAGGTTTCCGCACGTCGTTTTTCTGGAATACGCCCTCAGCGTGCCGCTCAGCGATTTGCACCAGCGACTCATTCAGGTGCCGGGCGCGCCTGCTGGGAAGTACGATGGCGAGCACTTCATCCCGCACCTCTCGCTGGCCATCGGCATCTGCGACTGGGCCGAGGAAAGCGTCTGGCGCGAGCTGGAGCAACTGCGCCCGCCGCAGCGCAGCTTCACGGTGCAGGCCGCCTCGCTGACCCGTGAAGGCGGCGGCGAGTTGCACGAGGTGCATACCTTTCCGCTGGGTTACAGCCTGGCCGGGATGCGCGAGCAGGAACAGTAACGCGCCCCCTCAGCGCCAGGCCACGAGTTCGCGCTGCACGAAGGCCCGCAGGTCATTGGCGGGCCGCCCCAGCAGCTCCTCCACCGTACGGGTGACGCGCCCGGCCCGGCCCAGCCGCGCCACGGTGTATTCGGCCAGCATGAACAGGACGAAACTGGGAGGAACGCCACGCTTCAGGCCGAGACGCACGAACGCGAGTGGGCTGGGATCGGTATAACGCACACTTCGCCCCAACCCGTCACTCAGCACCTGGGCCACCTCAAAATAATTGGGCGCGGCGGGGCCGGTCAGGTCGTAGGCCCGCTCCGCGTGGCCGCCCTGCAAGGCCAGAGCTGCCACCTCGCCCACGTCCAGCACATCTACCATGCTGGTGCGGCCCTGTCCGGCAGGTAAAAAGATCTCGTCTCTGAGGCGGATGTCGTCCCGGTGGGTGGTGGAGAGGTTTTGCATGAAGTAGCTGGCCCGCAGAAAAGTCCACTCTCCGCCCGAGGCCATCAGCAACTTTTCCATCTGGCGGTGCGGCAATACTGGCACTTTTTCGGCCCCTAGAATCGACAGAAAGACCACGCGCCGGACGCCCTGTGACCGGGCCGCCTCGATGAGTGCCCCAACCTGAGCCGTCGTCGTGCCGGGCGGCCACATCAGAAAGAGGGCCGCGCAGCCCGACAGTGCCGAATAAGTGGCCGCGTCCGCCAGATCAAAGTGCACCGCCGCGCCCGGCCCGGTCCACTTCTCCGGCGTCCGCAGGCCCACCCGCACCGCCGCGCCGTTGTCGGCCAGAGACTGCGCCGCCGCGCCCCCGACCCGCCCGCTCGCACCCATCACGAAAACCGGCCCGGAAGCGCTCAGAAGGCCGCCACCTGACCGTCGGCACGGCTCTCGCTGCCGCCGATCAGCACCCCTTCGGGCGTGCGCCAGATGATCTGGGCACGCCCGAAGCTGGCTCCCTCGGTCTGCACCCGCACGGTGTGCCCCATCCGGGAGAGTTCGCGCACAGCCCGCTCGCCGAAATCGTATTCCACCTCAATCTCCTGGCCGCTGAGCCACTGCCAGCGCGGCGCGTCGATGGCCGCCTGCGGATTGAGGTGGCCGCGCAGGGTATTGAGCACAACCTGCACGTGGCCCTGCGGCTGCATGAACCCGCCCATGACGCCGAACGGCCCCACTGCACGGCCCTGGTGGGTCATGAAGCCGGGGATGATGGTGTGGTAGGGACGCTTGCCCGGCGCGAGGCGGTTGGGGTGGCCCGACTCCAGCGTGAAGTTGTGGCCCCGGTTGTGCAGCGCCACGCCGGTTCCCGGCACCACCACGCCGCTGCCAAAGCCCATGTAGTTGCTCTGGATGAAGCTGACCATGTTGCCCTGGCCATCCGCCGTCGCCAGATACACCGTGCCGCCACTGCCGGGGCCGGGCGTCTGGGGGTCACGGGCCGTATTGGAAATCAGAGCGCGCAGCTCTTCGGTGTGGGCGCTCGACAGCAGCCGCTCGACCGGCACCTCGGCGTGCCTAGGATCGGCAATGTAGCGGTGTGCGTCGGCAAAGGCCAGCTTGATCGCCTCAATCTGCAGGTGCAACGAGCGCGGATCGTCGCGGCCAGGCGGCAGCTCCAGCCCGTTCAGGATGCTCAGCGCGATCAGGGCCGTCAACCCCTGGCCGTTCGGCGGAATCTCCCAGATGTCGTGCCCCTGGTAGTGGGCGCTGATCGGGGTGACCCACTCGGAAGTGTGAGCAGCCAGATCGTCGGCGCTCAGAAAGCCGCCCGCCTGCCGACTCGCCGTGTGAATAGCGCGGGCCGTCTCGCCGTCGTAGAACTCGGCCCCCTGGCTGTCGGCGATGCGCTCCAGGGTGCGGGCATGGTCCTCGGAAGCCCACACCGCGCCGGGCGTGGGGGTAAATCCGGCGGGCATGAACACCTTGAACCACTCGGCGAACTCGGGGCCGCTGAGGGCCGCGTAGCTACGTGCCGCCCGCGCCCAGTGGCGGGCCACCTCGGGGCTGAGCGGGTAGCCCTGCCGGGCATAGTGAATGGCAGGCGCGAGCAGCTTGGCGAACGGCAATTTGCCTTGCCGGGCGTGCAGATCGGCCCAGCCGCGCACCGCGCCGGGCACGGTCACGGGGGTCCAGCCGTGGCGGGGCATTTGGCCGCTTCCCAGGGCTTCGGGGGTCAATTGGGCTGGGGCCGCACCGCTGGCGTTGAGGCCCGTCAGTTCACCGCTGCCCTTGGCGTCCGCCTGCCAGCACAGAGCGAACGCGTCGCCCCCGATACCGTTGCTGGTGGGTTCCAGCACCGTCAAGGCGGCGGCGGTGGCAATCGCGGCGTCGGCGGCGGACCCACCCTCGCGCAGGATGAAGAGGCCGGCCTGGGCCGCCAGCGGCTGTGAGGTGGCCACCATGCCGCCGCGTGCCAGCACCGGCTGGCGGGTGGATTTGTAAGGATTTTCGGGGTTCATGTCTTCAGTGTGCCACTCCCGCATCACCGGCATGTGGAGTGGCGGCATTGAAGCCAGCTCTTAAAGAATTTGACAGAGAAGATTCCCGTCTTCTGCGTTCGAGCAGGCCCAGTGAATGACGTGCGAGAGCGGACAGGCTAGCATCGTGGACAGGAGTCCGTTTTAGAATGGGAGCAGAACACTCCTCCGGACAAGCAGGAGAGCAGCCAAGTCGCTCAGCATGTCAACTTTCCTCCAGTAGCCGCGCTTCAAGGAGTCGGGCCACCGGCGCGAAGGTGCGCCGGTGAATGGCGCTCACGCCCAGCTGGGCCAGGGCCGAGCGGTGCTGCGGCGCGCCGTACCCCTTGTGGGCGGCAAAGCCGTAGCCGGGATAATCGGCGTCGAGCTGCACCATCAAAGCGTCGCGCTTGGTCTTGGCCAGCAGTGAAGCCGCTGCCACCGAGTAGCTCAGCGCGTCGGCGCGGGCCGGGGCCGAGTAGGGTAACCCGGTGGGCAACCGCAGATAATCGGTGACGAGCGCCTGCGGGCTGATGCCCAGGCGGGCAATCGCGCGCAGGGCGGCGGCGTGGGTGGCTCCCAGGATATTGAGGCGGTCGATCTCGTCGGGCCAGGCGTGCTCAACGGCGTAGGCCAGCGCCACCCGGCGCACCTCGGCGGCTAGGACCTCGCGCACGGCGGGGCGCAATTGCTTGCTGTCACGAAACGGCAGATCGCCCAGGTGGTTCGGCAAGATGACGGCAGCCACCGTCACCGGCCCGGCCCAGGCCCCGCGCCCGGCCTCGTCCACGCCCGCCACCCGAAAATATCCGCGCCGCCAGTGGGCGCGCTCATAGCTCCAGTCGGGCGTCACGGAAGGCTGGGACATGGGGCAAGTGTAGAACGTGGCGAGGGGGAATCGCCTGTCACCACCCACCATTGCCCACAATTCCCTCTAGCGGCTCTGCACGCCCACGTCGAGCGACTCTGCCACCGCCTGCACGGCTTCGAGCTGGCTGTCATGCACCTCCACGGCCACCGTCTCGCCGCTGTCTAGATCCATTACGAAATGGTCACCGTCGAGACGCACCCGGCTGACGATCTGCTCGTCGCCCTGCGGACGGGTGCGGGCGTGCAGTTCCACGTACCTGCTCAGCGGCGTGCGGATGACCTTGGGAGCCAGCACTTCTTCGACCTGAAAGATGCCGCCGGAATTGTTCATGGTCACATCGATGCGCACCGGCTTGTTCAGGCCGCGCTCGATGACGACCTGATCGACGGCCAGAGCACTGATCGAGTGAATGTCCACGCTGCCCAGCGCAAAGGCCTTGCGCCCGCGTCCCTTGGTGATGTCGGTGCCGTCGGCCACCGCCGTGATCCCCGCCTCGATGGTCAGCGGCGGCGGGTTGAGGTCGTGGCAATTGATGCAGCCGAGGATGATGCTGCGAATCTTGGTGCGCTTGAACACGTCCGGATAAACCGGCTCCAGAATGCGGTTGATGATCGGCAGGGCCAGCATCACGCCGTGCTGCTCGTGCGAGGCGCGGTGAATCTGGTTGCCGATGTCGTGCAGCATGGTGCCGAGAATGACGCTGAGGTACACGTCGTCCGTGTCACCGATGCCGCTCTCCAGGATGTCCGGGCGCACCCCGCCTTCCAGCAGCAGTTCGAGAATCGCTAAGCTGGCCGCCCCGGTGATGAAGGCGTGGACTCGCCCGTGATCGTTGTAGCCGAGCTTACGCATGGTGATGTAATTGGCCATGTCCCAGTCGGCCAGCGCTTCGGGGTCGCCTTGCAGGGCGTCGTAGGCGGCCAGGGCGCGCGGGTACTGGGCGAGGTCGGCGCGAATGGCCCGATCGGCCTCCTCGATCAGCTTGGCGCGGGGCGTGGCGAATTCCACCGTTCGGCCAGCCGTCTGGCGGCGGGTGGCCACGTCGTGCAGCGCGCCGCCGCTGACGTTCAGGGTAAATTTCTGGTCGGTCATTTCGGCTCCTCAGGGGTGAGGCAAAACAGAGTTGTGGCAGGGCACCAGCGGAAAGAATGCAGGGAAACGGAACAGCCTGCCCCCGAACTCTAGCGGTCAGGGACAGGTTGTTTTCTGACGGCTCTTACGTTGACCGCCGCCACTTTGCTTGCCCCAGTTCAGCTCAGCGTCAGCCGAACCGGGGCGGGCTTATTCGCCCTGAAAATCGGCCTTGCGCTTGGCCAGAAACGCCGCCGTGCCTTCCTTGAAGTCGGCGGTCGCGGCGGCCATGCCGAACAGGTCGGCCTCTATTTCCAGTCCTTCTTCCAGAGAGCCGTTGAGCCCGCGCCGCACCGCTTCCTTGACCAGCGATAGGGCAATCGGGGCATTCCTGGTCATCTGCTGGGCCACCTCGCGGGCTTTTTCGAGCGGGTTCTCGGCCAGATAATTGACCAGGCCCATCTGCAACGCTTCCTCGGCCCCGACCTGACGCCCGGTCAACATCATGTCGAGCGCCCGGCCCGGCCCGATCAGGCGCGGCAGGCGCTGAGTGCCGCCGTAGCCGGGAATTAGGCCCAGTGTCACTTCCGGCAGGCCCAGCTTGGCACGCGGCGAGGCGATCCGCACGTCACAGGCCAGCGCCAGTTCCAAACCGCCGCCCAGTGCGTAACCGTCAATGGCCGCAATCGTCGGAAACGGCAGCGAGGCGATCTCATGCATCACATTCTGGCCCGAGAGCGACGTCTCGCGCCCGGCATAGACCCCGTCCAGACGGCTGAGTTCGGCGATGTCGGCCCCGGCCACAAAGGCCTTGCCGCCGCCCCCGGTGATAATTAGGGCTGCGACCTCGGCGGTTTCGGCGACGGCCTCGATGGCCTCGACCAGTTCGCTCATCACTTCGCCGCTCAGCGCGTTGAGGGCCTGCGGGCGGTTGATGGTCAGCACCGCCAGATCGCCGTGCTGATCGAGGGTCAAGGTGGTGAATTCAAGTTCGTCAAGCATGCCGCTCATCTTCTCACAGCGGCGGCGTGAATCCGATTTGTGAACTCCGGCAGGCTGCCGGACCAGACGAAAGCATGACAGGCACCGGGGGTCTTTTCACATCTTCAGTCAGGTTCAAGAAGGCCTTCATTTTCTCATCGGAAATGCCAAAAACAAGCACTCAGTCAGCACTAGAAGTACTCACAGACAAAAGTGTCTCGGCCACACCAAGGGAAAGAAGGTCAGAAACCACCACAACGGCCAACCTTAAGCAAAGTCACAGTCAACCTGCCTTGTCGCCCCGTTCATAGGCCGCTCACGGAAGCTGCCTACGGTAGAAGACGAGATCGTGAGCCGTAAGGCATGAAGCCACGACGAGTCACTAGGAGAACGCTATGAAAAAGATTTTGACGATTGCTGCGACGATGGCCCTTGCCCTGGGCGTGGCCAGCGCACAAGACACCGCCCCGGTGACCAGCGCTACCGTGACCAACTTCACCGACATTCCGGCGGGCCACTGGGCCAAAGACGCCGTCGATCTGATTGTCCAGCGTGGCCTGATCCAGGGCTTCCCTGACGGCACTTTCCGTGGCAACGAGAACCTGACGCGCTACCAGGCGGCCCTGATCTTCGCTCGCCTGCTCCAGACCGGTGCACTGAGCGCCGCTGCCCAGCCCGCAGCGACCGGTGGCCTGAGCGCCGAAGACTTGGCGACCATCACCAAGGGCATGCAGGACGTGTCGACCGAGCTGGCCGCCGTGAGCAGCCGCGTGGATGATCTGGAAACCGCTTCGACGGCCCAGCAGGACCGCATCGCGGCGCTGGAAGACCAGATTGCCGCCATGGGCGACGCCTCAGCTTCGAGCAGCAGCGACGAGATGAGCGCCCGTATTGACGCGCTGGAGCAGGCCGTTCAGAACATCCCAGCGGGCGAGACTGGACCGGCAGGCGAAGCGGGTCCCGCAGGCCCGGCGGGCGCAGTAGGTCCCCAGGGTCCGGCGGGCGACGTCGGCCCGGCGGGCCCGGTAGGTCCCCAGGGTCCGGCCGGCCCAGCAGGTCCCACCGCCAATGTGGACGCCCTGACGGCCCGCGTGGCCGCCCTGGAAGCCCGCAGCACCAGCACCACGACCACCAACAGCACCGTGACCACCACCCCGGCCACTCCCTCCACCACCGTGGTGATCGGTGACGTTGCGCCCGACACCAGCATGACCATGATGGCCGACGACCAGAGCAACAGCGGTCTGTACGCGGGCATCAGCACCAGCGCGACCTTTAGCGGCGCGCAGGGTAGCCTCTTCGGCAAGGACGTGCCGTTTGTCAGCAGCTTCGGCGCAACCGTGGGAGCCAGTAAGGTCCTGTTCGGACTGGGCCTGCGCGCCAACGTAGACTACGTGCCCCAGACCCAGGCCATCCAGGCCGACGTCAACGCCATGTACTCGCTCGGCGCGGGTCGCCTGTCGCCTTACGTCGGCGTGGGCTTCGGTCTGAGCAGCAGCGCCGTGAGTGACATTGACAGCACCAAGGCCAACGACTACTACGTCAACGGTATCATCGGGGCCGACTACAAGATTGTCGGCAACCTGAGCGCCTTCGGCGAGTTCAACGGCAAGTATTACCTCAGCAACAAGGGCATTGGCACCAACAACACCAGCACCACGGACACCACGAGCAAGTCCTTCTCGCCCGCCGCCAAGATCGGCCTGAAGTACTACTTCTAAACTTTCTGAACTCGGATGGCGCATTCGCTTATTGAATGCCCCTTTCGAACCGGAGCGCTCGCCACTGGTGGTGGGCCGCTCCGGTTTTTTGTCGTGCATTTTTTTTGTGCCTCATACTCACGCCTGACCGCTAAGCTGAACGCCACCGTCCCGCTCTCCACGCTCTCATCCCGAGGTTGCCTATGACCCGCATGCTTACTGCCGCCCTGCTGCTCGCCCTGCTCAGCCAGGCTGCCGCCCAAACAACAGACCAAACGACGGAGCAGCCGCCCGTCACCCAACCACCGGTGATCCAGTCAGCGCCCACGACCAACCCTGCGACCAATATAGCCGCGCCCACCGCCCCACCCGCTCCGATCACGCCGCCGACCCCGCCGGTCGCCCCACTCTCCAGTCGCCTCTACGCTGGGGTCAGCATTGCGCCCTCACTGAGCGGCGGAGGCACAGCCTACGGCATCGTGGTGGGCAGCTCACAGGTCTTCGGCTCGTTCGGCGCGCAGGCAGCGGTGGACTACGTGACGAGTTCGGGCGCACTTTCGGTCGATGCGCTGCTGCTCTACCGCCCCCAGCTCGGCGGCAAGCTGCGGCCCTACCTGGGCGCCGGCCTGGGTCTGACCAGCAGCGCATCGGTGTCCAGCACCCCGACCACACCGGTCAACGGCGTTCAGCCTCCGGTCAAGACAGCCACCGATTACGCCGTCCTGCTGGCCCTAGGCAGCGAGTATCTGCTCACCGATAGCATCGCGGCCAGCGCCGAGATTGATTACCGCAGCCCGTTCAGCAGCAAGGGCACGGCCAACGGCGCTGGCCTGCGAGGGCGGCTGGGCCTCAAATTTTTATTTTGAACCTCTTTGCGCCGCGCCCCGGACACCCGGCCCGGCGCGGCGGTCTTCTGCTATCCTCGCCCAGACGTGGCGGCTCCCTCTTTGTCCCTGACGCTGGCCCGCGCCCATCTGCGGCGGCGGCGCACCCAGAACCTCAGCACCGTGCTGGGAATCGCAGTGGGCGTCATGGTGCTGATCGCCGCCCTGAGTCTGACCAACGGCTTTACCGGCGCGCTGGTGCAAGCGACCCTGCGCGCCAGCCCCCATCTCAGCCTGACCCGCTTCTCGCCGGGCGGCCTCGACCCCCAGATGGAGCGAGCACTCAAAGACAACCAGGCAGTCACCGCCTTCATGCCGTTTCTGGCCGACAAGGGCTTGCTGACTCGACCAGCTTCAGAAGGACGCAGTGCAGGCCTGGATTTCGCCACCCTCTTCGGGGTGACCGCTGAAGCCGGAAAGGTGCTGGCCCTGCCCGCCGATGAAAGCCGCCTGCTCTCGGACCTCAAACCCGGTCATGTGCTGCTGGGCAGCGCCTTGGCGCAGAGTCTGGGGGCCTTTCAGGGCCAGGAGTTGCGGCTGCTGGTCGGCAGCACCCAGCGCCGCAGCACGCTCAAGGTCGCGGGCATCTTCCGCAGCGGCAATTACCTGATCGACAGCGCCTACGCTTTCGTGCCGCTCGCGACCCTACAACAACTTCAGGGCACCACCCACATCAACGGCTATCAGGTGCGGCTGGGCGACCCCGACCTCGCGCCGCAGGTGGGCGAAACGCTCAGCCAGGCGCTGCCGTACAGCAGCTTGCCATGGCAGGACCTCTACGGCTCGCTGCTCGATCAACTCAGACTGCAAAAACAGGTCATCGGCTTCGTGGTCTTCCTGATCGTCATCGTGGCCGCCTTCGGCATCGCCAACGTGCTCACCCTGACCGTTTTCGAGAAGACCCAGGAAATTGCCATTCTACGGGCGATGGGCGCGTCGCGGCAGCACATCATTTGGGCGTTCGTCTGGCAGGGCGCAGCACTCGGCGCGGCGGGATTGCTGCTCGGCAACCTGCTGGGCCTCTTGATCAGCTTGTATTTCACCTGGCGGCCCTTTCAGATTCCCGGCGATTTGTACTTCATCACGGCGCTGCCAGTACAGGTCAGGCTCAGCGACCTGATGTGGGTCAACGCGCTGGGCCTCTCGACCACCCTGCTGGCCGCGCTGCTTCCAGCCCGGCGGGCAGCCAACATCGAACCGGCCCGGATCATCCGCTGAGCAACGTCGGTAGAGGCGCGCCTTGGGCCGGAAGCAGTTGGCTAGGCACAATGGAACAAAAGCATCAGGTCGGGCGGCAAGCCTAAGTTGGGTCCGCTTCGCCCGTCTCGTCCTCTGCGTCCTGATAAAGGTAACCCAGATCGAGCACCCGCTCCAGAAAGAGCCGCACCAGATTGGGATCGAAGGCGCGGCCCGATTCGCGCAGCAAGAACGCCCCGGCGGCCTCGGGCGTCCAGGCATCCTTGTACGAGCGGTTACTCGTCAGGGCGTCGAATACGTCGGCGATCATGACGATGCGCGCCGCAGTGGGAATGCGCTCCGCGAGCAAGCCCGCCGGATAGCCCTGACCATCCCAGCGCTCATGGTGGTGCAGCACGGCCTGGCGGGCCGCGTCCGGCAGAAATTCCAGCCGCTCCAGAATCTCCGCGCCCCATACCGGATGCTGCACGACCACGTCGAACTCATCGGCGCTCAGTGGACCGTGCTTGTTCAGGATGTCCTGCGGCACACGGGCCTTGCCAACATCGTGCAGGGCCGCGCCCCAACGCACGGACCGCAGGCCCGGCTCGTCGAGGCCGTAGATCTCACCGAGCCGGGCGGCGTACGACATCATTCGCACGACGTGCTGGCCCTGCACCGGGTCGAGGGTGGTGCCCAGGCAGGCAATGGTCTGCTCCAGGGCTTCCTCGGCTCGCCGCAGCCGCTCGCTGCGCTCATACGCTTCGCGGGCGGCCAGGCCAGGCTGCTCCAGACTGCCCGCCACCCGCGTCTCACCGCGCTGCCAGACGATCCTGACCCGCCGCGACAGTCCGCCGCGCCCGATGGACGCTTCCTCGCAGACCCCGCTCTCAGCGTAGAGGCCGCGTGGATGGCTGCTTTGCGGCAGCTTGATGAACTGGTGCAGCGGGCGGCCCAGCACGTGCTCGGGCAGCAGCCCGGTGACGCCCTGCCAGTTGCCCCCAACCCGCACCAGAATGCCTGCCTGATCGAGCAGAAAAAGTGCCGAGGGCAGGCAGCGCAGCAACTCGCCGTCATCGGCCTCGATTTCGCGGCGGTCTTCCTCAACGGCCGGACGGGCAGGCGGCGTAATCTGCTCGCTGGCGTCCAGATAATCGTTGAATGGAAACCGGCGAAACGGACCGCTCAACCCACACCAGGCCCTGGCAACGCGGACCCTGCTGAAATCGCCAGAACATTCACCTCTTCATTCTACTTTAAAGTCGGGGCCGGTAAAGAGAGTCCGGTCCGCGCTGCACGTCCCCCTGTTCAGTGGGGCACCACCCGGGGAAGTGATCCGGGGCCAGTGCGGCGTAAACGAATTGACGTGCCGAGTACGCTAAGCCGCTAGAGTGAGCGCCATGTTGCGGGTACTCTTCGTGGGAGACGTGTACGGCAGGCCCGGCAGGCGGGTGCTGGCCGCTCAGTTGCCGACGCTGCGTGACCGGGCCGACTTCATCGTCGTCAACGGCGAGAACGCCGCCGGGGGCTTCGGCCTCAACCGCGAATCGTTCGAGCTGATCGTCTCAGCAGGCGCGGACGCCGTGACGCTGGGCAACCACGCCTGGCACCACCGGGAGGTCTACGGTCTGCTGGACGATCCCCGGCTGATTCGGCCCCTCAACCTGCCAACGGGCACGCCGGGGCGCGGCTGGAACACCTTCACGGTGAACGGCGAGCGCCTCACGGTGGTCAATGTGCTGGGGCGGGTGTTTATGGAAGCGGTGCAAAATCCCTTTCTGGCGATGGACGACCTGCTGACCCAGCCGGATCTCGGCAGCGTCTTCGTGGACTTTCACGCCGAGGCCACCAGTGAGAAGGCGGCGCTGGGGTGGCATCTCGACGGGCGGGTCGCCGCCGTGATCGGTACCCATACCCACGTGCCCACCGCCGATGGCCGCATCCTGCCGCTCGGCACCGCCTTCCAGACCGACGCGGGCTTCACCGGGCCGATGCACAGCATCATCGGGGCCGACCCGGCAGGCCCGCTGCAAAAATTCGTGACCGAGCGCCCCCACCGTTTCGGGGTGCGCGAAGGCCCCGCCGAACTCAACGGCGTCTGGCTGGACATCGAGGGCGGCAGGGCCGTGCGGATCGAGCGCTACCACTTCGAAGAAAGCAGTGGTGAAGGATGAGTGGGCAGTGGTGCCGTCCCCTTGTTACACCCACCATTTCCCACACCACCCACCCGCCTTCCAACCGGACCCGCACCTCAAAGGAGACCATACATGGGCATTCGTGAAGACGTGAATCTGCTGGGCCGCACGCTGGGACAGGTGCTCAGGGAGCAGGAAGGCGAAGACTTCTTCAATCTGGTCGAGGAAGTGCGGGCGCTGGTGCGCCGGGCACGCGGCGGCGAGGGTTCGGCGCAGCTTCAAGCGCTCATCGCCGGACTCGGCACCGACGACGCCGAGAACCTGCTGCGGGCCTTTACCTGGTACTTCCAGCTGGTCAATCTGGCCGAGGAGTATGAGCGGGTGCGCTCCTTGTCGGACACCAAGGGCGTGCGCTCACAGAGCCTGGAACGGGCACTCGGCGACCTCAAGGCGCTGGGCCTGAGCGCCGAGCAGGTCGAAGCGCTGATCAGCCGGGTCAGCCTGGGCCTGACCTTTACCGCCCATCCCACCGAGATGCGGCGGCGCACCGTGCGCAACCATCTGGTCGAGGTGGCCGGGAGCATTCCCGAACTCGGCCACCTCGACCTGACCGAGGAAGCCACCCTGCGCGTGGCGGCGCACATCGAGGCGATGTGGTCCACGCCGGAACTGCGCCGCCTCAAGCCCACCGTGCAAGACGAGGTCAAGGGCGGGCTGAGTTACCTGCCGGTGATCGCCCAGGCCCTGCCGAGGTTGCAGCGCGATCTGGAGCGGGCCTTCGTGCATGTCTACGGACGGCACAGCGACGCCCGACTGCCGCTGAGTTTCAGCTCCTGGATGGGTGGCGACCGTGACGGCAACCCCTTCGTGACCCCGGAAGCGACCCGCGAAACGCTGGAGCTGCACCGCGAACGCGCCCGCGAGCTCTTGCTGACCCACATCCGCCAGACCTACGCCGATCTCAGTCAGGAGAGCAGCGGCGAGGAAGCCTACCGCCGGACCCTGCGCGATTTGCATAATGCCGTGCGCGACGGTCAGCCGGTGGCGCTGCTGCCCAGCCTGGAAGCGCTCGACGCCCGGCTGCGCCAGGACGGCCAGGTTCGCAGCGCCGATCAGCTGCTGACCCCGCTGCTGACGGTGGCACGCACCTTCGGGCAGCATCTGGTGAGCCTCGACGTGCGCGAGCACAGCCAGCTCACCGGCGCGGCGGTGGCCGAGCTGCTGCGCGGCGCGGGCGTTTCGGAGAACTACCTTGACCTGCCCGAGCACGCCAAACTCGACGTGCTGAGCGCCGAACTGCAGTCGCGCCGCCCGCTGTGGCCCGCCGGAATGCCCTTCACCGAAGAACTGGAGCGCACCATCGGGCCGATCCGGGAAGTGCAGCAAGCCGTCGAGAAGGTCGGGCCGCGCGCCTTCGGGCGCTACATCATCAGCATGAGCGAGTCGGTGAGCGACATTCTGGAGCCGCTGCTGCTGGCCCGCGAGGTGGGCTTCCGGATTTTGCCGGTGCCGCTGTTCGAAACGCTGGGCGACTTGCAGCGCGCGCCCAGCGTGATGTGGGAACTGCTCTCACTGCCCGAATACCGCGCCGTGCTGGGCAGCGACGTGCAGGAAATCATGCTGGGCTATTCGGATTCCAACAAGGATGCGGGCTTTCTGGCGGCCAACTGGGCCTTGCACGAGGCGCAGCGTCAGATCAGCGCAGTGTGCCAGCGCTCGAACGTGCCGTGGCGCTTTTTTCACGGGCGCGGCACCAGCATCGGACGCGGCGGCGGCCCGGCCTCGCGGGCCATTCTGGGGCAGCCTGCCGGAACCATCGACGCGGGACTGCGCATCACCGAGCAGGGCGAGGCACTGGCCGACAAGTACAGCCATCCGGTGCTGGCCCACCGCAACCTGGAGCAAGCGCTCTACGGCCTGCTGCTCTCGGCAGCGCGCCCCCAGGCCGACTTGCCTGCCACCTGGACCGACGCCCTGACCGGGGCCAGCGAGGTCAGCGCCCGCACCTACCGCGCCTTGGTCGAGGATGAGCACTTCCTGCCCTTCTTCGAGGCCGTGACGCCCATTCACGAGATCTCGCGGCTGAACATCGCCTCGCGCCCGGTGCGGCGGCCCGGCGCGCCCACCCTGAGCAATTTGCGGGCCATTCCCTGGGTCATGAGCTGGACCCAGAACCGCGCCAATTTGCCGGGCTGGTACGGGCTGCCGGAAGCGATCGGGCACATCGGGCCGGAGCTGGCGCGCGAGATGTATCAGCAGTGGCCCTTTTTCCGCAGCGTGTTGGACAACGCCCAGATGGCACTGGCGAAAAGCGATCCGCAGATTTTCGACGATTACCTGTCGCTGGGCGGGGCCGGAACCGAGCTGGCTGGGCGGCTTCAGCACGCTTACGCGGAGGCGGTGCGGCTGGTGGAGGCGGTCATCGGCGGCGAGTTGCTGGCAGGCGAGCCGCGCCTCAAGCAGAGCATCGCCCTGCGCAACCCCTACATCGACCCGATTCACCGCATTCAGGTGGAGCTGCTGCGCCGCTCCAGGGCCGAGGAAAACGGCCTGGACACCTACGAGCGCCCGCTGCTGTTAAGCGTGCAGGGGATCGCGGCGGGCGTGCGCAACACGGGGTGATTTGGTTCGGATTCAGGGCTGTTCCAAATCGCGAAGAATGCTCTTCACATAAAAGAGCAACGGACCTCGTGTTCGGCTTCATTGGTGTCCGTATGCCTGGTCCTGGGACTCCAACTGCTCGCTCGCACAGGAAGGCCACTGCAAGGAAGCAGTCATCGCCCTGAAATCAGGTTCCAATGGGCCACTACTGAATTTTGCTGAGCGCGTCCGCCGTGTGCGCCACCTGTTTGCCGCCTTCCAGTTCCACGATATAGCGCGGGTCGTCTTTGCTGGCCTGATAGTGAAAGCCGCTGACCTGGCCATCCGCGTGGGCCACCTACACGATCTTGCCGCGTGCCTCGCCGCCGTGACTCTTCCACTTCACCTGATCCCCGACGCTCAGTGTCATCTCGTCTCCTCCTCTCCTGTGCCGCTCTGCCTCGCAGGGTGCCACGTCCGCGCCGCGCTGCCTGTCAGCCGGAACACACCGCCGAAAGTGAAGCTGAGGGCATGCCGCCCGTCGTCTGGATCAACGCCCCTGCGGCGTGGGCAAGACGCACACGCCCCACGCCCTGCACGCCCGCTGGCCCGGCAGTTTCCTATCGGCCACGCACTGCGCCGACTGACACCGTCCGAGCAGCGCCACGCCGATTTTCAGGCGCACCCTCTATGGGTTCCGTTCTTGGTGGACGCACTGGCCGAGGCGCTGCAGCTGGCAGCTGGCCCCGTGATCGTGCCGATGACGCTCAGCGATTCGGCGCGGTTCGGGCCGTCATGAACGGATGGATGGAACGTGGGCTGGACCGTCGGCACTTCACCTTACCGGCTCCGCCCGACGTGGTCCGGGAACGCTTGCGCCAGCGCCTGGAGGTGGAGGACCGTGATTCCTGGACTGGTCGGCAGGTGGAAGGTCGCCTGCGCTCACTTTTAGCTCCACAATTTTGCCGCTATCTCAACACGTTGGGCAAAACAGTGCACGACTTGGCCGAGGCGATCGCCGCCGCGCTCGGATGGCCTGCAGTTGCTCCAGACGAAGCGGTGCGGCGGCGATGGTGGCGCGTCACCTGGGCACACCGCTGCTGATCTGAGCCGCATCTTGACCTTTGGATGACGAAACCTGCACGCGGCTGCGGCAAGCTCAGGGCATGAACATCGCCTTCGACACTCGCGCCCACTTCCAGACCCGCCGCGACGCCTCGAACCCGGCCCTGACACTGGCGGCCCGCCGCTACCAGGTAGACGCCGGGCTGATCGCCGCCATTCTCGCCGACGAGGCGGCACGCTGGGGCCTGGCCGACCAGCTCCAGCACCACTGGGCACAGCTGATCTGCGCCCTGTCCCGGCGACCCGCCGAGCGCCTGATCCAACTGACTGAAACACTACTACGCCGCCCGCTCGGCACCCACAGCCTGGGCCATGCCCAGATGAAACCCGCCACCCTGCATGAGCTCGCCCACAGCGGCCTGATCCGGCTGCCCGCCCACCCGCAGGACCAGATCCGGCTGCTGCTCGACCCGCAGACCGCGTCGTCGCTGGTAGCTGCCCGGGTGCGGCAGACGCTGGAGACATGGCAAGCGGGCGGCGTCGACCTAGGCCACCGCCCGGAGATTCTCGGCACGCTCTATAGCCTGGGCCTGAGCGGTAAGTCAGGCGTTCACCCGCACCCGCTGCCCAACCGGCGCGGCTTGAAGATCGCGGCGGCGGCCCAGCAGTATCACACTAAACTGGCCCACGCTGAACCGACCCGAGCTGGGCGGCGCACCAGCCCGGCGGAAGCAGAATGAACCCCGGAACATCCACCATCTGCCGACCCGGCCAGCCAAAAGCTCTAGACTCTGTGAAGATGCCCAGTCACGCTCCCATTCAGATTCTGCTAGTCGAGGACAATGAGCCGGACGTGATCCTGACCCAGGAAGCGTTTCTCGACGCCAACCTGCCCACCATCATGCAGGTCGCCCGAGACGGCGTGGAGGCCATGCAGATCCTGCGCCGCGAGGGCGAGTTCGGCGCGTCGCCGCGTCCCGACGTGATCTTGCTTGACATCAATATGCCGCGCAAGAACGGCCTGGAAGTGCTGGCCGAACTCAAAGACGACCCGGCCCTGCGCACCATTCCGGTGGTGGTGCTCACCACTTCGCAGGCCGAGGAAGACATCTTGCGCAGCTACCAGAACCACGCCAGCAGCTACATCGTCAAACCGGTGGAGTTCGATCAGTTTTACAGCGCGATTCAGGCGCTCGGTCAGTACATGCTCGGCACCGTCAGACTCCCGCCTCATTAAATCAGCAGTGAGGTCAGCTGGGAGCGTCCAACGCAAAAGCCCCACCACGCGGGCAGGGCCAGTCTCAGAACCTGAAGCTCAGTAGAAGGTGGCGACGCGCTCGATGGCGTGGCGGTGGTGCGGGAAGCCGTCCTCGGCACGCTTGCCGAGGGGCAGCAGGCCAGCAAACTGCACGTGCTCCGGCAGGCCGAGCAGTTCTTTGACCTTGTCAGGCTGGAAGCCGAGCATCGGCACGGTGTCGTAGTCCAAGCTGCGGGCGGCCAGCATCAGGAACCCGAAGGCGATGTTGGCCTGTGCCAGTCCCCACTGACCCCGCTGCGCCACGTCCATTCCGGCGAAGTTCTTGCGAAACCCCTCGGCGCGGGTCTGGCGCTCCTCCTCGCTCATGCTGGAGGGCAGAGTCTGCTCGATGGTGTTCAGGGCGTCTTCCATGTCGCTGTAGACGACCAGCACGGCAGGCGCGCTGGTGACCTGCCCCTGGTTGTACGACGCTTCCTGCAATTTGGTCTGTAGGTCGGGATTCTGAATCACGGCAACGCGCCAGGTTTGCACATTGTTGGCGCTGGGCGCGAGGCTGGCCAAGCGCAGGATCTCGCGCAAATCAGCTTGATCGAGCGGCTCCTGCACGAACTTGCGGATGCTGCGGCGGGTTTCGATGGCTTCTCTGACGCTGCTGGGCTTGATCTGTGTGGCGGTCATGGAACAAGACTAAACCAACTGGTTTGAAAAGTCAAGTAGTGTGTCGAGCCTAGCAATTTGAAGACGAAGGGCGTGTATACTTCTAGCATGATTCAGGAACAGCACGGCATCTTTTGTCCGGTCTACCGGGCCATCGGCGTGTTGCAAGAAAAGTGGGTGCTGCATATCGTGCGCTCGCTCCTGGCCGGTCCCAAGGGGTTCAATGAGCTTTCACGGGCCATCGGCGGGTGCAACAGCGCCACCTTGACCCAGCGGCTGGAAGGTCTGGAAACGCTCGGCATCATCAGCAAGGCCACCGACCAGGAAGCCCAGGGCAAGCTGGCCCGCAGCATCTATACCCTGACGCCTGCCGGACAAGAACTTCAGCGGGTCATCGGGGCCATCAGCGACTGGGCCGATCTTCATCTCAGCGAGGAAGAGATCGTCAAGACGCCCTGCGCAGGCTGAGGGGCGCAACAAGGAAACGAGAGACGGGGAAGTCAGGCCACCACGCCCGCTTCCCCGGTTTTCATCTCTGCCGCTGGCCCCGCACCACCCCCAGCCGGTTTTCGCTACAATGCGCAGCCGTGAACAATGCAGATCAGTCAGCCGCGCCGGGCACGTCTTCAGCCAGCCAGCGCCGCATTCACCCGGTGCAGGTGGGCACGGTCACACGCGAGTTGCCCGTCGTCGAGGTCGCGCCGGGCGTCAGCATCGCTCTTTTCAACATGCTCGGCGACACCGAGGTCACCGAGGCGGCAGGCAAGGCGCTGGCCCAGATGATCCCCGAGGGCGTGGACGTGCTGGTCACGCCGGAAGTCAAGGCGCTGGGGCTGGCGCACGTCATCAGCCGCGAGTCGGGGCTGCCCTACGTCGTCGTTCGCAAGACCGTCAAGCCGTACATGGTCGAGCCGGTGGCGCGCGAGGTGGTCAGCATCACCACCGGCAAGCCGCAACTGCTGGTGCTCGACGGCTTCGACGTGCCGAAAATCAAAGGCCACAAGGTCGCCATCGTGGACGACGTAGTGTCAAGCGGCGGCACCCTGGCCAGCCTGCGCCAGATCATTGAGGAAGTCGGCGGCGAGGTTGCGGCGGTGGTGGCGGTGTTTACCGAGGGCCAGGAGCGAGAAGAAGTCACGGCGCTGGGGCATCTGCCGCTGTTTCAGTAACCCGCTGGGCCGTCACCTGGCCGCGCGAAGGTCCCACTCATTTCAAGCTGTTCAATTCGCGCAGATCAAGCTGACGCAGCAGCGCCCCGCCGTAAAGCAGCATGGCCCGGTAATCGGCCTTTGCAGCGGCGGGCAACTCGAATTCGGCGCTGCGGTGCTGGGCGTCGAGGTAGCGGCTGTCGCGCCCCAGTTCGCGGTCACCGGCAAACCACACCACGCTGAGGTAATCGGCCTGCATGGGGCCGTCCACCTGCGCTGACAGGGCAAGCGCGTCGCCCCGGCGCTGCAAGGTCGCCTGGGTGATTCTGAGCGGCAGGGCCACCTGCACCGGAGCGGGAATTACCGGAATGAAGTTGTAGCGGCAGCCGCACAGCAAAGCGCACAGCAGTATAGGAGCGAGACGAAGCATGCGCTGCCCAGCATAGCGGCTTTCAGCGTGGTGGAGGGCAGAGCCGGGCCGGGTGTAGTTGCGATGAAGGTTACAAAGTCTGCCAAGAAATGAAGAAAATTTCATATGAGTAAGCGGTGTGTAAGAGACAAAGGCGTCTGATAACCGCAGCCGTGATGACCATTCCTTCCCCCACTATCCGCAGCGCGCGTTTCTGGCTTCCGCTTCCCAGCCGCCAGCCGCTCTACTTGCTGTCTACCGATCACTATCCCTGGAGCGAGGTGTGCGCCGACATCGAGCAGCGTCCCCTGCTCAGCGCGGTGCTCGAAGCGCGTCAGGACGGACGCCAGGGCCGGATGATGTGGAACACGGGGGCCGTACTCGGCGGCTTCGATCAGACAACCGACCTGAGCCTCGGCGAGTTCATGCTGGCGTTCTCGCGCGCCACCATACAGCTCTCGGTGCTGGAGCCGTCCACCGCGATCACCGCCTGGCAGTGCCGCAACGCCCAGCCTGAGGCCGTCAGCGAAGCCTGGCCCGCTGCCCAGACGCAACTGGCCAGCAGCGGCTTTTCCGGCGCGCTGCTCGGCGGCGAGCGCGGCTCGGTCATCAGTTTCTGGCAGTCCGGCAGACCGGTGGCAGGCAGCCTGCCGGTGGGCGGCGTCGTCTACAAGCTCAACGCGCCGCAACAGCTCAGAACGCCGGAACTGGTGCAGTTCTGGTCGCAGGTCCTGACCATGACGGCAACGCAGAGCAGCACTGTCGCCGACGTGTGGCGCAGCTCGGCTGCCGAACTCGCCGAGCGCCACCCGGTGCTCGATCCGTTCGCCCGCGAGGTGTGGCTCGACCAGCTTTCGGTGCAGGCGCTGCCGGATCTCAACGTGACCGAACTGCGCGACGCCCTGTTGGCGGTCTTCGAGGCCACCTTGCGGCGGCTGCGGCTGCGGCTGCGGGCACTGCCGCTCGCCGAGCTGCAAGCCTCGCCGATCTGGATCGCCTCGGGAGCAGGTGATCTGGTGTGACCATGTCCTGGCCCAGCGGCGTTACCGATCAGACTCCCTTACCCTTTACCCTATGGCGCGTGCTCGACGCGCTGGCAGACAATCCGCAGCGCCTGGGCAACGACCCCCAGGTTCAGGAAGCGCTCTCGCTGGCCGAACAATATGCCGCACGTGCCCAGCGCCAGGAGCAGCTCGTCGACGACCGGCTCTTCGTCGAGGTGAGTGCGGCGCTGATGGCCTGCGTCGGGCCGATGGGCCGTGTGATGGTCGAGGACGCCCTCGACGAGTTGCCTGCGCCCGCGCGCCTATCGGCCCTGCTGCGCGCCATTGCCCAGGAACTCGAAGACACCCAGCGTCAGGCCTTCGCCAGGCAACTGCGGGCGCGGGAGATCGTATGAGCGCGACCTTGCACTGGCCCACAGGGAAGCGGACCGGGGCACCCACTCCGGTTCCTGGCAGCCATAGGGCTGAGCGTTTTGACACCTTAACCGCCATACATTATTCCACCAACAGCCCAACCGCCACCGCGCAGCGAAGTGATTCAGGGGAGTCAGCATGAAGTACACCGTCGTGATCGAACAGGCCGTTCCGGAAGAGCAGCAGGCCCAGCTCCAGCAGGCCCTCTCCACCCGCTTTCAGCTCTCCGCCGACCAGGCCCGCAAGCTGGCGACCCGCCGGGGCGGCCGCCTGATGAAGCCCACCGGGCGCGAGCGGGCCACCGTGCTGCTGGAGATCTTCAAGGAAGTCAACGCTCAGGTGCGCCTGGAACAGGTGGCCGAGACCGCCGAGTTGCCGGATGCGGTGCCTGCCGCGCCTCTGGAATTGGGCCGCGTGCCCACCTCGCTGCCGATCAACCGAACCGACCTGCACGCCACCGAGTTCGGCCAGGTGGTAACGCCGCCAGGCCGCGATCAGCGCGTCGCTACCCTCGACAGCCCGGTGATGGTGGCCCGCGCCGATCCTGGCCTGGCCGTGACCTCGGCCGTCTCCCCCACGGCAGGATCGCCCGCACCGCTGGCCCCGGTGGGCGACGATTTCTGGGACCAGTTGGCCGCACCCGCCTTCAAGCCTGAAGCGGCTGACGCTTCCGGCAATCTCTTTGCACCCGTCCCCGGCAGCCAGGCCAGCTTCCCCGAACAGCAAGCCTCGGCAGCTGCCGTTTCCGAACTGCCTGCGTCCCAGCTGTCCGGTCTGCCCGCCAGCGCCGAGCTGTCCGGCTCGCAAACCCTTGGCCTGGCCAGCAGCGTAGACGCCGCGCCCGCCGACAGTTGGGCGGATTTCACCGGGGCGCTCACCATCACCGACACGCCTGCTGCGCCGAAAGCTGCCGATCAAGCACCGGAACTGATCATGCAGTCCAGTGAGCGCGACACGCCGCTGGGCCGCCGCCAGCCGCTGCTGCGCCGCCTGACCGTCGCCTCGGTGACGCCGTTGGCCGTCTACACGGTGCTGACCCTGGGCACCCTGAGCATCGTGCTGACCTCCTCACAGCGCTCGCTGATCTCGACGAGTGCGGCAACCATCGCCGCCGCCGTGGGATCGGTCCTCAACACCACCGACCAGAACACCGTCAACCAGCAGCTCGGCACTTTGCTCAACCGCCAGTCGGTGGGCTTCGTGCAAGTCGAGTTGCCGGACGGCACCACCTTCTTCCGCAGCCAGTCGCCGGGCCTCGACGCGGTGCTGGGCGAGCGGGTGGGCACCTGGGTCAAGGCCAACCCATCAAGCGGCGTGTTCGTGCAAAACGACACCCCGGCGCAGCTCTACAACGCCCAGCTTCAGCAGCTCGTCAGCGTGGGCGCGCAGGACTCCGAGCCAGCGGCAGTGCTCAAGCGGGCCGTCAATAACCCCGACAACCAGACTATCGGCAACCGCAACTTCCAGGTGGAGCGCATCGGGGTCTACACCAAGCCCGACGGCAGCCGCGAAACGCGCGGCGCCAACGAGAAGAGCGCCAATACCCTGCTCTACCGCATTGCCGTCGGCGTGCCGATCGACTCGGCCCAGACCCAGCTTCGCAACACCTTGCTGACCCTGCTGGCGGCGGGCCTGCTGGCCATGCTGCTGGGTGCGGCGCTCGCCGCCCGCGCGGCGCGGCGCATCGTGCAGCCGATCGAGCGTCTGGTGACGGCTGCCGACGCCATCAGCCTCGGGGACCTGAGCCAGTCGGTGAAGGCCGAAGCCAACGACGAGGTGGGCGATCTGGCCCAGGCGCTGGAGCGCATGCGCCTGAGCCTCGACGCCGCGATGGAGCGTCTGCGCAAGCGCCGCAAGACCTGAGCAATTGCCCTGCTCTCAAGCCTGGCCCCAGACACTCGATGTCGGGGCCAGCTTTTTGTGGTCGTGGTTCTGATTTGTTCGGTATCCGAACCGGAATCCATTTCGCTCCTTTTCCTGTTCCTGAGCACAGCGGACGCCCTTGAGGACGCCTGCCCGCTTGGTTAAAGTTCACTGGCTCCCATGAACCGATTCAAACCGGAGGCCGCACCAAGTGCAGTTCAGCGGCGAAATACGTTTCAGAAATACGCAAATACCCGAGTCGTTTGGCGCTAGAATGCTGCTATGACGCCCGCCCCCGACACCGCCGTCCTGATCGACGGGCATGCCCTGGCTTTCCGCTCTTACTTCGCGCTGCCGCCGCTGACCAGCAAGAGCGGCGAGCCGACCCACGCCATTCTCGGCTTCATGCGCCAGCTCACCCGGCTGATGAAGCAGACCAGCAACCAGGTCATCGTGGTGTTCGACCCGCCCGTCAGGACCTTTCGCAAGGAGCAGTACGACGACTACAAAGCGGGCCGCGCCGAAACGCCCAGCGACCTTCCGGCCCAGATCAACCGCATCCGCGCCATCGTGGACGCCGTGGGCCTGCCGAGACTGGAAGTGGGCGGCTACGAGGCCGACGACGTGATCGGCACGCTGGCCAAGAAAGCCGAAGCGCACGGCATGAACGCCGTCATCGTGACCTCCGACCGCGACAGCTACCAGCTGCTGACCGAGCACGTGAAGGTGCTGACCAATGATTTCAAATTGTTCGGCCCGGCGGACGTGCTGGAAAAGTACGGCGTCAGCGTCGCTCAGTGGGTCGACTACCGCTCGCTGACCGGAGACGCCAGCGACAACATTCCCGGTGCGAAGGGCATCGGCCCCAAGACGGCGTCCAAACTCCTTCAGGAGCATGGCACCCTCGATGAGGTAATCGCCCGCGCCCAGGACGGCACGCTGGAACCCAAAGGGACCAGAGAGAAGATTCTGGCGAGCCTGGACAACGTCTACAAGAGCCGTGAGCTGTCGTGCATGGTCACCGATCTGCCGCTCGATATCGAGATGGCGACCCACGCCGGGACGGGCGATCCGGCAGCGCTCGACGCTTTGCTGACCGAACTCGACCTGGGCAGCGTGCGGCGCGACCTTGAGGCGCTACGCGGCGGCGGTCTCGGCGAGGCCGCCCCGGTGCCCGAACCGGAAAGTCTGCTGCGCGAGGCGGCGCAGGCCGAGTGGCGCACCCCCGGCGAGGGCGTGATGTGGGGCTACCTGCTGTCACGCGAGGACGATCTGAGCGCCGAGCTGCTTCAGGCCGCGACCTACGACGGCGACCTGGCCCGCACCGCGCCGATTGAGGTTGAGCGGGTCGAGCAGCAACCGCTTGACACCCCTTCACCGCCCGAAGAAGCGCTTTTCGGAGAAGCGGCCAGCGAGAAGAAAGCCAAATCAAAGGCCAAGCCCAGGCCCGAACCGCTCGGCCACGTCGACGAGGCTGAGTTCGTGGGTCAGCGCGAGGTGCGGGCGGCGGGGGCCAAGGCGCTGGCGACCCATTTGCAGGTGCGCGGCCTGAACATCGAACCCGGCGACGACCCGCTGCTGATTGCCTACCTGCTCGACCCGGCCAACACCGCCATGCCCGCCGTGAGCCAGCGCTACCTGCATACCCCCTGGCCCGGCGACGCGGCGGGGCGGGCAGTGCTCAGCGGCCAGCTCTGGGATTTGCTGCACCCGCAGCTCGACGAGGCCCGGCTCAAGCTCTACTACGAGATCGAAAAGCCGCTCTCGCGGGTGCTGGCCCGTATGGAAGTGCGCGGGGTCAAGCTCGACAGCGCTTACCTGCGCGGGTTGAGCGAGGCGATGGGCGCGCGCATTCAGACCTTGGAAGCCGAGATTCACCAGCATGCTGGACACGCCTTTTCGGTGAGCAGCCGCGATCAGCTCGAAGCGGTGCTCTACGACGAATTGCAACTCTCTACAGGCCGCAAAACCAAGCTGACCGGCAAGCGCTCGACAGCGGTGGCGGCGCTCGAACCGCTGCGTGACGAGCACCCGATCATCCCGGCGCTGCTGGAATACCGCGAACTCAGCAAGCTGCGCGGCACCTACCTCGATCCCATGCCCAACCTGGTCAACCCGCGCACCGGGCGGCTGCATACCACCTTCGCCCAGACCATCGCGGCGACGGGCCGCCTAAGCAGCCTCAATCCCAACCTCCAGAACATCCCGATCCGCTCGGCGGTGGGGCGCGAGATCCGCAAGGGCTTTGTCGCCGAGGCCGGTTTCACCCTGCTGAGCGCCGACTACTCGCAGATCGAGCTGCGGCTGCTGGCCCACATCTCCGGCGACTTGCTGATGCAGGAAGCCTTCCAGACCGGGGCCGACATTCACCGCCGCACCGCCTCACAGGTGCTGGGCGTGGACGAGAACGGCGTCAGCGCCGAGCAGCGCCGGGCCGCCAAGACAGTCAATTTCGGGGTGCTCTACGGCATGAGCGCCCACCGTCTAAGCCGCGATCTGGGCATTCCTTACGCCGACGCCAGCGGATTCATCGAGCGCTATTTCGAGACCTATCCGGGCATCCGGGGCTACATCGACCGCACCCTGGCGTTCGGACGTGAGCAAGGCTACGTCGAAACGCTCTACGGACGGCGCAGATACGTGCCGGAACTCAACAGCACCAACCGCAACGTGCGCGAGGCGGGTGAGCGCCTGGCCTACAACATGCCGATTCAGGGCACCGCCGCCGACATCATCAAGATCGCCATGATCGAGCTGGATGGGCCACTGCTCGATCTCAGCGCGCGGATGCTGCTGCAGGTCCACGACGAATTGCTGGTCGAGGCCCCTCTGGAAAGAGCTGACGAGGTGGCCGAACTGGTCAGGACCACCATGATGGGCGCAGCCCAGCTCAGCGTACCTCTGAATGTGGAGGTCGGCAGGGGACCGGACTGGTTCGACACCAAGTAATGACCCACCTGTCAGAATGAAGCCATGCACCTTCTGGCACTGATTCTGGTCACCCTGGTGGCCCTGGAGCACCTCTACATCCTGGCGCTGGAGATGTTTTTGTGGCGCACCGAACGTGTCCGGCGCATCTTCAGCGTCAGCGCCGCGCTCTCAGAGCAGACCGTGGCGATGGCCGCCAACCAGGGCCTCTACAACGGCTTTCTGGCGGCGGGCCTGGTCTGGGGCCTGATCGCCGGACGTGCCGACGTGATGATTTTTTTCCTGGCCTGCGTGGTGGTCGCCGGGCTCTACGGCGCGGCGACGGTCAACCCCCGCATCGCCCTGGTACAGGCCCTTCCGGCAGCGCTGGGCTTGATCGCGGTGTGGCTGTCGTAGCACCGCTTGGCTCTGGACTGCGCCTGGCCCCCCACATGAACTTCAGATTTTGAAGAGAATCCGCCCGCACGAGGGGCACTTGACCGGGGGCAGTTTGCCGCCAGCGGCCCGCTGCTGGATGTTGACCGGCAACTGCACGTTGCAGCCCTGGCACCGGCCCGCCGTGTACGACACGATCCCGATGCCCTTCTTGCCCTTGCGGATCAGTTCGTACTCCTTGACCAGCCTCGGCTCGGTGCGGCCCACCAGTTCGGCGCGCTCGGTCCGCATGCCCTGGCCCTGGTCACGCAGGCCCTGCACGCGGGCCTCGTCGGCGTCTTCCAAGCTGCCCAGCGAGGGCCGCAGCGCCTTGTGCTCACCGCGCAGCCCGCTGGCCCGCTCACGCAGGGCCGCTTGCTGTGCATGCAGCGGCTCCAACGCTTCCTGGTAGTCCGACACGCGCTCAGAGAGCTGCAAGATGACGCTCTCGTACTGCGACTGCAACTTGGCGTTGGTGGCGTTGCGGTCCTGCTCAGCCTTGTTGCGGGCCACCTGCTCGCGGCTGCTGGCCAGATCAAGTTCGAGCTGCCGCACCTGACGGTCCACTTTTTCCAGCTCGATCTCGGTGTCTTCGAGTTGGTTGTTGATGCTGCCCTGCTGGGTGCGGGCCGAACGCAACTCGTCTGAAATCTGATCTTCCTCGGCGCGCAGGCGGTCAAGTTCCAGGTCCAAAACCTGCACACGGTAAAGCTGTTCCAGTTGTCCGCTTTCGCTCATCGCTGCCAGTCTACCCCGCTTCGGCCATGAAGGAGGCCCGCCGCTTCAGCTGCTTCGCTCGACCCCCAGCCGGGGACACAGGCTCAGCAGCGTGCAGGCCGAGCACTGCGGCGCGCGCGCGAGGCAGATTCGCCGCCCATGCAGGATCAGGGCGTGGTGCAAAAAGACCCAATTTTCCTGCGGGAAGAGGCGCTGCAAGTCGAGTTCGACCTTGTCCGGATTGATCTGGGCACTGAACCCCAGTCGCCGCGCCAGCCGTCCCACGTGCGTGTCCACGGCGATGGCCGCGTAGCCGTAGGCGTTGCTCAGCACCACATTGGCCGTCTTGCGCCCGGCTCCCGGCAGGGCCACCACCGCCTCAAAACTGTTGGGCACCTCGCCGCCGTGTCGTTCGACGAGCAGGCCAGAGAGCGCCACCAGATTTTTGGCCTTGTTGCGGTACAGGCCGATGGTGCGGATCAGCGTCTCGACGTGATCGACGCGCGCGGCGCTCATGGCCTGGGCATCAGGGTAGGCGGCAAACAGCGCGGGCGTGGCGGCGTTCACGCTCTTGTCGGTGGCCTGCGCCGAGAGCACGGTGGCGATCAGCAACTCGAACGGATTGCGGTACTCCAGCTCGGTGCGGGCGTCGGGGTAGGCCTCCTGAAGCTGAGCCAGCACCCCGGCGGCGCGGCGGTTGAGGGCAGCAGGAGAAGCGGGGTCGGCAGGCATGGACTCAGCTTACCCAGCGACCGCCCCTGGCAAGCCGAGTCCCGCCGAATGTGGCCTTCAAATGTGACTTTACTTAGCGCTTACTTAAATGCTCTAAGCTGCCCGGCGACATGGACTGGCTCTACAGCATCATTCTCGGCATCGTGGAGGGACTCACCGAGTTTCTCCCCGTCTCCTCCACCGGCCACCTGATCGTGGCGGGCGACCTGCTGCGCGTGCCGTGGCAAAAAACGACGCTCGACACCTTCGAGGTGGTCATTCAGGGCGGCGCGATTCTGGCGGTGGTCGTATATTACTGGCGCGATCTGGTGCAGCAGGCACGCACCGTTACCCGCGACCAGGGCGTGCAGCGATTGTGGCTAGGTATTCTGGTCGCCTGCATTCCCGCCGTCATTCTCGGCGCACTCTTCGGCAGCAAGATCAAGGCGCTGCTGTTTACGCCGACGGTGGTGGCCTGGGCGCTGATCGTGGGCGGCGTGCTGATGTACCTGATCGAACTGCGTCCGCGCCCAGCGACCACCCACAAACTCGAGAGCATCAGTTTGCGCCAGGCCATCACGGTGGGCGTGGTGCAGTGTCTGGCACTGTTGTGGCCGGGCTTCTCGCGCTCGGCCAGCAGCATCCTCGGCGGCATGCTGACCGGCTTAGATCGCCCCACCGCCACCAAGTTCAGCTTTTACCTGGGCATTCCGGTGCTGGGCGGCGCGACCCTGCTCGATTTCGTCAAGCACAGAGACGACCTCGGCACGGCGGGCCTGACCAACGTGGGCATCGGTTTTGTGGTCAGTTTTATCGTGGCCTATTTCGTGATCGGCTGGTTGCTTCGCTTCGTGAGCACCCACGACTTCAAGGGCTTCGCCGTCTACCGCATCATCGTGGGCATCCTCATTCTGGTGCTGATCGCCACGGGCATCATTCATAACGTCAACCGCGCCTAAGCCGAGCCAAGGGTCCCGCATCCCGTCCGAGTGGCGGAATATTTGCTGTCCGGTTTTCCCGGCCCATGCATGCAACCTCGCCCTGCGGTCACTGACAGGCCGCGCCGAGTTGTCTATCCTTTTGCCATGAGTCTTCTTGACATGATTGGCCCGGTGATGATCGGGCCGAGCAGCAGCCATACCGCCGGGGCCTGCCGCATTGGGCAGGTGGCGCGCCAATTGCTGGGTCAGACGCCCGCGCACGCCGAGATCGGGCTGCACGCCAGTTTCGCCAAGACCGGCAAGGGCCACGGCACCCACCAAGCGATTGTCGCCGGGCTGCTCGGCTACGCCCCCGACGACGCCCGCCTGCCCCAGTCCTTCGAGCAGGCCGCCAGCGCGGAGCTGAGTTTCAACTTCGAGACGGTCGATCTGGGCGACGTGCATCCCAACTCGGCGCGGCTCACCGTCAGCGGCAGCGGGCAGAGCGTCACAGTGATCGGCTCCAGCACCGGCGGCGGCGTCATCGAGATCATCCGGGTAGACGGCTTCAAGGTCGGTTTTTCCGGCGGGGCCTTCACGCTGCTGACCCGCTACAGCGACGCGGTGGGCGTGATCGCCAAGGTCGCCGGGCTGCTGGCCGCCGATCAGGTCAACATCGCCGCGCTGACCTGTGACCGTGACAAGCGCGGCGGCGCGGCCCTGCTGTGTATCGAACTCGATCAGACTCTGGGTGAGGCGGCGCAGCACTTTCTCCTGAGCTGGCCGGAAATGGACTGGGTGCGGATGGTGCAGCCGGTGATGGACGCCGGAATTGTCGCGCCGGTGCTGCTGGGAACGACGGCATGACGCTCGACGAGATTCTGAACGCGCCCTCGCCCGCCTCGCAGTGGGTGCTGGAGAGCGACTGCCAGGCGAGCGGCCTGACACCCGAGATCGTCAAGGAGGCCATGCGCTCCCGGATTGCCGAGATGCGCGACAGTGTGGAGCGCGGGCTGGCCTCAGCCGCGCCGAGCATCACCGGCATGGTGGGCTGGAATGCCAAGGGACTCTGGGACGCGCCGGACATGCTGCAAGCCCCGCTCCTGAAGCGGGTGCAGGCCTACGCCATGGCCGTCAACGAGGAAAACGCCCGGATGGGCCGCATCGTGGCCGCGCCGACGGCAGGCAGTGCCGGAACCATTCCGGGAGCGCTGCTGGGTGTGGCCGACCACCTCAAGATCTCGGACGACGATCTGGTGATGCCGATGGTGCTGGCGGCGGGCGTGGGCAAGGCCATCAGCAAGCAGATGTTCATCAGCGGTGCGGCGGGCGGCTGTCAGGCCGAGATCGGATCGAGCGCGGCGATGGCGGCGGCGGCGGTCACCGAGCTGCTGGGCGGCTCTTCCCGCGCCTGCGTCCACGCCGCGGCGATGGCACTGATGAACACCATCGGGCTGGTATGCGACCCGGTGGGCGGCTATGTGGAAGTGCCGTGCGTCTCGCGCAACGCCTTCTTCGCCGTTCACGCGGTCAGCTCGGCGCAGCTGGCCCTCAGCAACCTGGAGAGCTTCATTCCGCCGGACGAGGTGATCTCGGCAATGGCTCAGGTCGGGCGGATGATGCCGCTGGAGCTGCGCGAGACGGCGGAAGGCGGGCTGGCGCAGACCCCGACAGGGCTGGCGGTGACGGCACGGATGGAGAGCAAATAAGAGCTTCTCGTTTGATAAATGCTCTAGATGCCCAGGGCTTCCCGCAATTCGGCGTGTGACCCAATGACCCGCCCCGCCCCGGCTTCCCTGAGCGCTTCGCCGTCGGCATTGTGGCCGCCACCGGTAAAGCCCCAGGCCTCCGCCCCGGCACTGAGGCCCGCCGCCAGTCCGGGCAGGCTGTCCTCGACGACCAGGCAGCGCTCAATGGGGACGCCGAGTTGACGGGCGGCAAACAGGTACAGATCCGGCAGCGGCTTGCCGCGCCCGCCCACGTGCGCCGGGTCGTAGGCGTGGGCAGCGACCAGATCCAAGAGACCCGCCGCCCGCAGCTTGGGACCGAGCTTCTCACGAAGGCTGTTGCTGGCCACCGAGAATGGCACGCCCGCCGATTTGAGGGCTTGCAAGGTCCGGGCCGCGCCCGGCACTTCCTGCACCACCGCGAACGCTTCAGCCAACCGCTCGGCCAGGCGCTGCTCGAAATCGGGCGCGGGGGTCCAGCCATGATCGCGCGCCAGATTCTCGTAAAGATTCGGCACCGTGCTGCCCACCGCCCGCGCCATGTAGTCGGCGTGGTCAAGTCTCAGGCCGTGTTCACCCAATGTCTGCACCCAGACCTGCCCCGCAACCACTTCGCTGTCGACCAGCACACCGTCCATATCGAAAAGCACCGCATCGAAGATCATCTCAGCCCACTCTAGAGCTTGAGCGAAGCGAACCGGCCCTCCTCTCTTTCCTCCCGCCATTGCAGACCAGAACGCCGAACCCGGCTCCCAGTCCCCATGCTGCCCAGGCCCCCAGACGCTTTGCTCCGGCGGCGCTAAGCTGAGGCGCATTCAGAGGACGCCACTTCAGGAGACAGCTATGGAACGGTTAGAGATCAACGAGATTCTGAGCGGGCTGCGCGCCGCGCGCTCGGTCCGGCGGGGCGCGGCCATCGCCAGCGTGGTGCGGGTGCGCGGCAACGCCTACCGCCGCGAGGGCGCGCGCATGCTGATTCGCGAGGACGGCTCGCACGTCTGCATGCTCTCGGGCGGCTGCCTGGAGAGCGAGGTGGCCCTCAGCGCCCAGCAGGTCATCGTGTCTGGCCTGCCCTCGCTGACCAGCTACGACCTGAGCGAGGACGTGACCTGGGGCCTGGGCATCGGCTGCGGCGGCAGCGTGGACATCTACGTGGAGCCGGTGCCGAAGGCGGGCGCAGAGGAGGGAGGCACAGGGCTGCTGGCAGACTGGCTGAGCGTGCTGGAGCGCGGCGACCTGGGCATTCTGGCCACTGTGTTGCCCGACGACGCTGGCCTGCCGGGGGCGCCGACAGGCCGCCTGCTGATCCGCGAGGACGGCACAGCCCAGGACGAGGGCCAGCTCGAACCCGCACTCAAGTCGCAGATCCTCGAAGCGGCCCGCCAGATGCTGCGGGCGCTCTATCCCAGGGCCGAGACGCGGCGCTTCACGGCGGGCGACGTCTCGTTGGACGTGTTTCTGGACGCCAGCGCCCCCGCGCCGGAACTCGTCATCTTCGGCGCGGGTCACGACGCCTTGCCGCTGGCGCAGCGCGCCCTGGACGTCGGCTGGACGGTCCGGGTGGTGGACGCCCGCGCCGCCTTTCTGACCCCCGAGCGCTTTCCCGGTGCGCAGCTCAGCCTGGCCGAGCCGGAGCACCTGGGCGCGGCGCTCAGCCTGGGCCCGCGCTCGTTCGTGATGGTCATGAACCACCACCTGGAGCGCGACCGGGCCTGCCTGCACTTTGCACTGGAGAGTGCCGCGCCCTACGTGGGCATGCTGGGGCCGCGCCAGCGCTTTCTGGACGCCCTGACCACCTTGCAAGCGCAGGGATACGTCCCAGCCGCCGAACAACTCGCCCGCGTGAGCAGTCCGGTGGGACTGGACATCGGCGCGGAAAGCCCAGGCGAGGTGGCCCTCTCGGTGATGGCCGAACTGATCGCCGTGCGGCGCGGCTTTGCCGGGGGCCGCCTGAACGGCCGGGCCGGGCGCATCCACGACCCCGCCGAACCTGCTGCCGCCGCCACTCCCCTTTCTCCCGCAGCCGGGGCGGTAAACTAGCCGCATGTCATGGCTTAACCGCCTGCGTGACGGCCTGAGCAAGACCCGTCAGCAGCTCAACCAATCCACCGGGTTCCTGGGCACCGACCTCAAGGACGTGTTCACCAACCGCATCGAGACCCTGGAAGACCTCGAATATGCCCTGATCGCCGCCGACGTGGGCCGCGCCGCCACCGAAGAAATTCTGGAAGACGTCAAGAACAGTTCGCGCGGCAACCTGCAAGACGCCCTGATGGACGCCATGACCCTGCAACTCGAACCCGACGCCAAACGGGCACAGTTTCGCAAGTTCGGCTTCAACCCCGACGCGAGGCGCAGCACCGTCGATCCGCAGGGCAAGGTCATTATGGTGATCGGGGTCAACGGCGTGGGCAAGACCACCACCATCGCCAAGCTGGGCCGCTATTACCAGTCGCGCGGCAAGCGGGTGATGTTCGCGGCGGGCGACACCTTCCGCGCCGCTGCGGGCGCGCAACTCGGCGTCTGGGGCGAGCGGCTGGGCATTCCGGTGGTGCAGGGCGTGGACGGCGGCGACCCGGCGGCGGTGGCCTTCGACGGAGCCGCCGCCCGCAGGGCACGCGATTTCGATCTGCTGTTCGTGGACACCGCCGGACGCCTGCACAACAAGCACAACCTGATGGAAGAGCTGAAAAAGGTCCGCCGCGTCATCGACAAGGCCGATCCCGGCGAGCCGCACGAGATCTGGCTGGTGCTCGACGCCGTGACCGGCCAGAACGGTCTCCAGCAGGCAAAAAAGTTTCATGAGGCGATTACCCTGACCGGTGTGATCGTGACCAAGCTCGACGGCACCTCCAAGGGCGGCATCGTCGTGCCGATCGTGCGCGAACTGGGCGTGCCGATCAAGTTCATCGGCGTGGGCGAGGGCGAGGACGATTTGCAGCCGTTCGACAGCAAAGAGTTCGTGCAAGCTCTTTTTGATGTGAATATCCCACTCCTACGAACCGAGCACGAATCCCTGGGCAAAGCTATAGAGGATTGATCCTCAGCGTCAGCTCTCCCCCATTGTCCAGCACGCCAAGCAGGTTCAAGGTCTGCGCCACGTCCAGCAGCTCAGCGCGTAGCCGACGGCGGCGCGAACGGCGGTCAGGTCAGCCGGAGCCGGAGCGCTGGGCGCACATCCCCATGCTGGAAGATCTGGCAAAGCGCCTTGTCCAGTACGCCGAAGAGCACCTGCCGGGCGCGACCGGGGCCGACAAGAAGGCCTATTGTGTTAAGCAGGCGAACGCGATACTTGAAGCCTTCGTGACAAGATTCCGGTCCTGGGCAAGTGGCTGGACTTCCCACTGGCCGACTGGCTGGAAACGTGGGCCGTTTAGCAGCTGGTGGAGTGGGCCTGGGGGGCCGTGGTCGAGAGCAAAGCAGTGTGAAAAACTATTGCGGCAAGACAATAGTTTTGATCCTGCTGCTCTCCGATTGGGCCCAGTCCGGCAGCCGCCTGGTCCCGCACGCGCCGAATGTCACGGGCGAACCCAGGTAAACGCCACAAGTCCGCAACCTAAAAGCCCCCTGCACCAGCTTCGGCGGTCATGCAGGGGGCCTTTCTTGTTACCTTCAGTTTCGCGCGTCAATCACGAACCTCAGTCCCGCTTCCGCCGCCGTCGCCAAGCTGAGCGCAACGCGAGTACGGTTTTAGTCTTTCAGGCCGAAGCGCCCTTTCACGCTGGCGTAAGATAAATCGTTCAAACCGTACCACGCCTTAGCACGCTCGAGCGGACTGGAGAGGCTCGAGGGTACAAGTTTGGACGAGGACGCTAAACTAAACTTAATGTCAAACAATTTAAAACTCCCTCAGCGGCGCACCTTCCGTCAGCAAAGCACCCTCTTCGGTCTGATCAGTGGCCTTCTGTTGCTCAGCGCCTGCGGTTCGACATCCTCAAGCAGCGCGCCGCCCGGCACGAGCGCCGCTTGCATTCAAGCAGCTGGTAACAGCGCCGTGACATTTCTGGCTGACGATGGCTATCAACAAGACTGGGACTTGCTGCGGCCCATCTTTCAGGACGCGGGCCTGCCGTTCGTCTCGGCAATCGTCACCAATAATCTTAACAAACCCGGCTATACTACCCTCGACGAGGTCAAGCAGCTGCAGGCCGAAGGCGATGAGATTGTCAGCCACACGGTGAGCCACCCCGACCTCAACTCGCTCAGCGATGCTGAACTCGACGTCGAGCTCAAGAGCAGCAAAGCGATCCTGGAAGCCGATGGTCTGACGATCAAGCACCTGGTTTACCCAATGGGCGACGATTCGGCGCGGGTAGTGGCAGCGGCTAGCAAGTACTATCAGCTTGGCGTTGAAGTCGGCAACGGCCTGAATGATCCCAAAGCGCTTAGTTTGTTCCACCTTCACCGGGTGGCGCTGGGCAGCTACTTCGACGTGATTCCCAGCACGCAGCCACACGCGCCGACCAATACCCTGGCGTATTACAAGGAGCGCGTTGATGAAGCGGTCAGGACCCATCAGTGGTTGATCTACATGGTGCATTCCTCGGGTCCGGGCTTCGACGCCGAGCAGCTCAGCAATTTGAAGGCCACTGTGGAGTATGCCAAGTCGCAGAACACCAAAGTCACTACGCTCAGCGGCGGCTACGAGATCGCTCAGAAGCTGGCAGCCTGTAGATAAGACTCACGCCGACCACCCACAAACGACCAGCCCCAGCTGCCTGTAGGCGTACTCGCGCACCAGATCGCGCTCTTCAGCAGTGATGGCCGCGAAGCTCGGGACAACCCGGTTCAGCACATCACCAGCCAGGGTGTAGTGCTCGCGGTAGCCCAGGCGGCCCAGCCCGCGGTGCAGCCCGCAGGCGACGGCCTTGCCAATGCCCGGGGCAGCGAGCGCTTGCGACGTCAGCACTTCTTCGAGCAGCCACACCCGCTCGGCGGTGTACAGGAGGGCGACGGCGCACTCCAGTTCCGCGGACTGGCCGTTGATCTAGGCGATGAGGCCAGCGTCAGTGCGGGTGAGCTGGACGGTGCTGTACTCGACATCGGTCGTGACGCCACACTCGCGGGTGACGCTCAAGACGTTGGAAGTGCAGCTGTGGGCGCGGCGGTGGGTGTTGGGGGTATTCGGTATCCACACTTACAAGCGGGTGAGAACCCAGTGCTTAGGTTGGAATCAACCGAGTGGTCCACCACCGGATCGACTCACAGGAGCCTAATACATGCACGACACCATGCTTCATACCTCTTGGAATACCTCGTACATCCTGCTCTCGGTCATCATTGCCGTGCTTACCTCCGGCCTCGCCCTGGAACTCGCCCGCCGTTATAGCCGCGTCGGCGGAACCATCGCTCCGGTCATCCTCGGCGCAGTCCTCGGATACGGCATCTGGGCCATGCACTTCGTCGGCATGCTTGCCATGCAAATCCCTATCGGCGTTGCGTACGGCCTACCGCTCACGCTCATCTCTGGGGTCAGTGCCATCGGCTTTCTCGTCGCCGCGAGCGCCCTGCTGTTCAAAAGAACACCGACTATCCCGCGCATCCTTACCAGCGGGACCATCGCCGGAACCGGCATCGTCCTGATGCACTACGTCGGCATGGCCGCGCTGCAACTCAACGCCACCGCGCAGTACAACCCTCTCCTGGTCGGTGTGAGTGTGCTGATTGCCGTGGGAGCCGCGAGCGTCGCGTTCTATCTGTTTTCCCGCGTGATCGTCGCGAGCCTCACCCGTACCGCCCGAACCAGTATTCAGCTGGGTGCTTCTATGGTTATGGGCGCTGCGATCGCCGGAATGCACTACACCGGCATGGCCGCTATCTCGTACCTGCCGCAGCCGCTGAGCACGACGCTCGTGAGCGGCGTCGACATTCAAGGCCTGTTCTACCTGGTACTAGGCCTGACCTTGACGGTGTTCGTCTCGATCGCGACGTTTCTCTTCATAGAAGAGAGTGCCAAGACTTCCACCCCCATCGCCTGAGACGGATCCCGCACCCTTCTGACGACAGACCACCTCCCTGTCTCTTTGGCCGCGCTCATGAACCTACACTTGGCGCGGCCTCCTTTGATACTTTGTGACGCAAATTAGAACTAATCCATCAAGCAAAGTCAGCGCTCATTATCCGACACAAGAGTGATTCATAGGCTCCCGCCCAAGCCTGTGAATTATTTATTTGTAGGATGCACCTTACTCTTTGATATGAATAGACCTCCTGCGAAAGTCATGTTGTCGTTGTGTTCGAGTGCTCAGTACCTGACAAGTTCACTTTAGGCCGCTCCCAGTGCTGAAAAAGGAGTAGTCAGCAGGGTGAAGAGCACCGCCAAGTCGGCTGGGTCCCATCTCAGCGCGTTTCTGAGGCGCTCCGCACCGTATCGCACCAGGCTCATGGCCTTGAGGCCATGGGCCAAGACCTTGATGGGCTTGACTTCGTGCAGCCAAATGCCGACCCGTAGGAGGCTGACCCAGGCGAGGATCGCCAGACCAAAAAGCCGTTCGAGCCGTTTGGGCTGGATGAGGCCGGTCGGCTCCAGGTCGAAGCCTCGAGACTTGAGGCTGCCAAACGTGCATCCGATGGACCAGCAAAGTTTGTACAGCGTCCACGTCTCCCGGAGACCGAAATCCGTGGCGATGATGACGAGATCCCCCGAGGGGGATCTTGTGGCCACCACGCGCATCCATTCCCCGAAGACCTGGGCCTTCTCTGCAATGACGCGGAATTCCCCGTGCTGGACATCATCGAACCATTCATCTGCGCGAAGCTCATCCAAGATCGTGTCCTGACGAATCCGGATCGCTCGACGGCTCCCCTGACGCCGAAGGAAATGGAACCACTCACGACCAATGAACGCTCGGTCGGCGACCAGGCCCCTCCAGCGACGCGCTGGAAGGGCCTGCAGAAGCTTGAGGACCAGCCACATCCGCGCTCCGGTATGGCTGTTGCCGGTAGGGTCCAAAGCGATCCACCCCAGCGGGAGAGTGGAGCCGTGCACGACAGCCCCCAGCACCAAAAGATTCAGGGGCGCTTCTCCGTGTTCCCAGGTCGTCCGGTCCAAGCTCATCAACACCTTCCCAGCTGGAACGTGGACGAGCAGCAGCGCCAGGAAAACCTGCATGGTCCGTTGTTCATCGTGAATCGCGCGTCCCACGCGCCGTTTCTTGGCTTCAAGTGAGCTGCTGCCAGGCATCTGCGGGTGATCTTGCTACGGTGTTGTGGAGGAGGAGTTCAGTCTGATCGACAATGGAGACTGACATGACTGCCAGCAAACACGAGTACACCGCCGAGTTCAAAGAAGAGGCTGTCCGCTTGGTGATCAGCAGCCAGAAAAGTTGCGCAGAGGTTGCCCGCAATCTGGGTATCCCTCCCTACCTGGTGGTGCGCTGGAAGCAGCAACACGAGCAGCAGGGGGCGGCGGGCCGCCCCCAGTTCACCGGACGTGGGGTCGCAGCGCTCAGTGAGCAGGAAGCGCGAGTCAAGAAGCTCGAGCGAGAACTCGAAATTACCCGTCAGGAACGCGATATCCTGAAAAAAGCGCTGGCCTTCTTCGCCAAAGAAAACTGATCTATCAGTTTGTCGAGCAGCACCGTCATGACTACCCGATCGAGTTGATATGCAAGACGCTGAACGTCGGGGCTATTGATCTCGGCTGAAGTTCACGATGGGAGGTAGCTGTACAGGAGGCGATCAGGGAGGCGCACAGATCGGACGCGCTGCCACCCGACCTTCCGGCGTGCCTTGAGTTCCTTCAACGTCCGCGCGCAGAAATTCCCCAGCACATTCCGCTTGATGTAGGCCCACACCAGCTCAATAGGGTTCAACGCTGGGGCATAGGGTGGAAGGTAATGGAGGGACAGCCGGGATTCACCCGAGACGAAGGCCGTGACGGCCTTCGTCTTGTGGATGCCCGCATTGTCCAGCACCACCACGACCGCTCCTGGGACG
>NZ_WXZL01000118.1 GCF_009982895.1 Deinococcus alpinitundrae | reverse complement strand
AAAACAAATTTAAAAATTAAATGGGGCCAAATATGATTATTGTTTATATTGTGCTGTTGTTAATTCTTGTATACGTAAATTATCGATTAGTGAATCGATTGCTATCTGAAAATATAATATATGTTGTTCGTTTGATAGCAACAATTACTACTGTTATAAGCTTTATCCTTGTATACGCATTAATTCACGAACTCATGCCTTTTGTTGTGCGGGCAATGGATTTAATGTATCACCAGTAAATTTAGTGAGTAGGTAAAATGAACTATTCAATCGATTCTATTAATTAAAAATGAAAGTAAAGTAACCAAATATTGAAGAGGTGTACAAATGAAAATATATAGTCAAGGTGACCAAGCCATTATAGTCGCAATTGAAAAAGAAGTATCTAAAAGTTTAACCGAAGATTTATTAACACTTCGCTCATATTTAATTGAACAAAATTATCC
>NZ_WXZL01000117.1 GCF_009982895.1 Deinococcus alpinitundrae | reverse complement strand
TAGACCTCCTGCGAAAGTGGGTAGCTATGCTGGGTGAGTGAGCGACAAGCGGCTGGAACGAACACTGAAGATGAACCGCACGCGCTTCAAACGGCGCACTGGAATCTACCCGGAGACGTTCTGTGCGATGGAGGCCGTCCTGGTCGAACGAGAAAACAGCAAAAGGAAGTCTGGGCGACCCGCGGCCCTCAGCCCCGCTGAGCAACTCCTCCTGACGCTAGAGTTCTGGCGGGAATACCGCACCTTCGCTCACCTGGGCGACGACTGGGGCGTCCACGAAACCACCGTGCAACGCACGGTGGAACGCGTCGAAGCGGCCCTGATAGCCAGTGGGCAGTTCCGATTGCCCGGCAAGAAGGTCCTGAAGGAAGCAGAGCATGTCTTCCAGATCATCGCCATTGATGCAGCCGAATCGCCGTGTGAGCGCCCCAAAAAAAGCAGCGGAC
>NZ_WXZL01000116.1 GCF_009982895.1 Deinococcus alpinitundrae | reverse complement strand
AGATATTGAGGTCCTAATAGAAAACCAATTCTTATTCCAGTTGCTGAGTGTGATTTACTTAAACCACCAATTAATATTAATTGATCACGAATGTCTTCAAATTCAGCGAAAGATACATGTTTACCACTAAATGTATTTTCAGCATAAATCTCATCGCTAATAATAAATAACGGATATTTTTTTAATACATTTACGATATTTAAAACTTCATTTCTTTTTAAAACTACGCCAGTTGGATTAGTCGGATAATTTAACAAGACAGCTTTTGTCTTTGGAGAAATATGACTTTCTAACGCATCAGGTGTAATTTTGAATTGTGTTGCTGTTGTATCAATATAAATTGGTTTACCACCTAGTACTTCGATGAGTGGTATGTAGCCTGCATAAATTGGTCCCGGTATTATAATTTCATCTCCAGGCTCTATGATAGAACGTAACGTTGTGTCT
>NZ_WXZL01000115.1 GCF_009982895.1 Deinococcus alpinitundrae | reverse complement strand
TTGATATTCAAGCTGATCATGATTTAAATATTATGCAAGATCAACAAACGTTAGCGGACCTTACCGCGAATACGCTTGCTAAACTTGATAGCATCATTAATGAGGAACAACCGGATATGATTTTAGTACATGGTGATACTACAACGACTTTTGTAGGAAGTTTGGCAGCATTTTATCATCAAATTCCGGTCGGACATGTAGAAGCTGGACTTCGAACACATCAGAAATACTCACCATTTCCTGAAGAGTTAAATCGAGTCATGGTAAGTAATATTGCTGAATTGAATTTTGCGCCAACAGTAATTGCAGCTAAAAATTTACTTTTTGAAAACAAAGACAAAGAGCGTATCTTTATTACTGGAAATACAGTTATTGACGCATTGTCAACAACAGTTCAAAATGATTTTGTTTCAACGATTATTAATAAACATAAAGGCAAGAAAGTTATTTTACT
>NZ_WXZL01000114.1 GCF_009982895.1 Deinococcus alpinitundrae | reverse complement strand
CGTTCCTGTCGCTGGCAGCATCATCGCGGCCTGGACGCTGTTCGGCAAGAACAAGCAGGACAGCTTCTCGCGCACCGAAGCGGAGCGGGCGCGGCTGGATGCCGAGAACAAGACGCTGCGCCAGAAGCTCAGCGAGTGCGAGGACATGAAGCACCGCTACCAAGTCCTGATCGAGTTTCTGGGCGACATTCTCAGCAACGCCTACCCGCTGGACTGGATTAAAACCCGCGCCCAGACACTCAAAGACAGGGAGAAGCCATGAACAAGATTCAGCGAAGTATCGACGCCGTGCTGAGCGGCAAGCTCCAGGTCGAGCGGGAGCCGAATTACTGCCTCAAGGCAGACCGGCAAGTCATCGAGGATGCCAACGGCTGGGCAGGCGGCGAGTGGTACAAGCGCATGGGCATCTGGAGCCACTTCACGCCACTCAACAAACAGCGCGCCCCCACGGTGCCGTGG
>NZ_WXZL01000113.1 GCF_009982895.1 Deinococcus alpinitundrae | reverse complement strand
ACCCTCAAGACTGCCCTCGTCAATATGCTCTGGAGCAGCACTGAACGCGCGTCTATCCGCGCCTTCCACACGTGCGCCCAGAAACTGTCACCTACTTAGGTGAACAACCCTACTCGCTCAAGTAGTCTTCCGGCTCGATGCCTTCCATCAGTTGGCTGATCTCGTCGCCGATCTCAGCCCGCAGCTCCTCAGCTTGGGTTTTGTCCGGCTTCCAGTTCTCGAAGCAGATTTTGGCCTGGCGCGACAAAGCCACCCGCATTTCGAAGTCCGGGTACTTGTCTCCGGCCCAGATCTCCAGACCTTCCTACAGGAACGCGGCCATCTTTTCACCGTCCCACTCTCGGACATGAGTGCTGTCTTTGCCAGTCTTATTGATCTCGGCTGAAGTTCACGATGGGAGGTAGCTGTGCAGGAGGCGATCAGGGAGGCGCACATATCGGACGCGCTGCCACCCGACCTTCAGGCGT
>NZ_WXZL01000112.1 GCF_009982895.1 Deinococcus alpinitundrae | reverse complement strand
TAATCAATTAATTGGAATACACGGTCCATTGAAGCAAAACTTTGCGTTAAAGTTTTAAATGATGCGACAAAACGACGTAAAGTCCCGAACAATAACTCCAAGTATCCAACAAATGCTGCAAGTGTACCTACTGTGATTGATCCAGAAATAGCAAGATATGCACCAACACCGATGACAATAATTGGTCCAATATCTGTAACTGTATTAATTGCGGCAAAGGAATAGGCATTCCATCTTGTATGTTTCAACGCACGTGTTAGGAAATTAGTATTCTTTTTATCAAAGTTTTTCGCTTCATTGTCTTCAATCGCAAAACTTTTAACGACTGAAATACCTTGAACACGTTCATGCAAGAATCCTTGAACCTCAGCTAATGCTTGAGATCTTTCACGTGTCAATTTTCTTAATCTTCCAAAGAAAACGTACACCGTTAAAATGTAAAATGGGAAGATAAACAGTGCTGCTAAAGTCAATTTCACAT
>NZ_WXZL01000111.1 GCF_009982895.1 Deinococcus alpinitundrae | reverse complement strand
AGACCTACTTTCGTACCTGCTCGACGTGTCTGTCTCGCAGTCAAGCGCGCTTTTGCCTTTATACTCTACGACCGATTTCCGACCGGTCTGAGCGCACCTTCGTACTCCTCCGTTACTCTTTAGGAGGAGACCGCCCCAGTCAAACTACCCACCATACACTGTCCTCGATCCGGATAACGGACCTGAGTTAGAACCTCAAAGTTGCCAGGGTGGTATTTCAAGGTTGGCTCCACGCAGACTGGCGTCCACGCTTCAAAGCCTCCCACCTATCCTACACAAGCAAATTCAAAGTCCAGTGCAAAGCTATAGTAAAGGTTCACGGGGTCTTTCCGTCTAGCCGCGGATACACTGCATCTTCACAGCGATTTCAATTTCACTGAGTCTCGGGTGGAGACAGCGCCGCCATCGTTACGCCATTCGTGCAGGTCGGAACTTACCCGACAAGGAATTTCGCTACCTTAGGACCGTTATCCGGATCGAGGACAGTGTATGGTGGGTAGTTTGACTGGGGCGGT
>NZ_WXZL01000110.1 GCF_009982895.1 Deinococcus alpinitundrae | reverse complement strand
TAGGTAGCGCCTCATGTATCACTGTAGGGGGTAGAGCACTGTTTCGGCTAGGGGGTCATCCCGACTTACCAAACCGATGCTCTACCCCCTACAGTGAAAGGCTAATCAAGCTCGGAGATAGCTGGTTCTCCTCGAAAGCTATTTAGGTAGCGCCTCATGTATCACTGTAGGGGGTAGAGCACTGTTTCGGCTAGGGGGTCATCCCGACTTACCAAACCGATGCAAACTCCGAATACCTACAAGTGCCGAGCATGGGAGACACACGGCGGGTGCTAACGTCCGTCGTGAAAAGGGAAACAACCCAGACCGTCAGCTAAGGTCCCAAAGTCATGGTTAAGTGGGAAACGATGTGGGAAGGCTTAGACAGCTAGGAGGTTGGCTTAGAAGCAGCCACCCTTTAAAGAAAGCGTAATAGCTCACTAGTCGAGTCGGCCTGCGCGGAAGATGTAACGGGGCTATCACCCACTATGGCCGCACTTTCCAGAGCGTTCCGCTAATCTCAATACAACTTAAGGGCTGG
>NZ_WXZL01000109.1 GCF_009982895.1 Deinococcus alpinitundrae | reverse complement strand
CGAGGTGCGCCTCGCGGAGTTATTTCTAGAAATGAATCAGCTGAATGCCGTTCACGACGCACTTTTTTGCATGAAACTATAAACCGCAACATCTCAGTTAGGCAGCATCTTGATCTTCCCAAAATCTCCTCTGTTAGACGAGTCGAAGATACTGACAATGAGCCTCTGAGCCAGGCTGCCGACGTAATTGCTTATGGTCATTTTAGGGATGAATTATTCCAGGTGCGCCTCAAAAATGGACAGCAGCCTCTCTTCGAGCCAATGCTAGAAGCTGCGAGAATTAGATGGGGACCGCCCCGAATCTGCTCAGCAGATGTAGGTCATATATGGCGCAGGAAAAGATTAGACCGTAGATATGATCAAATTTCAGTAGCGGCAATGTATTCCACTGCTTTTTACGAGCTGCAAAAATTCCATCCCGATTTTACAAACCAGTACTTAGTCTGAGATGTTGCGGTTTATAGTTTCATGCAAAAAAGTGCGTCGTGAACGGCATTCAGCTGATTCATTTCTAGAAATAACTCCGCGAGGCGCACCTCGG
>NZ_WXZL01000010.1 GCF_009982895.1 Deinococcus alpinitundrae | reverse complement strand
ATAAATTTGCTTGGAAGCGTTGTAGGTCTCCTGGGCGTTTTGCAGGGCGAGCTGGGCCGATTTGACCGCCTGCTCGAGCTGGGTGCGGTTGGAGGTGAGCGTGGTGCTCTGGTTGGCGAGCTGGGCCTGAGCACTTTGGAGGGCGTTCTGGGCGCTCTGCACGCTGGCATTCAGATCGGGATTGCTCAGCAGCACGACCGTCTCGCCTGCCTGGACGCTTTGTCCAACCTGGGCTTCGAGGGTCTGGACCGTGCCGCTGCTGCGGGCAGTGACGGTGGTGGTCTGGGCGGCGGCGACGGTGCCGGTGGTGTTGCGGTTGGTGGTCAACGCTCCGGCCTTGACCGCTGCCGCCGTGACTGGAATAGTGACGCTGGCCGCGCCGCCGCCCGCTCGCCGGGACCCCGCACCGCGCTGGCCCGCCTGCCCCTGGCCGCTACCGAACTGGCCCTGCCCGGTCTGCCCGGTCTGGTCTGCGGTGCCCGAACCGCGCTGACGACCACTCCCGCCCTGTCCGGCACCGGTCTGTCCCGCTGTGCCCTGGGTGGGTTGACCTACCTGTCCGGTCGGGTTGCTGGCCGTCTGTCCACCACCAGACTGTCTACCGCCAAATTGTCCACTGGCGGGCTGTCCGGCGGCACCCGGCGCACCTCCACCCTGGGCACCCTGACCCTGGTTGCCTTGACGCTGAGCGCCTGCCCCCGACTGACTGAATTGCCCCTGGCCGAACCCCCCGGTCTGGGTGCTGGCGGCAGGCTGGCCCAGGCGGTAGCCGCCGTAGGCCGCCAGGCACAGCAGCGGAATGGTGATGGCCCAGGCGGGCAGGCGGCGGCGTGAAGGCGGTGAAATCGGCGGCTCGCTGCGCGGCGATTCCCCCGGTACGGAAGCGTCAGAACTCGGCATGCTTTACACAACCACCGTTTTGCGAAGATTGTGCGAAGGTTGAACAGGAACTGTGCTCAGGCAGGCAGAATGAGTGCGGATTGTCCATTGGAGGCCCCGGTTGTTGAGAGGGGCGAGGCTATTGAGCGTGGTTGTCCTTTGCTCTCAATCAGCAGGCCGCTTCACTAAAAGATGAAGGCTTGCTGAATGAAAATCTTCATTTCCGACTCATCGAGTGGTCTGGTCGCCAATCTAAGGCAGGCGGCGGGTCAGGTGGGCCAGCCAGCGGACGGCCAGGTCCGGCTGACCGTCGTGCAAGCTCGGCCCGCCCGTGAAGCGCAGGTAGCCCGCTAGCGGCTGCTCTGGGTCGCTGCCCAGCAATTCGGCATCCAGCAGGTCCAGCTCAGCTTGCAACGCCCTAGCCAACTCCGGTCCCGTGACTGCCTGCCCGAACCGCAGGTACGCCTCAGGCCGGGTTTGCCCGCGCAGCACCACCCGCAGGGCCACTGGAACCAGCGCCGCGCCCGACGCTCGGGCCAGCCAGGCCGCGCCGGGTTGGGTGCGCCGCACCGGACCGGGCGTTTCCATGCTCCCTTCGGGAAATACGACCACCCAGCTTCCGGCCTGAAGCAGTCTCAGCGCGGGCCGCAGCTCGTGGGCACCGATGGCCCCGACCAAGCGCAGAAAGGGAAAGGTCGTGAGCTGGCGCTCGCTCATCAGCACGCCGAAGGGTTGCCCGAGTTGCCAAGCTATTTCCCTCAGCACGTACCCGTCCCACCACGATTGGTGCGAGGGAGCCAGCACCGCCGCGCCTGCGGGCAACTCGCCGCGCACCCACACGCCGCGCAGTCCGCCTCTGATCTGGCGGCGAATGGTGCTTCTGAGTGTCCACTCGAAAAAGTCAGCTCGCTTGAACTCAAACCTGCCGGTCACGTTGACCTATCCGGGGCCGCATCGCCAGGCCGCTCCTGAACACCGACCACACCGCCGCGCCCATCGCCAGCGCGGTGAACAGCGCCGCTCCCGGCAGACCCAGCAGCAGCAGGCCGAACGGCAAGAAGGCCGCCTCAATCAGGTAGGCGAGGCGAAAATCAGCGGGAAGCCGATTGTTCGGTGCGGCTTGATAAAGTTCCGGCGCGATTTTTCCGAAGGCCCACACCAGCCCGGTCCCCACCGCCCACCAGCCCAGAAAATTCTGAATCGGCGCTCCGGCCCACAGCGCCCCAGCGTCACTCCAGGTCCAGAACCCCTGGGCGGTCATCAGTGGCTCCAGCCCGATGTCCCAGGCGATCAGCAGCAGCCCCGCCAGCCAGGCGCGGCCCCGCGTGAGCAGCGCCGCCGATAATGTCATGGCAAACCAGCCCAGCGGCACCAGCAGCGGCACGCTCAGCAGGGTCAGGCCCGGCGCACCCGCGTAGCTGTAGCCGCCAAACGGAAAGCCGGTGCGGCTGCCCAGCACTTCCACTCCCAGCCCCACGCCGAAGGCCAGCACCGCCAGCAGCAGAGACCGCGCGCCGACCTTCTCCCAGGCCCAGACCAGGCCCGCCAGAAAGAGGGCTGCCGTGCTGAGCGTGCCGAGCAGCGGAAAGCCGTCCGGCCACAGCGGCACCGGAACCTTGAGCAGGGCGTAGAGCAGCAACAAGCCCTGCCAGGGCCGGAACACCCGTTTCAGCACATTGACCCGCTCCAGCGCGACCGGGTGGAGGAAGGCCAGCAGCCCGGTGGCGATCAGCAGGTTGGTGATCAGGAAGAAGATCATTTCCTCGGCGGGCAGCACCCCGAAGAGATTCCAACCCAGGGTGTAGCGCGGCGAGATGCTCCAGATGCCCGCGTGGATGGCGTAGAGGTCGGTGGCCCACAGGTAAAGCGTGGGCGGCAGCGTGGCCCACCAGAAGGTGCGCGGCCTGCCCATGACCAGATCGCCGCCGAAGGCCGACAGCCCGGAGAGCACCGGCGCGGCCCAGGCCAGAATCAGACCCAGATAGAAAGTCGTTTCGAAGCGCAGCATCAGCGCGCCCGCAAACGCCACGCCCAGCCACAGCCCGGCGGCGGCCCAGCGGGTCAGCCAGGGGCGCGGCGACACCTGCGACGCACCGGCCCGGCGCAGCAGCAGGTACAGCCACAGCCCAGTGATCAGCGTTTGCAACAGGAAGAAGGCGTATTCCTCGTAGGGCACATACAGCAGGCGGCCCAGCACCCGCTCCGGTGGATAGTTCCAGACGCCCTTGAACACCAGATAGTTGTCCCAGGGCGTCGTGTAGATCAGCGGAATCAGCGGAAACAGAAGGAATGTGGTCCAGGCCCACTTGTTTTCAGGCCGGAACTGGCCTGCCACGGATTGCCCCCGGCGGGTCTGCGCCCAGGTCAGCAGCGCCAGCGCCAGCAGCAGCGGCACGATAAACACGAGGTGGTACTGCAAGTAGGTCACGGCAGGCCCAGCCCCCAGACCCTGCGCCTCATCATGTCGTGAATCAGCACCCGCGCGGCGTTGCGGCCCGATGCGCCCATGATGCCGCCGCCGGGGTGGGTACTCGCGCCGGTCAGGTACAGCCCCTTGACGCCCGGCCATTTGTACTGGCTGGCCTGCATCCAGGGCCGGAACGAGAACATCTGGTCGAAGCTCATTTCCAGGTGCATCACGTTGCCCCGGTGCAGCCCCAGGTTGCTCTCCAGCCACTGCGGCGTCTGAACGAGTTCGCCCACAATCATGTCGCGGGTGCCGGGGGCGTAGTGCTCGAAGGCGGTCAGGATGTTGTCTCGGGCCTCGGCCACCCGGCTTTCCCATGTTCCGGAGGCCAGCTCATACGGGTAATACTGCGCCCACAGCCATAGCACGTCGCAGCCGGGGGGAGCCAGGGCGTCGTCCACGGCGGAAAAGCTCATGGCGATGATCGGCGGGTCGGTGGTGGGTTCGCCGGCCAGATACTCGCCGTAGGCCTTCATCAGCTGGCGCTCGTTCTTGATCAGCAGCCCCAGCGCCACCCGCGAATCCGGCTCGGTGTGGTTGCGGTACTTGACCTTGCCGCTCAGGGCCAGGCGCAGAATCATCCCGAAGCCGTTGCCGACACGGACCTTTTTGGCCGCTTCCGGCACGTACTCGTCCGGCAGGGCGGCGGCGGTGGTCAGAATATGGCTGCCTGCCACCACCGAGCGGCCCGTGTAGCGGGTGCCGTCTTCCAGTTCGATACCCGTCGCCTTGCCGTTCTCGACCAGAATCCGCTTGATCGGCGCATTGACGAACACGTCGCCGCCGTTTTCCTCGATCGCCAACTTAAGCGCTTTGGTCAGGCCGCCGCTGCCGCCCTTGGGCCTCGCTACGCCGCCCTGGTGATAGAGCGGGTGCCACAACAAGAAGGGCGCGCTCAGCGGGTCCGACGGTGGCGGGCCACTCTGGGCAGCCATCCAGGTGAGTGGCGCACGCACCCGCTCCTCGCTGAAGGTCTCGCGGGCCACGTCGCCGTAAGGGCGCAAGATGGCGGCCAGCTGCTGACTCATGTCGCGGCCCTTGCCGCTGTTGATGAGCATCTTGCCGAGTTCCAGCGGTCCCGGCGCGGAGTTGAACAGATCGGCCACCGCGTCGGCAAAGGGGGTCCAGTCGCTCAGAAATTTGCGGTAGGCGTCCCCTTGGCCGGGAAACTTCTCGTTGAGTTCGTCAATGGTGCGCTCGGCGTCGCGGTACATGAACCAGGGCGTCTCGCCGTCCGAGGCCTGAAACATCGGATCCACTTCCAGGTAGTGCAGGCCGTAGCGGTTCAGCTCCAGTTCCTGCACCACCTTGGTCATCCGGATCAGGATGTGGGCACTGCCGCCGTAGTCGAAGCGGTAGCCGGGCACGAGTTCCTCGGTGCTGACCGCTCCGCCGACGATGTGCCGCCGTTCGAAGACGCCCACCTTGAGGCCCGCCTGCGCTGCGTAGGCTGCCGTCACCAGGGCGTTGTGGCCCGCGCCCATTACCAGCACGTCGTAGTCTGCTTGCCTGAGTCCAGTCATGTCTACAGCCTATGCTGGCGGGGGCAGGGCTGGGTGACCGTCACAAGGCTTGCCGTTGCGCCCAGGCCCCTTGGGCGCGTCAGAGTTTCGCCAGAGGCCCGCTGTTACCGTGGGGGCATGTTCGGACGCCGTGTTCCCACCAAGTATGTGCTGCTCTTCAGCGTGCTGTTGGCGCTCATCTGCGCTGGTGTTGCCGTCTATTTTGCCCAGGGCCACAGCTGGGTCGCCGCCGGGGTGCTGGGCGTGCTGGCCGTCTGGTTTGCGGTGGACGCTGTGCGGGCCTGGAGCTGGCAGAAAAAATAGTGTCTAGACTGCCCACATGAGCGGCGTCATCTGGCTGGCCCTCGACGGCGTGGGTCACCCCGCAGACGCGCCGCCGGGTTCGGTGTGGGAGCAGGACTTACCAGCCCTGCGTCCGCTGATCGACGCCGGGCTGGCGCTCGACGCCACGCTGGGCGTGCCGGGCCTGCCGCAGTCCGGCACCGGCCAGAGCTGCTGGCTGACCGGGCAAAACGCCGTGCGCCTGATGGGCAAGGGTGCGACGGGCAAACAAGCAGGCGAGCACTTCGGCCCGCATCCCGGCCCCACCCTGCAGGCCCTGCTGCGCGAATCGTCGCTGCCGGTGCGGCTGACCCGCGCGGGTCTCAAGGCGGCGCTGCTCAACTTCTACCCACCCGGCTACTTTGCCGCGCATGCCCGCAGGCCCCGCTACGGCTGCTTTCCCTTTTCGTTTCTGGCCGCCGGATTGCCGCTCAATCCGCCGGGGCTGCCGGGCGTGTCGCCCACCCTGGGCCTGAGCCACGCTGCGCCCTGGGCCGCCACGCACAATCTGGACGATCTGCGCCGGGTGGGGCAGAGCGTGGCCCGCGCCGCCGAGCGTGCCGATCTGCTGGTGCTCGATCTGTGGCTCAGCGACGTGCTGGGGCACGAGGGCAGACCCGCTGCGGCGCCGGAACTGCTGACGGCGGGGAAGCGCTACCTGCGCCACCTGGACGCCCTGCTCACCGGGATGCTCGACGCAGGCGGGCGGCTCGTCATCAGCAGCGATCACGGCAACTTCGAGAACCTGAACATCAAGGCGCACACCACCGCGCGGGTACCGTTCGCGGGAAGCGGCGTGGCCCTGGGAAGTCCCGGAGACATCGTTCAGGCGGGCGAACAGCTGACGGGCTGGTTCGGACTGCCCTGAGCACCGCAGAGAGCGAAAAGTGTCACTGAAAGAAGCCTGCAAGAGTCGGGCCATTAGACTCGGCAAACCAAAATCGCAGAGGTGAAGCAGACTCCAGCTGGTCAGGGTTGCGCACAACAGCTTAAGCGCGGCAGGCGCATCCTGTCCGAGTTGTTCGTGGCGACGACCTGTTGCCTACCAAAACGAAGGTTTCTCGCGGGAGAATGACTATGACAAAGCAGGCGACCCTCCTCAAGACCCGCTGGCCGTGGAGCGTGCTGTGTGCCGCCGTCCTCACGTTGCTGCTATGCCCGGCCCAGGCCCAGAGCGTGCCTGCCGGGGCCAAGACTTGGCAGGCCATTCAAAAGGAAGACGTCAGCAAGCATGTTCGGTTTAATGTCGTGTTCGATAAGATCGACGCTCAGGGCTACCTGATCCTGAAATACGGCAGCGTGTCGCTTAAGACGCGCCTGGCCGGAATCAAGATCGCTGGCAAGTCCACCGGGGTGCTGGGCCTGTATCTGCCGAGCGGCGCACTCCTGCAAGCCGAGATCGTCGAGAAGGGCGCGGTGCAGGGTGTGATCCTCTGGAAAAACAAGCAGAACCTCAACGAGCAACTGATGATCGACGGCGTGGCTGAGGGCATTCGCTGATTTCCGGCAGGCTGCGGTCCTCCGCCAGATGACGGATGCGCCCTTCACGCCCCCAGCTTAGTCTGGAGCTATGTCTGCGCCCGCTGCCCCGCTGCCCTCTTCCACCCCGGCCCTCAAGGTGCTGGGCACCTACCTGCTGCCGATGTGGCCGCGCGTGCTGCTGCTGGCCGCGCTGCTGATCGGCAGCACCTTGCTGACCCTGACCCTGCCGCTCTTGATCGCCCGCTTCGTGGATACGTCCACCGCCGCGCTCACCGCCGGGGGAGAGGGGTTGGGCGCGCTGGGCACCCTCACCCGGCTCTCGCTGATGTATATCGGCGTGGCGCTGATCGTGCAACTGCTCTCGGCGGGCGCGACCTACCTGGGCGCGGTGGTCGGTTGGAGCGCGACCAACCGCCTCAGAACCGATCTGACCGCCCACCTGCTCGGCCTCGACATGAAATACCACAAGGAGCGCACCCCCGGCGAGATGATCGAGCGCATTGACGGCGACGTGACAGCACTCAGCAACTTCTTCTCGCAGTTCGCCGTGCGGGTCTTCGGCGCGGCGCTGCTCCTTACCGGCAGCGTGGTCATGTTCTTCCGCGAGAACGCCTGGCTGGGCGCGGGCGTGCTGGCATTCGTCGCCCTGACCCTGCTGGGCATGAACCGGGTGCGCCGTCGGGGCATCGAACCCACCCGGTTGGAGCGCGAGGGCAGCGCCAAATTGTTCGGCTTTATCGAGGAGCGGCTCTCGGGCCTCGACGATGTGCGGTCGCTGGGCGGCGGCGCCTATACCCTGCGCAAGTTTCTGGGCGTGCAGGGCAGCTTCTTCCGGCAATTGATGACCGCAGGCGTCGAGCGCACGGCGGTCTGGCAGTTCAGCATGCTGATGTTCACCTTCGGCTACGTGGGTGTCATCGGCGCGGCGGTTGGCCTCTATGCCGCCGGAACCATCACGGTGGGCACGGCCCTGCTGCTCTACCAGTACATGAGCATGGTCGAAGAACCGATCGACCAGCTCACCCAGCAGCTTCAGGACGTGCAGAAGGCCGGGGCCAGCTTGCTGCGGGTCGGCGAGATCCTGAGTCTGACCTCCCAGTTGCCCTCCGGAACGCGGCTCCTCCCGGCAGGTGCACTCTCGCTGGACTTCGACGACGTGTCGTTCGCCTACGAGGGAGAGGACGATCCCAGCGCCCGCGTGCTGAGCCAGCTCACTTTCCAGCTGGCGGCGGGCCGCACCCTGGGCCTGCTGGGCCGCACTGGCAGCGGAAAATCCACCCTGACCCGGCTGGTCTCGCGGCTCTATGACCCCACTTCCGGTGCGCTGCGGCTGGGCGGCGTGTCGACCCTGGAGGCCGATCTGACCTCGCTGCGCAGCCGGGTGGCCGTCGTGACCCAGGATGTGCAGCTCTTTCAGGCGTCGGTGCGCGACAACCTGACGTTCTTCGATCCCGGGATTTCCGACGAGCGGGTGCGCTCAGCCCTGACCGAGGTGGGCCTGCTCGACTGGGCCGAGGAGCTGCCCGAGGGCCTGGGCACCAGCCTCCCGGCGGGCAGCCTGTCGGCGGGCGAGGCACAACTCCTGGCCTTTGCCCGCGTGATGCTGCGTGATCCGGGCCTGATTATTCTCGACGAGCCGAGCAGCCGCCTCGATCCGGCCACCGAGGCCCGCCTGACCGCCGCCATGAACCGCTTGCTGTCGGGCCGCAGCGCTATTGTGATTGCCCACCGCCTCGACACCGTGGCCCGTGCCGACGACATTCTGGTGCTGGGTGCGGGTCGGGTGCTGGAATACGGCGCGCGCGAGGCCCTGGCCGCCGACACGGGCAGCCACTACTCCCGGCTGCTGCGGGCCGGACAGCTCGGCGGGTCGGATGAGGGCGAGATCGACGCCCTGGAAGACGACATCCGGGAGGTGCTCGCATGACCGCCGCGCCCCAGACGCCCACAAAGCAGTCCCCCTCCGAGGTGCCCACCTTCCCCTTGATGCGCCGCCTGTTCGCCTACCGGCCCCGGCTGTTTGTGCTCAACGTGCTGGCCTGGAGCGGCTTTCACGCCCTGCCCGCCTTTTTCAGCTACTTCGTCTCGCGGATCTTCGCGCACCTGGGCGAGCTTCAGACCGCCGGGGCGGCAGGCGCGGCAGGTGCGCCGGGCAGCATTCGGCAAGTGGCGATCACGGCGGCCTGGATTGCGGTGGTGGGCTTCGCCGTGACCCGCTTCGCCCGCTTTGGGGTCTTCTACTTCGCCGTGCGGGCCTGGTTCCGGCTGTGGTTTACCCTCGATGCCCTGCTGAGACGCAACCTGTTGGGTTGGCTGCTGCTGTCCCGCGGCTCGCGGCGGCTGCCTGACACCCCCGCCGAGGCGGTCAGCCGCTTTCGTGACGATGTGGACGATGTGGCCGCCTACACCGAGGTCTGGGTGGATGCCGGGGGATTCTTGATCTACAGCGTCGTCGCCATCACCTTGATGTGGCGGGTCGATCCCACCATCACCCTGGTCGTCTGCGCGCCGCTTCTGCTAGTGGTGTTGTTCGTGCAGCGCTTGTCTCCGCAGATTCGCAGCTACCGCCGCCGGATGCGGCAGGCCACGGCCCGCGTCACCGATTTTCTGGGCGAGACCTTCGGGGCCGTCAGCGCCGTCAAGCTCTCGGCCCACGAGGGGCAGATGGTGGCGCACCTCGCACGGCTGGGCGAGACCCGCAAGGCGGCGGCCCTGAAAGACGTGCTGCTCACCGAGCTGATCAAGGGTGTCAACACCAACATGATCAATCTGGCGGTGGGCGCGGTGCTGCTGCTCGGCGCGAACCTGATTCTGCGCGGGCGCATGAATGTCGGCGACTTCGTGCTGTTCTTCGCGCTGCTGCCGCGTCTGACCGGCAGCATGGGTTACTTCGGCGACATGATCGCCCGTCACCGCCGCACCGGAGTCAGCTTCGAGCGGATGCAGCGCCTGTTGCAAGACGCGCCCATGCCCGAAGTCGTCGCCCACCACGAGCTGTATCTGAACGGCCAGCTTCCCGAATTGCCCACCCGGGCCGGGGCCACGGCGTTCGAGACCCTGGAGGTGCGCGGCCTCAGCGCCGTGCACGACAGCGGGCGTGGCCTCATCGAGGCATCGTTCCGCCTCACGCGCGGCGAGTTCGTGGTCGTCACCGGGCGCATCGGCAGCGGCAAAAGCACCCTGCTGCGCGCTTTGCTGGGCCTGCTTCCGCACAGCGGGGGAGAGGTCGTCTGGAACGGCGAGCAGGTCACCGACCTCGCCTCGTTCTTCGTGCCGCCGCGCAGCGCCTACACCGCCCAGTTGCCGCAACTGTTCAGCGACACTCTGGAGGAAAACGTCTTGATGGGCCAGAGTGCCGCGGGCGAGGCGCTGGAGCGCGCTTTGCGGCTGGCGGTGATGCAGCAGGACCTCAGCGAGTTGCCGCAGGGCCTCTCGACCCAGGTCGGGGCGCGCGGGGTCAAGCTCTCGGGTGGACAGGTCCAGCGCGCAGCGGTGGCCCGGATGCTGGCCCAGAACGCCGACCTGCTGGTTTTCGACGACGTGTCGAGCGCCCTGGACGCCGAGACCGAGCGCCAGCTCTGGCTGGGTCTGTCCACCGAACTGCCCAACGCCACCTGCCTGGTCGTCTCGCACCGCCGGGCCGCTCTGCTGCGCGCCGACCGGATCATCGTGCTCGACGAGGGACACGTCGCGGATCAGGGCCGACTCGGTGAGTTGCTGGCCCGCAGCCCGCAGATGCGCGCCCTCTGGGACGGCGAGGAAGTGGCAGGGTAAGCTGAACGGCAAAGAGGTTCACGGCTGACCGTTTCCTTTCGGGAGCGCTCAGAACCGGCCAGCACAGGGCTGCGGCGGTTGGCGCTCGGTTCTGTGCCCTTCCGGCTTGCGCCCGCTGTCATCGCGGCGTCAGGTTCGTTCGCTAGAGTCGGTGAAGGCTTTTCCGGCGCGGGCATGACCCGCCTCACCTCCTCCAGCCGTCAGGCGAACTTCCGGTACAGTAATGATGATGAAACGCTTTGTGCTGCCCACCCTCCTTGTGACCTTGCTGCTCCAGACCAGTGCTGGCGCGCTGCAAGTCATTGTCTGGGACCGTGATCTCCAGACCAAGCTGGGCTACGGCGAACTCAGCGGCAGTAAACTCAATTTGCAGCTCGTAACCGATTACAGCGGCCCGGTGGTCGTGCTGTTTGCCCGCGACGGCAGCGAGAAGTCGGCCTACAGCGGACTGGCCGCGCGCTACGACGGCGTGCTCAGGAATGGCCAGCTGGGTCTTGACACGCCTGGCAGCGCCGATAATGTCACGCTCAGCAAGTTTCTGGGCAGCTTCAAGCTGAATTTGTCGGTGCAGGGAGCCGGGCAGAATGTCACCCTGCCGGGCCTGAAGATCGCGCCCGAAAAAGACCTCAAGTCCGAGCCCAAAAAGTAGACCCGAGGAGGAGTGCCGATGCTCTCACAGATTCTGATCGTCGAAGATGATCCCCACCTGGGGCCGCTGCTGCGCGATTACCTGAGTGCCGATTACCAGGTGTTTCACGCCGCGACGCTGGCCGAGGCCCAGAACTGGCTGGGGACCCACAGCGCCCAGCTCATCTTGCTCGATCTCAATTTGCCAGATGGCAACGGCTTGGATCTGGTGCAGTCGCTCAGGCAGTACAGCTCGACCCCGGTGCTGGTCTTGTCGGCCCGCAGCCATGTGCAGGAGCGGGTGGCGGGCCTCAACGCCGGGGCCGACGACTACCTCACCAAGCCGTTCGCCATGCCGGAACTCGATGCCCGCATCACAGCCCTCCTCCGGCGCACCGCTTCGGGCGGCAGCGTCAACCTGGGCAACACTTCTCTCTCGACCAGCAGCCTGACGCTGACGGCCGACGAGCAGCACGTCAACCTCACCGAGCACGAATCGCGCATTCTGGAGCTGATGATGCGCACGCCAGAGAGGGTCTTCTCGCGCGCCGACATCGAATCGCACCTCTACGGCTGGGAAACCCCCAACTCCAACAGCGTGGAGGTGCGCATCTCGCAGCTCCGCAAGAAACTCGAAACGGTGGGCAGCACTTTGCGGGTCCGCACCATCCGTAACGTCGGCTACGTCCTGCAAGCGTAAATTCGGTGCCGGGCGACCCGTTCCGGAAGTGATTGTGACGCTCGTCTCATCTGAGGGCTCTACACTTTGCGTGTGACCGACTTGGCCCGCCTGCGTTTCATGCAGACCCTGCGCTTCCGGCTGGCGCTGCTGTATACCCTGCTGGCCCTGATGGTGGTGGGGCTGGTCAGCACCCTGATCACCGCCAAGCTGCTCAGCGACCTCGACACCCAGTTTCAGGCTCGGCTAGATGAGCGCGCCGACAGCCTGGCCGGGGCCTTCGGCAGCGGCAGCAGCGGCCTGGGCAAGCCGTTTACGCCCAGCGGCGGCTACACCATGATCGTGGACGGCGGCGGCACCGTGACCTACGCCAACGCAGGCGTCAAGATCTACCAGGATTCCCCGTTTCCCTTCGCGGGCCGCACCGAGGTGCCGATTCAGGATCTGCCAGTACGGACCGCCACCCGCAAGCTGAGCGGCTACGGCGACGGCAAGAGCTTTATCTGGGTGGGCCTGCCGGAAGACGCGCTGATCCAGGCCCGTCAAAGTGCCTGGCGGCTGCTGTGGACTGCGCTGATTCTGACTCCAGCGTTGATGCTGCTGCTCGGCTGGTTGCTGGGCCGCAGCGCCCTGGGCGGTCTCAAGCAGGCAGCCTCGCTGGCTGACCGGATTGACCCGGCCCAGCCGGTCACGGCGCTGCCGCTGCCCCGCCAGCAAGATGAGGTCTACCGCCTGCTGACGGCTATCAACCGCCTGCTCTCGCGCATCGACACCCAGCAGGCCCGCGAAAAGCAGCTCTTGGGCCAGATCGTGCACGAACTCGGCGCGCCGCTGACGGTGCTGCGGGCTTCTCTAACCCAGGCCAGCCAGCGCACCGGCGACGCGGGCGTGATTCGCGCCGCACTCGTCGCCGACGAACTGACCTTCACCACCCAGGACCTGATGCAGCTCGCGCGCGGCCAGCTCGAAATGAAACTGGCCTGGCACTTCATCCCGGCGCTCACCTTGCAGGGCCGCCTGGACCGGCTGGTTTCGGGCACCACCTTCGGCGGCGATTGGAGCGGCATGGTCCTGTGCGACCCCGACCGGCTGACCCAGGCGCTGCGCAACCTGCTCGCCAATGCCCGGCGGGCAGCGGGGCCGGACGGCTGGGTCGAGATCAATCTCAGCGAAACGCCCGAGCAGGTGCGCTTCACCGTGCGCGATTCCGGCCCCGGTTTGCCCGGCAACCTCGGCGAGCGCATCTTCGAGCCGTTCGTCAGCGGCGCAGGCAGCAGCGGCCTGGGCCTCAGCGTCTCGCGTCAGATCACCGAGGCGCACGGTGGCACGCTCACCGGCGGCAATCACCCGGGCGGCGGCGCGGAATTCTGCTTGTTCCTGCCCGGCCCCGAACTTGGCGACGACGAGGCTGTCAGTGACGTGGGCGTCTCAGCACTGCAATCTGCCACCGCCTGAAGATCCACTGACCGGGTGTATAGGGCGGCGCGGCCATTTTCACGGCTTTCTTAAGCTTTGCCGAGATGTAATCAGGGTGTAAGGGATGTTCCTTATACTCGGTTTTACAAGTGGCTCCGTCGTTCCCCGGTTGTTTGGCGTGTGCCGTGAGTGGGTCTGCACGCCCACGCGGTTGCTTGCCCGATTCGTTCTGTTACTTCGTTCATCCTGTTTGTCCGCACCGCTTTGAAAGGAGGTGCCGCCTGAATGCTGACCCGCGTTGAAACCAAGAAATTCTTGCTGCTGCTCTCCCAGCATGCCCCCCAACTCGAACAGGACCTGCGGCGCTACAGCCGGGAAGCGTCCAAGTGGCGCATCGAAACCACCTTCAGCGTCGCAGCGGTGATCAGCGCCTACGAGAGTTTCCCGCCGGACCTGATCGTGCTCGACCCGGCCGCCATCGAGGGTGACCTGACCACGCTGCTCGACCATGCCAAGCGCAACTGGCCGCGCACCTTCTTCTTGCTGCTCTCCGACCAGCCGGAAGCGGCGTTTCAGGCGGTGTCCGAGCGCTTCGGCAGCCTGCCGATGATCGCACCGGGCAGTTCGCCGGAGGTCAGCCGGGAAATCGAGAAGGAAATGGTCGGGCTGGTCAACGGCAAGTTGCAGGGGCTGATGCTCTCGAGCTTTTTGCAGATGATGGAGTGGGAATCCAAGAGCGTCTCGATTCACGTCTCGGCAGCGGAGCGCTGGGGGCGCATTCATCTGCATCAGGGCAAATTTGTCAGCGCCTACGTGCATCCGCTGAACTTGTCGGATAAGGAGGCCGCCATCGAGATCCTGACCTGGGACAACATCTCGATTGCCGTCGAGCGCTCCTATCACAACCACAGAAACGCGCCGCTGCTACCGCTCTCGTCACTGATCATGGACGCGATGGTGAAAAAGGACGAGGCGTCGCTGAACGCGCCTTTGCCGGGGATTGCTAACAACACGATTTACGAGGACACCAGCGACGAGTTTCTCTTCAGCGAGGACGCCTTCGGCCTGCCGCCGGTCGTTGGGGTCACTGACGCGCTGACGGTGGCCGAAGAAATCGGCGACGACGAGATGGAGTTGTACATCATCCAGAACTCGGTATCGGTTCCGAGCAAGGAAATCGAGAAGAAGCTGCTGAGCAAGCCCAACAGTCGAGACATTCTGGTGGGCGATATCCTGTCGATCGACGGGGCCGTGGCCGCCGCACTGGTCGATTACAGCAGCGGTATGGCGCTCGATATGGTGGGGTCGGGCATCGATCTGGAACTGGCCGGAGCAGGCACCACCGAGGTCGTGCGCGCCCAGCGGCGCTCGATGGAATTGCTGGGTATCAAGGGACAGATCGAGGACATGATGATGACGCTCGAACAGCAGTACCACCTGCTGTATGTGCTGCCCGGCACCACGCTGTTTTTGTACGTGGTGCTGCGTAAGGAGCAGGCCAATCTAGCGATGGCCCGCTACAAGCTCAAGGCGGCGGCGGGCCAACTCCAGCTCTGATCTTCATTACCGTCACACCTGCGCCGGGGCCAGCGTGTGCTGCAATGCCCAGATGACCGGACATACCAGTGACGAGCAACTCGACGCCGAGATCAGGCCGCGTGCCACCGATTCGGAGAGCGCCACCAAGACGCCCAACCAGAACCGGGGCGTGATTCAGGATTCGCCGGGCAACCCCGGCAGCGGCTTTGAGAACGATGCGGGCGGTGAGGGTAATTTGACCGACGCTGAGATGCCGGAAGGCTGGACCGCGCCCGCCGACCCCGAGATTCCACGCGACTATCCACGGTCGCCCGACACGACTGAAGCGGAAGGGTAGAAGGCTCTATCGCCAGACCAAAAAAGCGCCGGACCCACATGGGGATCCGGCGCTTTTGATTATTGGGTTCAGCTCATCGGGCGTCGACGAGTTCCACATCGAAAATCAATGTGGCGTTCGGCGGAATGACCCCACCTGCGCCGCGTGCGCCGTAGCCCAGGCTGGGCGGAATGGTCAGCTTGGCCTTGTCACCGACGTTCATCTGCGAGATGCCGTCGTCCCAGCCCTGAATAACCTGGCCCGCGCCGAGCTGAAACTCGATCGGCTCGCCCCGGTCACGGCTGCTGTCAAACTTGGTGCCGTTTTCCAGCGTGCCGGTGTAATGCACCTTGACCATCTGGCCCTTCCTGGCAGGCGCGCCCTGGCCCTGGTGGTACTTCTCAACTTTGAGTTCTGAGGATTGGGTCATGGAACGCAGACTAACAAAAACCGGGCCTGATCTCATTCGGTTGGTCTTGAGCAAAACACCATTCGCGCGCTTCAACGCCCGCACGACAGGTCTCTTTTCGAGCGCCGGGCTGTAAACGCTCAGGGTATCCTGCGCCTCAGCGGGCAAAAAACCTAATGCAGCGTGGACGGCCACCCGGACGTTTCCCAGTCATTGCCGAGACTGTCACGCATCTGGGCAATGAAGTCGGCCACCGGCAGCGCCGAATCAAGCAGCACACGGACATGGTTCGAGCGTCGAAAAGGCAGCCCCGCCGCTTCTGTGGACTGCGGAAACGATTGCTCGCGGCTTCCCAGCAGACGGACATCTGCAGGCAAGCTCAAAGGAAAACTGGGCGGCACGTCACCCACGCTTAGGGTGTTGGTGCCCTCGCCCGTCTCCAGCAGGCGGTAGAGCAGTTCGCGTTCGAGATCAGACATCTCTCTACTTTGAAGGTCAATCCTGAGTGCTGGGCCGACTCGACCTGATCTACTCCGCCTGCCCCACCACTGCCCGCGCCCCACCTCGTTCGCCCGGCGGTCTGCCGCCTGGAAAATGGGTCTGCGTCAGGTCAACCGAGCCGCGACTGGGCACCCGGTCGGCGGTGCGGCCCCGGCCTTCGAGGACGGGCAGAAACTCGTCCATCACGCTGACCTCGCCGTGCGTGAGCCAGATATGCGCTCGCCCCGTCGAGTCGAGCCAGCTCAGCAGGTCGTCCTGATCGGCGTGGGCCGAGAAGCCGCCGATGGTGTGCACCTGCGCGCGCACCGCTACGTCCTCGCCCAGCACCTGCACCTGCCCGGCCCCGGCCACGATCTGCCCACCCAGACTGCTGGGCGACTGGTAACTGACGATGACCAAGCTGGTCGAGGGCTTCCAGAGCTGGTGCTTGAGGTGGTGCTGAATGCGCCCGCCCGACAGCATGCCGTTGCCCGCGATGATGATGGCCGCGCCGTCGTAGCGGTTGAGGCGCTGCGACTCGCTGCTGCTGGTCACGACGTGCAGGCCGCTGGGCTTGAATGGATCGCCCCCGCTGCTGAGGGCCTCGCGCACCGGACCGATCAATTCATTTCCGAACTCGAAATACTCGTGGGTGGCCCGCGCCGCCATCGGTGAATCGAGGAAGATTGGCACGCGCGGCACCTCTCCGGCGTCCATCAGCGTTTTGAGGTAGAACAGCATGGCCTGTGCCCGCTCGATGGCAAAGCTCGGAATCAGAATTTTGCCGCCGAGCCGCACGCTGCTGTTCAGCACGGTCTTGAACTCGGCCAGCGTTTGCTCCAGTGGCCGGTGGGTGCGGTTGGCATAGGTGGTTTCGACAATCACCGCGTCGGCTTCCGGCGGCAGCGTGAAGTCCCGCTGGAGGCCGCTCTCACGGTTGCCTAGGTCGCCCGAGCAGATCAGCCGGCCCTCAGGAGAATCCAGAATTAGGTAAGCGCTGCCAAGGATGTGCCCGGCCCGCTCGGCCCGCACCTTGATGCGGCCCACCGTCAGGGTCTGCCCAAATTCCAGCGCGGGCCGCATCAGCGCCAGCGTGCGGTGCACATCGTCCTCGTCATAGAGCGGCTGCGGCACCTCGCCCTCGCGGTTCATGCGGCGGGCCTTGCGAACGTCCTGCTTATAAGCTTCCACCTGAAGTCGGGCGCTGTCGAGCAAGATCGTCTCGGCCAGCTTGAGGGTCGGCGGGGTGCAGTAGATTGGCCCCGAAAAGCCCCGGCGCACCAGCAGCGGTAGCCTGCCCACGTGATCGAGGTGGGCGTGGGTCAGCAGCACCGCCGAAAGGTCGCCGGGACCGAAGGGAAACGCCTCGCGGTTGCGGCCTTCAAGTGCCTCGTCTCCCTGAAACAGCCCGTAATCCACCATCACCAGTTGGCCGCCCAGCGTGAGCAGATGGCAACTGCCGGTGACGGTGCCCGCAGCACCCAGACTTTGTAAGTTCATGCGCGAGTCTATCCGCCGGACTGGCTGAGCAGAGGAGAAGCCAGCAGATGAGAGAATGTTAAGCATTCGCTCAGGAAAGTCTGCTCTTTACCGCTACCGCGCTAAGCCTCAAGGTGAAAGGACGATGAAACACTCCGTGCGCTTCCTACTGCCCCTGCTCAGCCTGTTGCTGCCGGGCACCGCCTTCGCCGATCAGATCGCCGCCAATCTCAAGCCGTTTACCTCGGTGTGCATCAATGCCGACTTCACCGAGGGCGGCAAGAGCAACGACGACGTGATCGGCATCATCGTGGATGCCATGTTCGACAAACTGGACGCGGCAGGCATCAAGGTCAACGACGCGCCGTGCCAGCCCAAGGGCACGGCCACCAACAAGCAGATCAATCTCTTTTTCAGCTTCGACACCACCGATGCGGGCGACGTGTACTCGGTCGATCTGTCGGGCTGGCTCAAGACCGACGGCCCTTTCGACACGGTGGACCTGTGGACGGTGGGCCGCTACGGCAGCTTCAAGAAAGGCACTGGACAGGCCAAGGCCCTGTCGGTCCTCGACTCGGCGCTGGGCGACTTTGTCGGCGACTGGAAAAAGAGCCACGGCAAATAGATCAGCTTCAACCGGCGGCCATCTCGGCGCGGGCTGCTTCCTGGAGAGGGCGCCAGGCGACCTTACCGGTGGGTCCACGCGGCAGTGCCTCGACGAACTGGTAATCGCGCGGCACCTTGTAGGCGGCCATCTGGGTTCTCGCCCAGGCTTCGATCTCCTGGGGAGTGGTCTGCGCTCCGGCCCGCAGCACCACCAGGGCGCGGGCACGTTCGCCGCTGCGCTCGTCCGGCAGGGCGATGACACAGGCCTCCTGAATGGCCGGGTGGCCGTGCAGCACGTTCTCGACCTCGGCAGGCCAGACCTTCAGGCCCGATACGTTCACCATCCGCTTTAAGCGGTCGGTGAAGAAGAAAAACCCCTCCTCGTCCTGGTAGCCCAGATCGCCGCTGTGAAAGAAGCGCACGCCGCCGATGTCGCTGAACGCCTTGGCATTTTCCTCGGGGCGGTTCCAGTAGCCCTGCATCACCTGCGGACCGCTGATGACGATCTCGCCGATCTCGCCGCTGGGCAATTCTGCGCCGCTGTCGAGGTCCACAACGCGGGCGTCCACGTTGAACAGGGGAATGCCCAGGCACTGAAACTTGGGGTGTGATTTGGGCGTGCTGTGGCTCTGGGCCATCGTCTCCGACAAACCGTAACCTTCCAGAAAGGTGATGCCGGTCTGGTCTTCCAGGCGCTGGCCCACCGCTGCGGGCAGTGACGCGCCGCCGCCGGTCATGCTGCGGATGCTCGCCAGGTTGGCCGCGTCGAACTGCGGATTGGCCAGCAGATCGATGACCATGGTGGCGGTGTTGGTCCAGATGGTGACGCCCTCGCGCTTGATGAGCTGCTGGGCCAGTTCACGATCCCAGCGGGCCATGATGACGATCTTGCCGCCGCCCGAGAGCGGGGCCACCAGACTGTTGATAAACCCGGTGACGTGAAAAAACGGCAGGGTCGCCAGGTACACGTCTTCCATGCTGGTGGCGACCCACACGCCCGCGCCCGTAACGTTGGCCTGGGCGCTGCGGTGCGGGTGCATGCAGCCCTTGGGCCGCCCGGTGGTGCCGCTGGTGTAGGGCATCACGCACAGGTCCTCGGGGTCGATCTGCACCAGTTCGGCGGGTTCGGCCTTCAGGGCGTCCTCGAGGGCGGTGTCGCCTTCTCGCAGCGTCACCGGCACGTCCAGCCCGGCGGGAAACTCGGCATTGCCTTGCATACCTTCTGCAAGGTTGGCGACGACTGCGTGACCCAGCCCGGCCTCCCGCGCCCGGTCGTAGAGTTCCGCGCCCAGCACGCCCACCCGGATCCCGGCGTCCTGAAGGAAGAAGGCCAGTTCGCGGGCCTGCAACATCGGTGAGAGCGGCACCACCACCGCCCCCAGTACCCAGACGGCGTGCGCGGCCACCGCCCACTGCGGCGAGTTCTGCATCCACAGCAGCACCCGGTCGCCTTTGCCGACGCCCTGGGCGCTCAGGTGCGAGGCCAATCGGCGCGAGCGGTCAAACAGCTCGGCGTAGCTGGTGGACTGGCCGTAGAACGACACGGCGGTCTTGTCCGGGTACTTGAGGGCGCTGAACTGCAAATTCTGAGCCAGCGAGGTCTGCGGCAAGGTTAGGGTGCGGGGCATTTTGGCGGGCCAGTAAGGGGTCATGAAACCTCCGGGAGAGCACAAAGCAGCAGCAGGCCCAGCAGTTCGCGGACCGAGCGCAGGGGGGGCAGGGCAAGCGGTGGATTGGGGGCGGGCGGGGCGGGCAGCAGCGGGGCCAGGCGGCGGGCGTCGCGGCTGAGGGTGCTTTCGGTAAAGCCGGTGATGCGCGCGAGCAGTTTCTGGGTGGGGCGGGCGTGGCGCAGCACCAGTTGCACCGCCAGGCGCTCGGCGAAGGGGTGCTCGAACTTGCGCCCCGCGCCCACCGCACGTCGGCGGGGCCGCTGCCCCAGCCGGGCGGCCTCGCTGAGCCGGTAGAGCGGCAGGCTGCGGCGCACCAACACTCCGAATTCGGCGGGACTCAACCCGGTCAGTGCCTGAAACTGCTCGGGCGCGGCGTGCGGGCGGCGCAGCACCGCCGGGATCATGGCCGGGTGGCGCAAGCTGGGCGGCAAAGAGAGCGCGGGCAGGGCAGGCAAGGCAGCGACCAACTCCTTTTGGGAAACGGGAAACGCGAATCGTCGGAAACGAAGCGGCCACTGGCAGACAGTGGCGGCACAAATGCAGCGAGGGAATTTGGGCTGAGTCTAATCTCCCCACTCCCCCGAGGTCAAATGTGAAAAGTGCGCGCTGGCCGCTGAAGAACTGCCGAGCCGTGCGCCTTACTGTGCAATCTGCTGCGCCGGGCTGGCCGAGGTGATACAACGCGGCTGAGACCCGCTCCTATTTCCGCTTTGTCGAGAGCTTCGCTCTGGAGGTTTGCCCATGGACTTTACTCTGCCCGCCGATCTGCGCGAGATGCAGACCCATATCCGCAACTTTGCCCTCAACGATGTCGAGGCCCGCGCTCACGAGATCGAGGCCACCAACCAGGTGCCGCCCGAGCTGATCCGGCAGGCTGCCGATCTGGGGCTGTTCGGGCTGTCGATTCCCGAGGAGTACGGTGGGGTGGGTCTGGGGATGCTGGGCCGCTGCGCCGTGTACGAGGCCCTGGGCCAGGGGCACATGGGCTTTGGCGGCATGGTCTCGGCACACGCCAGCATCGGCACCTCGGGGCTGGTCAAGCTGGGCACGCCCGAGCAAAAGCAGAAGTATCTGCCGCGTATGGCGACGGGCGAGTGCATCGCGGGCTTTGCCATCACCGAGCCGAGCAGCGGTTCCGACGCGGCCAACATCCGCACCAAAGCTGAGTTGCGGAGCGACACTTACATCCTCAACGGCACCAAGCACTACATCTCGAATGCGCCTATTGCCGGGCTGCTGACTGTCATCGCCATCACCGACCCCACCAAGGGCAGCAAGGGCATGAGCGCTTTTCTGGTCGAGCCGACCATGCCGGGCGTCAGCGTGGGCAAGATCGACGAGAAGATGGGCCAGAAGGGAGCCTTGTCGGCGGAAGTGATCTTCGACAACGCCGAGGTGCCCGCCGAGAACCTGCTGGGGCCGCTCGACCTAGGCTACCGCGAGGCGCTGGGCATCCTGACCAATGGCCGGGTCGGCATTGCTGCCCGCAGCACCGGGGCCATGCAGCGCCTGCTCGACCTGAGCGTCGCCCACGCGCAGGGCCGCGAGCAGTTCGGTGCCTCGATCAGCACCTTCCAGGCGGTGCAGTTCATGCTGGCCGAGATGGAAGTGGACATCCAGACCTCGCGAGTGCTGTGGCAGAAAGTCGCCTGGATGGTCGACCAGGGCCAGGACGTGCGCCGCATGGCAAGTGTCGCCAAGTACCACGCCACCGAGGCGCTCTCCCGCGTGGCCGATAAAGCGGTGCAGGTGGCGGGCGGCGTCGGCTACATGAAAGACGCGCCGTTCGAGCGCTTCTACCGCGACCAGCGACTCCTCAGAATCTACGAGGGGACCTCCGAGATTCAGAAGCTGATCATCGCCGGGGACCTGCTGCGGGAGAAGTAATGGGTCTGGGCCGCTAGACTGGCGTGATGGACGCGGCCATCACCGTACTGAGCGCCATGATCACGCCTGCTGTCCTGATTTCCGGCGCGGGCACCCTGCTGCTGAGTACGAGTTCCCGGCTGGGCCGCGCCACCGACCGGGTCCGAATGCTGACCGCCCGCTTCAAAGTCCTGGTGACGCCCGAAGGCCAGCAGGAAGCACTCGCCAAGCAGGAAAAACGCATGATTCTGGGGCAGTTGCCGCGCCTCAGCCGCCGCACCCGCTTTTTGCAGCGGGCCATGCAGAGTCTGTACCTGGCCGTCTCGCTGCTGGTGTTGAGCAGCATCTGGATAGGGGCAGCGTCACTGCTGGGCCGCGCTGCGGCGCTGGGGCCGGTGATGCTCGCGATTGCGGGCGCAGCGGCGCTGGCTTACGGCGCGGTGCTGCTCAGCATCGAATCCGGGTTGTCGGCCCTGACCACCCGCGAGGAGATGCGCTTTCTGGAAGCGCTGGGAAAGTATTACGCGGGACTGCTGGGCGACGAACCTTCCAGCCGCTGAACCCTCGATTAAAAAGAGCCATGAAAAAACCCCCACCCATTCTCAGGGCGGGGGCAATTCACAGCTCAGTTTAGGTTCAGTCGGTCGCGCCGGGCTGCACCGGGTAGTTGAACGACTCGGGGCGCGGAGAAGACACCGGCTCCACGTCCTCGCCGTACTTCTCCAGCGTGCGGTCGTCGGCCACCTGCATGTTGCGGACGATGTCCAGACCCGTGCCTGCCGGAATCAGCTTGCCCAGGATGACGTTTTCCTTGAGGCCGATCAGCTCATCGACCTGGCCCTTCATGCTGGCCTCGGTCAGCACGTGGGTGGTGTGCTGGAAGCTGGCCGCCGAGAGCCACGACTTGGTGGTCAGGCTGCTCTTGGTGATGCCCAGGAGCACGGGCTTCCAGGAGCTCTGGGTCTTGTCGTCGGCCAGCGCCGCGTTGGCCGCGTCGACTTCCCAGCGCTCGACGGTCTGGCCTTCGAGCAAGGTGGTGTCGCCGCCGTCCACGATCTCGACGTAGCGCAGCATCTGGCGCACGATCACCTCGATGTGCTTGTCGTGAACCTTCACGCCCTGCGAGCGGTAGACGCGCTGCACTTCTTCCACCAGGTAACGCTGGGCAGCGTCGGTGTCCTTGTACATCAGCAGATCGTGCGGGTTGATGGCTCCGCGCGTGATCGGCTGCCCGGCTTCCACCCGGTCGCCGTCCTTGACAATCATGCGCAGCGCCTTGCCGATCTTGGTGGCCGTCTTGGAGCTGTACTGCTCGTCGTCGGCGTCGATGCGGATCAGGTAGCGCTCTTCTTCTTCCTCGATGCGGATGACGCCGTCGCGGTCGGCGACCACGGCCTGTGACTTGGGCTTGCGGCCCTCGAACAGCTCGATCACGCGCGGCAGACCCATGGTGATGTCGCCGCCCCCCGCCACACCGCCGGTGTGGAAGGTGCGCATGGTGAGCTGCGTGCCGGGTTCGCCGATGCTCTCGGCCGCCACCACGCCCACCGCTTCGCCCATGCTGACCGGCTTGGCCTGTGACAGGTCGTAGCCGTAGCACTTCTGGCACACGCCCGCCTTGACCTTGCAGTTCAGCGGCGTGCGGACGTAGACCTCGCCCACGGCCTTGGCGTGCTTGGTGATCAGCTTGACGTCTTCGAGGCTGAGCATGTGGCCCTCGGCAATGACGGTGCCGTCCACGTCCACGTCCGCCGTCAGGGTGCGCCCGTAGATGCTGGTCTCGATTTCCGAGGCCTTGCGCGCGCGCCACTCGCCGCTGCGCTCGTCGACGTGGCCCAGCGGGATGTGGGTGTAGTCGGACGAACCGCAGTCCACGTCGCGCACCACGACTTCGTGCGCCACATCGACCAGCTTGCGGGTCAGGTAGCCGGAGTCGGCGGTTCTGAGCGCTGTGTCCGCGCCGCCCTTACGCGCGCCGTGGGTGCTGATGAAGTATTCCAGCACCGTCAGGCCCTCGCGGAAGCTGGCCTTGATCGGCACCTCGATGGTGCTGCCGTCGGGGCGGGCCATCAGGCCGCGCATTCCGGCGAGCTGACGAATCTGCTGCGGATTGCCGCGCGCGCCCGATTGCGACATGATCCACAACGGGTTGAACGGGTAGTTGGCCTCGAAGTTCTTGAAGACCTCGTTCTTGACTTCGTCGGTGGTGTCGTTCCAGAGCGTGACGACCTGCTTGTAGCGCTCTTCTTCGGTCATGAAGCCGAACTCGTAGTTCTGCTCGATTTCGCGCAGCTTGAGATCGGCGTCGGCCAGGATGGCGTCCTTGGCCGGGGGAATCACGATGTCGTCGATGCCGATGGTGATGCCCGAGGTCGTCGAGAGCTTGAAGCCGCTGTCCTTGAGGGCGTCGAGCAGTTTGGCGGTGGCTTCCACGCCGAGCTGCTTAAAGCAGGTCATGATCATGTCGCGTAGCGAGTCTTTCTCGTAGGCGGTATGCAGGTTGACCAGCTGATCGATCAGGTGGCCCTGGGTGCCCAGCGCCTCCTGCACGATCCGGCGGAACATCACGCGTCCGGCGGAGGTGTCGTACAAGACGCCGTTGAGCTGAATGCGCACGTGGTCCTGGTAGTCGATGCCGCCGCGCTCGACGGCCAGAATCGCCTCGTCGGGGCTGGAGAACTGGTACTTGACCAGGCCGGGCGTGATGGGTGCGCCGTTCAGGGTCACGTGGCTGTTGAGGGCCACCTTGCCGCTGTCTAGTGCGTCCAACACGTCCTGCTCGCTGCTGAAGGCCGTCCCCATGCCGAGGTTGTCCTTGCGCAGCTGGGTCAGGGTGAAGATGCCGAGGATCATGTCGCGGCTGGGCTTGACGTTCGGCTCACCGTTGGCGGGCGAGAGCAGGTTGTGCGACGAGAGCATCTGGATGCGGGCTTCGGCCTGGGCCTGGGCCGACAGCGGGACGTGAATCGCCATCTGGTCGCCGTCGAAGTCGGCGTTGAACGCCTCGCAGACCAGCGGGTGAAGCTGAATGCTCTGGCCTTCCACCAGGATTGGCTCGAAGGCCTGAATGCCCAGTCGGTGCAGGGTCGGGGCGCGGTTGAGCAGCACAACCTTGTCCTCGATGACCTCTTCCAGGGCGTCCCAGACCGAATCGCGGGTGTCGCGGTAGCGCTCCAGCATCTTGCGGGCCTGCTTGATGTTGGTGACTTCCCCCTTTTCTTCCAGCACCTTGAACAAGAAGGGCTTGAAGAGTTCGAGCGCCATGCGCTTGGGCACCCCGCACTGGTGCAGCTTGAGCTGCGGGCCGACCACGATGACCGAGCGGCCCGAGTAGTCCACGCGCTTGCCGAGCAGGTTCTGGCGGAAGCGTCCCTGCTTGCCGCCGAGCAGATCGGTCAGCGAGCGCAGCGCCCGGTCGGAGCCGGGGTTGGTGACGGGGCTACCGCGCCGTCCGTTGTCGATCAGCGCGTCCACCGCTTCCTGAAGCATGCGCTTCTCGTTGCGGATGATCATGTCGGGCGCGCCCTGGCCCATCAGCTTCTTGAGGCGGTTGTTGCGGTTGATCAGGCGGCGGTAGAGGTCGTTGAGATCAGACGTGGCGAAGCGTCCGCCGTCCACCTGCACCATCGGGCGCAGATCGGGCGGCATCACCGGCACGGTGGCCATGATCATCCACGAGGGGTGGTTGCCGCTGGCAATGAAGCTGCGGGTCACTTCCAGACGTTTGCGGGCCTTGGCACGCTTGTGGCGGCTGTTGTCCTTCATCATCTCGCCGAGTTCGGCTTCCAGGACCGGCAAATCGAGGTCGTCGAGCAGTTCCTTGACCGACTCCGCGCCCATCTTGGCCTCGAAATCGTAGGACTCGATGACCCTCACCTGCTTGCGCACCAGATCAATCTCGATGCGCCCGGAAATCTCGCTCTTGAGGTTGCCCGAGTCGGCCAGTTCGTCACCGGGTTCGACGCGGTCGAGGTTAACAACCAACGGCTCGTCGGTGTAGGTGTAGACCTTGGCCTTGCTGACGATGATGCTGGCCGGAGCGTGCAGGGTGATGACGCCGTCGGCCTCGGCGATGATCTCCTCTTCCTTGTCGATCGCGCCGACGACCTTCTGGCCCTTCTTGACCGGGCTGCCGTCGCCGACCAGCACGTGCATGGTGGGGTTGACCGGATACTCGGCGGTGCGGGTCCAGTGGACCGTGACCTTGGCGTCGCCCTTCTTGGGCAGCGACACGGCGCTCAGCTTGCTGTCGCGGCTGACGCGCAGCCTCGCGCCCGTCTCGGCGCGGGCCAGCACGGCTCCGGTTTCCACGATCTCGCCGTGGGCCACCTGCACGTCCATGCCCTGCGGAATGTAGATGCGCGAGATCAGCGCGCCGGGCTTGAGGGTCTGGGTTTCGCTCTCGTCCTCGCTGGCCTCGCTCACCTCGGCGGCCTCGCGCAGCTCGACCATGACCGAGTCCTCGCCCAGATCGAGCAGGAAGGCGGTGGCGTTCACCGGGGAGACGATCTGAACGTCCTGTTCGAGTTCGCCCAGGATTTCACCGGCCCGGAAGGTTTCCTGATCGACCAGCATCTCACTGGCAATCGGCAGCGCGGCCTCGGCCACTTCCGAGTAGGCGATCTCGGCGCGGCGCGGGAAGCGGTACTGCGCCAGGCCGTCCATCTTGGCGACCACATTGCCGCCCAGCGTCTGCCCGCGCGTCACATACTCGCCGTCGCGGATGGCCGCGTCGATGCCGCCCTGGAGGGTGTAGGTTTCCTGGCGGCCGTTGCGAAGCTCGCGGTACTCGTCGTCACTCAGCAGCTCGCCGCGCTTGAGGGGGCGACCATCTTTCTGGGCGTTGCGGGCGTCGGTAACCAGGTAGCTGGAAAAGTACAGCACCTTTTCGAGCTGCGCCGCCGTCAGATCGAGCAGGGTGCCGATCTTGCTGGGGCTGTCCTTGACATACCAGATGTGCGCGGCGGGCGTGGCCAGGTCGATGTGACCCATGCGGTAGCGCCGCACCTTGCTGGAGGTGACTTCCACGCCGCAGCGCTCGCAGACCTTACCCTCGTAGCGCTGGCGCTTGTACTTGCCGCAGGCGCACTCGTAGTCCTTGATCGGCCCGAAGATGCGCTCGTCGAACAGCCCCTCACGCTCGGGCTTGAGGGTGCGGTAGTTGATGGTTTCGGGTTTTTCGACCTCGCCGAAGCTCCACTCGCGAATCTTGGCGGGGCTGGCGATGGCAATCTTGACTTTGCTGAAATCTTTCAAAGCAGTGGCTCCTTGAGAAAAGGGGCTTGGTGGAGCTGGAACACCGGGAGGCACTCGCCACCGCCGACTGATTTCCCGAAGAGGGGAGAGGCCCAGTCAGCGGCAGCGGGAACTATGACTACCGCTTGGGCAGCATGCCTTCGAAGATGTCCACGTTCTTGTCGTAGCTGTCAAGTACTTCCACGTCCAGACCCAGCGAGTGAAGCTCCTTGACCAGCACCTTGAACGACTCGGGGATGGTGCTGCCCGACACTTCGTCGCCCTTGACGATGCTCTGGTAGGCGGCGTCGCGTCCGTCGATGTCGTCGGACTTGATGGTCAGCATTTCCTGGAGGGTATGCGCCGCACCGTAGGCTTCCAGCGCCCAGACTTCCATCTCGCCGAAGCGCTGGCCGCCGAACTGCGCCTTGCCGCCCAGCGGCTGCTGGGTGATCAGGCTGTAGGGGCCGGTCGAGCGGGCGTGCAGCTTGTCTTCCACCATGTGGTAGAGCTTCATCACGTACATGGTGCCGACCACGACGGGGCCGCTAATGGCCTCGCCGCTGCGCCCGTCGAACAGGATGCTCTTGCCGGTGCGGGCGAGCTGCATCTGGGCCTGCTGGTAGTCGCCCGAGGGCTGGGCGATCACGCCGAGCTTCCCGGCGCGGTCCAGCACTTCCTGCTCGCGCTTGTCGAAGTCGAAGCCGTCGTCCTTGCGGTCCTGCAAGCGCTCGGCAGCGGCGACTTCCAGCATTTCCTTGATGGCGATCTCGGTGGCCGAGTCGAATACCGGGGTCACGAACTTCTGGTTGGTGAGGCGGGCCACTTCGCCCAGGTGGGTTTCCAGAATCTGGCCCAGGTTCATGCGCGAGGGCACGCCGAGAGGATTGAACACCAGATCGACGGGGGTGCCGTCTTCCAGGTAAGGCATGTCCTCGGGGGGCAGAATCTTACTGACGACGCCCTTGTTGCCGTGGCGGTTGGCGACCTTATCGCCTACCTGCAGCTGACGCTTCTGGGCCACGTAGACGCGTACCACTTCGCGCACGCCCGGCTTGAGGTCCACGCCCTCGTCGCCTCTGCGGAAGCGCACGGTCTTGACGACCACGCCGCCCTGGCCCGACTGCACGCGCAGCGAGGTGTCCTTCACTTCACGGGCCTTCTCGCCGAAGATCGAACGCAGGAGCCGCTCTTCCGGGGTGGGTTCCGATTCGCCCTTGAACGAGGTCTTGCCGACCAGGATGTCGCCAGGCTTGACCTCCGCGCCGACGCGCACGATGCCGTCCTCGTCGAGGTCGCGCAGGGCGGCCTCACTCAGGCCGGGAATGTCGCGGGTGATCTTCTCCGGCCCCAGCTTGGTGTCGCGGGCTTCCACTTCGTCTTTCTCGATGTGCACCGAGGTGTAGAAGTCCTTGCGGATCAGGCCCTCGGAGATACAGATGGCGTCCTCGAAGTTGAAGCCGTCAAAGGGCATGATGGCGATGGTGATGTTCTGGCCTAGTGCCAGTCTTCCCATTTCGGAAGCAGGGCCGTCGGCGATGACCTGTCCGGCCACCACAGCGTCGCCAGTGGCCACGGTGGGGTGCTGGTCGAGGTTGGTGCCCTGGTTGCTGCGGGTAAAGCGGACCAGCTCGAAGGTGCGGACGTTGCCGGTCACGTACCCGATGGCCGGAGCATCTTCAGACAGCGTGATCTGAATGTTGCGGGCGTCTACATAGGTCACCTTGCCGGTCACGTCGCTCACGACGCTGGTGCCGGAATCGGTGATGACGCGCTCTTCGACGCCGGTACCCACGGCGGGACTTTCGGCGCGGATCAGCGGCACGGCCTGCGACTGCATGTTCGATCCCATCAAGGCGCGGTTGGCGTCGTCGTGCTCCAGGAAGGGAATCAGCGAGGTGTTGATAGAGACGATCTGCTTGGGCGAAACGTCCATGTACTGCACGTCTTCGTGCTCGTAGAAGTTCGGATCACCCTTCTTGCGGCACAGCACCCGCTCCTCGGCGAAGGTGCCGTCGGCGTTCAGGCGCGTGTTGGCCTGGGCAATCGCGTAGCGGTCCTCAATGTCGGCTGTCATGTACTGCACGTCGTCGGTGACGCGGCCCTTCTCGACGCGGCGGTAAGGCGCTTCGATAAAGCCCAGCGGATTGACCTTGGCGTAGCTCGACAAGCTGGAGATCAGGCCGATGTTGGCCCCTTCCGGCGTCTCGATCGGGCAGATGCGCCCGTAGTGGGTGCGGTGCACGTCGCGCACGTCGAAACCGGCGCGCTCGCGGGTCAGCCCGCCCGGCCCCAGCGCGGAGATGCGGCGCTTGTGGCGCAAGTCCGACAAGGGATTGGTCTGGTCCTTGAACTGGCTGAGCTGGCTGCGGCCGAAGAACTCGCGCATGGCCGCCACGATGGGGCGGTTGTTGACCAGCTTGGTGGGGGTCGCCGCGTCGGGGTTGCCGAGCAGCATGCGCTCGCGCACACCGCGCGCCATGCGGCCCAGACCGACCCGCAGCTGGTCGGCCAGCAGTTCGCCCACGGTGCGCACCCGGCGGTTGCCCAGGTGGTCGATGTCGTCGGGACCAACGGGTACGGTAATCGCCACGCCGTCGGCGTCCGCGCCCACGGTGGTGTCGGACAGACCATTGGTCAGCGCCATCAGGTAGCGGATGGTGTCGATCAGGCCCGCGTCGGTGAACTTGCCGTCCACGAAGTTGAGCAGCGTGCGGTCGTCGCGGTGAATGCCCAGCTTGGTGTTCATCTTGAAGCGGCCCGGCTCGCCCAGGTCGTAGCGCTTGGGATCGGCCAGCAGGCCGTAGAGGTACTGGGTGGCCTTGTCGCGCTTGGGTGGGTCGCCGGGACGCAGCACGGTGAACAGGCGCAGCAGGGCCTCGTCTGCGCCCATGCCAGCGGTCTTGTCTTCGGGCAGTTCCAGGTTCGGCTCGAACTCGGTAAACAGCGCCTTCAAGCTGGCGTCGTCGTAACCGAGCACGCGCAGCAGCATCGCCACCGGGAACTTGCGCTTGTTGACCTTCATTTCCAGGACGCCGCCCGCGAATTCCAGCTCGATCCAGGGACCGCGCTTGGGCATCGGGATGATGGCCGCCGTGTAGTACTTCTTGAGGCCCTTGTAGTTGGTCGTGAAGTACACGCCAGGGCTGCGGTGAATCTGCGAGATGACCACGCGATCCGCGCCGTTGATGACGAATGAGCCGTCGCCGGTCATCAGGGGCAAATCGCCCAGGAACACCTGGTCTTCCTTGATCAGGCCGCTGTCCTTATGGATGAGTTGCAGCTTGGCATACAGGGGCGCTTGATAGGTCAGGTCTTTCTCGCGGCACTCTTCGGGCGTGTACACCGGGTCGCCGAGGCGGTATTCCAGGTAATCGAGCACCAGGCCGGTCGAGCGGCCCTTCTCGGTCTCGTCAATCGGGAACACCTCGCGGAATGCGCCCTGAAGGCCTGCGTTGGCGCGCTCACCGATGGGGGTGCCGTCTTGCAAAAACGTTTTGAACGAATTAACCTGCACTTCCGTCAAGGCAGGCAACTTAATCACTTCTTGAATCTCGCCGAACCGCTCGATGCGTGCTGTCATGCCGACCTCATGTCTTGAATGCTGCGCTGCGGATCTACGGTCCCAGGTGCAGTGGCGTCCCGCGCGGCCTGACTTGTGCCAAGTCCAGACACGGCGCAGGGGAGACGGGCAAGCGCCCCTCTCCGGTTCATCGACCTGCTCAGTTGTGGAGTACGGGCTGACGCAAACGACTCCTCAAACCAGCCCATCATGGCCAGCGACCTCAAAGTCTACGCTAGAGAGCTAGAAATGTCAAGGACTGCCGAGTCGGCCAGATGCCGTCAGTCTAAGCTCGGTCAATATGTAAGCTCAGTTCAAATTGAGGCGAGTGCGGCAGGCCAGTAGAAAAGCTGTTGATGTTCAGCGAATTTTTCCTGCTGGACCGAGCTGCCCGGGTCGCACCTGTTGTCGCGCCGCCTTGTTTAAAGGCAGGTCAGCAGCGACGGGGCAGCGGTTCTCTGCAAGAATCGTGCCAGAACGCAGCGAAGATTCCGGCACGACAAGAAAACAGGCAGGACCAGTGGCCTGCCTGTGGGCATTCAAGAGAGGTTGAACGCGCTTTACTCCACGATCTTGGTGACGACGCCCGCGCCGACAGTGCGGCCACCCTCGCGGATGGCGAAGCGCAGACCCTCTTCCATGGCGATGGGCTTGATCAGGTCGACGGTAAAGGTCACGTTGTCGCCGGGCATCACCATTTCCACGCCCTCGGACAACTCCACCACGCCGGTCACGTCCGTTGTGCGGAAGTAGAACTGGGGACGGTAGCCACCGAAGAACGCGCTGTGACGGCCACCCTCGTCCTTGGACAGCACGTAGACGCTGGCCTCGAACTTGGTGTGCGGCTTGATGCTGCCGGGCTTGGCCAGCACCTGGCCACGCTCCACGTCGTCGCGAGCGACGCCGCGCAGCAGCACGCCCACGTTGTCACCGGCCATGCCGGAGTCGAGCAGCTTGCGGTGCATTTCGATGCCGGTGACGGTGGTCTTGCGCAGGTCGCGCAGACCGATGATCTCGACGTCATCTTGGACCTTGACGATGCCGCGCTCGACACGCCCAGTGGCGACGGTGCCGCGTCCGGTGATGGTGAAGACGTCCTCGACGGGCATCAGGAAGGCCTTGTCGGTGTCGCGCTCAGGGGTGGGGATGTAGGCATCGACGGCGTCGAGCAGCTCCCAGACATTGTCGACCCACTTGTCGGTGCCGCGCGCCATCTTGGGCGTGGTGGTCAGGGCCTCCAGCGCACGCAAGGCGCTCCCCTTGACCACCGGTACGTCGTCACCGGGGAAATCGTAGCGGCCCAGCAACTCGCGGACTTCCATCTCGACGAGCTCGAGGAGCTCTTCGTCGTCGACCATGTCGACCTTGTTCATGAACACGACGATGTGCGGGACGCCGACCTGCTTGGCGAGCAGGATGTGCTCGCGGGTCTGGGGCATCGGGCCGTCCGCACTCGACACGACCAGAATCGCGCCGTCCATCTGGGCCGCACCGGTGATCATGTTCTTGACGTAGTCGGCGTGGCCGGGGCAATCGACGTGCGAGTAGTGCCGGGCGGCGGTGGAGTACTCGACGTGGGCGGTGTTGATGGTGATACCGCGCGCCTTTTCCTCGGGGGCCTTGTCGATCTGGTCGTAACGCATGGTCTCGATGCTGGCGTCGATCGAGGCGGCGGTGTAAGTGATGGCGGCGGTCAGGGTGGTTTTGCCGTGATCAACGTGACCGATGGTGCCGATGTTGACGTGGGGCTTGGTGCGCTCGAACGTTCCTTTTGCCATAATCGTTTCCTCCGTGCTGCCGCTGGCCGCTGTGCGGACCGGGCGGGGTTCATGTGAATGCGGCCCGCAGCTAAGCTCTTTCGAGTGAAGTGGCGGGCCGTGTCATTCATGTTGGAGCTCTTGGTCAGGATTGAACTGACGACCTCTCCCTTACCAAGGGAGTGCTCTACCACTGAGCTACAAGAGCACAAAAGCGGGAAACGAGACTCGAACTCGCGACATTCAGCTTGGGAAGCTGACGCTCTACCAGCTGAGCTACTCCCGCAGGTGGTGGGCAGGGGTGGATTCGAACCACCGTACACGTACGTGAACAGATTTACAGTCTGTCGCCTTTAACCACTCGGCCACCTACCCAAACACGTTTCCCAGATGCGTTCTTCGCTTCGGTCAGCACTTCGCCTCTCGGCACGCTGGCCTCACTTCCCGGTCTTTTGAATCGGGCTTGGAGCCACCCAGGAGAATCGAACTCCTAACCTTCCGATTACAAATCGGGTGCTCTACCAGATTGAGCTAGGGTGGCACCTCTTTCGCTTTCCTTCAGTCAAGAGGTCCGCTGAGCGCGGTTGCTCGTCCGCAGCAGCAAGGGTGCCGCCCGTCTCACTTCCGGTTGGAGATACTAGCACCGCCTGTAAAGGAGTGTCAAGCCGCGCGGGCGGCGAATTCGGGGCGGCTGGGGAAATCTGGAGCAGAAAGGAGATTGCCCGGCGCATGCTGAAGTCTGAACGTCGACTCAAGCCAACTGCGCTAAATGGCTTAGTTGCCCGGTGGGCTGCGGGCGTAGACTGAGCCGCTTGCTAGGCTCTTTGCCTGCTTCCCGCCCGCTGTGGCGCTGAGAATGTGCCATTTCAGGCACGCTCTCGTCTTCTGACTTTTCATCTGCTGAGGTCGCTCTTGAATACCCTGTCTACCCTGTGGCCCTACCTCAAATTGCACCAGCGCCAGTTTTTCGTCGGCACCCTGGCGGTGTTCGGCGCGAGCTGGGCCGTGACGCTCCCCGCCTACTTCACCCGCCTGATTATCGACGGCCTGACCCGCGCCACGGCGACGGGCGCGCTGCCCGGCCAGGGCATCTCGGCGGGGCAGGTGGCACTCTACGCGCTGCTGGCAGTCGTCTCGGTGGTGTTCTCCGGCGCGCTGATGGTGATGGTGCGCCGCCAGATCGTCTACGCCAGCCGCCAGATCGAATACGAGGTGCGGCGCGACCTGTTCGGCCACCTCTCGACCCTCGACAAGTACTATTTCGACCGCGCCCGCACCGGCGATTTGATGAACCGCCTCACCGGCGACCTCTCGGCAGTCCGCGAGATGATCGGCTTCGGCAGCTGGCAGGTCGCCAGCGTGGTCGCCAGCTTCGTGGTCAGCTTCTTCTGGTTTTTCAGCTTGTCGTGGCAACTGACCCTGGCCGTGCTGCTGATCTTCCCGGTGATCATCGGTACCCTGTTCGTGCTGGCGCGGCTGATCAGCGCCCGTTACGTGGCGATGCAGGAGCAAAACAGCGTGATCGCCGCCAAGGCCCAGGAGAACTTTTCGGGCGCGCGGGTGGTCAAGGGTTACGCGATCGAGGACCGCGAGATCGGCGAGTACAAGACCATGAACGCCGAACTGATTCGCCGGGCACTGCGTCTGACCACCGTGGAAGGCCCGCTGCAGGCCTCGATGAGCCTGCTGATGGGCCTGGCTTACGTGACGGTGCTGATCTACGGCGGGCGGATGATCCTCGGTCTGGTGCCGAACAGCCCGCTGACACTGGGACAGTTCACCCAGTTCGCGCTGGTGCTCGACCGGCTGGCCTGGCCCATGCTCAGCATCGGCATGATCACCAACATGCTTCAGCGCGGCTCGGCATCGTGGGGACGCTTGCAGGAGCTGTTCGTGGCCCAGCCGATGATCAAGGACGACGGGCGCACCGACGTCAGCATCAAGACGCTGCGCGGTGAGATCGAGTTCGACAAGGTCAGCCTCAATTTCGACGGTCAGCAGGTGCTCAGAGACGTCTCGCTGAAGATTCCCGCTGGTCAGACGCTGGGCATCACCGGGCCGACTGGCAGCGGAAAGACGGTGCTGGGCAACCTGGTGACCCGCTTGATGGACGCCAGTTCCGGTACGGTGCGGGTCGACGGCTACGATGTGCGCCGGATGCCGCTGAAGGTGCTGCGCGAGAACGTGGCGGTGGTGCCGCAGGAGCCGTTCCTCTTCTCCGACACGATTGCCGCCAACGTGGCCTTTGGGTTGGACAACGCCACCTACGCGCCCACCGCGACCCGCATCAGTGTGCTGAAGTCCAAGGCCCCGCCGCCGGATGATCGCCAGCCCGATATGAACCGGGTACGCGCCGCCGCCGAGATCGCGGGCCTGGCCGGGGAGATCGAACGCTTTGCGCAGGGCTACGACACCACGCTGGGCGAGCGCGGCGTGACCCTGTCGGGCGGCCAGCGCCAGCGCACCGCCCTGGCCCGCGCTGTGGCCCGTGAGCCGCGCATTCTGGTGCTCGACGACGCCATGAGTGCGGTGGACACCGAGACAGAAAGCCGCATTCTCAGCGGGCTGCGTCAGGTGCAAGAAGGCCGCACCGTGCTCCTGATCGGCCACCGGGTGAGTACGTTGCGCCACGCCGACCACATCATCGTGATGGAGCGCGGCACCATCGTCGAACAAGGCAGCCACGACGAGTTGCTGGCCCTGGACGGCCGCTACGCCGAACTCGACCGCCAGCAGCGTCTGGAAGGCGACCTCAGCGGCGAGGACGAGGCTCAGCTCACCAAGGCCGTGCCCACAGAGAACCCTGATCCAACTGGCCCCGCCAAGACCAAGGTGAACGCATGACCCAGCCCGACGAGGCCTTTCTCAAAGAGTTCGACGCGGGGCTGACCCGCCGGATTCTGAATTACCTGCGGCCCTACCGCACCCTGGCGGTGCTGGGCCTGATCGCCACCTTGCTGTTCTCGGTGGCCGCGCCGCTCTACGGCCTGATTCAGCGCTACGCCATCGATCACGCGCTGGGGCCGAACGTCCTGACGGCGGGCAGCGATCTCGCCACACGGCAAGCCCTGTATCAGGTGCTGCTCAGAGCGGCCCTGCTGTTTCTGGGCCTGCGGGTGCTCGATTTCCTGCTGCGCTACCTGGCCACCTACGTCATCAGCTTGCTGGGCCAGAAGGTCCTCTACGACATCCGCAGCGACATCTTCACCAAGTTGCAGCGCTTGCCGCTGGCTTTCTTCGACGCCAACCCGGTGGGCCGCCTGATTACCCGCGTCACCTCGGACGTGGACGCCATCAACCAGTTCATTACGGCAGGGCTGGTCAGCTTGATCACCAGTACGTTCCTGATCATCGCCTACGTGGTCATCATGCTCAGCGTGTCGTGGCCGCTGGCGATCATCAGCTTTCTGGTGCTGCCGATTTTGTTCTACGCCTCGGCCTTCTTCCGGACCAAGATCCGCTACGCCTTTCGCAACACCCGTATTCAGCAGGCCATCGTCAACACCAAGCTCAACGAGAACATCACCGGGATGCTGACGGTGCAGTTGTTTGGCCGCGAGAACCACAACGCCCAGGATTTTGACCGCTCCAACCGGCGGCTGCTCGACGCCACCATCAACTCGGTGAGCTGGTTTTCGCTGTTTCAGCCGACCGTCAGCGTGCTGGGTGCGGTGGCGAGCGCCCTGGTTTTGTGGTTTGCCGGGCGCAGCATCCTGATCAAGGCGGGCGTGGGCAACCCCGACGCCTTCCTGGCCGCCAGCGGCGTCACCCTGGGCACGCTGGTCGCCTTCAACAGCTTCGTGGGCCAATTGTTTCAGCCGATTCAGGACCTGGCCGACGTGATGAACAACCTGCAGGCAGCGATGGCCTCCGCCGAGCGCATCTTCGGGGTGCTCGACGAGCCGGTCACCATTCAGGACAAGCCGGGCGCGAAGACCCTCTCGCCGTTCGAGGGCCGCGTCGATCTCAACAAGGTCTGGTTTTCCTACGACCCCGCCGTGACTGCCGACACCCCCGACGACGACCCGCGCTGGACCCTGCGCGGCATCGATCTGCATATCCGCCCCGGCGAGAGCGTGGCCCTGGTCGGCGCGACGGGTGCGGGCAAGACCAGCATCACCTCGCTGGTCAGCCGCTTCTACGACGTGCAGCGCGGTTCGGTGGACGTGGACGGCGTTGATGTGAAAGATCTGGCCCAGTACGATCTGCGCCGCCACATCGGCGTGGTGTTGCAGGACGTCTTTCTGTTTGCCGGAACGATGGAAACCAACCTGACCCTCGGTGACCCCAACATTCCCCATGAGCGGGTCATTCAAGCGTGCAAGTACGTGGGCGTCCACGAGTTCATCATGGAGCTGCCGGAGGGCTACAACACCGAGGTCAGGGAGCGCGGCGCGACCCTTTCGACCGGGCAAAAGCAGTTGCTGGCTTTCGCGCGCGCCCTGATTCAGAACCCCGACATTCTGCTGGTGCTCGATGAAGCCACCGCCAGCGTGGACACCGAAACCGAGATGCGGATTCAGGATGCGCTGGAAAAAGTCATGCACGGGCGGACCAGTATCATCATCGCCCACCGCCTGAGCACCATCGAGCACTGTGACCGCATCATCGTGATGCGCCGGGGGCAGGTCGTCGAGGAAGGCAGCCACCGCGAATTGCTGGTGCAAAACGGCTACTATGCCCGGCTACACCGCCTTCAGTATGCCCAGGGCGACGCGGCGGACTGAGCCGGGAGCTGCACGAAAAAAACATGAGCGGGGGCCCATCTTGTGGCCCCCGCTCACGTTCTGTTTTGGGTCAGCGTGACTAGAGTTTCCCGATGTCCCGCTTGACCGCGAAACGCACCCGGCCTAGATCGCCGACATCGCTGAATCCCACCACTAGCAGATGATCCGGCTGAGCGGTGGGGGTCAGCAGCACCGGGCCGTCGGCAAAGTCCATTAGCAGGTCCTTGAGGGGTGAGCCGCCTGCGGTGGCGCTCAGGCTCTGGGCCACGGCGCGCGCTGCCTGCACGAACCCGGCGTCGGGTGGAGCGCTGCCCGCGCTGGTGAGCACCTGGCCGTCGGCACCGATCAGGGCGGCAAAGCGCACGCCCTTGGTATCCAGAATGCGGTCCATCAGCTCTTCGGGGCGCGGCGGCTCAGCGGGCATTGTTGGCTCCCGGCAGCGACAGGTTCAGCGCCAGGCGGGCCAGCGCCTGCTGGGCGGCGCGGGTGTCGATGCCGCGCGTCAGCGCCGCCGCCGCCAGGTAAGGCCCTGCCGTGACGGCCACGATTTCCAGCGTCTCGGCGGTGATCGACACCCGCGACATCTGCCCCAGACCGCTCTGACGCGCGGCCCGCTCGAAGGTGGCCCGCAGCGCGGCCAGTTCGGCGGCCAGCAGCTCGGTGTAGTGGCCGTAGCTCTCCAGGTTCAGGCCGTCGGCGCTGCTGAGCACCGCGCCTTCCACGCCCGGCAGATCGATGACCTCGCCCAGATGCGCGCTCATAAGTAGGTCTCCAGTTGCCTGAGGGTCTGCTCACCGTAGACCCGCGCCTGACCCAGATTGCCGTGGCCGTCGAGAATCAGCAGCAGGAAGAAGTCCTGAATCGGCAGCAGGTAGGCGCTGAGGGTTTCGCCGCGCAGGAACCACTCGCTCGGCGTACCGCCGGACAAGGTCTGCTCATAGGCTTGTTTGGCGGCGCGCAGCAGTCCGGCGTGTTCGGCGACCAGCAGGGTCAGGTCGACGTCGGCCTCGCTGTGACCGTCGACCAGCAGGCCGTCGAGACCGCCGAGGGCGGCGGCCCAGGCACCGTCCACATCCGTGACCAATTGTTTAAGGGCAGCAAGCATCGTGTCTCATCATACTCGTTTCTCTCTCACCTGAACGTCACCGAACCGGCTCTTGGTGTGAAAAAACCGGCCCGTCGGGGGGTGGACTGCACCGCAATCACGGCTACCTAGTGACGCGCTGGCGTCCGCTGAGTGCCCGGCCCAGTGTGACCTCGTCGGCGTATTCGAGTGCGCCGCCCACCGGCAGGCCGTAGGCGATGCGCGACACCATGACGCCCAGCGGCTCGATGAGGCGCTGGATATACATGGCGGTGGCCTCCCCCTCGACGGTGGTGCCGGTGGCCAAAATCACTTCCATGCCGTCCTGGAGCCGGGGCAGCAGGGGTTTGAGCTGCAACTTGTCCGGCCCCACGCCGTTCATTGGGCTGATGACGCCGTGCAGCACGTGGTAGAGGCCGTTGTACTCGCCGCTCTTTTCAATGGCGATCACGTCGCCGGGTTCTTCCACCACGCAGATCAGGTTCTGCATCCTGGCCGGATCGGCGCACACGTCGCACACGTCGGCGTCGGTGATGTTAAAGCAGATCGGGCAGGTGTGCAGCTCGCGTTTGGCGTCGAGCAGCACCCCGGCCAGGCGCTCGACATCTTCTCTGGGCTGTTCGAAGAGGTGGAAGGCCAGGCGCTGGGCGCTCTTGGGACCGATGCCCGGCAGGCGCGAGAGTTCGCGGATCAGGGCGATCAAGCTGGGCGGGTATTTCACGGCGTCTCCGGCGGCGAGCAGCTCAGAACATGCCGCCCGGCAAGCCCAGGGCCTGGGTCGCCTGCCGCTGCAACTCGTCGGCCTTATTGGTCGCTTCCTGAATCGCCACCAGAATCAGGTCTTCGAGCGCTTCCACATCGTCCGGATCAACCGCTTCGGGTTTGATCTTGAGGCTCTGCACCTTACCGTGACCGTTGGCCGTCACCGTGACCAGTCCGCTGGCGCTGCCCTCCACCGTCTGGGCGGCGAGTTCGTCCTGAATCTTGCTGGCGGCGCTCTGGGCCTGCTGCATCTGCTTCATCAGCTTTCGCATGTCCATGGTTGTCTGTCTCCTTAGAAGGGCGTGGGACCAAGTGCGCTGACCTGCCCACCGTTGCGCTCAGTTTACCCCGCCGCGCTCACCGCTTTGGCGCTGCCGTTCACGGTTGGAGACCGGGTTTGCCCCTCAGCTGCCGCAACCGCCCCCGCAGCCCGAGCCACACCCCGAGCCGCCCCCGTCGCCCCCGCCGCCATCACTGCTGCAACCGCTGCTGCTGTCACTGCTGCCGGAGTCACAACTGCTGCCGCCGTCGAAGCCGGCCAGAAAGCCTGAGAAGCTGAGAAAGCCGCTGTCGTCGCCGGAAGAAGATGAAGTGGACCTGGGCCGCCCAGCCGACTGACGGGCGCGCCGGGCGAGCAGCAGGACGAAACCCAGCCCGATCAGGCCCAGCACCGCCCAACTGCCGAACCTGAAGAGGGCCGCGCCGCCCAGAATCCAGAGGGTCAGCAGCGTCAGCCAAGCTGGAAAGTGGCGACGGCTGGTGCGGGTGTGCTGCGGCTCAGGGCTGGCTGCAGCGGGCCAGATCAGTGAATCCGGCTCACCGAAGCGGGCGCGGTAGAGCGTGAGTGTCTCCTGGTACTGCCGGGCAAAGTGGGCAGAGTCGTCGGCCAGCCCAGCAGAAGGGTCGTGGTGCAGTGTGGCGGGCAGAAGCGGTGTCAGGCGCAGCCAGTAATCGCGGGTGTAGGTCAGGTGCAGGTGCCAGGCGGCGTCCACGGCCCGGCTCGGCGTCACGCTCTGACCGGCGGTGGCGGCCAGCACCACGAAGCGGCGGTACTCGCGCAGCACCGCCAGGGCAAAGGCCAGCGTCCAGCCTTCCTCCCCAGCCAGGCGATCGGCGAATCCACTCGGGAAGTCGTAGGCCAGCAGCCGCTCGGTGAGGGTCTCGACGCTGGGAATGCTCGGGAAGGTGGGTTCCGGCTGAGTCGTTTGCAGCTGAGCGGCGGTCTGAATGCTGAACGCGGTCATGCGGGGCCTCCGGCGGTGGGTGGTCGTGTGGGCGAAGTTCGTTCCTGACCTGATGGTCGGCCCGCCGCTTCAGCGCTCTGTCAGCTGAGCCCCAAGCCTGCCTTGGGCTTGGTCACAGCACCGTCAGGTCGCTGGGTTGCTAGACTCAAGAAGTTGAGCCGCCGCGAGTCAAGTCGCCTGCGCTCGTTTCATTCCTCTAGACTCAGCCCATGACCGATTCAGCTTCTGCCCCCAGCCTGCGCTGGGGCCTGTTCGGCGCGGCCCGCATCGCCCGCGCCCTGATCCCGGCAATTCGTGAGAGCGGTGGCACGGTGGCCATTGTCGGGGTGCGCGACCCCGCTTCCGAACACGCCCGCCGCTTTGCCGAAGAGTGGCAGATTCCCGAAGTCGGCCGCTATCAGGATGTGGTGGACGCCGATATCGACGCGGTGTACAACCCGCTGCCCAACCACCTGCACCTGCCCTGGAGCGCCGCCGCCATGCGGGCGGGCAAGCATGTCCTGACCGAGAAGCCGCTGAGCCTCGACGCCCGCGAGGCCCAGCAGTTCGCGGACGTGGCCGCCGAGACGGGGCGGGTGTCGCTGGAAGCCTTCGCTTACCGCTTTCAGCCGCATGTGGAGCGGTTGCGCCAGATCGTGCAGGGTGGCGAACTCGGCACCATCCGCAGTTACCAGGGCAGCTACGGCTTTGCGCTCAGCAATCCTGACGACTTTCGCTGGCTGCCCGAGATGGGCGGCGGCGCGCTGTTCGACGTGGGCTGCTATCCCATCAACCTGATGCGGCTGCTGCTGGGTGAACCGCAGGGGGTGCAGGCCCAGGCCCGCTGGTCGGCAGGCGGCCCAGAGCGTGGGGTGGACGTGGGCTTCTCGGCAGCGCTGGACTACCCGGGCCCGAATGACAGTGGCGCGCTGGCGAGCGTGAACTGCGCCTTCGACTGGGTGGGTACGCCGCGCGTGGTGCTTCACGGCACGGCGGGCAGCCTGGAAATGGAGCAGCCGTTCGAGTCCAACAGCGCATTCAGGCAGCTGACCCTGACCCTGCGCCTCAACGGACAGGAGGAGCAGTTTGCGCCCAGCAACGGCTACGCCCGGATGGTGACGCACTTCCAGCGCGCGGCGCGCGGCGAGGAGGCGCTGCGCTACCCACCGGGCGACGCCGTGAAGCAGGCCCGCGTGCTCGACGCCCTGTTCGCCTCGGCGCGGGAAGGCAAGCGGGTGGCGCTGTGACGCGCGCAAGCCAGGCTGAGCCGTGAATTTCAAGGGTCTGCTGCTGGCCGCCTTCAGCCTTCTGACACCCGCTGCCCAGGCCGCCGCTACGGGCACCGCTCCGGTGCTGGTGATCTTCGATCAAGACGATGGCGCGGCCCTGCTGGGCGTCTGGGACAACCCGCGCTGGCTCTCGCCGCCGGATGCGGTGCCGAAGGTCAAGGCCGACACCCCCTACACGGTTCGGGGGTTGAGCGGCCCGGGCGTGGGCGCGGTGGGCGGCTCCCCGGTGTCGTACGACTCGCCCTGTCCCGATTACTTCGGCGTGGCCCTCGCGCCCCGCCGGGTGGCCCAGCAGACCCTGATCGCCACCCGCGCCGACCTTCAGGCCCGCCCGCGCCCGGTGGTTCTGTTGCCAAACAGCAACCCAACCTACCGGGCTGTCGTCAGGGCCGAGTTGCAGCGGCGCGGCCTGAAGAACCCGGCGGTCGAGCTTCAGCGGATCGTGCGCGCCGATCTGGACGGCGACGGTAAGGACGAGGTGATCATCGAGGCGAGCCACTTCGCGGAATCGGTGGGGTCGGCCCTGCCGCGCCCAGTGCCGGCGGTCAACGCCTCGGCGGGCGACTTCTCGCTGCTGCTGCTGAGGTCGGTCGTCAGCGGTCAGGTCAAGACGACCGTGCTCGGCGCGGATGTGGTGCTCAAGGCGTCCACCGACATCGATGCGCCGCGCCTCAACCTCCGCTACAGCCTGGAAGGCGTGGCCGACCTCAACGGCGACGGCCAGATGGAAATCGTCACATCCGATTCGTACTACGAGGGCGTGACGCTCGACGCCTGGACCTGGATGCCCGCGAGAGGTCTCAAGAAAGTGCTGGAAACCGGCTGCGGCGTCTGATGCTGCGGGCCTCCGGTGGTAGCGCCCCCGGTTCGCTAGACTGCCGGGCATGAGTGAGCAAGCGCAACTTGAGCGCGTCCTGGTGGGCGCGGCGGCGGAACTTCCCGAAGGCAGCCAGACCGAGGTGAGTGTGGGTGGTCAGTCGGTGGTGGTCGTCAACTATGAGGGGCAGTATCACGCCCTCAAGAACAACTGCACCCACAAGGACTTCCCGCTGCTCGGCGGTGACGTGGACAACGGCCGGATCACCTGCGAGAAGCACGGAGCCAAGTTCGAACTCGCCACCGGCAAGGCCAAGACGCTGCCCGCCGTCAAGCCGGTCAAGATGTTCAGGACCGAAGTGGACGGCGGGCAGGTGTACGTGCTCCCGCTCTAATTAACTAGATGGCTACGGCACTTCGTCTGTCTTCTTGCCCGACACCTGATGGACTGGCGCGCCTGCCGCGTCGCCGGGGTCGCGGCTGAGGCCTGCTGCGCCCGTACCGCCGGTCTCGTCCACGATGGCATCGTTGACCCTCGGTGCCCGGCTCATGCCCCCCACGCTGCTGCTGAGACCGCCCATCGCCTCGTTGGTGGGCAGGTCGCTGCCGCTGTTGGCCGGGACGTCCCCTGCATTGTCCGGCGTCGGTAGAGCGCTGCCATTCAGGTCTGCGGGGTCGGTCACGACCCGTCCTTGTCGGTGCTGACGGTGTCGTTGAGGTTGCCCTTGAGGTACCCCTCGCTGGGTGCACCTGCGGGTAAATCTGCTGTGCCCTCGTTGGGATGGGTGCTGCGCTGCTCGCTGGGCGGGGTGTAGGCCGGGTTGGGGTCGATGTCGCGGGCCAGGAAGGGATCGGGTAGCATGACCCCGCCGGTGTTGCCGCCCGGCAGCAGTCCGGTGGTGGCGACGCTGGCCACACCGCCAGACAGCTCACCGGGCATGCTCACGGCAGGCGGCATTCCGCCCAGACTGCCTACTGGGGTGTCCGCGCCCGCGTAGGCCGGGTCCTGCGGCGCGTGCTCGAAGGCGTCGGGATCGCGCGTCACCAGGGCATTGAGGCCCTTGAAGGTCTGCGCGCCCTCACCGGAGAGGTGGTCGTCCTGGTTCTGGATGCCGCCGATGCCCCGGTCCTGGGTGCCCACCCGGTCCTCGGCAGGCGCGGTGGTGTAGTGCGACTCGTGGTCGTCCTTGGGATCGTGCGGCGTGCTCAGATCGTTGTGCGGATCGCCCTGCTTGGTCATGGGGAGCCTCCTGGCGTGAGATGAGTTCAGTCTGGGCTTCGGGCGTGGACGGCGGCTGAGGAGCGCTTCTGGCTTCCTTGAGGATGGCCCGCCCGGCCAGGTCAGCCCCGACCGATTAACCCAGACCGAGGCGCTCGAGTTGCCCGGCCAGCACCGCCGGGTCCAGGGTGGGCAGTTCGCAGGCCCGGTTCACGCACACATAGGCCACGCCCGCGCCGCCGCGCTGCTCCAGCACGTCCAGCCCGCCGCCCACCTCGGCGGGGGCGATCGCCGTGAACGGCAGGAAGTGGCGGGCGAGTTCGGCAGCCAGCTCAGCGCGCTGCGGCGGCGTGCCCAGCAGGGCGACCTCGGTGTGTGGGGCGGCCAGGAAGGCGGCCACCTGCCACAGCCCGCCGAAGCCGGAGGCGGCCGAGAGCATCTCGCGCTGGAAGGTCTGCACCGTGCGCCGGGCCAGCCGCTCGCCTTCCCTCTCTTCCAGGAAGTAGCGCGACATCCACAGCCCCAGCAGCGCGGCGGCGGCGTTGTCACTCAGCACGGCAGAGTCGAAGGCCTGGGCCTGGCGGGTCAGCAGCACCTCGGCGGGGCCACCCGTCGAGTAGAAGAGGCCTGCCTCCTCGTTCCAGTACTGCCCGGCGCAGCGCTGCCACAGTTCACGCGCCCAGTGCAGGTGCGCCAGATCGCCGCCCGCCTGATACAGAGCAACCAGCCCCAGCCCGTAGAGCGCCTGGTCTTCGATTAAACCGCGCACCCTGGCCACGCCGCCGTGGAAGGTGTGCAATAGCCCGCCGTCCGGGTCGCTCAGGCTGGCCCGCACGAAGTCGGCATTGCGATTGGCGATGTCGAGGTAGTGCGGCTCGCCGGTGATGCGGGCGGCGTCGGCGAAGGCGGCCAGCGCCAGCCCGTTCCAGGAGGTCAGCACCTTGTCGTCGGTGCCGGGATGTGTGCGCTTCCGGCGCTCCTCGAACAGGAGGGTTCTGGCCCGCTCCAGCCGCCCGCGCAGTTCGTCTTCCTCCAGGTCCAACCCGGCAGCCAGATCGGGCCGCGGCTGCGGCATGCTCAGCACGCTGCGCCGCCCGAACTCGGGGTGGTGGGGGTCCATGAAGTTGCCCTCAGGCGTCACGCCGAAAGCCTGCTGCGCCAGTTCGGCGTCCTCACCCAGCAGCGCCAGTTCCTGCAGCGTCCACACGAAGAACTTGCCCTCGATGCCTTCCTGGTCGGCGTCCTGGGCGCTGTAGAAGCCGCCTTCCGGGCTGAGCATCTCGCGCTCTAGGTAAGCCAGCGTCTCGCGGGCCAGCCGCAGCAGATCGGTGTCCTGGCTGATCTGATATGCCCCCAGCAGCGTCCGGGCGAGCTGGGCGTTGTCGTAGAGCATCTTCTCGAAGTGCGGCACCAGCCATCTCTCGTCCACGCTGTAGCGGTGCCAGCCGCCGCCGAGCTGGTCGTAAATGCCGCCCCGGCCCATCTTGTGCAGGGTCGTGAGCGCCATCTGCTGTCCCTGCGGCTGGGTCAGCAGAAAGCTGAGGGTGGTGGGGGCCGGGAATTTGGGTGCGTGACCGAAGCCGCCGAAGCGGGCATCGTAGACGCGGCTGAGGTTCTCGACGCCGCGCTCCAGAAAGTCCTGCGGCAGCGGGTCGGACTCGCTTTCCTGCGGCGTCTGCTCTCTGAGGTGCGCGGTGATGGCCTCCGCATTGCCCAGCACCTTCTCGCGCTCGGTCTGCCAGGTCTGGGCCAGGCTACTCAGCACCCGGGCAAAGCTTGGCAGGCCCTGGCGGTCGGTCGGCGGAAAGTAGGTGCCGGCATAAAACGGCTCGCCGTTGGGCAGGGCGAACACCGTCATCGGCCAGCCGCCCGACCCGGTCATGGCCTGCACCGCGCTCATGTACACGCCGTCCACGTCGGGGCGCTCCTCACGGTCAATCTTGACGTTCACGAAATGGGCGTTCATGAACCCGGCCACCTGCGCGTTCTCGAAGCTCTCGTGCGCCATCACGTGGCACCAGTGGCAAGTCGAGTAGCCCACGCTCAGCAGCAGCGGCACATCCCGCTCACGGGCGGCGGCGAAGGCTTCCTCGCCCCAGGGATACCAGTCCACCGGGTTGTCCTGGTGCTGGCGCAGGTACGGGCTGGATTCGTGGGCAAGTCGGTTCATGCCTCAGGGTAAATCAAACACGCGGGGCGGGCCACACGGAAACCGAAGTCGGGGGCTGCTGCGAATTGTTCGGCGACGGCGGCCCAGGTTGCGCCTCACGGCAGGGTCCCAGGCCGCTGCGCCTTGCGATCTGGGCAATCTGTGAAAAGATAAGTCATGTCTGCGCCCGCTTTGTCCATGACCGACCTGATCCGCGTCCGCGTAGGCTTCTCGCTCACCTTCGAAGTGCCGTTTCCGACCCCGATGCTGTTTGTCGTCGAACCCACCGAGCGCCCCAGCCAGCACATCATCGAGGCCCGCCGCGCCGTGACCCCGCGCAGCGGCGTGACCCATCTGTACCGCTACGACGATGCCCACGGCAACGTGGTGTGGCGCATGCTGGCCCAGCCCGGCAATCTGGTGGTCAGCCACGACTTGCTGGTGGACGTGTCGGGCCTGCCCGATCCGCAGTCTCCCGAGCTGCCCAAGACCCCGGTCGAAGAATTGCCCGACGACACGCTGCGCTTCCTCTTGCCCAGCCGCTACGTCGATTCCGATTTGCTGGCCGCCGAGGCCTGGGAGCGCTTCGGGCACATTCAGGGCGGCTGGGCACAGGTGCAGGCCATCAGCGATCACCTCTACGGCTCGTGCATCTACGGGGTGGGCAGCAACTCCACCACTACCGCCCAGCAGGCCTACGCCTCGGGCAAGGCGGTCTGCCGCGATTTTGCGCACATGGGTGTGGCGTTTTGCCGGGCGCTCAACATTCCGGCGCGCTACGTCTGCGGCTATCTGGGCGACATCGGCATTCCGCCCGACGGCGTGCCGATGGACTTCCACGCCTGGTTTCAGGCCTACTTGGGCGGCGAGTGGCGCAACTTCGACGCCCGCCACAACCACCCCCGGATCGGCCGCATCCTGATCGCCACCGGGCGCGACGCCGCCGACGTGGCCTTCACCACCACCTTCGGCGCGGCCCGCCTCACCGATATGAAGGTCTGGGCCGATCAGGTACCGCTGGACGAGCGGTTGCCCGACGAGGTGCTGGGCGAGGCCTGGGAATAGCGCGGAGCGGAAGGGCAATGGGGACCAGGCAACCGAACGGCCTGGTCCCCATTGCCCTTCACCGAGAGTCAGCGGCCTGACTTCACCGCCGCCAGCAGGGCGTCCACGTCCGCCGCCGAGGTGTAATGCGCCAGGCTGACCCGCACCACGCCGTCGGGATAGAGATTCAGGCGCTTGACCGGCATCACGGCGTAGAAGTGCCCCGCCGCCACGCTGACGCCCGAGCGCATCAGGCGCTCGGCGGTTGTCAGCGGCGACTCGCCCGCCACCCGGAAGCCCAGCGTGCCGACCCGCTGTTCGGTGGTCTCGGGGCCGTAGACGCTGACACCATCGGTGCCCTGCAAGCCGCTAAGCATCTGCGCGAGCAAAGGTGCTTCCAGCGCGTGAATGCGCTCATAAGCGGCCTCCAGCGCGGCGCGGCTGAACGTCTGCTGACCGCCCAGCTCGGCCAGATACTCGAGCGTGCCCAGCCATCCGGCCAGCAGTTCGTACTGCGGCGTGCCGTGCTCCAACTTGGTGATATCGTCCTCGGCCACGAATTCCAGCTTGGGCACCGGCAGGCCCGCCAGCAGCTCGCCGCGCACGTACAGCGCCCCCAGGTGCGGTGCCCAGACTTTGTAGGGGCTGAAACACAGGAAGTCGCAGCCCCAGGCCTGCACGTCGATCAGGGTGTGCGGCGCGGCGTGAACGGCGTCCACCATCAGCCAGCCGCCTGCGGCGTGAACGGCCCGGCTGACGGCGGGAATGTCCACCGTGATACCCAGCGCGTTGCTGGCCGCCGTCACTGCTACCAGCCGGGTGCGCGGGGTCAGGAGCGCTTCCAGGTCGCTGACTGCCAGCGTCATGTCGCCCTGCGTGCGCCAGATGTTCACCTTCACGCCCACCCGTTCCAGCTCGCGCCAGGGGCTGGCGTTGGCCTCGTGCTCCAATTCGGAAATAACGATCTCGTCGCCCTCGCCCCACAGCCGCGCGAAGGCGGCGGCCAGCCGGAAGTTCAGCGCGGTGCTGCTCTGCGCCAGCGCCACCTCGCCCGGTGCGGCGTTGATGAAGGCGGCGGTGGCTTCCCGCGCCCGCACTTTCAGCGCCATGATCTCGGCTCCGGCGGCGTGCCCAGGCGTGGAGTTGGTCGCGCCGTAGCGCATCAGGTGGTCGGTGATGGCCGTGATGCTGCGCGTGGGCAGCAGGCCGCCCGCCGCGTTGTCGAAGTAGATCAAGCCGTGCTGGAGCGGCGGAAACTGCTGGCGGATTTGCTCCAGGCTGAGCGGAGAAGTCAGGGTCATGCCTTCAGGATAGTCCTCCTGGGCTTGACAGGTGTTGGATGAATGTTTATTATTTCGTTAGTTGGCGAAATAACAAAATAGGAGACACAGTGAATGAAGTCTTCAAAGCGCTGGCCGACCCCACCCGCCGCGAGATTCTGCGCGAGTTGCGCGGCGGCGAGCGCACGGCGGGCGAGCTGGCCGAGCTGTTTCCGCTCACCAAAAGTACCCTCAGCGGCCACTTCGCGGTGCTGAAGGCCGCCGATCTGGTGCAGACCGAGAAGCGCGGCACGACGGTGCTCTACCGGCTCAATACCACCGTGTTTCAGGACGTGCTGATAGGACTGCTGGGCCTGTTCGGCGAGCCGGACACTCACTTGAAAGGGGAGAGCAGACCATGAATGAACATGCCATCATCTCGGTCAAACAGGAAGGGTCGACTTTGCTGGTGCTGGCCGTCAACGCCGCGTTGATCGTCTGGACCTGGAACCGCATTCCCGAAACCCTGCCGGTCCACTGGAACGTTCAGGGCGAAATAGACCGGTATGGCGGGCGCTTCGAGGCGCTGGCGCTGGTACCGCTGATCTTGCTGGCGGTCTCGCTGCTGCTGATCGCCTTGCAGTCCCGCATGCCAAAAAACACGGAGATCATGCGGGTGGTGCGGCTGGGCCTGAGCCTGCTGGGCCTATGTATCACCGCCCAGTACGCGCTGGACTGGACCCCTGAACGCGCTGTCTTGCTGGGAATGGGCCTAGTCTTTGTGCTGCTCGGCAATGTGATGGGTAAAGTGCAGCCGAGTCCATGGGTGGGCTTCCGCACCCCCTGGACCTTTCTGAGCAAGCGGGCCTGGCACAAAAGCCAGCGCCGGGGCGGGGTGTTTCTGGTGTGCTTCGGGCTGCTGAGTCTGATCGTCGGCCTGCTCGTTCCCAGCGCGTGGCTGCTTCCGTGGCTGATGCCGCTGGGGTTTGTGCTGACCCTCTTCGGCGGCATCGGCTGGCTGACCTACCTGTCTTATCTGGATTATCGGCAAGATCCCGCCCCGGAGCCGGTTCGCAGCGTTCGAGGGTAGGCGGTCAGCAAAGGGCGCGGCTCCTCTAATGGAACGCCGCGCCTTTTCCTTTTGCTGAAGGCTAGACCGCCAGCCCCTCGTGTTGTCCGCTTGCGCCGCGCACGATCTGGCCTGCCGGAAGCTCGATGCGGCTCTCGTTGGCCTCGAACTCGTCGCTCCAACCCACCTCTTCCAGCGCCTTTTTCCAGGCCCCGATACTCTCGTTGCGGTAGATCTGATAGGCCGCCATGCCGATCTCCGGCCCGCCGCGTGCAATCACGGATTCGACCCAGGCCCACTTGGCCGACACGTTGCGAAGCTCGGCGGTGGTGCGCAGTTCCTTCTGGATGCGCTTGAGCCGCGCCTCGATGACCTTGACGCCCGCGAACGAGTCCTGAAAGTGCGGTGTGTGCCGCTTGGGCACGAATGGCGAGATACCCAGCGCGATGCGGTTGACTTGGGCAAGTTCCTTGGTAAATGAGATCAGCTCGGAGATGTCCTCGTCGTTCTCCGGCCCCAGCCCGATCATCATGTAGACCTTGAGGCCCGAGAACTTCAGGTCGCGGCTGATCTGGGCGGTCTTGAGCAGGTCCTCGGTGGTGATGCCCTTCTTCAACCAGCGGCGCAGGCGCTCGGACGGCGCGTCGGAAGCCACCGTGAAGGTGCGCAGGCCACCTGCCTTCAGAATCTCGGCCAGTTCCTCGTCCACCGTATCGGCGCGAATGCTGCTGACGCCCAGCTTGACGCCGCGCTCGGTGAGGGTGCGCCCCACATACTTGGTGTGCGGAAAGTCGGAGAGCGCCGCGCCCACCAGCCCCACCTTCTGCGCCCAGTCGGGAATGTGGGCGAGCAACTCGTCGCCGCCGTTGTTGCGGTTGGGGCCGTACATGGTGCGCGCCAGGCAGAAGGTGCAGGGGCGTGGGCAGCCGCGCTGCGCCTCGATCAGGAACATGTTGGAGAGTTCGCTGTGCGGGGTCACGATCTGTGAGTAGGCGGGCAGCAGCTCCTTGGGCGCGGTGGCCCAGTTCGGCTCGACGGTATGCCTTGCCGGAAGAAAGATGCCCGGCATGCCGTCAACGAGGTCGTAGAAATCCTCACGGGTATCAGAGGCCCGTAGCGCCTCGCTCACCATCGGCACGATTTGTTCGCCGTCGCCGATCACGATCAGATCGGCAAAGGGAGTCAGCGGATACGGGTTGGAACTCGTCAGCGGGCCGCCGATCATCACGATGGCGTCGGTGTCGTTACGCTCGCTGCGCAGGGGCCGCAGTCCGGCCAGATCGAGCGTGCGGATGATGTTGGTCAGATCGAGTTCGAAGCTCACGCTCATGGCGAACAGTTCGCAGTCGCCCGCGTCTTTGCCGCTCTCCACAGTAGGCAGTGACTGATTTTGCTTCTCAAACTGCTCCACGTCGTCGGGCAAAAAGGCCCGCTCGCAGGCCACGCCTTCCTCGTTGTTGAACATCCGGTAGATGACCTGAAAGCCTAAGCTCGCCATGCCCACCGAGTAGCGGTTAGGAAACACCAGCGACACGCGGATGGGGGCCTGTTTGAACATGGTGCCGGTCTCGGCGTCCAGCAGCGGTTTGATTTGGGTACGCCAGTAGCTCAAAACTCCTCCGGGGTGAGGGTGCCGGAAGATCTAAGTCACTCGCGCGCACCGCAGCTTTGCATCTTAGCGGCTGCGGGCCTAGGAGAGTGGGGGCCAGCTTTGTTTTGTGCGCTGGGTGGAAAGGTCAAGTGGCTTCGGCTTTCAGGCTTTTGCGGTCGTCCCTCTCCCCCAGCCCCCTCCCCGGTGGGGAGTGGAAGGAGGTCGCTCCGCTCGGGATGGAGCTTCCGGCATTTCATTTGGCTGCTTGCGGCGGCGTTCCAGAGCGTGGTGTGGGGCGGTCAAGGCGTGGCCTTTGCGGCGAAGACCTGCCCGGCCAGGAGAGTTGGAAGGCAGGGTGCGTTTTGTTTTTTCTCGCCTCCGTGCTGTGCAACGGGTTGCGGGCGTGGCGGACTGGGTCAGAAAGCGAAGCGCACCGCTTTCTTTCCGGCCATCCAACTTCCAGTTTCCTGGGGCCAAACCCGCTAGCATCCGGGGCATGACGAAAAGTATTGCCGCCTTTCAAGACGAGCATGGGCGCGTGACCACCTGGCCCAGCGACCGCCGCCGTGCCCATCAGCTCGCCGTGCTCAGCCACCTCTCCGCCCAGCTCGACGGCGGCCACCTCTACACCGCCGCCGATCTCGACACCTTCCTGCACGACCACACCACCCTGGAAGACGTGTCGGTGCTGCGCCGCGAACTGGTCGAGGGCGATTACCTGATGACCGACGGCGAGCAGTTCTGGAAGGCCGGGAGCCGTCCCACCGGCTCGGCCACCCTGCCCACCCCGCAGGCCGAGGCGGCGCTGCACAAGCCACCGCTCAAATAATGGCCCGCGTTCAGACCAAGTACGTTTGCCAGTCGTGCGGCTACCAGGCGTCGGGACCGCTGGGCCGCTGCCCCAACTGCCAGGCCTGGAACAGCTTCGAGGAGGAGACCCCCGCCCTGAGCAGCAAGGGCAAGGCCATCGGCGGGGCCTACGGCGGCGTCACCGGCGGCAAGCTGACCGGTCTGATCAGCGTCGGGCGCCGCGAGGAACCCCGGCTCGCCAGCGGAATGCCCGAACTCGACCGGGTGCTGGGCGGCGGCTTGGTGGCGGGCGGCGTCACATTGATCGGCGGCGAACCCGGCATCGGCAAATCCACCTTGCTGCTTCAGGTGGCGCATCAGCTCTCGCTCTCTGGCCGCACCGTGCTGTATGTGGCGGGCGAGGAATCGCTCGAACAGATCCGCCTTCGCGCCGACCGGTTGGGCGTCACTTCCGACATCCAGCTGACCCGCGACACGCGCGCCGAGCACATCGCGGCCCTGATGCAGGAACACAAACCCGCGCTGTGCATCGTGGACAGCATCCAGACGGTGCAGATCGAGGGGGACGGCGCGTCGGGCGGCGTGGCCCAGGTGCGCGAGGCCACCAGCTTGCTGACCCGTGCGGCCAAGGAATCCGGCACGGCCACGGTGCTGGTCGGCCACGTCACCAAGGAAGGCACGGTGGCCGGGCCGAAGGTGATGGAGCACATCGTGGACACCACCGTGTTTCTGGAATCGGTGGGCCAGTACCGGCTGCTGCGGTCGGTCAAGAACCGCTTCGGGCAGGCGGGTGAACTCGGCGTCTTCGAGATGCGCGCCGAGGGGCTGATCGCGGTGGACAACCCCTCGGCGGCGTTTCTGGCCGAGCGCCCGGTCGGCGTGCCGGGCAGCGTGGTCGCTGCCACCCTCGACGGCCACCGCCCGATGCTGCTGGAAGTGCAGGCGCTGGCAGCCAAGACGCCCTACCCCAACCCGCGCCGGGTCGTCGTGGGCCTCGATCCGCGCCGGGTGGATGTGGTCCTGGCTGTGCTGGAGCGCCGCCTTGACCTCAACCTGGGCGGGCTGGACATTTACGTCAACCTGGCGGGCGGCCTCAAGGTGCTCGACCCAGGCCTGGACCTGGCCATTGCCATCGCGGTGTATTCGGCAGTCGTCGGCAAGGCGCTGCCCGGCGATGTGGCGGTGTTCGGCGAGGTCGGCTTGGCCGGAGAGGTGCGCGCCGTGACCGGCCAGCAGCGCCGCGCCGAGGAAGCCCGCCGCACCGGCTACGACCGCCTGGTGGTGCCCCCGGGTCTGGAAGGTGAGCGTAAGGGCGGCGGCGTGCGCAGCGTTGAGGACGCACTCGGCGTGGTGTGGCAGACCGCCGGAGCGCAGCGCGGCGTGTAGACTGGAGATTGAATGTCTGCTGTTCGCACGTTGACCCTGCTGGTGGGGCTGTTATTCGGCTGGGCGCTGGGCCGTTGGCTGCCTCCGGCGGCCTCGCCCAGCGCCCAGCTCACCAATACCCTGTCACTGATGCTGGCCGGGATGCTGGCCGCCTTCCTGATCGCTTCCCGCATCGAGCGCCGCTGGGTCGGCACCGCTGAGCGGATCCAAGCCTGGTACGCCGGAGTTTCGCCGCGCACGGTCACGGCGGCGACCTTTGGGCTGGTCATCGCCCTGTTGGTCAGCGTGCTGCTCAGCAATCTGCTCGGTGGCGTGCCGGTCTACCGATGGTGGTGGAATGTGATCATCACCGGAGTGCTGGCGGCCTTTTTTGTCACCTTCGCGGTGCGGAACGCTGACGCCTTTAGCGGGTTCGGCCCCGCGCCGCGCAAGAAGCAGGGCGGCAAGCTGCTCGACAGCAATGTGATCATCGACGGTCGCATCGTCGATCTGGCCCGCGCCGGGTTTATCGAGGGCGAACTGATCGTGCCCGGCTTCGTGCTGCGCGAGTTGCAACTGCTGGCCGACCACGGCGACACCCAGAAGCGTACGCGCGGCAAGCGTGGCCTGAACGTGCTCGAAGAGCTGCGCCAGGTGACTCTCCTGCGCGTCGAGGACTGGGACACTGCCGACCTGAGCACCGTGGACGATAAACTGGTGCGCCTGGCCCGCGAAACCGGGGCGAGACTCATGACCAACGATTCCAACCTCAGCAAAATTGCCAAGCTGCACGGCCTGACGGTGCTGAGCCTGAACGAGGCGGCGGTGGCCCTGCGCCCGCAGCTTCAGCCGGGCGACGTGCTGACCGTCACCGTGACCAAGGGCGGTCAGCAGGCCGGGCAGGGTGTGGCGTACCTCGACGACGGCACCATGATCGTCGTCGAGGACGGCCAGAAACTCAGGGGTCGCCCCGCCCGCGTGGTGGTCGTCAACAATGTGCAGACCAATGTGGGCCGCATGATCTTTGCAAAGCCCGACAAGGACGGCAGCGAGGAGTCGGCCTCGGCCTGAGCGCGCCCGTTTCAGCACGAGCAAGACAAGTCAAAGGGCGACTCCGGAGTGGAGTCGCCCTTTGACTATTCAGCTGTCTTCAGCCGACGATCTGCCCGCCGTGGCGCTCCGCCGCTGCCTGCACGGCGGCCATCGGTACCGAGTCCTCGACGGCGATGGCGCGCCCGCCGTTGTTGACGGTCTCATTGATGCGGTCGTAGTGCTCATCGTTGAGGTTGTAGTTGCTGCCTGCGCCGCCAGTCTCGTCCACGCCCGCCGCGCCGCCGATGGCTCCCACACCCGCGCCGACGCCCGAACCCAGTGCCGCCATGCCTAGGATGACTGGCAGGGCCAGTCCACCGGTCGCGACAGTGGTGGCCGTGGCGACCACACCGGCAATCGCGCCTGCAACCAGACCGACGCCAGTGCCCTTGACCGCGCCCTCGCCGGCGTCCTCGGCGGTACCACCGTCGGTGTAGCCGGGGTCAGTGGTGCCGAGCAGAGGCGTAGTGTCGGTTGCCGAAGTGCTCATGCTCGACTGGCGGTTGAACGATGCCTGACCCATGTCGGGCTGAATCAGGTTCTGCGACTGCAAATCTTGAACGAAGGCGTCAGCCTGGGCCACCGTGGGAAATATAAGATGCTTCATGGATTACAGTTTGCGGTGGGCCTGTCAGGCACAGATGAGAAAGACATCAACTGAGGTTACGGAACTGGCATGTGTTGTGATGATCAATCCTGGTTGTTGAATGGAAGTCCATTTATTTCTGACGACGCCATATGGAAATCAACTTAAACTCCTGTAGATCTTCATTCGGCCTTGAACATGTGGGGAGAACCGACCCGCTCAACTGGCTTGGACCTCGAATGTATGGTGTCCTGTCGCGCCCTCCGGCAGGGCATCCTTCTGGGCCGTCTTCTGCCCGACCTCGCCCGAGAAGGCCCGCACCGACAGCATGTGGCTCCCTGCCGCCGGGGTCCAGGCCAGCTGCCAGGGGGTCCAGGCATACCTGCTGCGGGGCCTCACCAGCTCGGCCTCGCGCCAAGTCTGCTCGCCGTCGGTGCTGACCTCGACTTTGGTGATCAGCTGGCTGTAGAAGGCCACGCCCCGGATGAAGGTGGGCACGCCCGCCTTGACACCAGGATCGATCTCTGGCGGCTGATCGATACGGCTCATCAGCTCGACGCGCGCCGTCCTCGACCAGTCGCGCTTGACCCAGTAGCCCGGCTGGTCCTCGGCGCTGAGAGTGAGTTTGGTGATCCACCTCGGCTGCTTCATGCCGTAGCGGCCCGGAATCAGGACCCGCAGCGGAAAGCCGTGCCTGGCGTTGAGCGGAGAGCCGTTGAGCTGCGTCACCATCAATATTTCGGGGTCGAGCGCCTCGCCCAGCGGCAGCGACTCGGTGTAGCCGTCGGCCGCCTCCCACAGCACGAAGCGGGCCTCCTTTTGCATGCCGACCTCGCCCAGCAACGCCGAGAGCCGGAAGCCGCTCCAGACGCCGTTGGAGATCAGCGGGCCGCCCACCGGGTTGGAGATGCACGAGAGGGTGCGCTCGCTGGTGACGGGCGCGAACTGCTGAAGGTCACTCAGGCTGAAGGTGCGCGGGCGCTGGACCAGGCCGCCCACCGTCAGTGTCCACTTCTCGGCACTCAGGCGCGGATCGAAGGCTTCGAGGTTCTTGGAGACGTAGTAAAACTGCTCGACCGGGGTGACGCCGAACGGCAGTGGGTCGCCGGGCAGCAGGGCGTCGGTGGTCGTCGCGGCATTGCCCGATTTGAACAGGGCGGTGAGGCCGCCACCTGCCGCCAGCAGTCCTCCGGTGGCCAGGCCCAGCGTGGTGGTGCGCCGGGTCGGGTCGGGGTGGGTCGCCGCGGGCTTTGCACCGGCAGGTGCCGGGGCCAGCAGCCGGTTGACGCCTTCCAGCAGCGCCCAGAACACCAGGCCGTAGACGATGGGCAGCCACCAGCCGAGTGCCCCCAGCCCCAGGATGCACAGGATCGCCAGCGAGATTCCGGCGATCAAGGGCCGCTCCAGCGTGCCGAGCAGACTCAGGCCGCCCAGCCACAGCACGGCCACGCCGCTGAAGGCCAGCAGTTTGGCGTCCTGGCCCAGGCCCAGCAGCCGGTGCAGGAGCTGGAAAATGGCAGGCGTGCCCAGCAGTTGCGTCAGCGTGCCGTAAAGGGTGATCGGAGGATACGCCCAGCTGGCCCAGACGAGCGCTGCGTAGCCGGTGGCGCTCAGCAGCACGGCGGCGATCCAGGCCCGCAGCAAGCGCCACCCGAATGGGCCTGCCGGGTGCCGGGGTGGTCTGGACGGTCGGGCAGTGCTTGTCATGCGGCCTCTCCTTGACGGAACGTGTCAAACGAAACAGGGAAGGGGCGCGCAGCCCACCAGCCGCGCGCCCGCTTCCGTTGAAAATGGGGTCGGCTTACTTCTTGCCCATGCTGCCCATCTCCAGCTTGTCCTCGGTCACGATGATATCGAAGTTGTTGTTCTTGAGGGTGCCCACCGCGAACAAGCTGTAGGTCTTGCCGCCTGCCACGCTGATGCCCGAGACGTTCTTGACCACCGGGGCCATCTTGCCGTAGGGCACGATGTCGAGGTTGACGCCCATGGGGTTGACCAGCAGGGTGCGGTCGTAGCCGTACTTGAGGCCGCCCTTGAGCAGCGGGGCCTTCATCATGTCGACGGCCAGCGCCTGCACTGGGGGAGCGTCGGGAGCCAGGTGGTAGACAGTGATCTCGGCCTTGGCCTTGTTCTTGTTGAGGCCGCTGGTGTAGAAGATGATCGGGGTGACTTTCTTGAGGTAGCCCGAGGCCGCCACCGTGTAGTACACGCCGGGCTTGAGGTTCACGCTGCCGCTGAAGACGACGGCCTTCATATTGCCTGCCGCCGTGATCATGACCTTGTGCATCCCGGCAGGCACCTCGCCGTAAGGAGTCACAGCTTTGAAAGGCGCATTGGCGACGGTGCGGGTGCCGTCCACGTAGACGTCCACGGCGGGCGCATCCGAAACGGCATGAACGACGCGCACATAGGCGCTTTTCATGTTCATGCTCTGGGCGGAGGCGGACACGCTGAGGGTGAGGGCGGCGGCGATCAGGGCGGTCGTCTTGGACTTGATCATGGTGGTGCTCCTTTGGAGTTGGGCGCAGGTGGGCCGCGCTGCTCGGGCTTCAGTGGGTTGTATGCCGTAGAAGGGATCTTCGGATGTTGGGCGGGCCGTTGCGGAACTTGAGCAAAACTTTAGAAAGGGAAGCGGTGCAGGCAAAAGCGGAACCCGGCAGTACCGAAATCAAGTCTCTGTCTGCCGGGTCCCGCTTTTGCCTGCGCTCAGGCTGTTACGGAAAGCTTACTTGCTGCCCATGCTGCCCATCTCCAGCTTGTCTTCGGTGGCCACGACGTCGAAGCTCTTGCCGGCCAGGGTGCCCAGGGCGAACAGGCTGTAGGTCTTGCCGCCCGCGATGCTCAGGCCCGTGACGTTCTTGACCACCGGGGTGGTCGCGCCGAACGGCACGATGTTGAGGTTGACGGCCATCGGCGCGACCATCAGCGTGCCCATGTTGCCGTAGGACAGGCCCTTGGGCAGCAGCGCGGTGTTGTTCATGTCGACCACCAGGGCCTGCACGCGGGGGCCGTCGGGCGCGAGGTGGTAGACGTTGACCTGGGCCTGGCCCGGATCGGTGTTGAGGGCGTCCATCGTGAAGATCTTGGGCTTGAGGTTGGCGAGGTAGCCCACCGCCGCGACAGTGTAGTAGGTGCCTGCCTTGAGGTCGACCTTACCCTCGAAGACCACCGTGCTGGCGCTGCCTGCCGCCGTGATCTTGACATCGTGGCTTCCGGCAGGCACGTTGCCGTAAGGGGTCACGGCCTTGAAGGGCGCGTTCGAGACGGTCTTGGTGCCGTCCACGTACACGTCCACAGCGGGAGCGTCGGCCACGGCGTGAACGATGCGGACGTAGGCATCGTTGGCCTGGGCACCTGCCGACACGCTGAGCATCAGGGCAGCGGCGATCAGTGCGGACTTGTTGAAGCTGGTCATGATTTCTCCTTGAATTGGGGAATGGAAGCAAAAGAAAATCCGGCAGTCAGATGTAATCTGGCTGGACGAATAGAAAAGCCACCTTCTTCCTACGGTTTGGTCGAAACACCCGGTCTTTTAACGCTCTGCACTCTTTGTACTTTGAAGTGATGTACTGCAGTTGTCTGTCTTGATGCAGTCTGATATTTAGGCAAGCTTCATGTAGAGCGGCGCTCCGCAGACCATGCTGTGGGCATGACCACTTCAAATCGCCCCTGGCTGCTGGCGCTGATGCTCTCCCTGCCGCTGGGCCTGGTCGCCTGCGCGCCCACCGCCCGGCCTGTTTCGGTGATCGGCCCCAATCAGTCGGTGACGCTCAACAATGCCGTGACGGTGCCTGCCGTGGGCGAACGCAGGGCCACCCTGATCTATTACTCGGGCGGTAAGGTCAAGCCCGAAGCCTACCGCTGGCTGGGCGAGGCGCTGGCCCCCTCCGGCATTCAGACTGTGATTCTCGGCTTTCCAATGGACCTGGCTTTCTTTGCCCCCAACCGTGCCGACGAAGTGCTGGCGGCCCTGCCCGCCGGGGAAAAGGTTTACCTGGCGGGTCACAGCCTCGGCGGTGTGACGGCGGCGCAGTATCTGGAGTCGCACAAGGGGCGTGTTTCGGGCTTGGTCTTGCTGGGATCGTATCCCGCCGACAACGTTACCTTGCGGGGCCAGGCTCTCAGGGTGCTCGATCTGGAAGCCGAGAACGACGGCCTGAGCACGCCCGTCAAGGTCGAGGACGGCCTGGGGCGGCTGCCGGAAAGCACCCGGCTCGTCAAGTTGCCGGGAGCCGTTCACGCTTACTTTGGTCGCTACGGCGATCAGGCGGGCGACGGCACGCCCACCGCCAGCCGTGCAGCTACCGAGGCTCGGATCGTGGACGCAGTGCGGGACTTCATGCTGGAGCCGTAAGCCCGACCTCGGGTCGGAAGGGCGGTCCTTCTGGCCTCCGGCCACTTGCTCATCCGCTTGATCTACACTCGGGGCCGTGCTCGCCTGGCTCGATTCTCTCCATCCGTTCTGGCTCCACTGCTCCAGCTTCGTGCTGATGTTTCTGGAGGGCATGGGCATTCCCGGCATTCCCGGCATTCTGCCGATGCTGGCGCTTTCGGAATCCATCCACGCCGGGCACACGACACTCTGGGAGGCGCTGCTGTCGGGCACACTGGGCAACTGGCTGGGCAGTTTGGTGGGCTACCGCCTGGCGGCCTCGCTGCTGGTCCGCTTGCCACAGAGCTGGCAGCGCTTGGCCCGCAGCCAGCGCACCGCCCGCTTGATGGCACGCTACGGCGGCCTGTTGGTGGTGATCAGCCGCACCATCGGCTCATTGCGCACGCCGGTGACGCTGTACGCCGGAGCGAGCGGCTACGCCTGGCCCGCTTACCTGGCCTGGAGCGCTGTGGGGGCAGCGGTGCACGTGGGCGTCTGGCAGACGTTGATCTGGCGTTTCGGCCCCAGCATTCTGGAAGAATTCGAGCAGGTGCAGGGTCAGGCGCTGCCTTACCTGATCGGCGCGGTGCTGGTCGTGGCGGCGCTGGCCTGGTGGCGCTGGAAACGCCGGGCAGCGCTGCCGGCAGAACCGGAAGAAGGGCTGGAAAGCTAACCGCGCCCGACCCGCTGCGCGCCCGCGTGCACGTTAAAACGCCCGGCCCGCACGAAGCCCACCAGGGTCAGCCCCAGCGCTCCGGCAGTGTCGGCGGCGAGGCTGCTGGCCGCCCCCACCGTGACTGTGACGGCCACGCCCGCCAGCGCCGCCTTCTGCACGATCTCGAACCCCGCGCGGCTGCTGGTGACCAGCACGCGGTCGGTGAGCGGCAGTTCGCTGCGCCGGGCGGCCCAGCCCACGACCTTGTCCACGGCGTTGTGGCGGCCCACGTCCTCGAAGGCGCACAGCAGTCCACCGTCCGGCGTGAACAGACCCGCCGCGTGCAGGCCACCGGTGGCCGCGAAGCCTGGCTGGGCGCGGCCCAGCTGCTCCGGCAAGGTCAAAATCAGCTCGGGGTCGAGCGCACCCGCTGTCCAGAGCGCGGGCGCGGCCCGAATGCTCAGGCGTTCCACGCTGCCCGACCCGCACACGCCGCAGGCCGCCGAGGTCAGGGTGGCCCGCGCGGCGCCGCGCAGCCGCTCAGAATCACCGCGCAGGATCACGACATTGGGAGTGTCCGGGTCGGTCTCCAGCCCGTCTACCGCCTCCAGCAGGCCCTCGGCCCACAGCCAGCCGGCCACCAACTCGCGGTCGTGGCCGGGCGTGCGCATCATCACGCTGAGGGTCGAGGCCTCCCCGGACGAATCGTGGCCGATGCGCAGTTCCAGCGGCTCCTCGACGGCCAGCACATCGTCCGTGTCGCTAAACCCCCCGGCCCGGTAAGCCCGGATGGGGGAGGTCGCGGTGCCCCTGCGCACGCTAGCGGCGAACAGGCTGACGGGGCCTTTTCGGCGCGTTGGGTGTGGGCTGGACCTGGTCGTGACGGTCGAACTCGCCCTGGTTCGGCGTGTCGGTGGTGTCGCCGCGCGCTTCCCGCAGCGAGCGCCCAGCGCCCTGAAGCAGTCCGAACACGGCCCCCAGCGCCAGTTGCACGTCCCTGTCGCTCAGCAGCTTGAGCAGCTCACCCAGGCCCACGCCCTTGCCCTGGGCCACCCGGCGTGCGCCCTCACTGATCCCGGCCTCCACCGCCGCGCCGAGCTGCCCCACGGCCTGCGGGTTGAGGCTGCCCAGCGTTTTGCCCAGCTCGGTGACGCTGCGGATGGCTGCCAGGGTGTTGTCGTTGGTGAGGGTGTGCAGCAGCGAGGACGTCAGGCCCTCGCCGCCGCGCACCAGCTTGCTCAGCACGTCGAGCACCCCCGCCTCGTGCAGCTCGCGCAGCAGTTTCAGCGACTCGGTGCGGGCCTCGGCGCTCTCGAACTCGGCCTCAGCGTGTTTTTCCTGGGGGGTCTTGGGCTTGGGGGTGTACTGGATGTATTTGGCCATGTGGGGGATTACCTCGGTGGGTCGTTGCCGGAAGTGGAGGTCAGCACAGTGCCGCAGGCCCTCGCTCCTCAGTCGTCCCCGCCGATCGCGTCGGCCCGGGCGTTCAGGCTGTCTCCGGAAAGCGGCAGGCTGCTGCCAGGAAAGGCGTAGTCGGGCCGCGCCCACTTGCGCTGCACCTCCACGCCGCGCTGCGGGGTCGCCTGGTGGTAGCGGTGGTTGCTGCGCGGCAGCGGCGCAGCGCAGTCCTCCCCCAGCACTTCCATGCGTACGGCGGTGTCCTTGTAGGCGGGGGTGTTGGTATTGGTGTCCTTGTTGGCCCCGGTCAGGCGGTTGACGGCGTCCACGGCGTTGCGAATGTTCAGCGGCACGTACAGCTCCTTGCCCTGCACCCGGTCGGTGACGAGTGCCCGCAGGCGCACCGCGCCCACGCTGGAGACCAATCTCACCGCGCTGCCGTCTTTGATCCCGCGCTCGACGGCGAGTTCGGGACTGATTTCCACGAAGCCGTCCGGCACCTGCTGGGCGATGCCCGGCACGTGAAAGGTCAAGTTGCCCTCGTGGAAGTGCTCCAACATCCGGCCCGAGTTCAGGTGCAGGTCGTACTCCTGGCCCGGCGCGTGGGTGCGCGGCTGGTACACCGCCGGGTAGAGGGTCGCCTTGCCGTCCTCGCTGTGGAATCTGTCGGTATACAGCAGCGGGGTGTCGGTGCCGTCGGCTTTGACCGGCCAGCACAGCGTCTTGTAGCCTTCCAGCCGCTCGTAGGTCACCCCCGCGAACAGTTCGGTCAGCGAGGCCGCCTCCAGCATGATCTCGGCGGGGTGCGTGTACTTCCAGTTCGCACCGAGACGATTGGCGACCCGCTGCAAAATTTCCCAGTCGGGCAGGCTGTTCTCGTAGGGTTCTATCGCCTGATACAGCCGCTGAATCCGGCGCTCGGTGTTGGTAAAAGTGCCGTCCTTTTCCAGCGCGGGCGAGGCGGGCAGCACCACGTCGGCAAATTTGGCGGTGTCCGACATGGTGATGTCCTGCACGACCATAAACGTCAGGCGCTCGAAAGCCTCCTGGGCGTGGTTGCTGTTGGCGTCGGTCAGGCCCATCTCCTCGCCATTGAGGTACAGAAAGTGCAAGCTGCCGTCCAGCATGGCGTCGATCATCTGGGTATTGTCGAGGCCCTTCTCGCGGCTGAGCGCCACGCCCCAGCCGGCTTCCCACTTGGCCATGATCTCGGGCCTGCTGATCTTCTCGTACCCGGGCAGCAGGCTGGGCATCGCGCCGAAGTCGGACGCGCCCTGCACGTTGTTGTGGCCGCGCAGCGGGTAAGCGCCGGTGCCGGGGCGCATGTAGTTGCCGGTGACGAGCAGCAGATTCGAGATGGCGGTGCTGGTTTCCGAACCGCCCATCTGCTGCGTCACGCCCATCGCCCAGCAGATGCACACGCCGCCGTTCTCGGTCTGGTCGGACGCGTCCACCAGCATGTCGGCCACTTGTCTGAGGGTGACCTGGCTCAGCCCGGTCTCGGCCTCGGCAAAGTCCAGCGTGAAGTCCTGGATGCTCTCGCGGTAATCGGCAAGACCGTTGACGTGCTCGTCCAGAAAGGCTTGCGAGGCCCGCCCCGTATCCAGAATGTGCTTACTCAGTGCCGAGAGCCACACGAAATCGGTTCCAGGGTTGGGGTGCAAGCATACGTCGGCTCGCTCGGCCAGTTCGTGCTTGCGGATGTCGGCCACGATCAGTTTCTGGCCGTGCAATTTGTGGGCGCGCTTGATGCGGGTCGCCAGCACCGGATGCGACTCCGTGGTGTTGCTGCCCACCGTCATCACCAGCCGGGCCACCTCCAGATCCTTGATGGTGCCCGAGTCGCCGCCGTAGCCCACCGTGCGCCACAGGCCCTGGGTGGCGGGCGACTGGCAGTAGCGCGAGCAGTTGTCCACGTTGTTGGTGCCGACGACGGCTCGGGCCAGCTTTTGCACCAGGTAGGCCTCCTCGTTGGTGGCCTTGCTCGACGCCACGAAGGCCAGGGCGTCGGGGCCGTGCTGCGCCTTGATCTCGTTCATGCGCCAGGCGATCAAGTCGAGCGCCTCGTCCCAGCTGGCCTCGCGGAAGAAGTCGTTGCCGTCTGCATCGCGGCTGCGGATCAAAGGCGTCTTGAGGCGCTCGGGGCTGTTGGTGTAGTCCCAGCCAAACTTGCCCTTGACGCAGGTCGAGACGCCGTTGGCGTGCCCGCTCAGCGGCTCCACCTTCAGGATCTGGCGGTCCTTGGTCCAGACATCGAAGGAGCAGCCCACTCCGCAGTAGGTACACACCGTCTTGGTGCGCTTGACATACCCCTCGCGGGCTGCCGACTCGATTTCCGACACCTTGAAGATTGGGCCGTAGCCGCTGCTGGCCTCGCTGCCCTTGACCACGCCCACCGCCGCATCGAAGACCGTCAGCGGAATGCCGGTGAACACGCCCGCCTGATGCACCATCGAGGTTTCCATCAGCGCGTTGCAGGGGCACACCGAGACGCAGTGGCCGCAGCTCACGCAGCTGCTGTCGCCGATCGGCTGGCCGCCGTCCCACAGCACGCGGGGGTTGGTGCCTTCCCAGTTGATGCTCAAAGTTTCGTTGACCTGCAAGTTCTGACAGGCTTCCACGCAGCGCCCGCACAGAATGCACTGGTCGGGGTCATAGCGGTAAAAGGGATTGCTCCAGTCTTCCTCGTAGGGCTTGGGCTGGTAGGGCCGCGTCTGGTGCTCGATGCCGAGCAACTCGACGGTGTTGTGAACCGTGCAGTTGCCGTTGTTGTTGTCGCAGATGGTGCAGTAGAGGTCGTGGTTGGCCAGCAGCTTGTCCATGCCCTCGCGCTGGGCGGTCCGGGCGGCGTTGGTCTGGGTGCGAACGATCAGGCCGTCCTTGACCGGCGTGGCGCAGGCGCGGACGAGCTGGCCATCGACCTCCACGATGCAGGTGTCGCAGGTCTGAATGCTGCCGAGTTGCGGGTGGTAGCACACCTGCGCCACGTCGATCTGGGCGCGGTTGATGGCGTCAATGAGCAGCTCTCCCGCCTGACCGATAAAGGCCCCGCCGTCGATTTTGAGGCTGACGGCCTGGGCACCCCGCAGCGGCCCGGCGTCGGGTTGGCCCGCCGTGCCGCTCACGCCCGCGTAAAAGTGCGGCAGGGTCGTTTCCCCGCTGTGCAAATCGCGCCTGGTCTGCAAGCTGGCGTCGTCCACCGCGCCCTGGATCATGTCGTCCCTGCGAACTTTCTCGCTCATCTGCTCTCCCTCGCTGCTACTTTACGCTGAGCATAAGTGGGGAAGAGAAACCTCAGTTATCGCCCAGCACGCTTTGTGTGAAGCGTCCAAAGGCAAGATGGAGATCGCCGGCCCGGTGGCGGCTCCGGTTCAAGAGCCCAGCTGATTTGAGCCGCCCTTCATCCCAGGTGATCAAACCGGGGTGTACGGTGACCCCATGACGATGCGCGATCTGAAAAATCCCGGCCTGCGACAGCCCGCTGCCCTCTACATCCTGCCGTTCGATCACCGCGATTCGTTCGAGCACGGGTTGTTCGGCTTCTCGCCGCCGCTGAGTGCCGAGCAGACCCAGCAGGTCAAGGTGGCCAAGCAGGTCGTGTACCAGGGCTTTTTGCAAGCGGGCGTCCCGCTCGACTCGGGCGGCATTCTGGTCGACGAGCAGTTCGGATCCGAGATCTTGCAGGACGCCTACGCGCGCGGCGTCCTGACCGCCTGCCCCGCCGAGAAGAGCGGCCAGGACGAGTTTGAGTTCGAGTACGGCAGTGATTATCAGGCGCACATCGAGGCCATGAATCCGAGCTATGTCAAGGTGCTGGTGCGCTACAACCCGGCGGGCGACGCGGCGCTGAACGCCCGGCAGGCGAAGAAACTGGCGGGCCTCTCGGCTTATCTGCAAACGACCCAGCGCCCACTGATGTTCGAGCTGCTGGTTCCGGCTACGGCTGCCCAGAAAGACACCTCCGGTGACGACACCCAGAACTACGACACCCACGCCCGCCCCGGCCTGATGGTGCAGGCCATTCACGAGCTTCAGGACGCGGGCGTGGAAGCGCAGCTATGGAAGGTGGAGGGCGTCGGGGAGCGGGGGGACGCCGAGGCGCTGGTGGCGGCAGCGCGGCGCGGCGGGCGCGAAAACGCAGCCCTGATTATTCTGGGGCGCGGTGCGGACGACGCTCAGGTCAAGCGCTGGCTGGAGGTGGCCGCCGGGGTGCCGGGGTTCATCGGCTTCGCGGTGGGCCGCACGACCTTCTGGGATGCCCTCAAACGCTGGCGGGCGAGCGAGATCACTGCCGAGCAGGCCAGCGCCGAGATCGCCCGCAATTATTCCGGCTGGATCAGCGCCTTCGAGGCGGGGCGAAGCCAAGGAAACTGAGGCGAGGCCCGCTCAGCTTTCTTCCCCCAGATGCCGCACCTCGATGTCCCCGAACGTCTCAGTCTGCTCGGCGCTGAAGCTACCCTCCTTGACGCCTTCGAGCAGCGCCGAGAAGTAGGTGGCCCGCTCGCCCCAGTCGGCCACCGGCACGCTCAGAAACGTGAAGGTGCGCAGCCGGGCCCCGAAAGCCCGCAGCGCCCGCAAGGCTCCGGCCAGGGTGAGACGCTCACGCGACAGCAGCGGCACCTGCACCTCGCGCACCGCGCTCTGGGCGGCCTTGACCAGTTTTTCCAGCCCGCTGCGGCCCACCGCTGGCCTGACCCGGCGCGGCCACTCGATTTCAAGGGGCCGTGCCGCGATCAGCCCGGCCCGCTCCGAGCGCCGCTGCGCCAGAAACGACACCAGCTCGCCGAGTTCGGCCAGTGCCTCCACGCCCTCCAGCACCTCGCCCAGCCCATCGTCGTCGTCAAACTCCGTGGTGGGGGCCGCGTCGTGCCGGGGCAGCAGCAGCCGCATCTTGAGGGCGATGACGCCCGCCAGCACCGGCAGCGTTTCGGCGTGCTCTTCAGGCGTCAACTGCTGCGCTGCGATTCTGCCGAGCAGTTCGCGGGTCAGGTCCAGCAGCGACACCTCGCCCGGCAGCATCCGCCCCGAGCGCAGCGCGGCGGCCAGCTCAGTCAGCGTGCCGGAAAAGCCGGGAAAGGTGAAGTGAGAGAAGGAAGCCGCTGGTGCGGACTCAGGCGCGGCAATCACGGGTCGTCACAGCTTCGAAAACCCCATCTTCTCCCGCACTTCCGCCATCACCGGCTGAGCGATGGCGCGGGCCTGCTCGGCTCCGTGGGCCAGTGCGTCGTAGACCCGCTGCGGCTCCTGGTTCAGGGCGGCGGCGCGTTCTTGAATGGGTGTCAGGGTGCGCTCGATGCCACCCAGCAGCGCTTTCTTGCAGTCGATGCAGCCGATTCCGGCGCGGCGGCACTCCACGTCCACCATCTCGATGGTCGGCAGATCGGAAAACAATTTGTGGTAATCGAAAATCAGGCAGATGTCGGGGTTGCCGGGGTCGGTGCGGCGCACGCGGGCGGGGTCGGTGGGGGCCACCCGCAGTTTCTGCCAGATGCTGCCGAAGTCTTCCAGCACGCCGATGGTGCTGCCCGGCCCCTTGCTCTTGCCCATCTTGCCGTTGCCGTCCACACCCGGCACGCGCAGGGCATCCTGGGTCAGCACCGCTTTGGGCTCGGGAAAGGTTTCGCCGAAGGTGTGGTTAAACCGCCGGGCGATCTCGCGGGTCAGCTCGATGTGCTGCACCTGGTCCTCGCCCACCGGCACGGTGTCGGCCTTGTAGAGCAAAATGTCGGCAGCCATCAGCACCGGGTACATCAGCAGCCCTGCCGGAACGCTCTCCAGCTTGCCCGCCTTGTCCTTGTACTGGGTCATGCGCTCCAGCTCGCCCACCGGGGTCTGCACCGTGAGCAGCCAGCTCAGCTCGGTGTGCTCGCGCACGTGCGACTGCACGAAGAAGATGACCTTCTCGGGGTCGAGCCCTGCGGCCATATTCGCCAGTGCCATCTCGTAGGTGAGGCGGCCAAGGGTGTCCTTGTCGTAGGCCAGCGGATTGGTAGGCGCGTGCAGATCGACGATGCAGTAAATCGCTTCTTTGCCGTACTGCTGGCCCAACTTGACATAATTGAACATCGCTCCGAACAGGTTGCCGATGTGCGGCTCTCCGGTAGGCTGGATTCCTGAAAAGACCCGTGACATGCGGGGAAGTGTAGCGCCAATCTGGGGCGGCTGAATCAGCACAAAGGCCCACCCGTCCATTGTGTACCCTGGGTTTATGACTGCCGTTGCCCCCGAGTTTCCCATCACCTTGCCCGACGTGTACCCCGCCGACGCCATTCCCTGGAACACCATTCCCAGCCCCGCCTTCGTGCTTGACGAATCGCGGCTGCGGCGCAACCTGGCCCTGATCTCGCAGGTGCAAGACCTCAGCGGCGCGCAGATCATCGTGGCCTTCAAGGGATTTTCGATGTTCAGCACCTTTGGCTGGCTGCGCGAGGCCGGGATCACCGGGGCGACCGCCAGCAGCCTCAACGAGGCGCTGCTGGCCCGGCAGGAAATGCGCGGCGAGGTGCACGTCTACGCTCCGGCCTACAGTGACGGCGAGTTTCCCGAGCTGCTGGCGCTGGCCGACCACCTCACCTTCAACTCCTTCTCTCAGTGGGAGCGCTTCAGGCCGCAGGTCGAGGCCGCCCGAGCCGGGGGCAAGCAGGTCGGTATCGGCATTCGCATCAACCCCGAATACGCTGAGGTCGAGACCGATCTCTACAACCCGGCCGGGCCGTTCTCGCGCCTGGGGGTGACCCGCAGCAACTTCCGGGCCGATCTCTTGGAGGGCGTGGATGGCCTGCACTTCCACACCCTCTGTGAGAAGGACGCTGATACCCTGGAGCGCACCCTCGAAGTCGTGGAGCGCAATTTCAGCGAGTTCTTGCCGCAGATGCGTTGGGTCAACTTCGGCGGCGGCCACCTGATGACCCGCGAGGGTTACGACACCGACCGCCTGATCCGGCTGGCGCGCGCCTTCCGGGAAAAGTGGGACGTGGACGTGATTCTGGAACCCGGCTCGGCCTTCGGCTGGCGCACCGGCTGGCTGGTCAGCACCGTGCTGGACGTGGTCGAGAACGGCAAGCAGATCGCGCTGATGGACGTATCGGTGAGTGCCCACATGCCCGACGTGCTGGAAATGCCCTACCGCCCGAACGTGCTGGGGGCTGGACTGCCCGGCGAGTTGCCGCACGACTACTTGCTGGGCGGCACGACCTGTCTGGCGGGCGACGTGATCGACGAGTACTCGTTCGGCCATGCCCTCAAAGTCGGCGAGCGGGTCATTTTCGACGACATGATTCACTACACCATGGTCAAGACCAGCTTCTTCAACGGCGTCAAGCACCCCGATATCGGTATCTGGCACCAGCGCGGTGAATACCAGATCGTGCGCGAGTTCGGCTACGACCAGTTCAGAGCCAAACTGAGCTGACCCGTGGGGCCGAACGCCCGAACCTGAGCTGCAGCTGATAGAACCCGGTCTCACCTGAAGAGACGCTTCATACTCACTTGAGGGTCATGTGTACCCTCCGCCCTGGCCTACACTGGGACCAATCACAGTCAGGCAGGGAGGTGGGCAGACAAGGGTGCGACTGATTCGGCAGGCCCATGAATTCGAATACCGCGATGCGGCTGGCATTGACCGGTTCGGTCAGGCCGATGTCTGGCAGACCGGCAGCGGCGAGCGGGCGGTGCTGGTGCTGCGCGGTCTGGACCGCTGCGCGGGCAGCGACGTGATGTTGCAGGCCCAAGCGCGTGAGGCCCTGGGCTACCTGGCCCACAGCTGGCTGCCGTTTCTGGTGCCCGACGCCCAGCTTGACGTGCTGATCTTGCGCCGCACGGGCGCGCCCTCTGAGGACAGCCCGGCGCTGAAGGTGCGCGCCTTGCTGCTGGCCTGAGCGCGGTTCACACCCTGCTGGCCACACTTTGACGGGGATTTGACGCCCCACCTTCTAGAGTGCTCTCCAGACCGGGCACACAGGGCGGACCCATCAGAACGTCGCCGCCCGCCCGGTCAGGAGGCGGTCTGTGATGCGTCTTTTTCCAACTGTTTCGTCTGGTCTGGGCCTGGCCATGGCCGCGTTGACCCTGAGTCTGTCCGCCTGTAGCGGCTCGAATCCTGCTCCACCGCCGCCGGACCCCAGCGACACCACCCCGCCCAGCATCGTCTCGGTGACGCCCGCCAGCAGCTCGACCGGCGTCGCCAAGGACGCCAACATCGTCGTGACCTTTTCCGAGGCTATGAATCAGGCCAGCGCCCAGGCGGCGTTTCAGTCGGCAGACCTGGGAGCGAGCACCATCAGTTGGGACGCCTCCGGCAAGGTCATGACCGTCAATCCCAATGCCGATCTGGTCTACACCAACACCGGCAAAAGCTACAGCTTTCAGATCACCAACACCGCCACTGACCTCAAGGGCAACGCACTGAGCAACCCGACCAGCGCCAGCTTCAAGACCTTCCGGCAGCTCTCGGCGACCTTGCCGGTCAGGGCCAGCACGGTGGGCGAGATCAGCAACACCTTCACGGTCAACTCGGTGGCGGGAGACATCCGGGTGGGTGATCAGGCCAACAACACCTCGCGGCGCGGCTTCGTCGGCTTCGACCTCACCGGGCTGCCAAGCGACCTCAATCCGGCCAACATCGTGGCGGCGCGGGTGCGGATGTACGTTGACTCCTTCGTGGGCACACCGTTGACCGATCTGTTCCAGTCGTGCAGCGGCCAGTTCTGCTTGTATACCGGCAAGAGCGTGGCCCTGGAACACGTGGCCTACGGCAACACCATTGCCGGCAGCGCCTACGGCATCGCGCCGCTCTCGGCAGACGTGCGCGGCCTGACCGACGAGACGCCCTGCGCCAGCACCATCATCTGCCTGTTCGTCAGCACGACCACCGGCTGGAACACCAGCGACATCAGCCCCTGGCTGAGAGACGATCTGACCAACCGCGTGGCGCGCGGCAACCTCAGCGAGGTCCGGCTGTCGTTTCCCAAGGACACCAACGGCGACAGCTCGGCAGATTACATCGCCGTCAGCAACCTTGAGGCGACCAAGGCCCAGCTCGTCGTTACATACCTGATTCCCTGAACCTCTCCCCAGAAGCGTCCCGGCCAGGGTTCAGGGCCGGGGCGCTTTTCCTGGGCTGCCTTCAAAACGCTCCCCGCCCGAACACCCCAGCGATCTCGGCCCGGCTCAGGTTCAGGCCCAGCAGCACGATCAGCAGGATGCGGGCCTTGTGGGCGTTGAGGAAGCTGGCGGGAATCGCCCCGGCGCGCACCAGCGTGGCCCCGCCGCCCGGATAGCCGTAGATCGGCAGCACCGGCCCGGCGTGGGTGCGTGTGGCGATGACGACGGGCTTTTGGGTGCGTGTGCAGGTCTGCTCAATCAGCGCCAGCAGTTCGGCGGGCAAATTGCCGGTGCCCAGCGCGGCGATCACCAGGCCGTCAGCCCGCTCGGCCGCTTCCGCGTAACCCTCACCCTGCCACCCGGCGTAGGCGTAGAGCACTTCCACGCGGGCATCGACCCGTGCGGGGCGGTAGAGCGGGCGCGGCTCGGGGCGGGCGAAGTAGTGCAGCGCCGCCCCGGCAGGTCCGTAATCGATGCGCCCAATCGGGCCGGGGTAGCCCCCGAAGGCGTCCACTGCCGTGGTATGTACCTTGGTCACGGTGCGGGCATCAAAAATATCGCCGCCGAACACCACCAGCGGGCCGCGCCCCCGCGTCTGGGCATTCACGGCCACCTGCGCCGCATCGTGGAGATTGCCGGGGCCGTCCCAGCTCGGCTCCTCAGCGTGGCGCATGCTGCCGGTCAGCACCACCCCGGCAGGCGTGCCGAGCGTCAGGTGTAAAAAGAAAGCCGTTTCCTCGAGCGTGTCGGTGCCGTGGGTCACGACCAGGCCGCCGTACTCCGGCGCGAGGTCCTCGATCAGTCCGCGCAGGCTCTCCATGTGCGCGGGCGTGATGTGTGGGCTGGGCAGATTGAACGCCTGAATGTCGTCGATGTGCTCCGGGCGAATCGGCCCCGACACCGGCGTTTGCGGCGCTCGCTGCGGCGTCAGGCCCGCGCCACCGGGATCGGGACGGCTGGCGATGGTGCCGCCCGTGTGAATGACGGCCAGCCGGGAAACAGGAGTACCCATGCCGCCCAGTCTAAAGCTGGGCAGACTAGAGCTGAGTAGCCCGGATCAGCCTGGCCTGGTCGCGCCATGAGCGTCAGGCAGGTCAACTGGGCCACTTGCTAAACTCTGCTCGGCGCTCAGCCTGCATGCTTGGGTGAAAAGAGGTCTGATTCGTGAAGTCCGGTCCAGTCCCAGCCTCCCCCAAAGGAGTTTCGATGACCTATCCCCGCCCGCTGCTGCGGCGTGCCCACTGGAAGACCCTCGACGGCCCCTGGGACCTGGCCTTCTCCGGCAGCCCGGACCCGCAGCAGGTCACCTTCGACCGGCAGATCACACTGCCCTACGCGCCGGAGTCGCCGCGCAGCGGTATTCACGAGCCGGGCGTTCATCCGGTGGTGTGGTACCAGCAGACCTTCACGCTGGGCGTGGGCGAGCGGCCTGGCACAGATCAGCGGCTGCTGCTGCACTTCGGTGCGGTCGACTGGGAAGCGCGGGTGTGGGCCAACGGGCAGTTTCTGGGCGAACACCGTGGCGGCTACACGCCGTTCAGTTTCGACGTGACCCCGACGCTTTCCGCTCAAACGCAGACCCTGACCATCACGCTGCGGGCCAGCGACGACCCGCACGACCTGGCGCAGCCGCGCGGCAAGCAGGACTGGCAGGTGGGCGGCCAGGGCCACGGCATCTGGTATCCGCGCACCAGCGGCATCTGGCAGACCGTCTGGCTGGAAAAGGTGAGCGCCGCGCGGCTCAGTGAACTGCGCTGGACGCCGGACGTGGCCGACTTCTCGCTGACCCTGGACGCCGAGGTGACACCCGAGGCGGTGGGCGGCCAGCTGCGCGTGACCCTGCGCTGCGGCGAAACGGTGCTGGTGCGCGACACCTACGGCCTGACGGGCACGGCGCTGAGCCGGGTGCTGCGGCTGCCGGATCCCGGCATCGACGACGCCCGCGACTCTTACCTGTGGTCGCCTGAACATCCGCAACTGCTCGACGTTACCCTGGAAGTCCTCAGCGCTGAGGGCGAACGGCTCGATGGGGTCGAGAGCTACACGGCGCTCAGGAGCGTGGGCAGCGACAACGGACGGTTTTTGCTCAATGGCCGTCCCTACCTGCTGCGGCTGGCGCTCGACCAGGGGTACTGGCCGGACGGGGGCATGACCGCCACCGACGACGAGTACCGCGCCGACGTGGAGCTGGCCAAGCGGCTGGGCTTCAACGGTGTGCGCAAGCACCAGAAGATCGAGAGTCCGCAGTGGCTGGCCTGGTGTGACCGACTGGGCCTGCTGGTGTGGGAAGAATTGCCCAGCGTCTACACCTCCAACCCGGCGGCCACCGAACGCCTGAGTCAGACCTGGCTGGCGGTGCTGCGGCGCGACGTGTCGCACCCCTGCATCGTGGTGTGGGTGGTGTTCAACGAATCGTGGGGGGTGCCGGATTTGCCGCTGAGGGCCGGGCAGCGCGCCCTGGTCCAGAGCCTGTACTCGCTGACCCACAGCCTTGACACCACCCGATTGGTGATTGGCAACGACGGCTGGGAGCATGTGGTAAGCGACCTGCTGACCATTCACGACTACACCGGCGATCCGCAGGAACTGCTGGACCGCTACGCCGATCCGCAAGCCGTGGCGCTCAGCTTGCTCAGCTTTCGTTCGGCGGGCCGCACCCTGGTGCTGCCGGAGTTCACCACCACGGTGATCCCCACCGTACTGAGCGAGTTCGGCGGCGTCGCCTACCGCAGCGGCGGCAAGAAGGAGCTGGGCTGGGGCTACAACGAGGTGTCTGACGCAGAAGCCTTTCTGGCTCACTACGCGGCGCTGATGAAGGCCGTCCACGCTTGCCGGGGTCTGGCGGGGTTTTGCTACACCCAGCTCACCGACACCTACCAGGAAATCAACGGATTGACCCGCATGGACCGGACCCCCAAAACCCCCATCGCTGGGCTGGCCACCGCCACCCTGGGCCACGCCCGCAAGCCCCAGAATCCGCTGGGCTACAGCGCCCGCTGGTTGCGCCTGCACGCGGCGGATGGCGCGGCCAGCAGCGAGCATGCCGCGTTCTCGCTGGGGGAGCAGACCGGTGAGTCGGTTCAGTAGTCGGGCCGGGAACGGGAGCATGCTGGCTGCTTCAGCTCCGCCGCGCCGCCTGCCTTTTCCTAACCTCAGGAGGAGGCCCGCCCATGCCGACGCCCCTGGGCAGTCTGGTCCCGTTCCTGCCACGCTCACGGCTGGCTCCGCTACTCTTCGGCCCGGCATTGGCAGGCGGTGCAGGCTCAGCGCCCCTGCTGCCCCGCGCCGCCGTTCCCGCGATTGTTCAGCCGGGTCCGGTTCCATCTGGCACCGTTCAGTCCAGCACGGTCAAGTCCGGTTCGGCCCGCGTCTTGACCAAAACGTTTCGCTACCCGGTGATCGCTATTAACTTCCCCGACCCCTTCATCCTGCGGGTGGGCAACACCTACTATGCCTACGCCACCAACGGCGGCGGCAGCAACGTGCAGTACGCCGAGAGCCGCGACCTGGTCCACTGGTCGGAGGGCAAGGACGCGCTGCCGACCCTGCCAGGCTGGGCCTTGCCGGGTCTGACCTGGGCCCCCGAGGTCGTGCACCTGAACGGCAAGTACCAGCTCTATTACACGACCCACGATCTCGCCAGCAAGAGGCAGTGCATCGGCGTGGCGGTCTCCAGCAGTCCGGCGGGTCCCTTCGAGGCGGTGGGCAACGGCCCGCTCGTCTGTCAGAACCAGCTGGGCGGCAGCATCGACCCCAGCCCCTTCGTGGACGCAGACGGCCACGCGTATCTGCTGTGGAAAAACGACGGCAACTGCTGCGGCCTGCCGACTTGGCTCTACATCCAGCCGCTGAGCAGAGACGGTCTGCAGCTGACGGGGCAGTCCACCGTCCTGCTGCAAAACGACCAGCCCTGGGAGGGCCGGGTGATCGAAGCGCCGACGCTGCACCGCCAGGGCAGGCTCTATTACCTGCTCTACTCCGGTGGGGCCTTCGACAGTGACGGCTACGCGGTGGGCTACGCCACCAGCCCGCAGCTCACCGGGCCGTACCACAAGGCCGCCGGGCCGCTGCTCATCAGCCGGGGCGAGGTGGCCGGGGCACCAGTCGATCTTCACCGACGACAGCAATCAAACCTGGCTGGTGTACCACGCCTGGACGGCAGGCAAGATCGGCGATCAATCGGGCTACCGCAGCATGCGCCTCGATAGGGTGGGTTTTACGGGTGGTATGGTCACCATTTCTGGCCCGACCCTGATTACGCAACCTGCCCCCAAAGTTGGGCGCTGAGCAGGCGGAACGAAACGCTCAGCGCTTGGTGGTCACTGCCCACATTCCGGCGTAGTTGACGAACTGCCCGTCACCTAGCTGCGGCGTGTAGAGGGCGCTTATTGAGCCGTCGAGGTAGAGGGCGTCGGGGCAGTTCAGGGCGTCTCTGAAGAAGGTGGCGAAGGTGTAGAAGTTGACCGGCGCAGCGCTGATGACGAACTTGATCAGCGTTTTTCCGGTCTGATTGTCCCGGCACACGCCCACGCCGCTCCTGAGCTTAAAGCTGGTGCTGCGGGCATTGAATTCGGGATGCACGTTGCCGCCACTCACCAGCAGCGGCCCGCTCTGGGTGGCGAACTCGGCGCTGGGGCTGCGCCGGGCGTAGGCGTCGGTTTCCAGAATGCCCGCTTTGCCCGCCCCAATCCAGAACACCCCGTTGGGCCGCAGCGAGAAGTTGCCGCCGCCGGTTCCGGCGTTGCTGCGGGCATTGTTGAGGCGGACCAGCGTCTGACCGCCCTCCACATGCAGGCCCAGCGGCGCGTAGGCGGGAGTATAGATGCCGCTGTTGGTGGCAAACACAACCGTTTCATTGCGCCCCGCCAGATACGCCCGCAGTGTCTGGAAGCGCAGGAACGGCTGGCCCGTCCGCGGGTTTTTCCAGTAGAGCCGCAGGGTGTCGCGGCTGGGGTCGAGGGTCGTAACGGTATAGCTGTTGCCCTGCCAAACGGGAGAAGTCACGTCCAGCGCTCCGGCAGGCGCGCATCCGGTCAGGGAAAGGGGCAGCAGAAAGGGGAGAAAGGCGCGGCGCATCAGTGGCCCATCATGCCGCCCGGTTCGGTGGGGGAGATGAGGGCAATCAGCTGCTGCCTTCCTCCGTGCGGGGGTCGAGCGGGTCTACGTAGACGGTTTTTTGCTGGGTGTACTGCACCTGGCCGCTGGCTGCACCCTTGGGTCGCCAGACGTGCTTGATGCGGGTGTAGTCCACCGGCACATTGCCGCTTTGCCGGGCCTTGCTGTGCCAGGCGGCCAGCCGGGCGGCGTACAGAATATCCGGCAGATCGAGGTCGCGCCCGCCGGAGCGCACAAGCACGTGCGAGCCGGGGTAGCCCTGGGCGTGAAACCAGTAGTCCTGGCTGCGGCCCAGCCGGTGGGTCAGCGCGGCATTTTCCTTGTTGTTGCGGCCCACCAGCACTTCCAGGCCGCCCGGCGAGGTGTAGCGCGCGCCGTAGGCACTGCGCAGCGGCTGCTCGGCGCTGAGCTGCTTTTCCAGCGCTTCGAGCTGCTCCAGGCTGGCCCCGTCGAGATCGGCCAGGCGGCGCTCGACTTCGGCATAGTCGGCGCGCAGGGTGGGTTCGCGCTCGGCCAGGCGCGCGAAGACCTCCTCGCGGCGGCGGGCGCGGGCGTAGCGCTTCTCGGCATTCTGGATGGGTGTCAGGGCGGCTTCCAGCGCCACCGGCACCTCACCCTCGCCGGAAAAGTCGGGCAGCAGCGCCGACACTGCGCCGGGTTCCAGGGTGTGCGCGTAGGCCATCAACAGATCGGCCTCGCGGCGGTCCTTGGCAGCCTCGTCCAGCCCGCTGGTCGCCCGCTCCACGTCGCCGAGCTGGTGGGTCAGCAGGGTCAGGCGCTTGGCCAGCGGTTCGCGCAGGGCCTTGCGCAGCTGCGCGGCCTTTTCACTGCGGGCCGACTCGCGCGAGGCGTCGTTGAGGTCGCTGTCCGAGGCGCTCAGGGTCGGATCGGTGACTAGGCTCTGCAGAGCTCTTAGCGCCTGCGGCCACTGCTCGCCCGGCGGTCCACTCATCCCAGCCCGGCGTACCAGCTCGGCGCTGAGGGTCGGCCCCAGCCCGTCGACGCGCTCACGCCAGCGGGCCAGTGGCAGCTCGGCCAGTGTCCGGGCCTCGTCCTCCGTCATGGTGCGGGGGTCGAGCTTGGTGTAGGGCGGCGGCGTCACGTACCGCCCGCCGCTGCGGACTGTGCGAAAGCGGTTGCGGCTGCCGGTGATCTCGCGCCCGGCGGTGAGGATGCGGCCCTGCCAGGCGTCCGTGGATTCCTCTCCTTCAACACTGTCTGCCAGCAGCTCCAGCACCAGCAGATTGGTGTTGCGCCCGGTCAGCTCGAACAGCAGCCTGACGGCGGGCACATCCACGAAGCCGCCCTCGCCCGCGAAACTGAGCTGAGCCACCCTATCGAGCTTGAGTTGCTGGGCGCTGGTGAGGTCACCGCGCACCTTGGCCGCCAGAAAGCGCTGAAAGGCGTTGTGGGCGTCGCCGCGCAGGCGCTCGCGGCTGAGATACAGCACCGGCTGCGGCGGGCGGTAGGAGAGCACCAGATTGCTGACGCCCCGGCGGCCTTCGAGCAGCAGCGCCGCCGAGGTTTCGTCGGGGAAGACCCAGCCGAGCGTGCGGGCGGGCAGGTGTTCGCGCAACTCGGCGAGGGTGTGGGCCAGGGCTAGACCTTCCATAAGGCCCCATTGTGCCTGACCGACAAGTGCTCCAACTGTTACTGGCCCAGCACGTAGCGGATCAGTTGCAGGGTGGCGGCGGGGTCGTAGATGTTGGCCACCTTGTAGCCGTTGACGTACAAGGTCGGGGTGCCGTTAACGCCCACCGCCGCCGCTTCCTTCAGCCCCGCGTCCACTGCTACCTTGCCGTCCCGATTGGCCAGGCAGGTCTTGAACTGGTCGGCGTTGAGCTTGGCGCCCGCTGCCAGCGCCAGGAAATTGGGATTGGGATTGGCGGCTACCGTCCAGACTGCCCAGTTTCTGGGATCAAATAGCGTGTCCTTATAGGCCCAGAACTGCCCCTGCGCGGCAGCGCACTCGCTGGCCTCGGCGGCGGCGCGGGCGTTGGGGTGCAGCTGCTCTAAAGGCAACTGGTGAAACTCGACCCTGATTTTGCCGCCGAAACTTTTCTGTAAGTCAGCCTTGAGGGTGGGCCAGGTCTGGGTTTCGAACTGCTCGCAGTAAGGGCACTGGAAGTCGCTGAACAAGCGCAGCACCACCGCCGTCTTGTCGGGACCGGTGGTGTTGGCCGTGCTGACAAAGGTGCTGGCGGGCACCTCGCTTAGCTTGATGCTGAATTGCAATCTCGCGCCGATCTGCCGGGTGGTGACCTGGTACTGCTCGGCGTTAATGGACGTGCCCGCCGGGGTACTGAGCTGAGACTTGACCTGCGGATTGCCCAGATACCCAGCGTAGGGCGTGCTCAGGCCGTCGCCGTAGCCGGTCAGCACGCCGAGCAGTTGGCCTGCTCTGGCCGCGTCGAACGTCGGTAGCGTGATGGTGGCCCCCGCCAGATACGGTCCCCGACTGGAGAGCGTGATCTGGGTACCGTCGGGCGAAGCCAGGGTGTTGCCGCTCCTGGTGTAGCCGCTGAGGGCCGGGTTGCCATTGAGCGACGTGGCGGGGCCCCCCACCTGGGCGAGGGCGGCGCTGCCGAGCAGAACCAGTGAAAGCGGGAGCGCAAAACGAATCATCCCGCCATTCTAGGCGGGATACTTCGGGTAGAAGGGCAAATCAGTTCAGACCCGCACAAACTCGTCCACGTTGACCACAAACATCACCGCGCCGCCGACCGGCACTTCCACCGGGTCGGATACCAGGCCCTCGCCCTGCTCACCCATGGGGACGCTGGGTGTAACCAGGCGGCTGCGGCTGCGGCAGTTCTGGGCCACCAGAACCTTGAGGTGCGGCAGCCGCTCGTCTTGCACGCCAATCATCAAGGTAGTGTTGCCCTCGCGCAGAAAGCCGCCGGTCGAGGCCAGCTTGGTGACCTCGTAGCCCTGCTCAGATAAGCTCCGCATCAGCCCCGGCGTATCGGCGTCTTGGACGATGGCGAGTACCAGTTTCATAAAGAGGAGTTTAGCAGATGGGATGTGAGGGGGAGGTCAGGGTAGCTTACTCGTCGCCCGCTTTATAGCCCACCGAACTGACCTCGGTCTTGATCACAAAGGTCTTCCCACGGCTGCTGGTGCCCAGAAACTCGATCTCGGTGCTTCGGTAGGCTGAAGCGTTGCTCGCAATTACAACATCAGAAAGTGGGCTGGCAAAATCAATGGAGAGAGGTTCCGTAGGAACACCGTTGGCGAGCACGCTCGTCGTGGCCGCTGCGTCGCAGGACTGGGCAGCGCTGGCCGTGGGGCAGCTGTACCCGGACGGTACATAGATGTTCAGTTTCTGGTTCGGGTTCGTGACGGGTGTATTCACCATCTCCTGACCGTTGATAACGTCGCTGACAATGCGGTAGCTGGTGATATACCCAGCGTCTGAACCGGGACGGCTGGTAAAGACGAACGTTGCCGCACCCGCCTTGCTGGTCGTCCAGGTGGTTTTGGCAGGCGTGCCGGGTGTGCCCGGAACCGCAGGAACCGCTGGGGTTCCGGGCTGGCCATCCACACCGGGCACCGCCGGTATAGCAGGCGTACCGGCGGTGCCTGCGGTTGCCGACGTGACCGTCTTCGTCACCGTGACTGCCGATGCACTGTCGTTGACACTGATGCCGATATTCAAGGTGGTCGGAAGTTGGGCGGAGCCGGTGGTACCGACGTCTCCGCACCCCGCCAGCGGCAGCATCAGCGCGCCGAGCAGCCAGATCTTGTGGGAATAGCGCCTGTTGTTTTCGTGCTTCATGTCCTCTCCTCCGGGTCCTGGTCTTTGAGCTGCGGATTGAGCATATAAAACGCCAGCCGCTTCATGCCCACCAGAAAGTCCACGTTCTCGACCATCACATCACGCCACTCGTCACTGATCTCTTGCAAAGTGCCGCCTTCTTTGGGTCGCGGCTGAATTAAGGTGGGCGCAAAATTGAGAATACCCTTGACCCCGGCCTCGACCAGCGACTGCGCCGCGCTCTGGGCGTGTTCGGGTGGCACCGCCAGGAAGCCCATATCGATGGCCTGTCCCGCGCTTCGTTGCTGCTCGGCGAAGTCGGCCAGATCACGGATGTGCCGGGTCCTGAGCTGGCGCGGCGGCGCGGCCTGCCCCAGCGGCCCTGCCTGTTCGCGCTGGGCAGGCACGTCCACATGTTGCCCGATCAGGTCGGCCTTCACGTCAAAGAGGCCTACGTAGCCGAACTGGTACTCGCTGGCTCCCGGATAATGGGCGATGGCCTGCCCCAGCCGCCCCATGCCGACGATCACCACGTTCCACGAGCGGTTGAGGCCCAGCACCCGCGTCAGTTCGCGTTTGAGCACGCTGACGGTGTAGCCCATGCCGCGCGTGCCGAAGCGGCCAAAGTAGGCCAAGTCTTTGCGGACCTGAAAAGCGCTGACCTGGGCGCGCCCAGCCAGTGCGCCGCTGCTGGTGGTCAGGGTCTGGGCGCGCTCCAGCTCTTCCAGAATCCGCAGGTAGGTGACCAGCCGTGAAACAGCGGCGGTGGGAATGCCGGGAACAATCACGTGGCCCTTAGCCCAGGCCACCTCAGTTCAGCGCACCCGGAAGTGATCAAAGCCGTTGTCGTTCAGTTTGCTCTCGGCCCGCAGCACCGCGTCGCCGGAGAAGGGACCAATCAGCACCGTGACCTTTTTGCCTTCAGGCGCTTGCACGCTGGGCGAGTAGCCCAGATCGCCGAGCAGGCCCACCATGCGCTGGGCGCTCTCCTGGCGGTCAAAGGCCCCAACCTGCAAATACACCGGACTGCTGGGTGCAGCTGCCTGAGCTGGTGGTGTGGGTGTGGCAGTGCTGGCTGCTGGGCTGGTCGTTTGTGTGGTCGGAGTTGGAGCCGTGGTGCTGGCCGAACTCGACGCGGCGCTGCTGGCGGCAGGCTGTTCGAGCGATTGACTGCTAGACGGTGGGGTGCCGGTGGCCGACTGCCGGGGGGCATAGAGGGCCGCGCCGCCGTAAGTCCGCGAGATGTCGCTGAGGGCGGCGTTGGCAGTGGCCGCGTCGGCGAAGGGACCGACCTGCGCCACCACCTGGGAGCCCAGGTCAATCGGGTAGACGGTGTAGCCCAGCGCCCGCACGGCGGCGGTGCTGGCGTTGGCCTCGGCCTCGCTGCCGAAGGTCCCGAGGCTGATGCGGTAGTCGCGCCGCAGGGGGGTGCGGTTCTCGCTGGTCGCCACTGGGCCGCCGCTGCGGGGAGCGGGCGTGCTGGTGGTAGGCGTGGTGGCCCCGGACTCATCGAAGGCAGGCGAGTTCGGCAAGGAGGTGTCCGGCGCGGTCGTGACCGGCCCTGTGGTGACGGGAGGCTGAGAGGTATCGGGCTGCGGCGTCACCGGGGCGGCCACGCTGTTGGTGGGTATCGGGCCGGTGGCGGCTGTATTGGGACTGGTCACCGTGCCTGCACTGCCCGACGGCTGCGCAGGCGTCGAGGGCGTGCTGGGCGACTCGGGCTGGGTCGGAGCGGTGCCGGACGGCGCGGGAGTGGACGGTGCCGAACCGGTTTGGGCCGTACCCGTCTGCGCTGCTGGTGTCTGGGCGGCGGGTTGCGTTGTGCTGTTCGGCGTGCTGGGCACCGGGGCGGCGGGCGGCGTGACGGCCTGGGTCTGGGCCGGTGTCTGGGTCTGGGCCGTGCCGGGGGCAGCGGGAATGCTGGCCGTGCTCTCCGGCGTGCTGCTCACCGCCGGAGGCGTCAGGGCACTCGGGGTGGTGGCGGCGCGGTTGCGCTGGGTCAGCAGCAGACTGCCCAGCCCCAGCGCCAACACCACGATCAGGATGCCGATCAAAATATCGGGTAAACGTCGTCCAACAAGTCTCATGTCAGGTACCTCACGCTACAGAGTAGGGTATTTTCCCCGGCTTGCAACGCGGTAAAACCTGTGACGAGGGTGTGAACGGTGGGCTTATTTCAGTTCGGCTTTGGCTGCGGCCAGCCCCAGTTTGGCTGCCGAGGTGAAGGCAGTTTTGGCCTCGGCGTTCTTGCCCTGGGCCTTGCGCGACAGCCCCAGCTGATACCAGGCCGCCGCATTGCCGGGGTCCTCGACCACCACGCTGCGCAGATTCGGTTCGGCTTCGGCGAAGCGGCCCGCTGCCAGCAGCGCCGCGCCGAGGTTGAGCCGGGCGCTGGGGGTGCTGCCCAGCCGCACGCTGTCACTCAGCGCCGCGATGGCCGCCGGGTAGGCTTTGAGGGCGTAGTGACTCAGGCCTAGCCACAGTGCGGTTTCGGCGCTGGGCTGCCGGGCGGCGCTACTGCTCAGGGCGCTGACAGCGGCGGGGTAATCCTTGAGGCGGTAGGCGCTCACGCCCTGCACGAAGGTGGCGCGGGCCAGGGTGGCGCTGTCGTTGTCGGCGGCCAGCTTGAGGGTCAGCGCGGCGTTGTGGCGGGCCTCGGCGTTCTGGCCGAGCGAGAGCTGCACGGCGGCCAGATTGAGCAGGATGCTGGCGTTGGTGGGCTCGAGCGGCGCGGCTTTTCTCCAGGCGTCGAGGCTGCCGCTGAGGTCACCGGTGGCAGCCAGCAGCGCCCCCAGGGTGGCCTGGGCACTGGCCGAGCGGGTATCGGCCAGCGTGGCTTCCCGGGCTGCCTGGGCAGCGGGTTTGAGCTGGTTCTGGGCTTGCAGCAGTTGGGCCTTGCGCAGCAGCAGTCGGGCGCGGTCGGTGCCGCTGAGCGTCTGTCCGGCGGCGCTGTCAAGTTCGCGTACGGCCCGGTCCGGCAGTTTCTGGGCGTCGTAGATGTCGGCGATCAGGAGCGCGGCCCCGGCGCGGGTGGCGTCGTTTTGAAGTGCGCCGTAGAGCAGCGGCAGCGCTCCAGCCCCGTTGCCTGATAGGGCCACCGCCTGCCCGAGCCGGTACTGGAGTGAGACGTCGTTGGGGTCGATCGTCAGCGCCTGGGTCAGTGTGGCGCTCAGACCAGCGTAGTCCTGGCGGCGGTTTTGCTCGCTGGCCAGCGCTTCGAGCACCTGACGGCGGGCACTGGGGGTGGCCTTGTCGGCCAGGGCCGCCGCCGCCGTGAACTGCTTGAGCGCCTCGTCGTAGTCCTTGTTCTGCACAGCGATGATGCCGAGGTTGTAAGGCCCTTCGAAGCTCTGCGGCGACAGGGCCACGAACTGATTGAGTTCAAAGCGCGCTCCGGTGAGATCGTTCAGCGCGAACAGGCTCAGCGCCAGCCCGAAGTGCGGCTCGGGCTGCTGGTAGTTGTCGGCGATCAGGCCCTCGTAGATGGCGCGGGCCTGTGCCCACTTGCTCTGCGAGAGCAGCGTCTTGGCCGTTTTGAGGCGGGCCGCCTGAGCGTCGCTGAACGGCAGGGTGGGGATCGTGGCAGCGGGCGGAGTTGCGGCGGCTGGAGCGGCGCTGCCTGCTGCAGGCGTGGCCGGAACGGGAACGGAGGTGTCCGGCGCGGCCTGGCCCTGAAGCTGGCCTTTGAGTGCCTTGGCCCGGTCGAGGGCCGCCTGCCCGCCGCTGACGCTTTGCTGGTCGAGGGTGTTGGAGATGTTGATGGTCTGCAAGGTGTCGAGCATTGTCTGGGCGCGGGCGAGTGGGCTGGTCAGCGGCCCGGCGGCGAGCGCGAACGTCAGGGCAGCCCAGCGCCAGTACAGGCTTGCGGGTTTGATACGGGCAGGGGCCAGCGGCGAGGGCAATAACGTCTTCATCGTGGCTGACATGCTAGCAGCCGTTTCCTTGCCCAACTCTTACGCCCGGCGGGTATGCCCGGTGATTTACGCCGGAGCGCCGCTGACCGCTCCCGGCTGCTTGAGGGCCAGTTGCCCGCAAGCAGCCCCCGCGTCGCGCCCCCGTGAGCGGCGCACGCTGACCGGCACCCCACGCGCCGCGAGGCGGTCGTAGAATGCTTGCAATTCATGCTCGGGCGTCTCGGTAAAGCCGCTGCCTTCCCAGGGATTCATCGGAATCAGGTTGACGTGACTGACCAGTCCTTGCAGGAGTTCGGCCAGCAGATCGGCCTGCCACAGATGGTCGTTGACGCCCGACAGCATGGCGTACTCGAAAGTCACGCGCCGCCCGGTGACGGCCTGGTAGTCACGGGCCGCCGCCATGATCTCGGCAATCGAGTTGGCCTGTCCGGTGGGAATGATGCGCTGCCGGGTTTCCTCGTCGGGGGCGTGCAGGCTGATTGCCAGCTTGAGGCCGAGTTCGTCCTCGGCGGCCAGCTTGCGAATGCCCTTGGCTAGGCCCACCGTGCTCAGGGTCACCCGGCGCTTGCTCATGCCCAGCGCCTGCGGGTGCAGCAACAGCTTGGCGGCGGCAATGGTGTGGTCGTAGTTGAGTAGCGGCTCGCCCATGCCCATGAACACCAGATTGCGCATTTCACGCGGCGAGAAGCCCTGGTGCCAGCTGACCGCCAGAATCTGGCCGACCACTTCGCCCGGCGTCAGGTTACGCCCGAAGCCCATCGCGCCGGTCGCGCAAAACGAACACTTGGCCGGGCAGCCCACCATCGTCGAGACGCAGATGGTCTTGCGGTCGAGGTAGGGCATGTAGACCGCTTCCATCTGCCGACCATCCGGCAGGGTGAAGAGGTACTTGATGCTGCCGTCGGTGCTCTCGAACGTCTCGGTGCGGGTAAAGGGATTTAAGGCGTAGGTCTGCTCCAGCTCGGCGCGCAAATTGGTGGGCAGGTTGGTCATGGCAGCGAAGCTGGGCGCGCCGTGCACAAACACCCATTCGAGCAGTTGTTTGCGCCGGTAGCCGTCCAGCGGGTAGGCGTCGGGGTGCAAATCGAGGAGCAGCGGCAACATCCCCCGAGTGTACGGCGCGGGCCGGGGTCCAAATGGAAGGGCGGGTGCTACACCTTCAGATTCACGATCGTGACGCCGTGCCCGCCCTGGTTCGGCTCGGCGTCATGGAAACTCTCGACGCGCTTGTCGGCCTTGAGGAAGTCGCGGATAAGTCGCCTGAGGACGCCCTGGCCCTTGCCGTGCACCACCCGCAGCGGCGTCTCGCGTAGGGCCGCCGCCTCGCCGATGGTGCTGCGCAGTTCCTCAATAGCTTCCTCGACGTGTTGGCCACGCAATTGCAACTCGGTCTGGAAGGCGCTGGCGGTGCGGCCCACGAAGCTGCGGGCCAGCGCCGTATTTCTGGGTTCTTCCTTGAGGCGCACGTCGCGGCGGCGCACATTGACCTTCATCACGCCGAGCTGCACCACCAGTTCGTCGCCGCGCACCTCCATGACCTGCCCGGCGGCGCCGTAAGCCGGGACATTGACGCTGCTGCCGACTTTCAACGGGTCACCTCTCGGCTCGGTGGGCTGGCTGGCCTGGGGCCGCTCTTGCTGGGCGGCGCGGCGCAGATCGCGCAATTCCTGCAACACGCGCGGGCGGGCCGATTCCTCACGGGCACGGGCGCGCAGGCCGCGCACCTGTTCGAGCGCCTGGGCGTAGGCGACCTCGGCCTTCTGCGAGGCCTCGGCGATCAATTCGCCCCGGCGCTCCTCGATATCGTGGCGCTGGGTCTGCATCCGGTCACGCTCGATCACGGCCTCGCGGCGGGCGGTCTTGGCGACTTCGAGTTCCTGCGAAAGCTGACGGCGCTCGATTTCCAGGTTCTCCAGGAGCCGCTCCAGCAGTCCGCCTTCCGGTCCCAGAATCGTTTCGGCACGGGTCATCACGCCGCCGGGAATGCCCATGCGCCGGGCAATGGCCAGCGCGTAGCTGCGCCCCGGCTGCCCGACTTGCAAATGGTAGGTCGGCGCGAGCGCTTCCAGATCAAAGCCCATGCTGGCGTTCTTGAGGCCCGGCGTTTCCAGCGCAAACAGTTTGAGCGGGGCCAGGTGCGAGGTGATGACCCCGCGGGCGTCCTGGCTGAGCAGCTGCTCGATCATGGCCTGCGCCAGGGCCGCGCCCTCGGCAGGGTCGGTGCCGCTGCCCAGCTCGTCGATCAGGATCAGGGTGCGTGGGGAAGCGTGCCGAAGCACGTAGCGCAGGTGTTGTAGGTGGGCGGCGAAGGTCGACAGGCTCTCTTCCAAGCTCTGCTCGTCGCCCACGTCCACCAGCACGTCGTCCACGACAGCGAGCCGGGCGCGGCTGGCGGCCACGTAGAGGCCCGACTGGTGCATCAGCACCGCCAGGCCCAGCGTCTTGAGGGTCGCGGTCTTGCCGCCCATGTTGGGACCGGTGATCAGCAGCAGGTTGGTGCCGTTCTCGCCCAGCAAGAGGTCGTTGGGCACCGGGTTCTCGATCAATGGGTGGCGGGCTTCCTGCATCACGTACACCGCTTCGGGCGCGGGTTCGGGCCGGTTGAGCCGCCAGTCGCGCGACAGGGCAGCCTTGGCAGCGATCAGGTCAAGGTCGCCCACCGTTTCGATGGTCAAAGCGACCCGCTCGTCGCTGGCAACCAGGGCGCTCAGCTCGGTCAGGATGCGCCGCACCTCGGCTTCCTCGTCGAGCAGCAGCCGGGTCAGCTCGTTGTTGAGCGGGGTGACGCTGGCCGGTTCCACGAAGTAGGTCTGCCCGGTCGCCGAGGCGTCCACGATGATGCCCTGCACCTGTCCCACCCGGCTGGCCTGCACCGGCAGCACGTAGCGGTCGCGGCGGATGGTGATCAGGTTGTCTTGCAGCACCTCGGCCCACTGCTCCAGGCTGCGGGTCAGTCGCTCGCGGATGCGGGTTCTGAGCGGCTCCACCTTGCGCCGGATCTCGCGCAGCTTGTGCGAGGCGTCGTCGCGCACCTGCCCGTCACGGTCCAGGCTTTCGAGGACCCGGCGCACCAGCAGGCTGTGCTCGCCGAGCAGATCGGAGAGCCGCAGGAGCGGGCCGCGCGAATTGCTGACGATGCTGCGGCGCAGCGTCATGGCCGCGTCGAGGGCGTAGGCCACTTCCAGCAGTTCCGAGCCGGACAGCACCCGGCCCTCGTTGGCGCGGCTGTGCAGCTCCCGCACGTCGCCAATACCGCCCAATGAGAGTGAGACGCCGAACAGAGCGTCTTCGAGTTCATTCAGGTCGCGTTCGATGCGGGCAGCGTCGGCCACCGGACAGAGGCGGTGGGCGAGTTGCACGCCCATCGGCGTGGCGGCGCGCTCGCTCAGGGCGGCGCGGACGCGCGGGTAATCCAGGGTATCGAGGGCATGGGCATCAAACGGCACGCCCCTCAGTATAAAGAGGGGCGCGGCGGCGAGTGTGCGCCGTGTGGCTTAGTGCAGCGCTCACAAAACGGCTGAGAGCCTGTGGAAGCGCCGGGGGCTCAGGCCCCAGTGTTGGCCACCGGCTGCTTGTCCTGCGCCGCCTTGTCTGGGGCTTGGTCACTGTTCAGCAGGCTCTTGAGCTTCTCGGTGTCCTGGTGAAAGAGCCGGATGCCCTCGTTGAGTTTCTCCCCGGCCATCGCGTCCTCGGCCAGGCTCCAGCGGTACTGGGCCTCGCTGACCCGTTCCTCGCTCTGGGTGCCCTGAGACGGGTTGAGCTGGCGCTCCAGCTTGCCGTGGTCCTCAGCCAACTCGCCCAGGAGTTGCGGGCTGACAGTCAGGCGGTCACACCCGGCCAGCGCTTCGACCTGCGCGGCACTCCGAAACGACGCGCCCATGATGATGGTGTCGTAGCCGTGCGCCTTGAAGTGCTGGTAGATCTCGCGCACTGACTTGATGCCGGGGTCCTCGTCCACCGGGTAATCCTTCGTGCCGGTGCTCTTCTTGTACCAGTCGGTGATGCGCCCCACGAACGGCGAGATCAGGTAAGCCCCGGCCTGGGCGCAGGCGATGGCCTGCTCCAGCCCGAAAATCAGGGTCATGTTGCAGCGGATGTCTTCTTTCTTGAGGATCTCGGCGGCCTGAATGCCTTCCCAGGTGGAAGCCAGCTTGATCAGGATGCGCTCGCGGCCCACGCCGTTTTGCTCATAGAGCTTGATCAGGTGGCGGGCGCGGGCCAGTGCGGCGTCCCTGTCGAACGACAGCCGGGCGTCCACCTCGGTGGAGACGTAGCCGGGCACGATCTTGGTCAGCTCGGTGCCGATGCTCACGGTCAGCTTGTCGATCACGTCGTCGGCACTTTCGCCGGACTTGACCCAGCCCTGGGCCTCGGTCATCAGGCTCTTGTAGCCTTCGAGCTGCGAGGCCTTGAGAATCAGCGACGGATTGGTGGTGCAGTCCTGCGGCTGGTACTTCTTGATGGCTTCGATGTCGCCGGTGTCGGCCACGATCACGGTCATGGCCTTGAGCTGCTCGAGTTTGCTGGGCTGGGTGTCGCTCTGCTGGGTATTCGCTTGTGTCATGTGGCTCCTTGGCGGCTGGCCGGAAGGCGAGGGGCCAGCCAGAATCGCTTCCATGCTAGCGCCGCCCCTCGCCCCAGAGATGATGATGGGAGCCGCCGCCCGCGCCCAAAGATAGATTTTGCCTTCACGCCTCGTTCATCTCATGCGGGTTCGCTTGGTTGCATGTCACCGGAATGTGAGCTTACCAAACCCTGACATTTGCGCCGCCCAAACCCGCTAGCTTAGGTCATGGTTCTGTCACGCTTCATGCCCAAGAACGAAAAATTCGGCGAACTCTTCAGCGCCTCGGCGCGCAACGCTCAGCAGACCGCCGAGGCACTGCTGGAACTGCTGGGTGCGTCCGGCGACCTTGGACCCCATGCCGGGCATCTGCGCGACCTCGAGCACGCTGGAGATACCCTGGCCGCCCAGATCACCCAGATGCTGGCCGACTCGTTCATCGTGCCGTTTGACCGCGAGGACATCATCGAACTCAACGCCCAGCTCGACGACCTGACCGACTTCATCGAGGAGGCCGGGCGCAAGCTGTGGCTCTACCAGGTGAAGCCCACGCCCGTCATGCGCGAACTGGCAGATGTGGTGCGGCGGCAGTGCGAGGTGCTCGCGCGCGGGATGCCACTGATCGAGGACAAGAAGCGCATCGCTGAGCTGAGCGCACTGGCGCTGGAAGTCCGCACCCTGGAAGACGAGGGCGACCGCCTCAGCGACGCGGCGCAGGCCAGTTTGTACGACGGCGTGAGCGAGGTGGCGCAGATGATTCAGGCGATGCGGGCCGGGGAAATCCTCTCTCTCCTCGAAGACGCCTCGGACCAGGCCCAGCGAGTCGCCAAGACCGTCGAAAACATTCTGCTGAAGAACGCCTGAACGGATGGACACGGCCCTGCTCGCCCTCATCGGCATCATCGCCCTGGCGCTGACCTTCGATTTCATCAACGGCTTTCACGACACCGCCAACGCCATCGCCACCTCGATCGCCACCAAGGTGCTGACCCCGGCCCAGGCCATCGGCATGGCCGCCGTCCTCAATGTCGTGGGCGCGCTGACCGGCACCGCCGTCGCCAAGACCGTCTACAAGGACATCATCTCGCCAGACGTGGCCTCGCTGACGCTGGTGGCCGCCGCCCTGGTCAGCGCCATCATCTGGAATCTGCTGACCTGGTGGCGCGGGATTCCCAGCAGCAGCAGCCACGCGCTGGTCTTCAGTTTGGTCGGCGCGGGCCTGGCGGTGGGCGGCTGGGGGGCTATCATTCCGCTGGGCGTCAACAAGACGCTGGCGGGGCTGGTGACGTCGCCGGTGCTAGGCTTCCTGATTCCCATCCTGCTGATGTTTCTGGTAGTGTGGCTGGTTGCCCGGCGACTGCGGCCCCGCACCGTCACGCGGGTTTTCGGGCGACTCCAGATTCTCTCAGCGGCCTTCATGGCCTACAGTCACGGCGGCAACGACGCCCAGAAGACCATGGGCATCATGACGCTGGCGGTCTCGACCTACCTGGGCACCCAGCTCGGCAACGTGCCGCTCTGGATCATTCTGGCGGCGGCCACGGCGATGGGCCTGGGCACGGCGGTGGGCGGCTGGCGGATCATCAAGACGATGGGCTTCGGGGTGGTGGAGCTGCGGCCCATCGACGGCTTCGTTGCCGAGATGAGCGCCGCGGCCATCATCGAGGGAGCCAGTGCCCTGGGCATTCCGGTCAGCACCACCCACGTCATCTCGACCAGCATCATGGGTGTGGGGGCCACCAAGGGCTTCAAGGCGGTGCGCTGGCAGGTCGCTGGGCGCATCGTGGCCGCCTGGATCATCACCCTGCCCACCTGCACGGCGCTCGGCTGGCTGTGCATGAAGGCCGCGCAACTGCTGTAGCCAGGTGACGAACGACAGGAAGGCGGCCCGAGCGAAGATGCTCGGGCCGCCTTCCTGTCGTTCGTTCGCTCAGTTTCCAGCCCGCTCAGGCGAACGATTCCAGCTCGGCGGCGCTGATAGGCCGGGCCTGCGCGCCGAGGCTGGTGGCGCTCAGCACGCCCGCCGCATTGCCCAGCTTGGCAGCCTCGGCCAGCGGCTTGCCGCCGAGGGCGGCGTGCGCGAAGGCCGCCACGAAGGTGTCACCCGCCCCGGTGGTGTCGACGACCTGATCGCCCACCGCCACCGCGTCCACCAGTTCGGTCTCGTCGGGCGTCCAGACGATGCTGCCCATCGCGCCCACCTTGACGACCACCTTCTTGCTGCCGCGCGCGCCCAGCGTGACGAGTGCCGCGCTGATGCTGTGGGTGCCGGTCAGGGCCAGCAACTCGTGCTGGTTGAGCAGCAGGTAATCGGCGCTGACGGCGCTGTCGAGGAGGCCCATGCCCACCGCGTTGACGGCCCCGGTGCCGAGGTCGAGAAACACCGGCACCCCAGCCTTGTGGGCCATCGCCATCGCTTTGAGGGCATAGTCGCGCTGCGGTCCGCCGATGAGGCTGTAGGCCGAGACGACCAGGGCGTCGGCACTGTCGATATCTTTTTTCTTGAGCTTGGCCGGATCGAGTTCGCGGTTGGCAGCTCCGTAACTGATCATGGCCCGCTTGCCGTCGGGCGTCTGCATCACCGTGATGGTGCTGGTGAGCGCCTCGGTGTCGCGCTGCACCGCCGCTTCCGACACCTTGCTGGCACGCACGCCCGAGAGCGCAAAGTCGGCAAACGGGTCTTGCCCGACCCGAGCGGCCAGGGTCACGCTGTGGCCCAGCCGAGCGAGCGTCACGCTGATGGTGCCGCCTGCGCCGCCCGGCTGCATGGTGGCGCGGCTGGGGGCCACCTCCTCGCCAGGTGCGGGCAAATGGTCCAGATGATAAAGGTGGTCCACCGTCACGTCGCCGATTACATAAAACTTCACTCTCTTCCTCCGCCCCCACGCCCTGCCCGGCACTCCTCAGTCGAAATCACCGCGCTGCGAGGAGAATTTCTGTCCTCAGTACGCTTATCATACACGGCTGGTCTGCCCGCGCCGACAGGCGAAGGCCGCTGCAAGGTGGGATGAGGCCGTCAGTCTACAGAAACCAGCGGGGGCAGCGCTGTGAACACTTCGTTCATCTGATCGAGCGGCACGTCCTCGGCGCGCACGCTCTCGCCCAGACGTGCGCCGAGAACGGCAGCGTCGATGTCCGCGCCCGCGTAGCCGACCAGCCGCAGATTGTTGCGCAGGGTCTTGCGGCGGTGGTGCAGGGCCGCTTCCAGGAAGCGCACGAAAGCGGGGGCGGGCCGCTCGCCGCTGAACTCCAGCTTGACGATGCTGCTGGTCACGTCTGGGGCGGGAAAGAAGGCTCCCTTGGCCACGTCGCGCACAAGGCGGGCGCTGCCGTGAAGTGAGACCAGCGCCGAGAGGTAGCCGTAGCCGTCCTGACCCGGCTGCGCGCCGAGCCGCACGGCCACCTCGCGCTGCACCAGCACGGTGGCCGAAACGATGCTGGGGGCTTGCATGAAGCGCGAGAGCAGCGCCGTGGAAATGTAATACGGTAGATTGGCGACGACCCGTGTGCCGGGCGGCAACTGCGCATAGTCGTAGGTCAGCGCGTCGCCCCAGACGACCTGTACGTCCAGGCCCGCCAGGGTTTCGGCCAGCACCGGGCGCAGCCGCTCGTCTTTTTCCAGGGTGATGACCTGCGCGCCGCGCCCGGCCAGTTCGCGGGTCAGCACGCCCAGGCCCGGCCCGACTTCAAGCACGCTGACCCCCGGCGCGGCCCCGCCGATCTCGGCGATGGCGCGCAGGGTGTTGCCGTCGATCAGGAAATTCTGGCCGAGGCTCTTGGTAGGCCGCAGATCAAAGCGGGCCAGCAGATCGCGCACCGTGCGCGGCGAGTAGAGTGGCCCGTCACTTATCGGGAGTGAATCAGATTGGGTCATAGGAATCCGCCGGAGTGCAAGCAGTCAGTATACTGCGGCCATGACCGAGAGCAAGGCCGCCGTGAGCCTCAGCAAAGCGGGGCCAGCACCTGACCTCACCTCCCCGGACGCTGCATCACCGATCCCGCCTCATCTGGAGGGGCTGAATCTCGACTGGGCCAGCTATGTGGCGGCGGGCGAGTACCGCCGCGCCCTGGCCGCCGCCCGCCTGTCGCCCACACCGATGCCCAGTGGGCTGATCGGCGCGCTGGAATCGCTGCACGACTTTCAGGAACATGTGCGCGCCCACAAGTATCCGCAGGCCCGCCGCGCCCTGACCCGGCTCGGTGAGGACCTGGGCGAGCCGGAACCGCAACTCGCCGCCCTGCGCCGCAGCATCCAGCTGCCGACGCTGGACGCGGCCCTGGGCAGCCTGGAAGCTTCGGAGACGGCCCGGCACGTGGAACCGGATGCGCTGAGGGCGGCGCTGGCCCCAGCGCTGGAGACGGCGCTGACCCGCGCCGAGGCACTGAACGCAGTGGGGGTGTTGCACGCCATTCACGAGGAAAACGAGCAGGCCAGGCAGGTGTTCGGGGAAGCCGCCGAGGCCGATCCCGGCCACTACCGGGCCATCAGCAACATCGGCAACCTGGATTTGCAGGCCGGACACCTCAAGGAAGCCGAGGCCGCCCAGCGCCGCGCCATCGCGCTCAATCCCGATTTTGCCGGAGCGCACCACAACCTGGGGGTGGCGCTGCGCAAGCAGGGCCGGGTCAACGACTCGGTCAAGGCGATCCGCAAGGGTCAGCGTTTGGCAGTTCGGCGCATGCGTGAGGACGCCCCGCGCGGGCTGGGCGGCGCGGCCGGGCAGCGGGCCGCTTCCTGGCTCAAGCCCTCGACGTTGCGAATCATCGGGCTGGTGGTGGCAGTGCTGGTGTTTTACTTCTTCCTCAAGGGCCGCTGATGGCCCAGAGCGTGCTGCTGCCCGGCGGCGTGAAGGTCATTGACGCCCGGCTGGAAAGGGCGGGTCTACTCAATGTGGCGATGGAGACGGCGGGCCGGGCGGTGGCCGACCACCTGCAAGCCCGCTTCCCGGCGGGCCGGGTGCTGCTGCTCTCGGGCAGCGGGGCCAACGGCGGCGACGCCTGGGTAGCAGCGCGGCACCTGCTGGCGCTGGGGCGCGAGGTCAGCGTGCTGGCGCAGCCGCCCAAGCACCCGCTGAGCAAGCTCAACAAGAAGCGGCTCTCGGCATTCGGCACGGCCTCGCAGGCGCTCACGGTGTCCAGCCTGCGCCGCGCTTTAGGCAACGCGGACGTGGTGGTGGACGGGCTGCTCGGTACCGGCTTCACGCCGCCGCTGCGGACCGAACTCGCTGAACTCATCGGGCTGCTCAATGAAAGCGGTCTGCCGGTGCTGAGCATCGATTTGCCCTCCGGCCTGGACGCGGCCAGCGCCGAGTTGCCGGAGGTGGTGGTCAAGGCGGCCCACACGCTGACCTTCGGCGGCCTCAAGCCCGCACTGATCTATGGTCCCGCCACGCACACCGCCGGACAGGTGACGGTGGCCGGGCTGCGCCTGCCACCCGTGTGGACCGAACAGGAAGCGGTGGCCCTGCGCCCTACCGACGCCGAAATCGCCGCGCTGCTGCCCCGGCGCTCTGCCGACGCCCACAAGGGCACGGCGGGCCGGGTGTGGGTGCTGGGCGGGCACCCCGGCACGCTGGGCGCGCCTGCGCTGGCCGGACTCGGCGCATTGCGGACTGGAGCCGGGCTGGTCACGATCTACAGCGGGGCCGACGTTCCACTGATCACCCCGGAGCTGATGACGCGCCGGGTCGAGTTCAGCAATCTGGAGAGCGAGCCGAAACCTGACGCCGTGGCGGTGGGCATGGGCCTCGGTCCCCAGGCAACTGGGGTGGCGCTCATGGTACTGGGCTGGGGCCTGCCCACCGTGGTGGACGCCGACGCCCTGCAACCCGAGCTGATGGGCGCGGGCCATCCGCAGATCATCTGGACCCCTCACCCCGGCGAGGCGGCGCGGCTGCTCGGTACCGAGACCACAGAAATCACCCGCGACCCCCTCAGCGCGGCGCGGGCGATGCAGGAGAAGTTCGGCGGCGTGGTGGTACTCAAGGGCGGGCCGTCCACGGTGGCGACTGAGGACGGTCTGTTCGTGGCGCGCGGCGGGCACCCCGGCATGGCCTCGGCAGGCATGGGCGATACCCTCAGTGGCGTCCTGGCGGCGCTGCTCGGCCAGGGGCTGAGTGCCCCGGACGCGGCCCTGGCAGGCGTGCGCCTCCACAGCAAGGCGGGCGAACTCGCCGGACAGCAGCACGGCTACGGCCTGACCGCGACAGACGTTTCGGGCGAACTGGGCCGCGCCTGGCTATTGCTGGTGGGGGAGGACTGAAAGGCAAGTTCTGTGCCTCCATCAACTGACATCTTGCAGTTTAGAATTCGTGATGAAGAAGTGCGTCCTGGACAGCATTGACCCGATCAATCTCTAGATAAAGCTCCGTAAGGCGCACGCCAGCGAGAAATTTTTGTCTGAATCGGCAGGCCAGATCACGCCAATTGGGCCAGGCTGGATCGCCCGGATCCGGGCGATCCAGGAACTCGAAGTGGCAGAGCAAGAAACTGAAGAGACTCAGACAGAGGAACCGCAGTACGCCTTTTTTACTGTGCTGGCCGAAGTTTCCGAACCCAAAACGACTTTTGAGAGTCTTGAACAGGGCTTCAATTTTCCAGCGGCGTTTCCCAGTGTGTTTGATGACCTGAGCGGTGCGTGGCACGGTTGAGACGATAAATCGCTGTTCCTGTTTGTCGCCTGTTTTGGCCGGCAGCCATACCCAGCTCAGCCAGAGCAGAACTCCTGGAAGATCGTGCAGCTCAATTTTGCGGCCTGGGGTGGTGATATCGCGCAAATGTTGTCCGGTCGAGGTTTTCCGGTCTGCACGCATCCCAATGAACCCAGCAAATCCCAGCGCGATGACGCCCTGGATAAACGCCTTGCTACTGAACCCTCCATCCGCCAAAAGATGAATCGTCTTGCTGCTGTTGCGGACTTCCAATGGAAGTCCGCGCAGGAGCTTTCAGGCCAGTTGGGTCGGCGATGGTTGTCCCTTGCCCCGCCAGATCAAAAACGACCACGGGAGGCGGCGTTCTCCACAGCAGAGATACAGCAGCACGATGTGGACCCCGTGCACCGAATTCAAGGTGTGCATCCAGTCTCCCAACCCCTCGAAGCGGCCTTCCTTGGCCATTGACGTGAGATCGACGACGAGTTCCAGTCGTGGAGGACGTCCAGCACAGCTTCTTCGATACGCTTTCAGTTGAGCGTGTGCATGCTGTCGCATGACGCGAATGACGGCGGGCAAGCGCCAGGAATACTGATTCAAAAAGCGGCTCAGGGCCGCAGGCGACTTGACCGTTGCATAAGCTGGGAGTGGTTTCCCCATTGCCGCCAGGAAGAGGCAGAGCAGCACCTGGACACTGTCCAGGTGCTGCTTGCGCGTGAACGTCGCAAGAATGTCAGAATAAAGCTGTCCAGCACGGGTATTCTTTGTTTTCACGTCCTCATTTTGAGGCGTAAAGCCGTGCTAGACAGCTTTTTCGTAAACTGCAAGATGTCAGTCAACCTTCGCCTTTCCACTCTGCGGGCCGGGAAAGTCTTGAACGGGGCGGCCTGAATATAGACCTAAGGTGCAGCCGTCGGAAAAGCTAGCGTAAGAAGCTGCGAGAAATGCTGCGCACACACCCTGCCGAGCGCAGCGACCTGCTTCCTCGCCCCACTGGGGAGGGGCAAACCGAAGCGCATTCCCGGCCCCCAACCTTTCCCCGCTGACTTCGCTCCCTTACATCCGTTTCTTCGTCGCCCGCGTGGCCTGCGCCGTCCACGGATCATCGGGCCAGGGATGCTTGGGATACTGGCCGCGCAGATCCTTGCGCACCTCGAAGTAGCCGCTGTGCCAGAACGAACGCAGGTCCTGGGTGATCTGCACCGGGCGGCGCGCGGGCGAGAGCAGGTGCAGCAGCACCGGGGTGCGTCCCGCGTTGACGGCGGGTGTATCGGCCAGGCCGAAGAGTTCCTGCAACTTGACCGCCAGAATCGGCGCTTCGCCGCTGGGGCGGTACTCCAGCCGAATGCTGTGCCCGCTCGGCACCGCCACCTGCCGGGGTGCGAGTTCGTCCAGGCGGCGCGGCAGCGGCCAGGCCAGCAGGGGTTGCAGCGCGGCCAGCAGCGCGACCTTGCCCAGGTCCTCGCGCTTTCTGACGTTGCCGAGATGTGGGGTCAGCCAGTCGTCGAGCCGGGCCAGCAGGGCGGCGTCGGAGAGGTCGGGCCAGGCCTCGCCCGAGGCGTCGCTGCCGTTCCAGGCGCGCAGGCTTAGCACGCGGGCCTGCCACTGGCGCACGTCGTCCGTCCAGGCCAGCGAACCCAGTCCCTCAGCTTCCACGGCGGCGCGCACGGCCTGAACCCGCAGTGCTTCCGGCACCTGCTGAAGTGGTCGGCTACTGAGCAGCAGGCGGCCATAACGGCGCTCGCGGGCGGCGGTCAGCGTACCGCTGCGGCTGTCCCAGGCCACCGTGTCGGTGCTGGTCGAGTGGGCCTCCAGCACGGATGGGTCGAGTGGCGCGGCCAGGTACAGGTGGCCCTCACCGCTCGCAGGATCGCGCCCCGCCGTGTCGAGGTGGGCAGCGACCAGGTACGGCTGCCTGGCCAGGTCGTCGCCCTCCGGCAGCCGCACGCCCTGCCCGCCCGCCAGCAGATACCGGTCCGAACTGCCAGGCCGGAGCTGCGCTGCCCGCTCGGGATACGCCAGAAACAGCAGCCGCCCCACCTGCTCGGCCTCGGGAAACGAGTGGTCGGGCTGGCCACGCAGCAAACCGCGCCACTGCCGACTGAGGCGCTCGGCGCGCTCCAGCACGGCCCGGTCGCCCTCACCTCCGCCTGCCCGGTACTGGCGCAGGGCGGCCACCCGGCGGGTCAGATCGCTCCCGGCCCCGCGCGGTAGCGGGTCGCGTTCCTCCAGCAGTGCGGCGAGGTCGGCGGCGAGTGCGCCGAGGCCCAGCGCCGCACCCACCAACAGCAGGTGGGCCAGGCGTGGGTGGGTCGGCAGATCGAGCAGCCCACGGCCCTGCGGGGTGATACGGCCCTCCTGTAAGGCGTCCAGCTCGGTCAGCAGCGTCTGGGCCGTCTGCACGCGCATCGGTGGTGGGGCGTCGAGCCAGGGGAGACTGGCCACGTCCGCGCCCCAGCCCGCCACTTCCAGTACCAGCGGCGCGAGGTCGGCTCCCAGGATTTCCGGTGCTCTGGCGGCGGCGAGGAGCGGCTGGGTGCGCTCGCTCCACAAGCGATAGGCCACGCCCGGTGCAGTGCGGCCCGCCCGCCCGGCGCGTTGGTCGGCGCTGTCCTGGGTCACGCGGGCGGTGACGAGTCGGCTCAGGCCGGTGCCGGGGTCGAACTGCTGGCTGCGCGTCAGGCCACTGTCGATGACCACCCGCACGCCGTCGATGGTCAGGCTGGTCTCGGCGATGCTGGTCGCCAGTATCACCTTGCGCCGCGCCGGGTCCGGCACGATGGCGCGGTTTTGCTCGGCGATGGGCAGATCACCGTAGAGCGGCAGCACCGCCAGCTCGGGATGTCGCTCCCTCAAGGTGGCCAGCGTCCGGCGAATTTCGGCCACGCCCGGCAGGAAGGCCAGCACGTCGCCGGGGTCTGCCTCCAGCGCCCGCGTCACCGCGCCCGCCACCGCCAAGGCGGGGTCAGGTGGATCGGCGGCCAGGTAGCGTACCTCCACCGGGTACTGGCGGCCCCGGCTCTCGATGATCGGCGCTGACGCGCCCAGGCGGTCGGGCAAAGCGGGGTCGAGGGTGGCTGACATGATCAGCACCCGCAACTCATCGCGTAGCGCTCCCTGCACCTCGCGCACCAGGGCCAGTGCCAGGTCGGCGTTGAGGCTGCGCTCGTGAAACTCGTCAAACAGGATCAGCCCGACGCCCGAGAGCTCCGGGTCGTGCTGAAGGCGGCGGGTCAGGACGCCCTCGGTGATGACCTCCAATCGGGTGCGGGCCGAAATGAGGGTCTCGAAGCGCACCCGAAGGCCCACCGTCTCGCCGACTTTCTCGCCCAGGGTGGCCGCCAGGCGTGCCGCCACCGCCCGCGCCGCCACCCGCCGGGGTTGCAGCAGCAGGATGCGTTGACCCGCGAGCCACGGCTCACTCAGCAGTTCCAGCGGCAGCCCGGTGCTCTTGCCCGCGCCGGGCGGAGCCTGCAATACGGCCAGCGGATGCGCGGCCAGCGCCGCTTTGACTTCCGGCAGGATCTCGAAGATGGGTAGGGTCACGGGCGGCTCACCCGCTCACCACGGCGCTCAGCGGCGCATGGTCGGAGAAGCGCTCTGTGCGCTCCACCCAGACCTCACGCAGCGGCAACCCCGCCGAGAGCAGGTAGTCGATGCGCCAGCCCACGTCCTTGGCATAAGCGTTGGCGCGGCTGCTCCACCAGGTGTACTCGCGCCGCTCGCCGAGGTGATCGCGGTGGCTGTCACGCAGGCCCAGCGCCAGATACTGTCCGAACCACTCGCGCTCCTGCGGCAAGAACCCCGGCTTGTTCCGGTTACTGCGCCAGTTTTTGAGGTCGAGTTCGGTGTGGGCCACGTTGAAATCGCCGCCGACGATCAAGGGCGGCCTGGGTTCGCCGGGTTGCGGCAGGTGGCCCTGGGTCCAGCGGGCAAAGTCCGGCAGCACCCGCTCCTTGAACACCTGGCGGTGCTCGGCGCTCGCGCCGCTAGGCAAATAGACGCTGGCAAAGCGCACGCCTGCCACCAGCGCCGAGAGCACCCGGCCCTCGGCGTCTACCTCGGGGTCGTTCATGCCCACCTGCACGTCCGCGAGGCCGCGCCGACTGAGCAGCGCCACACCGCTGTACCCGGCTTTCTGGGCCGGATGCCAGCATGAGTCGTAGCCCAGCGCAGCGAATACTTCCGGCATCGGGTCAGCGCGCACTTCCTGAAGCAGGACCACGTCGGGGGCGTGACGCTCCAGCCAGCCGGGCAGGCCTTTTTTGAGGGCGCTGCGAAGGCCGTTGACATTTAGAGTGGTGACACGCAGAGACGGGGCAGAAGACACGCCCGCAGGATAGCCGCTCGCCTGCCCGCCCGGACCCAGGCCCGCTGCGTCAGGGCAGAAGGGGTGCGTCAAGACAAGATGTAAGCTGCCCAGGCCCAACTTCATGAGAAGGGCGCTACCCTGGGAGCATGACAGAGATCTTGTTTCGTAACGAGGCCGACGGCAGCCCATTCCAGATGACGCAGCCCAAGGCGGCGCGAGTGCTTGACGATGTTCAGCAGTGGGCCGAGAACAACGGCTTCGCGCAAGTCACCTTCTGGCGCGACGCGGATGACGCCAACAAGTACTGGGTGCAGCTCGGCGACGACAAGCTCAACTACTGGATTCACGAGACGACCTTCAGCGAGGGCAAACACCAGGACGTGGAGATGCAGCTCGACTACGCGCGCGGTGCCCAGCGGCGCTCGGCGGCAGGATACGGCAAATTTGACAAGTGAAGTGAGCGGCCACGCTCCCCGGCGGCTGGTGGTGGGGGTTTCGGGCGGCAGCGGCATTCCCTACGCGCTGGCGGTGCTGCGCGCGCTGCACAGTCTCGGCACCGAAACCCATCTGGTGGTGTCGAGCGGGGCCAAGCGGGTCATGAGTCTGGAAGGTGGGCCGCAACTCAGCGACCTGACCGACTTGGCGCACACCGTCCACGACGACCGCGACCTGGGGGCCAGTATCGCCAGCGGCTCATACCGCACGGCGGGCATGCTGGTGGTGCCGTGCAGCGCCGGAACGCTCGCCAAGATCGCCCACGGCTTTGCCGACAATCTGCTGGCGCGCGCCGCTCACGTGACCCTCAAGGAGCGCCGCCGCCTGGTGCTGGTGACCCGCGAGGACCCGCTGCCGCGCCCGATGCTGCAAAATATGCTGCTGGCCCATGACGCCGGGGCCACTCTGATGAGCGCCAGTCCCGGCTTTTACCACGCGCCCAAGACGGTGGACGAGTTGCTGCACTTCGTGACGGCGCGGGTGCTCGATCAGTTCGGGCTGGAGGCGGGCGGCTTCCAGCGCTGGGGCGAGGTTTGAGCGGCCCAGCAAAAACGGCCGCGCTGATTCCCGCCGCCGGACTCGGCACCCGGCTGGGGCAGGGACCGAAAGCTTTTCTGGATCTGAATGGACTCACCTTGCTGGCCCGCAGTGTGACCGCCCTCGCCCCGCACGTGGACGAAGTGGTGGTGGCGCTGCCGCAAGGGTACGCTTTGCCGGAAAACATCCGCGCCAGGGCCATCACGGGCGGCGCGACCCGGCAGGCGTCGGTGCTGGCCCTGCTGCGCGTCACCGACGCCGAGGTGGTGCTGATTCACGACGCGGCCCGGCCCTTTTTGCCGCCCGAGGTGATCGCCGGGGTGCGAAGGGCCGCCGCCGAAACCGGGGCCGCCACCGCCGCCCTGTCGGTGGCCGACACTTTGGTGCGCGGGCAGTCCCAGGCGTCGCCGCCCCTGTGGGGTGAACTGACACTGCGCGAGGGGCTGTGGGCGGTGCAGACGCCGCAGGGTTTCCGGCGCGAGTTGCTGCTGGCGGCCCACCTGGAAGCCGAGAGAGACGGTATTCAGGCCACCGACGACGCCGGGCTGGTGGCGCGGCTGGGGTTGCCGGTGGCACTGGTGCCCGGCGACGCGAGGCTGTTCAAGGTGACTACGCCCGGCGACCTGATTCTGGCGCGGGCGCTGGCGCACCTCTGGGACGCTGAAGATGCCTCCTGAGCGCCTGCACCGCTTCGCGCCCGCCAAGATCAACCTGGGCCTCTCGGTACTGGGGCTGCGCCCCGACGGGTACCACGATCTCTCCACCCTGATGTTGCCGCTGTCAGTGGGCGACGAACTGATGTTCGAACCTGCCGCCGATCTGAACCTGAAGGTGGTGGGGGCCGAGCTGCCCACCGATGGGGGCAATCTGGTGTACCGCGCCGCCGAGCGCTATCTGGCGGCGGCGAACGCGCCAGGCGGCGTTTGTATCACCCTGCACAAGCAGCTGCCGCTAGCCAGCGGTTTGGGCGGCGGCAGCAGCGACGCGGCGAGTACCTTGCTGGCCCTCTCGGAACTGTACCCGTCGCCGGTGAAGTTGCCGGAACTCGCGCGTGCGCTCGGCGCGGACGTGCCGTTTTTCTTGATCGGTGGCGCGGCGAAAGTCGAGGGCATCGGCGAGCGTCTGACTCCACTGGACGTGCCGCCGATCTGGCTGGTGCTGCTCAACCCGGGGGTGGCCGTCAGCGCCCGCGACGCCTACGCCTGGCTCGACGAGCGCCGAAGCTACACCCCGCCGCTGGATATTCCAGCCCTGCTCTCGGCCCTGGCTTCCGGCCAGCTGGTGCCGCACTTCAACGCTCTGCAAGCCGGAGTGGTGGCCCACCATCCGCAGATTGCCATAGCGCTGAAGGTCGTGGCTGAAGTCGGTCTGCACAGTCCGCTGATGAGCGGTTCCGGCAGCACGGTGTTCGGCCTGGCCGAAACTGAGACGCAGGCGCGGGGAGCAGCGGCCACCTTGCAGGCCCGGTTTCCCGGCTGGTGGGCGCGGGCGGCGCAGGTCCTCTAGCTCCCTGTTCTAGAGCTCTTCAAGGCTGCCGCTGCCCCGCGTGGCGTCGCGCAGCGCAGCGCCGAAGCCCCCCACGTCCTCAGGATAGAGCTGCACCACCAGCGCCAAACCCGCGCCGCTGTACTCCTCTTCGCCGCGCTCCACAGAAAACTGGCCGAGCAGATGGTAGAGGGCGCTGACCTGATCGTAAGGCACGGTGACGCGCCTGGGCACACGTGGGCGCACTTCCAGCCAGAGCGCGGTGCGCAGGCACTCGGCGCAGCCGCCGCCGTAGGCCCGCGCCAGCCCCCCGGTGCCGAGCTTGACGCCGCCGTAGTAGCGCACGATCACCACCATCACGTGGTCGAGGTGCTGGCCCTGAATGGCCCGCAGCATCGGGGTGCCCGCCGTGCCGCCGGGTTCGCCGTCGTCGGAAAAGCGGTAGAGGGGGCCGATCTGGTAGGCCCAGCAGTGGTGGGTGGCGTCGGGATAGCGCTCCTTGAGGGCCGCGAGCTGGGCCAGCGCTTCTTCCGGCGTGTCGGCGCGCGCGGCGAAGGCCAGAAACTCGCTGCCCTCGATGACGGCGTCACTGCGGTGCGGTGCGGCTAGGGTCACGAACGGCGCCAGATCAGGCGAACTGGTGCTCACAGCAGGCCGCGCGCCTCCAATTCACGCCGGGCATGAAACAGCACCAGGCTGCTGGGGCCGTCGAGAATCTCGCCCGCCTCCAGCTGCCGGTAGACGTCTGGCAGCGGCAGCACGAGACGCTCGATCAGTTCGCTTTCCTCGTTATGGGCCGCCTGCAACGCCACCCCGAAGGCCAAGAACGGATAAAAGACCACCCCACTGATGCTCGGTTGCGGATAAAAGCCCGGCAGGGCCAGCCACTCGGCGGCCACCCCGCCCACTTCCTCCAGTAGTTCGCGTGCGGCGGCGTTGCCCAGGTTCTCGGCCTCCTCAACGCCGCCTGCCACCATCTCGGTGATGAAGGCCCGCAGCGGGTAGCGGTACTCGCGGATCATGACCGCCTCGCCTGCCGGCGTGATCGGCAGCACGAACACGGCGCGCGGGCCGCGTGGGCGGTAGACATACTCGCCCTGCTGGCCGCCGTGCAGGCGCACGGTGTCGCGCACCAGACGGCGTGGCGGGCCGCTCAGCTCAACTTGTTCGAGGGTCTGCCAGGGCTGCTCAGCGTCGGGAATCAGGCGTGGCCAGTTGGGGTGCTCGGTGGGGTGCGGGGGCATGGCTTCAGGGTAGAGCGCCGGACGCAGCGCAGGCTCGATTGCCGCGCCCGACACACTCGGCTGCCTCCCGCGTGAGATTCCCCTGAGCCTTTCTCACTCCCTGCCCCCTAAAGTGAATGTCAGACATGCATCTTGCCTTGAAGATCCTTTCATCTGCGGGCCTGCTGCTCGGGGCGGCGCTCAGTCCTCGCGCCGCCGCTCAGGGTGTCACGCTCGGTGATCCGTTCGTGCGCGGCGCACCGGCCCAGAGTCTGCCAGGGCTCTCGCTGCTGCCTGCCGCACCCATCCCAGCTGGCGTGGGCCAATCGGTGTTGACCCAGCCCCCGCCCGCCGCGCCGAGCAGCACCCAGACCACGGCCAGCACACTGCCCAGCCTCAGCACGCCGCGCGTCTACAGTGAGGGCAGCCAGACCAAAGTGGTCTACGATCTGCCGACTGGGGTCAGCTATACCCTGATACCGGGCTTCAGCGGGTTGCGGCTCGACTTCCGGGGGCTGAGGGCGGCTCCCAGCATCACGGCCCAGCTCGGCGCGAGTGTGGGCGAGTACCGGGTGGCGACCTCGCCCGGCGGCGCGCAGCTCAGTCTGGCCACGCCTTTCGCGCTGGGCCTTCGCAGCGGCTGGCGGGCCAGTGAGACAGCCATTGCCTCGGGCGGGCGGGTGCTGATTCTGGAATTCGGCCCGGCCATCAGCGGCGGCGCGCTGAGCAGTGTGCGCGGTGAGGTGCGCGGCGATCAGGTCGTTACCCCGGTTCCCACGCCCCCGGCCTCTGCGCCCGTCAGCCCCATCACCCTCACCGCACCCGGCCTGGACGGCGGCACGGGTGTGAGTCTCAGCCGCAGCGCCCGGCCCTCGGTCTCCTCGCCCACTGTGAGCGGCCCGCTTGGCCTAGCTGACCCCGCGCCGGGGCTGAACACCGGCAGCCCGGCCACCGGTTCGGGGGCCAGCCAGCTTCCGCCGGGCGACGCGCCGGGCAACGCCAGTGGCCCGCTGCCCGCGCCTGCCGCAGGGCTGCCAGGCGCGAACGACAGCGATCCCAACGTGCTGCGCGGACAGGCCAGCGGAGTCGCGCTGTCCGGCGCGCTGCTGGCCGCGCCGCGTATTGGCAAGAATCCTGGCGTGACGCGGGTGGTCCTTGATCTGCCGCCCGGCACCAGCTTCGTCATTACCCCTGGCGCGCTGGGCCTGAGCATCGATCTGGTGGGTGTGGGCGTCGATGCCCAGGTCAGCGGGGCAGGGTCAAGCGGCGCAGTCAGCAGTGAGCTGCGCGGCTGGCGCTACGGCGCGGCGGGGACGCGCAGCAATGTCTTTTTGATGACGGCCTCGCCGCTGGGCCTTCACAGCGGCTGGCGCAGCGTCTTCTTGCCGCCCGCCAGCGGCTCGGACCGCTCACGCCTGGCGATCGACCTCTCACCCGCCATCGCCAACACCACGTCCCTGCTGCCCGCCGAGCGGGTGCTGGCCGCCGTGCCGCCGGTGCGTTCCGGCGCGCTCACCTTCAGCGGCGCGGCGCTGGTAGCTCCCAGCGTGGTCATCGACCCCGGCCACGGCGGGCGCGACCCCGGCGCGGTGGGCAGCGTCACCGAGAAAGCGGTGGTGCTGGACGTGGCCTTGCGGGTGCGCCAGTACCTGCAGTCGGCAGGCGTCACCGTGATCATGAGCCGCGACACCGACCGCGAACTGCTGCCCAACAAGAACGCCGACCTCAACGCCCGCGCTGCGCTCGGCTGGAGCGGCGCGCAGCTCTTTCTCAGCATTCACGCCAACAGCATGGAACCGGTCAATGTGCTGAGGGGCTACGGCATCGAGACCTGGTGGAACAACAACAACGCCGCCAGTTCGGCGTTTGCCACGCTGTTGCAAAACAATGTTATCCAGACGACCGGGGCCTTCAACCAAGGCCTCAAGAGCAGCCGTTCGCTGGCGGTGCTGCGCGGCTCGAAGGTGCCCGCTGCCCTGGTCGAGATCGGCTTCGTTGGCCACCCCGTCGACGGCAGCAACCTGCTCGACAACAACTATCTGGAGCGGGTGGCGCTGGGCATCGCGCGCGGCATCCGTGAGGCGCTGGTGACGGGTGTGGGGGCGAAATAGGCTGCGCCGCCCGCCTCAGGGCTTCAAACCGCTGCTGCTGTCACCCACCGGAATCGCCACCTGTTTGCGGGCGGCCTGGGCGGTGGGGGTCAGCCACACCACGCCGCTGCCGGTCAGGCTGTAGATCATGCCCTCGCCGCTCCGGTAGGTGCTGAACCAGCCGCGGTCGAACTTCTCGATATTGAAATTCAGGCTGCTGGAAAACAGCAAGATCAAGTCCCCGTCGACCCGCATCTCGTCGTTACTGAGGGTGTGGATCTCGATTTCCTCGAACGGCACTGGGCTTTCCAGCACGAAAAACCCGGTGCCCTTGAGTTCCGGCGACACCAGGCCGCTGCCGCCGAAAGCGCGGGCGTCGAGCATCAGCCGGGGCGACATGTCCATGGTCGTCTCGCACGAGTAAAAAGCCCCGTCGTCGATGATGTAGTTGTCGTTGGGGGTGTCTTTCTCGCCGATGATCAGGTGCTTGTAGGTGGGTTCGGTCCAGACCACGCCGTTGCCCTGAAACAGATTGCGCGCCGACGACTCGCCCATGGCCCGCCCCGCCGCCATGCGCGCCACGCCGCCGAGCAGGCCGCCCAGCCCGCCGCCGCTCTGGTTGTTCTGGTTGCCGCCCAGGTTGCTGCGCATGCCGCTGATCGACTGCATCTTGACGTTGCCCCGGCTGAACTGAAAGGCCCCGGGTTGCAGCAGCGCGCCGCCGCCGTCGAGCTTGATCTCCAGCACGTTGGGGCGCATGCCCATGCGGTCGGCGGCATAGAAGTGCTGAGCCTCGTAGAGATCGTGCGGCTGCACCGGACTCTGGTAGGTCGTGAAGGTGACGCCCCGGCCCGCGGCGGTGTCGAGTTGCTTGAGGTTCTCACGGCGTTTTTCCATGCGCTTCTCCTCTCTATAGGCCAGGGGTCACCGTCCAAATGATGCGCTGGCCCAATTGTGCCTTGAATATCAGTTTAACCCAACTGGCAGCTCGACGACCTCCTGGGTGTCGGTGACGCGGCGGCCCGGCGCGTAACTCAGGTCGCCCAGGGGCGCGCCGAAATGCGAATCGACTTCCAGCAGGCCCAGCGGCAGTCCGCTGAGCGCCGCGCTGATCGGCAAACCGCCGCTGGCACGGGCGTTGACTTCCAGGAGTCGGGGCACGCCCGCCGCGTCCTCCTTGAACTGGGCGTTGAAGAGGCCGTCCATCTTCAGTTCGCGGGCCAGCAGGGCGGTCCACTCGCGCAGCTGCGGCAGGTCCACGGCCACCTGCACGTTGCCCAGCCCGCCCACCTTCTTCCGGATCACGCCGGTGAGCAGCTCGCCGCCGCGTGCCAGGGCGTCGATGCTGTACTCGGAGCCGGGCAGGGTTTCCATCACCAGCATGTTCGGCAGCGCCTGATCCCTGAACAGCAGTTCGGCGGCGGCGTAACTCATGCGGGTGGTGTTGCCGCTCAGGAAGTGCTTGAGGTCGCCGCCCGGCGTCAAGATCCGGAAGCCGATGCCGAAGATGCCGCGCGCGGGCTTGAGGCAGGCCGAGCCGTGCCGGGCCTCCAGGTCGCGAGCGGCACCCTCCAGCGCGTCCCAGTCGCGCACGGCCCGCGTCTCGGGCATGGGAATGCGCCCGGAGAATATCCCGTAGAAGCGGGCCTTGTCCTCGCACAGCTCGTAACTGTCCGGCTCGGCGCTGGGCACGATCAGACGGCAGCCCAGATTCTCCAGTTCGGCGCGGTGGCGGGCCAGCAGCGCCGCGAAGCGCCCGCCGACGAGGGCCTGCACGTTCTTTTGCCGCAACGTTTCCAGCACATAGTCGAGGTAAGCCTCCTCCGCGATGGGCGTCGGCTCGGTCAAGCCCAGATCCGCCGCGCCGAGGTAACTGGCATCGGTGGAGGTATGGCTGGCGACGACCCGGTAGCGCCCCGACTGCGCCACCTGCCGGATACGGTGGAGGGTGGGGTTGATGTTCTTGGTAAACCAGACGGTGGGCAGGGAAGACGGCATGGCCCCGTAGTATGCCGCAGCGGCCTCTGGCCCGCCCGCCTTCACTTGCGGCAGGTCAGGTCCACCCGGAAGCTCGGGTCCTTGATACTGTAGTTCAGCCCAGTGTTGAGCGTTCCGGTGGGGTCGAGCGGTACCACCAATTTGACCGGTTGGCCCGCTGCGCCGTTTTTGTCGAAATCGAGCGTGGCCGTGAACGCCTCAGCCTGCAAGAAGGGCCGGTCGCGCAGTTCGGGTGCGCCGCTGTTGGCCGCCAGCACCGCGCCGCCCGTCAGTTGCAGATTGAAATTCTTGTCGAACGGCAACCCGGTGCCGATCATGCTGAGGCCGGTCTGCGCCGCACCGTTGCGGACCTCCACCTTGAGATGCCAAGCAGTGGCGTCGCCCGCCACGCTCAGCACCTTGAAGCGCCAGATGCCGTTGAAGAGCGGCTGATTCAGGCACCCGCTCACGGCGGTCAGGGGATCAGCGCCGCCCACCGCTTGCTGGGTCAGCATGACCGTGTTTCCCTTGACGACCACCGTGAGTCCGGCGGCTTTCAGCACCTCGGCGCTGAAGTACAGCCTGCCGCCCTGGTTGATCACCGCGCCGCTGATAGGCTGACCATTGAGGGTGAGGGTATACGTGGTGGCCGCCTGGGCCGTGCTCCACCAACCGAGGGCGAGCACCGGGAGAAGCCGCGTCAGTCTGTTCATCAGTCTCCTTTGACCAAGTCAGCAAGCTGCTGTCATCCCAGCATGCCAGCATAGGTGTGACAGGGCCGTGATCTGGTGTCTGGACCGGGCGGAGATAGTGCCGAACTGGCTGGACAAACGCCCCGCGCCGCCCTAAACTTTGAACTGAGTCTAAAATTATTTATCCGTCCCGTTTCTCACTCAGGAGGTTTCCCGTGACCGCAGTAGAGTCTCCCCGAACGCAGCCCAAGCAGACTTCGATGCCCCAGCCCTCTCCCATTCAGAAGGCCGCCGTCATCGGCGCGGGCGTGATGGGCGCGGCGATTGCCGCCCAACTGACCAACGCAGGCATTCCGGTCATCCTGCTCGACATCGTGCTGCCCGATAAGCCCGATCGCAATTTTCTGGCAAAAGCGGGTATCGAGCGCGCGCTGAAGGCCAGCCCCGCCGCTTTCATGGCCCAGGAAAACGCCAAGCTGATCACGGTGGGCAACCTGGAAGATGACCTCGCCAAGCTGAGGGACGCCGACTGGATCATCGAGGCGATCATCGAGAAGCTCGATGCCAAGCGCGACCTCTGGGCCAAGGTGGAAAAGATCGCCAAGAAGACGGCCATCATCTCCAGCAACTCCAGCGGCATCCCGATGCACCTTCAGGTGGAAGGCCGCTCAGAGGACTTCAAGAGTCGCTTCGTGGGGGCGCACTTCTTCAATCCGCCCCGGTACCTGCACCTGCTGGAAGTCATTCCGACGAACGAAACCAGCCCCGAGGTGCTCAGCGCTTTCAGTGCCTTCGCCGATCACACGCTGGGCAAGGGCGTGGTCGTTGCCAACGACGTGCCGGGCTTTGTCGGCAACCGCATCGGCGTGTACGGCATGGTGCGGGCCATGAAGCGCATGGAGGAAACGGGCCTGACTCCGGCGGTAGTGGACTTGCTGACCGGCCCAGCGATTGGCCGCCCCAAGAGCGCCACCTTCCGCACCGCCGATCTGTCGGGCCTGGACATCATCTATCACGTCGCCAACGACATCGGCGCGGTGACGGGGCCGGACGAGGACTTCACCCTGACCGACACCTTCAAGAAACTGGTGGAAGAGAAAAAATGGCTCGGCGACAAGACCGACAGCGGCTTTTACAAGAAAACCAGGGATGAGCGCGGCAAGACCAAGATTCTGACGCTGAATCTGGAGACCCTAGACTACGAGGACCAGCCGCCCGCCAAAGTCGCGGTGCTCGACGCGCTGAAGGCTAGGTCGCTGAATGATCGCGTCAAGGGCCTGTACGAGGCTGAGGGCAAAGAGGGCGACTTCATGCGCGGCGTCATGAACGACGGCTTCTGGTACGCCGCTAAGATGGCCGGAACCGTGTCGGGCAAATTGCAGGACATCGACAACGCTCTCAAGTGGGGCTTCGGCTGGGAGCAGGGGCCGTTCGAGACGATGGACGCGCTGGGCGTGCAGACGGTGATCGGCAACCTGGAACAAGAGGGCCGCACCCTGCCGCCGCTGCTTCAGAAGATGAAGGACGACGGCCAGGCCAGCTTCTACAACGGCGAGCAGATCGTGGACGCTGGGGGCCAGCTGCAGCCGTATCAGCCTCCGTACCTGATCCTGAGCGACCTCAAGAAAGACGCCAGCAAGGTGGTCAAGAAGTCCGGTGGCGCGAGCCTGGTTGACTTGGGCGACGGCGTGCTGCTGCTGGAATTTCACAGCAAGATGAACGCCCTGGGCGAGGACGCCATCCGGATGATCGGCACGGCGCACAAGACGGTGCAGGAACTCGGTTACGCCGGACTGGTGGTTGGCAACCAGGGCGAGCACTTCAGCGCGGGTGCGAACTTACCGCTGATTCTCTCGCAGGCGCAGGACGAGGAGTGGGACGAGCTGGACGCGGCCATCAAGCTGTTTCAGCAGGCGACCACCAGCCTCAGATTCTCGCCGCACCCGGTGGTGGTGGCCCCGTTCAGCCTGACGCTGGGGGGCGGCACCGAGATGGCCCTGCACGCCGACGCCGTGACCGCCATCGCCGAAACCTATATGGGTTTGGTCGAGGTCGGCGTGGGCCTGATTCCTGGCGGCGGCGGCACCAAGGAAATGCTGCTGAGATTTACCGACCAGACCCTGCCCGGCCAGCCCTTACTCCCCGCCGTGCAGCGCGCCTTCGAGCTGATCGGCACCGCCAAGGTCAGCACCAGCGCCCAGGACGCCCGCAAGCTCGGCTTTCTGCGGCCCAGCGACGAGACCGTGATGAATCGCGACAACCTGCTCTCGGAGGCCAAGCGCAAGGTGCTGGAACTTGCCCCCGATTATATGCAGCCCACCATGCGAACCGACATCCCGGTGATGGGCGAGGCGGCCATCGGCGCGATCAAGAGTGCGCTCTACGGGCTGGTGGAGGGCGGCTACGCCAGCAAGTACGACCGCGAGGTGTCGCTGCAACTCGCCAACATCCTGGCGGGCGGCGCGACCAACAACCGCCAGGCCCGCGTGACTGAGCAACAGCTCCTCGATCTGGAGCGCGAGGCCTTCCTGACGCTGGCCGGGAAGAAGGGCACGCAGGACCGAATCACGCACATGCTCAAGACCGGGAAGCCTTTGCGCAACTGAGGTGGCGTCCGTTTACACCTCTGCCCCCATTGGAGATACTTCCCCATGACCCCCACTTCCAGATCTTCCTTTCCCATTTTCGCCCGCGTGCTGCTCGGCGTGGGCCTCGGCGCGGCAGCCACGCTCGGCACCGGCTGGTACTTTGCCGACGAACTGGTCAAGGCCAAACCGGTCCGGCGGCCCATTCCCAGAACCCGCGTGCTGGCCGTGTCGCGCGAAGGCAGCGAGACGCTGATTCGCCTGACCCGCAACCTCATCACCGCCCGGCCCGGCGTGATCACACTCGACTGGGACGACGAGGACGGCGGCTCGTTGCTGGGGCCAGTGGCGGAGGGCGGCTCCGACTGGGTCACGCGGCCCCTGCTGCGCGGCGGGCTGTACCTGCACCCCGGTTTGACGGTGCGGCCCAGTTCGATGGGTCTGGGCACGCCGAAAGCACGCGGCCTGATCTATGACAATCTGGTGCTGGACGGCGAACACGGCCCGCTGCCCGCCTGGTTCGTGCCGGGCCAGGACGGCGTGCCGAGCGCCAACCCCGCCGAGGACTGGGTCATCATCATGCACGGCTACCAGGGCCTGCGGCAGGACGCACTGCGCTACCTGCCCGCTTACCACGCCTATGGCCTGAGCAGCCTGGTCGTCACCTACCGCAACGCCCACGGCGCGGGCCGCACCCCGCAGGGTGTCTACCGTCTCAGCGCCGACGAGTGGGAAGACCTAGAAGTGGCCGTCAAGTACGCCCGTGAGCACGGAGCCAAACGGATCGTGCTGATGGGCCTGAGCATGGGCGGCAGCATCACGCTGGCCTTCATGCGCCGCAGCAAGCTGGCGCGGCACATCAACGGCGTCATTCTGGATTCACCCGCGCTGGAATGGCGCGAACTGATCAAGCACCACGCCGTGCGCTTTCATCTGCCGGTGTTCCTCGCGCCCATCGTCGCCCGGCTGACCACCCTCAAGAGCGGCCAGGATTTCGACGCGGTGGACCATTTCCAGCACGCCCACGTCTATGACCTGCACATGCTGATCTTTCACGGCAGCGACGACAACACCGTGCCGGTCGTGCAGCTCGACCGGCTGTTCGAGGCCCGGCCCGACCTGATCGAGTATGTGCGGGTCGAGGGCGGCCAGCATCTGCGCAACTGGAACATGGACATCGAAGCCTACGAGCGCCACCTGCGCCAGTACCTGGGCCGCATGCTGGGAAGTGCCGAGCCGAATCAACCCGAAGTTCCGACCCCTGCCCACAAGGAGAATTCCAATGTCTAATCCCCCTGATCCTGCGCGTGAAGCCGTGATCGTCTCCGCCGTCCGCACCGCTGTTGGGCGCGGCGTCAAAGGCACGCTCGCCAACACCCGCCCCGACGATCTGGCCGCCCTGGTCATGAAAGAAGCTTTATCGCGCGTCGGCGTCGACCCGGCCATCGTCGAGGACGTGATCTTCGGCTGCGCCATTCCCGAGGCCGAGCAGGGCCTCAACATCGCCCGCCTGGCCGCGTTGCAAGCTGGATTCCCCGACTCGGTGGGCGGCGTTACCGTCAACCGCTTCTGCTCGTCGGGCCTGCAAACCGTGGCGATGGCGGCGGCGGCGATTCAGGCCGGACATTTCGACGTCGTGCTGGCGGGCGGCGTGGAGAGCATGAGCATGGTGCCGATGAGCGGCCACAACCCCAGCCCCAACCTGTCACTCGTCGACAAGCGCCCGGAAGCCTACATCAACATGGGCCTGACCGCCGAGAACGTGGCTGCCAAATACGATGTGAGCAAGGCCGATCAGGACGCCTTCGCCGCGCGCAGCCACGCCCGGGCTGCCGCCGCCCAGGACGCGGGCAAGTTCAGGGACGAGATCGTGCCGGTGCCGGTGCGCGTCGACAAGATGAAGGGCACCAAAATCACTTCCGAAACGGTGGTGTACAAAGACGACGAGCTGATTCGCCGCGACACCACCCCCGAAGGCCTCGCCAAGCTCAAGCCCGCCTTCAAGATGGGCGGTTCGGTAACGGCAGGCAACGCCTCACCCTTCTCGGACGGAGCTTCGGCGCTGCTGCTGATGAGCCGCCAGAAGGCCGACGAGCTGGGCCTCAGGCCGCTCGCCAAGTTCATCGGCTTTACGGTGGCGGGCGTGGGGCCGGAGGTCATGGGCATCGGGCCGGTGGAGGCCGTGCCGAAAGTGCTGAGGCAAAACGGGCTGACCCTGGCCGACATGGACCTGATCGAGCTCAACGAGGCGTTTGCGGCGCAGAGTCTGGCCGTCATCCGCACGCTGGGTATGGACGAGGAGATCACTAACGTCAACGGCGGGGCCATTGCGCTGGGCCACCCGCTGGGCTGCTCGGGAGCCAAGCTGACCACCACCGCCATTCACGAACTGCGGCGGCGCGGCGGCGGCAAGGCGCTGATCACCATGTGCATCGGCGGCGGCATGGGCGCGGCGGGCATCATCGAGGTTTATGCTCCGGAGGTGGAGCAGGCTGCCGACTGAGTGCGGACTCCCCACTTGCAATGCCCCCGGTAGACGCCGGGGGTTTTGATTTGGCCTTTCGACTTCACTTGTCGACTTGGCCTGGCGTCCTGTGATAAGAACCCTGGTCAATCCCTTCTGCAATCACTGCCGACCCGACTGGACGGAAACCGTATGACCTGTGAAGGTCGCTCCAGAACCAGCACACTCTCCAGTGTTCCCTGACCTGAAGCGGCCTTTAATTTTGGAAAATAAACAGGCATGCGCTGGCGACCGGGCCAAGCGCGAAACGGGCAAAAAAGAGAAATATCGCGTGCCAGACAGAGAAAGCAAAAACGTGAAGTAATTAACACGCTCTCGACTATTGCCCTTAAGTGCCCTGTCAGAGCTTGATAGGCAGAGTACAGGGCGCACGCATGGAGTGCTGCCGTTTCGGTTTCTGGCAGACCACTTCAAATTGAGCGGGCACAGGAGGATGAAATGCATATTTTACGAAAGCTCTTTTGGGCGGGAATGGGGCTGAGCACCATGCTGCTGCTGGGCGGCTGTGGTCAGTCGGGTGTCCAGCAGCCGGGCAAGGCGCAGGCGCTCAGATATGAATACAGCACGTCCGTGTCGATTACCGACGCCGACACACAGGCCGCCGTGGAGCAGCGCTACGGCGCGACAGCGGTGGTCTGGCGCCCCGACGCTGGATTCGCGGTGCTGGGCCTGCATCACAAGCCGCAAGGTGGATCGCTTCAGGCGCAGGACCTGAATGGAGCGGCACTCACGTATGCGAACAACCAGAACGTTTTCGGGGCCAGCGGCACGTCGAGCGCTTGGTCAGGCAAGGCGGTGCAGTTCGACAGTGCGGGTCGGGCGCGCGTCTGGAGCGGTGGACGGGCCTACGTCTGGAGCGGTGGACGTGCCCGTGTCTGGAGCGGTGGCAGAGGCACTGTGGGCGGGATTCCCGAAAACAGCGCAACCTGGAGCCAGATCGGCTTGCCCGCCGCCTGGGCTGCCGCGCCCAATCTGGGTGAGGGCGTGACGGTGGCGGTCATCGACACGGGTATCGACCTCCAGCACGAGATGTTCCAGGGCGCGCTGGTCAGTCCCAAAGACCAGTGGGACTTCTTCAATAACGACGCGGTGCCGCAGGAAGAGGGCGACTTTCCCAACGAGGGATTCGGCCACGGCACCAATGTGGCCAGCATCGTCTTGCAGATCGCGCCGCACGCCAAGATCATGCCGCTACGGGTGCTGGCCCCCGACGGCAGTGGCGACGAAACCATGGTCGCGCAGGCCATCAACTTTGCCGTCAACCACGGCGCTCGGGTCATCAACCTGTCGCTCGGCTCCATCACCAAATCGGACACGATTCAGAAGATGATCAAATACGCTGCCGACAAGGGCGTCAGCGTGATCGCCTCGTCGGGCAACACTGGAGACGAACGCGTCACCTACCCGGCGCGGGACGCCACCGACGATTACTCGATGGGCGTCGGCAGCGTCACCCCCACAGACCGGAAGTCGGACTTCTCCACCTACAGTGACAAGATCGGCGTGATGGCTCCTGGCGAGATGGTCTGGGGTCCGGTGCCGGGCAACCTCTTCTCGTACTGGAGCGGCACCTCGATGGCCGCGCCGATGGTGGCGGGCAGTATCGCGCTGGCCCTGGGCCAGACACTCAAAGCAGGGATCACGCCCAGAGCCCTGACCGGTCTTGTCATCAAGACGTCCTGCAACATCACGACCCTCAATCTGAGTTACGGAAACAAGGTCAACCGTCGTCTGGACGTCGGCAGCTTCATCCGGGCCACCACCCAACCTTAAATCTTCAACGCGGCGAGCGGGGGCATGTCCAAACCGGGCCTGCCCTGCTGCTGTATTGAACTTTCTTTCGCCCCTCTCCTGGAGCCTTGCCATGCAGCCATCCTTTGACGCCTTCACTCAGCCGCCCACTTCTCCGACGGTAGACGCCCTGATCCACGCCGCCTCGGCACTGCTGCCTATCAACCCCAAGCGCGCCCTGGACATGGCCCAGGAAGCGCTGGCGCTGGCCTGCGATCTGGCGTATCAGGCGGGGCAAGCGCAGGCCCATTTGCTGTGCGGGCAAACCCTGCACCGCATGGCCGTACTTCGGGAAGCTGAAGGTCACCTCAACAGGGCCGTCACGTTGTTCGCTGCGCTCGGCGACACGGCGCAGCAGGCCCAGGCGTTGCTGGTCAGTGGCATGGTGCTGCGTGAACTCGGCGAGCCGGGTCAGGCTGGGGAAGCGCTGGCACGGGCACTCAGTCTGGGCGAGCGAATGAAGGACCGCGCCATGTACGCCTCGGTCCTCAACCAGCAGGCCGCGCTCTCGCAGACCAGCGGCAATGCGGAGCTGGCCCTGGAGCAGCTCGGCGGCGCACTCGAAATCCGCCGCCAGCTGGCCGACAACCTCGGCGCGGCGCAGTGCCTGAACAATATCGGGCAGGTTCACCTGAGCCGCCACGAATTGCCCACCGCCCTCCAGACGCTGACCGAGGCCTACGAGCTGCTCAAGACGGTCGACGACCCCAGCACCAGCGCCCACTGCCTGGTCAACATCGGCTACGTCTACGAGGAAATGGGCGACCATCAGCTCAGCTACGACTACCACGCCAGGGCGCTCGAACTGGCGCGCGGGCACGGCAACCACACCCTGGAGCTGTATTGCCTGAACAACCTCGCCGAAGCGGTCAGCAGCCTCCAGCGCCATCAGGAAGCCTGGACGCTGTTTACCCAGGCGCTGAGCATGGCCGAGCGCATCGGCATGCGCTACCTCAGCGGCTGCGCCCATCACGGTCTGGGCCGGGCGGCCACAGCCCTGGCGCGTCCCGGTGACGCCGTGAGGCACCACCAGCAGGCGCTGGAGATCGCCGCCGAACTCGGTGAGGCCCAGGGTGAGGTCGACGCCCTGTTGGGCTTGGGCGAAGCGCACCTGGCACTAGAGCAGCCTGCCAGGGCGCAGGAAGCGTTGGAGTGTGCCCTGCCGTTGGCTGTGGACGCGGCGGCCCACAAGCAGGTCGCCCGCATTCGGGCGCTGCTGGCCCAGAGCGCTCAGGAAGCAGGGGACCTCAAGGGCGCGCTCGACCACTTGTGGGCGCTGCGCGAACTCGAGCAGTACCTGTTCAACGACGAGCGCGAGCGCCACACCCGGCAACTCACGGTGCAGTTTGATGTGGAGCGCGCCCACCACGAAACTTCCGTATCGAATCTGCAAACAGAAATCGCTCAGCAAGCGTATCAGGCCGCCGAACTCAAGGTCAGTGAGCAGACCCGTCGGCTGGCCCAGACACAGGTTGAGGTGGCGATCCGGCTGGCCAATGCCGCCGAGTACCGCGACGACGTGACTGGCGAACACACCCTGCGGGTCGGACACGTGTCGGCGTTGCTGGCGCAGCAGCTGAACTTCCCCGCCGAAGACGTGGCGCTGTTGAGGGTGGCGGCGCGGCTGCACGACGTGGGCAAGATCGGCATTTCCGACTTGATCTTGCAAAAGCCTGCCAAGCTCACCGACGAGGAATTTGAAACCATGAAGCGCCACACCACCATCGGCGGCCAGATTCTGGCGGGCGGCGCGTCGCCCCTGCTGCAAATGGCCGAGCAGATCGCCCTCAGCCACCACGAGCAGTGGAGTGGCGGCGGCTACCCGCAGGGCCTGAGCGGCGAGACGATTGCCCCGGTGGCCCGCATCGTCGCCGTGGCCGACGTGTACGATGCGCTGCTCAACCCACGCCCATACAAGCGGGCCTGGGAACTGGGCGAGGTGCTCAGCGAAATTCGCCAGCAGCGCGGGCGGCACTTCCAGCCGGAGATCGTCGACGCCCTGCTGGCCCTGCACGCTTCAGGCGAGTTGCCGCTGCGAGCCCTGCTGCACGACGACACGGCGCTGCAAGACATCCTGATCAAGCGCAGCGCGCCGGAACCGCAGCCGGGCCAGGCTCCGCTGCCGGTTATTCCTGAGGGAGCCGGACACCTGCTGGAGCTGGAATACAAATACCAGCAGGCCTGCCAGACCATCGACACCCTCAGGGTCGCGGCCTTTACCGACGCCCTGACGGGGCTGGCCAACCGCCGCGCCTTCGAGGACGAACTCCAGACCGAGATTGTGCATGCGGTGCGCCACCAGCACCCGCTGAGCGTAGTGTCGATGGATGTCGACGGCCTCAAGGTGGTCAACGACCTCGAAGGCCATGAACGAGGCGATACGCTGCTGCGGCAGGTGGCGCTGGCGCTGCGCACCCATCTCAGTCCGGTGGGCCGACTCTACCGCATCGGCGGCGACGAATTTGCCGTGGTGGTTGACCACGTCGGCAAGGCGCAGCAGGCCAGCTTTCTGAGCGATCTGGAACAGGTGGTCCGCATGGTCCAGCGCCAGGGCTTCCCTTCGGCCAACATCAGCGCGGGCATCGCCTCGTTTCCAGAAGAGGCCACCCTCGAAGGCGACCTGCTGCGCCTGAGTGACCAGCGAATGTACGCCTGCAAAGTCGCCCGTCGCCAGCACCGAGCTGCCACTCCCTCTCGCCGCGTCAACTGACTCGCGATCGGACCCGAATTTGTCGTTTGCGGTGGAGAAATGACGCTCCAACGGGACAGTACAAGTGGTTGGCTGTCCCTATCTGCCTCCGGGTTTACCGCTACGTTCGATTTTTGGGGTTTGGTTTGAACGCCTAGTGTACTGACGCTTCCCAGCCTTGGCCGCTTCCACAGGGGTTAGGACACAGGAATCTTACATCCCCGGTAGCGTTCGGTTTCTCCGGCTCACACTATCGCTTCTTCCGATGTCCTCGCTACGCTCAACTTGCGGTACGTCGTCAGCGCCTGGGCCACCACCTGATCCATGTTGTAGTACTTGTAGGTCGCCAGCCGCCCTACGAAGGTCACGTTCGGCGTCGCCCGGGCCAGCGCCTCGTACTCCTTGTAAAGCGCGGCATTTTCGGGCCTCGGCACCGGGTAGTACGGATCGCCCTCGGCACGCGGCAACTCGTACACCACGCTGGTCTGGGCGTGTGTCTGCCCGGTGATGTGCTTGAACTCGCTGACGCGGGTGTAAGCGTAGTCGTTAGGGTAGTTGACCGTCCCTACCGGTAGCAGTTGCGCCTGCGCGTGCGTCTCGTGGACAAATTCCAGGCTGCGGTAGGGTAATTTTCCGAAGCGGTAATTGAAGTAGGCATCCACCGGTCCGGTGTAGATCAGATGGCTGAACGGAATGAAGTCCACGATCTCGCGGTAGTCGGTGTTGGTCATCACTTTGATGTTGGGGTGCGCCAGCATCCGTTCGAACATCCGGGTGTAGCCGTGCAGCGGCATCACCTGATAGGTGTCGGCGAAGTAACGGTCGTCGCGGTTGGTGCGAGTCGGCACACGGGCCGTCACCGAGGCGTCGAGTTCGGAGGGGTCCAGGCCCCACTGTTTGCGGGTGTAGCCCCGGAAGAACTTGTTGTAGAGGTCGCGTCCAACCTTGCTGACCACCACGTCCTCACTGGTTCGCACCTGCTCGATGGGTTCAGCCACCGAGGCGAAAAATTCCTCCACCTGAAAGGCGGTCAAGTTCAGGCCGTACATCTGGTTCACCGTGTCCAGATTGATCGGAATCGGCAGCAGTTGCCCGTCCACGCTGGCCTTGACCCGGTGCTGATAGGGCCGCCAGTCGGTGAAGCGCGAGAGGTAGTCGAAGACCTCGCGGCTATTGGTGTGAAAGATATGCGGGCCGTAAGGGTGAATCAAAATGCCCGCGTCGTCGTAGCAATCATAGGCATTGCCGCCGATATGGGGCCGCTTGTCCACGATCAGCACCCGCTTGCCTTCCGAGGCCAGGCGCTCGGCCAGCACCGACCCGGCGAAGCCCGCCCCGACGATCAGGTAATCGAAACCCGCTGGCACGCTGGTCATCGGCTCAGTCATCGGCAGCCTCAATGCGCTCGGTGGCCTGGGTTTGTTGCCGTTGCCGGGCCGACGTCATCAGGCGGTCCATCTCGCGCCAGGTCTGCTCCCAGGAGAGTTCGGCGAGAAAAGCGTCGGCGCTGGCTTGCCTCTCCTGCCCGGCCAGCTGGCGGCGCTCGGCGAGGGCGGCCTCACAGGCTGCCTCGAAGTCGTCCGCCGTGTCGGCGATCCGCACCAGTGCCCGCTCGCCGTAGGGCCGTACCACGTCGCGGATCGAGGTGGACACCACTGGCACACCCGCCGCCAGGTATTCCGGTGTCTTGGTCGGCGAGATGAACTCGGTGGCCGCATTGCGCGCAAACGGCATCAGGGCCACGTCCCAATGGGCCAGATAGTGGGGCAGCTCGGCATAACTCTTCATGCCCAGGTAGCGAAGGTTGGCGGCGCGCGGTAGTTCGCTGTCTTCCAGTTTGACGACCGGCCCCAGCAGCACGAACGCCCACTCCGGGCGGCGATGGGCCAGTTCGGCGATCAGCTCGGTATCGAAGCGCTCGTCAATGACGCCGTAAAAGCCCAGCCGGGGACGCGGCAAGGAGGTCTGATCTTCGGGATCGGGCAAATCGGCGCGGGCCTGGGCAAAGTGGGCCTTGTCCACGCTGGAAGGAAATGGGTATGCATTCGGGTGCTGCTTACTCTTGGCTTCCCACAAACGGTGGCCGCCGGTGAAGACCAGATCGGCCTGGGTGAATAGCTGCTGCTCGCGGGAGTGCAACTCTGGCGGCGCATAGCGAAAGTTGGCGAGTTCGTCCATGCAGTCGTACACCGTCAGGCCGGGGCACAACCGGGCGGCGACGGGCAATTCCATCGGAGTGTAGACCCACAGGGTGAAGTCGCCCAGCGCTTGGTGCTCGGCCAGTTCGGCCAGCAGCGCCGCCGTGCGGGCCTGCGACTCGGCGGCATCGAAGCCGGTGCGGATGTGGGGCACCACCACCTGCACGCCGCCTTCCACTGCCCGGATCTCCAGATGATCGTCCCAGTCACCAAACAGCGGCAGTTCGACGTAGTAGACCCGCCGGGTCAGCGCCGCCTGGGTCATCAGATGCTGTGGGCGCTGAAAGACAAAATCCCATCTTAAATGCGAAAGGCAGAGAATCACCGCTGTATTGTCCGAAGTTCCTTTCACTGTCGTCTCCCCACCCCCTACTCCCGGCAATGTTGCCAGAACGTACGAGGCCCTTTATTTTTACTATATTCCCCGCCTGCCCAGACCGCTTTTCTTAAGACCATGAGGTAAAAGCTTGATAAAATGGGTGTCATGAATACAAAAGTCTATTATAGTGCGTTTCTTCACGATCAGTGCATCTGGTAATCACAATCGACCCTAGCAGGTGTGCGTGCCTCGCCCAACCGAACCGAGTTGACTCAGCCTAGCGACCTAACTGTCTATTGAATAGAGGACAAATCATAAATCGCTTTGGGATGAGCTTAATTGAATCCAAACGTAAAATTCGGGCTACTCAGTTTCAGGAGGCAACCCTGAGTTTAAGAGGAACATAGTGTGTCTAAGGGAAATTGGCTTAACGATAGATTGAGCAAAACTCAGGCTACTATGTGATTTTCATTAATCTTTTCTCTGAAGAGAGCAGCAAGGGTCAGTCTTGCAAACGAACATTATCCGGTTCGCGTTCACCAAATTCTGATCTTTTCAGGTTGGAATTTCGGGAGTAGGGCGGTCAGCACTATCCAGCCCAGGCGCTCCGCAGACACATCGTGATCGGCATGCTCGAACCTGGCCACCCGCTGCTCCTGTTGCTCGCCGCCCTGCCAATCTTTGGCATGCGCGAATTTCGCCAGCACACTACCGGCCTGACCGTTCATCTCGGCATCAGTCTGGACGCTAGGAGTCAGGAACCCAGTTGTCAGTTATCCCCACTTCCCCGGCAATAGGCCCCCGGTCGTCGCCGTTCCCATCGCGGAAGGTGCGCCCAGTCAGGGTGAGGGCAGCTTCAGACCCGGCCGGGCAACTCCTGCAGGTAGCGCACCGGCAAGGCGCTGTTGCCCTGCTTGAAGGCGGCCAGGTAGCCGTGAACCGTGCCGCCGGAGCGCTCGACGAGGCGGGCCAGCGCTGCCGCCGTCGTGCCGCTGGCGATCACGTCCTGTACGATGACCACCTTCTTTCCGCTCAGGCGTGCGGCGTGCGGACCGTCGAGCCACAGCGTTTCCGAGACGCCCAGCGTCAGGCCCGGCACTTCCTGAATCAGCGGAGCCTGCATGTAGGTGCGGCGCTTCTTGCGCGCCACCTCATAGGGTAGGCCCGACAGGTCGCTGAGTTCGTGCGCCAGCGGCAGGGCGTTGGTCACGACCGTCAGCAGCGCCTCGCTGCCTTCCGGGATCAGCGGCAGCAGGGCCTGGGCCGCCGCGCGGGTGAGTTCGCTGTCGCCCAGAAATTCGATCAGCGGCACGAAGCCCATCTGGCCCACCGGCACCAATCGGAGTGGACGGGTGACGCTGCCGATGGTGATCTCGAACGGCGGGCCGGACCGGGTGGGCTGACTCATGCCCTGAGCTTACGCCCGCAGGCGGCCCACCCGATACCTGTGTGCGCCGACCACCGCCGCGCCGTTCGTGCTAGAACAGAACCCAGTCCTAAGAATCGTTTTCGAGAGAACTGGGGCGGGAGGCATGGGCATGATGACGCAGGCGGACCTGACACTGCCAGATGGGCGCACGCTGCACTTCTACGATCACTTCCCCACTGCGGATCAGCTGGGCCAGGCCGAGGCGCTGGCGGTGTTCTGGCAGCACGGCACGCCCAATATAAGTATGCCGCCCGCACCCCTGTTCGCCGCTGCTGAGCGGCTGAACCTGCGTCTGGTGGGTCATGACCGGCCCGGCTACGGAGGCTCGTCACCGCTGCCGGGCCGGGACGTGGCCTCAGCTGCCCTCGACGTGGCAAACCTGGCCGACGCGCTGGGCCTGACCCGCTTTGCCGTGATGGGCCATTCCGGTGGCGGTCCGCACGCGCTGGCCTGCGCCGCGCTGCTGCCGGAGCGGGTGGTAGGGGCCATCAGCCTGGCGGGGCTGGCTCCCTTCGGCGCGGCGGGGCTCGACTGGTTCGCGGGCATGTATTCCGGCGGCGCGGCGGAGTTGCGGGCGGCCCAGACAGGCCGGGAAGCGCTGGCCATCTGCCTGGCGTCCGGCGACTTCGACCCGGAGATGTTCACCCCGGCGGATCACGCCGCCCTCGCAGGTGACTGGGCCTGGCTGAACAGCGTGGTGCAGGCGGCGCAGGTCAGTGGCCCCGGCCCTATGATCGACGATGACCTGGCGTATGTGGCGGCCTGGGGGTTCGACCCGGCGCGGATCACCAGCCCGCTCTTGCTGCTTCACGGCGAACAGGACCGGATCGTACCCAGCAGTCACAGCCGCTGGCTGGCGGATCGCTGCGGCTCGGCAGAGCTGCGCCTCTTTCCGGACGACGGCCATCTGTCGGTGCTGCGTGGGGCTGAGGCGGCGCTGGCGTGGCTGAGCGAGCAGCCGCGCTGAGTCACACCAGCCGTTTTAGCCGTCCAGCCGCTGCACACTGCTGCCCGCTACGCTCTTGCTCACCAGCAGGCGGCTGGGCAGCCGCTCAGAGAGGCTCTCCACATGGGTAATCACACCGACCATCCGGCCCTGGGTCCGCAGGTTTTCCAGTGCGCCCGCCACCGAGTCGAGCGCCTGGGGGTCGAGCGTGCCGAAGCCTTCATCGAGAAAGAGCGCACCCAGAATGCGGTTTCCGGCCAGATAATCGCTGAGCGCGATCGCCAGTGACAGGCTCGCCAGGAAGGTTTCGCCGCCCGATAAGGTCTTGACCCCGCGCGTCTCGCCCGCGTTCCAGAGGTCTTGCACCAGATAATCGCCGCCGCCATCGCCCAGGGCCAGCCGGTAGCGCCCGTCGCTGATGTCGTACAGGAGCTCGCCGGCTCCGGCCAGCAGACGGCTTTCCACGTCTTGCAGCAGATACTGCTGAAATTCGTTGGCCCTCAGCGAATTGGACAGCGTGCTCCACAGATCCAGGGTGCTGGAAAGTCGCCCGGCGCTGGCTTCCAGTTCGGTTTTGCGCTCCAGGCGCTCGGCCCCGGCGCGCAGCGACTCACTCAGCTCCCCGATACGTCCGCGCGCCGCCGAGAGTGCGGCCTCCGCCGCGTGAAAATCGCGCTGGACCTGACCCAGCCGGGCCGGGTCGAACGCCGCGCCGCCGAGCTTGGCGTCCAGGGCCGCGCGCTCGGCCATCAGTTGCTCGCGCGCGGCCAGGTGGCTTCTGAGTGCCGACTCCAGGGCGCGGATCTCGGCTTCCGGCAGGGCAGCGGCCCGCACCTGCCCGGCGCTCAGCCCCAGGGTGCTGAGCAGCGCGCCCAGCGAGCGCTCGGCCTGCTCGGCCTCGGTGGCGCGCTCGGTGGCCCGCTCGCGGGCGGCTTGGGCGGTGGCGGCGGCGGCGGCCTGCTCCGCCTGGGCCTGCGACACCGCCCGGCGGGCCGCCTCGGCAGTCTCGGCCAGCGCCCTGAGCTGCTGCTGGGCGGCGCGGCGCTCGTCTGCCGGATCAGCCGACTGCCGCACCTGCTCGGCGCTCAGCTCCAGGGTGTCCAGCGCCGATTGCAGCACCTGCCCGGCGCGCTCGGCCTCGCTGGCGCGCTCGCTCAGGGTCTGCTGGGCCGCGTCCAGTCGGGCGGCGGCGGCGGCCTGCTGCGCCTGAGCGCTGGCCAGCGCCGTCCGGGCCGTGTCCAGCCCGGCCTTGAGCGCGCTCACCTCGGCCAACACCCGCTGCCGCTCGCCCGCCGGATCGCGCCCCGCTTGCTGCACCCGCGCCGCCAGACCCGCCAGCAAGCGCCGCGCCTGCTCCGGCTCCTCACCGCTGTACCTCGCCTGCCCGCTTCTCAGCTCGGTCTCGCGGTCTTGCAGCACGGCGGCCCAGTCGCCGAGTTCGCTGGCTTTTTCCTCGAGCTGTCTGGCCCGCACGGTGCTCGACGCCCGCAGGTTCTTGAAGCGGTCACGCCGCTCCTCCAGCCGCTGCTGCACGGCATCAGCCGATGCCTTCAGCGCCTCCACGTCGGCCACCGGGCCCCCCGGCAGGATCTTGACTGGCTGCTCGCACAGCGGGCACGGCTGGCCCAGGTGCAGGTGGGCGCGGTAGGCGCTCAGGCCCGCCTGGTCTCGGGCCGCCCTGAGCGCCGCCTCGGCCCGCTCGAAGTCGGCCTTGAGCACCCGGCCGTCTTGCTCGATCTGGTCCATCTCGGCTTTTTCCTGGCGCTGGAGCTGCTCCCGCTCGGCCTGTCGGGCGCGTTCGGCGCTCAGCCCGGCCTTCTCGGATTCCAGCTTGACCGCCTCGGCCCGCAGCTGTTCGAGCTTGTGGGCGGCCTCGCGGGCCGTGAAGTGGGCGTCCTCGTCCCAGGGCAGCGGGTCGGGATGGCTGGTCTGGAGGGTCCCCCCGGCCCGCTTGAGCCGCGCCAGATCGGTCTCGGCATTCCGGAGCAGTTCGGCGCGCGCCTCCAGATCGGGAATGCGCCGGGTTTGGTGCTGGGCCGCCGCCTCGGCCTGGGCGGCGGCGAGCTGGGCGGCCTGAAGCTGATCGAAGCTGGTCTGGGCGCTGCGGACAAGCTGCTCGGCCCGCGTGCGCTGATCGCCTGCCTGCGACGCACTTCGCAGGAGCGGCAGCGCCTCGGCCATCTTCCCGGCCCGCTCCAGGCGCGCATTGGCCGCCGCACTGCCGCTTTCCTGGGCGTCGAGGGCAGCGCGCTCACGCCCGGCGGCCTGCTCCAGCGCCACCTGCGCACCTTGCAGCAGCGCCTCTGCCCGGTCGGCGTCCTGCCCGGCCCGCACTGCCGCCGAGCGCGCCGTGCTGGCGGTGTCCAGCAGCGGCAGCGCGCCCGCCACCAGCCGGGCCTGCTCGGCCCGCGCGGCCCCGGCCCGCACGCCCTCGGCCTGGGCGTCTGTCGCCGCGAGCCTGCGCTGGGTGTCCTCCAGCTCGCGGTGCAGGCTTTCCTGGGCGCGCAGGCGGGTCAGTTCGGCTTGCAGGGCGTCGCGGTCGTCGGTGAGCGTCTGGGCCTCTGTTTCGCTGCGGCCCCGTTCGGCCCGCAATTCGCCGAGCCAGCTGGCCGAGACCCCCGCGTATTCGCCTTCCAGGAGATGGTGCACGCCCGCCAGCTCGAACTTGAAGGTCTTGGCGCGCTCGGCGGCGTGGGTATGCATCTCGGCCACATGGCCGATGTTGGTCAGCTCGCCCAGCAATTTTTGGCGCTCGGCCTTGGAGCCGCGCAGCAGGGCGTCGAACTTGCCCTGCGGCAGCATCACGGCGCGGGTAAAGCTCTTGAAGTCGAGTCCCAGCAACTTGCTGATGCGGCTCTGGGTGGCGCGGGTGGTGTTGTCCGAGAGGTTGAGCCATTTGCCCGCTTGGAGGTGTTCGATCCGCACCTGGTTCTCGGCCTGCTTGCGGCCCTTGGTGCGCGTCACCCGGTACGTCTGCCCGCCGCTCTCGAAGGTGAGGCTAACCGAGAAGGCTTTTTCGCCGGTCGAGATCAGCGCGTCGAGTCCGGTCTGGCCCAGCCGGTCGGTCTCGCCGTAGAGGGCGTAGGTGATGGCGTCGAGCAGGCTGCTCTTGCCGCTGCCGGTGGCGCCCTGAATGGCGAAGAGTTGCAGATCGGTGAAATCGACCTCGGTGTGCTCCCGAAACGGCATGAAGCCCTGCACGCTCAGCTGCAGCGGTTTCATGCCCCCTCACCTGCCGCCTCGCGCACCGCCGCGTCACTTTCCTTGAACACCTGGCGCAGCGCAGCGGGCAATTCTCCGCGTTTTTCCTGATGGAACCGCTCGTAGAGCTGCTCCAGGCTCAGGCCCTCGCGGCTGCCTGCCTGGGCGGTGGCCTCGTCCTTGATGGGGTCGAGTTCCACACCCAGCGCATTGGGGAACTGCCGCAGTACCCGGTCCTTGAGACCCGGCAGCGCCGTGCCGGTGGGCGCGCGCACGACCACCTTCAGCAGTCCGTCGAAGCCGGAGAGGGCGCTCAGGCGGGCGTCGAGCGTGTCCAGATCGGCGCGCACCGTCCTGAGTTCCTTGCCGCTGACGAGCGGAATGGCGTGAACGCGGGCGGGCCGCCCGGCCTCGACCTCCACCAGATTGACCTGCTTTTTCTCGCCGCCCTCGCCGAAATCGAGCTGAATGATGCTGCCTGGATAGCAGGCCAGCGGCGCGGCACCCAGTTGCTGCGGCTTGTGGACGTGCCCCAGCGCGGCGTACTGGGCGCTGGCGGGCAGTTGCAGGGGCGAGACCGTGTAGGCGTTGGTCAAATCGAACTGCATGCCCCTATCCGAGCCGCTGGCGACTGCGCCATCTAAGGTGGCGTGCAGCATCAGCATGTTCACCGCGCCGGGCTCGAAGCCCTCGGCCAGCCGCCGCAAAAAGAAATTCATGCCCTCGCGGTACTTCTGCCGCCAGCTGCCCACGTCAGCCCCCAGCACGTCGGCGGCCTTGACCAGTCGGCGTTCGGAGAGGTAGGGGAGTGCGCCCACCACCAGCTTCTCGCCGCTTTTCGTCTCGACGAACCTCAGCATCTGCCGGGGGTCGGCGCTGGGCTGGGCCACCACCTGCACGCCGACCCAGCCGAGCAGGCCGCTGAGGCCGCCCAGCCGCGAGGCGCTGTCGTGGTTTCCGGCGATGACGATGCTGGGAATCCCGGCGTCGCGCAGCGACAGGAAGAAGGCGAAGATGGCAGCCTCGGCGTCGGCAGGCGGATTGACGGTGTCGAAGAGGTCGCCCGCCACCAGCACGGCGTCCACCTTCTCGCTGCGGGCCAGCCCGGCAATCTCGGTGAGTGCCTCCCTGATCTCGGGGGTGCGGTCATAACCGCGCAGATTCCGCCCAGCGTGAAAGTCGGCGGTATGAAGTACGCGCATGGCTAAAAACTTAGCACGGAGCGGTGAAGTGGGGCCGAACAGCTCGCCAAACCGCCCTGCGCCCTCAAACCCCGCTGAGCAGGCCGCCCATCTCGGAAGCCGCCTTGCCTTGCGGCCTGGCGCTCACCGCCTGGGCGGCGCGGGAAAGCCGCCGGATCGCCTCGCCGATCTCCGCTTCCGGCAGGGTAAAGGGCAGGCGCAGGTGGCGCTCGAACTGACCACCCACTCCAAAACGCGGCCCCGCGATGACCCGGACGCCGAAGCGCTCGCTGCTGGCCGCCAGCGCCGAGCTGATCGGTTGCGGCAAACGGGCCCACAACGACAGGCCGCCCTCCGGTACGGTGAAGTGCCATTCGAGAAGGTGCTGACCGAGCGCCGTTTGCAGGGCCGCGCGCTGCCGCTTCAAGGTGGCCCGCCGCTGTAAGAGCAGCGATTCGGCGTCGGCCAGCAGGTGTGCGGCGGTAAGCTGCTCCACAATCGGCGCGCCCAGATCCGAGGCGGTGCGGGCCGCCATTACCTGGAGAGCCAGCGCCCTGGGCGCACGAATCCAGCCCAGGCGCAGCCCACCCCAGAACGACTTGCTCAGCGAGCCGATGCTGATGATCGGCGCATGGAGCGCGTATCCGGCCAGTGGAAGCGGCACGGGGCCGTCGAGCGCCAGATCACTCAGCACCTCGTCCACGATCACTGGGGTGCGGCCCTCGTCCGCCGCTTCAACGACGCCGCGCCGCTGCACTGGCGACATGCACAGCCCGGTGGGATTGTGGAAATCGGGAATCAGGTACACGAAGCGGGGCGCGGTTTGCCGGAGGGCAGTCCGCAGCGCCGGAAGGTCCCAGCCGCCCGTGCCCAGTGCCACCGGCACGATCTGGCAGCTGGCGGCCCGGAAGGTGTCGAGCGCGTGCAGGTAAGTGGGATGGTCCACGACCACCCGCTCGCCGGGGGCGCTCAGCACCCGCACCAGCAGGCCTAAGGCGTGCTGCGCGCCGAAGGTGACCACGATCTGCTCGGCGTCGGTGGGCAGGCCCCGGCGGGTGTAGCGCTCGGCGATGATCTGGCGCAGGGCGGGCAGCCCAGCAGGAGCGTAGCCGTGACCTGGCAGGTAAGCGGGCAGCGCTTGCAGGGCTGCCGTATAGGCCCGGTGCAGACCCTCGGGTGCGGGCAGGGTGGCGTAGGCGAGATCGAGCAAGCGGCCCGTTTCACTGCTCATCCCACTGGCCGGCTCAAACGGCAGCGGTACCCCCGGCAGGGCCGCGCCCACAGGCAGCGAAGTCAGGCTGCCCGAACCGCGCCGGGTCGTGAGAAAGCCCTCATCACGCAGCCGCAGGTAGGCCGCCGTCACGGTGGTGCGGCTCAGGCCCAACCTGGCGGCCAGTTCGCGTTCGCCGGGAAGCCGCACGCCCAGGGCCAGGCGACCATCCAGCAGCAGGTGGCGCAGGCCCAGGGCCAGTTGCTGGTAGGCCGCCCCGCGCCCGGCCCACTCGCCCAGCAGCGCGGCGACAGCGTCGGCACTGATCGAGCGTGAGCCTCCACTGAAGACAGGCGCAGGAGCAGACATCAAGCCACTTTGGCACAACTGGCTCTAGAAAAACAGTCCAGTTGAGTGAATGCTGGAGGCATGCTGCCCCGCCGCCTGATTCAGCTGCTCCTCGGCCTGTCCCTCTACGGCGTCTCGCTGGCCCTGATGGTGCGGGCTAACCTCGGCCTGGACCCCTGGGACGTGTTTCACCAGGGCCTCGCGCAGCGCCTGGGCTGGAGCCTGGGCACGGTGGTCAATGTGGTCGGCGCGCTGGTGCTGCTACTGTGGCTCTTCCTGCGTCAGCGGCCCGGCGTCGGTACCGTCGCCAATATCTTCGTGCTGGGCACGGTGGCCGACGCCGTGCTGTGGCTGCTGCCGCCCGTCACGGCCCTGCCGCTGAGGGTGCTGCTGCTCATCAGTGGCGTGCTGCTCAACGCGCTGGCAACGGCGGCCTACATCGGCGCGGGGCTGGGGCCGGGGCCGCGCGACGGCCTGATGACCGGGCTGGTCCGGCGCACCGGTCGCCCAGTCGGCTGGGTCAGAACCGCTATCGAGGTGACGGTGCTGGCTGTCGGCTGGCTGCTGGGCGGCTCGGTGGGCCTGGGAACGCTGGCCTACGCGCTGCTGATCGGGCCGCTGGTGCAGGTGCTGCTGCCGCTACTGACGGTGCCGGAGGCGCAGCCCACCGCACAGACGGCCCGCTGAGACAGCCGTCGTCTGTGCGCCCGTCTTTATCCCCCCAGCAAACTCCCCACCGATTTCGAGGCCAGCCAGGCTGCCGCCGCCAGCACCAGCAGCAGCGCGAGTGGGTAGAGCACGCCGCGCCAGGCTTTGTTCGGCTGGCCAGTCAGCACCCGGAAGCCGACGAAGGCCAGCGCGAACTGCCACAGGTACACGGCGTAACCGAGCCAGGTTGTCACCGTGTTGACCGGGTCGCCGCTCGACGCTGCCTGCACCTGGAGGATGTAGGCCTGAACGGTTTTTTGCAGCGCCGCGCCGCTCAGGCCGCTGAGGTTCGGCGCGGCCACCGCGACCTGCGGCGCGAAGAAAAGCGCCACCGGCAGCAGCACCACCGCCCAGATCAGGGTGGGCAAGAAGGCCGCGCCGTAGACCTCGGCGGCGCGGCCCGCCGGACCTGCCCCCAGCGCTCCGAGGCCCCAGAGGGCCAGCCACAGCAGCACCGTGACGAACACGCTGGCAAAGGCGGCGGCTCCGTAGTTGAACAGCGGCGAGATGGCGCTGCCACCCGCCGCGCCCGACAGAATCGACGACTGCGCGCCCAGCACGTGCCGGGCCAGGATGGTGGTCGAGACTCCGCTGACGACGCTGGCCAGCGCCACCAGCCACAGGTAGCGGCCCGCGCTGGGCGGCAGGGCGCGTAACTGTTCGAAAAAGGCAGTGGGCCGGATGAGCAGGTCGGCGATTGAAGGTGCGGGTAATGGAGCGGGCGTGGGCGACTGGAGCAGTGGTGCAGAAGAGGGACGCTTGGTCATGGCTGGGCCTTTGCAGGAATTGGGGGAGAAGAAGTGCGACGCGCCGTCATCACAGGCCCTTGAAGTCCAGATTCTTGAAGATCAGCGGCGCGCTGGAGAGGGCCACCGCCGCCAGCACCAGCACGCCCAGCACGACGGTGCTCAGCGTCCAGACGGGCCAGCGCGGAAAACGCACCTCGGGCGCGGGCGACGTTCGCGGGGTCAGCCACAGCATGCCGATGACCAGCGCAGCCACGCCGACGAGCAGACTCGCCAGGCCCAGCGTCAGCGGAATCCTGACGCCGGTGATGTCGCCGCCCAGCGCGCTGAGGTCCTTGCCCTGGAGGAACGCGCTCAGGCCCACCGCCAGCGCGTTGTTGAGAATATGAATGCTGATGCTGGTCCACAGCGAGCCGCTGTACTGCACGCTGCGCGCCAGAAACCAGGCCAGCGGCAAAATAGCGATGACCTGGGCCGGTGCGCCGTGCGCCAGCCCGAACAGCAAGCTGGACACGAGCGCAGCGAAGACCGGCCCCCGCGCCCACTCGAAGCCGCGCATCAGCAGGCCCCGGAAGGCCACTTCCTCGGCCACCGGAATCAGGAAGCCTGCCACCAGCAGCAGCACCCACACGTCTGCGCCCTTCGACAGGAATTCCGGCACCGTCTGCGCCCCGGCGGGCCACAGGCTCAGCACGAACAGCAGCAGCGCCCGCGACGCCACGAACGCCAGCGCGAAGCTGCCCAGCACCACGCCGATATTGGGCCGGGTGCGCCAGCGAACGTCGCGCAGCAAGGCCAGCGCGGTGCGGCGCATGGTCAGGCCGAAGACCAGCACCACCACCACGAACGACAGCAGCAGCGCTGTACCCAGTGGCAGGCCGCGTGCCAGGGCAATGGCCGACACCGCGTTCTGCGTCACCAGCACGATGATGGCCGCCCAGCCGCCCTCGGCAGGCGTGATCGGCGGCGTGGCCGGGGTGGGCTGGGCGGACGGCAGATTGTCGGCGAACAGCTCGGCGGCGGCGTGCGGAAGCTTGGTGGGCGGCAGCTCGGACATGCCTTCAGGGTAGCCTGTCCGGGCCGGGGAAAGTGGGCCGGTTCAGGCGGTCAGTACCCCGATCGCCTGCGCCAGCATCTCGTCGCCGATCTGGTAATGCAGCACGAAGCGCACGCTGTCCACGTCCAGGGCGCTGGCCAGCACACCCTGCTCGGCCCAGGCGTCCACCTTCTGCTGAGCGCCGGGAATGGTGGCGTAGATGATGTTGGTCTGCACGGCGTTCAGGTTGACGGCGTACCCGGCTTCCACCAGCGCCTCGGCGAGCTTGCGGGCGCGGGCGTGGTCGGCACTCAGGCGCGCCGGGCCGTCGCGCAGGGCGATCAGACCCGCCGCCGCCAGAATTCCGGCCTGGCGCATGCCGCCGCCTAGCATCTTGCGGTAGCGGTGTGCGCGCACCAGATCGGCCTTCGATCCGGCCAGCACGCTGCCCACCGGCGCGCCCAGGCCCTTACTCAGACACAGAGAGACGCTGTGAAAGGGAGCGGCCACGTCCTTGAGGCTCATGCCCAGCGCCGCCGCCGCGTTGGCCATCCGCGCGCCGTCGAGGTGCAGCGGCAACCCTTCCTCGTCGGCCACCGCCCGAACGGCCTGCATCACGTCCAGCGGAATGACGGTGCCGCCCGCCTTGTTGTGGGTGTTTTCCAGGCTGATCAGGCCGGTGGGCGACTGGTGAATGCTGTGCCGCACCGCCCGGCGCACCTGCTGTGGGTCGGGAATGCCCAATGGGGCGGGCACGAACCTGGGCACCACCCCCGAGAAGGCCGCCATCATGCCGAGTTCCCACTCGTAGATGTGCGACCCCTCGGCGCAGATGACTTCCTGGCCGCGTGAGGTATGCATGGCGATGGCCGCCTGGTTGGTCATGCTGCCCGAGGGCATGAACAGCGCCGCTTCCTTGCCCAGCAGTTCGGCCACCGTCTGCTGCAGGGTGTTGACGGTAGGGTCTTCGCCGTACACGTCGTCGCCGACCACCGCCTCGGCCATCGCCTGACGCATTTCGGGGGTGGGCAGCGTCACGGTATCGGAGCGCAAATCGATGCGGGCGGTGGGCACCGGCTGGACGGATTCGGGCATCGGAGCTTGAGCAGTCATGAACAGATGCTAGCGCCCCGCTGCTCCTCTTTCCCAGCTACCCTCCCAGTGACCTCACTTCCCGCCCGTTGCTTCCTCCTGAATCTCCACGCTCTCGATGCGGTCGGGCTTGAGCGAGGCGTCGGACTTCTGGGGATCGATCTTCTGCAGGGCATCCACGACCTTCTGGCCGTCCGCGACCTTGCCGAATACGGTGTACTGCCCGTTGAGAAAGCCCGCCGGAGCCAGTGTGATGAAAAACTGGCTGCCCTGCGAGGAGAGGCTCTGGGCGCGGGCCATGCCCAGCACGCCCGCCGAGTCGAAATTCAGCGCCTTGTCGATCTCCACCGAGAAGCTGTAGCCGGGGCCGCCGGTGCCGGTGCCGGTGGGGTCGCCGCCCTGGGCCATGAAGCCGGTCAGGACGCGGTGAAAGGGCGTGCCGTCGTAGAAATGGTTGAGCGCCAGAAACACGAAACTGTTGACGGCTTTTGGAGCCTGCTGAGCGTAGAGGTCCAGCGTGATGTCGCCGCGCGTGGTCTTGACGACGGCCCGGTACGACTTGGCCGGGTCGGTGACCTGCTGCGGTGCGTCAAATTTCAGGACCGGCGTCTCAGAGAGCGGCTTGAGCGTGACCCAGGTGGCCTGGACCGCGGTGGCCAGCGCCAGCGGCGCGGTCAGAAACGAGAAAGTCAGGAGCGAAACGGTCACCCGAGAAAAGAAGCGCATGTCATCAGGCTAGCAGCGGCACGTGAGGGCTGTCACCTCAAGCATTCTGACGAGCATGCCGTTGTCCGTGACAGGCGCGGGTTTCGGGATAAGATGCCGGGCGATGGTGAGCGAGCAACGGGCGGGGCCAACGTGGGGGCGGGTGATGCTCAAGCCGCTTCTCGATATGAACAACGCCGAGTGGCGCACCCTGTACAGCTATTTCCGCGACCGCGAACTGGCCGACTGGAACGGCGCGCAACCAATCCGGCTGCCGGAGTGGCTGTTTCGCAAGGTGATGCAAGACGAGGAACGCAGCGGCGAGCGCCACGGGTTCGGCATCGTCAACGAGGACGCGCACCTGATTGGTAGCATCGAACTCTACGATCTGCGCCCTTCGCCGCCGGCCCGCCCGACGACGGCCACCCTGGGCGTGATGATCGGCGAGCGGCGGCTGTGGGGCGAGGGCTACGGACGCGAGGCGGTGCAGGCCACCTTGCAGTGGGCCTTTGCCGTGCGCGACCCGGTGCTGCGGCGCATTCGCCTGACCACCTTCTCGCACAACCGCCGCGCCCAGCGGGCCTTTGCCGCCTCGGGCTTTCGTGAGGTGGGCCGCAGCGAGCGTTCCGGGCGCACCGACGTGCATATGGAAATAACCTCGGAGGACTGGCATGCGCGTACTGATTCCTGATCTGCCTGAATTTCGGGCCCTGGACGTACCGGGCATTGAGGCGGCCTACTACCGCGCCGACCAGCTGCCGGACGGCGATTTCGCGGGGGTGGTGGCCTGGGGGTTGCCCAGGGCCATGCGCGAGCGGGTGCTGGCCCGTCCCAATCTCAAGTGGGTGCTGACCCTCACCGCCGGAATCGACGGCTGGCCCGACCTGCTGCCGCCGGGGGTCACGCTCTACAACGCCCACGAACTGCACGACGCGGCAGTAGCTCAGCACGCGGCGGCGGTGCTGCTGGCCTCGGGGCGCGGGCTGATCCGCTTTGCCCAGGCCCGCCACTGGGCGCGCGGCGCGGCGGAGCACGGGCCGCTGTGGACCCTCAAGGACCGGCAGGTGGTGGTGTGGGGCTACGGCCACATCGGGCGCGAGCTGGGCGATCTACTGGCCCCCTTCGGCGCGCAGCTGACCGGGCTGCGCTCCCACTCCACGCCGCAGGAGATCGGGGCGGCCCTGGCAATGGCCGACGACCTGCTGCTGCTGCTGCCGCTGACCGACGCCACCCGGCAGATCGTGAACGCGGACGTGCTCGGTCAGCTGCGGCCCGGCGCGTGGCTCTACAACCTGGGGCGCGGCGAACTCGTCGATCCGGCGGCGCTGCTGACCGCCCTCGACAGCGGCCACCTCGGCGGAGCGGTGCTGGACGTGACCGACCCCGAGCCGTTGCCGGACCATGACCCACTCTGGGGCCGCTCCAACGTGCTGATCACGCCGCACATCGCCAGCACCACCGCAGACATGTCGCAGCGGGCCGCCGGGTACGCCGCCGGGGTGCTGGGCCAGCTTGCGCGCGGCGAGGAGCCGCCCAACAAAGTCGAGCTGGAGAAAGGCTACTAGCCGTGGGCCGCCGCGCCGCAGGAACCGCGTGATCGTGGCCATCGGGCATGATCTGGTGGAGGTGGAGCGCATCCGGGGCTTGCTGGCGCGCGAGGGTCACCGTCTCGGCAAGCTGTTTACCGACACCGAACTCGACTACTGCCGCGCACTCGCCGACCCGGTGCCGAGTTTCGCCGCCCGCTTCGCCGCCAAGGAAGCCTTTCAGAAAGTCTGGCCCCGTCCACACGGCTGGCGCGACGTGTGGGTAGAGCGCCCCCGCACCCCCGGCGGTCCCTTTCCCTACGCGCCGCCGCTGCTGGGCTTTGCGCCAGTCATCGCTTTGGAGATGCAGCGCCTCGGCTGGGTGGCCCACCTGACCCTGACCCACACCCGTGAGCATGCCTCGGCTGTGGTGCTGCTGGAAGCCCGCTGATGCCCCGTGCCAGTACGCTGCGGCTCATCGCCACCGATCTGGACGGCACGCTGCTCGACACGGCAGGTGAGGTCAGCGGGCGCAGCCGCGCCGCCCTTGCGGGTGTGCAGGCGGCGGGCGGCGTGGTGGTGCTGATCACCGGGCGGCCCTCAAGGACGGTGCTGCCGCTGGCCAGTGAACTCGGCCTGGAAGGCCACGTCATTTGCAGCAACGGCGCGGCCATTCACCGCCTCTCCGACGGCGGCGCGGAGTCGCTCTTTCCGGTACCGCCGGGGGTGCTGCGCCGCGCCGTGCCACTGTTGCGCTCGGTTTGTCCCGACATTGGCCTGGCGCTGGAATGGGGCAGCGATATGCGTGCCGAAATCGCCTACCGCGCCGCGCCGGACAGTGTGAATGACGTGCTCAATGTGCTGGACAGTGGCCCCCCCGTGCTGAAGGTGATCGCCCGCTCGGCCACCCGCTCTCCCGTGGCCCTGGCGGAGTTGATCAACGCCTGCTGCGGCCAGGACCTCCACGCCTCCACCAGTGGTGCACCCTTCGCCGAGATCGCTCTGCGCGGTGTGCATAAAAGTGCGGCGCTCGCACAGCTGTGCGCTGCGCTGGAGATTCAGGCCGCCGAGGTCATTGCCTTCGGGGACGCGCCCAACGACCTGCCGCTGCTGACCTGGGCCGGGCGTGGGGTGGCCGTCGCCAACGCCGATGCCGGGGTGAAGGCGGCGGCAAGCGAGTTGACCCTCAGCAACGACGAGGGCGGTGTGGCCGCTGTGCTGGAGCGCTTGCTGGCGGCAGGTGAGATCGGCCCAGGCTGAGGGAGTACAGGACGAGTGAAGACAGGCGAAGGCGGTCGCGGCGAATTTAGCGCCGGGTCAGGCGGCTGACGACTTCCACGTGGCTGGTCTGCGGATAGAAGTCGTGCGGCACCACCTCACCGAGCTGCCAGCCCCGGTTGACCAGATCGCCCACGTCGCGTGCCCAGGTGGCCGGGTCGCACGACACGTAGATCAGCGTCCGGGCAGCGGCGGCGTCGATGGCGTGGCGGGCTTCCGAACTCAGCCCCGCGCGTGGCGGATCAACCACGATCACGTCGGCCTCGGGCAGCGGTGGGCCGACGCCGACGTCCGCATCGGTGCGGCGAAACACCACGTTGCGTTCACCGCTGCGCAGGACGTCGCGCTGGCCGCGCTTGAGCGCTTCCGAAGCCGTGTCGAGCACCAGCACCTGCGCGAAGGTGTGCGCCAGGTGGCGGCCAATCGCGCCGCTGCCGCCGTAGAGGTCGGTGGCCCGCTCGCCGCTGCCTGCCAATTGCGCCGCCAGCCGGTAGGCCAGCCCCGCCGCCTCGGGGTTGATTTGCGCGAAGCCGGAGGCCGACAGGCTCACCTGCACGTCACCGAGCTGCTCCAGGATGGTGGCTTCCCCAGCGATCAGCTTGACGCCCGCCGAGAAGCGCCGCCCCGCCGGTTGAGTGGCCGGACTCGCCAGGGACACCCCGACCACGCCCGCGTCAAGCAGGTGATCCGAGGCCCGCAGGTACTGGCGCGGCTCGCCGGGACCGATCAGGGTAACGACCACCTCGCCGCTCAGGCGGCTGCCCCGGAAGGCGATTTCCTGGGCCGGGTCGAGAAGCGCAGGGTTGAGCCGCGCCATCACCGCCTGCACCGCTTCCATGAGCAGCGGGTCGGGGCCGTCCAGCCGCCGAACGCCCGGCCCACTGCGCTCGCGGTAGGCCAGGCCGCCGGGCGTGATCAGGTACTGCGCGCTGTTGCGGTACTGCCACTGCCGGGGACTCGCCACCGTCGCGGCCACCGGATGGGCCAGCTTGGCGATGTCCAGTCTGGCGATGCGGCTCAGGGCTTCTTCCACCAGTTCGCGCTTGATGCCGAGCTGTGCCGGGTAGCTGGCGTGGGCCAGATCCGTGGTGGGCAGCTCGGGGGCGTCCACCCGGTCAGGGCTGGGCCGCAGCACCCGCAGCAGGCGGCCCTGGCGCACCCCCCGCGCCGCCCTGACCTGAGCTTCGACCTGCTCGCCGCCGAGCGCGCCACGCACCAGCACCACGCCGCCCGCGTGCCGGGCCAGCCCCAGACCACCCGCCACGACCTTCTCGATGTCGAGAATGAGTCGGTCGGGCGTGGCGGTCGGCGGCTGGGCACTCGGGTGCGGAGTACCGGGGTGCCGGGCACTGGGGTCGTGGGCACTGGGGGGTCGGCGGCTGGATCGAAGCTTCATGGCGGCTCAGGCTAGCGCAAGCGGGCGCGGGTGAATGGCGGGTGGGGACATTCGGGGGTTCTCTCAGCCGCCTGCCAGTTCGCCGGAGCTATCATGAAGCATGAACCGCTCTGCCCTTCTTCTCGCTGTGGTGTCGGCCAGTGTACTGGCGGCCTGCGCGCCCACCATAACTGACACGGCGGGCCGTCTCGTCAATACCGTCAGCGGGCAGGAGGGCCGGGTGGTATTTCTCGGCGGCTTCCAGGCGCGCGCCGCCACGCCCGGCATGCCCGACAACGTGACGGTGCAGCTCGGCCAGGAACTTTACAGCGGCCAGTACAGCGTGATCGGCAACGCGGATCCAGTCAATCTGCGCTTTGGCCTAAGCGGCGGTTTCAGCTCCGGTGGGGGCTTTTTCCGGCACGGTTCCGGCATGGGCTTCAGCGCCCCGGCCCGCAACGTGGCCCGGCCCGGCAACCTGATTGTCAAGACCCTCAAGCTCGATGCTGCCGCCGTCAAAACGCTCATCTGCACCTTTCAAGCAGACGCCAGCGGACACGGCGTGGGCGACTGCCAGGGCAGCGACGGTGCGGCCTACGCTTTGCAGTTCTGATACGAACTCCGATTTGCCTCTTCCACGTCCGGTAGGGTGTTCTGCTGGCGTCGGCTCCCCTGAAACGATTTGATCGGGGACCGTATCCAGCAGTACACAGCCTTTCAGGTCGCTTTTCCGAGGGTCACTTAAACCCGGCTTCATCCGATCTAGAAGAACAGCCGCGGTACCATGCTCCGCCGTTGAGCGGCGCTTTACCTTGTGGGTAGATCTGACGTTCGTTTAATACCGCCGGTTTATAACCCCCTTCAATGGTAGCCGTCCGCTCATCCGGCGCGGCCACCCGTGAGGGGGAGCATATGAAGGACGACCACACCAAGCAGCCCGAACAGACCAAGGCCCAGCGCCGCAGCAGTCAACTGTCGACCGTTCAGCAGGCCACCCAGCCGCCCGGTCCCCAGCTGACCGACAACCTCGGGCACGCCATCAGCGACGACCAGAATTCGCTCAGGGCGGGCGTGCGCGGCCCCAGCTTGCTGGAAGACTTCCTGCTGCGCGAGAAGATCAGCCACTTCGACCACGAACGCATCCCCGAACGGGTGGTGCATGCCCGCGGCGCGGGCGCGCACGGCACCTTCCAGGTGTATGACGATTCGCTCGCCGAGTTCACGGTAGCAAAGGTGCTGACCGACCCGAGCCGCCAGACGCCAGTGTTCGTGCGCTTTTCGACGGTGGCCGGATCGCGTGGCTCGGCCGACACCGCCCGCGACGTGCGCGGCTTCGCGGTCAAGTTCTACACCGAGGAGGGCAATTGGGACTTGGTGGGCAACAACATTCCGCCGTTTTTCATTCAGGACGCCATCAAGTTTCCCGATTTGATCCACTCGGTCAAGCCCGAGCCGCACCGCGAGATTCCGCAGGCGGCCAGTGCCCACGACACCTTCTACGACTTCGTGTCGTTGACGCCCGAAACCATGCACATGCTGATGTGGGTGATGAGTGACCGGGCCATTCCGCGCTCGTTCGCCAACATGGAAGGCTTCGGCGTGCACACCTTCCGGCTGATCAACGCGCAGGGGCAGTCGCACTTCGTCAAGTTTCACTGGAAGCCGCTGGCGGGCCTTCACTCGCTGGTGTGGGACGAGGCGCAGGAACTGGCCGGGCGCGACCCCGATTTTCACCGCCGCAATATGTGGGACAGCATCGAGCTGGGGCAGCCGCTGGAATGGGAACTCGGCTTGCAGATCTTCAGTGAGGCGCAGGCCGCCGCCTTCGACTTCGACGTGCTCGACGCCACCAAACTGATTCCTGAAGCGCTGGTGCCGGTCAAGCGGGTCGGCAAGATGACGCTGGACCGCAACCCCGACAACTACTTCTCCGAAACCGAACAGGTCGCCTTCATGCCCACCAACCTGGTGCCGGGGATGGATTTCAGCGACGACCCTCTCTTGCAGGGCCGGTTGTTCTCGTACCTCGATACCCAGATCAGCCGCCTGGGCACACCCAACTGGACCGAGTTGCCGATCAACCGCTCGCTCGCGCCTGTAGCAAATCACCAGCGCGACGGCCAGATGCGCCGGACCGTCAATCCAGGCCGGGTCGCCTACCACCCCAACTCGCTGGGCGGCGGGCAACCGGCGGAGGTACCGGCCGACAAGGGGGGCTTCGTCAGCTACCCGGAAGCGATGGAAGGCACCAAGATTCGCCAGCGGGCCGAGAGCTTTGCCGACCATTACGGGCAGGCCCAGCTGTTCTGGAACTCGATGTCGCCGGTCGAGAAAATGCACATCGTGCGCGCGCAGCAGTTCGAGCTGGGTAAAGTCGAAACCCGCGACATTCGCCTGAAGATGATTGATCACCTGCGCCGCATCAACGCGGTGCTGGGCGATCAGGTGGCCGCCGCGCTGGGCGAACTGGATGTGGCCGGGCCGCTGCCCACCGACGCCGAGCTGATGAAGCTGCTCGCCGGGGCGACGACCCCGACCACCGCGTCGGGCGGCTTGCAGCGCGACGCGGCCCTGAGCATGGTAGAGCACAACACCGCACCGCCCTCCATTCAGGGCCGCAAAGTGGCGATTCTGGCCGCCGACGGCGTGCGGATTGCCGATATCGAGGCCATGAAAGCGGCGCTGGAAGCCCAGGGCGCACTGGCCGAGGTCGTCGGCACCCATCTGGGCCAGCTGAAAGGCGAAGGTGGCAGCGCCCCGGTGGACAAGACGGTGCTAACCACCCCTTCCGTCGTGTACGATGCGGTGTACCTGCCGGGCGGCGCGGCCAGCCTCAAGACGCTGGGCACACTGGGCGACGCCGTGCGCTTCGTGGCCCAGGCCTACAAGCACGGCAAGCCGCTGGCGGCCAGTGCCGACGCGGCAGCGCTGCTGAAGCAGGCGGGCGTGCCGCTGGGTGCCGAGCAGGGCGTCTTCGAGCTGTCCAAGGCGTCCACTGACGATTTCCTGAATGGGCTGGCCCAGCACCGCTTCTGGAACCGTTCTGGCGACCTCGTGCCGGCCTGAATCAAGAATTCTGGTTACTCAGTGATGCCATCACTGTTGACCCGATCAATGGCAGAAGGAAAGCGGTTGCTGGGAAAGGAGTTCTAGAAATGGCGGGGTTCCATTTTTAGAACGAATTGGACGGAAATCGCTTGAATCGAGAATTCTTGCCTGCCCACCGGCGAACAGCCCGTCCAGACTTCTTGGACGGGCTGTTCGCCGGTGCCTGCTGAACCGTTTCCAGCTTCAGTGAAAAGACTCGCTCAGCCGCTTGAGGGTGGCCCGCAGGCTGCTGGCGTGCGCGCCGACCGGCTCTGGGACCGGTGGTTCTGCCGCCGTGGCCCGGAGCTGGGCAGCGAACTGCTGCCGGACGGCCAGTTGGCGCTGCGGCACGATCAGCCCGACAGCGCGCAGGTCGCGCAGCATCAGCCGGGCCTCGCGCTCGCTGTACGGCAGGTGCTGGGCCACGTCGGCGGCGCTCGCCCCGGCCCGCAGCAGTGGCCGAAGCTGCTGCCAGCACCCCTCCAGCGTCTCGGGTACCCGGCGCGTCAGCGGCTCGGCCATGAACTTCTCCTGGGGTTCCGGGAGCTGGTCTTCGGGAACCTGCGCGCTCCGGGCCGCTTTGCCGAGCAGCTCGCCCAGATTCAGGTCCAGCCACAACTTCTCGCCGGGCTGCACTTTGCGGTTGTCGAACTCGAAGGCGCTGACCGGCTGCGTGACCAGGTGGTAGGCGACCTCGCGCACCCGCAACTGCTCCTGAATCTGAAAGCCGTCGGCGTAGAGGGCGCGCAGTTGCCCCGCTTCCAGGTACAGTTCCAGCGTGCGCCCCTGGTAGGCCTGATGCAGCAGTAGGGTCCCGTGCTGGTGTTGGATGAACTTGAACAGGTCGATGAAGGCGGATTGTTCCAACGTGCCGAGCAGGGTCATGGGGCCTCCGGAAAAGCAGCGCCAGATGGATCAGCGGGGATGCGGCGCAGTCCGCCGGAATACGGAACTCAGCGTGCGTGGAGTGATCAGGCGGGTGATCAAAAGCGCAGAGCAGACTGAACAACTGTTCGAAGTCTAATCATCCGCTAATGACAGAAATCTCACACTCTCAGCGCACGGCGGCAGCGTCCATGTAGCCCCAGGTCAGCGGCTCAGACAGGGCTCTCGGTTTTTTCGCGCGAATACGGCAGGTAGTGGCCGGGGGTGTCGCGGCTGCCGTCGAACAGGGGCGTCGTGAGGTAGCGCGCGCCGGAATCGCAGGCAATCGTGGCGATCCGCTGGCCCGGTCCCAGGCGGCGGGCGAGTTCCAGCGCCGCCCAGATGATGCCGCCGCTGGACATGCCCACGAAGAGTCCCTCCTCGCGGGCCAGGCGGCGGGCCAGCGGGTAGGCGTCCTCCTCCCAGACCTCGATCACCTCGTCGATCAGCGAGCGGTCGAGGTTGCCGGGAATGAAGCCCGGCCCCATGCCCTGAAAGCCGTGGTCGCCGCGCTCGCCGCCCGACAAGACGTTGCTGCGGGCCGGTTCGACGGCGTAGATCTTGACCGCCGGATTCATCTTGCGCAGGTATCTGCTGACCCCGGTGAGGGTACCGCCGGTGCCGGTGCCGTAGACGAAGGCGTCGATGCGGCCTTCCATCTGCTGCCACAGTTCCGGGCCGGTGGTGGCCTCGTGGGTAGCGGGATTGGCGGGGTTTTCGAACTGGTTGGGCATCCAGCCGCCGCGCTCGGCGGCAATCTTCTCGGCCTCCTCGATGGCGGCCAGCATCCGCCGTGAGGGGTCGGTCAGCACCAGCTCAGCTCCGTAGGCAGCCAGGGTGCGTTTGCGCTCCTCGCTCATCGAGGCGGGCATGCACAGCACCAGGCGGTAGCCGCGCGCCGCCGCCACCTGCGCCAGTCCGATGCCGGTGTTGCCGCTGGTCGGCTCCACGATCAGGCCGCCGGGCTTGAGCCAGCCGCGCGCCTCGGCGTCCTCGATCAGGCCCAGGGCGGTGCGGTCCTTGATGCTGCCGCCGGGATTCTGGCCTTCGAGTTTCACGAACACGTCGCTCGAACCCGGCTCAGCAAGGCTCTTCAGCTTGACGACGGGCGTATGTCCTATCAGTGCGTCCACCATGCGTCCACTGTACGGCGGCGCGGGTGAAGCAACTGGGCAAAATGTGCAACTGGATGAAGTCGGCGACTGGGCTACCTCGGCAACCGGGCCAAGTTGGCAACCGGGCGGGGCGCGCCAGCGGCGCTAGACTGAGCCGCATGAGTCATCTGTCACGCACGCTGCCGATCAAGCGTGCGGCCCACGTTTACCTGGTCAACGACAACCACCTGCTGCTGGTCGCCGAGCGCATGGACGACGGCAGCATCTTTTATGGTCTGCCCGGCGGCAAGGCGCACCCCGGCGAGAGTCTGGCCAACGCCGCCGTGCGCCAGGTGCGCTTCGAAACCGGCCTGAGCGTGACCGATTTGCAGTTTGTGAGCTTGCTGGAAGGCGAGATGCTCACCGGCACCCGCAACGAGTGCTACGCCAACTTCGGGCGCTTCACGGCCAACTTCACCGGCGAGCTGGCTCCCACCGACCCGGAAGTGGTGGGCACCAAGTGGGTGGCCTTCGAGCAGGTGCTGAGCCTGGTGAAGTTCGGTCCACCGCCGGAAGTCGAGGAGCGCAACCCGCTGATCTGGATTCCCACCCGCGATTTTCTGAGGGGCGAGGCCCGGACGTATTACCCGATCTGAAGTCACCGACCCGGCTTGAGGCCAGTGGCCGCTAAACCGGCTCGTCCCAGGTGATGACCACCTTGCCGGTCTTGCCGGTGTCGAAGAGTTCGTAGGCGTCTTGGGCTTGGTCCAGCTTGAAGCGGTGCGTCACGGTGGTTTCGGGATGAAGCTGCCAGCGCTCCAGCAGTTCCACCAGGCGCATCATCTCGCCGAGGCTGCACACCCACGAGCCATGCAGGGTCAGTTGCTTGTGAATCAGGAGCGGGCTAGGCGCAAACGAGGCCGTGCCGCCTTCACCCACGAACACCACCCGGCCCCACTCGCGGGCGGCTTCCAGACACAGGTGGCGGGCAGCCTCGGCTCCCGAGCAGTCGATTGCCACCTCGAAACCTTGGCCGCCGCTGAGGGCCAGCAGTTCGTCCAGCGCCGTGTCGGAGGGCGAGACGATATCGGCAAAGCCCAGCGCGTGGGCCAGCTCGCGCCGCTCTGGCACACTTTCCACGCCCACCACAGCTGCGCCCATGGCGCGGGCCAGCATGGCGACGCTCAGGCCCACCGGTCCTAGCCCCGTGACCAGCACCCGGTCACAGCCCGAGACGGCGGCGCGCAGGCAGGCCGAGTAAGCGGTGCCGAAGCCGCAGGCCACCAGTGCCCCGTCCACGTAACTCAGCGCGTCCGGCAACTTCACCAGATGCGCTGCGTCGGCCAGCAGGTAGGGCGCATGCCCGCCGTCGCGCTGCCAGCCGTAGGCCCGCCGCCGAACCGGGTCGCTGCATGAGATCATGTAGCCCCGGCGGCACGCCGCGCACACCCCGCAGCCGCCGATGTGGTACACCACCACCCGGTCCCCAATCTCGAAGACCCCCGCGTCCGGCCCGGTGGCCACGATGACGCCGCACGGCTCGTGCCCGGCGACGACGCCCCGGTACGCCTCGGGGCCGTGGCCCTGGTCGCTGGGCCGGTAGATGGCCCGCAGATCGCTGCCGCACAGGCTCGACGCTTTCATCTCGATCAGTACCTGCTGGCCCACCGGCACCGGAATGTCGGACTCGCGCCACGACAGGGTCCGGTTGCCGGGCAGCACCACGCCGCGCATCTTGCCGCTGGGGTGGGGGCCGCCGTGAAGATCGCTTCCTGAGGTCATCGGGACTCCTGGGGCCGGTGGCAAAACGCCGGGGCCGGTATGGGGTGAAGGGGATAGAGGAACAGGACTACGCTCAGCCTACACGCCCGCTCCCGGCTGGAAAAGGGTGGAGGGTGGAGCTGGGAGCAAGGTGCGGGAGCACTTCTGGGCGGCACCCTGGGTCGGGTCGCGTCCGCATTCGTGAAATTTCGCAAGTGCAAGAGTGGGTCTGCTGGGTTGCCTAGCCCCAACGCCCAATCGGATGCGCCTGTGACCTGTCAGACAGGTGCGCCGCGTCTGCGCTAGACTTGGCGTGCTCAAGCTGCCCCAGCCCCACCCGCGCCCCGACCTGTCAGGAGGATTCTTTCCGTGGCCCCATTTCTCTCCAAACGCGATTTGCAGTTTCAGCTCTACGAGGTGCTCGACACCGCTTCTCTGCCGAGCCGCCCGCGCTTTGCCGAGCATTCCCGTGAGGTGTATGACGACGTGCTGGCGCTGGCCTACAACGTGGCCGAAAAGTATTTTGCCAACCACGCCCGCGAGGCCGATCTCAACGAGCCGCACATCGAGGGCGGCAAGGTGCGGCTGGTGCCGGGCGTGCAGGCGGCGGTCAACGCTTTTCGTGACGCCGGATTTTTCAGCGCCCACCACGACGAGGAACTCGGCGGCCTGCAACTGCCCTGGGTGGTGCTTCAGGCGGTGCAGGCACACTTTCAGGCCGCCAATGTGGGCAGCAGCGGCTACGCGTTCCTGACCATCGGCAACGCCAACTTGCAGCGCGAGTTCGCTTCCGAGGCGCAGCAGCAAAAGTACATGCTGCCGCTGCTGGAAGGGCGTTGGTTCGGGACGATGGCCCTCAGCGAGCCGCACGCCGGAAGCGGGCTGGCCGACATCACCACGTCCGCCACGCCCAGAGACGACGGCAGCTACAACATCTCCGGCACGAAGATGTGGATTTCCGGCGGCGAGCACGAACTCTCGGAGAACATCGTCCATCTGGTGCTGGCCCGCATCAAGGGCGCTCCAGCGGGGGTCAAGGGCATCAGCTTGTTCATCGTGCCGCGCTACCAGGTGACCGAGGACGGCAAAGTCGGCGAGTCCAATAATGTCGTGCTGGCGGGCCTCAACCACAAGATGGGCTACCGGGGCACCACCAACACCCTGCTCAACTTCGGCGAGGGCGGCGAGACGGTGGGCGAACTGCTGGGCGAGGCGGGGCGCGGCCTGGCCTACATGTTCCGGATGATGAACGAGGCCCGCATCGGCGTGGGCATGGGCGCGGTGATGCTCGGCTACGCCGGATACCTCGCCAGCCTGGAGTACGCCCGTGAGCGTAAGCAGGGCAGGCACGCCAGCAACAAGGACCCCGGCAGCGGCATGGTGTCCATCATTGACCACGCCGACGTGAAGCGGCTGCTGCTGCGCCAGAAATCGTTCGTGGAGGGCGGTTTGAGCCTGGGCCTTTACGCCTCAGCGCTGGTGGACGAGATTCAGACCGGGCCGGAAGACCAGAAGGCCGACAACGACCTGCTGCTCGATCTGCTCACGCCCATCGTCAAGTCCTGGCCCAGCAAGTACAGCCAGGAGAGCTTATCCGACGCCATTCAGGTGATGGGCGGCGCAGGCTATACCCGCGATTATCCGGTCGAGATGTATTACCGCGACAATCGCCTCAACCCCATCCACGAGGGCACCGAGGGCATTCAGGGCAACGACTTGCTGGGCCGCAAGCTCTCGCAGGCAGGCGGGCGAGGTCTGGTCGTCTTGCTGGAAAAGATGCAGGCCGACCTTCAGGCGTCCGAGGCGCTGGACGGCGTGGTGGAGATTCGCGACGCGCTGCAAACAGCGATTGACGAGTGCCGCAGTGCCTTCCAGACGATTCTCGGCAAAGCGCCCCAGCTCGGCCCGGATCTGTTTCTGGCGAATGCCAACAGCGCCCTGGAAGCGCTCGGCCACACCGTCATCGGCTGGATGTGGCTGCGGCAGGCCAGCGCGGCAGCCAGGGCCTTGCCCAGTGCCAGGGGTGACGACGCCGATTTCTACCAGGGTAAACTCCAGGCCGCCCACTTCTTTGCCGTCTACGAGCTGCCCAAGATCAAGTTTCACACCGACCTGCTGGCCAGCGCCGATTCCACCACCCACGACATGCAGAGTGCCTGGTTCTAAGGCCCGCCGGTGACCAACGGGGGAGAGCGCCGCCCCATCGCCGCCCGCGACTCCGGTCCGGCGCAGCGGCTGGCGGCCTGGCTGATTGCCCGGCAGGCCTCGGCCAACGCCGTCTCGCTGGCCGGGATGGGCTCGGCGCTGCTGGCTGGGGGCTGCTTCGCGCTCGCGGCGTCGCCGCCTGGCGCGGCCTGGGCATGGTGGCTGCTCGGCGGCGCGTTGGTGCAGCTTCGTCTGCTGGCCAACCTGCTCGACGGCATGGTCGCCATCGGGCGCGGCGTGGCTTCCCCGGTGGGCGAACTCTTCAACGAGGTGCCGGACCGGGTCTCGGACACCGCGATTGTGCTGGGGCTGGGCTGGGCGGCTGGAAATCTGGCGCTGGGCCTCGCGGCGGCGCTGGCGGCGATGAGCACCGCTTATATCCGGGCGGTGGGCCGCGCTGCGGGTGCGCCCAGCGATTTTCGCGGCCCGCTGGCCAAGCCGCAGCGCATGGCCCTGGTCACCGCAGGCGCAGGGCTGTGCGCGGTGGTGCCCGCCGCCTGGGCGGTCCAGATTCCGGGCGTGGTGCTGTGGATCATCGTGGTGGGAGCCGCGCTGACGGCAGTGCGGCGACTTGTGGGCATTGCCGGTGCACTCAGGAGGTTCAATTGAACGCTATTCAGATTGATGGGCGCAGGGTCGCTTACACCGAAGTCTCGCCCGCTCACCCCCGCGCCACAGTGCTCTTTCTGGCGTGGCTGGGCGGCTCGCGGCTTGGCTGGCAACAGGTCGTGGACGAGATCGGTCAGGCGTACCGGGCGCTCTCGCCCGATCACCGCGACACTGGCGATTCCGAGAAAGTCGAGGACGCCTACACCCTGCCTGATCTGGCCGACGACGCCGCCGCGTTTCTGCGGGCGCTCGGCAGCGGCCCGGTGTTCGTGGTGGGCCTGAGCATGGGCGGCATGGTCGCGCAGCAGCTGGCCCTGCGCCACCCCGAACTGGTGTGTGGGCTGGTGCTGGTGTCCACTACCCCCGGCGGTGCGGCCAGCACCCCGGCCACCGAGCGCGGGAGAGAGGCCCTGTTTCTGTCTGCCGAGATCGAGGCGGGCCAGCGGGCGCGGCAGGCCCTGGCCCTGATGGCCGCTGACGGCCTAGTGGAGCGCGACCCTGCCGCCTTCGACATGGCCGAACACAATGCCCGCATCCACCCCCAGAGCGCCGAGAGCTACAAGCGTCAGTTCCGGTCTATTCGCAGCCACGACACCAGCGCCGACCTCGCCCAGATCGAGGTGCCGACGCTGATTCTGCACGGCGAAACCGACGACCTGATTCCGCTGCCCAACGCCCAGCGCCTCGTGGACGGCATTCCTGGCGCGCGGCTCAAGATCTACCCGCAGACCGGGCACATGCCGCAGATCGAGCGGCGCAGCGAGTTTCTGCGGCATGTGCGCGGCTTCCTGGACGAGCAATTGGAGGCGAGCAAATGAAACCGTGGCTGCTGCTGGTGGTGCTGGGTCTGGGGTGCGCGACGGCCTCGGCGCAGAGTACTTCGCTGGACGACGGCTTCTCGCTGCCGTCAAAGAGGCTGCAATGTCAGTTCGCTCCCGACGGCCCGGCCTTCACGCTGCGCTGCGACGTGTTGGAACCGGCGTTCAAGGCCCCGCGTCAGCCTGCCGACTGCACGCTGGCCTGGGGAGATTCGCTGGGCCTGGACGACAATGGCAAACCTTACTTCACCTGCCACGGCGACACCGTGGTCGATCTGGCGCGGCCCGTGCTGGCCTACGGTCAGGTCTGGCGGCGCGGCGGCATCAATTGCGTCTCCAGCACAGCGGGCGTGCGCTGCTCCAACCGCGACGGTCACGGCTTCGAGCTGGCCCGGGCCAGGTACCGACTTTTCTAATTCCCTCTTCAACTCAAAGGAGAACCCATGCCACTCAAACCCCTGTTCGACCTCAGCGGTAAAATCGCCCTCATCACCGGTGGCTCGCGCGGCCTGGGCCTACAAATCGCCGAGGCACTCGGTGAGTACGGCGCGAAAGTGGTGCTGACCGCCCGCAAGCAAAACGAACTCGACGAGGCCAAAGCCCATCTGGAGGGCCTCGGCGTGGAAGTCATGGTGATTCGCAATGACTTAAGCGACTACGCCAGCGTGGAGCCGATGGTGCAGCAGATCTTGGACGCCTGGGGGCAGATCGACATTCTGGTCAACAACGCCGGAACCACCTGGGGCGCAAAAACCGAGGAGCACCCGCTGGAAGCCTGGGAAAAGGTCATCAACCTGAATATCAACGGGCTGTTTCTGGTGACACAGGCGGTGGGCAAGCTGTCGATGCTGCCGCGCAAGTCCGGGCGCATCGTCAACGTGGCCTCGGTGGCCGGACTTCAGGGCAACGGCATGGGCATGATTCCCACGCTGGCCTACAACACCTCCAAGGGCGGCGTCGTCAACCTGACCCGCACCCTGGCCGCCGAGTGGGCACCGCACGGCATCACGGTCAATAGCATCTGCCCCGGCTACTTCCCGACCAAGATGACCAAAGGCACGCTCGACTACGGCATGCAGCGCATTCTGGCCGCCACGCCGCTGGGCCGCATCGGCAACGAGCAGGACCTCAAGGGCCTGGCCCTGCTGCTGTCGAGCGACGCCTCAGCTTTCATGACCGGGCAGAACATCGCGGTGGACGGCGGAGCCATGCTGATATGAGTGGGGCTGACCTGACTGGTTCTGGACTGGACAGTGAGGGCGCGAGGCTGCTTACCAGGCTGGGGTTGGAAGGCAGCGCCTATTCCCGCTGGATCGGTGTGCGCCTGCGCTCGTTTAAGGAAGGTACCGTCGAGATCGAACTCGATTTGCGCACCGATCTCACCCAGCACCACGGCCAGGCGCATGGAGCCGTCATCGGCTACCTGGCCGATACCGTGAGCGCCTGGGCGGCGGCCAGCCTGACGGGCGACGTGGTAACCGCCGAATACAAGCTCAACTTTCTGACGGCGGCACGTGGTGAGTTGTTGTGGGCGCGGGGCGAGGTGCTGCGCGCTGGAAAGCAGCAGGTCATCGTGCGCTCGGACGTATACGCCGTCAGCGGCGCTCAGGACACCCATGTGGCGACGGCGCTGGCGACCATTGCCGTCATCGGGACGCGCTCCTAAAGTATCAGTGCATAGCCGTCACATCTGCGCCGCGAACCTGCCGAGCGAACCCATCCACGAAGATTCACGGAGTCCTGATATGCAACCGAGCGAACTTCAAGCGCTGATCGGCCAGCAGATTGCTCTCTCCGAGTGGGTGCCGATCACCCAGGCGCGCGTCAATGCCTTTGCCGACGCCACCGGAGACCACCAGTTTATTCACGTTGACCCGGAAAAGGCCGCCCAGACGCCCTTCGGTGGTCCCATCGCCCACGGCTTCCTGACCCTGTCCCTGCTGGCCGGTGAGTTCGCCAACCTGGGCGGCAGCCTGCAACTGGAAGGCGCGAAAATGGTGGTCAACTACGGCCTGGGCCGGGTGCGCTTTGTCGCTCCGGTGCGGGTCGGCCGCCGCCTGCGCAACCGCGCCGTGCTGCAAGCGGTCGAGCAGGGCAGCGGTTACCTGCAACTGACTTTGCTCAACACCATAGAGATCGAGGGGCAGGACAAGCCCGCCGCGACGGCGGAAACGGTGGCGCGGGTGTACCTGTAGCCGCCGCTCACCGAACTCAGTCCAGCTCCAGTCTCAGCAGCTCGCTTCTCACCTGCTCGGCGTCGCCCGGCCGACGAGCCGGATCGGGGTCGAGCAGGCGGCGGCACAGCGCCCCCAGCGGCCCGGCGTTGAAATGCGGGTGGGGACCCTCAGGGAGTGCGCCGCACAGCCCCCAGTAAAGCAGCACGCCGACGCTGTAGAGATCGCTCTGCGGTCCCAACACTGCACCAAGCCGGGCTTCGGGCGACTGAAAAGCTGCCGTGCCGATGCACAGCGGTGCGTCGAAAATCTCGTAGAGCGGCCCCGAGAGGTCGTAGTCGAGCAACTGGGCCTCGCCGCTGGGCTGTACCAGAATGTTGTCTGCCTTCACGTCGCGGTGCAGCCAGCCGCCCGCGTGCATGGCCACCAGTGCTTCAAGCACATCGCTCAGCGTGCGCAGGTAGGCGTGGCGCTCGTGCGTCAGAGCCGGGCGGGCGCGGTAGCGCGAGAACAGTTCCTGACCCCGGCTGAAGCGCAGCACTACGGCGGGCTGTCCCGCGACCTCGCCCTGTGCCACCACCTCGGCCAGATGCGGCGCGCGCACCCGCATGCTCGCCTCGCGCTCGGCGTGTGCCGTGAGTCCAGCGGAAAACAGCTTGACGGTGTACGCTTTGCCGTCGTCACCCACCGCCAGATACACCCGGCTCGACGCTCCCTGACCCAGCGGGCGTAGCAAAGTGTAGTGGTCGGCCACGCGGGTGCCTGCAAGGGACATTCCTCACACTATCCTGCCGCGTCTGACATAGACCATTCAAGACCGTACATTCTGTCTCTCCGGTCAGTTCCAATCAGCTTGCAGTCAGTTGCGCTGGGGTGTTTCAGTCCACCCACTCGCCCACTGAAAGGCAAAGCGGCAAGCTGTGGGCATGACCCGAACTCAGCTTGAGCAGCGGCGCGTCACCGACCTTGCCGCCGCCCGTGCCCTGCGGCAACGCAGCGGCTTCCTGGCGCACTTCATCACGCCCCTGTCGCCCAGCGACGTGGCTCCGCGCTTGGGCATGGCGGCAAATCTGGCGCACCACCACGTCCACAAGTTGGCCGCCCTGGGCCTACTGTTCGAGGTGCGGCGCGAGGGCGGGAAAGTGCTGTATCAGCTCGCCGCCCGTGAATTCCGGGTCCCGTGCGAATTGCCGCCAGGCGATGAGGCCAGCAGCGGTGTGTCCACCATGCACCGGCTCTCCAGCGCTTTTCTGGACGCCTACGAGCGCTCGTGGCGCAGCCTGAAAGCGGGTGAGGAGGATGTCTACGGCTTTGGGAGCACCGAGCAGCCCGCCACACTCGATCAGTTGCCGTATCCGACTTCAGACGAGTCGTACCCTGCCCACACCGATGTGCTGACCCTGCGCCTGACCCCGGCCCGGTATCAGCAGCTGGTCCGCGCCCTCAGCGCCCTGCTTGATGAGGCCCAGGCCGAGGGCGTCCGCGAGGAGGAAACGGCCTGCACGCTGGCGGTGCTAGCGTTTCAAACCGCACCGTCCCAGACCGAACAGCTCAGCCGCGATCAGGACAGCTTTCTGGGCTGGCCGGGTACGCCGGGACAATAAAAGCACGGCCCCCACCCGCAGGCGAAGGCCGTTTCAGCTCAGGATTGAACTTACGCCGTCGCCAGTTCCTTCTCGACGCCGAACATGCCCAGGTCCACGTCGAGCGAGTCGCCGCCCGCCTTGATGGTGGCAGAGAGCATCTTGGTTTCGGGAAACAGCTTGTCGAAGTAGAACTTGGCGGTCTGAAGCTTGGCCGTGTAGAAGCCGTCCTTGTCCTGGCCCGCCTTCACGGCGTCGAGCGCGACCTTGGCCATCTTGACCCACAGGAAGGCGTAGGTCACGTGGCCCACGTACCGCAGGTAATCGACGGCGGCGGCGTTGGCCTCGTCGGCGTTTTGCATGGCCTTCTGGCCCACGACCATCGTCAGGGTGGCGACCTGTCCGGCGGCCTTGCCGAGCTGGTCGGCATAGCCCTGAAGCTCCTCGTCGTCCGCCACTTCGCTGACGAGCGCTTCGACCTGCGCTGCCAGCCGCTGCAACTTCTTGCCGCCGTCCATCAGCACCTTGCGGCCCAGCAGATCGAGTGCCTGGATGCTGTTGGTGCCCTCGTAGATCATGCCGATGCGGGCGTCGCGCACGAACTGCTCCATACCCCACTCGCGGATGTAACCGTGTCCGCCGAAGACCTGCTGGCTTTGCACCGCCACATTGAAGCCGTTGTCGGTCATAAAGGCCTTGGCGACCGGGGTCAGCAGCGCGACCAGATCGGCGGCTTCCTGGCGCTTGGCTTCGTCAGGGTGATGGTGTTCGGTGTCGAGGCTCAGCGCCAGCCACAGGGCCAGGGCGCGGCCTGCCTCGCTGTAGGCGCGGCCCGTCAGCAGCATCCGGCGCACGTCGGGGTAAGCAATGATCGGGTCGGCCTTCTCGCCCGGCAACATGCGCGGCTCGTGGCGCATCTGGAGCCGGTCCTTGGCGTAGGCCACGGCGTTCTGGTAGGCCACTTCGCCGAGTCCCAGGCCCTGCATACCGGTGCCGAGGCGGGCAGCGTTCATCATGGTGAACATGTTGTTCATGCCCTTGTTGATCTCGCCCACCAGGTAGCCGGTCGCGCCGTCGAAGTTGAGCAGAGCGGTGGCGTTGCCGTTGATGCCCATCTTGTGCTCCAGGCTGCCGCACACCACGCCGTTGCGCTCACCGATGCCGCCGTCCGCGTTGACCAGGAACTTGGGCACCAGAAACAGCGAGATGCCCTTGGTGCCTTCCGGGCTGCCTTCCAGCCGGGCCAGGACCAGGTGGACGATGTTGTCGGTGAAATCGTGCTCGCCTGCCGAGATGAAGATCTTGGTGCCGCTGATAGCGTAGCTGCCGTCGCCGTTGTCCGTGGCCTTGGTGCGGATGATGCCCAGATCGGTTCCGGCGTGCGGCTCGGTCAGACACATGGTGCCGGTCCACTCGCCCGAGACGATCTTGGGCAGGTAGGTGGCTTTCAGTTCGTCGCTGCCGTGCGCGACCAGGGCACTGTAGGCTCCGTGAGACAGGCCGGGGTACATGCTCCAGGCGGTGTTGGCCGAGATGTTCATTTCGCTGGTGGCGATGTTGACCACGTGCGGCATGCCCTGACCGCCCCAGGCGGGGTCGGCGTCCAGCCCGGTCCAGCCTGCTTGCCGGAACTTGGTGTAGGCGGCCTTGAAGCCGGTGGGGGTGGTGACGTTGCCGTCATTGTCGCGCTTGCAGCCTTCCTGATCGCCCACCGCGTTGAGCGGCGCAAGTTCGTTCTCGGCGAAGCGGGCGGCCTCCTCGATCACCTGATCCATCAGATCGGCGTCGGCGGTCTCGTTCTGGGCGTAGTAGGGCATCTCCTTGAGGACCTCGCCTGCCTTCAGGACCTCGTGCATCACGAAACGAAAATCGCGGAGCGGTGCTTTGTAGCTGGGCATGGGTCTTCTCCTTGGCGCGTGCTGAGCTGGGTGGAGGGGTTTTGTCTTGCTGCTTGTACTCAGTCTAAAACTTTTGAAGGGGGATTGCTAGCCGGGCAACCCTGAAGGTGTGCCGGATCGCCCGGTTCGCCGTCTGTGCGGGGTAAACAACTGGTGGGTGTGCCAAGACCGTCGGGACAAAGCCTTACGCCTTGTCCCGACGGTGTGAACGGAAGGTGACCGCCCAGCTCTAGCGCCGGACGATGGGCGTGACCAGGGTCTGGGCGCGGCCCTGAAAGTAGGCGCTGGCTCCGGTGTTGCTGTCGCGCTCGCGCCGCGAGAAGCGCCAGACGAGTTTGCCCACCTGGGTGTTGACCTCCACTCTGGGATCGAGCTGCGTCAGCGCGTGGGTCAGCGTGTCGATGTCGGCCCGCCAATCTTCCTTGCTGACGCTGGCACTGTGATGGCCGTAGTCTTCCAGAATCTTGATGAAGTACCCGCCGTTGCGGTGTTCTGCTGTGTAGCGGCCCTGGAGAAGATGCATCTGTCTAGCTTACAGCGTGCGGACCGAATGTCGTTTTGGCGGGTTGCTGATGCCCAGGGCTGCCGCTCAGACCGACCAGTCGCGGCGGCACAGCACCAGCCGGTAACCGTCGGGGTCTTCAAAGGTCACGCCCCACTCGTCCCAGTAGGGATTGAGCGCCGCCACCCGCACGCCGCCGCAGGCTTCCAGCTGCTTGACTGTGCTCTCCGGAGCGGCGGTCCCCAGATACAGCACCAGCAGATCGTCGGCGCTGGGCGTGGGCGTGACGCGATGCCGGGCCGAGTGCGTCAGTTCCAGATGCCAGCTGGCTCCCGGCAAGCCCAGCATCAGCAGTGAGAACTCGGCGTCCGAGGTGGCGATGTGCCGGTGCAACACGCTCAGGCCCAGGCCCTGCCCGTAGAAGCGCTCGGCGGCCTCGAGGTCCGAGCTGGGCCGGGCCAGGCGAATGCGGGTCTGCGCCGTGAGGGAAAGCACCGCTTACTTCTGCGGCTCGATGGTCACTTTGCCGGTGGTCTTGCGGTCCAGAATGTCCTGAAACGCCTGCGCCGACTCGGCGAGCGGGTAGCGCGGCCCGACCTGCGGGCGCAGCTTGCCTGCCGCCACCAGCGGATTGAAGAAGGCCAGCGCGTCTCGGACCATGTTCTGGTCGCCCAGCATCGGGGTCAGCCACACGCCGGTCACGCTCAGGTTCTTCTTCATCAGGGCAGCAGGGTTGATGCTGGCCTGCTCACCGCTGGCCGCGCCCACGATCATCAGACGGCCCATGTTGGCGAGCATCTTCAGGCTTTTGGCGACCATTTCACCACCGGTAATTTCCACCAGAATGTGAACGCCGTTGCCGCCAGTCGCTTCCTTCACCGCGTCCACGAGGTCTTCCCGTTCCGAGTTGAGGGTGGTGTGTGCGCCCAGACCCTCGGCCAGTTTGAGCTTGGCGTCGGTGCTGGCAATGGCGATGATGTTGAGTTCGAGGGCGGTGGCCACCTGAATCAGCGCCGTGCCGAGTGCGCCTGCCGCGCCCTGCACCAGCACCGTCTCGCCCTTCTGGGCACGGCCCAGTGTGACCAGGGTGATGTAAGCGGTGTAGTAACTCACCGGAAAAGCGGCGGCCTCGGCGGCGTCCAGGCCGTCTGGCACAGGAATGATGCCGCGCAGCGGAACGATGGCGTATTCCTGCAAGGCCCCCTGCCCGGTCAGTGCGGCGACCTGCTGACCGATCTCGAAGCCGGTCACGCCCTCCCCGAGCGCGTCGATGGTTCCGGCAAATTCGCCGCCGGGAATCAACGGCAGCTTGGTGGGCGTCAGGTACTGGCCCTTGACCGCCAGCACGTCGGCGAAGTTGATGCCTGCCGCCTGCACCTTGAGGCGCACCTGACCCGCGCGGGGTTCGGGCCTGGTGGCGTCGCGAAGCTGCATCACGTCGGGGTTGCCGGTCTGCTCAACGAGAATCTGGCGCATGGTCTGGGCTTGAGTCATGTCTTTTACTCTAAGCGCCGTCTGGGGGCTGGGATGAAGGTGGAGGCACGTTGCACAATTGCCGCCTGTCACTGCCTGCATCGGGTTGACCCACCCGCCTCCCGCGTGAAACCATGGGCGGGCCAAGACAACCTGTCTGACACGTTCAGCGTTTCAGCATCTCTCTTCTGGAGGTAGCACCGTGAGCATCGTAGGCCAGACCCGTCAGGGTGACGTTCTCGTTTTGACCATCAACAACCCGCCCGTCAACGCCTTCTCGCTGGGCGTCCCGGAAGGCCTGCGCGCGGGCCTTGACGCTGCCGAGCAGGACCAGAGCGTGAAGGCGGTGGTCATCATCGGCGGCGGACGCACCTTCATCGCCGGGGCCGACATCAAGACCTTCGACATGCCGCGCGCCCAGGCTCCCGACCTGCGCGGCTTCATCGTCCGGCTCGACGCCTTCAGTAAGCCCACGGTGGCGGCCATTCACGGCACGGCCCTCGGCGGCGGTCTGGAAGTGGCGTTGGCCTGCACCTACCGGGTGGCGGTCAAGGACGCCATGCTGGGCCTCCCGGAAGTCAAACTCGGCGTGCTGCCGGGTGCGGGCGGCACCCAGCGTTTGCCCAGAGTGGTGGGCGCTCAGAAGGCGCTGGAGATGATGCTGTCGGGCAACCCGGTGAAAGCCAGTGAGGCGGCTGGGCTGGGCCTGATTGACGAGATCGTGGACGGCGATCTGCTGGCGGGTGCGGTGAAGTTTGCCGAGGCGCATGCCGACCAACGCCCGCTGCCGCGCATCAGTGAGAAGGCGGCCGAAGGCAGTCCTGAAGTCTTTGCTGCCGCCCGCGAGGGTATCAAGAAGACGCACCAGGGCCAGCTCGCGCCCGGCTTGATTATTGATCTGGCCGAAAAGGCCACCACCATACCGTTTCAGGAAGGCTGGGACGCCGAGGCCAGCTTGTTCATGCAGGCCAAGGACTCGCCGCAGTCGCGTGGGCTGCGCCACATCTTCTTCGCTGAGCGCGAGGCGGGCAAGATCGCCGGGCTCGGCAAGGACACGCCGCAGAGCGAGATCAAGGCGGTGGGCATCATCGGCGCGGGCACGATGGGCGGCGGCATCGCTATGAACTTCCTGAATGCGGGTCTGCCGGTGACGATCGTGGAAACCGCTCAGGACGCCCTGGACCGGGGCCTGGCGACCATTCGCAAGAATTACGAGAACACCGCCAGGAAAGGCCGCATGACCCAGGACGACGTGGAAAAACGGATGGGGCTGCTGACGCCCACCCTGGACATGGCCGATCTCAAGGACGCCGACATCATCATCGAGGCGGTCTTTGAGAACATGGACGTGAAGAAGGACATCTTCACCAAGCTGGACGCCATCGCCAAACCCGGCGCGATTCTGGCGTCCAATACCTCGACCCTGGACGTGAACGAGATCGCGAGCGTGACGGGGCGCCCCGAAAGCGTGATCGGATTGCATTTCTTCAGCCCCGCCAACGTGATGAAGCTGCTGGAGATCGTGCGGGCCGATAAGACCTCGGCCTCGGTGCTGGCGACCAGCATGGCGCTCGCCAAGAAAATAAAGAAAGTCGGCGTGGTGGTGGGCGTATGTGACGGTTTCGTCGGGAACCGGATGATTCACCGCTACAGCGACGAGGCCCGGCAATTGGTGGAAGCCGGAGCCGCGCCGCAGGACGTGGACGCCGCCATGAACGGGCTGGGCCTCCCGATGGGGCCGTTCCAGATGGGCGATATGGCCGGGTTGGACATCGGCTACGCTATTCGCCAGCACCAGGCCAAGGTTGCGGGGCAGCCCAAGCCCGACGGCTGGCTCGACCGCATTGTGGAGAAGGGCCGCAAGGGGCAGAAAACGGCGGCGGGCATCTACGACTACGGCGAGGACCGCAAGCCCAGGCCGAACGCCGAGGTCGCGCAGCTGCTCTCCGATTACCGCGCCGAGCAGGGGATCACGCCGCGCGAAGTGAGTCAGGAGGAAGCCGCCAAGAGATTGACCTACAGCCTAGTCAACGAGGGCGCGAAGATTCTGGAAGAGGGCATTGCTCAGCGGGCGGGTGACATCGACGTGATCTACATTTACGGCTACGGCTTTCCGGCGTACCGGGGCGGCCCGATGCAGTACGCCGACGAGCAGGGCCTGAAGAACGTGGTGGCCGATCTGGAGCAGTACGGACAGACGCCCGCGCCGTTGCTCAAGCAGTTGGCGGAGCAGGGGGGGACGTTCGCGGGGTGGGACAAGGAGAAAGCGAGAAGCTAGACAACAAATGATGTTGCTGTATCTAACTTTTGAGAATCAGATCTAGAACCCCTTTAAGCGATTCAAAATGTTCCAGGCATCAATCATGACCGTCGCTCAAAAAATTCAATTTATCTGTCAACTGGTTTAATTCATAGATTATGAGCGCGCCTCTATCACCTCTGAAGGATTGCATGAGCAATCCTGCAATATTGGCGTCCAGCGTGATTGATTAAATTCTTTTCGCCATTGCTGGAACTGAGGAAATCTCGGCTTGCTCTTCCAATTCGCCTCAGCTTCTTGCCGCGTCAAAATTTCGATCCCGTCATTCAAGTAGGCCAATTGATTCTCGTACTGATAGTGGAAGCTCTCAAAATCAGGAGGTGAAGCCCATGCCCACCACAGTCCGCGTCCTCACTTCCTTGGAAGCCCATATCCTGGAAAACCTCGCCCCAGACGTGTTCGACAATCCGGTGGACTCGCGCTGGACGGCGGAGTTTTTCGCTGATCCCCAGCATCATCTGGCCGTGGCGCTGGACGGTGAAGCGGTGGTCGGCATGGCATCCGGCGTGCGCTACGTCCACCCCGACAAGCCGCCGGAACTGTTCATCAACGAGGTGGGGGTCTCAGCCGCTTATCAGGGGCAGGGGCTGGGGCGGCGGCTGATGGACACGCTGCTGGATCACGCCCGCACGCTGGGCTGCGTGGCGGCCTGGACGCTGACCGAGCCGGACAATGCGGTGGCCCGCCGCCTCTACGCCTCAGTGGGCGGCGAGGAAGAGACTTGCCAGATTTTCGTCGTGCCGCTGGAGGGGCCTGCTTGATGCCCACTGCCGCCTTTCTCACCGATGCGCCGCGCGTGGCGGGCAGCGAAGTGTGGCTGCTCAGCGTGCTGCCGCATCTGCCTGAGCAGGGCATTGACCCGGCTGTGTTCTTGCCGGTGGGAGCGGCCTTAGATCCTCTTGCGGAGCGGCTGACGGCGGCGAGCCTCCCCGTGACCCGTTTCAAGCGCCTCAGTGATTTGCCCGCCCTGACCCGCGACTTCGACGTGCGGGTGATGCACGCCTGGGGCCTGCTGACCTACCTACGCCTGCTGTCCCACCTCGCCCAGCCGCGCTGGGTGGTCATTCACGACCAGTTGGAATTCTTCTATCCGCTGGGCCTGCGGGCCTTTTACCGCCTGGGCTTCCGGCTGACCAAAGGCTGGGGCATGAAGAAAGCCAGCGGCGTGTTGACCGTCTCGGAGTGGGCGGATGGGTGGCTGCGCCGCACCAAACTCCCTGCCTCCGGCTTCGTCAAGAATGGGGTAGACGTGGACCGTTTCCGCCCAGCAACTGAACCGGAACGCGCCGCCCTCCGCGCCGAGTTCGGCTTTACCCGCTTCACGGTGCTGGTGCCGGGCCGCTTCGTCGTGGAAAAAAACCAGTGGGCGGCGCTGCGCTCGGCCCGGCATGCCCGCGATCTGGACTTTGTTTTCGTGGGCGATATGGACTCGGCCCTGGGCAAACTGGCGGTGCAGTTCAAGCGGCTGGCCCGCCTCGGCAACGTCCGCTTCCTGGGCCGCCGCCATGACATGCCCGCTCTCTACCGCGCCGCCGACGCCCTGCTCCAGCCCACGCTGGCCGAGAACCAGTCGCTGGTGACGCTGGAAGCGATGGCCTCGGGCCTGCCGATCATCACCACCCCGATTCCCGCGCAGGCCGAACTCGTCGAGGACGGCGTGTCGGGCCTGCTGGTGTCGCCCGCCCCGCACCTGCTGGCGCTGGCGCTGCGCCGCCTGTCGGTCAATCCCGAACGTGCCCGTCAGATGGGAGAGGCAGCCCGTGCCCGCGTGCTGGCGGCGCATACTCCCCAGCACACGGCGGCAGGGCTGGCACAATTTTTACAGTCTGCCACTCGTCTCCTCTCACAACAAGCGATAAACCACAAGCCCTCTCGACCAAAGGAGTTCCACCATGCCTGAAGCTGTTATCGTCTCTACCGCCCGCACCCCCATCGGCAAGGCTTACCGGGGCTACCTCAACGACACCCACGGCTCCGACATGGGCGCGCATGCCGTCACCCATGCTGTCCAGCGAGCAGGCGTCGACCCCTCCGAGATCGAAGATGTGATCATGGGAGCGGGCAACCCCGAGGGTGCCACTGGCTCCAACATCGCCCGCCAGATCGCCCTGCGCTCCGGCTTTCCGGTCAGTGTGGCGGGTGTGACTGTCAACCGGTTTTGCTCCAGCGGCCTCAACACCATCGCGATGGCCGCCAACAGCGTTATGGCCGGACAGGGCGACATCATTGTGGCGGGCGGGCTGGAGAGCATCAGCCTGACCCAGAACGAGCATGCCAACAAGTACCGGCTGCGCGGCGAGTGGCTCATGGAGCACAAGCCCGCCATCTACATGTCGATGCTGGAAACGGCGGAAATCGTCTCCAAGCGCTACGGCATTTCGCGCGAGGCGCAAGATGAATACGCCCTGAAAAGCCAGCAGCGCACCGCCGCCGCCCAGCAGGCGGGCAAGTTCGACGCTGAGATCGTGCCGTTTACCGCCAGCATGAAAGTGCAGGACAAGGCCACTGGAGAAATTTCCGACAAGGAAGTGACCCTCAAGCTTGACGAGGGCAACCGCCCCGACACCACACTGGAAGGCCTGCAAAAGCTCAAGCCGGTCTTCGAGGACGGCGTCATCACGGCGGGCAATGCCTCGCAACTCAGCGACGGTGCCTCGGCTTGCGTGGTCATGAGCGCCGACCTCGCCCGTGAGCGCGGCCTGCAACCGTTGGGCCTCTTTAAGGGCTTTGCCGTTCACGGCTGCGAACCCGACGAGATGGGCATTGGGCCGGTGTTCGCGGTGCCGCGTCTGCTCAAGCGCCACGGCCTGACTGTCGACGACATTGACCTGTGGGAACTCAACGAGGCGTTCGCGGTGCAGGCGATCTACTGCCGCGACAAGTTGGGCATCGACCCCGAGAAGTACAACGTCAACGGCGGCAGCATCAGCATCGGCCACCCTTACGGCATGAGCGGCGCACGGCTCACCGGACACGCCCTGCTGGAAGGCAAACGCCGGGGCGCGAAGCATGTGGTCGTGACCATGTGCGTCGGCGGCGGCATGGGCGCAGCGGGGTTGTTCGAGGTGCTGTAAGCGTGAATCGGCAAACGGCTCAGGAGTTGATGACGCACATCGTGGCGCCTGCTTTTGAGCTGTTTGTTGAACGCCGCGATGCCTCTTTGCTGGAGCTGGATTATGCCTTGCTTGCCGTGGTGAGCGTGGCCGAGGGCTTTCCCAACAATTTCGGCTGGCCGGAAGAGTTTCAATCGAAACTGAAGTACGAAACATTAAGAGCTGAGATCAGTCGGCAGTGGCCTGAGCTCGGTTTTTATGCCAAAGATCCCGGTGAAGAACTGGGAGAGCAGTTTTCCTCAGTGGGTGACGCGATTGATGACCTGACCGACATCGCTCTTGCTTTGGGACGCTCACTTGAAATTGCCCATGTCAATAATTCAGGTGCGGTTTCCCGACTCCGCTTCGGGTATGACACCCACTGGTGTCATCACGCGGCTGATTTAAGAAAACACCTCAACTGGCTTCTGAACAAATAATGGAGACCCCAATGCCACTAGACCCTGCCCTAAAAGAAGTCCTGCTTCAATTCGCCGCCGCGCCGCAGCCGAATGGCTTGGGCGAGATGCGCCAGATGGTGATCGCCAGCGCCGAGCGCACGCCCAAGCGCCCCACCAAGATCGCCGGGACCCGTGATCTGCTGATTCCTGGCCCCGAGTCCGAACTGCCTGCCCGCCTGTATCTGCCGCTGGGCGCGAAACCTGAAGGCGGCTGGCCGCTGACGGTCTTCTACCACGGTGGCGGCTTTGTGGCTTACAGCATCGAGACGCACGATCAGGTCTGCCGCGAGCTGTGTGAGGGGGCCAATACGGCAGTGCTGAGCGTGGAGTACCGCCTCGCTCCCGAACACAAGTTTCCCGCTCCGGTGGACGACGCCTACGCCGCTTTCGTGTGGGCTGCCGGGCATACCGCTGAACTGGGTGTGGACGCTTCCAAGCTGGCCGTTTCGGGTGACAGCGCGGGCGCGAGCCTCAGCATCGCCGTGACCCAGCGTGCCCGCGACGAACATGGCCCGGCCATCAAAGCGCAACTGCTGATCTATCCGGCCACCGATTTCGGCAATACCGAGCGTTATCCCTCACGGCAGGAAAACGGCAAGGACTACTTCCTGACCGAGGAGCGCATGAAGTTCTTCGGCGAAATGTACCTGGCCGACGCCCAGCACGCTTTTCACCCACACGTCAGCTCCATCAACGCCGACCTGGGGAATCTGCCGCCCGCCCTGGTACTCACCGCCGAGTTCGACCCGCTGCGCGACGAGGGCGCGGCCTACGCCGAGGCCCTCAAGAAAGCAGGCAACCGCGCCGAGCAGCAGAGCGGCCCCGGCATGATTCACGGCTTTGCCAACATGACTGCCCTGTCTCCGGCGGCTGCCGCCCTGATGGACACGGCGGCGGCCTGGTTGGGGCGCGAACTCAGCGCTTAGACCATCAGTCCGCCCGCACCCCGCCCGACCCGACGTTCCACACCCGCGTCGCCACCCGCTCGCGCAGCCGCCGGTCGTGGCTCGCCAGCAGCAGCGTGCCGGGAAAGCTTTGCAGCAACCCTTCCAGCGCCTCAATGGCCTTTACGTCGAGGTGGTTGGTGGGCTCGTCGAGCACCAGCAGCCCGGCGCGGGTCACGCCCAGCCGCGCCAGGGTCAGCCGGGTGCGCTGCCCGCCGGAGAGGTCGGCCACCCGGAAGCCGGGGTCGGGCGGCAGGCCCACCTGGGCGGCAATCTCATAGAGCTGGTGCGAAGTCAGCAGGGGGTTGGCGTCCAGCAGGGCGTCCTTGAGGGTAAGAAAGCTGGAGAGTTCCTCGCCCCCCTGTCCGGCAAAGTAAACCTGCACGCTCGTGCCCAGCCGCACACTGCCCGTCGAAGGCAGTCGGCCCAGCAATGCCAGCAGCAGCGTGCTCTTGCCACCGCCGTTTGGTCCGGTCAGCGCGATCTTCTCACCCCGGCGCACGTCCAGATCGACACCGCTCAGCACGGTGGTTTCGCCCCGGCGCACGTTCAGGCCGCGCACCGTCAGCACCTCGGCGGGTCCAGTCGGAGCGGAGGGCAGATCGAGGGTCAGGTGGCGGCGGTCGTCATAGGGCTTGTCGGTGGCTGCCGCGTCCAGTTGCGTCAGGCGGTGTTCCAGGGCCTTCGCGCGGCCCGCCAGCGTGTTGGAGACGCCCTCCGCCTTGTTCTTGGCGGCCAGCAGCGGTTTGTTTCCGGCGCGGCGGTGGCTGAACTTCCCAGCGCTGTGGGCCTGGCTGCTGAGCCGGGATTGTTCCTGGGTCAGGGCGCGGCGCTGGCGTTGCTGCGCTCGGTGGTCGCGCCCCTGCGCTTCCCGCAGCGTGCTTTTGAGGTCCATCGCCGCCGCGTAGTTGCCGGGATAGAGCGTCAGCCGCCCGCGTTCCAGTTCGGCGCTGCGGGTGGCTGACGCATCCAGAAAAGCCCGGTCATGCGAGGCCAGCACGAAGGCGGCGCGGCTGTGGACAATCCAGTCTTCCAGCCAACGCACCGACGCCTCGTCGAGGTGGTTGGTGGGTTCGTCGAGCAGATACACCTCCGCGGGGGAGAGCAGCAGCTGGGCCAGCAGTACGCGTCGGGTCTGCCCGCCCGAGAGCTGAGCTGTCAAGGCGTCTGGAGATAGGTCCAGGCCGCCCAGCACAGCCCGCGCTCGCGCCGCGAAGTCGTAGCCGCCCAGTACGCGGTACGTCTCCTCGGCGGCGCTGAAGGCGTCTAAGGCGCTCGGAGTCGCGCTGCTCAAGGCGTCGCTGGCGGCGGCGAGCGTTTGGGCAGCGGTTCGCAGCTCCGGCGGCGTCACCGCCTCCAGCACCTGGCCGGACGGCTGCGGCGCGTGCTGGGGTAGGTAGGCCAGGGTACCCGAGCGCTCGATCTGGCCGCTGTCGGGCTGCTCCAATCCGGCGATCAAGCGCAGCAGGGTCGTCTTGCCGCTGCCGTTCTCGCCAATGAGGGCCAGGCGTTCGGCGGGCTGCAGGGTCAGAGAAACGTCTTCGAAAATCAATTGGTCGCCGCGAGTGCGGGCGACATGGCTCAGCTTGAGCAGCATCTTCCCTCGGTATTGAATGTGGCAGCGCGGCCCCACGGGCAAAGCGGGGCGCACGGCAGGGCGCTCAGACAACGGGTGTCGTCTTCAGTCGGTGGACTGGGGGGCGCTTCTCACGAATCAAAACCTCTCACGGGCGGGAAGGAAAGCCGGACCTCAGGGAACCTGAGCGGGTCAAGGGGAGTGTAGCAAGTCTGTTGGCCGTGTGGCTTATCGGCCCCGCTCTCTTGCCTTTGAAGCTCTACACTCCGATGACTGTGGCCGATCAAATTCTCAGTTATATGCAGCTGTGTTTGCGCGAGAACGCCCACCTTCAGCGCAGTATGAATTTCAAATTGCACGGCGCTCACTCGGTTGTGCTGATGTCTACCCGTCCGGGAGCGCCCTATCACGATCTATGGCAGGCAGACGGTATGGTCCTGATTTACGAAGGGCATGACGAGCCCAAACGGGCAGGAAGTCCTGACCCCAAAACGCTGGACCAGCCGGAGTTTTTGCCCAGCGGTAGGCCGAGCGAGAAAGGTAAGTTCCACGCGGCGGCTCAGGCGGCCAAGCTGTCGCAAACAGCCCCGGAGCGCGTTCAGGTGTATGAAAAACTCCGGGCAGGCATTTGATCTGATGCTGGCGTTTTCAACTTGGTTGATTCCTGGCAAGAACAGAGCGGACCGCGCCGAGTGTTCAAGTTCCGCTTGACCCCCGTCGAAGATAGGGAGGTGCTTGCTCAGACACCCCGTCCGTCCAGACGCCGGGCCATTCCTACCTGGATCAAGATTGAAGTCTGGTGTCGTGATGAGGGCCGCTGTGTCGAGTGCGGGGCTACCGAAGATTTGCACTTCGATCACGTCTTGCCGTTTGTTAAAGGCGGCACCTCTCTCAAGTCTGAGAACGTACAACTGCTATGTGCCTACCACAACCTTTCAAAGGGAGACCGATTGCGTTGAGGAGCGGGGTCACCTTCTAGACTCAGCCGTGCCCCGTGCCTTCACACCCTTCCTGCATGCTGCCTACACCGATGCACCGCCGCCGCGCAGGCAGTTTCTGCCACGAGAGTACCTGCTGACTCTGTTGGCCGGGGCCGCCGAACGCTTCCCGCTGCTGGCGGCCCCAGATCTGCCCTGGGCGCTGGCTGAGCGCGTTCACGATCCGGCTTACCTGGCCCGCTGGCAAAGAGGCGAGGTCACCCGCCAGGAGGAGCGGGCGCTGGGCTTCGCCTGGCATCCAGCGGTGGTGCAGCGTGGGCTGGCGTCGTGCGGCGCGACCCTCAGCGCCACCTGGGACGCCCTCAGCACCGGCCTGGGTCTCAACCTGGGTGGCGGCACCCACCACGCCTACGCCAATCACGCCGAGGGCTTCTCCTTTCTCAACGATGTGGCGATTGCGGCCCAGCACGTCCTCGACGCCGGACTCGTCAGGAAGGTGCTGATTCTCGACTTGGACGTGCACCAGGGTAACGGCACCGCCAGCATCTTCGCTGACGAGGCGCGGGTCTTTACCCTCAGCGTTCACGCCGAACACAATTACCCGTTCAGGAAGGAAACCAGCACGCTGGACGTGGCCCTGCCCGATGGCACCGAGGACGCCGAGTATCTGGCGGTGCTGAGTGAGACGGTGCTGCCCGCTGTGCAGGAGTTTCGCCCCGATCTGCTGTTTTACCTGGCCGGAGCCGACGTGCTGGCAGGCGATCAACTGGGGCGGCTGGCCTTGAGTTTAGAGGGATTGCGGGCGCGCGACGAGCGAGTCTACAATTGGGCGGCCCGCACCCACACGCCGCTGGTGTCGCTGATGGCCGGGGGCTACCACCGCGACCCGGCCACGCTGGTGCAGGCGCGGCTGGCCACCCTGGACGCGGCGCTGGGGGCTTTTGCTGCCGCTCCAGACGCGGTATGATGAACGGATGATGTTTCTCCTCACGCCACATTGACCTGTTCGGTCGACCCGTTTGGCCCTGAGTCGCAGAAACGAACCTCAGTTCCGTGATCGCCGTTGTCGCTTGTTCGCCAGCGCCCGCAGGAGTGCCGTATGACCACCACCGATTCCCCCTTGATTGACTCCACTGTGCTGGACAGTGCCGTGACAGACACGGCGCTGCCAGACGTCGCCCGTTCAGAGACGCCCAGTTCTGACATTCCCAGCTCAGACGACGCGGACACCCCTTCACCTGCTGCCCCCAGCGCCACCGACGCCCAGCTGGAGCGCGAAATCCTGCGCCGCCGCACCTTCGCCATCATCTCGCACCCCGACGCGGGCAAAACCACCATCACCGAGAAACTGCTGCTCTACGGCGGCGCGATCCAGCAGGCTGGATCGGTCACCGCCCGCGAAGGGATGCGCCACACTACCTCCGACTGGATGAGCATCGAGCAGCAGCGCGGCATTTCGATTTCCAGCTCGGCGCTGACCTTCGAGTACGCGGGCCGCCACATCAACCTGCTCGACACCCCCGGTCACCAGGACTTCTCGGAAGACACCTACCGCACCCTGACCGCCGCCGACTCGGCACTGATGGTGCTCGACGCGGCCAGAGGCGTGCAGGCGCAGACCGAGAAGCTGTTCGCGGTGTGCCGCAACCGGGGCATTCCGATTCTCACCTTCATCAATAAGATGGACCGCCCTGCCGTCGATCCGTTCGAGCTGCTCGAACAGGTCGAGAGTACCCTCGGCATCGCGGCCATTCCGCTGACCTGGCCCATCGGTGACGGTCCCGACTTCAAGGGCGTCTACGACCTTCAGGCCAAGCAGGTGCTGGTCTTCGAGCGCACCGCACGCGGCAAGCAGCGCGCCCCGGTGCAGGTGGCGGGCCTGCACGACCCCGAGCTGCCCCGGCTGGTCGGCGCGGACCTGGCGGCCAAGCTCCGGCAGGACGTGGAGCTGATCGAGGGCGCGATGGACGCCTACGATCAGACAGCTTTCCTGGCGGGCGAGCTGACCCCGGTGTTCTTCGGCAGCGCCATGAACAACTTCGGCGTCGAGCACTTCCTGAGCCGCTTCGTGGACCTCGCGCCCGCCCCCGGCCCCACCGAGACCAACCTCGGCGAGCGCGATCCCGACGCGCCGTTCGCGGGCTTTATCTTCAAGCTCCAAGCCAATATGAGTAAGGCCCACCGCGACCGCACCGCCTACATGCGGGTCATGAGCGGCCACTTCGAGCGCGGCATGGACGTGACCCACACCCGCAGTGGGCGTAAGCTGCGGCTCTCGCAGGCCCATACCCTGTTTGCCCAGGACCGCGAGAAGGTCGAGGACGCCTACCCCGGTGACATCGTGGGGCTGGTCAACCCCGGCGTCTTTCAGATCGGAGACGTGATCAGCCTGGACACCAAACTCCAATTGCCGGGCTTCCCGAGGTTCACGCCCGAGACCTTCGCCACGCTGTCGCTGAAGGATGTGGGCAAGCGCAAGGCCTTCATGAAGGGCTTGACCCAGCTGGCCGAGGAGGGCGTGGTGCAGGTTTTTTACCCCACCGACGGTGCGCGCGATCCCTATCTGGGCGCGGTGGGGCCGCTGCAATTCGAGGTCTTTCAGGCCCGGCTCGCCGAGGAGTACGGCGTGGAGGTCGAGCTGCACGTCACCAGTTACGAGCTGGTGCGCTGGCTGGCCGGTGATACGGCGTCGGTGGCCCGCTTCGCCCGCCACGTCGAGGACGACCAGGGGCGCCCGGTGATGCTGTTCAGGAGTTCCTACGACCTCGACTACACCCAGACCCAACACCCCGAGATCGAGTTTCTGCCGCTGCCGAAAGACCTAACCCGGGTTTAAGCGTCTGGACGTTGGGTCCCCGGACCCTGGGGGTTTTACTTTCGGCTGACGCCCCGATCAGATGCCAGCCTGTAGACTCACCGAATGCTCGATCCGGAATACCTGCTCAAGACCTTCTCCTACCTGGGCCTGGCCCTGATCATCTTTGCCGAAACCGGGCTGCTGCTGGGCTTTTTTCTGCCGGGCGACAGCCTGCTGATCACGGCAGGGCTGTTCGCGGCGCGCGGCGACCTCAATCTGGGGGTGGTTATCGGGCTGACGGTGGTGGCGGCGTTTCTGGGCAACGTTTCGGGCTACGCCATCGGGCGGCAGTTCGGCCCTGCCGTGTTTGCCCGTGCCAGGTTTCTCAAACCCGAATACGTCGAGCAGGCCCGCGAGTACTTCGATAGGCGCGGCAACCAGACGCTGGTGCTGGCGCGCTTTGTGCCGATCATCCGCACGCTGGTGCCCACCCTGGCCGGAACTATCCAGATGAGTCCGCGCACCTTCATGATTGCCAATGCGGTAGGCGCGCTGCTGTGGGGCGCAGGCGTGCCGCTGGCGGGCTACGGTCTGGGCAAGATCATTCCGGCCGACGTGCTCGACAAGTACATCCTGGTGATCGTGGGCGTCATTCTGGTGGCCTCGTTTGTGCCGGTGCTGCTGGAAATCAACAAACGGCGCAGGCGCTGAAGCGGCCCGGGTTGCCGGGGCGCAAAAGAATTCGGTGATGGTGCGGCGGCTAGCGTGATCTTCATGCCCGCCGCTTTGTTTCGTGCCGCCCGCTTCACTTCTGCTGGAGTGCCCTGATGCTCGCCACCGCCTGCAGCGCTGCCCTCATCGGGGTGGACGCCGTGCTGGTCACGGTGGAGGTGGACGTGTCGCCGGGTCTGCCTGCCTTCAATATCGTGGGCCTGCCGGATTAGGCGGTCAGCGAGGCGCGCGAGCGGGTGCGGGCGGCGATTCGCAACAGCAATCTGCCGTTTCCGGCGGCCCGCATCACGGTCAACCTCGCGCCTGCCGATCTGCGTAAGGAAGGCCCGATGTACGATCTGCCGATTGCTCTGGGGCTGCTGGCTGCCCAGGAACTCTTGCCCGCCGGAGCGCTGTTGGGCACGCTGCTGGCCGGTGAGCTGGCACTCGACGGCAGCGTGCGGCCCGTCGGCGGCGCGGTGAATCTGGCGCTGCTCGCCGGACAAGAGGAGTTGGATGTGCTGCTGGGCGAGGTCAACGCCAGCGAGGCTGCCTTGATCGACGAGGTGAAGGTCTACCCGGCCCGCACCCTGCGCGAAGCGTTGCAGCACCTCTCGGGCCACGTGCCCCTGACCCCTGCCCAGGCCCCGGACTTCTCCGACGACGGCTCCGTGCCGCTTGATCTGGCTGACCTCAAAGGTCAGGGGCAAGCCCGCCGGGCGCTGGAAATCGCGCTGGCCGGTGGGCACAACCTGCTCCATTAGAGACAAAACCACGGCCTAGTGTATTTTCGTCCACTGGCATAGGGTTTTCTAGGCTCATCTCTATCCGTATAGTCTTTCTTCGCTTGCTGATTCCAGGTTCCGCAAAATCTGCTCGGAATCTCAGCCCTAGCAGGGCCATAAGGTAAGACACCTTTTCCCAGTCCTGATGGTCTACTGCCCCTGAGAGTTCCTGAACCGCACTACGAACCTTTGTCATTCGTGGGTGAATTCTGTGCCTAAGTTCTGGAATTATTTGATCTAATCCCAGATTCATGATTTCTAGACCTGAATAGCGCCTGTAAATTTCCTCCAAAAGTTTTTCGTCTTGTTCGTCAGGTTCCCACTCTCCAATTTCATGTAAAAGATTGTTAAATAGTGGTAAATCTAACTGAGAAAATGTTTTCTCAATCATATTCAGCTCCTGCTTAATGGGCGATTCTCTTTCTGCTAAATTATCTATCTCAAATTGTAATTCTTTGATGGCGGAATTAATCTCTGCAACAAAGTCTGGAAACTCTATGGGATCAGTCTCCAAAATTCTTTCACGGTATCTCTTACGGCGTATCTCTGCGCTGTCTCTTGAGGCTTTTATGGCGGTTATGTCTGCCATTAGGTTCATTGCTTTCATGTAATAGTCCATCAACTCTATCTCTAGTTCTGAAATAAACAATTCTGAGTCGAGGTTGTACAGGTAGGCTCTCAAAACTCTTTCTAGAATCACAGGACTAATCCCATGATTGCAGGCGTTTTCATATCTTACGTGCCTGTTTAGATTTCTATTACGCTTGTTGAGTTGTCCCGTAGGACATTTGAAAAGGGAACTTGCTAAGTTTCTACTCTCTTCATAATTGGCACGCTTTCCACATTCACACCACACAAGTTTCGTAAAAGGCTTGGGATTTTTTAGCTCGGTCCCCTTATGGTCATTTAGGCTGTTTGCCAAATTGACCGCTTGTGCCAACTCTAGAGATATGATAGCGGGATAAGTGTATTCAATCTCTGGATTATCCTTGCCCACAGGCTCTTTCGGTGAGTATCTGAGAATCTGTGGTATTCCTGCATAAACATTTGCGTAGGCAATAGTGCGTTTTAATGTACCTGGATGCCAATTGCTTTGTGGATTTCCCATGTAAGAAAGCTTTTCCGTATTTGCATATCTTAAAGTGGCCGACTTGCTACGGGTTTTCGCAAAATAGGTAAGTATAGAGCGGATAGTTTCACCATCAGATTCTACAACTTCTAAACTCACAAACTTTTGCTTAAGTCTTGCACCACTAGAGACTGTTCGGTATCCGTACGGCGCACGCTTGGCATAACTGCCTTTCTTAAATGCCAAAAGGCGATTAGGCTGAGTACGTGCCATCATTCTTAATCGTTCACCTTCAGCTTGTGCAATATTCCAGATTTGATCCGTAATACATTCCAGGTAACTTTCATATGTACGATTGGAACCTGCAATAGAAACGTCTCCACCTTTAGCGTATATGTCTTTGACAAACTGCTTAATAACTTCACTCTCACGTCCAACCCGGTCAATAGACATGAATGTGACATGTTGAATGATCTTTGAATCTAGTAATTCTAGTACCGTTCTTACTGCTTTTCGCTTTAGATAATCTGTTCCTGTTTGAACATCATGAAATTGGCCGTAAGTTTCCCAACCCATTCCATTCCCGTAACGTTCGCACGTATCCTTTTGGTACTCTTCGCTGAAATTTCCTCTTTGCCCGTCGCTAGATACCCTTGTGACTATCGCTTGTCTTTCCATAAAGACAGCATACGGCACTAAGGGAGTATAGACAGAAGGCAGGTATAAAAGATTTGCTAGGTCACTCCTGCTCTTCCCTTGCTAGAGCGGCTCTGGACAGGTTCTAGGCAGTCAGGCGGACAGGACGCCGATATCAGACGGCGTAACGCTCAACGGTTCTGTGCACATTTCGGAGTGGCTATAGATATACCTGAGAACGCTCAGGTATGGGAAATTCTGAGTTAGAATACAAATCTAATGACCCAAGAAGCACCGTCTGACATCGTCAGTCCACTTACTAATTTAGTACGTATAACCCGCCAACTCAGTACGCAAAACTTATCACAGGAATTTAGGAATAGGTATACTGTGAACGGCGGTTATCTTATGCTAGGTCCAAGTATCTCTTTTGTCTTAGGTAGGCCATTCATAAATGCTGGCTATTCCTTGATTGAAATTCTCGAAGATTACAAGGCTATGTTAGCCATATGTGATGCGTCTTTGAAATATGTGGAGAGGAACTCTCCAGCGAGAGCCAGAGACTCAAACATGGATGTAGTTAAAGGAATTACAAATCTCTACGAAGTTGCAAACCTAAATTCTGGCATAAATCATATTCATGGCTTCAGTCCAGACATTTTGACGAGAGCAGACATGATAGATCAGAATATATCTGAGAAAGAAGAACATTATCTTGTTCCACAACAGGAAATTGACGAACTAAGAGATAGGATAATAGATTTGCTTGATATAGTATCTAAGTCAAGCTTCAGTGATGAGATTAAGAACACGTTGTCAAAAACTTTGATGGAAATGTTGGACGGCATCACTAGAATAAACTTCATTGGGCCGGATAAGCTGTTCGAAAATATTAACGTTTTCATTGGAAAAAGCGTTCAGAATGTGGGCACTCATATGGGTGAGCCCGTTAAAAGTAAAAGCGCAGTGGAAATATTTAAAAGTGCTACCGAAATCGCAGAAAGCGCCCAGAAAATAGCTGAGGCTTCGCAAAAACTCATACCCATTTTTGTATTAGGTTATGCCGCTTTGAAAGTCTACTTCAAAGAATTACCATAATCATAGCATGGAAACCCGACCATGTGGTCTGATTTCCAGTGCGGGCTAGGAGGAACCTCCACCCATCTATGATTTGCTTGAGGTCTGACATGCCTCACGGTTCCAGGCACTTCGAAACAACCGTAAACTACTCTTTTACAATACGCTTTACACCCCCTGATTCGGTAGGCAACATATCATCTCTGGTTCCGCAAACGTCAACATAGTTTGTTAAATTGTTTCCAAAACGATCAAATCCTCCACAAAAGTTTCTGAAAAGACCGTAAATTCTCTTTAAGTCATTCCCAGTTAATTCTGCCTCGGTATACAAAATGTCTGAGGTCTTCGCTTCATCGTGTATTTTGTCTTGTAAAACTAAGAATTCATTCTTCAAATTTGAATTTGCATCTTCAAGTCCAGCTATTTTATTCTCTAGCGTAGTTATTCTCTCTTCAGTTATGGCACTTTTCTGCGGCTGATTACAGCTAACGCTAAGCGAGATCAGTAGTACGAAGCACCCAGTCTTTTTCATACTTGCTCCTTTGGTGATTGAGTAGTTTAAGTGTAACATAAATTACGTATCGCTAGTCAGATATGTCAATCTGGGGTATACCCATTCCTGACATCCGAAAACAGACAAAAAGGTGTCAGATTAGGGTCCACTTTAGTAATTTCTGACACTTTCAAGATAGATTCTTAGAGTCTAGACTGACACCATGACCGGAAAAGTTGTGGGGTACGTTCGTGTAAGTTCCTTTGAGCAGAATCCAGAGCGGCAGCTTGAGGGCCTCCAGGTGGACAAGCTTTTCACTGAGAAGATCAGCGGGAAGAACACGCACCGTCCTCAACTCAAAGCGTTGCTCGATTTCGTCAGGGAAGGCGATACGGTCATCGTCCATAGTCTTGACCGTCTTGCCCGCAACCTAGATGACCTACGGAACCTAGTCCAGACGCTCACAGGAAGGTCAGTAAGGGTACAGTTCGTCAAGGAAGGTCTGATCTTCACAGGAGAAGACTCTCCAATGTCCAACTTGCTCCTGAGCGTCATGGGAGCCTTTGCCGAGTTCGAGAGGTCTTTGATTCGGGAACGCCAGCAGGAAGGTATTTCCATCGCCAAGAAAAAGGGCGCATACAAAGGCCGGAAGCCTAGCCTTACCACGGCACAGGTAGCAGCGCTCAAAGCCCGTAGTGACGAACCTAAAGCCAAACTCGCAAGGGAATTTGGAGTCAGTCGAGAAACTATTTACCAGTACCTCAAAAATTGATCTGGGTGGGCAGAAGCTCAGTACCCGACAACTTCCGTTTAAGCCGCTCCTGGAGCTGAGAAAGAACTTATCAGCACTGTAAACAGCACGGCCAAGTCGTCTGGATCCCATCTCA
>NZ_WXZL01000108.1 GCF_009982895.1 Deinococcus alpinitundrae | reverse complement strand
AAGCAAATCCGCTGACCCCAGAAGAGCGCCAGGAGAACCGTGCCCTGGCGTCCACCCGCTTGCGGGTGGAACATGTCATCCGACAGTTGAAGATATTTCACGTGCTCAAGGACTTCTATCGTCACCGGAAACGGCGTTTCCCCTTACGCCTCAAGCTCATCGCAGCGCTGTGTAACCACTCGAACCTCAGTACCTGACAACTTTGGTTTGAGGCTGTCCTAGACAAGGAAAACCGTCAATTCCCTCCTGTCCTTCGACAAGGACAGCAAAATGCGGTGAGTTCAAGGAATGACCTCCTCACCTCCCACTTGGCCCCAGCGTACCGAACTGACCGAACACTTCAAAGCTTGCGTTCCATTCCTGTGAATCGACACGCTTCAGCGTGTCGTCGACCTGGTCTTTGCGATGATTACGTCCCAGAGCGTCAACCACAGCGACCTAGCCACTGATATTGCAAGACCCCTGTGGAGGATCAGTTCGGTCTGGCCCAGTATTCTTCGAATCGAGTGGGTGAGCGGTACCCCAGGCTGGAATGGCGTCGCTCG
>NZ_WXZL01000107.1 GCF_009982895.1 Deinococcus alpinitundrae | reverse complement strand
CCGGCAAGAAGGTCCTGAAGGAAGCAGAGCATGTCTTCCAGATCATCGCCATTGATGCAGCCGAATCGCCGTGTGAGCGCCCCAAAAAAAGCAGCGGACATGGTATAGCGGCAAGAAAAAGCGCCACACCCTGAAAACGCAGGTGGTCATCAATGTGGCGACACACATGATCATGTGTATCGCTACCACCGCCGGCTCCATGCATGATCTGACACTGTTTCGCCACTCGGGGGTACAGGTCCATCAGGAAACAGCCCTGATCGGGGATGCCGGGTATCAAGGGATCTGGTGTGATCACGGCCACTCGATCACACCACACAAGGAAACGAAGCGCGATCCTCTATCGCCTGAAGAGCGCCAGGAGAACCGAGTGCTGGCGTACACCCGCCTGCGTATCGAGCATGTTATTCGGCGCTTGAAGATATTTCGCGTGTTGAAAGACGTGTACCGTCACCGGAGACGGCGCTTTTCCCTCCGCGCGAATCTCATCGCCGCGCTGTGCAATCACTCGCTTACTGAGAGAGCGTGACTTTCGCAGGAGGTCTA
>NZ_WXZL01000106.1 GCF_009982895.1 Deinococcus alpinitundrae | reverse complement strand
ATTGAGGCCGTCGTGCTGAAGTGGAGCGGCTACGGGTATCGGCGGGTCACCCGCGAACTGGCACGCAGAGGGCAGGGCGTCAATCACAAACGCGTCCTGCGGGTCATGCGGGAACGTCGGTTGTTGTGCCGACCCAAACGACGTTACCAGCGCACCACCGATTCGACTCACAACGAGAAACGCTTTCCTAATCTGCTCCCACAGACGATGCCGACCAAACCAGACCAGGTCTGGCAAGCTGATCTGACGTACGTGAGGGTGAAGCAGGGGTTCGTCTATCTGGCGTGCGTGCTGGACAGCTTCACGCGTGAGATCGTGGGCTGGTCAATGTCAAGATTGATTGATGCCGACCTGTCGCTGGCCGCACTGAATAACGCGCTGGCCGCTCGCAATCCAGCACCTGGACTCCTCCACCATTCTGATCAAGGTGTTCAGTACGCCAGCCGGATCTACATCGCCCGCCTGCGGGCGATGGGCATCACGCCCAGCATGTCCAGAACCGGCAATCCCTACGACAACGCCCGCATGGAGAGTTTCTATAAAACCCTGAAGACAGAGAAAGTCAAC
>NZ_WXZL01000105.1 GCF_009982895.1 Deinococcus alpinitundrae | reverse complement strand
CTCACGGGGGTAGGAGCCGCGCAAGACGAAGTAGCCGATGGGGGGCAGCACGCCGTCCCCAGCAGTACGGAAGCGCAGTACAGCCTTTGAGGTTAACGGACAGTTCTGGGGGACACCGACCACGATCAGGATTTGGTTGAACGGTCCGATGCGGGCGATGGGCCGCACGTCGGCTTTGCAGACGCCGGGCGGGATGGTCAGCAGCGAGGCCAGCACCAAAGCCAGGCCGCTGAGGGTCAGGGTGAATTTCAAGTGGCCTCCGACATGGTTCAAGTCTTGCCGCGCCCGTGACACCCAGGCAGGGCAAGCGAACGCCCCCGCGTGGAGCCGGGGGCTGGGTGGGGTGTTGGGTGCTGTCGGTGCGTTCAGTGAACGGCGGTGGTCTCCTGAGCGAGATTCCGTAGTACCTGCTGGCCTTGTTCGGTCAGCAGGTACTGGCGCAACGCACCACGCCTTGGGCCCAGCGCAAACAATGCGGTCCCTCTTATTGATCTCGGCTGAAGTTCACGATGGGAGGTAGCTGTGCAGGAGGCGATCAGGGAGGCGCACATATCGGACGCGCTGCCACCCGACCTTCAGGC
>NZ_WXZL01000104.1 GCF_009982895.1 Deinococcus alpinitundrae | reverse complement strand
TGACGCGCAGCACGCCTCGATCCACCAGGAAGATGAACAGCGACTCCAGGTGCATGGACGCGCCCAGCGCCTCGAGGGTCAGGTGCGCCACTTCATCGAGCGTTACAGCCGGGTGCAGCGCGTCGGCCAGCTTGAGTCCCAGCTGAGCGCGTCCAAGTGGACCATGCACTTCATTCCCGTCCAGCCCGAGGTCGAGAGGCAAAGCGCCTGCTGCGCGCTCGGCCAGGTCACGGACATTGGGGCTGTGGGTGCCGACCTGGTCGGCGCTGACCTCCTCGCCAGCTTTGAGACGTTCAGCGAGGGCCGTGGTTTCCCACATCGGCGTATCAGCGAAGTCGTCTTGCAGGTACTTGACGAAGCGGCGGTAATGTTCAACAGCGGCGTAGTGGCTCTCGACACTCGCCAGACGGACCATCAGGTCCTGATGATGGTTCTCTCCGATCAGCGGGTCGGTCCGCAGCGCCTGAGTCAGATGCCAAATTGCCAAGTTGCTTTCCCCAGCGTCATAGTGCAGCTTTGACAATTCCAGCATGGCGCGCACGTAGCTGCTCTTGTATTCCTCACGGGCGGTGCGGGCCCAGTCG
>NZ_WXZL01000103.1 GCF_009982895.1 Deinococcus alpinitundrae | reverse complement strand
TGCTTCAACCCGTTCCACCGTGCGCTGCACGGTGGTTTCATGGATGCCCCAATCATCGCCCAGGTGGGCAGATGTCCGATATTCCCGCCAGAATTCCAGTGTCAGGAGACGCTGTTCAGCAGGATTGAGCGCTGCAGGGCGACCGCTTCTCTTCTTCGTACCTTCGCGTTCAAGCAACACGGCTTCCATGTCGATGAAGGTTTCGGGATAAACCCCAGTTCGGCGCTTAAATAGAGTGCGGTTCATCTTCAGGGCACGTTCCAGACGTTCATGGGGCACCCGTCCAGCTTACCTAATCACTCTACGCAGGAGGTCTAATCTTAGGTTTCGCGCCTTTACTTGAAGTCCAATCATAAGTGACAAAGTAATAGCCACATGCGTCTCGGAGGCTTAAAATAAGGCTCTCCATGACAACGAAGACAGAGTCAAAAGCCTAAGTAGATGACAGTTTTGGAGGGATAAAAGGCTGGAGCCGCTCTGAGAAGGTGTTTTTGGTTATGAAAACACACCCGAGCGGCTCGCCCCACTCTATCGTCCTCAACCACCTGCGACAGCATCCTTGGGGACTCGGTCTGCCGAGCCTGTCACTCTT
>NZ_WXZL01000102.1 GCF_009982895.1 Deinococcus alpinitundrae | reverse complement strand
TCGTGGGAAGGCTTAGACAGCTAGGAGGTTGGCTTAGAAGCAGCCACCCTTTAAAGAAAGCGTAATAGCTCACTAGTCGAGTCGGCCTGCGCGGAAGATGTAACGGGGCTCAAACCATGCACCGAAGCTACGGGTATCACCTTTGGTGATGCGGTAGAGGAGCGTTCTGTAAGCCTGTGAAGGTGAGTTGAGAAGCTTGCTGGAGGTATCAGAAGTGCGAATGCTGACATGAGTAACGACAATGGGTGTGAAAAACACCCACGCCGAAAGACCAAGGTTTCCTGCGCAACGTTAATCGACGCAGGGTTAGTCGGTCCCTAAGGCGAGGCTGAAAAGCGTAGTCGATGGAAAACAGGTTAATATTCCTGTACTTCTGGTTATTGCGATGGAGGGACGGAGAAGGCTAGGCCAGCCTGGCGTTGGTAGTCCAGGTTTAAGGTGGTAGGCTGAGATCTTAGGTAAATCCGGGATCTTAAGGCCGAGAGCTGATGACGAGTGTTCTTTTAGAACATGAAGTGGTTGATGCCATGCTTCCAAGAAAAGCTTCTAAGCTTCAGGTAACCAGGAACCGTACCCCAAACCGACACAGGTGGTTGGGTA
>NZ_WXZL01000101.1 GCF_009982895.1 Deinococcus alpinitundrae | reverse complement strand
TCTGCTCTCTGAAAATAAGTCGCTGACCCATTATACAAAAGGTACGCAGTCACCCAACAAAGTGGGCTCCCACTGCTTGTACGCATACGGTTTCAGTGGCGAGCTTCCCCTATTCGGTTAAGCTCGCCACTGAAAATAAGTCGCTGACCCATTATACAAAAGGTACGCAGTCACCCAACAAAGTGGGCTCCCACTGCTTGTACGCATACGGTTTCAGGATCTATTTCACTCCGCTCTCCGCGGTTCTTTTCGCCTTTCCCTCACGGTACTGGTTCACTATCGGTCAGTCAGTAGTATTTAGCCTTGGAGGATGGTCCCCCCATATTCAGACAAGGTTTCTCGTGCCCCGTCCTACTCGATTTCATTGCAAAGGGATTTTCGCGTACAGGGCTATCACCCACTATGGCCGCACTTTCCAGAGCGTTCCGCTAATCTCAATACAACTTAAGGGCTGGTCCCCGTTCGCTCGCCACTACTAAGGGAATCTCGGTTGATTTCTTTTCCTCAGGGTACTTAGATGTTTCAGTTCCCCTGGTTCGCCTCTTACACCTATGTATTCAGTGTAAGATAACCATCTTGTGATGGCTGGGTTCCCCCATTCAGACATCTCCGG
>NZ_WXZL01000100.1 GCF_009982895.1 Deinococcus alpinitundrae | reverse complement strand
ACCCATAAAAAAAACGCTGGTCGCCAGAGAACGCCGTGAGGAACTGCGAACGCAGTTCCTCAATGATCTCACAGCGTACCTTGAGCAGCCAGACCGCCTGGTCTTTCTGGACGAGAGTGGCTTCCATATCGCGATGACCCGTGGGTATGGCCGTGCGCCAAGCCACGCGCGCGCCATTGACCAAGTTCCAAGAAATCATGGGAGAAATCAGACATTGATTTGTGCGTTGAGTCTGGCTGGGCCGCAGGCTGCCATCGTGATCGATGGCGCTTTGGATGGTGACGTCTTTGAATGGTACGTACGGAATATTCTGTGTCCCACACTTCGTCGAGGCCAAGTGGTCGTGCTGGATAACCTGTCCTCGCATCATCGAGCGTCCATTCGGACGCTCATCGAAGCCCAGGGCTGTGAGATGCTGTTCACCTCACCCTACAGTCCGGATTTCAACCCGATTGAGTTGATGTTTTCGAAAATCAAAGCGCTGGTGCGCGGTGGTACCTGGCGGGTGGTCCCGGAGCTGATCAACGCCATTGGCAGCGCTTTGGACGCCGTGAAACGCTTGGATATCGAACACTGGTTTAAACACGCCCATCCCCAGGTTCTATTGTGACAAATGCTCTA
>NZ_WXZL01000099.1 GCF_009982895.1 Deinococcus alpinitundrae | reverse complement strand
CGCAGCACGCCTCGTTTGGTCTGTTGACCGAACTTCCCAAAGCCAAAGCGACTCTTGAGGGTTTTGAAGAGGGCCTCGATTTTCCAGCGACGTTTCCCGGTGCGTTTGATGACCTGGGCCGTGCGTGGCACGGTCGAGACGATGAAGCGCCGTTCCTGAGCATCGCCTTTTTTGGCTGGCAGCCAGACCCAAGTCACCCACAGTGGCACCCCAGGAAGATCGTGCAACTCGATCTTCCGGCCTGATGTCGTGATGTCGCGCAAGTGTTGCCCAGTGGAGGTTTTTCGATCTGCCCGCATCCCGATGAATCCCGCGAACTTGAGCGCGATGATGCCTTGGATGAACGCTTTGCTGCTGAATCCTCCATCAGCCAGCAGGTGAATGGTCTTGCTGCTGTGGCGGACTTCCAGCGGAAGTCCGCGCAGGAGCTTCAAGGCCAGTTGGGTAGGTGAGGGCTCTCCCTTACCCCGCCAGATCAAGAAGGACCAAGGCAGGCGCAGTTCTCCGCAACAAAGGTACAGCAGCACGACGTGCACACCCTGCACCGAATTCAAGGTGTGCATCCAGTCGCCTAACCCTTCGAAGCGACCTTCCTTCGCGATCGAGGTCAGATCAACAATGAGT